>NZ_JAKUWI010000001.1:0-1489242 GCF_026782345.1 Streptococcus oralis | reverse complement strand
CTTTTCCTCCTTTGTCAAGATCTTTTTTCAGTGAATTTAATTTTTTCTTTTCTTCACTAACTTAACCACTGCTTCTGTCCGTGCAGTGTGGGGAAACATATCGACCGACTGGATATACTGAAGATCATAGACTTTTACTAGTTTAACCAAATCTCGTGCCAAGGTCGAAACATTGCAAGATACATAGGCCATCTTTTCTGGAACATAGGTCAGAATGGTATTCAACAGCTTATCATCTAAGCCTGTACGAGGAGGATCTACTATCAAGGCATCTGGTCGGTAGCCATCACATTAGAACATAAAAAGAGAGGTCGAACCTCTCTAAATTTATTTTTCTTCACTCATTTTTGATTTTACTTCATCATAAGATAGTGCATGAGATTCCTCTTCTACTGTCTCAGGCATTTTTCCTGTCTCGTAAAGAGATTTAATCTGTGTACTATCCAATGTTTCGTATTTCAATAACGCTTCTGCAATTAACTTATGAGTTTCACGATTTGATTGGATAATTTCAGCAGCTTTGTTTCGTGCCTCATTTAATAATGAACGAACTTCCTCATCAATCTCATAGGCTGTTTGCTCTGAAATTGATTTTTGAGGACTTTGTGCACCAAACATAGCATGATTACCTTCGTATTGAACTGGGCCAAGTTTTTCACTCATACCGTATTCAGTGACCATTGCACGAGCCATCTGTGTAGCTTGTTCAAAGTCATTTGAAGCTCCTGTCGTTTGGACATTAAAGATAATCTCTTCAGCTACACGACCACCCATCAAACCTGCCAATTGCTCTTTCATGTCTTCTTTAGATAGAAGCATTTGATCCTCTTTCGGAAGTGCAATCATGTAGCCACCTGCACGTCCACGTGGTACAATGGTAACTTTATGAACAACACGGGCATTTGACAAGACTAAACCAACAATGGTATGTCCAGCCTCGTGGTAGGCAACCAATTCACGTTCTCTTTGTGATACTGTCTTATCTTTCTTAGATGGTCCAGCAATCACTCTGTCCTCTGCCTCATCAATATCTGAAGCATCAATGATTGATTTGTTGCGACGAGCAGCAACTAAGGCCGCTTCATTTAGAACATTTTCTAAGTCAGCTCCCACAAATCCTGGGGTTTGTTGGGCAACTAGTTTCAAATCAACATCGTCTGCCAAAGGTTTATTTTTAGCATGAACTTTCAAGATTGCTTCACGACCTTTAACATCAGGGCGACCAACTAAGACTTTTCTATCAAAACGTCCTGGACGGAGAAGAGCTGGATCTAGAACATCTGAACGGTTCGTCGCAGCGATAACGATGATTCCTTCATTTCCCTCAAAACCATCCATCTCAATCAAGAGTTGGTTCAAGGTTTGTTCACGTTCATCATTTCCTCCACCAAGGCCTACACCACGTTGGCGACCAACAGCATCAATTTCATCGATAAAGATGATGGCTGGCGCTGCTTTTTTTGCATCCTCAAAAAGAGAACGAACGCGGCTTGCACCAACTCCGACAAACATTTCTACAAAGTCAGAACCTGAGATACTAAAGAATGGAACACCTGCTTCCCCAGCAACTGCCTTAGCAAGTAATGTCTTACCTGTTCCCGGAGGTCCCTCCAAAAGAACACCCGCAGGAATACGCGCGCCAAGTTTGGTAAATCTTTTTGGATCTTTTAAAAATTCAACAACTTCGACTAATTCTTGTTTTTCTTCTTCGGCACCTGCAACATCTGAGAATCGTACCTTGATATCTTCTTTGTTAGCAGCTTTGGCCTTGCTACGTCCAAAACTCATTGGATTTCTACTATTATTTCCTCCCATATTTCCCATCATAGAGAATAGGAAGAAGAAGAGAATAGCAAATGGCACAACAGAGACAAGGATATTGATCCACATACCGCTAGAACTCTCATGTTTAACCGTTACCTCAGCCTGATGTTCAGAAGCAAGTTTTTGCAATTCTGAAACTGTTGAATCAGACGGAAGAATGGTACTTGAGAATCTTTCTACTGTTGTGGCAGCAGGAGTGAAAAATTGAATCCCTGTTTCTTCTTTACTAGTCTTAGGATTTTTATAAACACCAGACACCTCAATGATGCTACCATTTGGCTGATAGGTCAATTCTTTTACATTGTCTGCTGTAATTTCTTTTACCAATTCTGTATAGTTAATTTTTTCGCTTCGCCCAGCAGTATTTCCAGAGTAAAAATACTGGAATCCTGTCACTAGGAAGAAGATAATTAACAAGTAGAGAAATGGATTTCTAACTAAACCGTTATTTTGTTTTTTCATTAAAGATAGATCTTTCTAATTTGAATAAACTTCTTCTTTCAATACTCCGACATAAGGAAGGTTACGATAATTTTCTTTATAATCCAGACCATAACCTACCACAAACTCATTTGGAATAGTAAAACAGGTATAATCCGCTTCAATTTCAACAACACGTCCCTCTGGTTTGTCCAACAAAGTCGCGATTTTAACAGAAGCTGCTTCTCTTGCAATAAACATATCTCGCAAATTTTTCAAAGTTTGACCTGTATCGATGATATCCTCTACAAATAAAACATGTCTTCCTTTGATATCTTGAGTCACGTCTTGCTTGATATTGATGACACCACTACTTGCTGTTCCACCATGGTAACTAGATACCATCATGAAGTCCATCTCAATATGCGTATCAATATGTTTGACCAATTCAGCCATAAAAGGAATCGATCCTTTTAGAATTCCAATAAGAATTGGATTTTTCCCCTCATATTCTTTTGTTAATTGTGCACCTAGCTTTTTAGATGCTTCTGTAATTTCATCATGTGAAACGAGAATTTTTTTTATATCGTGTTCTAACATCTTTTTACCTATCTATTTTTTCTATATAAATTACAGTGTTCATTATATCATTTTTCGTGTTTTTACTCAAATCACTGGTCGCAATTCCTAAAATTGAGACAATTTCTCCAAATTGCTCAATAATAGGGGTTGTTTTTCGTTTTTCAATGGGGATTTTCAAATCTATAAATAAACGTCTCAGTTTCTTTCGATGCCCATTCAGGATAAGAACATCGCCAGGTTTTCGACATCTAATATGTACAGATGTTTCCCGTGAAACCGTTACTTTTTGAACAAAATCCCCTTCAATAGGAATGCCAAAGGAAAATAAATAGCCCATATATCGAACTTGATTTTGATAGTGTAACACAAGTTCATCTTCCTTTTCATCGGCCTGAGGACTGATTTTACAAACTCGAAAATTCTGATACTCTTTTATCAATTCATAGCCATTTTTAAGAGAATGACGATACTGGATTTTCGTTGTTAAAATCTGTCGAACTTCAGCAAACTGAGCCTTTGTCAGATTTAAGTCTGGAAATTGATTAAGATAGTTCTGGAGCAAGATTCCTTGAGTTTGTTGAGAGTATGAAAATAGCTCATTCAAATCTTCCACATCAATTTGTTTCGAAAGCTCTGTTATTGTTGCTTGGTAATCTGAAATTTCCCTTCCTAAATCTAAAAGGGCGAATTTAAGACGAGGATTTTCTTTTTCAAGTTCTGGTAAATACCTATTCCGAATGCGATTGCGAAAATAGGTATTTTCCTGATTTGTTTGATCTTCAAAATGAAAAATTGGTGGAAAATCCTTTTTATGAAAAGGTAACAAGGGACGGATGATTTCAATATCATCAACTACTTGACCTTCTTTTATTCCTGTTAAATGACGTAGCCGACTTCCTCGAATCAAGCGCATCAAAATCGTTTCAACTTGATCATCTGCATGGTGGGCAGTAACCAAGGCGGTCGCTCCAACCTCTTTCATGATTTTCCTAAAAAAATCATAACGAAACTCTCGAGCACGCGCTTCTGAAAAGTCTCCTGAAAAGCTTGTGATATAAATAGGAAGTCCAGCTTCATCAGCTAACTTCCTTAGTTCATTTTCCTCCCAGTCAGACTCCCTTCTCTGCTTGTGATTGACATGTGCTACAATCAGCTCAATTTCTAACTCATTTTGATAAGTAGACAATAGATGGAATAAAAACATTGAATCCAGTCCGCCAGACAAAGCTAACACGACTTTCGAATGTTTTTTGAAATACTCTTTTCGGAGAAAATGATTTAAAAAATCCTGTTCCCTCATTTTAAAACCTCATAGACATCCTTAGCTATCTTAGCAATAGTGTCATAATCAGAATTTTTAGTGAAAATAGAAAGAACGAAAGGAGAATCCGTATAAACAATGGCAGTGTCATGTTTATACTCGTCGGCATCTCCAATTTTATGAGCTACCTTAACCGAAACACCTTTTGCGATTCGTTGGTTGTCAAAATCGGTCTTACCTAGAGACTCTAGAACAAAACCATTCTGATTATAAATAGCTTCCATGACCTTTCCAGCCATTTTTGAAGAAGTCAATTTATCATTCACATCCCAATCTTCACCCATAATGGTGGACATTTTTTCTTTGAAAGCCCCGTCAGATTGATTGGTCACGTAATAACCTAAAATATTATGAGCAACATTATCAGACTCTTTTGTTACCTTGGTAATTAACTGTTGAAGACTGTATTCTTTGTTATCTTCTTTTTTAGGCAAGCTACCACTACCTTCTGGTTTATAGGACCCAGGGAAACTATTTACTTCTGAGATATACTTGAAGCTACTGTCTAGCGTATATTCCCCCTGATTTATCTTATCTTGAGCATAATAAATGTAGGCTAGTTTCAAGATGCTAGCTGCATAGAGTTTGCTGTCTTCATTCACCCCAGCCTCTTTACCTGTACTCAGTTGTTTAACATAAATAGAATAATTTTCATTCTGATAGTTACTTGATAAAATTTCTTGAACCTTCTGGATGCGATTGTCTTCTTCTGAGACGAACTCTTTTGATACCCACCCAACTTGATCAATATGAAGAAATTCTTGTCCCTCAGCAAAGAGAGCTCTATCCACCGTTACAAGTTGATAGGGAGAGAGGGAGGAAGAAATTTCTTTCGCATCATAGGGGGTGTTATAGATAACAAACCCTGGCTCCAACCATACTTGCCTATTTTGAGTTTGAACTTGACTTTGATCATAGACCAAACGCTTATCTGCAAGGATAAACTGGTGATTATCTAATTTAAAAACAGGAACACCTTGTCTATTCAAACGCCACTCTACGATTTTAAAGGCGTTTCCAGGAGTCAATTTACCAGACTCCTTGACAAGATCCTCATTAGCGTAGATTGCTGTTTCTCCGTATACCATTGGAGATTCCAGAGTTTCCTTATAGTAGAATCCATAATCCGACTCAGTTAAATAATAAATTTCTTGTGAAGAGTAAGGAAGCTGTTTTTCTGTGCTAACTACTCTTGAAGTTATGATAAAAGCAGGTAGCAATAAAACTACTAAGAACTTACGCATTCTTCTCTTCCCTTTCTTCTTGTAATCGTAATAAATGATTTTTAGCTGCTAATTCCTCTAATTTTTCATCTGATAAACTTAAAAATTGCTCAACAACTTCCAATAAATTTTCCATGATATTACCTCGGAAGCAAATCAGGAATTGTGTAAATTGCTTCTCGTTTCTTTGAGTAATAGTACTTGGCGCGTGCATATTTTGCTACATAGTCTTCATCTTTTAACTTTGCAGCAAAAGCAGATTCCTTATCCTTTTCGTCACTAAGAGTTTGATACTGCTCTTTCAACTCTGTCAATTGCTGGCGGCGTTGTAGTAACTGATTATAGCTTTGAGCCAAATTATAAGTTGGTAAAATAAACAACAAGATCATCAAAATAAGGACCCAACCCATAAAACGATTTCGTTTTTGTCTCTCCTTCATCAGGTAACGACGACGTTGATGTTCATTTTGAATAAAAGAATTATTCATCTGTACAATATTTTTAGACATTTTCTTCTACCCGTGTTTCGCTGAGAATTTCATACATGCCTGCTGCATCTTCTTTTTTTGTACTATCTTTCATTTCTAGTATTTTAACAAGCAACAACTTATTTCCAAAGCGAATTTCAACTTGGTCATCAACTTTCAAATCCGTTGAACTTTTTGCCAAGATTCCATTCACCTTTATTCTACCTTTATCTGCTACTTCTTTTGCGACTGTGCGACGCTTAATAATTCGTGATACTTTTAAATACTTGTCTAATCTCATTTTTATTACCTCAAATTATTATTGTACCATTTTTATCCTTTTTATAGAAGAAAAATGTTAAATGGGATTTGCTTCCTTTGATTCTTTTATCTCTAATAAACTTTCTCCAAAAATCAGCAAACCTTCTAAAATTTCATAATTCTTCTTGTTTCGGACATCGAATACAACTTCCATTAATCCCTTATTCTCAGCTATGGCTGCTTTTAAGTTCGTTGCGGATAAAGCTTTAAAATAATCTTGAGCCAAGAATAATCGCTGAGTGACTTTTTCAAATTGAACTGTAATCTTGTTATCTTTTCTTTCCACACGTTCTACAAAGACCTTGTCCAAATATGACTTAACCAAACCAATCTCTAAAAGGTAGGCTACTACATCTGGGTATTCTCCAAAGCGATCCATCAATTCTTCTTGTAGTTCTTCATAGTTGACACGATTGTCAATTTGACGAATTTTCTTGTAAATTTCAATCTTATGTCGTTGATCAGAAATATAAGTGTCAGGAAGATAAGCATCAATTTGTAAAATCAACTCAGCATTTCCTTTGGTTCTTTTATTCCCATTACCGTTACGTTTAGCAATAGCTTCCTCTAGTAACTGCGAATACAATTCAAAACCAACAGAATCAATGAAACCAGACTGCGATTTTCCTAGGAGATTTCCTGCTCCACGAATCGAAAGATCTCGCATCGCAATCTTAAATCCTGAGCCCAATTCTGTAAATCCCTTAATCGCTTCTAATCTCTTCTCAGAGACTTCACTGATTGATTTTTCTGGACGATACATGAGATAGGCATAGGCAATGCGATTGCTCCGACCAACTCTTCCCCTTAATTGATACAAGGTTGACAAGCCCATATGGTCTGCATTTTCAATAAATAAGGTATTGGCGTTTGGAATGTCAACGCCTGTTTCAATTATGGTAGTTGTCACCAAAATATCATATTGGCCTTCAATAAAGTCCAATAGAGTGTTTTCTAACTGAATTTCACTCATTTGTCCATGAACATACCCAATCGAAGCCTCTGGAATCAACTCCTGTAATTCTGAAACCTTCTGGTCAATCGTGTCAACTTTATTGTAAAGATAGTAAACTTGACCTCCACGCTCCATTTCACGCAAGACAGCATCACGAATCACACTAGGATTCTTCTCCAATACATAGGTTTGTACTGGATAGCGATTGGTTGGAGGAGTTTCAATAACAGACAAATCTCGGATTCCCAGCATAGACATGTGGAGAGTACGAGGGATTGGCGTTGCTGTCAAGGTTAGAACATCTACTTGTTTTTTTAGTTCTTTTAAAGTTTCCTTATGCTTAACACCGAATCGTTGTTCCTCATCAATAATCATCAAGCCCAAATCAGAAAACACAACATCTTTAGACAAAACACGATGCGTTCCAATCAAAATATCAACTTGACCATTCTTTAATTTTTTAAGTGTCTCTGCCTGCTCTTTTTTACTTTTAAAGCGACTCAACACATCAATATTAACAGCAAAATTTTGGAATCGTTCCTTAAAATTCGTATAGTGCTGTTGTGCTAAAACTGTCGTTGGAACTAGAACGACCACCTGTTTGTGATCATTGACTGCCTTAAAAGCAGCACGCATTGCAACTTCAGTCTTTCCAAAACCAACATCCCCAACCAGAAGTCGATCCATGGGATGAGAATCTTGCATATCTCTCTTGATTTCCTCAATACTACGAAGTTGATCATCCGTTTCAACATAAGGAAAAGCATCATCAAAAGCATCTTGCTCTTCATCATCAGCTGAAAAAGCATAACCCTTCAACTGACTACGCTCAGAATACAGTTTGATTAAATCGTCAGCTATATCCTCTACCTGATTCTTAACTTTTTGCTTGGCCTTTTTGAAATGACCATCATTTAATTTATTAAGTTTTGGCGCTTTACCATCACTTGAAACATATTTAGACAGTAACTGAATCTGCTCCACTGGGATGGAGATTTGGTCACCATTTTGATACTGTACACTGACATAATCACGATGAATCCCTTTGATTTCAATTGTTTCGATTCCTAAATATTGACCAATTCCATGGATATGATGAACAACGTAGTCCCCTTTTTCAAGTTCATTATAATCTTTTAATCGCTCTGCATTTGAAGTATGTTGTCTTCTAAAACGACGTTTTAATTTCTTTTGAAAAATCTCATGTTCAGTAATCAAGAGAATTTTTTCATCTACAAAATGAAAACCATGTCTTAGATTACCCTCAATCAAGTTTACAGATTCTTTACAGATACTTGACTTATCTTTGGAATCCAATTTGATTTGGTATTCCTCTAAAACATCCTCCAATGTTTTACTTCCCATTGAATTGCTAGACTGCAAAACAATGGTGTAGTCCATTTTTTTGTATCGCTCAATTTCCTCTTTAAGAAAAGAAAACTGATTGAAAAACTCTTGCATGGGGTATTGATTAAATTGATAAATGTGATCAAACTTGAGATTTCCTAAGCCCTTTTGCAGATTGGAGAAAAAGGTAACTGGACTTTGTTTTTTATAGGTTTGCTCTGTATCTGCAAAATACTGCATCTCAGAAAATGATTTACCATTCTGTAAATCTTCTGTAAAGTATTGCGCTAATTCTCTTTCAAAGGCTTCATACTGATTCATCAATTTTTGATAGTCATCAAAGAATACTGGCGTATCTTTTTCAATATAATCAAATACAGTCCATGTTTTATCATAACATAAAGATAAAAACTTTCGACTATCTGAATGTACTTGTTTTTGATGAAAACTTGACAAAATTTCTTCTAGATAGGATTTCAAAATCGGCGATAGAGTCTTCGAAATTTGCTTTTCTAAAGCTGACTGACCTCGTTGATAATCTTTTTCTCTCAAAAGTATGTCGCTAGCTGGAAAGATAGTGAGGTTTGTCTGATTTTCTTTCGATAATTGTGTTTCAACTTCAAATGACCTGATACCATCTACTTCATCACCAAAAAACTCAATTCGGAAAGGTTCTAACTGAGACATCTCAAAAATATCTAAAATATCTCCTCGAATACTAAACTCACCTTGGGTCTGTACTTGAGTAACTTTTCGATATCCAATTTCCTCTAACCGGTGAAGTAGCTCGTGTTGGTCATATTCTTCACCAACCGCAATCTTTATAATACTTTCTTTAAATCTAGTCGGAGAGGGTAAAATCAACCGACTCGCTGCGATATTACAAACTAAAATCCCTTTCTTAGACGGATCACTCAAAAAACGCAAGGCCTCAACCCGCGAAATGATTTTTTCTTGTGAAGACATCAAAAACTCTACCATAGGAGAGTCATCAACCAAAAATGGATAGACAAATTCCTCTCCTAAGAGAGAAAGAAGATCACTGATAATTCGTTCTGCTTCACCATAAGTCGAGGTCAGTAACACAACCTTATTTTCTTTTTCTAGACTGCTTGCAATTGCAAGAGCCTTGGTAGACGTTGATAAACCAAGTATTAGTTGTCTTTTCTTATCTATCAGATTTTGATGCCATTTTTTTATCTGATCATTTTCTGAGAATAAATCTAATAAAGTCACCATTTAACCATTATACCTCTGCATTGTTTTCTCAAAGTTTTTCTCTTGTAAATAGTAGTTTACAGCATCGTCAACCTTGTCAATAGACTGTAAAATACCCACATAGTCATCCTGATCAAACTTACTTAAAACATGATGAACAACTGACATGCCTTTTTTAGGTCTTCCAATACCTATTTTAACACGGTTAAATACCTGAGTACCTATATGTTGAATAATAGACTTGATACCATTATGACCACCAGCTGACCCCTTTGCTCTTAAACGAATTTTCCCAACTTCCATGTCAAGATCATCGTAAATAACGAGTAAATCTTCAATATCCAAACCATAGTAAGTCAATAAAGCATGAACCGCTTTTCCACTTTCATTCATAAATGTTGTTGGTTTGACGAGATAAATTTTTTCTCCATTGAAGAAAAAAGAAGCTAGGTCAGCTTGAAATATCTTGTCATGTGTAAAGGTGACATTTTGTTTTTTGGCCAATTGGTCAATCAACATAAATCCAACGTTGTGCTTAGTTTCAAAATATTTATCCCCTGGATTTCCTAATCCAACAAGTAATTTAGTCATTTATTTTCCTTTCAAAAGCCAAAAGGGTTGGAATTTTTTTCCAACCTAATTGACACTATTTATTAAATGTTATTAAACGTTAAAGCGGAATTCCATGATATCGCCATCTTGAACGATATATTCTTTACCTTCTTCACGCAAGCGTCCAGCTTCTTTTACAGCCTTTTCAGATCCATATTTCACTAGATCCTCATATGACATTGTTACTGCACGAATAAACCCTTTTTCAAAGTCTGAGTGGATAATACCAGCTGCTTGAGGAGCTTTCATCCCTCGCTTAAAGGTCCAAGCACGGACTTCTTTTTCACCAGCTGTGAAGTAAGTTCCAAGCCCAAGCAAGTGATAGGCTGCACGAGTCAACTTGTCAACACCTGATTCAGTCAAACCAAGTGCTTCAAGAAACTCTTGCTTATCCTCATCGTCTAACTCAGAAATTTCTTCCTCAGCACGCGCAGAAATAACTACTACTTCAGCATTTTCTGTCGCTGCAAATTCACGAATTTGCTTCACATATTCGATAGAATCTGGGTCTCCAACAACATCCTCATCCACATTAGCAACATAAAGAACTGGTTTAGTGGTCAAAAGGAAGAGACCTTTGACAACCTTTTGTTCCTCATCTGTGAATTCAATGGTACGAGCTGATTTTCCATCTTCAAGGACTGGTTTAATTTTTTGAAGAACGTTAAACTCCGCTACTGATTCTTTATCTTTTTGTGTACGTGCCATCTTTTCTACACGCGCATAGCGTTTATTAACTGATTCTAAGTCAGCAAGAATTAACTCTAGGTTAATGGTATCAATATCTGCAAGTGGATCCACAAAGGCGTCTTCACGTCCTTGCTCGCGCATAACATTTTCATCATCAAAAGCACGAACTACGTGAACAATCGCATCTACTTCACGAATATTGGCCAAGAATTTATTCCCTAGCCCTTCTCCTTTTGAAGCTCCTTTTACAATCCCTGCAATATCTGTAAATTCAAAGGTTGTTGGAACTGTCTTTTTAGGTGTAATCATTTCCGTTAGTTTTTGTAGGCGTTCATCTGGAACTTCCACCATCCCAACGTTTGGATCAATAGTCGCAAATGGGTAGTTTGCCGCCTCTGCTCCTGCTTTTGTAATTGCATTAAAAAGGGTTGATTTACCAACGTTTGGCAAACCAACGATACCTGCTGTTAAAGCCATAGTTTCTCATTCTCCGTTCTCATTTCAATCCCTAACATTATAACACAAAAAGGGAAAACTTGCTAACTCTCTAACTAAGGGTTCTTAGTCAATAATCTTATTCATTTTTCGTTCAAAATCATAGCGACTCATCATGACAAGGTGGTCACAATTGCTACATTTGATTTTGATATCTGCCCCTACACGAGTGATTTCCCAACGATTAGCTTTTTTTCCTGTTGATTTGATTATGCAAGCATGAGGCTTTTTCATCTCAACAAAATTTCCAACTTGATACATACTACTCTCCTTTTCTTTTTCGATTATATCATAAAAGAGGCGAGCCAGGCTCAACCTCTTTCACTTAATTTGTACGAACTGGTGTAATGAGCTGCATGAAATCTTCGTCAGTATCTGCTGGCACAAGAGTAAATGGACGAACAGCTGAGATAAAGCTAATAGTTACCTTTTCGCTATTTAAAGCCTTGAGGGAATCAATCAAGTAAGTTGGGTTAAAACTAATAGTTAAATCATCCCCAGTCACCTGCTCCGTATCGATTTCTTCGTTTACCTTACCAACTTCTGGAGAGTGAACATGGGCACTAACAACCCCACCTTTAATTTCAAGCTTCACAGTACCGTTTTGAGTCGCACTTGATAAGAGACGTGCACGTTCCATAGATTGACGTAAATTAACAACATCAAAAGTAATTGTAGTGTTAAAGTCTGTTGGAATCAAGCGATCTGTATCAGGATAATTACCTTCTAGTAGACGAGTGTAGAAGCTAATATTTTCGCTTCTAAAGAGGATTTGATTATTTGCAAAGAAAATCTCTACAGTTTCAATATCATCTGTAAATACCGCTGAAAATTCGCGTAGAGAACGACTAGGAATTACCACATCGAAATCATCTCCATTTTTTTCAAGAGTCAATTTCTTCTGGCTAAGTCGGTGTGAGTCTGTCGCAACTGTTTTTAGTTCCTTGTGTTTGCTCAATACAAAATGAACACCTGTTAAGATTGGACGACTTTCTTGTGTACTTGCAGCAAAAGCTGTTTCATTGATAATTTTCTTGAGTAGTTTGGTTTCAAGAACCAAAGGAGTACTTGCTGAAATTTCTTGAATACGAGGATATTGTTCGCTATCTTTTCCTTTTAGAGTAATTTCTGATTTATCACTTGTTAAGACAATTTGTTTTTGTTCAATCTCTTTGAAATCTAGCGTTACATCTGGAAGACTGGATACAACATTGATAAAGAAAGAAGCTTCAAGAAGAATCGAACCCAAAGAAGTGATCAAAAGACCAGCATCTTCATTCTTTTGAGAAATGAAATTTTCAATAGAAATTTGACCGTTTGATCCAATTAAAGTAATTCCTTCATTGGTAACGTCAATTTTGATTGTTGATAAAATTGGAATAGCATTTTTAGAGCTTATTGCTCGTTTTGTAGTATTTAAGGCTTGTAGAAATAAATTTTTATTGATTGAAAAATGAATCATGGATTCTCCTTTATTTATTTTTAGTATTAGAAAGTTAATAGTAATAATAGAGTCTGTGAATTCTGTGGAAAACTGAGTGCTATTTAGTAAACTTAAGCTTCTAAGCTTGTTTAAAAAATGTGGATAAAAAAGATAAGAAAGGAAAAGTTATCCACAAGCTACTTAATTTTCTTTTTGATTGCTTCTATTTCTAAACGTAAATTATCGTCTTCGTCAATCAATGATTTGATTTTAGCATGGGCATGAATAACGGTGGTGTGATCCTTTCCGCCAAATTCTTTTCCGATTTTTGGAAGACTGTTATCTGTCAGTTCTCTAGCTAGGTACATGGCAACTTGACGTGCTAAAACGATGTTTTGAACTCGTCTCATCCCCTTCATTTCTTTGACACTCACTCCATAAAAATTACCAACTTCAGTTTGGATTTTCTCAATTGGAATAACAAGTATCTGGCGAGCGTCTTGCTTACGTGCTCTAATAGCTTCCGCAGCAATATCAATAGTAATATCCTTAATCTTCTTCACTCTGGCAATTAAAGTGATATCGTTGATTGCTCCTTCTAATTCTCGAACATTTGAATCAAATTGGCCAGCCAAGTACTCTAGAGTATCACTTTGGAAATGGTAATCCAAGTGCTCTGTTTTACTTTGAAGAATGGCGATACGTGTCTCAAAGTCAGGAGGGGTGATATTTTGCGTCAATCCCCAGCTAAAGCGTGTAACAAGTCTTTCCTCAAGGCCTTCTAGGTGTTTAGGACTTCGATCACTGGTTAGGACAATCTGTTTCTGTTTATCATGAAGAGCATTGAAGGTATTGAAAAATTCTTCTTGGGTCGCGACTTTTTTGCCACTGAGAGATTGGATATCATCGATCAACAAGAGATCAAGGCTACGGTAAGTCTTTTTGAACTTTTCCATTTCCCCAAGTCGCAAGTGTTCAAGAAAGTCATTGATAAAGCTTTCGGCAGGAATGTACTTGACACGCGCATCAGGAATATTTTTCAAAATCTCATTTCCAATCGCATTGAGCAAGTGAGTCTTTCCAAGACCAGGTCCTCCATAGATGAAAAGAGGATTATAGGTCAGAGCTAAATCTTCAGATACAGCTAGTGCAGCAGATACCGCCCAAACATTCCCATCACCTTGAATAAAGTTATCAAAGGTATATTTTTCTTTTAATCCTGTTTCAGAATAAGGAATCGTTGGTAGTGCAGGTGTGTAATTGTAAGTAGAGACACTATTCGTATCATTTACTTGAGGAGATTCTGTACTCTGGGGTTTAGTGAAAATATAGTGAGGTTTGATTTCAGAATCATAAATTTCAAAACCAGCAGCAATGATAATATCTTTTAATTGCTTTTCCCACACCATTTCCATCTCTGATCTCGGTAGAAATATAGTAGCTGTATTTTCTTCTACTTTGATGAGTTCAGCAGGTGTAGCATAGAAATCATACATAGATCGAGTCAATCTTTCTTGAGCAAATTCTAAAATACGATTCCAAAATTGCTTTTCTTTCAACTATTTTTCCTCCTTTACTATGATTTTAGTAGTTTAGTGCTAGACTTATTTTACCATAGATAGTAGGAATTTTCCACAGATTGTGGAAAAGAATCCACAATGTTAGTAGTATTTATCCACAGGCTGGGGATAAATAGCTATTTCCTTGATTCAATAAGGTTTTTGATAAAAAAATTAGTGGATAAATTTGTGGGTTAAGAAAATAAAAGAACAGCCTTATTTCAGGCTGTTAATAATTCTATCGTATTCTTCTTGACTTGAAAAGGAGATAATAATCTTTCCTGTATCTTTTTTAGAAAGTTTAATTTCTACACTTAAACCTAGTAGTTTTTTTAATTTATCTTCTTCATCTTTGATGAAAGAATCACTTTTTTTTTGCTTCTTGTGTTTTTTTTCTGTCAGTAGTGCTTCCAACTTTCTCACAGAGATGTCTTCATTTTTAATTAGTTGAAAGAAATAGTCTTGCTGCTCTTTGTCTAAACCAACTAGTGAACGTGCATGCGCTTGAGAAATTTTTCCATTTTCTACTTCAGCTAGGATATGCTCTGGTAGGGAAAGTAAACGAATAAAATTAGTGATATAAGGTCGAGATTTCCCCATTTTATCGGCTATCTCAGTGTGAGTAAATCCTTTTTCTACTAAAGATTCGTAGGCGCGTGCTTCTTCAACAGGATTTAAATTTTCTCTCTGCAAATTCTCAATGATTGATTGAACCATCATTTCCTGATCTGAGAGGTGCTTTACAACGGCTGGGATAGAGGTCAGACCAGCCAAGAGAGAAGCTCGATATCGTCTCTCTCCTGCAAGGATTTCATAACCAATTACAGGAGATTGACGAACGATGATTGGTTGGATGAGCCCATTTTCTTTGATTGACTGAGCCAATTCTTTTAATTTTTCTACATCAAATTCTTTCCGAGGTTGGTAAGGATTTTTTTGTATTTCAGAGATAGAAATCATTTCAAATTTTTCCATGATTCTACACTAACATATCTTTTACTTTCTGTAAAGTTTTCTTTACACTGATGTCAATTAACGTTCTAAATCACCAGAATTCTTATCTAGTTTTATAGAGGTTGTTTCCTCCTTACCATTACGGTAGTAGGTTATTTTTATAGTGTCTCCAATAGCATGGTTGTAAAGAGCGTGTTGTAAGTCTGTTGATGAAGTAATTTCTTTGTCGTCAACTTTAGTAATGACATCATATTTTTGAAGATGTCCATTTGCAGGCATATTACTTTGAACAGATCGAACAACTACACCTGAAGTGAGGTTACTTGGAATATTTAGTTTTCTAAGATCATTAGCTCCAACGTTAGACAGATTGACCATTTGGATTCCAAGAGCAGGACGAGTCACTTTACCATCACTTTCAAGCTGTTTAATAATATTTTGTACATCGTTTGAAGGAATTGCAAAACCAAGACCTTCTACAGATGTTCCACCATTACTTGCAATCTTACTTGATGTAATACCAATTACTTGTCCTTGAATATTTACAAGAGGACCACCAGAGTTACCAGGATTAATGGCCGTATCTGTTTGAATGGCTTTTGTTGAAATAGCTTGACCATCTTCAGATTTTAGAGAAACATTTCGATTAAGACTTGAGATGATTCCCTGTGTAACTGTATTAGCATATTCTGAACCTAAAGGACTACCGATAGCAATCGCTGTTTCTCCAACGTTAAGTTGGCTTGAATCACCAAATTCTGCCACTGTTGTAACTTTTTCTGAAGAAATTTTTACGACAGCAATATCAGAGAAGGTATCCGATCCGATAATTTCACCAGGGACTTTTGTACCATCAGCTAAACGGATATCGACTTTTGAAGCTCCGTTAATAACGTGAGTATTTGTTACAATATAAGCATCATTTTCGTTCTTTTTATAGATGACACCTGATCCTTCACTTGCAATCTGTTGATTATCCGTATCAGAATTTGATTCGTCGGTTCCAAATACACTACTTTGTTTATTAGCAGAGTAAGTAATGACTGATACAACAGCATCCTTAATTTTATTCACTGCTTGAGTAGTTGAGTTTTCATTCTTGTATGATGTTTGAGTTACAGTGCCAGAATTATTATTTGTAGCTTGATTTCCTTGTTTTTGATAAAGTTGTAATGTTACAAAACTTCCTAGTGCACCACTCAAAAATCCTATTAGAATAATTACAAGAAAAGTAACTCCTTTTTTGTAAAATTTTTGTAAGTGTTTCATAAACGCCTCCGTTTGCTATTGTTTGTCAAGATTATAAACCTATTAACTTAATCTAAGCTTAAAAGTTTTACACAAGTTGTGGATAACTCACCTTATTCTGTGAATTTTATAGTGTTTTTGGATGATTTTTGTGTGTATAAGATGTGAAATGAAGTGTGGATATGATAGAATAGAAGAATGAAAATAAAAATTGTAACAGTAGGAAAATTAAAAGAGAGATACTTAAAAGATGGAATCGCTGAATATACCAAACGAATTTCACGTTTTGCCAAATTAGAAATGATTGAGCTCACTGATGAGAAGACACCTGACAAAGCCAGTGAATTAGAAAATCAAAAAATCTTGGAAACAGAAGGTGAAAGAATTCTTTCTAAGGTTGGAGAAAGAGACTTTGTCGTTGTACTAGCCATTGAAGGAAAAACACTCTCCTCAGAGGAATTTAGTAAGCAACTAGAGCAAGCTTCTATCAAAGGATATTCAACGCTTACTTTTATCATTGGAGGAAGTTTGGGTCTAGCTCCTGTTGTAAAAAATAGGGCCAATCTTTCTGTCAGTTTTGGACGTCTGACATTACCACATCAATTAATGAGATTGGTTTTAGTTGAACAAATTTACCGTGCTTTTACAATTCAGCAGGGTTCTCCTTACCATAAATAGAAGATTGACTTACCTCCTGTTTTTTGATAGAATGGTCATGTTAGGTCTCATAGCTCAGCTGGATAGAGCATTCGCCTTCTAAGCGAACGGTCGCAGGTTCGAATCCTGCTGGGATCAATGTTAGATGCGAAGCTGGGATAAATCCCAGCTTTTTTCTTAAAAAAGTGCGTTTCAGGTGCAAAAATGTACAGTTGGGAAGAATTTTTTCTTACATGGTCTTCATTTTGTATAATAGGTGTGTAAGTTAACTTACAAGAAAAAATAATACAGGAGATTTCATTATGAAAAATACAGTAAAGTTGGAACAATTTAAAGAGATAACAGAGGCAGAATTGCAGGAGATTCGAGGTGGAGATTGGAGAATTTCAGAAACAATCGTAATCTTATTTTTCCAAGAAGAAAGTAATGAAATAAAGGTAGAGAGTAATGGATTTATTTGGATTAGGGATAGCTATTTTTTATTTTCTCATCATTAGCAAAAGTTATGAATGGATTTGTAAAATAAATAGAAAAGAACAAATTGTTTTTTTCTGTTACACATGTATCTCAGTTTTTATACTTGAAGAAATTATTACACTAGTATTTTCTAATAGTTTTGCTTTGTCTAAATTTTTATTTCCTTTGGTTGTGTACCTTTATTTAAGAAAGTTAAAGAAGTCTGAAAAATACAAAGCTATTTTTATCAGTTTACTACTGTCTTTATTATATCACAGTACTCATACTTTTATATCCGTAACCTTATCTTCTATAACAGGAGATGAAGTAGTATTGCATTATAAAAGTACATTTCTTTTAGTAGTATTGTTGATGACTTATTTTTCTATTCTAATAATAATTCGTTATTTTCATCTGGATATTAAATATTTTGATAAAGATTATCTGTACCCTTTTTTAAAAAAAGTAATAGTTGCTTTCTTTGGTTTGCATATCTTATTGTTTATTTCAGATATAGTAAGTACAACTCATCATTTAAATAGCTTCGGAAGTATTTTATCAACCATTGTTTTTATCTGCTTGTTATTGATTTTCTTTGCAATGAATTCTCACAAGGTTCAAATTGAAAAAGAGATTGCTCTAAAACAAAAGAAATTTGAACAAAAACATTTACAGACTTATACTGATGAAATTGTGGAGTTGTATAATGAAATTCGAGGTTTTCGTCATGATTATGCAGGGATGCTTGTCAGCATGCAAATGGCGATTGACAGTGGAGATTTACAAGAAATTAACAGGGTTTACAATGAAGTCCTAGTAAAAGCAAATCAGAAATTGAGGTCAGAAAAATATACTTACTTTGATTTAAATAACATAGAAGATTCAGCTTTACGAAGTTTAATTGCTCAATCGATTGTCTATGCACGAAATAATGATGTAGAGTTTACATTGGAAGTAAAAGATGTCATTACTAGACTGTCAATAGATTTACTTGATCTTGTTCGTATCATGAGCATTTTATTAAATAATGCTGTTGAAGGTGCTGCAGATAGTTATTTGAAACAAATGGAAGTTGCAGTCATTAAAATGGATTTTGAAACAGTTATAGTTATCCAGAATTCATGCAAAATCACTATGACGCCTTCAGAGGACCTATTTGCCTTAGGTTTCTCTACTAAGGGAAGAAATAGAGGTCTAGGACTTAATAATGTCAAAGAGATTTTAGATAAGTATGACAACATTATTTTAGAAACAGAGATGGAAGACAACACATTTAGACAAATTATTAGATTTAAGAGGGAATTTGAATGAAAGTATTAATTTTAGAAGATGTTATTGAACATCAAGTGAGACTAGAGAGAATATTAAATGAAATCTCGGAAGAATCGAATATTCCTATTTCATATAAGACAACAGGAAAAGTTCGTGAGTTTAAGGAATATATCGAAAATGATGAAGTAAACCAGCTTTATTTCCTAGATATTGATATTCATGGAATCGAGAAAAAAGGCTTTGAAGTGGCTCAATTTATCCGTCATCACAATCCTTATGCTATTATTGTCTTTATTACTAGTCGATCTGAATTTGCTACCTTAACGTACAAATACCAGGTATCAGCCCTAGATTTTGTTGATAAAGATATCAATGATGAGCTGTTCAAAAAACGCATCGAGCAGAGTATCTTCTATACCAAAAGCATGCTGCTTGAAAATGAAGATGTTGTAGACTATTTTGATTACAACTATAAGGGAAATGATTTGAAAATTCCTTACCATGATATTCTGTATATCGAAACAACAGGTGTTTCTCATAAATTGCGAATTATTGGTAAGAATTTTGCCAAAGAGTTTTATGGAACTATGACAGATATTCAGGAAAAGGACAAACATACTCAGCGATTTTATTGCTCCCATAAATCTTTCCTTGTCAATGTGGGAAATGTGAGAGAAATTGATCGAAAGAATTTAGAAGTTGTCTTTTATGAAGATCATCGTTGTCCCATTACTCGTTTGAAAGTTCGTAAACTAAAAGATATTCTAGAGAAAAAATCTAAAAAGTGATTGACAATCAGTAAGAAATTGATATAATGGTTATATCTGCTACAGATAGATGGTCCGTTGGTCAAGGGGTTAAGACACCGCCTTTTCACGGCGGTAACACGGGTTCGAATCCCGTACGGACTATTTTATCCGCCATAGCTCAGTTGGTAGTAGCGCATGACTGTTAATCATGATGTCGTAGGTTCGAGTCCTACTGGCGGAGTTAGATAAAAAGAACACCAGATGGTGTTCTTTTTTGTTCTTAGTTGGCATCACCTAGCATTTTCATAAGGAAGTCTGTCATTTCTTGCGGACTTTCTTTTTTTCCATGAGCAATCCAAGTTTGACAAACTCCAAATAGGGCATTTGTCAGATAAATGCTACTATATTCTAATTCAATTGAATTTAGTTGTAGTTGCATAAAGCGCTTCTGAAGATCTGTGCTCAGCATGATATGAAGCTTATTTCTTAAGAAATTTTGGATTTCTTTGGTACCATTTTCAGATAAAAGAGCAGCTAATAATGGTTCAGATTCTAAATAGTCAAATACTTCTAAAATGGCATCTTTTTTATGATGAGCATGTTTTTGAAAGATATATTCAAATGTATGAAATAACTTACTTTGATAGTGTTCAATCATATCATACTTATCCTTGTAATGGGTATAGAAGCTAGAACGACTAATTCCAGCTTTTTCTGCTAATTTAATTGTAGTAATTTGATCGAAGGGGTGATCCATCAATAATTGAACCATGGCATTTTCAATATTTCTCTTTGTTTTTAATCGTTTGTTACTTTCTTTCATAGTTTCTCCTTTTGAACAATTTAGACTATATGTCTAAAAAAATATTTTTTATCTTGTAATTTAGATTTTTTAATGTATAATCTATTATATCAAAAATTTAGACAATATGTTTAAAAAAGGAGGAAATATGTTTAAAGAATGGAAAGCAATTTTTAAAAAACCGACATTCATTATTGTAATGATAGGAATTTCTCTTATTCCAGCTTTATACAATATCATATTTTTATCGTCAATGTGGGATCCATATGGTCAAGTATCCGAGTTACCTGTAGCAGTTGTTAATAATGATAAGGAAGCTTCTTATAATGGAAATACGATGGCTATAGGAAAAGACATGGTGTCTAATTTAAAAGAAAATAAGACTTTAGATTTTCATTTTGTCAATGAAGAAGAGGGGAAAAAGGGGCTAGATAATGGCGAATACTATATGGTAGTGACTTTACCACGTGATCTATCTGAAAAAGCTACTTCGATCCTAACAAATCACCCTGAACAGATGCAAATTGATTATCAAACTTCAAGTGGTCGTAGCTTTATTGCAAGTAAGATGAGTGATTCTGCAATGACACAATTAAAACAAACCGTCTCTACGAATGTAACTGAAACATATACCAAGGCACTATTTCAAAAAATGAGTGACTTGAAGTCTGGGATAAATAAAGCAGCTGATGGAAGTGAACAATTGGCTAATGGAGCCGATCAGTTAGCAAAAGGAAGTCAAACATTGACGACAAATCTCAATACTCTAGCTAACTCAAGTGTAACTTTTTCAAATGGAGCGGATCAATTTACAAAAGGCTTATCTAGCTATGTGTCTGCTATAGAGCAATTACATATTGGTTTAGGAACTTTTAATAGTGGTTTACAAAGTTATACAAATGCTGTCTCACAAGTTGACACTGGACTTGGTCAATTAGCTTCAAAAACTCCTGAGTTGGTGACAGGTGTAAATCAGTTAAATACAGGTATAAAGTCCTATACAGGTGGCGTTTCACAACTGGATACAGGTCTCAATCAATTTTCAGTTGGTGTAAATGCTTATACAAGTAGTGTAGAAAAACTTTCTAATGGAACAAGTCAATTATCAAATCAATCAGATGCACTAAGAGATGGAATGGAGCAATTAAATACTGGTATTAAAGAAATTTCAAATCAACTGAATTCCTCATCTCAACAGAATGAACAAATAACTCAATTGGCAACTAGTCTAGGAGAACTAAATAAAACACTACAATCTCTTACAATATCAGATAATTCTCAACTGAAAGGTACATTGTCAGAAGCTTTGCCAAATCTAACGGCTCTTGCTCAGGATATTGTGACCAAAAGTCAGACAGAACAAGAGAAAACTATTGCTAACCTTCAATCAACATCTACTTATCAATCTCTCACAGAGGAACAAAAGAAAGAACTGATAGAAGCTATTTCTAAAAATTCTAATTCTACTATTGAGTCAGCAAAAACAATTTTAACGATAGTAGGAGGATTGAAAGAGAGTATAGAGAATTCAGAACAACAAGTAACTAATCTATCTGATGTACAGACGAAAGCAAATCAACTCTTACCTGTAGCATCTAGCTCCTTGACAACATTGTCAAATGGATTTACAAAATTGCAAACTACTGTAGACAATCAGTTAGTTCCTGGAAGTCAATCAATTGAAAAAGGAGTTGTAAACTACACTAAGGGACTGGATACTATTTCTATAGGTGCTAATAAACTAACTGAAAAGAATGAAAATTTAACAACTAGTCTAGATCAATTAGTTTCTGGATCAAGTAAGTTGACAGAAAATACATCAACCTTGACAGCTGGAGTAGATGCGTTAGCTGGAAAAACTCCAGAATTAGTATCAGGTATAGAAAGTTTGTCATCTGGTTCTGCTCAATTGAATAATAAGAGTCCAGAGCTAATAGCAGGTCTTACTAAATTACAATTTGGCTCTGGTCAATTAACAGATAAATCAACACAGTTACTTTCTGCAGCATCTCAACTAGGAAGTGGCGCTATGAAGATTGCAGATGGTGCTGGAAAACTAGCAGATGGTGGAACAACTTTAACCTCTAGTCTTGAAGATTTACAGACAGGAGTTGATTCATTAGGGCAAGGATTAGGCAATGCTAACAATCAACTTAAATCAGCATCAACAGAATCTGAAAATGCAGAAACATTATCTGATCCTCTAGTTCTCTCAAAAACAGACAATGACCAAGTTCCTGTAAATGGGATTGCCATGGCTCCTTATATGATATCAGTTGCTCTTTTTGTTGCTGCTATATCTACCAATATGATTTTTGCTAAGTTGCCTTCTGGACGTCATCCAGAGAGTCGTTGGGCTTGGTTGAAGTCTCGCTCTGAAATAAATGGGATTATAGCTGTCTTAGCAGGTGTTTTAGTTTATGGAGGTGTCCATCTTATTGGATTGACTGCGAACCATGAGATGAGGACCTTGATTCTAATTATAATCACAAGTTTAGCTTTCATGTCTATGGTGACAGCTTTAACAACTTGGAATAGCCGTATTGGAGCTTTCTTCTCTCTTATTTTACTTTTATTACAGTTAGCATCAAGTGCGGGAACTTATCCACTTGCTTTGACAAATGATTTCTTTAAAGCTGTTAATCCTTGGTTACCAATGAGTTACTCTGTATCAGGTTTACGACAAACAATCTCTATGACAGGAAATATTCATCACCAAGTAATTTTCCTTATTATAACACTAGCTTTCTTTACTGCTTTAGGTATGCTAGCTTATCAACCTAAGAAAATGGAAGAAGATTAAAAAGATTGGCCAAGGAATTGGTCAATCTTTTTCTGTCTTAGATAAATTTCGTCTGTGATTATAGATTCCAAAAAGAAGAAGGGCAGTTAGTGAGCAGACTGCTCCAATAACAAAACCATTGGGGATAAAGGAAAGTGTAATGGTGCCTTTTCCCTTTGGAACATCAACTTTCATAAAGCCAGTCTGAGCCTGTTTGATTTCAAGTTTTTCCCCATCTTGGTATGCAGACCAACCTTTGTCATAAGGAATAGTGAAGAAAATAGAGGTATCTTGTTTGACTTCATATGTAGCAAAGACTTTATTTTTAGAGGTGGATACTTCTACAGGTTGTTCTTTAATCTTTTGGATTGCTTCAGTAAGAGCCTGAGTATCTAAACGATAGAAGGTTGGAGATTCAAATGACACCTGAGAATTTCCAGGGAAACTAACACTGATATTGAAAGTTTGTTGTTTTTCAGTATAACCCAAATTAAAGAAATTAAATGCATTGTCAGTTGTAAAAGTCTTTTTTTCTCCATTGACAAGGATGTCAACTTTCTTTTGCCTATCGTTTGTAAAATGAAGATTTGAAAAAGAGAGATAGACTTGGCTATTTTGAGGAACCTCAATTTGATAATCAATCTTTGCATCTTCATTCGCAGAACCTGTGATACTTGTTAAACCTTCAGAATTATCTGTTTTATCATATGATATTTGGGAGAAGTAATCTAAGTTGAGATTAGCAAGCTGGTTTATAAATAAAGCCTGATTATCGAGAGTGTGATTATTAAAGTTTACATCTGTGTAAATAGATTGAGTGGCAAAGGCAATGGGTAAAGAGAGTTGATTTTTATATAAGGTTAAATGATCCTTTTGATAAATCTCTTGAAAGCCATACTTATCAAGTGAAGTTTCAGAAATATTGTACTGGATTCCAAATAAACTATCTGCTAAAAGACTGTTATTAGCATAACGGAGATTGAGGTTAGTTCCAGAGGATTTGAATCCAAGTTTATCCAAACTAGTGCTAGCTGAACGATTTCGTACAGACGAAAATTGAGAGATTCCATTGTAGTTAAATTTCATACTGTCATTTCCAGTCTGAATTTGCAGTTTTTCAGTACGTGTAAATGGATTGTCAATTTGATTTAGAATGGATTCCATAGCGGTGATATCTCTATTATAGGCGCTACGAGAAGCAAAGGCCCATTCTTTAGCTATTCCTTCCATTTGAGATGATGCATTTAAGCTTATCTCAGCTGTTATAAATAAAGACAAAAGAATTGCAAATAGATTTACAGAGATAAATTTTCTAATGACTGCAAGAAGTAAAAGAGCATAAACTAGAAGAAATTCAAGAGTGAGTAGGATATTCAAATCAGTTAAAAAAGAATAGTGTGATTTAAAATAGACAGTAGCCAAAAATCCTGTTAGTACAAGAAAAAGTGAGACAAATAGATTCCAGAGCTTCAGTTCTTTCAGACGGTTTAAGACTTCTGCTGCAGTATAAATTAACAGAGTAGAAAAAATCCAAGCATAGCGATGCAAAAACATATTCGGGGTATGCATCCCTTGCCAAAATAAATCAAGTGCTTCTATATAAAAACTTGTTATTAAAAAAGTAAAGAAAATTGCATAGGTAAGTTTCACGTGAAACCTTATGGATTTTATTGTGAAAAATAGAATGGTCAAAATAAAAGGAAGCAGTCCAACAAAAATCATTGGTATAGATCCATACTTAGTTGTATCAAAAGATCCAATGAATTGTTTTGCGAAAATATCCAGATACCAGCTACTATCTGTCTTTAATTTTGTGATGGTAGTCAACTTCTCACCATGAGTTTGTAAATCAAACAGTGTAGGAAGAGCCATAATCAAACTAGCCATTCCTGCTAAAAAGGAGGTAACAACAAAATCAAGAAAAGATGATTTTCGAGTTTTAAAGTCCCAAGAAATTTGGCAGAGATACCAGAAAATAAGAAACAATGCTGTCATATATCCAAAATAATAATTTTGAATAAACAATATTGACAAACTTGTAAAGTATAGTAGGCGCTTCTTTTGTGTTATAAGTAGTTGTAAACCAGTTATAATTAAAGGAACCAAGATAAAAACATCTAGCCATGTTTTTATCTCTAACTGACTGATAGTGAAACTCATTAAGGCATAGGAAGTAGATAAGGCAAGTTTTAAAAATTTTGGGATATCTTTAAATAATCTAGTCAAACTAAAGAAGGTTGACAGACCAATCAATCCAAATTTTAAGAGAGTGGTCAGATAGACAGCGTCTGGCATATTTGACAGAGTAAAAAAGTAAACCAGAGGTGAGAGAAAACTACCCAAGTAATAACTAGATAGAGCATAGAAATTCAGTCCGAGGCCACTTGTAAAGGTGTAAAACAAACTGCCATTTCCATGTAGGATGTTTCGTAAAGCCACATCGAAAATAACGTATTGATGGAAACCATCTCCTAATAGTGGAGATGTATCGCTATTCCAATAGATACCTTGAGTTAGGTATACTCCTGTCATAATCACTACAGGAATGATGAAAGAAACAAAATAGGTCCAATATGTTTTAAAAAATGATTTCATGTTACCTCGTAGAATGATAGAAAACTCAGTTGGCTATCCCAACTGAGTTTTGAAGTCTTATTTAGTCTTTCCAAAGTTCTTTAACTTTTGCTTGTACTTCTGCATTTTCTAGGAATTCATCGTAGGTTTCATCAATACGATCGATGACGCCATTCTTAGACAAAACAATGATGTGGTTTGCCAAAGTTTGGATAAACTCGTGGTCATGACTGGCAAAGATGATTGATTCTTTAAAGTTTTTCAATCCATCGTTCAAGCTTGAGATAGATTCCAAGTCCAAGTGATTGGTTGGATCATCAAGGACAAGGACATTTGATTTCAAGAGCATGAGTTTTGAAAGCATGACACGTACTTTTTCTCCCCCTGACAAGACGTTTACAGGTTTGTTAACCTCATCTCCAGAAAAGAGCATACGACCAAGGAAACCACGTAGAAAGGTATTGTCATCTTCTTCTTTACTTGCAAATTGACGCAACCAGTCAAGGATTGACTCTCCTCCTGCAAAATCAGCCGAGTTGTCTTTTGGCAAGTAAGAACGGCTAGTAGTAACTCCCCACTTGACGGTTCCTTCATAGTCGATGTCACCCATAATTGCACGAATTAATGCAGTCGTTTGGATGTCATTTTGTCCAATAAGAGCTGTCTTATCACCTGGACGCAAGATGAAACTAATATTGTTTAGGATAGTTTCGCCATCAATCTTTACAGTTAAATTTTCTACTGTCAAGAGATCATTACCAATCTCACGTTCTGCTTTAAAGTTGATAAATGGGTATTTACGACTAGATGGCACAATCTCTTCTAGTTCAATCTTGTCAAGCATTTTTTTACGAGACGTTGCTTGTCTTGACTTAGAAGCGTTGGCAGAGAAGCGAGCAACGAATTCTTGCAATTGCTTAATTTTTTCTTCTGCCTTAGCATTACGGTCTGCTAGCAATTTAGCAGCAAGCTCAGAAGATTCCTTCCAGAAGTCGTAGTTTCCGACATAGAGTTTGATTTTTCCAAAGTCAAGGTCGGCCATATGAGTACACACTTTGTTTAAGAAGTGACGGTCGTGGGATACTACGATAACGGTGTTATCAAAATCAATCAAGAAGTCTTCTAGCCAAGTAATAGACTGGATATCCAACCCATTGGTTGGTTCGTCCAAGAGAAGAACGTCTGGTTTGCCAAAAAGTGCTTTAGCAAGGAGAACCTTCACTTTTTCACCATTGGCCAATTCGCTCATGTTTTGATAGTGCAATTCTTCTGGAATGTTTAGGTTTTGAAGTAGTTGAGACGCTTCACTTTCTGCTTCCCAACCTCCAAGTTCAGCAAATTCACCTTCAAGTTCAGCTGCACGAACACCATCTTCATCGGAAAAATCTTCCTTCATGTAAATGGCATCTTTTTCTTTCATGATGTTGTAAAGTTTTTCATTTCCCATAATGACGACATCAATAACTCGCTCGTCTTCATAGTCAAAATGATTTTGACGGAGAACAGAGAGACGTTCATCTGGACCAAGAGAGATGTAACCAGTTGTTGGCTCGATATCACCAGCTAAGATTTTTAAGAATGTAGACTTCCCAGCACCATTAGCACCAATTAATCCGTATGTATTTCCTTCTGTAAATTTGATATTGACATCATCAAAAAGTTTGCGATCACTAAAACGTAGTGAAACATCAGATACTGTAAGCAATGTTTTTCTCCTATAATATGTAATACATTTATTCTACTAGAAAAGAGAGAAATATTCAAATTTTTGTTTGTCAATTTTATGTCAATTAAATTTACAACTTTGTTTACAGCGTATTGGCTATTTGATTTAAAAAATTTTCTGTTATTTTAACAAAAAAATGCTATAATTGAAGAGACCATTTCGAAGGAGAAAAAAATGACGAAACCCATTATTTTAACAGGAGATCGCCCAACAGGGAAATTGCATATTGGACATTATGTTGGAAGTCTCAAAAATAGAGTATTACTGCAGGAAGAAGACAAGTATGAGATGTTTGTTTTTTTGGCGGACCAACAAGCATTGACAGATCACGCCAAAGATCCTCAAACGATTGTAGAATCAATTGGGAATGTTGCCTTGGATTATCTAGCAGTTGGATTGGATCCAAGCAAATCAACTATCTTTATTCAAAGCCAGATTCCAGAGTTGGCTGAACTATCTATGTACTATATGAATTTGGTTTCACTAGCTCGTTTGGAGCGCAATCCTACGGTGAAAACAGAGATTGCTCAGAAAGGGTTTGGAGAAAGTATTCCGACAGGATTTTTGGTCTATCCAATTGCGCAAGCAGCAGATATTACTGCTTTCAAGGCCAATTATGTTCCTGTAGGAACAGACCAGAAACCAATGATTGAGCAAACTCGTGAAATTGTTCGTTCTTTTAACAACGCATACAACTGTGATGTTTTGGTGGAACCGGAAGGTATTTATCCAGAAAATGAGAGGGCAGGACGTTTGCCTGGTCTAGATGGAAATGCTAAAATGTCTAAATCCCTTAATAATGGTATTTATCTAGCAGATGATGCGGATACTTTGCGTAAAAAAGTCATGAGCATGTATACTGATCCAAACCATATTCGAGTGGAGGATCCAGGTAAGATTGAAGGAAACATGGTTTTCCATTATCTAGATGTGTTTGGTCGTCCAGAAGATGCTCAAGAAATTGCGAATATGAAAGAACATTATCAACGTGGTGGTCTTGGTGATGTGAAGACGAAACGTTATCTACTTGAAATATTAGAACGCGAACTTGGTCCTATTCGTGAGCGCCGTATCGAATTTGCTAAGGATATGGGAGAAGTGTACAATATGCTTCAAAAAGGTAGTGAGAAAGCGCGTGAGGTTGCGGGGCAAACTCTATCTGAAGTTAAGGGAGCAATGGGACTAAATTATTTTAAATAATAGATAAAATATGAATCGTAAAACTATCTCTTCCATAGGATCACAGGGATAGTTTTTTTATGATTTCTACCATAAATATAATTGACAAATTTTCATAGAATGGTATGATAGATACAATACAAAAAGAGTCAAGCTCAAAAAGAAAGAAAAGAGGAAACTTCAATGTCTAATTGGGATACTAAATTTTTAAAAAAAGGTTTTACCTTTGATGATGTATTGCTCATTCCAGCAGAAAGTCATGTGTTGCCTAATGATGCAGATTTAACAACAAAATTGGCAGATAATCTGACTTTAAATATCCCAATTATAACAGCCGCCATGGATACAGTCACAGAAAGTCAAATGGCTATTGCCATTGCTCGTGCAGGTGGTCTTGGAGTAATCCATAAAAATATGTCTATTGCGCAACAGGCAGATGAAGTTCGTAAGGTAAAACGTTCTGAAAATGGTGTTATTATTGATCCATTCTTTTTGACTCCAGAACACACGATTGCTGAAGCAGATGAGCTTATGGGGCGTTACCGTATCAGTGGTGTTCCAGTTGTTGAGACACTTGAAAATCGTAAATTAGTTGGTATTTTAACAAATCGAGATCTTCGTTTTATTTCAGATTATAACCAACCAATCTCAAACCATATGACTAGTGAAAATCTTGTGACTGCTCCTGTGGGTACAGATCTTGCAACAGCTGAGAGCATTCTTCAAGAACACCGTATTGAAAAACTTCCTTTAGTAGATGAAGAAGGTCGTCTTTCTGGTTTGATTACTATCAAAGATATTGAAAAAGTTATTGAGTTTCCAAATGCTGCTAAAGATGAGTTTGGTCGTCTTCTAGTTGCAGGTGCAGTAGGTGTTACTTCAGATACATTTGAACGTGCAGAGGCACTTTTTGAGGCAGGGGCGGATGCGATTGTTATTGATACTGCACATGGTCATTCTGCAGGTGTCTTGCGTAAAATTGCTGAGATTCGTGCTCACTTCCCAGATCGTACTTTGATTGCTGGAAATATTGCTACTGCTGAGGGAGCGCGTGCTCTTTACGAAGCAGGTGTAGATGTTGTCAAAGTTGGAATTGGACCAGGTTCTATCTGTACCACTCGTGTGATTGCAGGTGTTGGTGTACCACAAGTGACAGCAATCTATGATGCTGCAGCTGTTGCGCGTGAATATGGAAAAACGATCATTGCTGACGGTGGAATCAAGTATTCTGGAGATATTGTAAAAGCCCTTGCTGCAGGTGGAAATGCTGTTATGCTTGGATCAATGTTTGCTGGAACAGACGAAGCACCAGGTGAAACTGAAATCTTCCAAGGACGTAAATTCAAGACTTACCGTGGTATGGGATCAATCGCAGCAATGAAGAAAGGTTCAAGCGATCGTTACTTCCAAGGTTCTGTCAATGAAGCAAACAAACTTGTTCCAGAAGGAATTGAAGGTCGTGTTGCTTATAAAGGAGCGGCAGCTGATATTGTCTTCCAAATGATTGGTGGTATCCGCTCTGGTATGGGTTACTGTGGTGCAGCTAACCTTAAAGAACTACACGATAATGCTCAATTTATTGAAATGTCTGGTGCTGGTTTGAAAGAAAGCCACCCTCATGATGTACAAATTACTAATGAGGCACCAAATTATTCTATGTAAAAGAGATAAAAAGAACTCCCGTGAAAATATAGGAGTTCTTTTACAATATTGTCAATTTTAGTTTACAGCAACTTTACCATCCTGAATAGTGAAGATACTTAGATTTTCTGGTAGGTTTTGAAGATGGTCTAAACTTGTTGTTGTGATAAAGGTTTGGATAGATTGAGAAATGGTTTCTAGTAATTTTAGTTGCCGTGTATTGTCAAGTTCGCTCATAACATCATCAAGCAATAGTATAGGAGACTCGTTGGTAATACTTTCCATTAGCTCAATTTCTGCCAGTTTGATAGAGAGAACAAGACTGCGATGTTGACCTTGACTTCCAAAACTAGCATCCATCCCATTTATATAAAAAGAAATATCATCTCGATGAGGACCAACACCAGTATTCTTTTTAAATAAATCTCTGGATCTACTTTTTTCTAAAGCGATTTTAAAAGAATTCGTTAGCTGTTCTTCATCAGTGAAGTTGACAGATGATTGATAAAATATTGACAACTCTTCTAATTGATTTGAAATTTCTAAGTGTTTTTTTTGACCAAATTTCTCTAAGTCTTTAATGAATTTTATCCGATGCTTTATGACGCGACAACCGTATTCTACTAACTGATCATCTAAGACTGACAGAAATGTTTCGTCAATCTTTTGGCTGGATTTTAGGTAAGTATTTCTTTGCTTGAGTATATGGTTATAGTTTGACAAGTCTGACAAGTAGATTGGTTTTATTTGTCCCAGTTCAATGTCTATAAATTTTCGACGAACAGAGGGGGCCCCTTTAATTAACTGGAGATCTTCAGGTGCAAAGAGGACCACATTCATATGTCCGATGTAGTCTGAGAGGCGAGCTTGCTTTAAGTGATTGACTTTAGTCACACGCCCTTTTGGCGTTAAATCAATTTCTAGAGGAATAGAACCTGTTTTTTTCTGTAGCAAGCCAGAGAGATGGAGTTGCTCGTCATCAAAATGAATGAGATTTTTATCTGTACGAGTCCGATGACTACGTGTCAAGGCCAAGAAATAGATTGCTTCTAGAATATTGGTTTTTCCTTGTGCATTTTGACCTAGAAAGACATTTAATTTTGGATTGAAATCAATTTTTGCCTCTTTGTAGTTTCGAAAGGTTTTAATTGTTAAATGTTGGAGCCACATGGTTATCTTCCTGGAAAACGTGGAACTTGTTTGGTTTTAGGCGATGAAGAAGTTTTTTGTTTTTCTTTCTTGACACCTTTATTCATCTCTTTAACAAGTTTAGCAATTCGCTCTTTCTCAATCTTATCTGCTTGATGCTCTTCTTGCTCTTTTAAACTTGGTTGTGTCAAGGTGATGTCAATCTTTAAATCAGGAATGTCAATCGTATCTCCAATGCGGATTTTTTTCCCACGTCTACTTTCTAACTCGCCATTAAAGTAAACTTGATGATCTATTAAAAAGGATTTGATAGCACCACCGCTTTGTATAATTCCAAGTTCTTTTAGGAGGGCTTGGAGCGTAATAAATTCTTCAAATAATTTGTATTCCATAATTCACCTCAATCTTTGGTATTATACCATATTTTCCTTGAAATAGCTGAAGGAAAGTTAGCTGAAATGAAAACGGTTTTACTCTTTAAAGCTATGAAGAGAACAAGAAAAATTTTGATTTTCGTGGTATAATAGAACTCTATATGTAAGGAGGTAAGGTATGGAATTAGTGCCTGGAATTTCAGCACATTTTGTTCAATCCAAAAAGTTTAAAACAAATAAAATCACTATTCGTTTTACTGCTCCCTTATCTCTTGAGACAATAGCAGGACGCATGTTAAGTGCAAATATGTTGGAGACGGCAAATCAAGCTTATCCCACATCACAAGCATTTCGCAGATACTTGGCAAGTTTATATGGAACAGATATTTCCACAAGTGCTTATCGTAGGGGACAGGCACATATTCTTGACTTAATATTTACTTATGTGAGGGATGATTTTTTAAGTAAAAAGAATGTCTTGACTTCTCGAATTTTGGAATTGGTGAAACAGACTTTATTTGCTCCCTTAGCTCAAGATGGTGCTTTTGAGCCAGCCTTATTTGAAATTGAAAGAAAACAGTTATTGGCTAGTTTAGCTACTGATATGGATGATTCATTTTATTTTGCTCATAAGGAGTTGGATAGCTTGTTCTTCCATGATGAGCGTCTTCAATTGAGATACAGTGATTTACGAAATAGCATTTCAAATGAGTCTCCAGAAAGTAGCTACACGTGCTTTCAAAATGCTCTGAAGAATGATCGTATTGATTTCTTTTTCTTAGGTGATTTTAATGAAGTAGAAATCACAGAATCGCTGAAGTCATTACCCTTTACAGCTAGAGAGAACGACGTCACTATCCAGTACCATCAATCTTATTCGAATGTTCTACAAGAAGGAATGGTTCAGAGGAATGTTGGACAATCTATTTTGGAAATGGGCTATCATTCTCCTGTAAAATATGGCGATGATGAGCATTTACCCATGCTTGTCATGAATGGTTTGTTGGGTGAATTTGCACATTCGAAACTCTTTACAAATGTTCGTGAAAATGCTGGAATAGCCTATTCAGTCTCTAGTCAATTGGATTTGTTTAGTGGTCTGTTAAGGATGTATGCGGGTATTGATAGAGAAAATCGAAATCAGGCTAGAAAAATGATGAATCATCAATTGCTAGATCTGAAAAAGGGCAACTTTACAGATTTTGAACTTGAACAAACCAAGGAGATGATTCGAAGATCTTTATTAATTGCTCAAGATAATCAACAGACCCTGGTTGAAAGAGCCTATTTGAATGCTCTATTTGGAAAATCAAGCTTTGATATTGATCGATTGGTGGCAAAATTAGAGAGTGTTGATAAAGAAGCTGTATGTAAAGCTGCCAACAGTTTGAAGTTACAAGCGATTTACTTTATGGAAGGAGTAGAATGACAAAGGTTACTTTTGAAGAAAAATACTATCCTGCTGTAAAGGAAACAGTCTACAAAACACAATTGTCAAATGGATTGACAGTTTCTTTACTCCCTAAGCGAGATTTCAATGAGGTTTACGGGATTGTAACGGTTCAATTTGGTTCTGTAGATGCAACTTATACAAGTTTAGACAAAGGTTTACGTCATCATCCAGCAGGAATTGCACATTTTCTTGAACATAAATTGTTTGAAAGAGAAAATTCTGAGGATATGATGGCAGCTTTTACTCGATTAGGTGCGGACAGTAATGCCTTTACAAGCTTTACTAAGACCAGCTATCTTTTTTCAACAATTGACCATCTATTAGAGAATTTAGATATGCTAAATGAGTTAGTCGGAGATGTTCATTTTACAGAAGAGTCTGTTTTGAGGGAACAGGCTATTATCCAGCAAGAACGAGAGATGTACCAAGACGATCCAGACTCACGTTTATTTTTTGCAACATTAGCCAACCTTTATCCTGATACTCCTTTAGCAATAGATATTGTTGGAAGTGAAAAATCAATTTCTGAGATTCAAGTTTCAAATTTAAAAGAGAATTTTACAGAGTTTTACAAACCTGTCAACATGTCACTGTTTTTAGTTGGAAATATTGATGTGGAAGTTGTTGAGGAATACTTTTCGAAAAAGGGAAAGGAAGTTTCAAACCAGTTTACAGTTTCAAAAGAGCAACTCCTTTTGCAGCCTGTGAAGCAAACAGATAGTCTTCGGATGGAAGTTTCTTCACCCAAACTTGCTGTTGCGATTAGAGGTAATGGGCAAATAACAGAAGCTGAGTCTTATCGTTACAATATTTTATTGAAATTACTATTTACGATGATGTTTGGTTGGACTTCTGATCGTTTTCAAAGGTTATATGAGACTGGGAAGTTAGATGCGTCATTGTCACTTGAGGCTGAAGTCAACAGTCGCTTTCATTTTGTGATATTGACAATGGACACCAAAGAGCCTGTTTCTCTGTCGCATCAATTTCGTAAAGCGATTCGTCAGTTTAGTAGTGATGCGGATATTACTGAGGAGCATTTAGATCTTGTTAAGAGTGAGATGTTTGGGGAGTTTTTCAGTAGCATGAACTCTTTGGAATTTATTGCAACTCAATACGATCCGATGGATCGCGGAGAAACAATTTTTGATTTTCCAAAAATTTTACAGGAAATTACTTTGGAGGATGTTCTAGAGGCTGGGCATCGTTTGATTGATAATGGTGATCTAGTTGATTTTACAATCTTTCCAGCTTAAAAGATGACTAATACTAGAAAGAAGGAATGGTACGTATGAGAAAAAAAACAATTGGCGAGGTTCTACGTTTAGCTAGAATTAATCAGGGATTGAGTTTAGAAGAATTGCAGGAAAAAACTGAAATTCAGTTGCATTTTCTAGAAGCTATGGAGGCAGATGATTTTGATCAACTTCCTAGTACCTTCTATGCTCGTTCTTTTTTAAGAAAATATGCCTGGGCAGTAGAGTTAGATGAAAGAATTGTTTTGGACGCCTATGATTCAGGCAGTATGATCACCTATGAAGAGGTAGATGTTGATGAAGAAGACTTATCTGGTCGCAGACGATCAAATAAGAAAAAAACGTCTTATCTCCCCTTGTTTTATTTCGTTCTATTTGCTTTGTCAATTTTAATTTTTGTCACTTACTATGTTTGGAACTACATCCAAACTCAGCCAAGTCCTTCTTCAGCTAATTATAGTGTTGTGAGCTCAACTAGTTCCACAACCTCATCTAGTTCATCTTCTAGTAGTCAGACGTCTAGCTCGTCTTCTACTACGGAATCAACTATTACAGTGTCAGGCGAAGGAAACCGCATTGAAGCTCGGTATAAAACGAGTAAGGAAATCGCTACTGTTCAACTGGCAGTATCAGATGCAACTAGTTGGGTAAGTGTTTCAGGAAGTGAGCTGGAGGGTGGTGTGACACTATCCGCAGACAATAAGAATGCAAAAACAACAGTTTCAACTAAGAATCCCGTTACCATTACTTTAGGTGTAGTGAAGGGAGTTACTGTGACTGTGGACAATCAAACGATTGATACTTCGAAGCTGACAACTCAGACTGGAACTGTAACACTTACATTTACTACAGATTAAGGAAAAATCAATGAAAAAAGAACAAATTCCTAATGTATTAACTATTGGTAGAATTCTCTTCATACCTCTCTTTATTCTTATTTTGACTTTGGGCCATTCACAAGGCAGTCATTTGCTAGCAGCGATCATCTTTGCAGTTGCTAGTATAACGGATTATCTTGATGGCTATCTTGCTCGTAAATGGAATGTAGTCAGCAACTTTGGAAAGTTTGCTGATCCGATGGCCGATAAGCTGTTGGTTATGTCAGCTTTTATCATGTTGATTGAGTTAGGTATGGCTCCAGCTTGGGTTGTTGCTATTATCATCTGTCGTGAACTTGCGGTGACAGGCTTGCGTTTGTTGCTTGTTGAGACGGGGGGGACAGTTCTAGCAGCAGCGATGCCAGGGAAAATCAAGACCTTTAGTCAGATGTTTGCCATTATCTTTTTGCTCTTACATTGGGATTTAATTGGTCAGCTGTTGCTTTATATCGCTTTGTTTTTCACTATCTACTCTGGCTATGATTATTTCAAGGGTAGCGCTCATGTATTCAAAGGGACATTTGGTTCAAGATGAAATCGATTATTGAAGTAAAAGAACTGTCTTTTCGTTATAAGGAAAATCAGGAACATTATGACGTTAATAACGTTTCGTTTCACGTGAAACGTGGAGAATGGCTTTCAATTGTAGGTCATAATGGGAGTGGGAAATCGACAACTATCCGTTTGCTTGATGGCTTGTTTGAAGCAGAGTCTGGGGAAATCTGGATAGATGGGCAATTGTTGTCCTCTGAGAATGTTTGGGACTTACGCCGTCAAATTGGTATGGTTTTTCAAAATCCAGATAACCAATTTGTGGGTGCAACTGTTGAAGATGATGTCGCCTTTGGCTTAGAAAATCAGGGACTTCCTCGAGAAGAAATGAAGAAGAGAGTGGCTGAATCTTTGGAGTTGGTAGGGATGCTGGACTTTAAGAAGAGAGAACCAGCTCGCTTATCTGGTGGACAAAAACAGCGGGTGGCTATTGCGGGAGTTGTTGCCCTAAGGCCAGCTATTTTAATTCTGGATGAGGCTACAAGTATGTTGGATCCCGAGGGACGAAGAGAACTGATTCAGACAGTTCAAGAGATTCGAAAAGACCATCAGATGACAGTCGTCTCCATTACACATGACTTGGAAGAAGTTGCGATGAGTGACCGTGTCTTGGTCATGAAAAAAGGCCAAGTGGAGTCAACCAGTAGCCCAAGAGAACTTTTTTCGCGGGACGACCTTGACCAGATAGGCTTAGATGAGCCTTTTACTAATCAATTGAGAGGATCTTTGAGAGAGGCTGGCTATCAGTTGCCGGATAGCTATTTGACAGAAGGAGAGCTAGAGGACAAGTTATGGGAATTACTCTAGAAAATGTGAGCTTTACCTATCAAGAGGGGACTCCCCTATCTTCATCAGCCTTGACTGATGTTTCTTTGACGATTGAGGATGGTTCCTATACAGCTTTAGTAGGGCACACAGGTAGTGGGAAATCAACGATTTTACAGCTTTTAAATGGCCTATTGGTACCAAGTAAGGGTTCTGTTCGAGTTTTCGATACCGTCATTACCCCTACATCAACAAATAAAGAAATTCGTCAGATTCGAAAGCAAGTTGGTCTAGTGTTTCAATTTGCTGAAAATCAGATTTTCGAAGAGACTGTTTTGAAAGATGTTGCATTTGGACCGCAAAATTTTGGAGTTTCTGAGGAAGAGGCCAAGAAAATTGCGCGTGAAAAGTTAGACTTGGTAGGCATTGATGAGTCACTTTTTGAGCGCAGTCCTTTTGAACTTTCGGGTGGCCAGATGAGACGTGTGGCTATAGCAGGTATGCTAGCCATGGAGCCAACTGTCCTGGTTTTGGATGAGCCAACAGCAGGGCTAGATCCTCTGGGCAGAAAAGAATTGATGACCTTGTTTAAAAAACTCCACCTTTCTGGAATGACAATCGTTCTGGTAACGCATTTGATGGATGACGTAGCTACGTATGCTGATCAGGTCTATGTTATGGAAAAGGGGCGTTTAGTCAAAAGTGGTAAACCGAGCGAAGTTTTCCAAGATGTAGCCTCTATGGAAAAAGTACAGTTAGGTGTGCCTAAAATCACAGCCTTTTGTAAACGTTTGGCAGATAGGGGTGTAGCTTTTAAAAAACTGCCAATCAAGATAGAGGAGTTTAAGGAGTCGCTAAATGGATAGTATGATTTTAGGGCGTTATATACCGGGGGATTCCATCATTCATCGCTTGGATCCCCGTAGTAAATTGCTCGCTATGATTCTGTTGATTTTGATTGTATTTTGGGCTAATAATCCTCTCGCTAATCTCATTCTTTTTGTAGCGACAGGTATATTTATCGCTTTGTCGGGCGTTTCCCTCTCATTTTTTGTTCAGGGATTAAAATCCATGTTCTTCCTGATTGCTTTTACGACTCTTTTTCAGCTCTTTTTCATTTCAAGTGGAAATGTCCTATTTGAGTTTTCTTTTATAAGAATAACGGATTATGCTTTGCAACAAGCGGGAATCATTTTCTGTCGTTTTGTGTTGATTATTTTCTTTTCAACCTTGCTGACATTAACGACCATGCCTTTGAGTCTGGCAGCTGCAGTTGAAGCACTTTTGGCGCCTCTGAAACGCGTGAAAGTTCCCGTTCATGAAATTGGCCTCATGTTATCAATGAGTTTGCGTTTTGTTCCAACCTTGATGGATGACACAACGCGAATTATGAATGCTCAAAAAGCCCGTGGAGTTGACTTTGGTGAAGGTAGCATCGTTCAAAAAGTAAAGGCTATGATTCCAATTTTAATTCCTCTTTTTGCTACGAGCTTAAAACGTGCAGATTCATTGGCAATTGCCATGGAAGCGCGTGGTTATCAGGGAGGAAAGGGTAGAAGTCAGTATAGACAATTGAGATGGAGTCAAAAGGATACACTGGCAATTCTTGTGATTTTGGTACTGGGATGTTTCTTATTTTTCTTAAAATCTTAGCAGGTTTGTAGGATTGATAAGAAGCTCACTGTAGCAGATTTTTAGTATAAAGGTAGGAATATGAACCGTTTTAAAAAATCAAAATATCTAATCATCGTTTTTGTCACAGTTTTGGCAGTTTCTGTTCTATTAGTGACAACCTATTCAAGCGCTATTGTGACGAAACTAGGAGATGGGATTTCTTTAGTGGATAGAATTGTCCAAAAACCCTTTCAGTGGTTTGACGATTTCAAATCGGATTTGGACCATTTGACGCAGACTTATAATGAAAATGAAAGCTTAAAAAAGCAACTCTACAAACTAGAAGTGGAGTCTAATCAATCAGAAAGTTTAAAAAATGAAAATGAACAACTACGTCAGTTGCTGGATATGAAGTCAAAATTGCAGGCTACAAAAAACTTAGCAGCAGATGTGATTACGCGCTCACCGGTATTTTGGAAGCAAGAGTTAACGATAGATGCAGGAAGTTCAAAGGGTGCTTCTGAAAATATGTTGGCCATTGCAAACGGGGGCTTGATTGGCAGTGTTTCAAAAGTGGAGGATCATTCAACAACGATCAACCTATTGACAAACACCGAAAATTCAGACAAAATTTCCGTTAAAATCTTGCATGGTTCTACTGAAATTTACGGAATTATCGTTGGTTATGACAAAGAAACCGAACTTCTTAAAATTAGTCAATTAAACAGTAACAACGACATTAGTGCCGGAGATAGGGTGACTACAGGGGGGCTTGGAAACTTTAATGTTAAGGATATTCCTGTTGGAGAGGTTGTTGCTACAACTCATAGCAGTGATTATCTAACACGAGAGGTAACAGTAAAGTTAAGTGCTGATACTAAAGATCTTCATGTGGTAGAGTTAGTGGGGAATTAGCAATGAGACTGTTAAAACAAGTTGGTATTTTCTTTTTACTTCCTTTTCTTGTGCTAATTGATGCACATATTGGTCAATTAGTAGAATCCTTTTATCCACATTTTCACTTAGCAAGTCATTTCCTGTTTTTATTTCTCTTGTTTGAGACAATTGAGGTGTCAGAATACTTCTATCTAGCTTATTGCTGTATAGCAGGTTTGGTGTACGATATCTATTTTTTCCACTTGATAGGAATTGCGACACTTTTATTTATCTTGATAGGTGCTTCACTTCACAAGTTTAATAGTGTGACTTTGTTGAACCGTTGGACGAGAATGTTGACAATAGTTGTGATGAGCTTCCTATTTGATATGGGTAGTTATCTCCTGGCCCTTGCTATGGGACTGACAGTAGAATCAATGCCAGTTTTCATTGTCTACAGCCTTGTTCCATCAATGATTTTAAACTTTTTGTGGATGGTGATTTTCCAGTATATTTTTGAAAAATATTATCTATAAGAAAGAAATAAAAATGTAACAAAGGCGTAATATTTATTATGCCTTTTTTTGGTATACTAGTAATGTCTTAAACAGAAGGAGTATCTACACAATATGAAGAAAAAAATCTTAGCGTCACTTTTATTAAGTACAGTATTAGTGTCTCAAGTGGCAGTGTTAACAACTGTTCACGCTGAAACAACTGATGAAAAAATTGCTGCTCAAGATAGTAAGATTAGTGACTTGACAGCTCAACAAAAAGAAGCTCAACAACAGGTAGATGAAATCCAAACGCAAGTTACAGCCATTCAAACACAGCAAGCAAACTTGCAAGCTGAAAATGAAACACTACAAGCGGAATCTAAAAAACTTGAAGGAGAAATTACAGAGCTCTCTAAGAATATTGTTGCTCGTAATGAATCTTTGGAAAAACAAGCACGTAGCGCACAAACAAACGGTGCTGCAACTAGCTATATCAACACAATTGTAAATTCAAAATCAATTACAGAAGCTATTTCCCGTGTTGCGGCTATGAGCGAGATTGTATCGGCTAACAACAAAATGTTAGAGCAACAAAAAGCTGATAAAAAATCAATTTCAGAAAAACAAGTCGCAAATAATGAAGCAATCAATACTGTCATTGCGAACCAACAAACGCTTGCTGACGATGCACAGACATTGACAACAAAACAGGCGGAGTTAAAAGTTGCTGAGTTGAACCTTGCTGCAGAGAAAGCTACTGCAGAAGGCGAGAAAGCTACCTTGTTGGAACAAAAAGCAGCAGCAGAGGCAGAAGCGAAAGCAGCAGCTGAAGCAGAGGCAGCTTATAAAGCACGTCAAACAAGTCAACAACAATCAGTTGTTGCTTCTGGAAACACAAGTTTCTCAGCTCAAGTGCAAGCAACATCTACATCTACATCAACGTCAGCATCTGACGACGAGGACTCAAGCTACACTCCAGCACCTACACCTACTCCGACTCCTACTAGACAACGTCCAACATACAGTACAAATGCTTCAAGTTATCCAACTGGTGAATGTACTTGGGGAGCTAAAACATTAGCACCTTGGGCTGGAGATTACTGGGGTAACGGAGCACAGTGGGCTACAAGTGCAGCAGCTGCAGGTTTCCGTACTGGTTCTCAACCACAAGTTGGTGCGATTGCATGTTGGAATGATGGTGGCTATGGACACGTAGCGGTTGTTACAGCAGTTGATTCAACTACTCGTATTCAAGTATCAGAATCAAACTATGGTGGAGATCGTACAATCGGTAACAAACGTGGATGGTTCAACCCAACTACAACATCTGAAGGTTATGTTACTTACATTTATCCAAACTAATGAATGAAACGAAGAGGCTCGATTTGAGTCTCTTTTATTATTTTTAATCGAGAGTAAGACAGAAATCCATCAAAATCACTTGAAAATATCGCTAAAATGTGGTAGAATGAAACTTGTCGTGTAAACGATAATACTCATTCTTGATGAATTGTGAAACTGTTGCCCTCGGGTCGTTTTGCAAGTTGAAATCAAGAAGAGGAAAAAAACAAAAAGGAGAAATACTCATGGCAGTAATTTCAATGAAACAACTTCTTGAGGCTGGTGTACACTTTGGTCACCAAACTCGTCGCTGGAACCCTAAGATGGCTAAGTACATCTTCACTGAACGTAACGGAATCCACGTTATCGACTTGCAACAAACTGTAAAATACGCTGACCAAGCATACGACTTCATGCGTGATGCTGCAGCTAACGATGCAGTTGTATTGTTTGTTGGTACTAAGAAACAAGCTGCTGATGCTGTTAAGGAAGAAGCAGAACGTTCAGGTCAATACTACATCAACCACCGTTGGTTGGGTGGAACTCTTACTAACTGGGGAACTATCCAAAAACGTATTGCTCGTTTGAAAGAAATCAAACGCATGGAAGAAGAAGGAATCTTTGATGTTCTTCCTAAGAAAGAAGTTGCACTTCTTAACAAACAACGTGCACGTCTTGAAAAATTCTTGGGTGGTATCGAAGACATGCCTCGTATCCCAGATGTAATGTACGTAGTTGACCCACATAAAGAACAAATCGCTGTTAAAGAAGCTAAAAAATTGGGAATCCCAGTTGTAGCGATGGTTGACACAAACACTGATCCAGACGATATCGATGTAATCATCCCAGCTAACGATGATGCTATCCGCGCGGTTAAATTAATCACAGCTAAATTGGCTGACGCTATCATCGAAGGACGTCAAGGCGAAGACGCGACAGCAGTTGAAGCTGAATTTGCAGCTTCAGAAGCTCAAGCTGACTCAATCGAAGAAATCGTTGAAGTTGTAGAAGGCGACAACGCTTAATTCAAATAAGTAATCATTACCTAGGAGGGCGGGGCTTAGCCCGGCTCTCCTATTTTTAAAAAATATAGGAGAATCAAAATGGCAGAAATTACAGCTAAACTTGTTAAAGAGTTGCGTGAAAAATCTGGTGCTGGTGTTATGGACGCTAAGAAAGCATTGGTTGAAGTTGAAGGTGATATCGAAAAAGCAATCGAATTGCTTCGCGAAAAAGGTATGGCTAAGGCAGCTAAGAAAGCTGACCGTGTTGCAGCTGAGGGTTTGACTGGTGTATTTGTTAACGGTAACGTTGCAGCAGTAGTTGAAGTAAATGCTGAAACTGACTTCGTTGCAAAAAATGCTCAATTCGTTGAGTTGGTAAATGCTACAGCTAAAGTAATTGCTGAAGGAAAACCAGCTAACAACGAAGAAGCTCTTGCCTTGACAATGCCTTCAGGTGAAACTCTTGAAGCAGCCTATGTATCTGCAACAGCTACAATCGGTGAAAAAATCTCATTCCGTCGTTTTGCTTTGCTTGAAAAAACAGATGCACAACACTTTGGAGCATACCAACACAATGGTGGACGTATCGGTGTTATCTCTGTCATCGAAGGTGGAGATGAGGCACTTGCTAAACAAATCTCAATGCACATTGCTGCGATGAAACCAACAGTTCTTTCTTACAGAGAATTGGATGAGCAATTTGTTAAAGATGAGTTGGCACAATTGAACCACGTAATTGACCAAGATAATGATAGCCGTGCAATGGTTGGTAAACCAGCTCTTCCACACTTGAAATATGGATCAAAAGCTCAATTGACTGATGAAGTGATTGCTCAAGCTGAAGAAGATATCAAAGCTGAATTGGTTGCAGAAGGAAAACCGGAAAAAATCTGGGACAAAATCATTCCAGGTAAAATGGACCGCTTCATGCTTGACAACACTAAAGTTGACCAAGCATACACACTTCTTGCACAAGTCTACATCATGGACGACAGCAAGACAGTTGAAGCATACCTTGAATCAGTTAACGCTTCAGTAGTTGAGTTCGCTCGCTTTGAAGTTGGTGAAGGTATCGAAAAAGCTGCGAACGATTTCGAAGCAGAAGTTGCAGCTACAATGGCAGCAGCTTTGAATAACTAAAGAATCTGAAACAAAATAGTTCTCAGCCACAAAAAAGCTAGAGGTTTCCAATTGAGGAACTCTAGCTTTTTAATTTTGACTCCTTCTCTTATTGTATTTTAAGAAGTTATTGGCCATGAGTATGAATCCCATGTTAATTCTCACTTGACGCTTACCTCTCAGATTACATCTCGTGTAACCCCAGCAAGCCTTTATCTGCCCCAAAACTTTGTTTTAGAGAATAGGCTCTATATGAGTATATAAAAAGCCTTTTAATAAGGGCTAAGTGCATTTAGGAGACTACACTTCAAATTCGTAGAGTGCTGTAGACAAATAACGTTCGCCGTTATCTGGTGCTAAAGCAAGAACTTTCTTCTCTGTACCTAATTTCTTGGCAACCTCAATTGCCCCGTAAATTGCTGCAGCTGAAGAAATTCCAACAAGGAAGCCTTCTTTTCCACCAATTTCACGTCCGAGTGCTAGAGCATCATCTGACGTTACGCGGACGATACCATCATAGGCCTTTGTATCAAGTGTTTCAGGAATAAATCCAGCTGAGATACCTTGAATTTTGTGAGGTCCTGGTTTTTCACCAGACAAGATAGCTGACTCGTCTGCCTCAACTGCATAAACTTGAATGTTTGAATTTGCTGCTTTAAGAGCGTGAGAAACACCTGAGATCGTTCCACCAGTACCAACACCACCCACAAAAGCATCTAGTCCATCAGAACCGAAAGCAGCTAGTATTTCAGCTCCTGTTGTTCTTTCGTGCACTTCTGGATTAGCTGGATTATTAAATTGGAGTGGAAGGAAGCCGTCACGTTCAGCAGCGATTTCCTGAGCTTTGGCAATAGCCCCTTTCATTCCTTCGCTACCAGGAGTGAGGACGAGTTCAGCACCATAGGCTTGGATAATCTTGCGTCGTTCCACACTCATCGTTTCAGGCATGACGATAACAACTTTATATCCTTTAGCAGCACCAACCCATGAAAGACCGATACCAGTGTTTCCACTCGTTGCTTCAACAATAGTAGCACCCGGTTTTAGAATACCATCTTGTTCTGCTTTTTCAATCATGCTAAGGGCAATGCGGTCTTTTACTGACGATCCAGGGTTAAAAGCTTCTAGTTTAACATAGACGTCTGCAGCACCCTCTGGAACAATGTTGTTAAGTTTAACAATCGGTGTTTGTCCAATAAGTTCAGTGATATTGTTATAAATAGTCATAGATATACCTCTTTGTATAAGATGATACTAGTATAACGCGCTCAAGGCTATTTGTAAAATATAGAAATCCTATCAAAGTGATAGGATTTTTTTATATCAAAGGTCTAAGCCATTAATTTTTAATCGATTGTGATAAGCCAATTCTAATAAATAGGTGTAAAGCGGAAGGATGTCCGTTTTTTTAGGGAATTCAAATTTATGGAAACTCAGATGCTCATTATGTGCTTTTAGAAAGACATTTTCTAAATAAGTGATCGTAATCTCACTATCATCTATACCTGTTCCAGCAGTTTCCATTTCAACGTTTACAATGTTCATCAAAAAGAGTGACTTAACAGATACCTTGCGACCAGTGGCACCTTGCTTATCTGTAAAGATGATACGAACATTTGTAAAGATGATTGAATCCCGAATAAGTTTATACCCACTTTGGATTTCTTCATTCTCTAGTAGGTATTGACCATATTCTTTGATAAGAGCTTCTTTGTTTTGCTCGCTGAAGTTACCAGCAAGTCCTTGAATAAATTTCCCAAACGTCATAATTCCTCCTTTGTTTACACTAAGTTTACAGAAACCTCAACTTCTCGTAAACCTTGATCCGTTAAAGTAACCTTTCCATTAAAAAACTCTACAAGAGCAGCCTTGATATTTTCTTTCTCTTCCTTATCAACATAAATCATTGTATCAACTTGATCTGTAAAGTTTGTATCCAGCTCCATGAGATTATGTTCTTTAAGAAAATTGCCATATTCTTGATACTGAGTGTAGGACATCTGAATGTCTATACCAGCCTGTTCTTTGATTTCAATAATGCCAATTTCTTTGACAGCCAAGGCTACACTACCTGCATAGGCACGGATCAAACCGCCAGCACCTAGTTTGATGCCACCAAAGTAGCGTGTCACTACCACACAGAGATTGGTTAGATTATGATTTTCTAAGACACCCAGCATAGGGACTCCAGCAGTACCACTAGGTTCCCCATCATCACTCGTACGTTTGATTTCACTGCGTTCCCCAATAATAAAGGCAGAGCAGTTATGGGTGGCTTTGTAGTGTTCTTTTTTGATGGCAGTGATAAAGTCACGAGCCTCTTCTTCACTATAGACACGCTTGGCATGACAGATAAAGCGCGATTTTTTGATTTCTTCTTGGACCTGTCCATCCTCTTTAATAGTTCTAAATTCCATGATTTAATTGTACTAAAAAAATATCTAAAGCGCTAGATTTTTACGAATAAAGAAGTATGAAAGTAAATCCAAACTATCTCGGTCGCTTGTTTACTGAGAAAGAATTAACAAAAGAAGAACGTCAGATGGCTGAGAAAATTCCAGCAATGAGAAAAGAGAAAGGGAAACTGTTTTGTCAACGTTGTAATAGTAGTATTCTAGAAGAATGGTATTTGCCTATAGGTGCTTACTATTGTAGGGAGTGTCTATTGATGAAGAGAGTCAGGAGTGATCAAGCTTTATACTATTTTCCGCAGGAGGATTTTCCTAAGAAAGACGTTCTCAAATGGCGTGGTCAGTTAACACCTTTTCAAGAAAAAGTATCAGAGGGACTGCTTCAGGCGGTAGACAAGCAAGAGCCAACCTTGGTTCACGCTGTGACAGGAGCTGGAAAGACAGAGATGATTTATCAAGTTGTGTCCAAAGTGATTGATGATGGTGGTGCAGTTTGTTTGGCCAGTCCTCGAATTGATGTATGTTTGGAACTGTATAAGCGACTGCAGAATGACTTTGCTTGCGATATAGCGTTACTCCATGGCGAATCAGAGCCCTATTTTCGAACTCCCTTAGTAGTTGCGACAACTCATCAGCTATTAAAATTTCATCATGCTTTTGATTTGCTGATAGTGGATGAGGTAGATGCCTTTCCTTATGTTGACAACACTATGCTTTACTATGCTGTAAAGAATAGTGTAAAGGAGGATGGAGTAAGGATATTCCTTACAGCAACTTCTACAGATGATTTAGATAGGAAGGTTCGCACAGGAGAATTAAAACGATTAAGCTTGCCGAGACGGTTTCATGGAAATCCATTGATTATTCCAAAGCCAGTTTGGTTATCGGATTTTAATCGTTATTTAGATAAGAGTCAGTTGTCATCCAAGTTAAAGATCTACATTGAGAAACAGAGAAGAACAGGTTATCCCTTGCTGATTTTTGCATCAGAAATTAAAAAAGGCGAGAAACTAAAAGAAATATTGCAGGAACAGTTTCCGAATGAAACTATCGGCTTTGTGTCCTCTGTCACAGAAAATCGATTAGAGCAGGTGCAAGCTTTTCGAGATGGAGAACTAACAATACTAATTAGTACGACAATCTTGGAACGTGGGGTTACCTTCCCTTGTGTAGATGTTTTCGTAGTAGAAGCTAATCATAGGCTCTTTACCAAGTCTAGCTTGATTCAGATTGGTGGTCGAGTTGGGCGTAGTATGGACAGACCAACTGGTGAGTTGCTCTTCTTTCATGATGGATTAAATGCTTCCATCAAGAAGGCAATCAAGGAAATCAAACAAATGAACAAGGAGGCGGGGTTATGAACTGTTTATTATGTGGTCAGACCACAAAGAGTGAGTTAACTTTTGGTAGTCTCTTCATTTTGAAAGATGACTGCAGTTATCTTTGCTCAGCTTGTGCTTCTAGTTTTGAGAAGATTGGTGAGAAATATTGTCCAAACTGTATGAAAACAGGGGTGTCAACTCAGTGTCAAGATTGTAAACTTTGGTGTAAAGAAGGAGTGCAGGTTGATCATAAGGCGATTTTTACCTATAATCAAGCTATGAAAGACTTTTTCAGTCAATATAAGTTTGATGGCGATTTTTTGCTTAGAAAAGTTTTTGCTTCCGTTCTTGCTGAGGAGCTGAAACAGTATAGAGGTTATCAATTTGTTGTAATTCCCCTAAGTCCTGTAAGATTGCTTGAGAGGGGATTCAACCAGGTTGAAGGTTTGGTTGAGGCAGCAGGATTTTCTTTTAAAGATTTACTAGGGAAAAGAGAAGAGAAGGCTAGTTCTTCTAAAAGCCGTTTGGAAAGGTTAGCTACCGAAATTCCATTTTTTATAAAAACTGAAGTCCCTCTTCCTAAGAAAATTTTGGTTATTGATGACATCTATACAACAGGGGCAACTGTCAATCGTGTGAAGCGTCTTTTTGAAGAAGCAGGAGCTTTGGATGTTAAAACTTTTTCCCTTGTAAGATGAGGAAAAAATTTGCAAAATGAAAATGAAAGCGCTATAATATAGTTAGAAAAACAAAAATGTTTAGAAAGAAGGTACTTATATGATTAAATATAGTATCCGTGGTGAAAACCTAGAAGTAACAGAAGCGATTCGTGATTATGTAGTTTCTAAACTCGAAAAGATCGAAAAGTATTTTCAACCTGAGCAAGAGTTGGATGCACGTGTGAATTTGAAAGTTTACCGTGAAAAAACAGCAAAAGTTGAAGTAACGATTCCACTTGGATCTATTACTCTTCGTGCAGAAGATGTTTCTCAAGATATGTATGGTTCTATCGATCTTGTAACAGATAAAATTGAACGTCAGATTCGTAAAAATAAGACTAAAATCGAACGTAAGAATAAAAATAAAGTTGCAACAAGTCAACTCTTTACAGATGCTCTAGTTGAAGATGTAAATGTTGTGCAACCAAAAGTCGTTCGTTCAAAACAAATTGATTTGAAGCCAATGGATTTAGAAGAAGCCCTTCTTCAAATGGATTTATTGGGACATGATTTCTTTATCTATGTGGATGTAGAAGATCAAACAACAAATGTTTTGTATCGCCGTGAAGACGGTGAAGTTGGTTTGTTAGAAGTGAGAGAATCATAAAATTGAAATAACTAACAAAAGTGGTTTACTGATTTGTAAACCACTTTTCTTGTTCCTAAGGTGAGTAGAAAAACGAGGAAATCCTTGATAAACAGTCAGAATCAGCCCCTATAATCTGAACTTATAGGGGTGTTTATATTTATTAAGTAGACAAAATAATACCCTAAGGGATAGAATGGTGTTGTCAACAAATAGCGAATACAAAAATGTAAGCGCTCTTATAACAAATAAAGGAGTCATAACTATGGCAACAAAAGAAGAAATTTTACGCGAACTATATCCTGAAGACCTTTTTCACTATGCGGATGGTCTAACTTTGGGAGAAGCAGAGGTTTTACAAGAAACTCGCCGTTTGATTGAGAAACATCTCCGTCCGGTTATTAATGAATACTGGGAAAAACCTGATTTTCCTTTTGAAGAATTCTATGCTGTAGCTAAGGGCGCTCAAATTATGAACAATCCAAAATTGTTTGAGGGGCGTGAGGGTAGCTGGAAACCTTCTGAACTTTATATTGCTTTCTTGTATCTTGAACTTGCTCGCTTCGATGCTTCTATTGCAACATTCTACACCGTTCATGGCGGACTTTGCTACAACACAATTCTCTTGGGTGGTGATGAGCGTCAACAAAAAGAATTTCTTCCAAAACTAGCTGCATTTGATTGGCAAGGTTGCTTCGCTTTAACTGAACCTCTTTCAGGTTCTGATATTGCTGGAGGACTTGCGACTACTGCAGAACGTGTTGGAGACAAGTGGATTCTAAATGGTGAAAAACGCTGGATTGGTGGTTCAGATACTGCGGATGTTGTTCCTGTATTTGCTCGTGATGTTGCGGATGGCAAGGTGAAATGCTTTATCGTTCGTAAGGGAGCTCCTGGATATCATGCAGAACCAATCCCACACAAGATTGCTCTTCGTTGTATCCGCAATGGCCATATTACCATGAAGAATGTAGAGGTTCCAGATTCAGACCGTTTGGTAAATATCAATGGTTTTGGTGATGTAGCCCGTATCTTGACCTTCACTCGCGCGGACGTTGCTCACATTGCTATGGGAGTGACTTGTGGATCGTATGTTGCAGCTCTTAAATATGCTAAAGATCGTGAACAGTTCAAACGTCCAATTGCCAAATTCCAAATTGTTCAAGAAAAATTGGCTCGTATGCAAGCAAATGCTGTAGCAGTTATTGCGTATTCAACTCGTATTGCTGAGATGCAAGAGAAAGGTAATGAATTGATGCTTAACTCTGCTCTTGCTAAAATGCACAATTCCTTGGTGATGCGCGAAACAGTTGCCCTTGCTCGTGAAACTTGCGGAGGTAATGGTATTACACTTGAGACAGACGTTGCTCGTTTCTTTGCAGATGCTGAATCAATCTATACCTATGAAGGTTCACACGAAGTGAATGCCTTGATTGTTGGTCGTGAGATTACTGGATTAGGTGCCTTTGTTTAATGTCAGAAAGGCGATTGAAGGATTTCTGTTCAATCGTCCTTGCTTCATGCACTGGATTTTTGTAAAATAAGAAGGAGAAAATAATGATATCTAAGGTGATGATTATTGGTTCTGGTCAAATGGGAAGCGGAATTGCTCAAGTATTTGCTCAGGCTGGTTTTACAGTTTACTTAAACGATATTAAAGAAGAATTTGTTCAAAGAGGCTTGAATAATATCACAAAACAATTGGAACGTTCAGTTGAAAAAGGACGGATGTCTGCGGATGAGAAGGATCAGGTATTAGCCAATTTGCTTCCATCTGTTTCATATGAAGATGCGAAAAAAGTCCAATTGGTGATTGAAGCTGCAACTGAGAATCGTGAGATTAAGTTGAATATTTTCAAACAATTGGATGAATTGACAGATCCTAAAACTATCTTAGCATCAAACACATCCTCTTTGTCAATCACGGATATAGCTGCTGCTACTAAACATCAGGAGCGCGTGATTGGAATGCACTTCTTTAATCCTGCCCCAATCATGAAACTTGTAGAGGTTATTAAGGCCTTGCAGACTTCAGAAGAAGTGGTTCAGGCGGTTCGTGAATTGACAGTGAAAATTGGTAAAACACCAGTTGATGTTAAAGATTCTTATGGTTTTGTTGTGAACAGAATTTTGATTCCTATGATCAATGAAGCCGTTTACATTCTAGGTGAAGGAGTGGCTAGTGCCGAGGAAATCGATGAAGCGATGAAACTTGGTGCAAATCATCCTATTGGACCTTTGGCTCTTGCTGACTTGATTGGGTTGGATGTTTGTTTGGCTATTATGGGCGTCCTAAACCAAGGGTTTGGTGATCAAAAATACCGTCCTGCCCCTCTTCTTAAGAAAATGGTCGAAGCAGGAAAATTGGGACGGAAGACAAAAGAAGGCTTCTTTACTTACTAGACACTGATGGAGGTAGTCATGAAAGACGTAGTTATTGTTTCGGCAGTGCGAACACCTTTAGGTTCCTTTGGCGGGAGCTTGAAGAATGTTTCTGCTGTTGATTTGGGATCTTTGGTAATTAAGAGTGCTTTGGAAAAAGCGAATATTAAACCAGAGCAGGTAGATGAAGTGATTATGGGGAATGTCCTAGGCGCAGGTTTAGGCCAAAACGTGGCTCGCCAAATGAGTATTCATGCTGGGCTTCCTGAATTTACACCAGCCTTTACCATTAATAAGGTTTGTGGTTCTGGTTTGAAGGCAGTGCAGTTAGCTGCTCAAGCGATTCAGTGCGGAGATGCAGATATTGTCGTGGCTGGTGGTGCAGAAAACATGAGCCAGGCTCCATATGTTTTGCCAAGCTTCCGTTGGGGTGGCCGTATGGGAGATTCGAAAGTGGTAGATACCATGATTAAGGACGGTTTGTCTGATGCCTTTAACGAATACCATATGGGGATTACAGCTGAGAATGTGGCAGAAGAATATGGTATTAGCCGGGATGATCAAGATGCGCTTGCTTTGGAATCACAAAAACGAGCAGTAGCGGCTATAGAATCTGGACGCTTTAAGGAAGAGATTGTTCCGGTGGTTATTCCTCAACGCAAAGGCGATCCTATCATCTTTGATACAGATGAATTTCCTAGAAAAGATGCTAGCTTGGAGAGTCTGTCCAAGCTACGCCCTGTTTTCAAAAAAGACGGTTCTGTTACAGCGGGTAATGCATCAGGTATCAATGACGGAGCAGCGGCTGTCTTGGTCATGAGCGCTGAAAAAGCTGAAGAATTAGGACTTCCAGTCATTGCGCGAATTCGTTCGTATGCAAGTGCAGGTTTGGATCCTAAGATTATGGGATGTGGACCGATTTATGCGACCCGTAAAGCTCTTGAAAAAGGTAATTTGACAGTTGATGATCTTGACTTGATCGAGTCAAATGAAGCCTTTGCTGCTCAGGCTTGTGCGGTTGGGAAAACACTTGGCTTTAACACAGATATTGTCAATGTCAATGGTGGCGCGATTGCTCTTGGTCATCCAATTGGAGCTTCAGGCTGCCGTATCTTAGTGACTCTGGTACATGAGATGATGAAACGTGATGCCAAAACTGGTTTAGCAACTCTCTGTATCGGAGGAGGGATGGGAACAGCCCTCATCGTTGAACGTTAGTTATTAGAAAACTGAACGTCATTTCCTCTTTTTCAATATTACGATTACAAAATGAGATATTGATCCGATCTCATAGTTACATACCTTATCAAGTGTCTTTCTCCGAAAGTGCTTGATAAGGTATTTTTGCTTTTCCTAAGACTTTGAGGGTAGATTGAATGGCCCTATTCTATAAGCTGGACTTATAGGTCTATAAATAAAGATTAAGTAGACGGATAGGGAAAAAAGGATTATGATGAAAATGTAAGCTCTTACATTTTGTGTTGGTATTTGTTGACGCTGTACTCTGTACTCAAAATAAATCAAGTAGGAGCAAAACAATGAGTAAAACTGTTTTATTAGAGGTTAAGAATGGTCTTGGCTATCTAACAATTAACCGTCCATCGGCTTTGAACGCTTTAAGTTCAGAAGTCTTAAAGGATTTGAATCTCGTTTTAGACCAAATTGAAGCTAGCGAGGACATTCGTGTTGTCATCGTGACTGGTCAAGGGGAAAAAGCATTTGTCGCTGGAGCAGATATTAAAGAGATGGACCAAATGTCTCCAATTCAGGCTCATGAATACATGACCTATGCGAACGACACCTTTACCCGTTTATCTGAATTGACTCAACCAACTATTTCAGTATTGAATGGGTATGCTTTGGGAGGCGGTCTAGAATTAGCTCTTTCAACTGATATCCGAATCGGCTATGACAAGACAATGGTTGGTTTCCCTGAAGTTGGCTTGGGAATCATTCCTGGTTTTGCAGGTACTCAAAGAATGTCTCGTTTGATTGGTACTAGTAAAACAAAGGAATTAATCTTTACTGCTAGAATGGTTAACGGACAAGAAGCATATGATCTTGGAATTCTTAACAAGTTGGTAGCAGCAGAAGAACTATTGCCTGCGGCAGAAGAGCTGGCAGGAGCGATTATGAAAAATGCACCGCTAGCAGTTGAAAAGGCTAAACATATTATCCAAGTTGGCTCAGAACTCCCTCTGAAAAATGCTATTCGTTTGGAAACAGAAGCGGAAGCTCTACTCTTCTCTACAGAAGATAAGGTAGAAGGAATGCGTGCTTTTGTTGAAAAACGCAAGGCTGTATTTCAACGTAAATAAGAGAGGCGATAGGTTATGAAAGTTGTAACATTGTCTGAAGCTATTTCTTTGATTCATTCAGGAGATAAAGTTGGTATTTCTGGTTTTCTCGGAGTGGGAGAGCCACTTGAGTTAATTGAGGAACTGGTTCGTCAAAACCAGCAAGATTTGACCTTGGTGTCTGTTGTAACCTCTCAACCCGGTAAGGAAGTTGGAGTTGGTCGACTTTGTGAAAACCATCAGGTTACAAAGTACATTGCAGCCCATGTAGGGACATCCGCTGCTGCTCAGCATGATTATTTCTCGGGAGCCATGAAAGTGGAGTTCACTCCGATGGGAACTGTCGTAGAACGCTTGCATGCTGCGGGCGCGGGCCTTGGAGCAGTCTTAACACCAACAGGTGTAGGAACAATTCTTGAAGATGAACACGAAAAAGTGACTCGAAATGGAAAAGAATATTTGATTTATGATCCATTGAAGATTGATGTTGCCTTGATTAAAGCTACAAAGGCTGATAAGTATGGCAACCTTTATCTGGATGGGACTACTAAAAACATCTCCCTTCAACTCGCTCTAGCAGCTGACACAGTTATTGTTGAGACAAACGAATTGGTTGAAGTCGGAGAAATTGATCCAAATGATATTTACATCCCTGGTATCCTAGTTGACTATGTCGTTCAAGGATTGACACCACAAGAGCATCATCAGATGATGGGAGATCTGTGGACAGAGACAAAGAAACTGGCGGGGGTGAAGTAAAATGAAAGCAAAAGAGATTATCGCAAGACGTGTAGCACTTGAATTTAAAGATGGAGATGTGGTCAATCTTGGTTTTGGGATTCCAAATGCCTCTGCTGATTACATTCCTGAAGGTGTAAATGTTATTTTACAGGCAGAAAATGGCGCTCTTCGATTTGGGGAAACACCTACCAAGGACAACTATAATGCCAATTTAGCGAACTCTGGTGGAGCTCCTATTACATTGTTGCCAGGAGCAGCCTTGTTTGATCTACAAACTTCCTTTGCCATTATTCGTGGTGGACACGTGGATGCAACCGTTCTTGGAGCCCTTGAAGTCAGCCAAGATGGAAGCATTGCGAACTGGATTATCCCAGGGAAATTTGCTCCTGGTATGGGTGGCGCAATGGACTTATTGGTAGGAGCTAAGCGCGTAATCGGGGCTATCCAACATACAACTGCTGATGGAGAATCTAAGTTGTTGAAAGAGTGTACCTTGCCACTTTCAGCTAAAGGAGTATTGGATCTTGTCATCACAGAATTAGCTGTTTTTGGATTCAAAGATGGTAAATTCCTGTTGAAAGAGCTGGCTCCTGGTGTGACATTAGAAGAAGTTCTTGAAAAAACAGCTGGGGAAGTCATTGTCTCAGAAGACTTAAAGACGATGCCGATTTAAGCAAAAAAAAGAGCTATTTTTTACTCAGTGTGTTATGATATAAACTAGATAGTATTGTAAGCGATTTATATACAACATTAAATGGAGTATTCAAAATGTTATTTCGATAAAAAGTCAGTAGACAACTATCAAACACTAGAATAGTTGTCTAATTGATCTACTAAAATAGTGAAGGAAAGCTAGGTGATGGGTAAGTGGATATTATCCAAATGAACTATTTCATCAATATCATAGAATGCGGATGCAACCTTTCCATTGCTGCAAAGAAGATTCACATTAGTCAATCAGCCTTGAGTCAATTTGTGACAAATTTTGAAGCAGCTGAAGGGGTTCAATTATTCAATCGCAAGAATGGAAGATTAGAAAGTTTAACAGAGGCGGGACGCAAAATTTATCGTTATGCGACCGAGATTGTGAATCGACATGAAGAAATGCTTTCCATGATCCATATAGAAGCTCAAAAGCAAAAAGGCACCATTAATTTTGGTATTCCGTCCTTGATTTTACGAGTTTATTTTGCTAGTGCCTTGCCTCATTTTCTGAAAAATAATCCTCATATCCATATCCAGGTTACGGAAGGTGGAGGGAAGGAAATTCGTCAAAAAATGGTTGATGGAGATTTGAATCTCTCTATTCTGATAGAGCCTACGAGCCTGGATGCTAAAAAATATGAACAACATATCATTCAATTGGATGAATACGTTGCTTATATGGATAAGGATCATCCGCTGGCTCAGAAAAGCTTGTTGGAATGGTCTGATATTGCTGGTTATGAATTGGCAACCTTCAACAAAACATTTACGACTTATGATTTAGTGACAGAAAAACTTCGTTCACAACGAATTGAGGCTAAATTTGCTTATCTTTCCTCTACTTGGGACTTCCTAGTTGAATCAACTCATCAGACAGATTTGATTGCCCTTTTGCCAAGACCGGTTGAATATTTTGTGGATAAGAGTCGTTTTAAGGCGGTTAGATTCAAGGATCCGATTCCATTTAATATTTGGTTTTGTAGGCCCTATAAAAACTCCTACAATGAAGTAGAGTCTTATGTGTATGAAGAATTGTTGAAAGATTATTACCAACCGTTTTCTGACAACTAAGATGAGGTGAATGCGATGACCTATAATGACGTGCTGGCACGAGAATTGAAGGCAGACGTGAAAGTGTTGATTCGGGACTATCTCAAGTCTCATGAGGATGAACAACAGTTCCCTAGAGAATTACTTTATCAGTTTATTGAGCAATTTGATATCTTTTCCTTGCTTTTAGATAGTCAAGATTCTGTTTTGAGAACCGAGTTTTTAACCTTTATTCGCTTGATTTCAAAAGATTTTCCTGCTTTTTCTGCTGTTCTACTAACTCAGGCATGTTATGGTATCTATCCTATTTTACGATATGGGAGTCAGGAACAAAAATCGCGTTATGTAGAACCATTAGTAAGGGGAGAAATCTTAGCTGGCTTGGGATTTTCTGAAGGAAAATTGATGGACAGCTTGGAGGTTATTGCAACAACTGCAAGGAAAACAGAAACAGGTTGGTCTTTAACTGGGAAGAAGTCAATTGTATCAAATTGCCGCTATACAGATATTTTGTTAATCTTAGCCAAGGTTCAGGAAGCTAACGGAGAAGATGGATACGGATTTTTCATTGTTGATACGACTCGACCGGGAGTTGCTTTTGGAGATGATATTGCAAAACCTGGTTTACAGGGTTTGCCTGTGAATTCGGTAACTTTTGATCAGGTCATATTGCCAGAAGATAGTCTGCTAGGATTGACGCTAAATGGGGAAACTCAGTTAAATGATATTATCAAAAAATTACAGCTAGGATTAAGCGCAATCTCTATTGGTATCTCTGAGGGAGCTTTTGAAACAGGTCTGGCTTTTGTAAAGGTCAAAAGAAGATTTGGGAAACCATTAATCGATGCGACAGTCTATCAACATCAATTCGCAGACTTGTATACTAAGCTGTGTGCAGCTGAATCTTACTTTGCTTCCTACAAGGACAGGATGAAGGAGGATTCTCTCTTTGTATCTCAGATAAAACTTTATACGACAAAAGTAGCAATTGAGATTTCTGAGGAAATTATTAGATTAATTGGACCTCTTCAAACCTTGGATGACATCCCCATAGACCGTTATCTAAAGGATGCCAAAACGATTGAAATCTATGGAAAATCTGGGGATTCGATTCGTAAAAGAATAGCAGCCCAATGGATAAAGGAGTAAAGCATGGCAGAACTCACCTTACAGGAATATCAATTTCATGATATGAAACTGACATGGCTACGTGGAGCCGATAAATTGACGGATGCAGGGACTCTTTTTGGTCCGGTTCCGAAAGTTGTGTGGTCTCGTTACTACCCAACAAATGATGCTAATATGATGGCAGAATTGACGGATCCTATTTTGATCCAGTACAAGGGTAAAAATTACTTGATAGATGCAAGTTTTGATACAGCAAAATTATCTGATAAACAAAGGCGCAACTTAGGAATCTTAACTGAAAGTCGGGTAGAAGAAAGTTTATCTCTTTTAGGACTATCGCCTGAAGATATTGACATCGTGCTGATGACACATATGCATCATGATCATTCTGGTGGCTTGACGCGTGTGAATGATCAAGGAGAGTTGGTTTCCAAGTATCCAAACGCTAAGATTATTGTGAATGATGTCGAATGGTATGAGATGAGAAACCCTAATAATCGAACACGAGGAACTTATCTGAGAGAGAATTGGGAACCGATTCAAGATCAGGTGACGACTTTCTCAGAGTATATCAATGTCATTCCAGAAATCCAAATGATTCACACAAGTGGTCACAGCAATGGCCACAGTATTATCTTGCTCAAACAGGGGAAAGATACGATGATCCATATGGGGGACTTGATGTTATCACATGTTCATCGAAATCCTCTCTGGGTTCCAGCAGTTGATGATTATCCTATGAAATCCATTTTAGCCAAAGAGAAATGGTTGCGTCAGGCTTTTGAGAATCATTACAAGTTTTTCTTTTATCATGATCAATTTTTCGCGGTGGTAGAGTTTGACAAGGATGGGAAGGAATTTGTAGATTATGTTCTACGTTCTCGCCCCCCACTTATTCCTTTTACAGATCAGCAGGATCGTAAGCCAGATTTTTTAGGATAACAGAATATGAGGAGACAAATGTAACATTTTCTTGTTGACGGGGATATTGGTGCACTATGCATCCATTTGCCAACAAGAATCAACAGAAAATAAAAGGAGGACTCATATGTCAATTACAAAACTTTTACAGATTCAATATCCAATTTTCCAAGGGGCCATGGCTCAAATCTCGCACTATCAATTAGCAGCAGCTGTTTCTGAGGCTGGAGGTCTGGGAATTATTGCGTCAGGTGGTATGACTGGAGAGCAGTTGCGAGAAGAAATTCGTGAATTGAGAAAGTTGACAGATAAGCCTTTTGGTGTCAACATTATGTTGATGATGAAAAACATCAAGGATATTGTAACTGTTATCATCGAAGAAAAGGTTCCGGTGGTAACTACAGGTGCAGGAACACCTAAGCATATCATGCCTTACTTGAAAGAAGCAGGAATCAAGGTTATTCCAGTTATTGCCAGTGTCAAGCATGCTCAAAAAATGGAAGAATTGGGAGTTGATGCTGTAATCGCTGAGGGTTCAGAAGCTGGTGGGCATATCGGAGAGACCAATACAATGGCTCTTATCCCGCAAATCGTTGATGCGGTATCAATTCCGGTCATTGCTGCCGGAGGTGTGGCAGATGGCCGAGGGCTGGCTGCTGCGATTGCCCTAGGTGCACAAGGAGTTCAAATGGGAACAGTTTTTCTTGCTTCAGAAGAATGTCCAATTTCTCCAGCCTATAAAGAAGCTATTTTGGCGGCAAGTGATACAGCGACTGCGGTTACAGGTCGCATTGCGGGAGCGCCAGTTCGTTGTATTCGCAATGAGATGACAGATCACTATATTGAATTAGAGCAGAAAGGTACAAACCGAGAGAAACTGGAAGAAATTACGATCGGTTCTCTATCTAAAGCTGTCTATGAAGGTGATACAGTTCATGGTTCAATGATGAGCGGACAAATTGCGGGTTTGGTGAAAGACATCAAGCCATGTAAGGCTATTTTAGAATCAATTGTGAAACAGGCGCAGGAGCGTCTAAAAGAAATTCGACTAGAATTAGGTGAATAATTTAATCTAGGCGGAAGATTCAGCACTGATGAGGAAAAAGGAGAGCGAGGTATTTGTTCTCCTTTTTTATATATGGTTTTTGAGAGAATCTTGCTATAATAAAAGCAGTACTCTCTCTTTAAAGGTCGCTTTTTAAGGGCATTTGTGATATAATAATGCGCAAGAGGTTTAGAATGAAAAAAAATAATTTAACTCCGAATTCTGCGATTCTACTAGGGATTGCAACTTTCGGAACCGTAACAATGCTGATTATTTTTTCACAAAATCATGTTGTAACAATCAGTGTCTTGTTTTTATTTGTACTTCTTTATCTGCTTTTATTCATCTGGCAAAAAAAACAGTATGAAAAGAGCGAAATTGAACAAATCCAATACGTAAATCATCAAGCGGAAGATAGCTTAAACACGCTACTCGAACAAATGCCGGTTGGTGTTCTGAAATTAGACTTATCTACTGGAGAAGTGGAATGGTTCAATCCCTATGCTGAGCTGATTTTGACTACTGAAGAAGGCGAAATTGATGTTGAGTTAATTCAAACCATTATCAAGGCTTCTGTGGGGGCCCCTGGTTCTTACGCTACCTTGGGGGAAACACGATATGCCGTTCATATGGACAAGGCTTCGGGTGTCCTTTATTTCTTTGACGTTTCAGGGGAATACGAAGCAACTGTTGAATTGGTAACGAGTCGACCAGTGATTGGGGTCATCTCGGTAGATAACTATGATGATTTGGAGGATGCGACATCTGACTCTGATATCAGCCATATCAATAGCTTTGTAGCCAATTTTGTCTCAGAATTTGCTAGTAAGTATGCTATGTTCTCTCGTCGTGTGGGGATGGATCGTTTTTATGTATTCACAGATTACACAGTACTAGAGGAATTGATGAATGATAAATTCTCTGTTATTGATACTTTCCGAGAAGAATCAAAACAGAGGCAGCTAGCCCTAACTTTAAGTATGGGATTTTCTTATGGTGATGGAAACCATGAAGAGATAGGGAAAATTGCCTTGCTCAACTTGAACTTAGCAGAAGTTCGCGGTGGTGACCAGGTGGTGGTCAAGGAAAATAACGAAACCAAGAATCCAGTTTACTTCGGTGGAGGAACTGCTGCGTCTATCAAACGTACTCGTACACGTACCAGAGCCATGATGACAGCTATTTCAGATAAAATTCGCAGTGTAGACCAAGTATTTGTAGTCGGTCATAAAAATCTAGATATGGATGCTTTAGGCTCTGCTGTTGGTATGCAGTTGTTTGCAAGTAATATTATTGAGAACAGTTATGCTGTCTACGATGCAGACCATATGTCGCCAGATATCAAGCGGGCTGTTAACTTCTTGGAAAAAGAGGGTGTTACTAAGCTCTTACCTCTGTCTGATGCGATGAGGCTAGTTACCAAACGCTCTTTGTTGATTCTAGTGGATCATTCGAAGACAGCTTTGACCTTGTCCAAAGGTTTTTATGATCTATTCACGCAAACCATTGTCATTGATCATCATCGACGTGATCAGGATTTCCCAGAGAATGCTGTAATCACCTATATCGAAAGTGGAGCAAGTAGTGCGAGTGAGTTGGTCACAGAATTGATTCAGTTCCAAAATTCTAAGAAGAATCGTTTAAGTCGTATGCAGGCCAGTGTACTGATGGCTGGTATGATGCTGGATACCAAAAACTTTACATCTCGCGTGACGAGTCGAACCTTTGATGTTGCTAGCTACCTCCGAACACGTGGAAGTGACAGCATCGCAATCCAGGAGATTGCTGCGACAGATTTTGAAGAGTACCGTGAGGTAAATGAACTCATTTTACAAGGTCGTAAGTTAGGTTCAGATATCTTGATTGCCCAAGCTAGGGACTCAATGTCTTATGACACAGTTGTTATCAGTAAGGCTGCTGATGCTATGTTGGCTATGTCTGGTATTGAGGCTAGTTTCGTTCTGGCAAAAAATACACAAGGATTTATCTCCATCTCGGCTCGAAGTCGTAGTAAAATCAATGTCCAACGCATTATGGAAGAGCTGGGTGGTGGAGGTCACTTTAATCTAGCTGCCGCGCAAATCGAGGATATGAGTTTGTCGGAAGCAGGAGAAAAATTGACTCAACTAATCTTGGAAGAACTAAAGGAAAAGGAGAAAGAAGAATGAAAGTAATCTTTTTAGCAGATGTTAAAGGAAAAGGGAAGAAAGGCGAAATTAAGGAAGTACCAACTGGCTACGCTCAAAACTTCCTGATTAAAAAGAATTTGGCCAAGGAAGCGACTGCTCAAGCAGTGGGTGAGTTGCGTGGAAAACAAAAATCAGAAGAAAAGGCTCATGCTGAAATGATTGCTGAAGCAAAAGCCATCAAAGCTAAGCTTGAAGCAGAAGAAACGGTTGTAGAGTTTGTTGAAAAGGTTGGACCAGATGGCCGTACATTTGGTTCCATCACTAACAAGAAAATTGCAGAAGAATTGCAAAAGCAATTTGGTATCAAGATTGACAAACGCAATATTCAAGTGCAAGCACCAATTCGAGCAGTAGGTTTGATTGATGTACCAGTGAAGATCTATCAAGATGTTACAAGTGTCATCAATCTTCGTGTAAAAGAAGGTTAAGTTTACAACTTCTTGACAAGATTGTAAAAGGAAGGAAAGTCGGATGGCAGAAGTAGAGGAACTGCGAGTTCAACCTCAGGATGTTTTGGCAGAACAATCTGTTTTGGGGGCTATTTTTATAGATGAGAGTAAGCTCGTTTTTGTCCGAGAATACATTGATTCTCGTGACTTCTTTAAGTATGCTCATCGGTTGATTTTCCAAGCGATGGTAGATTTGTCGGATCGTGGGGAAGCGATTGATGCGACGACAGTTCGGACGATTTTGGATAGTCAAGGGGATCTCCAAAATATTGGTGGCTTGTCTTACATTGTTGAAATTGTCAACTCTGTACCAACTTCAGCTAATGCGGAATATTATGCTAAAATCGTAGCTGAAAAGGCTATGCTACGTCGCTTGATTTCCAAGTTGACAGACTCTGTCAACCAAGCCTATGAGGCTTCTAAGCCTGCAGATGAAATCATTGCTCAGGCTGAAAAGGGGCTCATTGATGTTAGCGAAAACGCCAATCGTAGTGGGTTCAAGAACATACGAGATATTCTAAATATCAACTTTGGGAATCTAGAAGTTCGGTCACAACAAACAACGGATATCACAGGTATTGCGACAGGCTATCGTGATTTGGACCATATGACGACAGGTCTCCATGAGGAGGAATTAATTATCCTAGCGGCGCGTCCAGCGGTTGGTAAGACGGCCTTTGCTTTGAATATTGCTCAGAACATCGGGACCAAGTTGGACAAGACGGTAGCCATCTTTTCACTGGAAATGGGTGCAGAAAGCCTAGTAGACCGTATGCTAGCAGCAGAAGGTTTGGTGGAGTCTCATTCTATTCGTACTGGTCAATTGACTGATGAGGAGTGGCAAAAATATACCATTGCTCAAGGGAACCTAGCCAACGCGAGTATCTATATCGATGATACGCCAGGGATTCGGATCACGGAAATTCGTTCGCGTTCACGTAAACTGGCTCAAGAAACAGGCAATCTAGGCTTGATTTTGATAGACTACCTACAGCTTATTACAGGGACTGGTCGTGAGAACCGCCAACAAGAAGTCTCTGAAATTTCTCGTCAGTTGAAAATCCTAGCTAAGGAGCTAAAGGTTCCAGTCATTGCTCTCAGTCAGTTATCTCGTGGTGTGGAACAGCGTCAGGATAAGAGGCCAGTCTTGTCTGATATTCGTGAATCGGGTTCTATCGAGCAGGATGCGGATATCGTAGCCTTTCTGTACCGTGACGACTACTATGATCGTGCAGGTGAAGAAGAGGAAGGAATTCCAAATAACAAGGTAGAGGTTATCATCGAGAAAAACCGTAGTGGAGCTCGTGGAACGGTGGAATTGATTTTCCAAAAAGAATACAATAAATTTTCAAGTATCTCAAAGAGGGAGGCATAAAATGTCAGATGCATTTACAGATGTAGCCAAGATGAAAAAAATCAAAGAAGAGATCAAGGCACATGAGGGACAAGTCGTTGAAATGACTTTGGAGAATGGTCGTAAGCGCCAAAAAAATAGATTGGGTAAGCTAATTGAGGTTTATCCATCTCTATTTATCGTTGAATTTGGGGATGTTGAGGGAGACAAACAGGCCAATGTCTATGTCGAATCCTTCACCTACTCAGATATCTTGACAGAAAAGAACTTGATTCGCTATCTAGACCAAGAATCTTAAAATGAAGTGAGCTTTGCTCACTTTTTTCTTTTTCTCCCGAATAGTATAAAGGAGGGGAACCTCGGAAATTTATATTATTAAGGAGAATGAATGACGTTTTTTAAATCAGGAGTTAAGAAGAGTAGATGTACTCAGTTGAGTGTAGGGCTGGCTACTTTGCTCGTTACGAGTACCTTTTTGTTTGGTGGGGAATCGGTTAAAGCCGACAGTGTAGCGCGTGGAGATGACTATCCACTTCACTACAAAAATGGTAGTGTTGAAATCGATCAGTGGCGGATGTATTCTCGCCAGTGTACCTCTTTTGCGGCCTTTCGTTTGAGTAGTGTAAATGGCTTTGAGATTCCTCCTGCCTACGGAAATGCAAATGAATGGGGACACCGTGCAAGGCGAGAAGGCTACCGTGTGGATACTAAGCCAGAAGTTGGAGCTATTGCTTGGTCGACAGAAGGTTATTATGGGCACGTGGCCTGGGTATCAAATGTATCAGGGGATACGATTGAAATCGAAGAGTATAACTATGGGGTTCGAGAAAAGTATAACCGTCGAAAAGTCAAGGCTAGTTCGATGACAGGTTTCATTCATTTCAGGGATTTATCCGCTAACTATAGTGTGAGTGAGGGTTATCGTAACTCAGAGCTTCCGTCCAGCGGGACAATAGTATTCACGGGGAAATCACCTATTATGGACCAACCGTCAAGTACAGGAAAGGTTATTGATTACTATTATGCTGGTGAGAGTGTAAGCTATGACCAGGTTCTTGAAAAGGATGGTTATAAGTGGCTCAGCTACCTATCCTATAGTGGAACGAGGAGATACGTCCAGTATATGGAAACAGAATCGGTGGAGAATGGTTGGAAGAAGCAAAACGGTATTTGGAATTACCGTGAGAACGGGAAACTCGCAACTGGTTGGAAGAAAATAAATGGCAGTTGGTATCATCTTAAAGACAATGGAAGCATGTCAATAGGTTGGGTGAAGGCTAGTTCGCATTGGTACTATCTAAAGGCATCAGGGGAGATGCAGACAGGATGGCTCAAGGAAAATGGAACATGGTATTATTTGGAGAGTTCAGGGGCTATGAAGTCTAGCCAGTGGTTCCAAGTAGGAGGAAAGTATTACTACGTCAATGCTTCAGGGGCTTTAGCAGTGAATACCACTGTGGATGGCTATCGAGTGGATAGTAATGGAGCTAGAATCTAGAAAGAATATAAAAAAGAGGGCTTCACTACCATTTGCCTATTCTTTCCGATGGTATTTTTCCTCGCTTTCCTTTATAATGGGTGTATGGACAAGAAAAAATTATTATTAATTGATGGATCTTCTGTTGCCTTTCGAGCTTTTTTTGCGCTTTATCAGCAGCTGGATCGATTTAAAAATGCTAATGGCCTTCATACCAATGCGATCTACGGTTTTCAACTCATGTTGAATCATGTCTTAGAGCGGGTTGAGCCTAGTCATGTTTTGGTAGCCTTTGATGCAGGTAAGACGACTTTCCGAACAGAGATGTATGCAGACTACAAGGGTGGCCGTGCTAAAACTCCAGATGAGTTTCGTGAGCAATTTCCCTTCATTCGTGAGTTGTTAGACCATCTTGGGATTCGCCATTATGAGTTGGCCCAGTATGAAGCTGATGATATCATCGGGACCCTAGGTCGTTTGGCTGAGAAGGATTCTTTTGATGTGACAATCGTTAGCGGAGACAAGGACTTGATCCAGTTGACGGATGAGCATACGGTTGTCGAGATTTCTAAGAAAGGTGTGGCTGAGTTTGAGGCCTTTACGCCAGACTATCTTATGGAAAAAATGGGCCTCACACCAGCTCAGTTTATAGATCTCAAGGCTCTTATGGGGGATAAGTCTGATAATATCCCTGGCGTCACTAAGATCGGTGAAAAGACGGGTATCAAGCTCTTGCTAGAACACGGTTCGTTAGAGGGTATTTATGAAAATATCGATGGGATGAAGGCTTCTAAGATGAAGGAAAATCTCATCAATGACAAGGAACAAGCCTTTTTGTCTAAAACCTTGGCGACCATTGAGACAAATGCACCAATTGAGATTGGACTTGATGATTTGGTTTATAATGGCCCAGATGTGGAAAATCTCGGGAAATTCTACGATGAGATGGGCTTCAAACAGCTCAAGCAAGCTTTAAATGTGTCATCAACGGATGCTCCTGAAAGATTGGATTTCACTATCGTTGACCACGTCAGTCAAGACATGCTGAGCGCAGACTCTATCTTCCACTTTGAACTCTTTGGTGAGAACTACCATACAGATGACTTGGTTGGTTTTGCTTGGTCTTGTGGGGATAAACTTTACGCTACAGACAAACTTGAGCTCTTGCAGGAGCCGATTCTCAAGGAATTTTTAGAAAAAACACCTCTGAAAGTGTATGACTTTAAGAAAGCGAAGGTTCTTTTAAATCGCTTGGGTTTGAATCTGCAGGCTCCTGCTTTTGACAGCCGTTTGGCAAAATACTTACTCTCAACAGTCGAGAACAATGAAATCTCAACTATTGCGAATCTCTATGGCCAGACTTATCTGGCTGATGATGAGACTTTCTACGGTAAGGGGGTCAAGAAAGCTATCCCTGAGAGAGAGAAATTCTTGGAGCATTTGGCTCGCAAGGTTGCTGTATTGGTTGAAACAGAGCCGGTTTTACTTGAAAAACTCAGTGAACATGGGCAGTTAGACCTTCTCTATGACATGGAGCAACCTCTGGCTTTTGTCCTTGCTAAGATGGAAATTGCTGGGATCAAGGTCAAAAAAGAAACCCTGCTTGAGATGCAGGCTGAAAATGAGGTCGTCATTGAGCAACTCACCCAAGAGATTTACGAACTGGCTGGTGAGGAATTTAATATCAACTCCCCTAAACAGTTGGGGGTACTGCTCTTTGAAAAGCTCGGTCTTCCTCTAGAATACACCAAGAAAACCAAGACAGGTTACTCGACAGCCGTGGATGTGCTAGAGCGACTAGCTCCTATTGCACCAATCGTCAAGAAAATCCTCGATTACCGTCAAATTGCTAAGATTCAGTCTACCTATGTGATTGGTTTGCAAGACTGGATTTTGGATGATGGCAAGATCCACACGCGCTATGTGCAGGATTTGACTCAGACTGGGCGTTTGTCTAGTGTGGATCCAAACTTGCAAAATATCCCTGTTCGCTTGGAACAAGGCCGTCTCATTCGTAAGGCTTTTGTCCCTGAGTGGGAGGATAGTGTCCTTCTCAGCTCCGACTATTCGCAGATTGAATTGCGCGTTTTGGCTCATATTTCCAAGGATGAGCACCTAATTAAGGCCTTTCAAGAGGGAGCAGATATCCATACCTCGACAGCCATGCGGGTCTTTGGAATTGAACGTCCTGAGGATGTGACTCCAAACGACCGTCGTAATGCCAAGGCAGTAAACTTTGGAGTGGTTTACGGGATTTCAGACTTTGGTTTGTCTAATAATCTGGGCATCAGCCGTAAAGAGGCTAAAGCCTACATCGATACCTATTTTGAACGCTTCCCAGGTATTAAAAACTACATGGATGAAGTGGTGCGTGAGGCGCGTGATAAGGGCTATGTAGAAACTCTCTTCAAGCGTCGTCGTGAGTTGCCAGATATCAATTCACGTAACTTCAACATTCGTGGTTTTGCAGAGCGGACTGCCATCAACTCTCCTATCCAGGGTTCAGCAGCAGATATTCTCAAGATTGCTATGATCCAGCTAGACAAAGCTCTAGTTGAGGGTGGTTATCAGACCAAGATGCTCTTGCAAGTGCATGATGAAATCGTCCTTGAGGTTCCAAAATCAGAACTAGAAGCCGTCAAAACTCTAGTGAAACAAACCATGGAAGAAGCCATCCAGCTCAGTGTCCCACTCATTGCTGATGAGAATGAAGGAGCAACCTGGTACGAGGCTAAATAAGAAAGTTATGAAAGAGTTTGAAGCATTTGCCTTCAAACTCTTTTTCATGGTTTTCTGTAAGCAGTTTCCTTGACATCTTACTTGTTTTGCGTTATCATATGTCCATATAATATACGGGAGTCTGTGTACAGTCTGAGAGGAAGTGTTAAACTTCGACCGCACCTGATCTGGGTAATGCCAGCGTAGGGAAGGATACTTAGTCGAATTCTGCACCTTTTCCGTATATATGGGAAAGGTTTTTCTTTTTGTCAAAAGGAAACCTGAGAAAAGGAGGTTTTTATGAAAGCAAGCATTGCCTTGCAAGTTTTGCCCTTATCACAGGGGATTGATCGAATTGGTATTATCGATCAAGTGATTGCTTATCTGCAAGCTCAGTCCGTGACCATGGTGGTGACACCATTTGAAACGGTCTTGGAAGGGGAGTTTGATGAGCTTATGCGCATTCTCAAAGAAGCGCTTGAAGTGGCCGGGCAGGAGGCAGATAATGTCTTTGCCAATGTCAAAATAAATGTGGGAGAGATTTTAAGCATTGATGAGAAACTTGAAAAGTATGATGAGACGACAGATTAGTCTTTTGGGATTTCTCGGAGTCTTGTCGGTCTGGCAGTTAGCGGGAATATTCAAACTTTTACCCAAGTTTATCCTGCCAACTCCTTTTGAAATTCTCCAGGCCTTTGTTCGCGACAGAGAATTTCTCTGGCACCATAGCTGGGCGACCTTGAGAGTGGCTTTACTAGGTCTAATTTTGGGAGTTTTGATTGCCTGTCTCATGGCTGTGCTCATGGATAGTCTGACTTGGCTTAATGATCTGATTTACCCTATGATGGTGGTTATCCAGACCATTCCGACCATTGCGATAGCTCCTATCTTGGTCTTGTGGCTAGGTTATGGGATTTTGCCCAAGATTGTCTTGATTATTCTGACGACAACCTTCCCTATCATTGTCAGTATCTTGGACGGTTTTAGACATTGTGACAAGGATATGCTGACCTTGTTTAGTCTGATGCGAGCCAAGCCTTGGCAAATCCTGTGGCATTTTAAAATCCCGGTTAGCCTGCCTTACTTTTATGCAGGTCTGAGAGTCAGTGTCTCCTACGCCTTTATCACAACCGTGGTATCTGAGTGGTTGGGAGGTTTTGAGGGTCTTGGTGTTTATATGATTCAGTCAAAAAAACTGTTTCAGTATGATACCATGTTTGCAATTATTATTCTGGTATCGCTTATCAGTCTTCTAGGGATGAAGTTGGTCGATATCAGTGAGAAATATGTGATTAAATGGAAACGTCCATAGAAGACGTTTGAGAAAAAGAAAAGAGGAAATGAAAATGAAGAAAACATGGGAAGTGTTTTTAACGATTGTAACAGTTCTTGTAGCTGTCGTGCTTGTGGCTTGTGGACAAGGAACTGTTTCTAAGGACAGCAACAAAGAGGCAGAAGTCAAGAAGATTGACTTTATCCTAGACTGGACGCCAAATACCAACCACACAGGACTTTATGTAGCAAAGGAAAAAGGCTATTTCAAAGAAGCTGGAGTGGATGTTGACTTGAAATTGCCACCAGAAGAAAGCTCATCTGACTTGGTGATCAATGGTAAGGCACCATTTGCAGTGTATTTCCAAGACTACATGGCTAAGAAATTGGAAAAAGGGGCAGGAATCACTGCCGTTGCCGCTATCGTTGAGCACAATACATCAGGGATCATCTCACGTAAATCTGACAATGTCAGCAGCCCAAAAGACTTGGTTGGGAAGAAATACGGAACTTGGAATGACCCGACTGAGCTTGCTATGTTGAAAACCTTGGTAGAATCACAAGGCGGAGACTTTGAGAAGGTCGAAAAAGTACCAAACAACGACTCCAACTCCATCACACCGATTGCCAATGGCGTTTTTGACACTGCTTGGATTTACTACGGTTGGGATGGTATCCTTGCCAAATCTCAGGGTGTAGATGCTAACTTCATGTACTTGAAAGACTATGTCAAGGAGTTTGACTACTACTCACCAGTAATCATCGCTAACAACGACTATCTCAAAGGCAACAAAGAAGAAGCACGTAAAGTCATCCAAGCTATTAAAAAAGGCTACCAATATGCCATGGAACATCCAGAAGAAGCGGCAGATATCCTCATCAAGAATGCACCTGAACTCAAAGGAAAACGTGACTTTGTCATCGAATCTCAAAAATACTTGTCAAAAGAATATGCAAGCGACAAGGAAAAATGGGGACAATTTGATGCAGCTCGCTGGAATGCCTTCTACAAATGGGATAAAGAAAATGGTATCCTTAAAGAAGACTTGACAGACAAAGGTTTCACTAATGAATTTGTAAAATAATGACAGAAATTAGACTAGAACACGTAAGCTATGCCTATGGCGATGAAAAGATTTTAGAGGACATCAACTTGCAGGTGAAGTCAGGTGAAGTGGTTTCTATCTTGGGACCTAGTGGTGTTGGAAAGACCACCCTCTTTAACCTAATCGCTGGGATTTTAGAAGTCCAGTCTGGGCGAATTATCCTTGATGGCGAGGAAAATCCTAAGGGGCGCGTGAGTTATATGTTACAAAAGGATCTCCTCTTGGAACACAAGACAGTCCTTGGCAATATTATCCTGCCCCTTTTGATTCAAAAGGTCGATAAGGCGGAAGCCGTTGCCCGAGCGGATGACATCCTTGCGACCTTCCAGCTGACTGCTATACGGGATAAGTATCCTCATGAACTTAGCGGTGGGATGCGTCAGCGTGTGGCCTTGCTCCGGACCTACCTTTTCGGGCACAAGCTCTTTCTTCTTGACGAAGCCTTTAGTGCCTTGGATGAGATGACCAAGATGGAACTCCACGCTTGGTATCTGGAGATTCACAAGCAGTTGCAGCTGACGACCTTGATCATCACGCATAGTATCGAAGAGGCCCTCAATCTTAGCGACCGCATTTATATCTTGAAAAATCGCCCTGGGCAAATTGTTTCAGAAATTAAACTAGATTGGTCTGAAGACGAAGACAAGGAAGTCCAAAAGATTGCCTACAAACGGCAAATATTAGCAGAATTAGGCTTAGATAAGTAGAAAAATGGGGAGTTGGTGAAGATTATCCTTTACCAGCGCCCTTTTTCTTTAAAAAATGAGAAAATTTCGGTATAATAGTCAAAGATAGTCAAGGTTCAAAGAAGGAGTTTGATTTACTATGAGATTTAAAAATACATCAGATCATATCGAAGCCTATATCAAGGCGATTTTAGACCAATCTGGTATCGTGGAATTGCAACGGAGCCAGTTAGCAGATACCTTTCAGGTTGTACCGAGTCAGATCAACTATGTCATCAAGACACGCTTTACGGAAAGTAGAGGTTACTTGGTTGAGAGCAAGCGTGGTGGTGGAGGCTACATTCGCATAGGGCGGATTGAATTTTCCAGTCATCATGAGATGCTCCGCGATTTGCTTTACTCGATTGGTGAGCGAGTTAGTCAGGAGATCTACGAGGATATTCTCCGGCTTTTAGTGGAGCAAGATTTGATGACCAAGCAGGAGATGACCTTGCTGACGTCTGTAGCAACAGATCGTGTCCTAGGGGAAGAATCCTCAGTTGTCCGTGCCAATATGCTCCGACAGCTATTACAAGAGGTAGATAGAAAAGAGAAGTAAGATGAACTATTCAAAAGCATTGAATGAATGTATCGAAAGTGCCTACATGGTTGCGAGCCATTTTGGAGCTCGATATCTAGAGTCTTGGCATTTATTGATTGCCATGTCCAATCACAGTTATAGTGTGGCAGGTGCGACTCTAAATGATTATCCTTATGAAATGGACCGTTTAGAAGAGGTTGCTTTAGAACTGACTGAAACGAACTATAGCCAAGACGAAACTTTTACGGAGTTACCCTTTTCCCATCGTTTGGAGGTTCTCTTTGCAGAAGCAGAGTATGTGGCCTCAGTGGTCCATGCTAAGGTGCTAGGGACAGAGCACGTCCTCTATGTGATTTTGCATGATGGCAATGCTTTGGCAACTCGCATCTTGGAGAGAGCAGGTTTTTCTTATGAAGACCAGAAAGATCAGGTCAGAATTGCTACTCTTCGTCGCAACTTAGAGGAACGTGCAGGTTGGACAAGAGAAGACCTTAAGGCTTTGCGTCAGCGCCACCGTACCGTGGCAGATAAGCAAAATTCCATGGCCAATATGATGGGCATGCCTCAGACTCCAAGTGGCGGTCTAGAGGACTACACGCATGACCTGACGGAGCAAGCGCGCTCTGGCAAGTTAGAGCCAGTTATCGGTCGTGACAAGGAAATCTCACGTATGATTCAGATTTTGAGTCGGAAGACCAAGAACAATCCTGTCTTGGTTGGAGATGCTGGTGTCGGGAAAACAGCTCTGGCCCTTGGACTTGCCCAGCGTATTGCTAGTGGTGATGTACCTGCGGAAATGGCCAAGATGCGCGTTCTAGAGCTTGATTTGATGAATGTCGTTGCGGGAACCCGTTTCCGTGGAGATTTTGAAGAGCGCATGAACAATATCATCAAGGATATCGAGGAAGATGGCAAAGTAATCCTCTTTATCGATGAACTCCACACCATCATGGGTTCTGGTAGTGGTATTGACTCGACTCTGGATGCGGCCAATATCTTGAAGCCAGCCTTGGCACGTGGAACTTTGAGAACGGTTGGTGCAACCACTCAGGAAGAATACCAAAAACACATCGAAAAAGATGCAGCCCTTTCTCGTCGTTTTGCTAAAGTGACGATTGAAGAGCCAAGTTTAGCTGACAGCATGACCATTTTGCAAGGTTTGAAGGCGACTTATGAGAAACATCATCGTGTGCAAATCACAGATGAAGCTGTCGAAACAGCCGTTAAGATGGCACATCGTTACCTAACCAGTCGTCACTTGCCAGACTCTGCTATCGACCTCTTGGATGAGGCAGCAGCAACAGTGCAAAACAAATCCAAGCATGTGAGAATGGACGAATCCGACTTGAGTCCAGCAGACAAGGCCTTGATGGATGGCAAGTGGAAACAAGCTGCCCAGTTAATCGCAAAAGAGCAGGAAGTCCCTGTCTATAAAGACTTGGTAACAGAATCTGATATCTTGACCACCTTGAGTCGCTTGTCAGGGATTCCAGTCCAAAAACTGACGCAAACAGATGCTAAGAAATATCTGAACTTGGAAGCGGAACTCCACAAACGTGTCATCGGTCAAGATCAAGCTGTTTCAAGCATTAGCCGTGCGATTCGCCGCAACCAGTCAGGTATTCGCAGTCACAAGCGTCCGATTGGTTCCTTTATGTTCCTAGGACCGACGGGGGTTGGTAAGACCGAACTGGCAAAGGCTCTGGCAGAAGTTCTCTTTGATGACGAATCAGCACTTATCCGCTTTGATATGAGTGAGTATATGGAGAAATTCGCAGCTAGCCGTCTCAATGGAGCTCCTCCGGGCTATGTGGGTTACGAAGAAGGTGGGGAGTTGACCGAGAAGGTTCGCAACAAACCATACTCCGTTCTCCTCTTTGATGAGGTAGAGAAGGCCCACCCAGACATCTTTAATGTCCTCTTGCAGGTTCTGGACGACGGTGTCTTGACAGATAGCAAGGGGCGCAAGGTTGATTTTTCAAATACCATTATCATCATGACGTCAAACCTTGGCGCGACGGCTCTTCGTGATGACAAGACTGTTGGCTTTGGCGCGAAAGACATTCGTTTTGATCAGGAAAATATGGAGAAACGAATCTTTGAAGAGTTGAAAAAAGCTTATCGACCAGAGTTTATCAACCGTATTGATGAAAAGGTGGTCTTCCATAGCTTAGATAGCAAACACATGCAAGAAATTGTTAAGATTATGGTGAAACCATTGATTGCTAGCCTGGCAGAGAAGGGTATCGACTTGAAACTGCAAGCTTCGGCACTGAAGTTGCTAGCTAGTCACGGTTACAATCCAGAAATGGGAGCTCGCCCACTTCGCAGAACACTGCAAACAGAAGTGGAAGACAAGTTGGCAGAACTCCTCCTTAAGGGGGAACTGGTAGCAGGGAAGACCCTCAAGATTGGTGTCAAAGCTGGTCAATTAAAATTTGATATTGCTTAAAAATGGAGAATCAGGAGCAATCCTGATTTTTTTGTATTTATTTTTATAAAACCAAAGGAAATAAGTTGACAATATGTAAATATTGGTTATAATAAGAATAAATAGATATTAAGATTTGTATAGAATGAAAAAGAGCAGAGTTTCCTGAAATTTCCACCATTTCAATAGAGCCCTGTTTCTTTTTTTGCGTATGAAATGAAAATAATGTAAACCTAGCAAAAGAGTGAATTTTAGATAGGTTAAGAAGGGGAATAGATGAACATTTTAGTTGTAGATGATGAGGATATGATTAGAGAGGGAGTAGCTGCTTTTTTGAGAGAAGAAGGCTATCATGTTATTCTAGCAAAGGATGGACAGGAGGCTTTGGAGAAATTTCATGAGTTCCTTATTCATCTGATGGTCTTGGATCTGATGTTACCGAAGCGGAGTGGATTTGAGGTGTTAAAAGAAATTAATGGAAATCATGATATTCCTGTAATCGTCTTAAGTGCGCTCGGAGATGAGGAAACTCAGATGCAGGTATTTGACCTTTATGCTGATGATCATGTGACGAAACCATTTTCACTGGTGCTCCTAGTCAAACGGATTCAAGCCTTGCTTAGGCGTTACTATGTTGTGGAGGATATTTGGCATTATCAAGATGTGACAGTGGATTTCACATCCTACCAAGCTCGAGTCAAGAACGAGGAGGTTGCAATTAAGCCGAAAGAATTGTTGGTTTTAAAATGTTTAATCCAACATAAGAACCAGGTCTTGAGTAGAGAGCAGATACTCGAGTCTATCTCAAATGATTTTGCAGATTTGCCTCTTGATAGAGTAGTTGATGTTTACATTCGAAATCTTCGTAAGAAGTTGGATCTGGATTGTATTGTAACAGTGAAAAATGCCGGATATAAAATTAGCTTATGATAAAAAACCCTAAATTATTAACCAAATCATTTTTAAGAAGTTTTTCGCTTTTAGGTGCAATCGCTTTGGTCATCCACATTGCCATCTATCTGACCTTTCCTTTTTATTACATTCAGCAAGAGGGTGAGAAGTTTAATGAGAGTGCTACTATTATGAGCAAGTACTTAGAAGGCAAAAATTTTCATGAACTGCCTAGTTTGCTGGAGTCCTATTCGAAATCTCTTCGCATCTCTGCCCATTTGAAAGATGATGTACTGGATAAGAGAATTTCCCTTGTGCACGACTTGGAAATAAAGGAAGGCAGTCCCACTAACTATATCGTAACGATTGACCGTCAGATTACGACAGCTGATGGTAAAAAGGTAACCATTCAATTTATTCAAGGTGTGGATATTTATAAAGAGGCAACACGGATTATGCTTCTCTATCTCCCGTATACCTTTTTAGCAACGCTTGTATTTGCCTTTCTCTTTTCCTACTTCTATACGAAACGTTTATTGGAGCCTCTCTTTTATATCTCAAAAGTTACAGGTAAGATGCAGGAGTTGGATCATGATATTCGCTTTGATGAAACGCGAAAGGATGAAGTTGGGGAAGTTGGAAAGCAAATCAATGATGTGTATGAAAACTTGCTGGCAGTCATTGATGAATCTGAGAGAAGAAATGAACGGATTGTCAGGTTGCAAAAGCAGAAAGTTTCTTTTGTTCGTGGAGCGTCACATGAGTTGAAAACCCCTTTAGCCAGTCTTCGAATTATTCTAGAGAATATGCAGTACAATATTGGGGATTATAAAGACCACCCTAAGTTTATAGCAAAGAGTATCGATCAAATTGATCAAATGGGCCACTTGCTCGAAGAAGTTTTGGAATCCTCTAAGTTCCAAGAGTGGACAGAGTGTAGCGGGACCTTGATAGTCCAGACTATTTTGACGGATGTTTTATCTCGCTATCAGGAATTAGCATGCTCAAGAGGAATAGAAATCGAAAATCAATTGACAGATGCTACTAGGGTCGTCATGAGTCTCAAGGCATTGGATAAGGTTTTGACAAACCTGATTAGTAATGCAATTAAATATTCAGATAAAAATGGGCGCGTAATCATATCCGAGCAAGATGGCTATCTTTCTATCAAAAATACCTGCCAACCTCTTAATCAAGAAGAGTTGAATCATTTGTTTGATATTTTTTACCACTCTCAAGTTGTCACAGACAAGTCTGAAGGGTCTGGTTTAGGACTCTATATCGTGAATAACATCCTAGAAAGTTATCAAATGTCCTATAGTTTTCTCCCTTATGAACAAGGAATGGAATTTAAAATTTGCTTGCAAGCAGATTAGTTGTATAAAGCAAAAGAACGGAAATCTCTCCGTTCTTTTTTGTTAAAGTTCACATAGGTTTAACATGAGAACATTATTTTAAATATAGAAAAAAGAAAGGATACTGGTATGGTATTAGCGATTATTTTAGTAACCTTCCTCGTTCGATTGATTTTTTTAAAACGTTCGATGGAGAATGAAAAACGAATCCTTAGCAAGGGCGGGAAAGAATTTGGAGTTGAGAATACAAAACGATTAACGATGGCTCATATTGTTTTCTATCTCTCCTGCTTTGTTGAAGCAATGGTGCACAAGACAAATTTTGATGGCATAAGCATGGTTGGTTTAGTCTTGCTTATTTTTTCTATGCTGATGTTGATGTTGGTGATTCACTTGTTAGGAGATATTTGGACAGTAAAGCTAATGCTTGTTAATAATCACAAATATGTAGATCATCCTCTCTTTCGAATTGTGAAACATCCCAATTACTTTTTGAATATTCTTCCTGAGTTAGTTGGTTTAGCTTTGGTGAGTCATGCTTACGTAACTTTTATCTTTATTTTTCCTGTCTATGCGGTTATTCTTTATCAAAGAATAGCAGAAGAAGAGAAATTACTGCAAGAAGTTATTATTCCTAATGGAAGAATGAAAGGATAGTAAAAATAATATAGCAAATTTCATATACAATTCATATTGGCAGGATATACTGTAGTTAATTAAAATCATGGAGGATATAGATATGTTTAAATCAAATCATGAACGAAGAATGCGCTATTCCATTCGTAAATTTAGTGTAGGAGTAGCTAGTGTACTAGTAGCTAGCTTCTTTATGGGGAGTGTTGCTCATGCTGGTGAGATAAGCTCTAGTGCATCCACAAATAGTGCCAAGGTCACTGAGCAAACTTCATCTAAGAGTAAGGCAGGAGAAAACAAAGAAACTTCTTCTGAAAATAGTAAAAAAACAGAACCAGCTAGAGAAACTTTGAAAGATGCAAAAGAAAAATTAATAAAAGAGCTAGCGGAAAGTGACCTTCCTACAGATAAAAAAGCAGCATATCAGCAGAAAATCGAACAGGCGAATGATACAGAAAGCTTGCTTTCGATAGATAATGATTTTCACCTAGACTTACTAAAACACCATGAGAAGCAGCATATGGAACAAGAAAGGAAGGAAAAAGAAAATCAATCGAAAGATGAAAACAAGGTAGTTCCTCCGACTAAGGAGAGCTCGGAACAGTCTCACGATACTTCTACAAAAGAGAACACAGGTGCAGCCGCTGAAATTCAAAAACGTTTAAAAGAAGAAATCAGAAAAGGTACCCTACCAACTGAGCGGAAAGATTCCTTGATAAAAGAGATTGAGGGAGAAGATGACCGTGATAACCTAGAAACTTTGGAGAATAGTTATAGAGAGCTGGAAGATACTTTCAAAAAAATCAATGAAGAACTCGACCATCAAAAGAAATTGATTAGTGATATGGCAACTACAAAAGGTATCACTGAAGAGGATAAAAGTTCTTTAGTAGGCGAAATCAATAAAATCAAAGAGCGAATTGTAAATGATTTTAAGAACGAGTCGGATAAATCACTCCAAACGATTAAACAAGAAGTTATTGCTGATCTAGGTAAGTTATTCAAATCTTACAAAGCTTACGTTGAAAAAGAAATTCAAAACTACGTCAATGAACAAGTGGACGAAAACATAAAGGAGAAAAAACTAAACAAAGAAGAAGCAAACGAGGATGCCACAATCAAACAGTTACGCGAGTTGGAAAAAAAGGCGCTTCAGCAACTCGATCAGGCCACGAAAAACGAAGAGGTGCTGAAGGCTAAACACAGTCTTCTTGATGAGATTGCAAAACTCAAAACATCTAATGGCAATAAAGAGACAACGAAACCGAGAGACAAACGAAGTGCTAAGGAGACTGATCAGCAAGATTTAGCTAAACAAATTTCAGAAGCTAATCTATCGCTTTCTAATCACATGAGTGAGCTGTTGGATAGAACTAAAAAAGATTTGAAATCTGAGGATGAGTCTAAATTTGATGAATTAATTAAAAATGCCTTAGGAATTGTAAATAAATATAGATCAGAGCTTTCTAAAGCTCAAACAAAAGAGGAACTAGATCGGATTCTAGAAACAGCGAAGTCAGAGCTAAATGCTGCTGTGGAGGAATTCAAAAAAGGGTTAACGAAACCAACTGAGCCTCAAAGAAAGCCTGATATGGAAGGTCATATTCCTCCAACTAAAGATGGGAAATCTCAGACACCGACTGAAGAAACGAAAGAGATAGAATCTTTGAAGAATAAGGCTAAGGAAGAGCTAAAAAAACTAGAGCAAGCTTTGGCTGAAGTGAATAACTATCCAGAGTTACCAGAAAATAACAGTGATTATAAGGTGCAGAAAAAAGATATTTGGGAGGATTCTAAAAAGATTGCTCCTGATAAAATAAAAGCATTTAGAGAACAGTTAGAAAAAGGTTCATACACTGCCAAAACTCTCCAAACGTTTATAGATGACTTTATCTATTATCAAATCCATGCACAAATCGAAAAGATGACAAGACAAGTCGCTTTGTATCGAGAGAAATACGCGAAAATTCCTAGTCTAGAAAAAGAGTTTGAATCAGGTATCAAGCAAACATGGAATAAGAATTATGCTACCTTAGAGGGGAAATATCTAGCGGATTACTTTAAGAACGAATTTCTTCCATCCTTTAATAAGATTCAGCAGATTGTGGAACTTCAGAAGGCTATCAGTCAGCTTGAAGAAGAAATGAAGACGGTTCCAGATGGAGCTAAGTTAACAGGAGAAGCTGGTTCTGCTTATGAAAAGGTCAGAAATCGCGCAAGCGAAATCATTAAACAGGGGAAAGAGCTTCTAGAACAAGTAAATATTACAGAAAAGCAGCTAGATACTCAGATAGGAGAGCTTCAGAAGAGCTTATCTGAATTGAAGGTAGCGAAGGCCAACTTAGTGCCAAAGAAAGAAGATAAGAAAGAAATTCCAAAACCAGATATGCAACCAAGTCCTCAACCAGAAGGCAAGAAACCACACACGCCGACACAACCTGGTACTGAGGATAAAAAGCCATCTACTCCAAAACCAGATATGCAACCAAGTCCTCAACCAGAGGGTAAGAAACCACACACACCGGCACAACCCGGTACTGAGGATAAGAAGCCATCTACTCCAAAACCAGATATGCAACCAAGTCCTCAACCGGAAGGTAAGAAACCGCAAACACCGGCACAACCTGGTACTGAGGATAAGAAGCCATCTACTCCAAAACCAGATATGCAACCAAGTCCTCAACCAGAGGGTAAGAAACCGCAAACATCGGCACAACCAAAGACACATAAAATTTTTACAGCGGCAGATGGCAAGACGAAAGTCTCAGTAATATTTGATAAACCTACAGATGCAGATAAGTTACATCTCAAGGAAGTAACGACGAAAGAGTTGGCTGATAAAATTGCTCGTAAAACAGGAGGGGGAACAGTTCGTGTGTTTGACTTATCTCTTTCTAAAGGGGGCAAGGAAACTCATGTCAATGGAGAACGAACTGTTCGGCTCGCGCTTGGGCAGACTGACTCAGATGTTCACGTCTATCACGTAAAGGAGAATGGCGACCTTGAGCGTATTCCTTCTAAAGTTGAAAATGGGCAAGTTGTCTTTAAAACGAGCCACTTCAGTTTATTTGCGATTAAGACACTTTCTAAGAATCAAAATGCCACTACACCTAAACAGACTAAGCCGTCTATCCAAGATAGTCAAACACAGATAGGAGAGAGCCAAACTAGAAAATTCCAGAATAAAGAAGTTAATCATAAACCACTGGCTACTGGAAATGAAACGGTGGCAAAAGGAAATCCTACATCAGCAACTGAGAAGAAATTACCATCTACAGGAGTGGCGTCTAATCTAGTTCTTGAGATCATTGGTCTCCTTGGTTTGATTGGAACTTCATTCATCGCGATGAAAAGAAGAAAATAATGATTCAGTTTTTTAAAAATATCCACTTTCGATATTTAGCATTTGATTGGTTAACCATTGAAGATTCCAAAGATTTTACTTATAATTGGTATCTAATAATGATAAGTTATTTCATATAGAGATGAATCTAAGATATAAAAAGAGAAGGCTATTGAACCGCAAAAGTTAGATTTTTTCTGTCTAGCTTTTGAGGGGCATTATAAAGATGGCCTTCTCTTTTTTTGTTACCTTTTTATAAAAAGTAATAAAAAACTATTGACAAAATAAAAATATAGTATATAATAAAAACACAGAAAACAAAAATATTAAAAACTATAAAAAGGTAAAGCGTTTATGAAAAAGAAAACAGCAGTGGTATTTGGGACCTTTGCCCCTCTCCATCAAGGGCATATCGATCTGATCCAGCGAGCGAAGCGTCAGTGTGACCAGGTCTGGGTAGTCGTTTCAGGATACGAGGGAGACCGAGGTGAGCAGGTAGGTTTAAGTCTTCAAAAACGATTTCGCTATATTAGAGAGGCTTTTCGTGATGATGAGTTGACCTTTGTCTGCAAGTTAGATGAGACCAACCTTCCCCGTTACCCTATGGGCTGGCAGGAGTGGTTGGACCAGATGTTAGCGGAGATTTCCTATGATGAAACCCAGCAAGAACTGACTTTCTTTGTGGGAGAAGAAGACTACCAGCAAGAACTAGCTAATCGTGGCTTTGAGACCGTTTTGCAAGAAAGAAAGTTTGGTATCTCAGCGACTATGATTCGAGAAAATCCAAGCAAATATTGGAAATACATCGCTCAACCCTTCCGTCGTCAGTTTACCAAGAAAGTCTTGATTATGGGAAGTGCTAGCAATGGGAAGACCACTCTAGCCAAGGATTTGGCAAGGTATTACGATGCGCCCGTTAGTCTGGAATACGCGCGTGAGTACCAGATCAAAAACAATGTCCGCGATGATGAATTGACTCCAAAGGATTACTACTATCTCCTTTTAGGGCAGTATGACCAGACCTCAAAACTAATCGATAGCAATGCCAATCGAGGCCTAGTGATAGCTGATACCAACTCCTTGGTAACTAAGGGCTACTATGACTATTACATGGAGACTGAGGACCAAGGGGACTTATCAGGGGAGACATTTGACAATCTCTTTGCCTCTATCTTGGCCAAGGAAAAATGGGACTTGATTCTCTTTGTGCAACCTGTCGGTTCCTATGTCAATGACGGATTTAGAGATATGACCATGGCGGAAGACCATATTCGCTACAGTTTTTCCCAGCATTTGGATGAGATGAGGGAGAGATACTTAACCACCATTCCACTAGTTTATCTAGCGGAGGATTATCTAGGCAATTATGAAGCAGCAAAAGTGGCTATTGATGCCATTTACCAAGCAGATTAGGAGGAAATGATGAAAAAGCTGACTGAAAAAATCACACAATTTATCGAAAACTTTAAAAATGTCCATGCCGAAGCTCGTAAGATTGGTTTTGCAGGAATCATGCGCCTGCTATGGAAAGATCTCTTTGTCGGCCGTAGCCTTTTCCAGTGGTTGTATCTCATCGCCCTGTCAAGTGTTCCCTTGATCTTGGATTTTACACAAAATACGGAAAGTCATGACTGGTTGAGCTTGTTTGCATCCTGGACTGGGATTGTCTGTGTTATCTTGGTAGCAGAAGGTCGTGCGAGCAATTATCTCTTTGGGGCCATTAACTCGGCTATCTACTTGATCTTGGCCATGAATGCGACTTTTTACGGAGAAGTATTGACGACTGTTTACTTCTTTGTCATGCAGCCGATTGGTCTCTATGCTTGGCTGTCCAATCGTATCAATGAACAGGAAAAATCAGAAGAATCCCACTTTGAAGCTAAGAAATTATCTGTTCTTGACTGGCTCAAGTACTTGGCCTTGACTGCTATTATCTGGATTGGTATGGGCTTGGCTTACCAAAGTATCAATAGCGCTCGCCCTTTCCGTGATAGTGTTACCGATGCGACCAATGGTGTTGGTCAGCTCTTGATGACACGTCTCTACCGCGAGCAATGGATTTTCTGGATTGCAACCAATCTCTTTAGTATCTATCTCTGGTGGGGTGAAAATATCCACATTCAAGGGATGTACTGGGTTTACACACTCAATAGTCTAGTGGGTTGGTACCAATGGACCAAGGCAGTTCGAAAGGAGGCATAAGATGGCAGACATAAAGATTCCAGAAGGGATGACGGAAAAAGAATATTATGAAATCCATGCCAGTCAGGAGGAGTTTTTAGACTGGTACTACAAGCAGGAACTCCCTCAATATGAAAAGCCAAGCGTGACGGTGGATATGGTGGCCTACTGCTTTGTCGAAGGAAAAATCAAACTCCTGCTGATTCGTCGCAAGGCTCACCCTTATCAGAACTGTTTGGCTTTGGTTGGAGGCTTTATGGACAAGGGAGAAGATGCTGCACATGCCTGTCAGCGTGAGGTGAGAGAAGAAGTCAATCTCGATCTACCTTTGGAGAAAATCGAGCAATTGATGACCGTATCGACCCCTGGGCGTGACCCACGGGGCTGGACAGTGACCATTGCCCACTTAGTGTACCTACCTAGCCGTGCATTAGACCTTGTTCAGGCAGGAGACGATGCTAAGGATGTCGTTTTTGTAGATGTCGATTTCCAGACGGGGAAATGCTTCCTAGAGGGAGTCGAGCTGGAGGAGCAAGCCTTCGCCTTTGACCATTATGCCATTATCCAAGAATCCATCAAACGAATCCAAGGCCGTCTCGACTGGAATCCGACCTTCCTTTATCTGTTGGAGGAGGAGTTCACTGTTTACGAAGGAACTGAACTAGTCAATCTCATCAACCCCGGTCGCCCAATCGTCAGCAATAACTTTCTCGTAAAATACGGCGAATATGTAGAAGAAGTCGGACTCAAACGAGTACCCAAAAAGAAACCAAGGAAAACCTATCGATTGAAATAAAAAACGAGGCCGGGAACTTTTCCCGACCTTTTTATTTATCATCATTTTTTATGAATGGTTATCTTTCTTAGAATTACACAAGAGCGATGCAAAAAATAGGACTCTAATCTAAAAAAATTTCTATTTTTTTCGTTTCGATTACGAATTGAAATAGTGGAGGGAACGATTTTTAAAATAGGTTCTCTAAATAGTTGACAGATTCAAAACCCAATGTTACAATTATATTGCAAAAAGATTTCTTGATATTTCAAAAACATTACAAAGGAGTAAAAAATGAAAAAGAAAACCTATATCAAATTGATGGCAGTGACTGTGTTGGCTTCTACCTTGCTACTAGGAGCTTGTGGAAATAAAAACGAAACCACTCAAACTAGTAGCTCTGCAAAGACAAGTCAATCATCAAGCTCTAAAGCAGCTTCTTCTAGCAAAGAAAGCAAGACTCAAAAATCTTCAAGCTCAGCTTCATCTGAAAAGGCCCAGGCATCTTCTGGTCAGTCTTCTACAGCGGCGGATCAGTCACAAGCGAAACCAGCGCCTGAATCAAGACAAGAACAAGCAGCCCCTAGTCAGCAAGCTCCATCTCAGGCACCTTCAACTCAGCAAGGCTCTCAAGCCCAGTCTAACCAGTCAGGCTATGATCCAACAACTGACCGCAAACTTCAAGACAAGCAAGCAGAACACAACAAACGCTACAAGGGTGTTTTAACCATGGTCGATGGTGATTTCTCAGCAGCTGCAGGCAACTGGAAGGGAGCGAATGGCGAAACTATTACGGTTTCATCAGGGGGCCAATTTACAGTAGAAACTGCAGAAGGAAATAAAGAAAACTACTCTATTAGAGGCTACTCTTACACTCTTGATGATGGCAAGTATAATGCTAAAATCGGAGGAGGAAAAATCATCCAAATTACAACAGGTGCGGATGGTAAAGTTTCAAGCGTTGCCTTGATTCAATAATAAAATTTGATGTTTTAACTCTTACTAGAAATCGTTCTGTAAAAGAGTGAGTCAACTGTTTTTCACTTAGTTTCTCCAAGAGAAAGTGGTATAATAAAAAAATCAAAGGAAAACGAGTGATAATACATGGCGGATAAATTAATCTTACCTCAAAACACACGATTGATGGGAGTATTTCTTGGATTTGTAGGTGGTTCTTTGGATGTGTTTTGCCATATTCAATACCATAGTTTGGTAGCGACACAGACAGGGAATATTCTCCTACTGATATCTGATTGGCACGACTCAAATGTCATCAATACGATGCTACGGTTCTGCTCCATTATTTTCTTTTCTCTAGGATTTCTGTTTGCATTGCACATGAAAGAATACCGTAAAACGGCCTACTGGCGGGTTAAGATGCTACTCCCTTTATTTATTGGAACTCTTATTCTACCTTTCTTTTCACGATTTCCTCTATTAGAAGTTCCTTTCATCGCTTTTGGAACAGGAATGATGATGCTAACATTTACGGGCAGTTTGATTGAAGATCATCCCTATGTCATTTTTATGACGTCTGGAAATTACCGAAAGATGTTGACCGCTTTGTATCGCATTGCTAGAAGAGACGGAAATATCCAAGAATATCGTCGTCAGGCCTTAAATTATGGGATTGTTGTGGGAAGTTTCATAGTGGGCGCAATCAGCTTGGCTGTATTGATGCATTTTCTTCATGAATGGTCTATATGGATTATCAGCCTCAATTTGTTTTTGATTATGTCCTACTATATAGCTAGAGTGAAGCAATTAGATTTACAAGATGAAAACATATAAAAAACGGCAAGACTCATTTTTGAGCTTTGCCGTTTTTGTGAGTTGTAGATGTGAGACTATGCTTTGTCTAGTTGCAAGAGGGCCTCAATTTCTGCAAGAGTGCTAGCTTGTGAAATAGCTCCACGAAGCTTGGCTGCACCAGATGTACCACGAAGGTAGTGAGGAGCGAGGCCACGGAATTCACGGACTGCAATTTTTTCTCCTTTGAGGCTAATTAAGCGTTTTAAGTGTTCGTAGGCGATTTTCATCTTATCTTCAAAGGTCAAATCAGGAAGGATTTCTCCTGTTTCAAAGTAGTGGTTGATTTGATTGAAGAGGTAGGGATTTCCCATGGCTGCTCGGCCAATCATAACTGCGTCAGCACCAACTTCTTCGATGCGTTGTTTAGCATCTTGAACTGTACGGATGTCACCGTTGGCGATAAATGGGATCTTAGTCAGTGCTTGGGCTACATCGTGCAAGGTCTCGAGGTCTGCGTGGCCTGTGTACATTTGTTCGCGGGTACGGCCATGCATGGCGAGAGCAGAGACACCAGCAGCTTCAGCTGCGAGGGCATTCTCCACGGCTAGGGATGGATCAGACCAGCCGGTGCGCATTTTGACAGTTAGGGGGATATCAAGGACAGATTGGACCTTGTTGATAATAGAGTAGATCTTGTCTGGGTCCTTGAGCCACATAGCGCCAGCTTCGTTCTTCACGATTTTGTTAACTGGGCAGCCCATGTTGATATCGACGATATCGGTCTTGGTGTTTTCTTGGATGAATTCTGCTGCGCGTGCGAGGCTGTCTTCATCACTACCAAAGAGTTGGATAGAAACGGGATTTTCGCCTTCATCGATGTGAAGCATATGCAGGGTTTTTTCGTTGTTGTATTGGATTCCCTTGTCAGAGACCATTTCCATGACAACGAGTCCAGCTCCGAGCTCTTTTGCGATGGTACGAAAGGCTGAGTTGGTCACGCCAGCCATAGGCGCTAAAACGGTACGATTGGGAATCTCAACATTGCCAATCATAAAGGGTGTATTAAGATTTGTCACGAATGAGTTCCTCCAGGTCGTTTTCATCAAAGTTGTAAGTTGTTTGGCAGAATTGGCAAGTGATTTCTGCCCCGTGGTCTTCCTCTTTCATTTCCTCTAAGTCTGAGCTTGGAAGGCTGGCAAGAGCGTTCATAAAACGGTCTTTGCTGCAGTCGCATTGGAAACGAATTTCTTCTTCAGATAGACGTTTGTAAGATTCGTCACCATAGATAGCCTTGAGAAGGGCTTCGATATGGTCGTCGCTTTCTAGAAGAGTTGAAATGGCTGGCATTTCTTGGATGCGTTTTTCAAAGCGGGCAATCTCTTCTTCCTTGGCTCCTGGCAAAACTTGGAGAAGAAAACCACCGGCAACTTCGACCTTGTCGTCTTTGTCTAAAAGAACATTGAGGCCAACTGCTGAAGGGGTTTGTTGGCTTTCTGTCAGGTAGTAGGCCAAGTCTTCACCGATTTCCCCAGAGATGAGAGGAGTCATAGAGTTGTAAGGATTTCCAGTACCATAGTCTGTGATAACAAGAAATTGACCATTGCCGACAAAAGGTCCGACTAGGACTTCACCCGTTGCAGTTTTTTTGATATCTACACCGGGGTTTTGAACGTAGCCTTTGACATTTCCCTTGGTATCTGCGACAGTGATGATGGCACCGAGAGAGCTCGTTCCAAGAACTTTTACAGTAATCTTGGTATCTCCTTTTTCATTGGCTGCGAGAATCTGGCTAGCGATAAGGGTGCGACCAAGTGCAACAGTTGAACTGGCTTGAGTTTGATGTTTTTCTTGAGCAGTGCGGACGGTTTCTGTGCTGTCAAGGACAAAAGCACGAAAGGCTCCGCTTTCTGATATAGTTTTAATAATCTTATCCATACCTTCTATTTTAGCATAAAAATGCCCAAAGGGGGAGCCGTGTGTTTGCTGTCAATTTTTAAACTGTTTAATTTGTGATGACTGGTATAGGAGATTTATAGAAATGGAAATTTTTGTTCACATTTACTATTAACATTTTAATTTATCTTAAAATAACCTAAAACGAACTTTTAAGTTATGGTAAACAGTTGAAAAAAAGGTTGATAAAGTGGTAAAATGTTAGGAAGATAAGTTACTAATAGTGCGTATTTGTATTTGATAGAAATGATATATTAATGGATAGCTTATGAAAAAACAACGAAACCTACATGTATTTTTAGGCCGGACGGCCCTATATTTTGTAATCTTACTTGGCTTGCTTTATTTTTTTAGTTACCTTGGGCAGGGACAAGGTGGCTTTATTTATAATGAGTTCTAGTTTAAAGGAGAAAAAGAACTGTGTCTAATAAACCGATAAAAGATATGATTGAAACGATTGAGCACTTTGCTCAAACACAACCAACATATCCTGTCTATAATGTTTTAGGTCAAGAGCATACTTATGGTGATCTGAAGGCTGATTCAGATAGTTTAGCTGCAGCTATCGATCGACTTGGCTTGCCTGAGAAATCACCAGTCGTCGTTTTTGGTGGTCAGGAATATGAGATGTTGGCTACCTTTGTAGCGCTAACTAAGTCAGGTCATGCCTACATTCCAATTGACAGCCATTCGGCCTTGGAACGAGTTTCTGCTATCGTAGAAGTTGCAGAGCCAAGTTTGATTATTGCCATCTCAGATTTTCCATTGGAGCAAGTCTCTACGCCAATGCTGACTTTAGCTCAGGTTCAAGAAGCCTTTGCTCAAGGGGATAGCTATGAGATGACGCATCCAGTCAAGGGAGATGATAATTACTACATCATCTTTACTTCTGGTACGACCGGTAAGCCTAAGGGGGTGCAGATTTCCCATGACAATCTCCTCAGTTTTACCAACTGGATGATTACAGATAAGGAATTTGCGACGCCAAGTCGTCCGCAAATGCTGGCTCAGCCTCCTTATTCTTTTGACCTATCTGTTATGTACTGGGCGCCAACCTTGGCACTAGGTGGTACGCTTTTCGCTCTTCCTTCAGCCATTACTCAGGACTTCAAAAAACTCTTTGCGACGATTTTTTCATTGCCAATCGCTATCTGGACATCAACGCCTTCCTTTGCAGATATGGCCATGTTGTCAGAAGACTTCAATAGCGAGAGAATGCCAGGGATCACGCATTTCTACTTTGATGGTGAAGAATTGACGGTCAAAACAGCTCAAAAACTGCGCGAACGTTTCCCAAATGCCCGTATTATCAATGCTTACGGTCCAACAGAAGCGACAGTAGCCCTATCAGCTGTTGCTGTAACAGAAGAGATGTTGACGACTCTCAAACGCCTTCCAATCGGCTATACCAAGGCTGATTCTCCAACCTTTGTCATTGATGAGGAAGGTAAGAAACTGCCAAATGATGAACAGGGAGAAATCATTGTTTCTGGACCAGCTGTTTCAAAAGGCTATATGAACAATCCTGAAAAAACGGCAGAAGCCTTCTTTGTGTTTGAAGGTCTTCCAGCATACCATACAGGAGATGTAGGAACTATGACAAATGAGGGCTTGCTTCTCTATGGCGGACGCATGGACTTCCAAATTAAGTTTAATGGCTATCGCATTGAGCTTGAAGATGTCTCTCAAAACCTCAACAAGTCTCGCTATATCGAGTCAGCTGTTGCTGTCCCACGTTATAACAAGGACCACAAGGTACAAAATCTATTGGCCTATGTCATCCTAAAGGACGGTGTTCGTGAACAGTTTGAACGTGATATCGATATTACCAAGGCTATCAAAGAAGACCTAGCAGATATCATGATGTCTTATATGATGCCGTCTAAGTTTCTTTATCGAGATAGTTTACCACTAACGCCTAATGGTAAAATTGATATCAAGGGCTTGATTAACGAGGTAAACAGTAGATGATGGAGCTTTATAAACAGCTACCTCATTTGGAACCTTATGGTGACCTTCAGTACTTTTTATACGTAATTGTTGCGACTTTACCTATCTTCATCGGTCTTTTTTTCAAGAAACGTTTTGCCTGGTATGAGGTGCTCGTTAGTCTCTTCTTTATCGTCACCATGTTGGTCGGTGGAAAGACGAATCAAATCAGTGCTCTTATCCTTTATGTTATCTGGCAAGTGCTGCTTGTATCTTTCTACAAAAGGTACAGGAAACAACGGGATAGTCAGTGGGTCTTTTATCTAGTTAGCTTTTTATCTCTATTGCCAATCATCTTTGTGAAAGTATCTCCTGCTATTCATGGATCTCAATCTTTGTTTGGATTTTTAGGGATTTCTTACTTGACCTTCCGTGCAGTTGGGATTATCGTTGAACTGAGAGACGGTGTCATCAAGGATTTAACGATCTGGCAATTCTTGCATTTTCTTCTCTTTATGCCGACTTTCTCGAGTGGTCCCATTGATCGTTTTAAACGCTTCAATGAAAATTATGAGACCATTCCTGAACGGGATGAGTTGATGGACATGCTAGAAGAGGCTGTTAAGTATATCATGCTTGGCTTCCTTTACAAGTTTATCTTGGCCCATGTTTTAGGAGAGATATTACTGCCTCCGCTGAAAAATTTGGCCTTACAGACAGGTGGTTTCTTTAATCATTATGCTCTGGCGGTGATGTATACTTTTGGTCTAGACTTGTTCTTTGACTTTGCGGGCTACTCTATGTTTGCCTTAGCCATCTCCAATTTGATGGGGATTCATAGTCCCATCAACTTTAACAAGCCCTTTTTGTCTAGGGATTTAAAAGAGTTTTGGAATCGCTGGCACATGAGTCTGTCTTTCTGGTTTCGTGACTTTGTCTTTATGCGGATGGTGATGATCATGACCAGAAAGAAGATCTTTAAAAATCGCAATGTGACCTCAAGTGTAGCTTATATCCTCAATATGCTGATTATGGGGTTTTGGCATGGTGTGACTTGGTATTACATCGCCTACGGACTTTTTCATGGGATTGGACTGGTTATCAATGATGCTTGGGTTCGTAAGAAAAAAGCGCTCAATAAAGAACGGAAAAAAGCTGGGAAGGGTTCCTTACCTGAGAATCGCTGGATTCAGTTGCTTGGCATGGTTGTCACCTTCCATGTCGTGATGGTTTCATTCTTAATCTTTTCCGGATTTTTGAATGATTTATGGTTTAAAAAATAAAAGGATATAAAAAATGGATATCAAATCAGAAGTTATTGAAATTATTGATGAGTTGTTTATGGAAGATGTTTCTGACATGATGGATGAAGATCTTTTTGATGCCGGTGTCTTGGATAGCATGGGGACGGTTGAATTGATCGTTGAGATTGAAAACCGTTTTGACATTCGTGTTCCAGTGACGGAGTTCGGTCGTGATGACTGGAATACGGCTAATAAAATCGTAGCAGGTATCACGGAGTTGAAGAATGCTTAAACGCTTGTGGCTGATCTTCGGTCCTATCTTCATTGCTGGCCTTTTGATTCTTTTACTCATCTTTTTTTATCCAAGTACAACAAGTCATAATCTGACGGAGGAGAAGTACTCAGCGGCTTCTGTTAGTATAGAGAGTTTTAAAGAGAGAAGCCAAAAAGTAAGGGCTCTTACGGATCCAAATATGCGTTTTATTCCTTTTCTAGGGTCCAGTGAATGGATTCGATTTGATAGTGTCCATCCAGCTGTTTTAGCGGAAAAATACCATCGTCCCTATCGTCCTTACTTTCTAGGTCAAGCAGGAGCAGCCTCTCTAAATCAATATTTTGGTCTACAGCAAATTTTGCCAGAAATAGAGAATAAGCAGGCTGTATTTGTGATTTCGCCTCAGTGGTTTACGGAGACAGATTATGAACCCGCAGCGTTTCAGAGATTTTTTAACAGTGACCAATTGACAGCTTTTTTGGAAAATCAATCTGGTGATATTGCTGCAAAGCATGCGGCTATTCGATTGTTAAAGCAGAATCCTAATGTTGCATTAAAAGGCATTGTTCAAAAACTGTCAAAGGGTGAAGAATTATCAGAGGTTGATCAGGTTGCTATTGATATTTTTGCGCGATTCAACGAAAAACAATCCGCTCTCTTTGGACAATTCTCCATTCGAGGACAACTCAAGTACAAAGAACACGTGGAGAACTATTTAAAAGATCTTCCGGATCAATTTTCTTATGATGAGTTAGAAAAAATTGTTCGTAAGGACGCAGAAGCAAATACGACCAATAACGATATGGGGATGGAAAATCATTTCTATACGAGAGAGGTTCAAAAGGATTTAAAAAAATGGGAAGGGTATCAAAAAAATTACAACTTCCTCAAGTCCTCGGAGTACAATGATTTGCAGCTGGTCCTCAATCAATTTGCAAAATCGAAGGTCAATGTGCTCTTTGTCATTCAACCGGTCAATAAGAAATGGATGGAGTACACAGGGCTCAGCGAAGAGATGTATCAACATGCAGTGGAGAAAATTCGTTACCAATTAGAAAGTCAGGGCTTTACCAATATTGCTGATTTTTCAAAAAATGGAGGAGATCCATATTTTGTTAAAGATACCATTCATCTAGGATGGTTGGGTTGGCTAGCTTTTGATAAGGTTGCCAATCCTTTCTTAACGGATCCGAAACCAGCTCCAGACTACAAGATGAATAACCGCTTCTTTAGCAAGGACTGGGCGACCTATGATAGGAACATCAAAGATTTCCAATAAAATAAGCTAAAAGTTTGGGATTGGAACCCAAGCTTTTTTTGTTTAAATAGCGAATGTTTTAGATGGAAATAAGTCAAAGGTTTCAAATTTTCTAGAAATATCGTATAATATAAAGGAAAAAAGAAAAGAAAAGGATTTCAAAATGAATAAGCGTTCTTTGTTACCTGTCTTGTCGACAGCTCTATTAGCCCCAGCCTTTTTAGCTGGACAAGTCTACGCTGAAGAAGCAACAACTCCTGCAGAAAGTTCAGCTGTTGTAGCGACTCCTGCTACGTCGGAGACTCCTGCTCCTGTGTCGAACCCTGCATCGCCAGCAACTCCAACAAATGAGGTAGCGACTCCAGCAACCGTTGTACCTGCAGAAGCTCCGGCAGTTCCTGTTGAATCTACTAAAAACGAAGAAAAGGACACCGTTATCTTACACACCAATGATGTTCATGGTCGTATTGTAGAGGAAAAGGGAGTAATTGGAGATGCTAAGTTAGCGACTGTCATTGAGCAGGAGCGTGCGAAATCAAATCAAAATACTCTGGTTGTTGACGCGGGAGACGCTTTCCAAGGTTTGCCGATTTCCAACTCTACTAAGGGTGAAGCGCGTGCTGAAATTCTCAATCAGATGCAGTATGATGCCATGGCAGTAGGAAACCATGAGTTTGACTTTGGTCTTGATGAAGTTAAAAAATACAAGGAAATCTTGAAATTCCCATTACTTAGTTCAAATACCTATGTCAATGGAGCTCGTCTTTTTGAAGCTTCTACAATCGTTGATAAAGATAAGACTGTGGAAGGTGATGAATTTGTTGTAATCGGTGTGACAACACCTGAAACTGCTACAAAAACCCACCCTAAAAACATTAAAGGGGTAACTTTTACAGATCCAATCTCTGAAGTCAATAAGGTCATCGAAGAAGTTCAAGCCAAGGCGCGTGCAGAGGGCAAGGACTACAAACACTATGTTGTGCTCGCTCACCTCGGTGTAGATACCACAACTCCAGTCGAGTGGCGTGGTTCAACCTTGGCAGAAGCTCTCTCTAAAAATCCTCGTCTCAAAGGCAAACGTGTGACAGTTATTGATGGGCATTCTCATACAGTAGCTTCCACAACTTATGGCGACAATGTTACCTATAACCAAACAGGAAGTTACCTTCATAATGTTGGGAAAGTTATCTACAAATCACGTCAGCTTTTGGGCAATCCTACGTTGATTGCAGCTGCTGATGCTAAAAAATTACCAGCTAATCCTACAGTTGAAAAACTAGTCAAAGACATTAAACAAAAATACGATGCTGAAAATGCAGTTGAGATTGTCTCAAACAGCCCTGTAGAACTAAACGGTGATCGTGAAAATGTTCGGGTCCGTGAAACCAACCTCGGAAACGTCGTGGCAGACTCGCTCTATCAGTATGGTCAAACAGGATTTAGCCATCCGACAGACATCGCTGTGACAAATGGTGGTGGCTTGCGTGAAACCATTGCAAAAGGCAAACCAATCACTAAAGGAAATGTTATTGCCGTTCTTCCGTTTGGGAATACCATCTCACAAATCCAAGTGACGGGGCAACAAGTTTTGGATATGTTTGAAAAATCACTCGGATCTATCTTGCAGGTCGATAAGGATGGCAAGAATGTCTTGGATGAGAACGGCCAACCATTGTTAGAGCCAAGTGGGGGCTTCTTGCAAGTTTCGGGTGTGAAGGTCTACTATGATACCAACCTACCATCAGGAAAACGTGTCTTGGCCATCCAGGTCAAAAACCGCACGACTGGTCGTTATGATCTTCTAGACCTTGCAAAAACCTACTATCTTGCAACCAATGATTTCTTAGCTGCGGGTGGTGATGGCTACACTATGTTAGGTGGCGCGCGTGAAGAAGGCCCATCTATGGATGCAGCCTTTGAAGAGTATCTGAAGACTGCTGATTTGACCCAGTATGAAAAGATCAATCCGAACTCACGGACGATTTCTGTGGATTCTACAACTTTTAGTCTGCCGGTAGAAACACCTCAAACGAATGCAGCTGCTAACGATGCGACTACGAATGTGCCACTGACTTATGAGGTGGCAGGTCAATTTAGCAAGAAGGCAGTTGTCTCAGAAAAAGCTCTTCCAAATACAGGAAGCGAGCAGTCCATCTTCTTGCTCTTGATGGGAATGGTAGCTGGTTTGGCAGGTATCTTATCGAGCCTAAAACCAAAGCTAAAATAGGTTAAATTTTCCATCTAGAAGAGTCTAGGGAAACGTTTTTACGCCTTTTTCCCTTGACTCTTTTTTGGTTTATGATATAATTAACCAGTAAAGAATCGGTGGCTATCTAAGTTTTTTTACGGAAAAGATAGCTAGGGAAGGAGTAACACATGAGACAGCTTGCACAGGAAATCGATAACTTTTTAAACGAGGTGATCTTGAGATCTGAGAACCAGCATGAAATTCTGATTGGGCATTGCACGAGTGACGTTGCCTTGACCAACACTCAGGAACACATCCTCATGCTCTTGTCAGAAGAATCCCTAACCAACTCGGAGTTGGCCCGTCGCCTTAATGTCAGTCAGGCGGCGGTGACCAAGGCTATCAAGTCTTTGGTCAAAGAGGGCATGTTAGAGACATCTAGAGATCCAAAGGATGCGCGTGTGATCTTTTATCAACTGACAGAGCTAGCTCGACCGGTGGCAGAGGAACACCACCATCATCATGAACACACGCTCTTAGCCTATGAACAAGTGGCAAGTCAGTTTACTCCAAATGAACAAGAAGTTATCCAGCGGTTTTTAACTGCTTTAGTAGGAGAAATCAAATAATGCGGTATATTACAGTAGAGGACTTGTCTTTCTATTATGACAAGGAACCTGTCCTCGAGCATATCAACTATAGTGTTGATAGTGGGGAGTTTGTCACTCTGACTGGTGAAAATGGGGCTGCCAAGACGACGCTTATCAAGGCGAGCCTAGGCATCTTGCAACCAAGATTTGGTAAAGTAACCATCTCAAAGACAAATACTCATGGGAAAAAGCTTAGGATAGCCTATCTTCCCCAGCAGATAGCCAGTTTTAATGCTGGTTTTCCAAGCACAGTTTATGAATTTGTCAAGTCGGGTCGCTATCCTCGAAAGGGCTGGTTCCGTCGCTTGAACGCCCATGATGAGGAGCATATCAAGGCCAGTCTAGACTCAGTTGGGATGTGGGAACACCGTGACAAACGAATTGGCTCCCTTTCGGGAGGGCAAAAGCAACGAGCAGTGATTGCTCGGATGTTTGCTTCTGACCCAGATATCTTCGTCTTGGATGAGCCGACGACAGGGATGGATGCTGGAAGCAAAAATGAATTTTACGAACTCATGCACCACAGTGCTCATCACCATGGCAAGGCTGTTTTGATGATTACCCATGACCCTGAGGAAGTCAAGGACTACGCGGATCGCAATATTCATCTAGTTCGTAACCAAGACTCGCCGTGGCGTTGTTTTAACGTTCACGAAAGCGACCAGGAGGTGGAACATGCTTAGTTTGTTATCCTATGACTTTATGCAGCGTGCCTTCTTGGCTGTCATTGCCATGAGTCTCTTTTCTCCAGTTCTTGGGACTTTCCTTATCTTACGTCGTCAGAGTTTGATGAGTGATACCCTCAGTCACGTTTCTCTATCAGGAGTAGCCTTTGGTCTGGTTTTGGGAATTTCTCCAACCATTTCAACCATTGCTATTGTCTTAATCGCTGCGGTCTTTCTAGAATATCTCCGGACAGTCTATAAGAACTTTATGGAAATTGGAACTGCCATCCTCATGTCAACAGGACTTGCAGTGTCTCTTATCGTCATGAGTAAGGGTAAAAGTTCTAGTTCTATGAGTTTGGACCAATATCTCTTTGGTTCGATTGTGACCATTAGCCAGGAGCAGGTGATTTTCCTCTTTGCCATTGCTGCGGTCGTTTTACTCTTGACTTTCTTATTCTTGCGACCAATGTATATCCTGACCTTTGATGAGGACACGGCCTTTGTGGATGGCTTGCCCGTTCGTACTATGTCCATCCTCTTTAACATGGTGACAGGGGTGGCCATTGCCCTTATGATTCCAGCAGCAGGAGCCCTTTTGGTGTCGACCATTATGGTCTTGCCGGCTAGCATTGCCCTTCGTCTGGGGAAAAACTTCAAATCCGTTATGTTACTAGCCAGCGCTATTGGCTTTTTGGGAATGGTGGCAGGACTTTATATTTCCTACTATGCGGAAACCCCTGCCAGCGCTAGTATCACCATTATCTTTGTAGCTGTCTTTTTGTTAGTCAGTCTACTGAAACGTTTTATCAAATAGGAGAATGAAATGAAAAAAATTAGCTTACTACTAGCTAGTCTATGTGCCCTGTTTTTAGTGGCTTGTTCCAATCAAAAACAGGCAGATGGGAAACTAAATATCGTGACAACCTTTTACCCTGTCTACGAATTTACCAAGCAAGTCGCAGGAGATACTGCTAATGTAGAACTCCTCATCGGTGCTGGTACAGAACCCCATGAGTATGAACCGTCTGCCAAGGCAGTTGCCAAAATCCAAGACGCAGATACCTTTGTCTATGAAAATGAAAACATGGAAACTTGGGTTCCTAAATTGCTAGATACTTTGGATAAGAAAAAAGTGAAAACCATCAAGGCGACAGGTGATATGCTCCTCTTGCCAGGTGGTGAAGAAGAAGAGGAAGGGCATGATCATGGTGGTGAAGGTCACCATCACGACTACGATCCCCATGTTTGGTTATCACCAGTTCGTGCCATTAAACTAGTAGAACATATCCGTGACAGCTTGTCAGCAGATTATCCTGATAAAAAAGAGACTTTTGAGAAGAATGCGGCTGCCTATATCGAAAAATTGCAAGCATTGGACAAGGCCTACACAGATGGCTTGTCTCAAGCTAAACAAAAGAGCTTTGTGACCCAGCACGCAGCCTTTAACTATCTTGCCTTGGACTATGGACTCAAACAAGTCGCAATTTCAGGTCTCTCTCCAGATGCAGAACCATCAGCAGCACGTTTGGCAGAATTGACAGAGTATATCAAGAAAAACAAGATTTCTTATATCTACTTTGAAGAAAATGCCTCACAAGCCCTAGCTAATACACTCTCAAAAGAAACAGGTGTCAAACTAGACGTGCTCAATCCGCTAGAAAGTCTGACAGAAGAAGCAACCAAGGCTGGTGAGGACTATATCTCCGTGATGGAGAAAAACCTCAAAGCTTTGAAACAGACAACGGACCAAGAAGGACCAGAAATCGAGCCAGAGAAGGAAGAAAACACCAAGACAGTTCACAATGGTTACTTTGAGGATGCAGATGTCAAAGATCGTACCTTGAGTGACTATGTTGGCAACTGGCAGTCGGTCTATCCTTTCCTTGAGGATGGAACTTTTGATCAAGTCTTTGACTACAAGGCTAAGTTGACTGGTAAGATGACCAAGGATGAGTACAAGGCCTACTATAGAAAAGGCTATCAGACAGATGTGACCAAAATCAACATCACTGACAACACTATGGAATTTGTTCAAGGTGGCCAAAGCAAGAAATTCACCTATAAGTATGTCGGCAAGAAAATCTTGACTTATAAGAAAGGCAATCGTGGCGTGCGCTTCCTCTTTGAAGCGACAGATGCGGACGCTGGACAGTTCAAGTATGTTCAGTTTAGTGACCACAATATCGCCCCAGTTAAGGCAGAACATTTCCATATCTTCTTTGGAGGTACTAGCCAAGAAGCCCTCTTTGAAGAGATGGATAACTGGCCAACCTACTACCCAGATAACCTATCTGGCCAAGAAATCGCCCAAGAAATGTTGGCGCATTGATGCAAGAGAAAATCCCGCAAATCTGCGGGATTTTTTGCTGGAAACGATTAGGTTGTTGGTATTATAGTACCACAGCTGTATTGTTCACAATGTGATAAAGCAGTCATTTTCTACTGGCTGATTCTCACTAGCTGGCGAATGCAAAAGCTACGATTGTACAAATTATAGAATCTTTTCAGGGGATTTAGGAAGGAATCTTAGTCATATTGACGCTGCTATCGCTTTTTGTTATAGTCAAGGAGAGAGCAGTCTGGAACAATAGTTTATTCACAGTCTGTGGATAAGTCTAGGGGGAAATGATATATAATCTAGGGCGATGAAGCATCCTGATAATAGTTCCGTACATTAGTAACTTGCTAGAGAGCTAGCAGAAACCCTAGTACAGAGCTGTTTGATAAAGGTCTGTTTAGGGTGACAGGTGAGCTAGAGACTGAAAAAACTAGTTTTTAGGAATGTTTTCTTATCCACAAGTTGTGGATAACTTTGTGAACAAGAGAAAGAGATACGAGATGATGACGAAAATAAAACCACATGGACCATTACCAAGTCAGGTCCAGCTAGCTTATTTAGAGGATGAACTAGCTGCCTTTATCCATTTTGGTCCCAATACCTTTTATGACCAGGAATGGGGAAGTGGGCAAGAGGATCCCAAGCGTTTTAACCCGACCAAGTTGGATGCGCGTGAATGGGTTCGAGTGCTCAAAGAAACAGGTTTTAAAAAGCTGATTTTGGTGGTGAAGCACCATGATGGTTTTATGCTCTACCCGACAGCCCATACAGATTATTCGGTCAAGGCTAGCCCTTGGAGGGATGAAAAGGGGGACTTGCTCCTTGAGGTTTCCCAAGCTGCGACTGAGTTTGATATGGATATGGGAGTGTATTTGTCTCCTTGGGATGCTCACAGTCCCCTCTATCACGTGGACCGAGAAGCGGATTACAATGCCTACTATCTGGCTCAATTGAAGGAAATCTTGTCAAATCCTGCTTATGGCAATGCTGGGAAGTTCACTGAGGTGTGGATGGATGGTGCTCGAGGCGAAGGGGCCCAGAAGGTCAACTATGAGTTTGAGACTTGGTTTGAAACCATTCGTGACTTGCAGGGCGATTGTTTGATTTTCTCAACTGAAGGGACCAGTATTCGCTGGATTGGCAATGAACGAGGCTATGCAGGGGATCCCTTGTGGCAAAAAGTCAAACCAGACCAGTTGGGGACCGAGGCGGAATTAGATTATCTACAGCACGGAGACCCCTCTGGAACGCTATTTTCAATCGGTGAGGCAGATGTTTCTCTTCGCTCGGGCTGGTTTTACCATGAGGATCAGGATCCCAAGTCTCTCGAGGAGTTGGTCGAAATCTACTTTCACTCAGTAGGGCGGGGAACTCCACTCTTGCTTAATATCCCACCGAACCAAGATGGCCTCTTTGGCGAAAAGGATATCCAGCGTCTCTATGAATTTGCTGCCTACCGTGACACACTCTATAGGGAAGATTTAGCTCTGGGAGCCAAGGTATCTGGCCCTGCTCTATCACCAGACTTTGCTTGTCATCATCTGACAGATGGACTGGAGGCTAGTTCTTGGGCAAGTGATGCAGAGTTACCAATCCAATTAGAGCTCGATTTAGGATCACCTAAAACTTTTGATGTGATTGAGTTAAGAGAAGATTTGAAGTTGGGGCAACGCATCGCTGCTTTTCATGTTCAGGTAGAGTTGAATGGTGTCTGGCAGGAGTTTGGATCTGGTTATACTGTTGGCTACAAACGTCTCTTACGAGGATCAGTCGTTGAGGCGCAGAAGATACGTGTGACCATTACAGAGGCACAGGCTTTGCCTTTGTTAACCAAGATTTCACTCTATAAGACACCTACCTTGTCGAAAAAAGAAGCTGTTCAGCAACTAGAGTTCTCAGAAAAAAGTCTAGCTGTGACCAAGGGAGAAAATGTCCGCTTTACAGTGAAGCGAAGAGAATCTAGCAGTCCTTTAGAAGCTAAGATTTCGATTCAACCAGGGACGGGTGTGCATGGTGTCGTTTATCGTGACGAGATTCAAGTCCTTGCGTTTCAAGTTGGCGAGACTGAAAAAAAGCTAACGCTACCAACCTTGTATTTTGCAGGCGATAAAACCTTGGACTTTTATCTGAATCTGACGGTGGATGGGCAGCTGGTTGACCAGCTTCAGGTCCAAGTTTCATAAAAGAAGAACCTTTGCATCGTGCAAAGGTTCTTTTGGTTAGGAGTGATTTGGTAGCCAGCTGAGGGTGAAGGTCAGTTGCTCAGCTTTCAAGAGGTCTTGGTGTTGGATGCTAGATACTGGGGTCTGGTCCAATCGGCATTCTTTGACAAAGTTGAAATGGCTGTGGTTTTGCTCAGCATGGATATCCAGCCATTCATTTTCCTTAGCCAGGTAGATACGGAGGTGGTCAAAGAGAGGGATTCCGAGATCGTAACTTGGTTTGCCCGGACAGGTCGGGTAGAATCCAAGAGCTGACCAGATGTACCAAGCAGAGAGACTACCATTGTCCTCATCGCCAGGATAAGCTTCCCAGCTTGGGTGAAAGGCTTTTTGACGCAAGGTCTTGATGAGTAGAGCAGTGTAGTCAGGGTAGTCACTGTAGCGGAAGAGATAAGGGATGTGGAAGCTCGGTTGGTTGGAAATGGCGATTTGCCCAAAAGGAGCGGTAGCCATCTCGCTCATCTCGTGAATCTCGTAACCATAGCCGGTGGTTTCAAAGAGAGGAGCGTCCTGACAGGCTTTCAATAGATAATTGCTGAAGGCTTCTTTTCCACCCATAAGCTGGATTAAGCCTGGGATGTCATGGAGGACGCCTAAAGTCGCTTGAATGGCAGAGCATTCGGCGTAGTCGCGTCCCCAACTATAAGGAGAGAAGTCGGGGCGGAAGTTTCCTTGATAATCACGCGCTCGCATGTAACCTGTATCAGCGTCAAATAGATGGCGGTAATTTTGAGACGCAGTTCTATAAGTTTCCGCGATGTCATTCTGACCAAGCTTTTCGGCACAGTTGGCGATACAAAAATCGCTATAGGCGTAGTCAAGGGTGTGACTGACACTTTCGTGGTGGTCGGTAGAAAGATAACCTAATTCTTGGTATTGGGCTAGTCCGTGACGACCATTGATGCCGAGAGGGTCGGATTTAGTGGCTGTCTCCAGCATGGCTTGGAGGAGTTCTTCTTCCAAGTCGGGAGCCATATCCTTGCAGGCGCTATCTGCGATAATGCCGTCCAATAGAGTACCAGGCATCATACCACGTTCATCTGGAGCCAGCCATTTTGGAAGGAATCCAGTATCGCGGTAGCTATTGAGGAAACCTTCTAGAAAGCGGTGATAGTGTTCCGGTATGACAAGCGCAAAGAGGGGGAAGGTGGTGCGGAAGGTATCCCAGAAGCCATTGTTGCTAAAGAGGACGCCGGGCTTGACAGTACCAGTAGCCAGATCCATGTGGATGGCTTGCCCTGATTCGTTCACCTCATAAAAAGTCTGTGGGAAGAGGAAGAGTCTGTAAAGGCAGTGGTCAAAGAAGGTTCGGTCGGTTTCCCCTGTCTCCACGATATCAAAACAATGGAGGAGTTTTTCCCAATCTGCTTTCGCACTTGCTTTACAGCTGTCAAAGTTCTTTTGAGGTAGATTAAGCAGAGCTTGAGAAGGGGAGATGAAAGAAGTTGCTAGTTGAATCTCAGCATAGCTGTTTGCTAAGTCAATTCGCCAGTCCCCGTCTTCTTGGCTGACAGCAAGAATATCCGTATTCATTTGTAGAGCAGTAAACAGTATCAGAGGATTTTTGGTAGTCTCAGTTTTGCCTTCTTGTCGTAGGGAAAGAGTTCGCTTATCTACTTGCTTGACTGTCAGTTCATCTGCTGCGTGAAGATAGAGGGAGAGGGCTTTGCCTTGCTTTTGCTCCAAACGAATAGAAGCACCATAGCAAGTCGGTGTGAGCTGGATTTCAATCTGATAGCGCAGAGAAAAGAGTTTCAAATAGTGAGGCTGGAAGCAAGCTTTATCTATATCATAAGAAGACTGGCGGTGAAAGAGGCTATCTCCCCCAAGCTGGCCGGTGACAGGTGTCAAAAGTAGCCATGAGTAGTCCCCAATCCAAGGGCTGGGCTGATGGGTTAAGCGAATCCCCTGAAAAATGGGCAGATGTGGTTCGAAAAACCAAGCTCCCTCCTGATCGCTGGTCTGAGGCACAAAATAATTCATCCCAAAAGGCACGCCTGTGTATGGTAGGGTATTTCCCCGAGAAAAGGCATGCTTGCTAGCAGTCCCAAAGCGGGTATCGATGGTTTCAAGTAGTGGTTTCATAGTCTTTCCTTTAGCTGTTTTTCTACATTATATCAGAAAAAGAGGGCCTTTAGATATGGGTTTCGAAAGTAAGCAATTTTGTAGAAAAATGACTATCATTTGTGTATGTATTTTCTGTCTCAAAAACTATATACTGAACATGAAACTTGTTTGAAAGAGGAAACTGCACGATGATTTATTCGAAAGAAATTGTTAGAGAATGGCTGGATGAAGTAGCAGAGCGGGCTAAGGACCATCCGGAGTGGGTGGATGTCTTTGAGCGTTGCTATACAGACACCTTGGACAATACGGTTGAGATCCTAGAAGATGGTTCAACTTTTGTCTTGACTGGGGATATTCCTGCCATGTGGCTTCGGGATTCGACAGCCCAACTTAGACCCTACCTGCATGTGGCAAAAAAAGATCCTCTCTTGCGTCAGACCATTGCAGGTTTGGTCAAGCGTCAGATGACCTTGGTGTTCAAGGATCCTTATGCCAATTCCTTTAATATTGAGGAGAACTGGAAGGGTCACCATGAGACTGACCATACCGACCTTAATGGTTGGATTTGGGAACGCAAGTATGAGGTGGACTCGCTTTGCTATCCTTTGCAGTTGGCTTATCTCCTTTGGAAAGAGACTGGCGAGACCAGTCAGTTTGATGAGACTTTTGTCGCAGCGACCAAGGAAATTCTTCATCTTTGGACGGTGGAACAAGACCACAACAATTCACCTTATCGTTTTGTCCGTGATACGGACCGCAAGGAAGATACTCTGGTAAATGATGGCTTTGGACCTGACTTTGCGGTGACAGGTATGACCTGGTCAGCCTTTCGCCCGAGTGATGACTGCTGCCAGTATAGCTATTTGATTCCGTCAAATATGTTTGCCGTAGTCGTCTTGGGTTATGTTCAAGAAATCTTTGCAGAACTGGATCTAGCTGATAGCGAGGGTATTATTGCTGACGCTGAGCGTCTCCAGTCTGAAATCCAAGAAGGTATCGAAAACTATGCCTACACCACCAATAGCAAGGGTGAAAAGATTTATGCCTTTGAAGTGGATGGCCTAGGAAATGCCAGCATCATGGACGATCCAAATGTACCTAGTCTGCTGGCGGCGCCTTATCTGGGCTATTGCGACATTGAAGACGAAGTGTATCAAGCCACACGTCGTACCATTCTGAGCCCTGAAAATCCATACTTCTACCAAGGAGAATACGCTAGCGGTCTCGGAAGTTCTCATACCTTCTATCGCTATATCTGGCCAATCGCCCTTTCTATCCAAGGCTTGACAACAAGAGATAAGGCAGAGAAGAAATTCTTGCTCGATCAGCTAGTTGCCTGCGATGGTGGGACAGGTGTCATGCATGAAAGCTTCCACGTAGACGATCCAACTCTCTACTCTCGTGAATGGTTCTCTTGGGCCAACATGATGTTCTGTGAGTTGGTCTTGGATTATCTAGATATTCGCTAGTCAGTTCTTTAGTTAGATAGAAATAAAAATTTAAATTTAGAATGAGGTTTTACTTCATGGAAAATGTTGTTGTACATATTATCTCACATAGTCACTGGGACCGTGAGTGGTACTTACCTTTTGAAAGCCACCGGATGCAGTTGGTGGAATTGTTTGACAATCTTTTTGATCTCTTTGAAAATGACCCTGAGTTCAAGAGTTTCCACTTGGATGGACAAACTATTGTCCTAGATGACTACTTGGAAATTCGCCCTGAAAATCGCGACAAGGTCCAACGTTACATTGACGAAGGCAAACTTAAAATTGGTCCCTTTTACATCTTGCAGGATGATTACTTGATTTCCAGCGAAGCCAACGTCCGCAACACCTTGATTGGTCAAGCTGAATGTGCAAAATGGGGCAAATCCACCCAGATTGGTTACTTCCCAGATACCTTTGGAAATATGGGACAAGCTCCCCAAATCCTTCAAAAATCAGGCATTCACGTGGCAGCCTTTGGGCGTGGTGTCAAGCCGATTGGATTTGACAACCAAGTTCTCGAAGATGAGCAGTTTACTTCCCAGTTTTCAGAAATGTACTGGCAGGGTGCGGACGGAAGTCGCGTTCTCGGTATCCTCTTTGCCAACTGGTATAGTAATGGGAATGAAATCCCAGTTGATAAGGATGAGGCCCTAACTTTCTGGAAACAAAAATTGTCAGACGTGCGTGACTACGCTTCGACCAATCAATGGTTGATGATGAATGGATGTGACCACCAGCCTGTACAGCGAAATCTGAGCGAAGCTATTCGTGTAGCCAATGAACTCTTCCCAGATGTGACTTTTGTACATAGTTCCTTTGATGACTATGTCCATGCAGTAGAAAGTGCTCTACCAGAGCAGTTATCAACGGTTACAGGTGAGTTGACCAGTCAGGAAACAGATGGCTGGTACACGCTTGCCAATACTTCTTCATCACGCATTTACCTCAAACAAGCCTTCCAAGAAAATAGCAACCTCCTAGAACAAGTAGTGGAGCCATTGACTGTCATCACTGATGGGCACAACCATAAGGACCAGTTGACCTATGCTTGGAAAGTCCTTCTACAAAATGCGCCACATGACAGTATCTGTGGCTGTAGCGTGGACGAGGTTCACCGTGAGATGGAGACACGTTTTGCCAAGGTTAACCAAGTCGGAAACTTCGTTAAGACCAACCTTCTCAACGAGTGGAAGGGTAAAATCGCAACCCAGGAAGCGCAAAGCGACCATCTCTTTACGGTCATCAACACAGGCTTGCATGACAAGGTTGACACTGTCAGCACAGTGATTGATGTGGCGGTTTGTGATTTCAAAGAATTGCACCCAACAGAAGGCTACAAGAAAATGGCAGCCTTGACCTTGCCAAACTACCGTGTCGAAGACTTGGAAGGGCATGCTGTAGAAGCGAAAATCGAAGATCTGGGAGCTAATTTTGAGTATGATTTACCAAAAGACAAGTTCCGTCAGGCTCGTATCGCTCGACAAGTACGCGTGACAGTGCCGGTTCATCTGGCACCACTTTCTTGGACAACCTTCCAATTGCTCGAAGGAGAACAAGAACACCGTGACGGTATTTACCAAAACGGAGTGATTGATACGCCATTTGTAACGGTCAGTGTGGATGAAAATATCACAGTCTACGACAAGACAACTCATGAAGCTTATGAAGATGTTATTCGCTTTGAAGACCGTGGTGACATCGGAAATGAGTACATCTATTTCCAACCAAAAGGAACAGAGCCTATCTACGCAGAACTCAAAGGCTGTGAAGTCTTGGAAAATACAGCACGTTTTGCCAAGATCTTGCTCAAACATGAATTGACAATTCCAGTAAGTGCAGATGAAAAACTGGATGCGGAACAAAGAGGCATCATCGAGTTTATGACGCGTGAAGCTGGACGTTCAGAAGAATTGACAACCCTTCCTCTTGAAACAGAGATGACCGTCTTTGTTGACAATCCACAAATCCGCTTCAAGACTCGCTTTACTAACACAGCCAAGGACCACCGTATCCGTCTCTTGGTTAAGACTCATAATACGCGTCCAAGCAATGATTCTGAAAGCATCTATGAGGTGGTGACAAGACCAAACAAACCAGCTGCTTCTTGGGAAAATCCTGAAAATCCACAACACCAACAAGCCTTTGTCAGCCTATATGATGATGAAAAAGGAGTGACGGTGGCCAATAAAGGACTGCACGAGTATGAAATCCTTGGAGATGACACCATTGCAGTGACCATTCTTCGTGCCTCAGGTGAACTAGGTGACTGGGGTTACTTCCCAACACCAGAAGCTCAATGCTTGCGTGAGTTTGAAGTCGAGTTTGCTCTTGAATGCCACCAAGCAGGGGAACGCTTCTCAGCCTTCCGTCGTGCCAAAGCCTTCCAAACACCATTCACTAGTCTTCAGGTTGCTAAACAAGAAGGAAGTGTTGCTGCGACTGGCAGCCTCTTGAGTCATGCGGCCCTCAGCTTGCCACAAGTCTGCCCGACAGCCTTTAAAGTGGCGGAAAATGAAGAAGGATATGTTCTCCGTTACTACAATATGAGTCAAGAAAATGTGCGTATATCAGAACACCAACAAACCATTTTGGACTTGCTTGAGCGGCCATATCCAGTTCATTCAGGACTCTTAGCACCACAAGAAATTCGCACAGAATTGATCAAAAAAGAAGACATTTAACAGTTTTAAAGTGTTTGATAACTAATACTATGAGATAGAAAGGAGGGGCGAAAGAGTAAGGGCTAACTGCTGATTCGCCCCTTTTTACGGTAAAGAACAATGATCATTGCAACCATTGATATCGGAGGGACTGGGATTAAGTTTGCCAGTCTGACTCCTGATGGAAAAATACTAGATAAGACAAGTACTCCGACGCCAGAAAACTTGGAGGATTTACTGACATGGCTAGACCAACGTCTGTCAGAGCAAGATTATAAGGGCATTGCTATGAGTGTTCCAGGCGCGGTCAATCAAGAAACAGGTGTGATTGAGGGAATCAGTGCCGTGCCCTACATCCATGGCTTTTCTTGGTATGAAACTCTTGCTCATCATCAACTCCCTGTCCATCTAGAAAATGACGCCAACTGTGTTGGACTTAGTGAACTGCTAGCTCATCCAGAAATTGAAAATGTAGCCTGTGTCGTGATTGGGACAGGGATTGGTGGGGCCATGATTATCAATGGCAAACTTCACCGTGGTCGCCACGGCTTAGGTGGTGAGTTTGGCTATATGACAACCATTGAACCAGCTGAAAAACTCAACAACTGGTCGCTACTAGCCTCTACAGGAAACATGGTTCGCTACGTAATTGAAAAATCTGGTCAGACTGACTGGGATGGTCGCAAGATTTACCAAGAAGCTGCAGCAGGCAATGCCCTTTGCCAAGAAGCCATTGAACGCATGAACCGTAATCTGGCTCAAGGTTTGCTCAATATCCAGTACCTCATCGACCCAGATGTCATTAGTCTGGGAGGATCTATCAGCCAAAATCCAGATTTTATCCAAGGTGTCAAAAAAGCTATCGATGAATTTGTTGAAACCTACGAAGAATACACGGTCGCACCAGTTATCCAAGCTTGCACCTATCATGCAGATGCCAATCTCTATGGTGCCCTTGTCAACTGGTTGCAGGAGGAAAATCAATGGTAAGATTTACAGGACTTAGTCCCAAACAAGAGCAAGCATTAGAGTTGCTTAAAAAGCATATTTCGCTAGCAGATGTAGAGGTAGCAGTCGCTCAGTCTGACCAAGCCTCTATCTCTATCAAGGGTGAGGGAGGCCACTATCACCTGACTTATCGCAAGCCCCATCAACTCTACCGCGCCTTGTCAGTGCTAGCAACAGCTCTAGCAGAAGCTGACAAAGTAGAGATTGAGGAGCAGGCGGCTTATGAAGAGTTGGCCTACATGGCAGACTGTTCTCGAAATGCAGTTTTGAATGTCGCTTCTGCCAAGCAGATGATTGAGGTCTTGGCTCTCATGGGTTATTCAACCTTTGAGCTTTACATGGAAGATACTTATCAGATTGAGGGACAACCTTACTTTGGTTATTTCCGTGGTGCCTACTCGGCTGAGGAATTGCAGGAAATCGAAGCCTACGCCCAGCAGTTTGACATGACCTTTGTGCCTTGCATCCAGACCTTGGCTCATTTGTCGGCCTTCGTTAAATGGGGTGTCAAAGAAGTGCAAGAACTCCGTGATGTAGAGGACATTCTCCTTATCGGTGAAGAAAAAGTTTATGATTTGATTGACGGGATGTTTGCCACTCTGTCTAAACTGCAGACACGCAAGGTCAATATTGGGATGGACGAAGCTCACTTGGTTGGTTTGGGGCGCTACCTCATTTTGAACGGTGTTGTGGACCGTAGTCTCCTCATGTGTCAACACTTGGAGCGCGTGCTGGATATTGCCGATAAGTATGGTTTCCACTGCCAAATGTGGAGTGACATGTTCTTCAAACTCATGTCAGCAGATGGCCAGTATGACCGCGATGTGGAAATCCCTGAGGAAACTCGTGTCTACCTAGACCATCTCAAAGACCGTGTGACCTTGGTTTACTGGGATTATTATCAGGATAGCGAGGAAAAATACAATCGCAATTTCCGCAACCATCACAAGATTAGCCAAGATATTGCCTTTGCAGGTGGTGCTTGGAAGTGGATAGGTTTCACACCCAACAACCATTTCAGCCGTCTCATCGCTATGGAGGCTAACAAAGCCTGTCGTGCCAATGACATCAAAGAAGTGATTGTAACGGGTTGGGGAGACAATGGTGGTGAAACAGCCCAATTCTCTATTCTACCAAGTCTGCAAATCTGGGCAGAGCTCAGCTACCGCAATGACCTAGACCGTTTGTCTGCCCACTTCAAGACCAATACAGGTCTATCAGTTGAGGACTTCATGCAGATTGACCTTGCCAATCTCTTGCCAGATTTGCCAGGCAATCTCAGTGGTATCAATCCCAACCGCTATGTCTTTTATCAGGATGTTCTTTGCCCGATTCTTGACAGACACATGACACCTGAACAGGACGGGCCACACTTTGCTCAGGCAGCTGAGACGCTTGCTGAAATCAAAGAAAAAGCAGGAAATTATGCTTATCTCTTTGAAACTCAGGCCCAGTTGAATGCTATTTTAAGTAGTAAAGTGGATGTGGGACGACGCATTCGTCAGGCCTACCAAGCGGGTGATAAAGAAAGTCTGGAAGAAATCTCGAGACAAGAATTACCAGAACTCAGAAGCCAAATCGAACACTTCCATGCCCTCTTTAGCCACCAATGGCTGAAAGAAAACAAGGTCTTTGGTTTGGATACGGTCGATATCCGTATGGGCGGACTTTTGCAACGTATCAAGCGAGCAGAAAGTCGCATCGAGGCTTATCTGGCAGGTCAGATTGACCGCATCGAAGAATTAGAAGTCGAAATCCTTCCATTTAACGATTTTTATGGAGACAAGGACTTTGCAGCCACAACAGCCAACCAGTGGCACACCATTGCAACAGCATCGACGATTTATACGACTTAGGAGTAGAATATTGACAAACATCTTCTTTATAAAAAGAAGATGTTTTTGCTTAAATATAATATTTAAAAATAGATAAAATATAAGAAGTGGGGGATATTTGATAGAATAACATATTCAGCAATACATGTGCTTAAAAGCTATATGAATCAAGATTTTTATTAAATTAGGTGGGTAGATTTTAACTGCATCAGTTGAATTATCAAGGAGTAAAATGTATAATATAGAGCAGAAGTTTCCTATGCGTAGAGGTTGTAAAAGTCCATCTCTAATAAAATAATCATATGTCAAACTTAGAAAGGAATATAGAAAGTGAAGAGTTTTAAAATTTACAAGGGAAGACATGAAAAATTTTCTCTAAGAAAGAAAAATGTTGGACTTGTTTCGATTGCAATCGCTAGCTTGGCGGTATATGGAGTAGCGCTTGGCACACCAACTGTACAAGCAGATGAAAACAACAATCTGAGCAGTCTAGTAGAGACTAGCTCGACAACTGATGTGAAATCAGAAAATAATAGTGATCAACCAGCAGTGGTGGAGTCAGAGAAAGTATCTTCAGCCACAGGAGTTAAGGAAACAGAAAAAGCTACTAGTCCAGCACCAACTGTTGAACAAGCAGAAAATAAAGTGCCAGTTTCAAAGACAGCCCCTGAAGTGGAAGGTGCGGACAAAAATTCTGTAGATCCGTCAAACTCGACAGCAGTCGCGAAAGAAACTCCAGCACCTGTTGAGTCTAAACCAGTTGAAAAATCAACTGATAGCCAAACAACAGCTGCCCCTCGCGCAACAGCCGCAGTACGTACGCGCAGAAGTTTGCAACAAAACCCAACTCAAATCTCGAATTTTTCAGTAATGGTTACGACTAAAGATGGAACTGTTATGCGTTCAGGTGATACAAAACCTTTGCCTGCTCAAGAAGTTTCCTTTGACAAGGTTCAAATGGACTTTAAAATCACACAAGATGGGACGCTGAAAAAAGGTGATGTTCTCCGTATTCCAGTCAAATTGGGAAATAATGCCTACGGTGCTTACTATGCAAATCTTGGTTCTGGAACAGCAGAGCGTATCGAGGGTGTTGGAACAATTAAATTCGTGCATTCAGATCCCAATAATTTGGCCTATGAAATTACATTAGACCAAAGCTTCCAAGATATGCCTCAAAATACTGAAAAGACGGTATCGGTCACTCAAAAAGCAGCGACTATTGGGAAATTTACAGCAAAATCAAGTTATGAAAATATTATTTTAGAAATAAATGGCAATAAGTTTACTTTTAAACCAACACCAAGAACATTTGAGAAAGCACAGGCGCCTTTTGCTGTTTATAATAGTGCAAGTAGCGATAGAGCAAATTCAATAAAAATAGGCACTTCAACTGGGGATGCAAATTATTATAATAATTTATTGTCAAGCGATGGTACCAACCCTGGACAAACAGGAATTCCAAATGGTGATATCATTTCTGTCCATCGTATAAAACCAGGTAATGGGTCAAAAATTGTTAGTATCAAACCAGACCTTAAAAGATATACTTCTACTTTAGCAATTAGTGAGGATGGAAAATATCTTGTTAAAGGAGATACTTCAACTTCTATTAGCATCAATTCAGATCCAGATAATAAGTTAATAAATCTACCTGCAAATTCAACAAATGATACTATTCTTAAAGCATTAAAGCAAGCAGGCAAAAATTCTTCAGTTGTTATTGATAATGGAGATGGGACCTACACAGTTGCTATTAATTTAGGAAAAATGACAGGAAATGGTGCTACTACCTATCATGATATTTGGCCAACTGACGACTATGCTCAAATGGGCGATCAATATCAGGAAATCAACAGAACAGAAGAAGTCAATAAAAAAGTTAGTGCTATTTTAAAGGATGCTAGTGTCATTCAAGGAACTGGGCATTCAACACGAATTACTTTTGCAGATTCCTCAATTAAGAATACTATAACGAATGAGTCAAGAAGTTATAGTTATAACGTTGATGATAATGGTAATGTAACTAAGCTTAAAGAAGAAACGATTTCTGCCACAACAACCCCGTCCGTTGCGCGTGCTGAAGGTCAGAAGAAGATTACAATACACTATGTCGATACAAACGGCAAGGAAATTGAAACTCAGGACTATAAATATGGTTATCCAGCAGGAGGAACTGCCACTCCAACCCCTGATTATAACGCTAATCCAAAAACAATTACAGGCTACACACTTGTAACAGCTGATACGGCAATCGCGTCGTATGGTACACAGTTAAAGACTACTAAACAAATTCCATTCACTAGCAACGACCAAGAATTTTATTATGTCTATTCAGCCAAAAAATCTAGTGCCAAAGTTACGTATATTGACGATGATACTAACGGAGGAAAAGTTCTTGAAACGAAGGATTTGAATGGTTTTTATGGGCAGACTGATCCTTATCGAACAGCTGAAACAATTAAGACGTATACCGATCAAAATTATGAACTTGTTTCAGACAATTATCCAACAAATGGTGTAACCTATAATGAAAATCTTCAAACCTTTGAAGTTCATTTGAAACACAAAAAGACGTCAGTAGCAGAAGAAAAGACGGTTAAGGAAACTATCCATTATACATACGAGGGTGGTGCACCAGCAGCTCCAGACCATACTAGTAGCTTAAAATTCACCAGAACAGCAACAATTGACCTTGTTACAAATGTTACAACTGGTGATTGGACGGCGGAAAATGGAACAAGTTTTGCAGCCGTAACATCACCAGCAATCAAAGGCTACACTCCAGACTTAGCGGAGGTTCCAGCAGTTGACAATATTACGGCTAACAGTGCCAATATCGAAAAGACAGTCGTTTACAAAGCTAATCCAGCTAGTGCAAAGGTCACTTACATTGATGATACAACAGGAGAAACGCTTGAAACGAAGGATTTGAATGGACTTTATGGTCAGACTGACCCTTATCAAACAGCTGCCACTATTAAGAAATATACCGATAAAAATTATGAACTTGTTTCAGACAATTATCCAGCAACGGGTGTAACCTATAATGAAACTCTTCAAACCTTTAAAGTTCATCTACGTCATAAGGGAGCTGCAGTTCTAGAAACAAAGACAGTCACAGAGACCATCAAGTATGTTTATGAAGATAACACACAGGCAGCGGATACGAAGGTTCAGACTTTGAAGTTCTATCGGATTAACAACAAGGATCTGGTGACTAATAAGATTGTCTATAAGGGTCCTTGGATCCTGTCTACCGGAACCTTCCCAGAGGTAGTTTCTCCAAAGATTGATGGTTATACACCAGATAAGGCAACTGTAGCAGCCGTTGAACAGATTACGGGAGATAGCGCAGATATTGAAGAAACGGTTACCTATAAAGCAGATAAGCAAAAAGTAACCTATACCATCATTGACGACACTGCCCAAAAAACGCTGAAAGATAAGGAAGTACTTACCAGCGGAGGCTCTGATACTCCTCTTCCAGACAGTGCCCGAGAAAAATATGATTTAATGGTGAATGCTTATCTAGCTCAAGGTTATGAATTGGTTTCGAAAGACCAGCTTCCAGCTAAGTTTGACCTTGACAGTAGCCACGATCAAAATGTAGTTGTTCACTTGAAGCATGGTACCACTGATATCCAAGAAAGCAAGGATGTAAACTTGACTGTTCGTTACCACGGTGCCGGTGACCAGACACCAGAAGACAAGGTGCAAACAGCGACTTGGACTCGTACAGTGACAAAAGATAAAATCACAGGCACAGAAGTTTCTGCCACAGCTTGGACAAGCGATAAAGCCAACTATGATGCAGTCCCATCGCCAGTGATTCCAGGCTATAGCGTAGATGTCGAGACAGTTCCGTCTGAAGCCGTTACTCAAGAAAACATTGTTAAGGATGTATATTACACAATCCAAACGCAAAAAGTTACTTACACAGTTGTAGATGAGATAACCGGCCAGACTTTAGAAAATCAAGTTGAATTGACAACAGGTGAGTCAGGTGCAGCTCTTCCAGCCGCAGCTCAAACGAAATACGATACCGTAGTTGCCAACTACTTGGCACAAGGTTACGAAGTGGCTTCTAAGAATGCTCTGCCAGGTCAATTTGACACAGACAGCAGTGTGGATCAAAATGTAGTCATTCGCTTGAAACACAAAGTATCAACTTCTACAGAAACCAAGACTGTAACGCAAACGATTAACTACGTCTACGAAGAAGATAACACACCAGCTGCTCCAGAGAAGAAAACGACCTTGATTTTCTCTAGAGAGATGAAAACAGATGAAGTGACGAAGGTTACTACACCAGGTGCTTGGACTCCGTCGGTCGGAACCTTCCCAGAGGTAATTTCTCTAGTTGTGGATGGTTACACCCCAGATAAGGCTAAAGTTGACGCGGAAAATGTAACTGCTAATCAGGAAGATATCACTGTTACGGTTAAATACAAGGCAGACAAGCAAAAAGTAACCTGTACCATCATTGATGATACAACCAATACCACACTGGAAGATAAGCAAGAGCTTACAAGTGGGAACTCTGATACTCCTCTTCCAAATGACACAGAAGCTAAGTATAATTCAATCGTGGATGCTTACCTAGCCCAAGGTTATGAATTGGTTTCGAAAGACCAGCTCCCAGCTAAGTTTGACCTCGATAGTGGTTATGACCAAAATGTAGTGGTTCATGTGAAACATAAAGTGTCAACTTCTACAGAAACCAATACTGTAACGCAAACGATTAACTACGTCTACGAAGAAGATAACACACCAGCTGCTCCAGAGAAGAAAACGACCTTGATTTTCTCTAGAGAGATGAAAACAGATGAAGTGACGAAGGTTACTACACCAGGTGCTTGGACTCCGTCGGTCGGAACCTTCCCAGAGGTAGTTTCTCCAACTGTTGATGGCTACACGCCAGATAAGGCTAAAGTTGACGCAGAAAACGTAACTGCTGATCAGGCTGACATCAAGGTTACTGTTAAATACAAGGCAGACAAGCAAAAAGTAACCTATACCATCATTGATGATACGACCAATACCACACTGGAAGATAAGCAAGAGCTTACAAGTGGGAACTCTGATACTCCTCTTCCAAATGACACAGAAGCGAAGTATAATTCAATCGTGTATACTTACCTGGCTCGAGGCTATGAATTGGTGTCAAAAGAGCAGCTTCCAGCTAAGTTTGACCTTGATAGTAGTTATGATCAAAACGTTGTTGTTCATTTAAAACATGGTACAGCTGATATCCAAGAAAGCAAGAATGTAAACTTGACTGTTCGTTACCACGGTGCCGGTGGTCAAACCCCAGCAGACAAGGTACAAACAGCGACTTGGACACATACAGTAACGACAGACAAGGTAACAGGCTCTGTTGTGAACACTACGGATTGGGCAAGCGACAAGGCAAACTATGACGCAGTCCCATCACCAGTGATTCCAGGTTACACAGTAGATATTGCGACTGTTCCATCAGAAGTGGTTACCCAAGAAAACATTGTCAAGGATGTGCATTATACTGCTCAGAATACACCTCAAACCCAAAAGGTTACTTACACAGTTGTAGATGAGACAACCGGTCAGACTCTGGAAAATCAAGTTGAATTGACAACAGGTGAGTCAGGTACGGTTCTTCCAGCTGCTGCGAAAACGAAATACGACACTGTGATAGCTGGCTACTTGGCACAGGGTTACAAAGTGGTTGCTAAGGATGAATTGCCAGCTCAGTTTGACACCGACAGTAGCGTAGACCAAAACGTGGTGATTCGCTTGAAACACAAAACGGTTTCAGTTGAGGAAACAAAACAAGTAAGCATGACAGTTCGCTACCACGGTGCCGGTGGTCAAACCCCAGCAGACAAGGTGCAAACAGCGACTTGGACTCGTACAGTAACGACAGACAAGGTAACTGGCTCTGTTGTGAGCACGACGGATTGGACAAGCGACAAGGCAAACTACGATGCTGTCCCATCGCCAGTGATTCCAGGTTACACTGTGGATGTTGCGACTGTTCCATCAGAAGTGGTTACTCAAGAAAACATTGTCAAAGATGTTCATTATACTGCGGTACCAGTAACTCCAGAAGTTCCTAATACTCCGGATACTCCAGTTAAGCCAGAACCTCCAGTAACTCCATCAACTCCAGTCAAACCAACTCCTCCAATGGCACCGCTCACCTCAGGACATCCAGCTTCACCAGCTACTTCAGCATCAGTTCTTCCACGAACAGGTGAATCTCAAGTTGGTTCAAGCCTTGTAACGCTGACAGGTCTAGGTTTGCTTCTATCAGTTCTTGGTTTGGCAGGACGTCAGAAAAAAGAGGATTAATAAACTTTTTATAAAGTATAAACAGTCCAGTCATTCATTGAAGAAATACTATAAATGGCTTAAAGATGGATGATCTAGTGGGAAAAGCTCCGCAGGCAACCTTAGTTGGTTGACTTGTGGGGCTTTTTCCTTGTTTTACAGAATGAGACTTAGGCAAAGAAAATACAGAGTCTGTTCGCTAAAACAGAAAAGAGGTGGCATCATTTAGTGATGCCGCCTCCTTTTTATTTTAAATCTTGCACTAATTCGGTATTTTTTACTGAAAAGGCCTCCGCTAAAAGATCGAGAATAGCTGTAACTGCTGCAATAAGTGTGAGTGAAATTCATTCTGCTGTAATAAACCGTCCACCAAACAGGAAAAATGGAATAAACCAGTTAAAAATCCCTGTTAATGGGAAGAACCATTGATACCCCCTTTTTTTGCCAGCAGAAAAACCACATAACAATTCGACAGCAGGGCCCAAAATGTAAAAACAGAACATGCTGTAGCCCATCTCATCACCTGTAATTCCACTCAATCCTCATAATAGCACAGGGCATAAAAAACTATGACTGTTATGAGAGGAAAAAACGCTGTCTTAATAAATTGTTCGTGTTCAGTCTCCTGCCCAAAATCCTGTATAATCATTGTTTTAAGGATTTTTTCGACATGCGAAGTAAATTGCTAAAAGAACAGAGGTAGGAATATTCGCAATAAAAAAAGTTAAGATAAGCTGACCGAAAATGTCCCACCAGGTCATGCTGTTAGTATGGGCAAGAGAAAAGACCATCAATAAAGAAAAGGCATAAGTTATGCCCGGCAGGATTAAACCAAGCCACTTGCTTTCTTTTTTGGAGAGAAAGGTCTGTAATAGAATTCCTCCAATCAGGATTGACAATATGATAAACGAAACGATTATAGTTCTCATTGACTTCAATTCCTTCATCATTTTGATATTCAGACGTCAATATTTGAGTCGAATCAAAGTGCTATATATTTATTATGATTGTCGATATTTATGAACTAGCTTGATGGGCATAGGTGTTTATCCTTGATCATTCTAATTGAATCCCCATTTCATATTGAAAATAACACTAAATAAAGCAAAAGTCAATCAAGAGATTAATATTTAAGAGAGATGGAGTAGCTGTTCTTGAAATGATCTCTAAGCCGTCTATATAAGATATTTTGAACTGACTATTATCCCTATTCTTTTCGGAGCTATCTCTGAGAGCAAGGAGTACAATAGAAAAAATAGCTTGGAAGGAGTATAATGAAGGTATAAAGATAGTTTGGAGGTCTGACCATGAAAAGGCTACTACTAGTCCTGGCTACTAGCATGCTAGTCTTATCTGCCGGTCATAAAACGACAGAGGATGGCGCAACTAGTCCGTCAACAGCGAGGGAGCAAAAAGCAAAAGAAGTAACCAACTATTTTTACTACCTAGCAGATTCCTATCAGAAGGCTCTTTCGCACGAAAAAGAAGTCAAGGACGCAACTGTGCAATCACCTATGGCTGCTACAGTTGCAGCCATGGAAGAACTCCAGTTATCTAATCCGACTGATCAAGCCTTGATTATGAAGAACTACTCAGATTTTCAGAAGCTAATCCAATACAACACCGAAAAGTGGGAAGAAGAGTTTGCAAGTTGGGCTTCTTCTATGGGGCAGTCCTATCATAGACTAGAGCATAGAAACTTTGATGAAAAGAATGATCTCATCAAAAAATTAGAAGCAACAACTGTCTCTCAGAAAAGTGTCAAATGGAATGTTTTTGGAGTATAGAGTGACAATGCCTATGATTACTTGGTTTTGGATGCCTACTATGACAATCAGGACAAGCATTTTTACCTATTTACACTGAAAGATGGGCAAGCACAGGTCTTGCATACCGATAAGACACTGGAAACTATCCCTACTGCAAATTTTGAAGAGACTGAGAATACGGATTTAGCGCAACGTTTTAAGGAATTTCTATTAAAAACAAGTGTAACTACAGAGAGCGAGCCAGATACAGATAATAGTTCTTTAATAGACAAGATAAAAACAGCCATGGAATCCTATTCGGATAGTAAAGGTGAAAGATTTAAGTCAACTAACTTAGCAACATATGGTCACTACTATGGACTAGCAGTGCCAGACCAGATAATGCAATTTGGACAAGTAGATGGGGTGAATTATACTTTTAAATGGTATGGGTATAGTGCAGGTTCAGGTTCTGGGCGGTTTGAAATCCTAGCTTGCTATGTGAATGAAGCAGAGACAGAGGTGATTCTCTTTGGCTACAAGGATGGTAATCCTGCTCTTTTACACACCGAAGGAAGACCAGAGATTGATAAAAATGAATCAGGGGATATCATAAATGCCCAGGTTCATTTTGTCGAGTTTCATCACCCAATATTAGAACAAGTTTTCAATTAGTAAAGAGGAAATACATTTATCGTATGCAGAGTGTTTCTCGTGAAACCTATTTCTTATAAAAAACTTCTCCACAAAAAATAATTTGTGGAGTTTTTTCTATAATTAGTAGTTTAACCTGACCTTCAAATAGGAGTATACTAATAATGTAATCGTTATCAAACCTAAAAATTCGATGAAATCAGTTTTTAGGAATAAAAAGGGAGGAAATTATGAAAAAGTTTTCAAAGACCTTGAGAGATAACTGGATTTTTCTCTTGATGGTTTTACCAGGGGCACTCTGGTTGATTCTATTCTTTTACATTCCAGTATTTGGGAATGTGGTCGCCTTTAAAGACTACCATATGACCAGTAATGGTTTCATAGATAGTATTGTGAATAGTAAATGGGTCGGGTTAGATAATTTCAGATTCTTGTTTAGTTCAAAAGATGCCTTTATCATCACTCGAAATACCGTTCTCTACAATCTCGGCTTTATCTTTATCGGTTTGATTGTATCAGTAGGGATTGCCATTATCCTCAGCGAGCTTCGCTCTAAGAGAATGGTTAAGATTTTCCAAACGTCTATGTTGTTCCCTTACTTCCTGTCATGGGTTATCATCAGTTTCTTTACAGATGCCTTCCTAAACATTGACAAAGGGGTCTTCAACCATTTCCTAACATCCATTGGCATGAAGGAAGTCAACTTCTATGCTGACTTAGGCATTTGGCCATATCTTCTCCTTTTCCTAGGTATTTGGAAAGGATTTGGATATAGCAGTGTCATGTACTATGCGACGATCATGGGAATTGACCCAACCTACTACGAAGCAGCAACAGTGGACGGGGCTAGCAAGTGGCAACGCATTCGCAACGTAACCATTCCTCAGTTGACTCCACTTGTAACAGTCTTGACCATCCTTGCAGTCGGAAATATCTTCCGTGCAGACTTCGGTCTCTTCTATCAAATCCCACACAATGCTGGTCAGCTTTACAATGTAACCAACGTTTTGGACGTATATGTCTTTAATGGTTTGACTCAGACAGCAGATATCGGTATGGCTTCAGCAGCCGGCCTTTACCAATCAGTAGTCGGTTTGATTCTGGTTATCCTATCAAACTTGCTTGCAAGACGAGTCGATCCAAACTCAGCTTTGTTTTAGAAAGGAGGAGAATATGGCAGAAAAGAAAATTAAAAAAGAAAAAATCGATAATGTCGGCATTCACTCCTTCAGTAAGAAAGCAGATATCTTCTTTAGTATCATCTCTGGTTTGATCGCTCTTTCTTGTATCTTGCCCTTTATCTTCGTTATCATCATTTCGGTGACAGACGAAAAGAGCATCCTCCAGTATGGATATAGCTTTTTCCCTTCGAAGTTTGGTGTAGACGGATTCCAGTTCTTAGCTCAGTTTAAAGATAAGATCCTCCAAGCGCTCTTTATCTCAGTTTTTGTAACCGTAGTCGGAACAGTGACCAACGTCTTCATTACAACCACTTATGCCTACGCCATCTCACGGACAACCTTTAAGTACCGCAGATTCTTCACGATCTTCGCTCTTCTTAGTATGTTGTTCAACGCTGGTTTGGTACCAGGCTATATCGTGGTCACTCGCCTGCTTCAACTTGGTGATACCGTTTGGGCCTTGATTGTTCCAATGCTTCTCTCACCATTCAACATCATTTTGATGCGTTCCTTCTTCAAGAAGACCATTCCAGAAGCCATTCTCGAATCTGCTCGTATCGATGGTGCCAGTGAAGCTCGGATCTTCTTCCAGATCTGTTTGCCCTTGTCACTTCCAGGTATCGCAACCATCACGCTTTTGACAGCTCTTGGTTTCTGGAACGACTGGTTCAACGCCCTTCTTTACATCAAGAGTGACAACTTGTATCCATTGCAATATTTGCTCATGCAAATCCAACAAAATATGGACTACATTGCAAAAGCAGTCGGCCTATCTGGTCAACTGGGAGTCGCTCTTCCAAAAGAAACAGGTCGTATGGCCATGGTTGTGGTTGCAACCCTTCCAATCGCGATTCTGTATCCATTCTTCCAACGCTACTTTGTTAAAGGCTTGACGATCGGTGGTGTGAAAGAATAGCACTTGCTGAGAAACACCGTTTCTCCCTTCCCAACTTCATCTTAGTGACTGAAGTTACAAATTATTAAATCGTTTATAAGTTTAAAATTAAAAAAAGGAGTTTTTATCATGAAAAACTGGAAAAAATATGCTTTTGCATCTGCTAGCGTAGTCGCTTTGGCTGCTGGTCTTGCTGCTTGTGGGAACCTTACAGGTAACAACAAAAAAGCTGCTGACACTGCTTCAAGTGAAAAACCTGTTCTTAAAATGTACCAAATCGGTGACAAACCAGATAACTTGGATGAATTGCTAGAAAATGCCAACAAAATCATCGAAGAAAAAGTTGGTGCTAAATTGGATATCCAATACCTCGGATGGGGTGACTACAGCAAGAAAATGTCTGTTATCACATCATCTGGTGAAAACTATGATATCGCCTTTACAGATAACTATGTTGTAAATGCTCAAAAAGGTGCTTACGCTGACTTGACTGATTTGTACAAGAAAGAAGGAGCAGAGCTTTACAAAGCACTTGACCCAGCTTACATCAAAGGGAACACTGTAAATGGTAAGATCTATGCTGTTCCAGTTGCAGCTAACGTTGCATCATCTCAAAACTTTGCCTTCAACGGCGCTCTTCTTGAAAAATATGGTATTGACATTTCAGGTGTCACTTCATACGAAACACTTGAACCAGTCTTGAAACAAATCAAAGAAAAAGCTCCAGACGTAGTACCATTTGCGGTTACGAAGAACTTTATCCCATCTGATAACTTTGATTACCCAGTGCCAAACGGACTTCCATTCGTTATCGACCTTGAAGGAGACACTACTAAGATCGTAAACCGTTACGAAGTGCCTCGCTTCAAAGAACACTTGAAGACTCTTCACAAATTCTATGAAGAAGGATACATTCCAAAAGACGTAGCAACAAGCGACACTTCATTTGACCTTCAACAAGATACTTGGTTCGTTCGTGAAGAAACAGTAGGACCAGCTGACTACGGTAACAGCTTGCTTTCACGTGTTGCTAACAAAGACATCCAAATCAAACCAATCACTAACTTTATCAAGAAAAACCAAACAACACAAGTTGCTAACTTTGTTATCTCAAACAACTCTAAGAACAAAGAAAAATCAATGGAAGTGTTGAACCTCTTGAACACGAACCCAGAACTCTTGAACGGCCTTGTTTACGGTCCAGAAGGCAAGAACTGGGAAAAAGTTGAAGGTAAAGAAAACCGTGTACGCGTTCTTGATGGATATAAAGGAAACACTCACATGTCAGGTTGGAACACTGGTAACAACTGGATTCTTTACATCAACGAAAACGTTACAGACCAACAAATCGAAGATTCTAAGAAACAATTGGCAGAAGCTAAAGAATCTCCAGCACTTGGATTCATCTTTAACACTGACAGTGTGAAATCTGAAATCTCAGCAATTTCTAACACAATGCAACAATTCGATACAGCTATCAACACTGGTACTGTAGACCCAGATAAAGCTATTCCAGAATTGATGGAAAAATTGAAATCTGAAGGTGCCTACGAAAAAGTATTGAACGAAATGCAAAAACAATACGATGAATTCTTGAAAAACAAAAAATCATAAGAACGATTGATTTCGTGTATTCATTCCTAATTCCTAAAAATGTGATCACTGCCTTCCTTAGTTCTCTAGGGGAGGTAGTGATTTTTAGGATGTAAAAATGAAAAGAGTGGTTCTGAGGGTTTATGCGATGTGATACACATACATCTATAGGGGATTTATTATGAAAAAATATCGCCTTCTTTTCAAAATGAGTGCTGTCTTCTCTTACCTATTTTTCGTATTTGGTCTTTCTCAGCTGACGTCTATTGTTCAAAATTATTGGCAATTTTCTTCTCAGGTAGGAAATATCTTCTGGATTCAAAATATCTTAAGTCTGCTATTTAGTGGAGTCATGATTTGGATTCTGCTTAAGACAGGCCATGGTTATCTCTTTCGCATTCCGAGAAAAAAATGGTTCTGGTATTCAATCTTGACAGTCCTAGTAGCGGTAGTTCATATATCTTTTAATATTCATACAGCTAGATATGTTCAGTCAACTGCTGAAGGTTGGGCTCTATTGATTGGTTATAGTGGGACTAACTTTGCAGAGCTAGGTATCTATATAGCCCTGTTCTTTCTGGTTCCACTGATGGAAGAGTTAATCTACAGAGGATTACTGCAACACGCCTTTTTTAAAGATTCGAGATGTGGTCTTGATTTGCTTCTTCCTTCTATTTTATTTGCTCTCCCTCATTTTTCAAACTTTCCTAGTCTGTTAGATATCTTCGTCTTTGCAACATTTGGAATCATCTTTGCTGGTTTGACACGCTATACCAAGAGCATTTATCCATCCTATGCGGTGCATGTGATCAATAATATTGTAGCGACCTTGCCATTTTTGCTGACTTTTTTACATAGGGTGTTTGGGTAAAATACTGGCACGAGAGTTAGGAATTATAGTTTTTCAATTTATAAGCGAATTTCAGGAGGGAAATGAGTATGACACAATTAAAATGGTTTGCTGGAGGAAGTGAAAGACGTTGTGAAGCGATGGCCATCATTGATTATCTATTGGAAGATATAAAGGATGCGCCTCAACTTACTCCCCTGAAAAATCAGTTAGTGATTTATAAAAAACGATTAAAGGACGATGGAACCTCTACTCCATTTATTCTGAGTCAAATGAATGTTGACATCTCACGTGTGTTGATTGATAACAAGCTAAGTTTGTCAGAAAGTCAAGCTAAGCAAATCAAAAAATTGAGAGAATTATCTGCGATTCGCTATGGTTACTGATGAAGTGCAGTGGCAGGTCTCTCTATACAATTTCCGGTCAAATAAATTGCATTCGTTTTCCCAAGTGGGTATACTAGTATAGTTGAATGAAAAATTCTGAAAATTTAAGAATAGAAAAGAGAACAAATCTTATGGCAAAAGATATTCGTGTCTTACTTTACTACCTTTATACTCCAATTGAAAACGCAGAGCAATTTGCGGCAGACCACCTGGCTTTCTGTAAATCAATCGGTCTCAAAGGCCGTATCCTAGTCGCTGACGAGGGGATTAACGGGACTGTTTCAGGTGACTACGAAACAACTCAAAAATACATGGACTACGTTCACAGCCTCCCAGGCATGGAAGACCTCTGGTTCAAGATTGACGAAGAAAATGAACAAGCCTTCAAGAAGATGTTTGTTCGCTACAAGAAAGAAATTGTCCACCTTGGTTTGGAAGACAACGACTTTGACAACGACATCAATCCACTTGAAACAACAGGTGCTTACTTGTCTCCAAAAGAGTTCAAAGAAGCCCTTCTTGACGAAGACACTGTTGTCCTTGACACACGTAACGATTATGAGTACGACCTAGGACACTTCCGTGGAGCTATCCGTCCAGACATCCGCAACTTCCGTGAGTTGCCACAATGGGTTCGTGACAACAAGGAAAAATTCATGGACAAGCGTGTCGTGGTTTACTGTACAGGTGGAGTTCGCTGTGAGAAATTCTCAGGCTGGATGGTCCGTGAAGGCTACAAAGATGTTGGCCAATTGCACGGAGGAATCGCAACTTACGGTAAAGACCCAGAAGTTCAAGGTGAACTTTGGGATGGGAAAATGTACGTCTTTGACGAGCGTATCGCCGTTGATGTCAACCATGTCAACCCAACCATCGTAGGAAAAGACTGGTTTGATGGAACACCATGTGAACGCTATGTCAACTGTGGAAATCCCTTCTGTAACCGTCGTATCTTGACATCAGAGGAAAATGAAGACAAGTACCTTCGTGGATGCTCACACGAGTGTCGTGTTCACCCACGCAACCGCTATGTTTCCGAAAATGAATTGACACAAGCAGAAGTGATCGAGCGCCTAGCTGCAATCGGTGAAAGCTTGGATCAAGCAGCTACTGTATAACATCAAACAGTCCTTAGGGGCTGTTTTTCTATGCTTTTTATCTAAAAATCTAAAGTTTGTTTCTGTATCTTTCAGGAAAATAGGTTATACTATGTGTAAACGATTTCAAAGGAGGCCAGTTATGGCGAAAACATTTTTTATCCCAAATAAAGAAAGCATTCTAGGACAACAGGAGGTTTTGACTGCCAAGTCTATCTTGGCCTTGGTGGAGGGCTTGGAGTCACACAGTTATGATGCGGTCTATCTCCGTCAGTCCCTCAATCGTCTCGAGTATATCGAGTGTGGGATTGTAGGCCAGTCGCAATTTCTCTTCAAGGTCAACTATGTGGATAGCCGAAAAGGCTATCAAGTGGTGATTCCAGATTTTCTTACTAGAGCGGACTGGGAGATTGTAGAGACTCTCCTCCAGGCCCTATCGAGCAAGTTGGGGGAAGCGGTAGAAGGGCTAGATGGTTTTGATTTTGAAGCTTATTTCCGACAAACGGTCAAGCATTATTTAGCGGATAAGGCGATTCGTTTAGTATATTGCCAAGGACTCTTGTCCCCTATCTATCTCAACAAGGAATACCTCGAGAGCTTTTTGGCTGAGGATGGATTGGCACGTTTTGAAGAGCTGGTCAAGAAGGTTCAAGGATCTGATGCCTACCTTGCCAGTGTGAAATTTTACCCAGACGCCCAAGGTAAGGTGCACGGTATCTATCACCTAGCCCAGGGAGTCAAGACGATTTTGCCAAAGGAACCCTTTGTACCAGCTCCTTATACCGAGCAGCTGGCGGGCAAGGAGCTTATTTGGGAGATTGACCTAGTGACGATTTCTGGTGATGGCTCAAAAGCAGAAGACTATGAAGCCATCGCTCGCTTGGATTATGCAAGATTCCTAGAGTCATTACCAACAGCATTTTACCACCAACTAGATGCCAATCAACTAGAAGTACAAGCCATTTTGGGAAAAGACTTTGAAGAATTGGCACAAGAAAAGTAAAGCAGGTCAACTGCTATTTAGCATGCGAAAGATAGTTTAGCTTAGTTAGGTTTTGTAATGTGAAATTTCAAAAATTGCTTAGTTCAATGAAAAATAGTATAATATAACAAAAAATAGAATATTGTTCGTTAAATAATGATCAGGAGATCTTGAGATGGATATCAAGAAGGAAGTAGGTAAAAGAATCCGAATGTTGCGAGAGATGAAACATATCACTCGTGAAACTCTTTGTGATGATGAAACTGAGATAACGGTGCGCCAATTAGCACGGATTGAATCAGGGCAGTCTTCCCCAAGTTTATCTAAGGTAGAGTATATAGCTTACAAACTAGGTTGTCCAATTTCACATATAGTAGATATGGATCATATGATTTTACCTTCAGAGTACTTGATAGTAAAGGATAAACTTATTAAGTTTCAAACTTATGGAGATGATGATAGAATCCAGGTTAAGGAAGAGTTGTTTGAAAGAGTTTACGAACACTATTATGACAGTCTACCTGAGGATGAGCAGATTGCTGTTAGTGCCTTACAAGCTAGTTTTGATGTCTTTGTAAGTGAAGATGCAGGGTTTGGCGATGCTTTGCTTGATGAGTATTTTGAGCAAGTAAAGATAAGGAAAAACTACTCGGTGAATGATTTGCTTTTGATAAAGCTGTACTTTGTTTCATGTTTAGCAAGACCGACTGAGTATAATCCTGAACTATTTTGGATGCTTTCTAAAAAACTTATAAGAGAAACAAATTCATCAGATTTAGAGACAGCCTATATGTTAAAAAGAACTGTGCTTGATTCTTTAGCTGTTCAATGGATGGAAAAATCTTACTCCACTTTTGAGCCTTATGTTAAGGCAATGAACACATTGATGACCTTATCGCAGGATTTTCAAAACAAGCCAATTGTCGATATGCTAGATGCTATGTGTACCTTATTTCATAAACAGGATAAGGAAAAAGCTATCCAATTATATGACAGAGCTATTGTTTGTGCTCAAGCATTTGGGGACTCAGTATTAGAAGCGCGTATATTGGGAGAAAAAGAAAGAGATTTAAAAACTTTTGAGGAAATGAAGAGCTAACATGACATTTTTGTCATGTTTTTTTGTTTTTGAAAGCGGTAAACTAGAGATGTAATGAAAAGTCAAGAGAGTTATTTGGGTTAGGAGGGAAGAGATGAGCAATCTTAGTATCTCACTAGAGACTTTTATACAAACTCGCCACAGTTTGATAATTCGAAATAACACGACTGATCAAAAGTTGGTAGAGATAGTATTAAATAACGAAGTCTTTCGCCTAGCAATTTTAGATGCAGGTGAAGAGCGAGTTTTAATTCTGCCTGAGGAAGTTACAGATGTAAAGAATTTTGGAATTTCAGAGGTGGAGGATAATTCATGAAGCCAAAAGATCTAATGAACGGAGAGAAACTATGAATCGTGTGATTTTAAGTCTTAAAAATATCGATAAAACATATGGAAAAGAACAGGTTCTCCATAATGTTTCCTTTGATATTGGGAAAGGGGAAATATGTGGCCTTATTGGTGAAAATGGTGCTGGCAAGACAACATTAATGAGAATTCTCCTAGGACTCATTCGAGCTGATAAGGGAGAAATCGAGAGTGTTTCGCAGCATAAGATTGGCAGTATTATCGAATCACCTGCCCTTTATCCAAACTTGACTGGACGTCAACACCTGCAATATTATAAAACAAGATTTGGTTTAAAGACAGATATCACAAAAATGTTGGAATTGGTTCACTTGCCTGAACCGTCATGGGATCGAAAAGTAAAAAACTATTCTCTTGGCATGAAACAAAGATTATCGATAGCAATTGCGCTTTTGGATAATCCAGAGCTTATTATCTTAGATGAACCCGTGAATGGGTTAGATCCTCAAGGGATTTCAGATTTAAGAAAAATGATTTTGAATTTAAGGGATCAGTTAGGAGTTACTTTTTTAATCTCGAGCCATATTCTGTCAGAATTGGAATTTATAACAGATAAGTATATCATCATGAAACAAGGAAAGATTCTAAATGTGATGAGTTCACAAATGCTAGCGACCAATTTATCTGAAAAAATTTTCCTAAAGACAAGTGATAATCAGATTCTACAAATGTTTTTAGAAAAAGAGGGCGTTGACCATTTTGAGCAGGATGACTATCTGGTTGTGACAGAGAAGGAAAAATTAATGGCTATTTTGGAATATAGTGTCGCTTCAAATCTAGTAATACAGGATATTTATATTAAGAAGGAACGCTTTGAGGACTACTATTTGCGTAATATTATCTGATGATTTAAGAAAGGAGGAGAGTCATGAATTCTCTTAAAGCAGATATGTATAAATTTTACTGGGAAAAAAGAGGAGTGCTTCCTAGTTTGTTGATAGGATTATTAATTTTGTTATTCTCCTTATTTTTTAAGTCATCAAATGAAAATGAGCCGGCATTTCGAGTGTTGATTTCAAATGTGAGTGGTTTCATTCCTTTGCTTTTTATCTCTGCCAATTTATTTTTCTGGGGGGAAGATTATAGTTTCCGTACGATCAATATTCTGCTCACAAAAGAAAAACAACGATGGAAGTTATTTTTATATAAAACCTTGGGAACCTTTTGTTTGTCTTTCCTATATGTGATTATTTTTTATAGTTTAACAGCTCTTGTTTATTTGGAAGGGGATATGGTGTTGATTGTTTCGACATTTTTACACCAACTACCATACTATTCTGTCATTATAAGTATCTCGTTATTGATTTTTCAAATATTTGATAAGGTTTATGAATCATGTATGATTTATACACTCTACATTTTACTATTTGATAACCTATTGGCTTACGTCCTTCCAAACTCTGGTGAGAGTGTGAAAGACTATTTACTGATGACTTTAAATTTGAAAGCATCACCAAGTTTTAGTCAATTTACCCTTACAAACGTATGCTATCCTATCGTGGTGAGTATAGCAGTACTTGTGCTTGCGTTAGCTGTATTTAGTAAAAAAGAATTTAAGTAGGAGGACTAATGATGAAAAAAATAGGAATTGTAGTTGGGCTGTTGTTACTGTTTGTAGTAGCTGGAATTTTATTAACCTTAAAACGAGGAGAGACGACAATCAGTGTGAAACAATCATGGACTCTTTCTTCTAAAAGTATTAAAACGTTAGAGTTTTATGGCTCAAAGCAAGCAATTGATGTTAAAGTTGTAAAGAGTGAATCAGATGAAACAAGTGTTCAAATAGAAGGAAAAGTTTCCGAAGAATCAGCGAATAATATATCTAAAAACGTTAAAATGAGTTCAGATAGTCTATATCTACCATTTTCACAACATGGTTTTAATTTGGCTCTGAGTTCAGAAGGGAAAGACAAGTTATATGTAACTATTTCCTTAGGGAAAAATGCTACTTTCGAAAAAATATTTATAGATACTCTTGTTGGCGATGTATCTATTACAGTTCCTCAAGATTTTGATGGGATTTATACTTTACATACAAACAATACAGGAGAAATTTTAAGGGTTCCTACCACAAATCAAACTTCGAATAGCGTCATTGAAGTTGATGGCTATAGTAAGATAAGTGTTGAAAAAGGAGAAAATAATGGTTAGTCACTATAAACAAGCAACTTTGCTGGATTGTGGAATGGCTTGTGTAAAGACAATCATTTCTTATTATTTCCCAAAATTAGAACATTTAGATAGTCTACAATTTGATAATAATAATCACCAAGGACTGTCTTTGTTTGAAATAGAAGGTATGCTAAAAAGCTATGGTATTGATGCGGATTCTTATCAAATTGACACTCCTAGTTTGTTAAATAACGTATCATTTCCTTATTTGATGGTAGTAGAAAGAGCTGGTTTACCTCATTATATTGTTGTATTAGATGGAGATAGTAATTTATTGACGGTTTCTGATCCTGCAAATGAGGAAATTGAGAAAATTTCAAGTTTAGAACTTTTTAGTCAGAGTGTAGGAATTGTTTTAATTCCCCAAAAGAGTGAGAGTGTTAATTTAGAAGATAGAAAAGGTGTTGTTACTTTGAGCTATGCAGATAAGTTATATCATAGATTTCTATCTTCACTTAGTTGGAAGAGAAAGTTTGCAATCTTTTTCTTGGGAATAGCCAAAATTATCTTACCAGTTACTATTGCTTTTTTTCTACAAATAACAATGTCTAATCTGCTTAATATTCAGTTTAGCTTTCAGTTATTTAGTCTCGCTTCAATAATATTAGCTTCATATTTGTATTGGCAGTTCTCTATATTAGAAACGAGATTAAAAGGAAAGATTGAGAATGATTTTTTAAATGATATTCTGTCCTCTTTTTATCAGAACCAATTAAATGATTTTTCTTTAACTAAGAATTATGAGTATGTTAGTAGTTATTTTTGGAATTTGTTGTTATCAGCAACAGGTATTATGCAAAAATTTTACTTAAAGGTACAGCTTTTAGTGTTTTGCTTGCTACTATTATTGCTATTAAAATTGAATATCATTATTTTCGCAGTTACAAGCTTATCTATAGTTATTCTTGGTTTATATGTAAATTTTGAGATACGAAAAGTTGTAAAAAATCAACGAGAATTTATTGCTAAGAGTTCTAACTTTAGTTCTCTTGTAGAAAATACAATTTATGGTTTGCAAGATATTATAAGTTTCCAAAAATCTAGCGACTTTATCAAAGAATTTAATGAAAGACTCAATGAACTGTTGGGAACGAAACTAGATAGTACACATATTACCAATAGATTATTAGCTTCTACTCAGATATTTATCGGTTTAACTGGTTCATTTTTGATTGCTACTATAATTTCTATGAGAGATTATGAACATATAGCAGAGTATGCAAATAGTATTTTGATTCTATTACTTTTATCCAGCATTTTAAGTTCTTTAATTACATCTTGGGTAGCATTGAAAAAAAAGTCAATATTCCTTTGAGTTTATTGGAACAGAGGAGGTAGAAGCGAAAAGGGATGTTATTCCTGTTTCAGTAGCTAAAATTAAACAGTTGTCATGTCGGAATTTATGTAAAAAATGGGATGAAAGATCGGTGTTTAATAAATTAAATTTCGAGTTTAATAGTGGTGAATTAACCGTTATTACAGGCGGTAATGGAACTGGGAAATCATCTCTTTTGAATATTATTCAGGGATTATCTTCTCCAACAGAGGGTGATATTGTACTGAATGGAATGGAAAGTTTTTCTACTTTAGAGGAGACTGATATTTTGGATTATTTAAGCGTGTATTCATCTGAATTTCATGTATTCCCTGGAAGTGTTTCAAAAAATATTAATTTCACCCTATTTAATAAGGAAAACTATGAATCAAATAATCTTGATAGTCTGAATCTCAATGTATCTCTGAGTCATCAGATTGATGGGAAAGCCACCAATATTTCGCAAGGTCAAAAACAAAAAATTCTACTCATGAGGAGTTTATCACAAGAAAAGGACATCTATCTATTCGATGAGCCTACAGAAAATTTGGACAGAAACTCAACTGAATTATTTCTAAATGAGGTTGAGAAATTAGTGAACGAGGAAAAGATTGTTATTGTCGTGACTCATGATAAGGATGTTATTGCTAGAGCAAGCAAAGTTATTAATATGGATGAATTTCATTAAAAGTTAAAAAATGGAGATTGGTAGATTCTAATCTTCATTTTACCTATAACTAATTTGCAAAATATTTGGAATAACGAGTTTCATAGCAATATTATAATACTAATGAATTCTAGAAATTCAACCCATCCTAGGACAAGGTTTTGAAGAATTGACAAGCATCGAGTAGACCTTGTCCAAAAAAGAGTAAGCATAAAAATCCCTGTCATTAACAAATGGCAGGGATTTTGGTTAAAAGAATGTCAGGATGCGAAGGTAGTCCACTGTCAGCGCTAACTCTGCAATGAAGAAGGGTAAGAGAATAGCGCCATCAAGTAAGACAGCTAGCAAGAATCGATAAAATGGGTCGAGGCTACTGGTCTTACTTGGCTTGCTAATCACAAAGAGATTGGCAAGGGCAAAGATGGCCATGCTTAGAAGAGTGAGGATGCCAGCAAATCGTAAGCCACCAAAGAGTGCAAAGAAACTTGCTAGAGCTGTTAGGACGAGTGGGATAGCAAAGAGTCTACTATACCGATCGAAGGCTTCTTGGAATGTGAAGTCACTCTCCTGATCCAGCACACGTTGGACAGTAAAGCCTCCCAAAATGATGGAAAAGTAAAATAGAGCGCTAGCGACCAGAATCGAAAGTCCAGCAAAGAGATCTAAAGGTGGGAGCTGGTTAGGAGAACTATTAGCAATAGAAATCATATAGCCATAGTAGAGGTGCTTGATATGATAGATACTAAAGAAAAGGTTGATTGACGACAGCAAGGTGAGTAGGGCAAAGACACTGTAACGATGCTTTTGGTCTCTAGTCTTGCTGGTAGTTGGTTCTTGGATAGCATCCAGCAGCCAAGACCAAAATAGTGCGATTTCTTCTTTGAATCGAGCAGTTTTGCGGGGGTCAATGTCTGGGATATAGGGACTTTCTAAAGCCTTGCTGAGAATACTTTTCTCTTTTGCAGGGTTTTCTTGCTTGTGTTCCTCTTCCTCCTTCCCTTCTCCCTCTTCCTCGGTTTGGGTTTCTTCTATCGTTTCGGGAGCTTCCTCCTCATGCCTTTCCGACTCTTTAGGTGAGATAGGAGTTTCTTGGCTTGCTTGTGGTGCGGTCTCTACAGTATCCGAAGTCTCTGGTTGGTCGGGCTGGATTTCCGATTTCGTCTGAGCTGATTTCTTCTCAAGATCGGCGCTTTCAAACCATTCTTGTGTCATGGTGGAACCTCCTTTTTTATGGTCGTTTTCTATCTTTAGACTAGCAGATGAAAGCGTTTTTGTCAATGGTTTCTAGATGGAGCAGAGTGCTCCTCTTTAGGTAGGTAGATATCCTGGTTGGCTTTTGCAATGAGTAAATTCTTGATATCTGCTTTTTCGGTTTTATAAGGGTTGGCAAGTACATTCTCTTTTTGTCCACGATGTTCTTCTTTGGGTTGACGATAGATACCACCATGCTGAGAAGAAATTTCTAGATTGATACGGTCGGTCTCTTTCTGGGAGAGAATGAGTTGTAGAGTTGAATAAGCCTCTAGCTCGACCTTGCCGTGAACTTGGATATTTTCAGCATAGATGTGTGCTCCCTCCGTCTTGACCTGACTATCTGTCAATTCGGCATCAAAGATATTGATGATATGAGGTGCCGTTAATGTGCTGTTCTTGATAGAACTTTCTGTTAGTCTTAAGAGATAGCCTTTTGTTTTGATGGTTGCATTTTCAAGGTTGGCTTGACGAATATTAGTTTGTCCACGATTGGCTGAGACGGTGATAGCTTGCAGCTTTCTTCCTTTGGGTAGGGAGAGAACGACTTCGTCAAAACGATGAGAATAGTTGCTGGCGATACGAAGTAGGCTTTCGATTCCTGAACCGAGAAAACGATGTTGGGAGGCTTGTTTGTCAGTGACGCTCAGTGTTTTGTCACTCATGCCAGTAGTCAGATCGTGACGACTAGACACGGAAGGATGATAGGTGATATGGATCTTGTCATCTACAGACTCTGTGATGGTTAGGCTGTGTTCCTCAAGGGTCAAATCAAGTTTTTCCACTTCGCTTCCAAAGGTCACTTCTTCGATACGATTGTCATAGACGGGGTCTTTTGACATGGCAAGCAAACTTTGAATACCATTGGACTGGGCGCCTACAATGATCATGATAAAACCAAGGATTGTAGAAACCACACCAAAGATGAGAAATCCTTTCGTCAATTTACGCATGTCTGTCACCTCTCTTTCCTTTTTTAAGAATCCATTGCACCAAGCGAACGACCAGGAGGCCAAAGAAACGAGCTACATAGGAGATACCTAGTAGAACAAGAGAAGAAGCACCGATAGCAAGCAAACCAGCCCCGAAAATCAAGATAAAGGCAGATTTGGCTTCGACTAGGACACTAAAGCTCTCTACGATAAAGAGTCCACCTAGCAGGATACCCGTCACCGAAACAGCGAAAAAGGCTAGAATGACGGAGACAGCTGCGATAAAAATACCGATGATGGCCATGAGGATGCCGATCCCGACCGGAATTCCGATAGGGGCTGCTAGTAAGGCAAGTAGGGCAATGTGTAGCAGTTGGCGATCATTCTTTTGAGCAGGGGCTTCATTGACCTTTCTATCGAGAAGATCAGAGAGGATATCATGGGCAGCTTCTTTTGGGGTTCCTAGACTGGCAATGAGTTCCTCTTCACCCTCTGGACCTGCATCGTCAAATAGTTCCTTAAAGTAGTCCATAGCTTCGATGCGGTCAGCTTCAGGTAGTTTATGGAGATAGGTTTCTAACTGAGTCAGATAGTCAGTTCTTGTCATGGCGGATACTCCCTTCTATGATGCCGTTGACGGTTTCGGTATAGAGCGTCCACTCTTCCTTTAGAGTAACGAGCTGCTCTACGCCTCGATTGGTCAAGGAGTAGTATTTGCGCATACGCCCCTGAAACTCTCTAGAGTAGGTGGTCAGAAAGCCACTGGCTTCCAATTTTTTGAGAATGGGATAGAGCGTAGATTCTTTGATATTGGCGATGAGTTTAATGGTTTGGCTAATCTCATAACCATAAGAATCTCCCTGCTCCAGTACAGCCAAGATGAGAAACTCGATTAAGGCAGAGGATGTTGGGAAGTACATGGGAAACCTCCTTTATATTATATAAAAATTTTATATATACTCTTTTCAAATATATTGTATCTCAAGTTGAAAGCCCTGTCAAGAAATATGTGTAAAAATTTTATATATAAAAAAACTCCTAGTAAAAACTAGAAGTTTAAAGAATTTTATCAACCCGATCCACCATAAAGAGTGAGATGGTCATGATGATATCGATGGCTAGAAGGGCAAGGACAGCTGGAATCCAAGATTGGAAAAGGTCAAAGCTATAACCAAACAAGGTAGGACCAAAGGCCGCCAAGATGTAGCCCCCTGTTTGCGCCAGGCCTGAGAGTTGCGCAGTCTTTTCAGGCGAGCTGGTCTTAAGTGAGAAGCAAACCATGAGATAAGGAAAGAGAGCACTACAGGCCGTTCCAATTAAGAGGTGAGCGACTAGCCAGTAGAGGAAGTTGTTGCTTGGGTACAAGAGCATGGCAATTCCCATCATACCAGCGATAGAGATGATTGCCAGCATGATTCGACGGTGGCAATCAGATAGACGAGTCGTCAGACTTGGGATGGTCATGGAAAAAGGAATGCTGATCAGCGAGAAGATAGAAGCTAGAAGAGCCGCATCGCTATTAGAAAGAGCAGCACTAATAGCCATAGTTGGCAACCAGGTCATACTTGTATAAAAGAGCAAGGACTGAAGCCCGCCAAAGATAATGATAGCCCAGACATCTTTACTTTTTAGAATATTTTCTTTGACTTGCTTTTCTTTTTGGCTTTCTAGGTGGTGGTTGTGGCGATGATTTGGCAACCAGACTAGCAGAGTGACCAAGCAGAGAAAGCTGAGTACAAGGATGAGACCTTTCCAAGAACTAGCTTGGGTAATAGGGACAGATAGATAAGAAGCAATAGCTGTGGAAATCCCCATAGAAGTGACATAGAGTGTCGTTAGGAAGCTAATCTTTTGAGGCTGATTTGCCTGGATCATACTTGGGAGGAGTACATTGAAGATCGCAATGCTTGCTCCCACAATTAGGGTCCCTAGATAGAGAAGGGGAAGATTGAAAATCCGAATGACAGAGCCAACAGTTAAGAGGAGGAGACAGTAAGTAAAGAGATGTTCCAACCCGATTTTTTGTGCCAAGCGGCTTGCAAAAGCAGAGAAAAGAGCGAACATCAAGAGAGGGAGACTGGTTAAAATCCCAAGAGAGCTAACCTCCACTCCTAGTCCCTGAGCGATATCTCTTAAAATGGTTGGAAGAGCAGTGAAAGGAGAGCGTAAAACGGTACCGATTAAGAGAATTCCTAGGATAAAAAAGAGTGATTGTTTTTTCATAAAAACCTCGAATAGATGATTTTATTAACAGCTTATTTTAAGGTTTTTTCTATATAATGTCAAGTAATGATAGCTAAGAAAGTTCGATTGATTTAAGCGAGAATAGAGTGAAAGGAGATACATTTCTTTACTAGAATTTTCCTTGATTTGATATAAAAATAGGAAAGTGAGAAAATTTGTGATAAAATAGTGGAAGGAAATCTATATATTGGAGAAAAACGGTGCCTGAAAAGCAAAAAATCAGCGTCTTGATGTCGGTCTATGTAAAGGAAAACCCGACGTTTTTGAGAGATGCTATCAAAAGTGTTCAAAATCAAACCTTGAAACCGAGTGAACTTGTTCTTGTTGAGGATGGGCCCCTCACGCCTGAGCTCTATCAGGTGCTAGATGAAGTGGAAGCTCAGTCAGACATTCCAGTGAAACGGTGCCCCTTAGAGCAAAATCAAGGTTTAGGCTTGGCTCTTCGTTACGGTGTTTTGCAGTGCCAGTATAACATTATTGCTCGCATGGATACGGACGATTTAGCCGTTCCGGATCGTTTTGAGAAACAGCTTCAACTGATGGAGAAAGAAAATCTCGATCTCTTAGGTGGGCAGATTGCAGAGTTTATTGACAATCCAGATGAGATTGTGTCTTATCGTCGTGTTCCAACTCAGCACGCAGACATTGTGGCTTATCAGAGAATGAGAAGCGCCTTTAACCATATGACAGTCATGTTCAAAAAGGACATGGTCCTCAAGGCGGGCAACTACGAAGACGGGCTTTACATGGAGGATGATCTCCTTTGGCTCAATATGATTACGGCAGGTGCCAAGACTGGCAACCTAGATCAAATCTTGTGTAAGGTTCGTGTAGGTGCAGGGATGTTTGAGCGTCGAGGCGGCTTGCGTTACCTTAAATTCTACCGTCAAGCTCGCAAACGAATGCTGGAGCGAGGGCAAATTTCTTACATGGAATATGCTAAAAGTATGTTCATTCAGGCAATTGTTGCACTTTGTCCAGGTTTTGTTCGTCAGTTTATCTTTGTCAAACTTTTAAGAAAGAGCAAGTAAGACCTGATAGATTGAACGATTCGGGTTATCATAACAATAGTATCATCTGACTCTTTTAAGGGGGAGTAAATTCCTATGAATAAAAAACTAACAGATTACGTGATTGATCTGGTTGAAATTTTAAATAAACAGCAAAAACAAGTATTTTGGGGGATATTTGATATTCTGAGTATGGTGGTTTCCATCATCGTATCTTATATCTTGTTTTATGGCCTTATAAATCCTGCGCCTGTGGACTATGTGATCTACACTCTTTTAGCCTTCCTTCTCTATCAAATCATAATTGCATTTTGGGGGCTGAATGCTAGTATTAGTCGCTACAGTAAGATTACGGATTTTATGAAAATCTTTTTTGGAGTGACACTCAGTAGTGTTCTTTCTTATGGAATCTGCTATGCCTTTCTTCCATTATTTTCTATCCGTTTCATCGTGCTCTTCATTTTGTTGAGTACCTTCCTCATCTTGCTTCCTCGCATCACCTGGCAGTTGATTTATTCTAAACGTAAAAAGGGTAGTGGAGATGGAGAGCATCGCCGTACCTTCTTGATTGGTGCGGGAGATGGTGGTGCCCTCTTTATGAATAGCTACCAACATCCAACCAGTGAGCTTGAGATAGTGGGGATTTTGGACAACGATGAAAAGAAAAAAGGGCAAAAACTAGGTGGAATCCCAGTCCTAGGCTCTTATGACAATCTACCTGAATTGGCCAAACGTCACCAAATCGAGCGTGTTATCGTAGCAATCCCTTCGCTCGATCCATCAGAGTATGAACGTATCTTGCAGATGTGTAATAAACTAGGTGTCAAATGTTACAAGATGCCTAAAGTTGAGACAGTTGTTCAAGGATTACATCAATCAGGTAGTGGTTTCCAAAAAATTGATATCACAGACCTTTTGGGCCGTCAGGAAATTCGCCTTGACGAATCACGTCTGGGTGCAGAAATTACAGGTAAGACCATCTTGGTGACAGGAGCCGGCGGTTCGATTGGTTCTGAAATTTGTCGCCAGATTAGCCGCTTCAACCCAGAGCGTATCGTCTTGCTTGGACATGGTGAAAATTCAATCTACCTTATTTATCATGAGTTGATTCGTAAATTCCAAGGGATTGATTATGTTCCTGTCATTGCAGATATTCAGGATTATGATCGTCTTTTACAAGTGTTTGAACAGTACAAACCAGCTATCATCTACCATGCTGCAGCCCACAAACATGTTCCAATGATGGAGCGCAATCCAAAAGAAGCCTTCAAGAACAATATCCTCGGGACCTACAATGTTGCCAAAGCTGTTGATGAGGCCAAAGTACCTAAGATGGTCATGATTTCGACAGACAAGGCGGTCAATCCACCGAATGTTATGGGTGCGACTAAGCGCGTGGCAGAATTGATTGTCACTGGCTTTAACCAACGCAGCAAATCAACCTACTGTGCGGTTCGTTTTGGGAATGTTCTCGGTAGCCGTGGTAGCGTGATTCCTGTCTTTGAACGTCAGATTGCTGAAGGCGGTCCCGTAACGGTGACAGACTTCCGTATGACACGTTACTTCATGACCATTCCAGAGGCTAGCCGTCTGGTCATCCATGCTGGTGCTTATGCTAAGGACGGAGAAGTCTTTATCCTTGATATGGGCAAACCGGTCAAGATCTACGACTTGGCTAAGAAAATGGTCCTTCTAAGCGGGCACACAGAAAGTGAAATTCCAATCGTTGAAGTCGGTATTCGCCCAGGCGAAAAACTTTACGAAGAACTCTTGGTTTCGACCGAATTGGTTGATAACCAAGTCATGGATAAGATTTTCGTTGGTAAGGTTAACGTCATGCCTCTAGAAGCCATCGATCAAAAGATTGAAGAGTTCCGTTCACTCAGCGGAGATGAGCTCAAAGAAGCGATTATTTCCTTTGCAAATGAGACAACCCACGTTGAGTAAGAGTGTCCAACCAATTAATTATAAATAGAAAGCCAAGGTTCTGTTTGTACAGAACCTTGGCCTTTTTACTCTGTAATTTCAAATCGTTGTATTATTTATAGTTGCTTAATGATGTCGTCAATGGTATGGGCAATCCAGTCAGGTTGATAGCTGAGTAAATCAGCCTCTTCTCCAAATCCCCAAGTAACAGCAAACTTTTTAATGCTAGTTTCTTGGGCTCCAATCATATCAAACTTGGTATCTCCGATGATAAGGACTTGGTCTGCAGGAAGTTGATGCGTTTGCAAGGCGTAACGGATGACATCCGCCTTGTGTGGCGTTTCAGGACTAGAGCCGTAAATGCTATCAAAAAAATGATGGATTCCTAGATTTCTAGTCATATCATGAGCAGTAGGAGTATTCTTTGTTGTGGTAATATAGAGAGGGTAGTTTTGCGAAAGCTCTTGGAGCAATTCCGTTATTCGGGGGAAGAGCTGCGCTTCGTGGATTCCTTTTTTCTTGTAGTAAGAACGGTAGATCTGCACAGCTCCTGAGATTTGCTCCTTGGGAAGACATGTTGCAAAACTACTTTCAAGTGGTGGTCCCATAAAACCACGAATGGTTTTAGCATCAGGGCTTGGAACTCCTAGCTCTTTAAAGGTATGGGTAAAGGCATTGTGGATCCCGATAGAACTGTCAACCAGAGTTCCGTCTAAATCAAAAAAGATTGCTGAGATAGAGGGCATAGTTTCTCCTAATAGATGAGTTTATTCGCCGAAGATTTCTTTTTGTAGGCGACGACCAGTAGGTGTGGCAGCGAGTCCACCCTCAGCCGTTTCACGAAAGGCAGTTGGAAGACTCGATCCGACTTGGTACATGGCATCGATGACTTCGTCAACAGGGATCTTAGACTCGATACCTGCCAAGGCCATATCTGCCGCGATAAAGGCAAAGCTAGCTCCCATGGCATTTCGTTTGACACAAGGAACTTCAACCAGACCAGCGACAGGATCGCAGATGAGGCCCAGCATATTTTTAATGACAAAGGCGATGGCTTGGCTAGCCTGATAGGGGGTTCCACCTGCAGCCAAGGTCAAGGCTGCGGCACTCATGGCAGAGGCAGAGCCAACTTCGGCCTGACAGCCACCTTCAGCACCTGAGATAGAGGCATTGTTTGCGATGACTAGTCCAAAGGCACCCGCAGCAAAGAGGAAATCCAGCTGTTCTTCGTGACTAAGGCCTAGTTTTTGGATAGCAGCAGTGAGAACGGCTGGCAGACAGCCAGCACTTCCTGCGGTTGGAGTAGCACAGACCAAGCCCATCTTCGCATTGTGTTCATTGACCGCGATGGCATTACGGGCTGCTGATAGGATGGTAAAGTCAGACAAGGCCTTGCCACTTTTGAGATGGCGGTCTAGTTTGGCCGCATCTCCACCCGTTAGGCCGCTACGGGATTTGTTTTCACTGAGACCGAGCTCGACAGAGGCTTTCATGACTTCTAGATTGCGTTCCATGAGGAGGAGCACTTCTGCACGTTCTCGACCGGTTAATTGATATTCTGTCGCAATCATGAGTTCTGCGACATTTCCTTGGAAGTCTAGATCTGCCTGCTCGACCAATTCTTTGATAGAATAAAACATGTTTCCTCCTACTTAAAGAAATTGACATTGTGGAGATGAGGGATTTTTCGGATTTCTTCAATCGCCTCTTCGCAACTTCGACTATCGACTTCGATAATCATAATGGCTTTTTCTCCAGCTTTTTCTCTAGTCACATTCATCTGAGCGATGTTGATATCGAAACGAGAGAGGGCTTCAGTAACATGGGCAATCATACCTGGAACATCCTGATGCACGATGATAATGGTTGGTGTGTTCATGTTGAGAGAGACAGCAAAACCGTTAAGCTCCGTAACCTGGATATTTCCCCCACCAATGGAAATTCCTGTCACACTGATGGACTTGTGTTCATTCTTCACAGTAATTTTAGTGGTATTAGGATGAGGCGCGTTGCTGTCTTTCTGAATGGTCCAGACAATCTTGATACCGCGTTTATGGGCAATCTCAAGGCTATTTGGAATGTCGGGATTGTCCGTATCCATACCTAAAATACCAGCGACGAGAGCAAGGTCAGTTCCATGACCACGGTAGGTCTTGGCAAATGAATTAAATAATTGGAATTCGACTTCTGTTGGCGTATCGTCAAAGATGGAGGAGACGATTTTCCCAATACGAACAGCTCCAGCTGTGTGGCTACTTGATGGGCCAATCATGACTGGTCCGATAATATCAAAGACAGATTGAAAACGAAGTGATTGCATCTGTTTCCCCTTATAAAGATTCTTATAACTATTATATCAAAGAATGGACCTCTGCGCTTGTTTCCCTTATCAAAAGCTCAAAATGATTAAAGATGGTATAAAATAAGGTCTTTTGTGACAAAAACCTCCTTAAAACGGTAAATATAAAACATTTTTGTAATATTTCTACATATAACCGTTAAACAACGGTAACATTTAAAAGGTATCATAGATATATTCAATGGAAGGAGAATTTTTAGATATGTCATTAACAACTAAAAAAATCAAAACAACTATCGCAGGAGTAGCAACTTTACTTGCTTTCTTTGCCCCAGCTCTTGCATCTGCGCAAGAAACTGTAACTTATACTGTTAAATCAGGTGATACTCTTTCAGAAATCGCTGAGAAGTACAACACGACTGCTGAAAAATTAGCAGCAAAAAACAATATCAAAGATATTCACCTTATCTATGTTGACCAAGTTTTGGTTATCGAAGGAACAGCTTCTACTACAGCTCCAGCAGCAACAACGGAAGAAACAGCTCCAGTAGCTACAGAAACAGTTGAAGAAGCTCCAGCTGCAACTGCAACTACAACTTATGAAGCGCCAGCAGCAGAAAGCAACACTGCAGCAGCTTCTACTGTAAGTGGTTCTGAAGCAGAAGCCAAAGAATGGATCGCTCAAAAAGAATCAGGTGGTAGCTACACAGCTACAAACGGCCAATACATCGGACGTTACCAATTGACAGATTCATACTTGAACGGTGACTACTCAGCTGAAAACCAAGAACGTGTAGCAGATGCCTACGTTGCAGGACGTTATGGTTCATGGACAGCTGCCAAGAACTTCTGGCTTAACAACGGTTGGTATTAAGAATACAAGAGTCCTTTAGGGCTCTTTTTTGTTTCTCTATAACAAAAAGTGTAAGGATCTTCTCAGTAATGCTCTGTTTGTATAATTTCGGCTAAATTTTTCAAATTGTTTTAAAACTCAAATAGTATAAATAAGCTTATTATGTGTAAAAATATATCATATAATAAGCTTTTTCTTGATTAAAATGAAATAAAATACAGTTTTTTCTTGACAAACGAGGATGAGAAGAGTATTATTTATACAATAATAAAGTATAAAAATAAAAGGAGACTTTTCTATGAATAAAGTGAAGAAGGTGTTGATGACGATGTTTGGTTTGCTTATGTTTCCCTTATTATTTGCTTGTAGTAACACTCAATCCCAAGGTGTTGAAGCCATTAAGGCTAAAGGAAAATTGGTGGTGGCCCTAAATCCAGAGTTTGCTCCATTCGAATACCAGAAATTGGTCGATGGGAAAAATCAGATTGTAGGTTCAGATGTTGAGCTAGCCAAAGCCATCGCAAAGGAACTAGGTGTAGAAGTGGAGTTCTCTCCAATGAGTTTTGACAATGTACTGGCTAGTCTTGATTCAGGCAAGGCCGATCTTGCAATATCAGGTGTTTCTAAAACGGAGGAGAGAAGTCAAGTTTACGATTTTTCAATTCCCTACTACACTTCGAAAAATAAGGTTATCGTAAGAAAATCTGAATTAACGAATTACCAATCAGTGAAGGATTTGGCCCAGAAAAAGGTTGGAGCGCAGAAAGGTTCTATCCAGGAAACTCTGGCTAAAGAAACCTTGCAGGATTCTTCTCTCGTTTCACTTCCTAAAAATGGAAATTTGATAACAGATTTGAAATCAGGGCAACTAGATGCGGTTATCTTTGAGGAACCAGTGGCGAAAGGATTTGTAGAGAATAATCCAGACCTAGCCATCGCTGAGTTTGATGTTGACAATGATAAAGAAGATTCCTACGCTGTTGCGATGAAAAAAGACAGTAAAGAATTAAAAGAGGCGGTTGACAAAACCATCCAGAAGTTGAAGGATTCTGGGGAGTTGGACAAATTGATTGACGATGCTTTTAAAGCCTCTATCGAAAAATAGAAAGAAGGAAGAGAAATGAGTAAGGAAAAAGTCATTTTAGCCTATTCAGGTGGATTGGATACTTCAGTTGCTATTACATGGTTAAAAAAAGACTATGATGTGATCGCTGTTTGTATGGATGTGGGTGAGGGAAAAGATTTGGAGTTCATCCACGATAAAGCTCTCAAGGTTGGGGCTGTAGAGTCTTATGTCATTGATGTTAAGGAAGAATTCGCTAATGACTATGTTTTAGTGGCCCTTCAGGTTCATGCCTACTATGAACAAAAGTACCCCTTAGTATCTGCTCTGAGTCGCCCTCTTATTTCAAAAAAACTCGTTGAAATAGCTCATCAGACGGGGGCAACCACAATTGCCCATGGTTGTACAGGTAAGGGAAACGACCAAGTTCGGTTTGAAGTCTCTATTGCGGCTTTGGATCCCAATTTAAAAGTAGTTGCGCCTGTTCGTGAGTGGAAATGGTCTCGTGAAGAAGAAATCCAATATGCCAAAGAAAACGGTGTTCCAGTTCCTGCTGACCTTGACAATCCTTACTCTGTCGATCAAAATCTTTGGGGACGTGCAAATGAATGTGGTGTTTTGGAAAACCCTTGGAACCAAGCGCCAGAAGAAGCATTTGGAATCACATCTTCTCCAGAAGAGGCGCCGGACAGTCCAGAATTTATTGACATTGAGTTTAGCTGTGGGGTGCCCATCTCCCTCAATGGAGAAAAGATGAAAGTGGCTGCTTTGATTCAAAAACTAAATGAAATTGCGGGTAAACACGGTGTCGGTCGTATTGACCATGTGGAAAATCGCCTAGTCGGGATTAAGTCAAGAGAGATTTATGAGTGCCCAGGTGCTGTGACTTTATTGGCAGCTCACAAGGAGATTGAAGACTTGACTCTTGTGAGAGAAGTGGCTCATTTTAAACCCATTATCGAAAATGAGTTGTCCAATCTCATCTATAATGCCTTGTGGTTTAGCCCAGCAACTCAGGCTTTGATTGCCTATATCAAGGAGACACAGAAAGTTGTCAATGGAACTGCAAAAGTTAAACTTTACAAGGGGAACGCCCAGGTAGTGGCTCGGAAATCACCAAATTCTCTTTACGATGAAAATTTGGCGACTTATACTAGTGCGGATACTTTTGACCAAGATGCTGCTGTTGGATTTATCAAGCTTTGGGGTCTTCCGACTAAGGTTTATTCAGAAGTTCAGAAAAATGTTGAGTAGTGACGCGATAGAAAGGGACGACAGGATATGCCGAAAAATACAAAATTATGGGGTGGTCGATTTGAAGGCACTGTGGAAGAGTGGGTAGAGCAGTTCGGTGCGAGTATTTCCTTTGACCACCAGCTGGCAAAATTTGATTTGATGGGCTCCCTAGCTCATGTTCAAATGCTAGGACAGACTGGCATTTTGAGCTTGGAAGAGGCAGAGCAGATCCAAGATGGTCTGAAAGCTTTGTTGCGAGATTTAGAGGCAGGAGAACTTCATTTTGATATTGCAAATGAAGATATTCATATGAATATGGAAGTGTTGCTGACAGAGAAAATCGGCCCTCTGGCTGGGAAACTACATACGGCTCGTTCTCGGAATGACCAAGTCGCAACGGATATGCACTTATATCTAAAGGAGCAACTTGGCCATGTCTTGGATAAGTTGGCGAATCTGAACAGTGTTTTGCTGGATTTGGCTGAAAAACATGTGGAAACCATCATGCCAGGCTATACCCATTTACAGCACGCCCAACCGATTAGTTTTGCCCACCATATCATGGCTTATTACAATATGTTTCAAAGGGATAGCGAGCGATTCGCATTTAACTTGAAACATACGGACCTATCTCCACTGGGTGCAGCTGCCTTGGCGGGAACAACTTTTCCAATCGATCGTCAATTATCGAGTGATTTATTGGGCTTCCAACAACCCTATACCAATTCCTTGGATGCAGTGAGTGACCGTGATTTTATCTTGGAATTTCTGTCAAACGCCAGCATTTTGATGATGCATATGAGTCGTTTTTGCGAAGAAATCATTAATTGGTGTAGCTTTGAGTATCAGTACGTTAGCTTGTCCGATAGCTTTTCCACGGGCTCGTCTATCATGCCCCAGAAGAAAAATCCTGATATGGCCGAATTGATTCGAGGGAAGACAGGACGAGTTTACGGACACTTACTTGGGCTATTAACTGTCATGAAATCTTTGCCTCTGGCCTACAATAAGGATTTGCAAGAGGACAAGGAAGGCATGTTTGATACAGTAGAAACGATTTTAAATTCTCTGGATGTGCTGGCAGGTATGCTATCGAGCATGCAGGTTAATAAGGCCAAAATGCAGCAATCTACAGAGAATGATTTTTCGAATGCGACCGAACTGGCAGATTATTTGGCAGAAAAAGGCCTCCCCTTTAGAGAAGCGCATGAAATAGTAGGGAAATTGGTTCTAGATTCTATCAAGCATGGTAAAAACATCCAAGATTGGGATTTGGAGGAGTTGCAAGCCTACCATCCCTTGATTGAAGAGGATATTTATATCTACTTGCGCCCAGAAACTGCTGTTCAGAGACGGAATTCCTTAGGAGGGACCGGCTTTGAGCAAGTGAAATACCAGATAGAACAAGCGAAGAAAGAACTTAAAGGGAAAAATTGATTCGTTTGCAAAGTAAGAAAGAGAGGTTGAGATGATTTATCAGCCTCTTTCTTGTCTTCTCCAACCAAGCGTGTTATAATGAATACTGCTCAAGCGACCTTCAATCGTTGAAGCACACACGACCTTCAATCGTGAATAAACGAATAGATGGGAGACTTACCATGAGTGATAACTCTAAAACACGTGTTGTTGTGGGGATGAGTGGTGGTGTCGATTCGTCGGTGACGGCTCTCTTGCTCAAGGAGCAGGGCTACGATGTGATCGGTATCTTCATGAAGAACTGGGACGACACAGATGAAAACGGCGTCTGTACGGCGACCGAAGATTACAAGGATGTGGCTGCGGTGGCAGACCAGATCGGCATTCCTTACTACTCTGTCAATTTTGAAAAAGAGTACTGGGACCGCGTTTTTGAGTATTTCCTAGCGGAATACCGTGCAGGGCGCACGCCAAATCCAGATGTTATGTGCAATAAGGAGATCAAGTTCAAGGCCTTTTTGGACTATGCTATGACCTTGGGTGCAGACTATGTAGCGACTGGGCATTATGCTCGAGTGGCGCGTGATGAGGATGGCATCGTTCACATGCTTCGTGGCGTGGACAATGGGAAGGACCAGACCTATTTCCTCAGTCAACTTTCGCAAGAACAACTCCAAAAAACCATGTTCCCATTGGGACATTTGGAAAAGCCTGAAGTTCGCAGACTCGCAGAAGAAGCAGGACTTGCGACTGCTAAGAAGAAAGACTCGACAGGAATTTGCTTTATCGGAGAAAAGAACTTTAAAAACTTTCTCAGCAACTATCTGCCAGCTCAGTCTGGTCGCATGATGACTGTGGATGGACGCGATATGGGTGAGCATGCAGGTCTGATGTATTATACGATTGGTCAGCGTGGCGGACTCGGTATCGGTGGGCAACACGGAGGAGACAATGCGCCGTGGTTCGTTGTCGGAAAAGACCTAAGCAAGAATATCCTCTATGTCGGACAAGGTTTCTACCATGATTCGCTTATGTCAACCAGTCTAGAGGCCAGTCAAGTTCACTTTACTCGTGACATGCCAGAGGAATTTACGCTCGAATGTACAGCTAAATTCCGCTACCGTCAGCCTGACTCTAAGGTGACAGTACATGTTAAAGGAGATAAGGCAGAAGTTATCTTTGCGGAACCGCAACGCGCGATCACACCAGGACAGGCAGTTGTCTTTTACGATGGTGAAGAGTGTCTAGGTGGCGGTTTGATTGACAATGCCTACCGCGATGGACAAGTTTGTCAGTACATTTAGATTGACAAATTTTCTCAATTTGCTACAATAATAAAAGCAATAGAAATGATGGTCAAAGCTCATGGATGTTGCAGGCTTTTTTGTCCTGCACTTCTTTGGAGTTTTGACTGTTTTTGTGTCGTTTAAGGGAAAGGATAAAAATGACTCAACAAGACTTTCGGACAAAAGTGGGAAATACTGTTTTTGGTGTTCGGGCGACAGCCTTGATTCTCCAAAATGGCAAGCTCCTAGTTACCAAAGATAAGGGCAAGTATTACACTATCGGCGGTGCGATTCAAGTTAACGAAAAAACGGAAGACGCGGTAGTCCGTGAAGTGAAGGAAGAACTGGGTGTCAAAGCTCAAGCTGGACAGCTAGCTTTTGTGGTTGAAAATCGTTTTGAACAAGACGGTGTTTCCTATCACAACATCGAGTTTCATTACCTGGTGAATTTGCTTGAAGAAGCTCCATTGACCATGCAGGAAGACGAAAAAACGCAGCCTTGTGAGTGGATTGATTTGGATCAGCTCCAGAATATCCAGCTAGTTCCAGCCTTTTTGAAAACAGCTCTACCGGATTGGGACGGCCAACTAAGACACATTCATCTTGAAGAATAGGAGAGAAAAGGATGGTTAAGCTTATTGCCCATGTACTTGTTCATAGTGGTTGTGATTATTTGCTCATTCAGCGTTCGGAAATTAAAAGAGGAGAACCCAACGTTTATCCGACTTACTGGGATATTCCTGGTGGCGGGGTTGAAAAGGGTGAACTTCCGCGAGATGGAGCTCTTAGAGAATGCATTGAAGAAGCGGGAGTTAGACTAGATAGCAGTTCGCTCAAACTTCTTCACGAAGATAGTCAACTGGATACCTCTAAGGATACGGTCTTTACTCGCTTAGTTTATAAAGCAGAGTGGGTTGGGGAGAAGCCAATTATCAGATTAGATCCTGAAGAGCATACACACTTTAAATGGGTTACTATGGATCAAGCTCTAGAGGAGGAGAAGTTAGTTCCTTATTTGCGAGAAATTTTTGAAAGGTTAAGAAATGACTTATAATTTTACGGAAGAATACGATATTATTGTAATCGGTGCGGGACACGCTGGGGTTGAGGCTTCCTTGGCTGCCAGCCGTATGGGCTGTAAGGTCTTGCTTGCGACCATCAACATCGAAATGCTGGCTTTCATGCCTTGTAACCCTTCGATTGGTGGTTCTGCCAAGGGGATTGTCGTGCGTGAAGTCGATGCCCTTGGTGGTGAAATGGCCAAGAATATTGACAAGACTTACATACAGATGAAGATGCTCAACACAGGGAAGGGGCCTGCTGTCCGTGCCCTTCGTGCGCAAGCTGACAAGGAGCTTTACTCTAAGGAAATGCGCAAGACAGTTGAAAATCAAGAGAATCTGACCCTTCGTCAAACCATGATTGATGAGATTTTGGTGGAAGATGGCAAGGTTGTCGGTGTGCGTACAGCTACCCATCAAGAGTATGCTGCCAAGGCTGTTATCGTGACGACAGGGACTGCACTTCGTGGTGAAATCATCATCGGAGACCTCAAGTACTCATCAGGACCAAACCACAGCCTAGCTTCGATTAATCTAGCTGATAATCTCAAGGAACTGGGACTCGAAATTGGTCGTTTCAAGACAGGAACGCCTCCACGTGTTAAGGCTTCCTCTATCAATTATGACGTGACAGAGATTCAGCCAGGAGATGAGGCCCCTAATCACTTCTCATATACTTCACGTGATGAGGATTATGTCAAAGACCAAGTCCCATGTTGGTTGACCTACACCAATGGTACCAGTCATGAGATTATCCAAAATAATCTCCACCGTGCGCCTATGTTTACAGGTGTGGTTAAGGGAGTGGGACCTCGTTACTGTCCATCAATTGAGGACAAGATTGTGCGCTTTGCGGACAAGGAACGCCACCAACTCTTTCTAGAGCCAGAAGGGCGTAATACAGAGGAAGTCTATGTCCAAGGTCTTTCAACCAGTCTGCCTGAGGATGTACAGCGCGAGCTGGTTCATTCCATCAAAGGGTTGGAAAATGCTGAGATGATGCGAACTGGTTATGCCATTGAGTACGACATGGTCTTGCCTCACCAGTTGCGTGCGACTCTGGAAACCAAGAAAATTTCAGGCCTTTTCACAGCTGGTCAGACCAATGGTACTTCAGGTTACGAAGAAGCTGCTGGTCAAGGGATTATCGCGGGTATCAATGCGGCTCTGAAAATCCAAGGCAAGCCTGAATTGATTTTGAAGCGCAGTGACGGTTATATCGGGGTGATGATTGACGACTTGGTGACCAAGGGTACCATTGAACCTTACCGTCTCTTGACCAGTCGTGCTGAATACCGTCTCATCCTCCGTCATGACAATGCCGATATGCGTTTGACAGAGATGGGGCGCGAGATTGGCCTCGTTGATGATGAACGCTGGGCTCGCTTTGAAATCAAGAAAAATCAATTTGACAATGAGATGAAACGCCTAGACAGCATCAAACTCAAGCCAGTCAAGGAAACCAATGCCAAGGTTGAGGAGATGGGCTTCAAGCCATTGACAGATGCAGTGACAGCCAAGGAATTCCTTCGCCGTCCAGAAGTTTCTTACCAAGATGTGGTGGCCTTCATCGGGCCAGCTGCTGAGGATTTGGATGACAAGATTATCGAATTGATTGAAACAGAAATCAAGTACGAAGGCTATATTTCTAAAGCCATGGATCAGGTTGCTAAGATGAAACGCATGGAAGAAAAACGCATTCCAGCCAATATTGACTGGGATGATATTGATTCTATCGCAACAGAAGCCCGTCAGAAGTTCAAACTTATCAATCCAGAAACTATCGGCCAAGCTAGCCGTATTTCGGGAGTAAATCCAGCAGATATTTCAATTTTGATGGTGTATCTTGAAGGTAAAAATCGCAGTATTTCTAAAAATCAAGAAAAGAAAGCATAGAAAAAACAGCTCCGAAGACGGGGCTGTTTTGTTGATTTATTCTTCTTCATCTGGTGTGAGGATCATAGGGATGATGATCGGTTCACGTTCTGTATTTTCATAGAGGAAAGGACGAATGGCGTTGACAATGGCGCCATTGACAGATTGGACGCTGGCGTCCTTGTTTTTCAGTGCGATACGAATAGCATTGAAGAGGATACGCTGGCTTTGGCGAATCAAGTCACCAGATTCTCTCATGTAGACAAAGCCTCGGCTGAGGATATCTGGGCCAGAAAGAATCATCTGTGACTTGAAGTCAACAGTTGCGACTGCTAGAACGACACCGTCTTCAGATAGATCACGACGATCTTTGAGGACAGCCGCACCGATTTCACCGATACGATTTCCATCGACATAGATGTCTTGGGCGTTGAAATGACCTGCGATACGAGCTGAGTTAGCAGTAAGGGCAAGCACATCACCATTGCTCATGATAAAGATATTGTCCTTCTCGACACCCGTATCCACCGCTAGTCCAGCGTGGACTTTTTGCATGCGGTATTCACCATGGACAGGCATGAAGTATTTTGGCTTAATCAAGCGGAGCATGAGTTTTTGCTCTTGCTGACCACCGTGTCCAGATGTATGGATATTGTTCACTTTACCGTGGATAACTTCGACACCAGCTTCAGAAATAGTGTTAATCAATTTGTTGACGCTAGTGGTATTTCCAGGGATTGGGCTAGAAGAGAAGATAACAGTATCGCCGGGTTGGAGTTGCACCTGACGGTGGGTTCCGTTAGCGATACGAGAGAGGGCTGCCATCGGCTCGCCCTGACTACCTGTACAGAGGATTAGAATCTCGCCTGCAGGATAGTCTTTGATTTCATTTGGCTCGATAAAGGTTCCTTTAGGAGCTTTGATGTAGCCAAGCTCGATTCCGTTGACAATGGCCTTTTCCATAGAGCGACCAAAGACTGCAATCTTGCGTCCAGTCTTAACAGCGGCATCCGTTGCTTGCTGGAGACGGAAGATATTTGAGGCAAAGGACGCAAATATGATACGACCTTCGATGCCTTGGATAATCTTCATGATGGACTGACCAACGACTTTTTCAGAGTTGGTAAAGGTTGGCACTTCTGCATTTGTCGAGTCAGAGAGGAGGCAAAGAACACCCTCTTCACCAAGGGCAGCCATCCGGTGCAAGTCTGCAGGTTCTCCAACTGGAGTAAAGTCAAACTTAAAGTCACCCGTACAGACGATTTTTCCTTGAGGGGTATGAATGACAATCCCCAAAGGCTCTGGAATAGAGTGAGTTGTTCTAAAGAAAGTTGCCTTGAGATTTTTAAAGGTCAACTCAGTGTTGTGGTTGATTTCGTAAAGTTTGGCGTTGCGCAAGAGGCCGTGTTCTTCGAGTTTTCCACGGATCAAAGCTAAGGCAAGAGGTCCAGCGTAGATAGGGACATTTGCTTGCTTGAGCAGGAAGGGAATTCCACCAATGTGGTCCTCGTGCCCGTGTGTGATCAAAACAGCCTTGACACGGTCAATATTGTCTACGATGTAAGAGTAATCGGGGATAACATAGTCGATACCCAGCAAGTCATCTTCTGGGAATTTAATCCCAGCATCGACGATGATAATCTCGTCTTGGTATTCAATTCCGTACGTGTTTTTCCCGATTTCTCCTAGACCACCGATGGCAAAAACGCCGACTTCTTCAGGTTTAAGAGTATAGGCCATATTAGAACTCCGTGATTTCGAAGACGCCAGTTTCTTTTTCGTAATCTAGCAATTTGTCAGACAAGAGTTCGATATACTCGATGTTGTACTCTGGGCGGTTTTCTTCGACAAGTTGGCGAGCAGCGATACGGCCCTCAAGTTCTGAGCTGGCATCGATGTCTAGGTAAAGTGCGCGTGTTGTTTCACGACGTGGGCTACGTTCTTTTGTTTCTTGATAAAAAACTTTGTAAATCATATAGTTCCTTTCTATTTATAGGTCAACTTATTCCAAACTTTTAGCAGAGATTTGCTTGATTTCATTCCATTTTGTGTCTAGATTGACCTTGATTCGTTACAATTATTTCAATTATACCACAAAATGAAAGATTAGTAAAAGACGGAAACGAGAAAGTCGGGAGGGAAGGAGGGAGCAAAAAGACAGGTAGGATTTGGTCGGAGAGCGCTTAGGTGTTATAATTAGAGGGGGAATCTAAAGCGATAGTAGGTTTGAGGAAGAATACAGTTTTAGTTTCATTAATCGTTGGAGTAGATGGTTGGGACAGAATGATATCTTTGAAAAAAGAAAAAGCTCTTGAGAAATCTCGAGAGCAAATAAAAAGGCTGAGACAAAATTAAGGGATTTTTCTGAGCAAGCTCAAGGGGCAGCACCATTACCTGAAGTGATTGAATCACAACCTTTGAAAGACTTGTCACCAAGTCAGACCAAATCTCAACCTTTACCTTATTTTATCATCTATGAGGCTAAGAAGTCAATCTATAAGTATAACGATGTAGAAATAGCATGGAGTGAAGTGCTTACTAAACAGGCAAAGAAAAGCCCTTAATCTAAGAGTAAGCAAAAAGAGAGGACCAATGGTAGTCAGGGGTCTTTACAGCTCAAAGCTGAAGGCAGTCCCACACCCGTACCAGAAGTTGGTACCTTTGAACGCTCTGTTACCAGTCGCCCTACGTTATCCTCTCAATATTTATATTTTACTATAACTTACTGAGGGAATCAACTTTAAAAGCATCAAAAAGCTCCTGACCGAAGTCAAGAGCCGTCAAACACTGTGGCGAATTGTTCAATCGCAATTTCAGTTCTTTAGAAACAAAAGTATCAGGGATAGCACTGCAACCCGAAGAGTCAACGACTCAACCTGATTTTCCTACCAGTGTTGAATTACATTTTAACATTGATAGACCAACATTGTCAACAGTTTATATAAAAATAGCAATACCAAAAGGAGGATTAAGAATGTTTAGTTTGTTTGAATTTGCAGTAGGGGTTCGCCTCTTGATGTTTATAGTCTTTGTAGCCTGTGTCTATGGGGGGAATGCCCTGTTTGCGCATCTGGAACACCGCAAAACAAAATTCCTTTGGAAGCTTGCTTTTGTGACACTCTATTCAATTTTTCTCCTCCTTATCACCTATGTTGTTTGGCTCGTTTTCTACTTTGGTTTAAATGCCTAAAGTCAATTATTCATCTAAATATACAGAAAGTCCACCTCGTCTTGATAGATGGGATGGACTTTTTCTATTTTTAGATGATATCTTTATTGTTACGATGATGATTTCTCGCATCGAAAATCGAGTTGAAACATAAAAAGAAAACAATGCAAACCGATAAATCAACTGGTAAGGAGATCCTAGTTATGTTTAAATCATTTAGAAGATAGAGCAGGCTATAGCTGAAGAAGAGAAAAAAGTTTACCCTTCTAAAAATGTAATTTTTATCTAGCATGACTTATCCAAACTTCTTACGAAGATCTTTCCCGATAGTGTAAGCAGCCATAAATAAAGCTATACCAACACCTACGCCAAAACCACCCTTAATTCCTTGCAATTCTTTATTAGAAATTGCACAATACTTATCTAAACCTTTAATCATACTAACCTCCTAAAAAATAACCAGCTGCCAAACCAGAACCTACAAGTGCTGTTCCACCTGCAATAGCTTTCCAAGATACTGCTACTCCAAAGATAACTAAGGGAGCGAGACCACCATCAATATCTGATAATTCGTTTTCAGATAACGATAAAAATTGATTGTCAAGAACGTCAAAATTTGTCATTGAACTTTCCTCCTTTTTTCTTGTTCACTTATATATTCGGAAAAGATAGGAAAAATGTAAAATTTTTTTGAATTTTTGTACTGTCCTCTTTGTCTAAGTGACAGGCCCTTTTGTTTCAGAACAAAGAAAATTCCCATGCGCTGGCTTTTGTAGTATAATAGTAAACAGACAAAAAGATAGGAATGTGTTATGAAAGTATTAGCTTTTGATACGTCCAGCAAGGCTCTGTCTCTCGCTATTTTGGAGGACAAGCAGGTTCTTGCCGAGACCATAATCAATATCAAGAAAAATCACAGTATTACCCTCATGCCTGCCATTGATTTTTTGATGGCAAGTTTGGATTGGACACCCAGGGATTTGGACCGAATCGTGGTAGCGGAAGGACCAGGTAGTTATACAGGTTTGCGAATTGCGGTAGCAACTGCCAAGACCTTGGCTCATACCCTGAACATCGAGTTAGTTGGCATGTCTAGTCTCTTGGCTCTGGTACCGCGCCAACAAGAAGGCTTACTTGTTCCCCTGATGGATGCGCGTCGCAACAATGTTTATGCAGGATTTTATGAAAATGCCAAACCTGTCACGGCAGAAGCACACCTATCCTTTGCGAAAGTGCTAGAAAAAGTCACGGATGCTGAACAGGTGACCTTTGTCGGAGAAGTTGGTGCCTTTGTGGAGCAGATCCAAGAACAGCTACCACAAGCTAGCTACCAAGAAACCTTGCCAAATGCAGCTAATCTAGCTTTGTGGGCATGGGACAAGGAAGCAGACTCCTTGCACGACTTTGTGCCAAATTACCTCAAACGAGTTGAGGCTGAGGAAAACTGGCTCAAGAACCATACCGAGTCTGGCGGGTCTTACATTAAACGCTTATGATAGAAATCAAACGAATCCAAAAACAGCCTGAACTAGCTAAAACCATCTACGCTGTCATGGCAGCTGTTTACCCAGTCAGCCCTTGGACACTGGAACAAATCCAAGCAGACCTGTCCCAAGACCAGACTTGGTACGCTCTGGCTTATGATGGGACAGAAGTGATTGGCTTTCTAGCTGTACAGGAGAATCTCTTTGAGGCAGAAGTCTTGCAAATCGCTGTCAAAAAATCCTATCAGGGTCAGGGAATTGCGTCAGCCTTGTTTGCAACATTGCCGACAGACAAGGAGATTTTCCTCGAAGTTAGAAAGTCAAACCAACGAGCACAAGCATTTTACAAGAAAGAAAAGATGGCGGTCATCGCTGAGCGAAAGGCCTACTACCATGACCCAGTCGAGGACGCCATCATCATGAAGAGAGAAATAGATGAAGGATAGATATATTTTAGCATTTGAGACATCCTGTGATGAGACCAGTGTCGCCGTACTGAAAAACGATGATGAGCTCTTGTCCAATGTCATTGCGAGTCAAATTGAGAGTCACAAACGTTTTGGGGGCGTAGTGCCAGAAGTAGCCAGTCGTCACCATGTCGAGGTTATTACAGCCTGCATCGAGGAGGCGCTAGCAGAAGCAGGAATTACAGAAGAAGATGTAACAGCTGTGGCGGTTACCTACGGACCAGGTTTGGTTGGAGCTCTGCTAGTTGGTTTGTCAGCTGCCAAAGCCTTTGCTTGGGCGCATGGACTTCCGCTGATTCCCGTTAACCACATGGCTGGCCACCTCATGGCAGCTCAAAGCGTGGAGCCTTTGGAGTTTCCCTTGCTAGCCCTCTTGGTCAGCGGTGGGCACACAGAGTTGGTCTATGTTTCTGAGGCTGGGGATTATAAGATTGTTGGGGAAACGCGGGACGATGCAGTTGGTGAGGCCTATGATAAGGTCGGCCGTGTCATGGGCTTGACCTATCCTGCAGGTCGCGAGATTGACGAGTTGGCTCATCAGGGGCAGGATCTTTATGATTTCCCTCGTGCTATGATTAAGGAGGACAATCTAGAGTTTTCATTCTCAGGTTTGAAGTCTGCCTTTATCAATCTTCACCACAATGCCGAGCAAAAGGGAGAAAGCTTGTCCAAGGAAGACCTGTCAGCATCTTTCCAAGCAGCAGTCATGGATATTCTTATGGCCAAAACCAAGAAGGCTTTGGAAAAATATCCTGTTAAAATCCTGGTCGTGGCCGGTGGCGTGGCAGCTAATAAAGGGCTCAGAGAACGTCTAGCAGCTGAAATCACAGATGTCAAGGTTATCATCCCACCTCTACGCCTTTGCGGAGACAATGCAGGTATGATTGCCTATGCTGGCGTCAGCGAGTGGAATAAAGAAAACTTTGCAGGCTTGGACCTCAACGCCAAACCAAGCCTCGCCTTTGATACTATGGAATAAAGAGTCAGCTTGAAGCTGGCTTTTTTACTACAGAAAATGTCAGAACATTTTGACAAAACTGTAAAAATGATGATATAATATAATATAATATAATATGTAAAAATTAGGAGGTGGTCAGATGATTGAGAGAATGGAATTGGGAGAATTTTACAAGGAATTACGTTTGGCGAGAAAACTCAAGCAGTCAGATGTGGCTTGTGAGGGCCTGACAGCATCCCAGTTATCCAAGTTTGAACTAGGACAGTCCATGTTGTCTGCGGATAAGTTGATTCTAGCCATCCAAGGGATCAATGTGACCTTCGATGAGTTTGGACACAAGCTTAATAATTATCAGGAATCCCCACATATGCGATTTGGACGAAAGGTTGTAGATCGTTTTGCCCATCAAGATATAGCTGGCTTAGAGAAACTATTAGAGAAAGTCGAGCAGGAACAGATGGCGAAGACCTATCGTCGTTTGAACGCTATTGTGATTAAAAACGCTATCCATTCTCTGGATAAAAACCATCCGCTAGAAGAGGAGGATAGCGAGTTTTTGACTAGCTACCTCTATGCTATCGAGTCTTGGACCTGGTTTGAACTCTATCTTTTTTGCAATACCATGCCCTTCTTGAGCAACCAAGACCTGATTTTTTTATCTACCTCTTTACTTGAAAAATCCAAGGAATTTAAAGAATTGGCCCACAATAGACTGTATATGAAAAGTGGCTTTCTGAATATCGTATCAGAGCTCATGGAGCGCAAACTTTTTTCTTATATCCCAATCTTTGAAGTCGAGTTGGAGAGTATGCTCCGACCATACGATGTTTTTGAGAAATTATTGTGGCAGTTTTTAAAGAAGATGAGCATTTTCCTTCAAACTAAGGGGAGCAATCAAAAAGAGATTGAACACTTTATTCAATCTCTGAAAATATTAGAAAATCCACAATTAATAGCCCTTTTTGAACTACGCTTACAGCAATATAAAGAACTTATCGATTAGCTAAAGATGGGAAATGATAATAATATCAGCAACGATTGTCAATAATGTTAAGACTTGTTTCTTCATTTTGTGTCCTCCTATCTAATAGTAACTATATTATATCAGTGAAAGAGTCAATTCTATAAAAATCGCAAATGTGAAATTTCTATAAGTAAAAATATCAAATATGCGATTTTCTAAAATGTGGTGATTTCCGTGTTATACTATCTTTGTAAGACATTTGAAGCAAATCCTAGGTCGCAGAAGTGGTTTACAAATAAAAATAATTGAAGGAGTGTAAATATGTTGAATTTACAATTTGCAGAAACAATGGAACTAACAGAAGCGGAGTTAGAGCAGGTTTACGGTGGAAATTTCACTATGGCTTGTGTGGGTGAAAATATTGGTTGTGGTGGTAGTGCTTTGCCTGCTTGGGGAGGTAGAGGTATTAGTCCCAGACCTTATGGGGCATTTGATTGGTCGAATGGGCTGATTGAAGGACTGTTTGGAAAACGTCGTAACTAACATTTAGGAGAAAAAACTATGAAAAGGGAAGAAACGAAATTTTACCTAGGGACCATTTTGGTACTTATGTCTTATTACTTGATTTTTAATTTAGTAGTGAGATTAGAGTTCATGGATCAATTATCGGATTTTGGATTTTATGGGATTCAAATTTTATTTATAGTAATTGAGGGAATTGCTGCTACTGCACTTCTTGTAAAGAGTCAACGTTGGAAAGAGTACGGTCGATTCCAGTTCCGTTGGTCCTATCTGGGTATCTTCTTTCTTTTCTTTCTATTGATGTTTTTGTGGGTAAATATAACGACTCGGATCTTTCCCAGCACGCAAAATGGGAGTGCTATAAAAGAAACCGTAGCCAATTTGACGGGAATTAGTTATTTTGTGACACGTATTCTCTACGGCAGTCTTATTGCTCCGATAGTTGAGGAATTAGTTTTCCGTGGACTTCTGATGACAGCCCTATCTAAATTTAAAAAATACTATATTGATGTTATCATTTCTTCCACACTCTTTAGTCTCATCCATGTTTTACAATATGGATGGGTGTTAACAGACTTCATCGTTTATGCAGGAGCAGGTCTGCTACTCTGCATGCTCTTTCGTTATACACGTTCAATTTATTGGTCAATGGCCCTTCACATCTTGTGGAATACCTTTTTAATCATCGTCAGTTTACTGGTGTTTGGGTATTAGAAAGATGAAATATGAAAAAGATAACCTCACGATACTACTTTATTATAGCTGTTTTGCTTGTCATTGCTGACCAGTTCTTCATTCGTTTGCTTTTACATAGCGACCTTGCTGCTGGTCTATCTGACTTTGCCTATTATTTGTCGGATATGCTGTTGAATTTTCTTGTGGTTCTGCTTGCTTTTATTGTTATGGTTTGGTCAGGGAAATGGCAGAAAATCAACAGAAAAAAATTTAAAGGATCCTATCTTTTTTATTCCTTCCTAGCTCTTCTTGCTTTTGTTATCTGGAATTTCGTAACCTTTTTTATTTTCCCATCTACCAAAAATGAAATTGCTTATCAACTGGATGTTCCTACTTTTACGGGAGCTACGGCATTTTTGATGTATTTTTTCTATCCTGTGATTGCAGGTCCTATTTTTGAAGAGATGATTTATCGTGGATTGGTGATGACAGCTCTGGAAAAAGGAAAGAAATGGGGACTGGATGTGCTCGGTTCGGCTGCTTTGTTTGGAATCTTGCACATTAGTAACCACGGTTGGGTCTTGACAGACTTTTTCGTATATATGGGTGGCGGTCTCATATTTGCAGTCTTATTTAGAGTGACAAAGTCCATTTATTGGCCTATTGGACTGCACATAGTCTACAATGGCATTGGTCAAATTTTACCGTTGCTGTAATTTTGGGTGCTCAGCAATATCGGTCTATCCTTGGGGAAAAGTTCCCATTTGAACTCAAAAAGGAGTTGCGATGAAAGTATTTATTCAAAATAGAGATTTTAGGCAACTAACCATCAACCAGTGGATTTCAATGGTTGGGGATACAATTTTTTATCTTGCTTTTTTGAATTATGTGGCAGATGCTTCGTTTGCCCCCTTGGCAATTTTACTCATTACGATTTCAGAGACTGTTCCTCAAGTTCTGCAAATTTTTATGGGAGTTTTGGCTGACTTTCAACACCATCGTGTTCTAAAGTATACGGTTATTAGTTTTGTCAAATTTGTACTTTATTCTATAGTGGCGCTTTCGCTTTCAGGGCAGCCCTTTTCCTTATGGCTTGTATTCTTTATTTGTTTAATGAACCTTTTGTCGGATACATTGAGTTACTTTTCAGGAGCCATGCTTACTCCTATTTTTATAAGAATCATTGGGAAAGAACATCTGACAGAAGCTATTGGCTTTAAACAATCAACAGTTAGTTTAGTTCGGACAATCAGTAATATTCTAGGAGGGGTTTTACTAGGAATTCTTTCCATTCAGTTCATTTCCTTGCTAAACGCTCTGACGTTTCTGATAGCATTTGTAGGTATTCTTCTCATAAAAAATGATCTTTTGAAAGTTGAAAAAACAATTAGCTATCAAGAAGGTCTTTCTATAAAATCGTTTTGCCAGCATTTGTTCCAATCATCAAAATTGATCTGGAATATGGATAGAGTGATCTTCATTTTATTTATCGTCTCTATCAGCCAAGCGGTGATTAATGTTACTGTTCCTATTTCAACTCTTTTTTTAAGAAACCAACCGTTTTTGGATTTACAAACCGGTCAATCGCTCGCTTTGTTATCAACGCTAGAATTGTTAGCACTTATTGTTGGAAGTCTTGTGAGTGGCTATCTGAAAAATACGATTTCTATCAAAACAGCTCTCTACGCTTCGGTCGTCATCCAGTTACTCCTTCTAGTAGGATTTGCCACAGTTCATTTTGGTTTGATTCTGCTTTTCAGCTCCTTGGATGCCTTCATCGCAGGGGTACTCTCTCCTAGATTGCAAGAACTCGTCTTTAAACAAATACCTGAGGAGTCAATGGGAGCGGTTCAATCCTCTATTGGTGCTATTACGGTTGTTTTACCAAGTCTATTCACAATCGTTTTCGTAACAATTGCTACAAGTTTTGGGACCCTAGCGGTCAGCTTTATTCTATTGCTGTTACTCCTAACCGCATTTGTCATGCTCTTGAATATTCGTGAAAGTATTTAGAGGATAATTTGTATAATAGGTGTTTGAGACTGGATTGCCAGTCTTTTTATGACGGCCAAAATCAGCTGACTTTTTTCTCTTCTTTGAATATGTTATAATAGTCCGTGCTGTGGCTGTGATGACGAACAGACTCAATTGGAGAGAATATGAGGAGAAGATGAAAGAAAAAGGATTCTGGGAAGGTGCACAGGCAGCCATGCCAACGGCCCTTGGTTATGTCAGTATCGGACTGGCCTGTGGGATTATTGGCGCGCCCTATGTGACACCTGTTGAGATGGGCTTGATGAGCCTCTTTGTTTATGCTGGGAGCGCCCAGTTTGCCATGTTGGCACTGATTGCGGTACAAGCGCCTGTCGCAGCCATTGCTATGACGGTCTTTTTGATCAACTTGCGACTCTTTTTGCTGAGCTTACATGCATCGACCTATTTCCGTCATACTAGTCTCTGGCAAAATATCGGCATGTCCAGTCTCCTGACAGATGAGACCTATGGGGTTTTGATGGGAGAATTAGCCCATACAGACAAGGTCAATCCTATGTGGATGCACGGGAACAATCTCAATAGTTATATAGCCTGGTTTATTGGGACAGTTGCGGGGACAGCTTTAGGTGGGCTTCTTCCAAATCCTGAGGTCTTTGGATTAGACTTTGCCCTTGTTGGGATGTTTATCGGGATTTTTACCTCGCAATTTCAGATTATGCAAAGACGGGTTCCTGTACGGAATCTGCTGCTTATCCTAGCCGTTGTTGCGGTGTCCTTCTTTTTGCTCTTGACAGTGGTGTCTCAGTCGCTAGCTGTTCTTTTTGCGACCTTGCTAGGTTGTACCATGGGGGTGGTCTTAGATGGTCAGTAAATATCTTTTGTTAGCCGTTATCTTTTCAGGCCTAGTGACTTGGATTCCCCGCATGATTCCCTTCATCTTGGTTAAGTACAAGGGGTTGCCAGCTATCGTTGAGCGGTTTTTGAAGTTCTTGCCTGTTTCCATTATCTTTGCCTTGATCCTTTCAAGCGTAGTGACTGGCAAGGTTGGCAGCCTTCCTCAGATCAAATGGCTGGACTTTTTAGCAGTCTTTCCAACGGCTTGGGTAGCCTTTCGCTACCGCAATCTAGTGGGTACGGTTCTTTTTGGAGTGGTCTTGGTTGCAGTCTTGCGTTTGGTTTTTTAAATCAGTCATAGAAAAAACTTATCACCGATATAGATATCATATAATGGCGTAAATTTCTTTTTTCTGTTAAGATAATACAGTATTCTATTTTGGAGGAAATGACATGAAAAAAATCGTTAAATATTCATCTCTTGCTGCCCTAGGGCTTGTTGCCACAGGTCTACTAGCAGCGTGCTCAGGTGGAGATAAGAAAGATGCAGCATCAGGTGAAGCAACATCAGGTAAAAAAGAAATCGTCGTAGCAACTAACGGTTCACCAAAGCCATTTATCTATGAAGAAAATGGTGAATTGACTGGTTACGAGATTGAAGTGGTTCGCGCGATCTTTAAAGACTCAGACAAGTATACTGTCAAGTTTGAAAAGACAGAGTGGTCAGGGATTTTCCCAGGACTTGATAGTGACCGTTATCAAATGGCTGTTAACAACCTTAGCTATACCAAAGAACGTGCAGAAAAATACCTTTACGCAGCTCCAACTGCTAAAAACCCTAACGTTCTCGTTGTGAAGAAAGACGACGATAGCATCAAATCGCTCGATGATATCGGTGGAAAATCTACTGAAGTTGTTCAAGGAACAACCTCAGCTAAACAATTGGAAGCATACAACACAGAACATGCGGACAATCCAACGGTTCTTAACTACACTAAGGCAGATTTCCAACAAATCATGTCTCGTTTGAGTGATGGTCAGTTTGACTACAAGATTTTTGATAAGATTGGTGTTGAGACAGTTATCAAAAACCAAGGTTTGGACAATTTGAAAGTCATCGAACTTCCAAGCGACCAACAACCTTATGTTTACCCACTCCTTGCTAAAGGTCAAGATGAGTTGAAATCATTTGTGGACAAACGCATCCAAGAACTCTACAAAGATGGAACACTTGAAAAGCTATCTCAACAGTTCTTTGGTGATTCTTACCTACCAGCAGAAGCTGACATCAAATAAGTTTGTAAATCATCCATTCTGATTAAAATGGGTGATTTCTCAATTTTTAGGTATATAGTTTCAAACTATAGGTCTTCCTATCTATTAACAATTTGCGAAATCAAATAAAGTATGAGATACTATTACGGTATTATTTTTAAAGGAGATGGAATCATGAAAATTAAAAAATGGCTCGGTGTAGCAGCGCTTGCTACAGTCGCAGGTTTGGCTCTTGCAGCTTGCGGAAATTCAGAAAAGAAAGCGGACAATGAAACAGTTGTCAAAATTGCAACAGTTAACCGTAGCGGTTCTGAAGAAGCGCGTTGGGACAAAGTCCAAGAATTGGTTGAAAAAGATGGCATTAAATTGGAATTCACAGAGTTCACAGACTACTCACAACCAAACAAGGCAACTGCTGACGGTGAAGTTGACTTGAACGCTTTCCAACACTACAACTTCTTGAACAACTGGAACAAAGAAAACGGGAAAGATCTTGTAGCGATTGCAGATACGTACATCTCACCAATCCGCCTTTACTCAGGTAAAAATGGAGAAGAAAACAAGTACACCAAAGTGGAAGAAATCCCAGATAACGGTGAAATTGCCGTACCAAACGATGCAACAAACGAAAGCCGTGCGCTTTACTTGCTTCAATCAGCTGGCTTGATCAAATTGGATGTTTCTGGAACTGCACTTGCAACAGTTGCGAACATCACAGAAAATCCAAAGAACTTGAAAATTACTGAATTGGACGCTAGCCAAACAGCTCGTTCATTGTCATCAGTTGATGCTGCTGTTGTAAACAATACCTTCGTTACAGAAGCAAAATTGGACTACAAGAAAGCACTCTTCAAAGAACAGGCTGATGAAAATTCAAAACAATGGTACAACATCATCGTTGCGAAAAAAGATTGGGAATCATCGCCTAAGGCTGATGCTATCAAGAAAGTGATCGCGGCTTACCACACTGATGAAGTGAAAAAAGTTATCGAAGAAACATCAGACGGTTTGGACCAACCAGTTTGGTAATAAGACACAGGGAGGTGGGAGAGAAAATTCCACCTCTTGCTTTTGTCTAGATTGTTGGTTTTGAAGAAGATGATCTTGTAGTCCGTCCATAGACACAAGTCCTCAGTAGAAAGTGAGAGAAAAAATGGTTTTTCCTAGCGAACAAGAACAGATTGAAAAATTTGAGAAGGATCATGTAGCCCAACATTATTTTGAAGTTTTGCGTACCTTGATTTCCAAGAAATCAGTCTTTGCCCAGCAGGTCGGGCTCAGGGAAGTCGCAAACTATCTGGGTGAGATTTTCAAGCATGTGGGAGCTGAAGTCGAGATTGATGAGAGCTACACGGCGCCTTTTGTCATGGCGCATTTCAAGAGTTCGCGTCCAGATGCTAAGACCTTGATCTTCTATAACCACTATGACACCGTACCAGCGGATGGAGATCAGATCTGGACAGAGGATCCCTTTACACTTTCTGTTCGAAATGGCTTTATGTATGGGCGTGGGGTTGACGACGACAAGGGCCATATCACGGCTCGTTTGAGCGCTCTGAGAAAATATATGCAGCACCACGATGACTTACCTGTCAATATCAGCTTTATCATGGAAGGGGAAGAGGAGTCTGCTTCTATGGATTTAGATAAGTATTTAGAGAAACACGCAGACAAACTTCGTGGAGCAGATTTGCTAGTTTGGGAGCAAGGAACTAAAAATGCCTTAGAGCAATTAGAAATTTCTGGTGGGAACAAGGGAATCGTAACCTTTGATGCCAAGGTGAAAAGTGCGGATGTGGACATTCACTCGAGTTATGGTGGTGTCGTGGAGTCAGCACCATGGTATCTTATCCAGGCCTTAAGTAGCCTACGCGCTGCAGATGGCCGTATCTTGGTTGAAGGCTTGTACGAGGATGTGCAAGAGCCAAATGAACGGGAGTTAGCCTTGGTTGATACCTATGCACAGGGCAATCCAGAGGAAATCAGTCGCATTTACGGCTTGGAATTGCCTCTCTTACAAGAGGAGCGCGCTGCCTTTCTCAAACGTTTCTTTTTCGAGCCCGCCCTCAATATAGAAGGATTCCAGTCTGGTTATCAAGGGCAAGGGGTTAAAACGATTTTGCCAGCAGAAGCTAATGCCAAGTTAGAAGTTCGTCTGGTTCCTGGCTTAGAACCGCATGATGTTCTGGAAAAAATTCGGAAACAGCTAGACAAAAATGGTTTTGATAAGGTAGAATTATATTATACCTTGGGAGAGATGAGCTATCGAAGCGATATGAGTGCGCCAGCCATTCTCAATGTGATCGAATTGGCCAAGAAATTCTACCCTCAGGGCGTATCGGTCTTACCGACAACAGCGGGAACAGGACCTATGCATACGGTCTTTGATGCCCTAGAGGTACCCATGGTGGCCTTCGGTCTAGGAAATGCCAATAGCCGAGACCACGGTGGAGATGAAAACGTGCGAATCGCCGATTACTACACCCATATTGAATTAGTAGAGGAGCTGATTAGAAGCTATGAGTAGAGATATTATCAAGTTAGATCAGATCGATGTGACTTTTCACCAAAAGAAGAGAACCATCGCAGCGGTTAAGGATGTGACCATTCACATCCAAGAAGGGGATATCTACGGAATCGTTGGATATTCTGGAGCAGGGAAATCCACTCTTGTACGGGTGATTAACCTCTTGCAAAAACCATCTGCAGGCAAAATTACCATTGATAACGACGTCATTTTTGATGGTAAGGTGACCTTGACAGCAGAGCAGTTGCGTCGTAAGCGTCAAGACATTGGGATGATTTTCCAGCATTTCAACCTGATGAGTCAAAAGACAGCAGAGGAAAATGTAGCCTTTGCCCTTAAACACTCTGGACTCAGCAAGGAAGAAAAGAAGGCCAAAGTGGCTAAGTTGTTAGACTTGGTTGGTTTGGCAGATCGTGCTGAAAACTACCCTTCTCAACTATCTGGAGGGCAAAAACAGCGTGTGGCCATTGCGCGTGCCTTGGCCAATGATCCAAAAATCTTGATTTCAGATGAGTCAACGTCTGCCCTTGACCCTAAGACAACCAAGCAGATTTTGGCCTTATTGCAAGATTTGAACCAAAAATTAGGCTTGACCGTTGTTCTGATTACACACGAAATGCAGATTGTCAAAGACATTGCCAACCGTGTGGCAGTCATGCAGGATGGGCATTTGATTGAAGAGGGTAGTGTCCTTGAAATCTTCTCAGACCCTAAACAACCTTTGACTCAAGACTTCATTTCAACTGCCACAGGTATTGACGAAGCTATGGTCAAAATCGAGAAGCAAGAAATCGTGGAACATTTGTCTGAAAACAGCCTTTTGGTGCAACTCAAGTATGCAGGGGCTTCGACAGATGAACCACTTTTGAATGAATTGTACAAACATTACCAAGTAACAGCTAATATTCTCTATGGGAATATTGAAATCCTCGATGGCACTCCAGTCGGAGAATTGGTTGTGGTCTTGTCTGGTGAAAAAGAAGCGCTTGCAGGCGCCCAAGAGGCTATCCGTCAAGCGGGTGTCCATTTAAAAGTATTGAAGGGAGGACAGTAAGATGGAATCATTGATTCAAACCTATTTACCAAATGTCTATAAAATGGGCTGGGCTGGTCAAGCAGGCTGGGGAACAGCCATCTATCTAACCCTCTATATGACAGTTCTTTCCTTCATCATCGGAGGTTTCTTGGGGCTTGTTGCAGGTCTCTTCCTTGTCTTGACAGCGCCAGGTGGTGTTTTAGAGAATAAGGTCGTTTTCTGGATTTTAGACAAGATTACTTCTATTTTCCGTGCGGTGCCATTTATCATTCTCTTGGCAGTTTTGTCACCCTTTTCACACCTAATCGTAGGGACAAGTATCGGACCAAACGCGGCTATCGTACCGTTATCTTTTGCGGTCTTTGCCTTCTTTGCCCGTCAGGTGCAGGTTGTCTTGGCAGAGCTAGATGGTGGTGTCATTGAAGCGGCGCAGGCCAGTGGAGCGACTTTCTGGGATATCGTGGGTGTTTACCTATCCGAAGGTCTTCCAGATTTGATTCGTGTGACGACTGTGACATTGATTTCCCTTGTTGGGGAAACTGCTATGGCTGGTGCGGTTGGAGCTGGTGGTATCGGTAACGTAGCCATCGCTTATGGATTTAACCGCTACAATCACGATGTGACCATCTTAGCAACCATCATTATCATCTTGATTATCTTTACAATCCAGTTCTTGGGAGATTTCTTGACTAAGAAATTAAGTCATAAATAATGGAAGGAGCCCAACGGGACTCCTTTTTGTTTTCTCACCGAAATGCAAGAAGAGTAAAGCTTCTTTTTAGAAATATGCTATAATAAAGAAAGGTCCCTCAATTAGCAAATCGAAAAGTTTGCTGTAGGAGGGATGATAATGTAAAGGAGTCTAGCTGGTATGAATTATTTTGAGGGGAATGAGTTTTTCCTTCTCTTGTTTGCAGTTTTATTGATTGGTTTTGTGGTAAACTTTTTTGAAAAACGTAAGGACTACTATATTTTGGCGCTCTCCCTCTTATTTGCAGGAGCTATCTATGGCAAGAGTCGAGCGATGATGGTCTATTTGCTCGCCTTTATCGTTTACCAGTATTTTCTGGTTTTTCTAGCACAGAGGATAGAGGCAAAGTGGCTGAAACCACTGGTTTTCCTTTCCATTCTTCCTTTAGTGATTAATAAAGTCTTTGCCCTGACTTCTCTGCATTTGTTGGCCTTTATTGGAATTTCTTACATGTCCTTTAAGACCATTCAGATCATGCTAGAGATATCGGATGGCTTGATCAAAGAAAAAGTCAGTGTAAAAGATTATCTACAGTTTTTACTCTTTTTCCCAACAGTTAGTGCTGGTCCGATTGATCGGAGTAGGAGATTTTTAAAAGAGATAAACGAGGTCATGCCTCGAAAAGAGTATCTAGAGTTAGCAGGGGACGGTGTGTATCGTATCGTTCTAGGCCTTCTTTACAAGGTTGTTTTATCAACCTATGTTTACCAGATATTACTCACTCTAAATAATACTGGCACAGTCGTCTACTCAATCAAGTATATGTACCTCTATACCTTGTATCTGTTCTTCGACTTTGCAGGCTATAGTCTAATGGCCGTTGGAAGTAGCAACATTCTAGGTATTCAGACACCGATGAACTTTAACAAACCTTTCTTGAGTGTCGATATCAAGGATTTTTGGACCAGATGGCATATTACCTTGTCGACCTGGTTGAGAGATTTTGTATTTTCAAGAGTATTGATGCAGGTTATCAGGAAAAAATGGTTTAAAAATAGACTACACAATGCAACCTATGCCTATATGGTCAATATGTTGGTCATGGGTTTTTGGCATGGTCTTAGTGTAAGCTACATTGTCTATGGTTTTTACCATGGTGTCTTGATGGCTGGATTTGAAGTGTATCAAAAGAAAAGCAATTTTTATAAGAATAATAAAAACAAAAACTGGTATAAGCTACTAAGTTGGTTTGTGACCATGCATTTGGTTATGGTTGGTTTCTTTATCTTTTCAGGTGAACCCTATAAAATCTTGCTTACGATTTTAAAGAGATAAGAGATTGAAAAGAAGTCTGCCAGATCGAAGGGATAGGATAAAACGAGATGATTAAATTAAAAGCATTTTTACTATCGCTTGTGCTCGTAATTGCGACGCTTGCCCTTTTAAATGTGACCTATGTCAAGAAGATTGATGATTATTATAAAGTCAAGGATAACAGTATTCGTTATAGCACCTCGTATGAAAAATATAAAAGTAGAGATATTTTAACAAGCAATATTACTCCCAATACACTGGTTCTAATGGGTTCCTCAGAGTTGGTCGCAACGATAAATGAAGATTATCATCCAAATAAAATTTTTAACTACAACGATTTTAATATCATGCAGATTGGGACCAGTTATTCTCAAAACATCATTCAGGCTTCTACTTTAGCTTCTATTGAAGGATCTATGAGTAAGCGAAAAGTAGCTATAGTAGAGTCGGTTCAGTGGTTTGAAAAAGATGGGACCCATCAAGATGCCTTTTTGAACAAGGCTTCTCAGGAACATATTTTCCACATGCTAGATAATGACAAGATTAGTAAGGAAACGAAAGAAAAACTAATCAATCGCATTATCGAGATTACCAAAGGAAACAAGCAACAAAACGACATCTACAAAAAATATAAAAGTTATTTCATAGATGGAAAAGGAACCATTGTTGATAAAAAACTATTAGAGTTCGATAAGGCGATGTATTCCTTTAAGCTCAAACAGACTTTTTATCAAAAACATGCCAAATCAGATTATCCTTCACTAGGAGACAAAACCCCAGACTATGATTGGCAGAAGATGACGGATCAGTTTGTAGAAGAGGTCAAAAAGAAAACAGACAATAATGACTATGCTGTTGATAATAACTACTACAATACTTACTTAAAAGACCGCTATGCATCACTGAAAGATTCTAATAAAGATTTGAGTTACCTAGAGTCACCAGAGTATTCAGATATGGAACTTTTCTTGACAGTTGCTAAGGAATTGGGCATTGAAGTTGAGGTTATTATTTTCCCAGTAAACGGGAAATGGAACGACTACACTGGTGTCTCAAGAGAAATGCGAGAAAAAACTTATAAAAAAATAGAAGATGTCGCAAAAAGCCATGGTGCAACGGTACTAAACTATGGAAACAGAGAGTATGATGATTACTTTTTATTTGACGTGATGCACGTTGGAGTGAAAGGATGGATGGAAGTTGAAAAAGAACTTTACAAATTTGCAAACCAAGCTAACTAACACACAGCGTTTAATCTTGTGGACACTATTTTTCTATACGGTTATCTTAAGCATCGTGATTTACTGTTTTGTGACCGATTTTTCGAATATTCAAGAATTTATCTATAGTGAATTCTAAGATTGTATACAAAAAGGCCCTGGAACTAGGCATTGCTAGTCTTCAGGGCTTTTACGTTACATTTTATCGGTGATTTTTTGACTTAGAAATTGCCCAACCACAGCCCCAATCAAGGCACCTAGGAGGATGCTTGAAACAAAGAGAAGGATTTTGTCCAACTCTGGAGCGACCATGATACGGTCGATGTATTCTTGTGACTTCCCACGCGCAAGTAAGGTGGCCATGTAAGCTTTGGGACGGATCCACATGAGGAAGATAGGACCACTTGTGCTGAAAGCAAAGATAAGGAAGGAGAGGATGTTTTTGATTCGGTCTTTGTAGTTTCCGAGACGAGCGGTGGCATCTGCTGCAAGACCACAGGCGAGTCCTGGGAGAAAGGCACCAGCGCCATGCTTGCTAGCTAGGAAGAAAAGTGCCATAAAAAGTCCCAGAGTGGTGATAGCGCCAAAACGAGGGACCTTCGTCAAAAGAAGCATGTAGACACTGCCACCGACAAGGGCTGAAAAGGCAGGTGCGTAGAACATATTGCCTGTTTGATCGACCAGGTGTCCTAGGAAGACTCCAATCCCTACACAGAGAAAGTAGAGGACGGCGGCCAAGAGGGTGGTTAAGATATTTTTCTTCATGAGAATCTCCTTGATGCAAATTAACAAAACCAATTGTATCACGCTTTTTGAGGATTGTAAATGGGAGTTCTATATTTTTGAAAACGTTTGAAATATGATATAATAGTTACATCGTTAGTTTAAGGAGAGTAGCATGGGAAAATTTCTAGAATTCGTCTTTAATCGTATCTTTTTGGGAATGATGGCGACGGCTTATTTCTGGCTATTAACACTAGCAGGAGGAGTGGTATTTGGTTTGGCCCCAGCTAGTGCCACCCTGATGAGTTTGTATGCGGAGCATGGTTATACCTATCGAGCCTACCATTTGAAGGAAGCTTGGGAATTGTATAAGAGTAATTTTGTCAAGAGTAATCTGGCTTTCTATAGTTTTGTGTTTGTGGATCTTGTCCTAGTTTATGGTTTGTATCTTCTAGTTCAATTGCCCCACCAGACGATTTTCCACCTCTTGGCGACCTTTCTCAACGTCCTTGTAGTTGCTCTTGTCTTTCTAGCCTACACTGTTTCCTTGAAACTTCAGGTGTACTTTGATTTATCCTACCAAAATACCTTGAAACTGTCCCTTATCGGGATTTTTATGAGCTTACCTGCGATTGCCAAGGTTTTACTCGGGTCCGCTCTCCTTGTAGGAGTTGGTTATTATATGCCTGCCTTGCTCTTTTTTGTAGGAATTGGAATGTGGCATTTCTTTATCAGTGATATGTTGGAACCTATTTATGAAAGTATCCATGAAAAATTGGCGACAAAATAGAATGAAGCAGTTTTGGCTTCGCTCTCTTTTACGGATTTATAGTTTGGTTATGATTGTGGTCATTGCCAGTTTTGCGATTATGCTCTCGTATGCTGACTGGGATTCACGTGAGAAAGAGGCCCAACGGGTTGCAGAACGTGTGACCACTCGGACAGTGAGTGAAGTGGAATACTATCACAGAGAGTCAACCCGACTTGCTCAGTCTTTGGTTGAAAATCAGGCCCGCATTGAAGGAATTTACAAGTATTTCAGTCTCAGCACACCAGACTATTTCTACTGGCAATTAGAGCGTAAAACTTCGCCTTATATCTCTGTTTCTCTGTATGAAAATATTGATGATCTCTATGTTCGGAATGATTTTGTGACTGGAGTGGCTATTGTCCTTCAGGACTATAAGGAAGTGTATGTTTCGACTAGAGAAAAACGCAGCGGGGAGAAAGTCCCTGCGGAGGATTTTAAGCCGACAGCCAACAGTTTTGCCATTCCCGTTTCTGATCCTGTGTCTGACAAGGATTTAGGAGTGATCTATATCTCCTTATCGCCAGATGTTCTCCATGGCGCTATTGACAATACAAGGGGACATATCCCAATGGCTGTAACAGTGACCTCTCCTTTTGAGACCGAGATGTTCCATATTGGGGAGAAGGTATCAGCCGAGCGAGAAAACTGGTTTGTAGGTGTCACCTCTCACGGTTATCAGGTTCGAGCTGCTGTTCCTAAAAATTTTGTTCTTACAGGAACTTTGACGAGTTCAGCTATCATTATTGGGCTAAGTATCCTCTTTATCATCATTTTGTACGTGACCCTTAGACAGACTTTCTCAAATTACCAAAAACAAGTCGTAGACCTAGTAGATTCGATCGAGGTGATTGCTCAAGGAGAAGAAGGCCTTCGAATCGATACCTCTGAAAAAGACCAAGAGTTGCTTCTCATTGCAGAAACAACCAATGATATGTTGGATCGCCTGGAAAAAAATATCCACGATATCTATCAGCTAGAGCTCAGTCAAAAAGATGCCAATATGCGAGCTCTGCAGGCTCAAATTAATCCTCACTTTATGTACAATACTCTGGAGTTTTTACGGATGTATGCCGTCATGGCAAGTCAGGATGAACTGGCAGATATTATCTATGAATTTAGTAGCTTGTTGCGCAACAATATCTCCAACGAGCGGGAAACCACGCTGAAGCAAGAGTTGGAATTTTGCCGAAAGTATAGCTATCTCTGTATGGTGCGTTATCCTAAATCCATTGCCTATGGTTTCAAGATTGCACCAGAATTGGAAGAAATGAGAATTCCAAAATTTACACTCCAACCATTAGTGGAAAACTACTTTGCCCATGGTGTTGACCATCGCAGAACAGATAATGTCATCAGTATCAAAGCCTTGAAGGGCCAAGGATTCGTTGAAATCCTAGTAGTAGATAATGGTCGAGGAATGCCCGCTGAGAAACTAGCTAGCTTGCAAGAAAAATTAGCTCAACGAAGTTTTGAACACGAAGCAAGCTATAGTGGGGAGCGGCAATCAATTGGAATAGTCAATGTACACGAACGCTTTGTTCTCTACTTTGGGGATCGCTACCAAATCAGTGTAGAGTCAGCTGAGCAAGAAGGTGTTCGTTACCATATCACTATCCAGGATGAATAGAAGGGGTAGAAATGTATAAAGTTTTATTAGTAGACGATGAGTACATGGTGACAGAGGGGCTCAAGCGATTAATCCCCTTTGAAAAATGGGATATGAAAGTCGTCGCGACAGCTAATCACGCAGATGATGCTTTGAACTACGTCAAGGAAAATCCAGTAGATGTGGTCATTTCCGATGTCAATATGCCAGATAAGACCGGACTTGAGATGATTAGGGAAATGAAAGAGCTACTTCCAGATACCTATTATATCTTGCTGTCTGGTTATCAGGAGTTTGACTACGTCAAAAAAGCCATGAACCTTAGTGTCGTGGATTATCTGGTCAAGCCAGTAGACAAGGTGGAGTTGGGCAATCTATTAGAAAAGATTGCGCGACAGCTTCAAGAAAAGGTGGAACAAAGTCAGACCCTCAGTCAAGAATTGGATGAAGAAGGCTTTATCAGTTTCTTAGCAGGTAAAGACAGCTGGTGGATAGGACTTTCAAAAGAAAAGCAAGGCTCTTTTACCATTCCTTACTATGTTTTGGGACAAGATTGGCAGATTTTCATCTCTGATCAACCACTAGATGGCATCGTCGTGACACCATTTGAAGCACCCTACCAGCAGTCCTTTGAGAATTGGAAGATCAATGCTGAAAAAGCTCTCTTCTACGGTTCAGTTAATCTAGAAAAATCCGAGAGTTTGTTTGCCTATTACGAGCCGATTTATCGGGTGATTATCCAAGGGAATATCAATCAAATCATCGAAGAATTAACCCTGCTAGAGAAGGTTGTTTTGGAGAATACTCCGCGAGTGGCCATCACGAAGCAACTTTTCACTCAGTTTGTCATGGACGTCTTTCATTTGTTTGAACACCTAAAAGCAGATGATATGACCGAGATTGTCAAAGCCATCCATGCCATTAACACCTTTGAAGAATTGGTTGCCTATATCAAAGAAACTTTGACCAAGTTTTTTGGCCAGTACCGCATGAATGAAAATGTGGTGAGCGTTCTGGAGGTGATTGGGCGTGATTATCAGAAAGAGCTCTCGCTCAAGGATATCAGCAAGGATCTCTTTATCAATCCTGTCTATCTCGGCCAGCTGATCAAAAGAGAAACCAACTCAACCTTTGCGGAATTACTCAATAAACAGCGAATTAAGGCGGCGCAGCAACTCTTACTTTCGACCAGTGATAGCATCGAAGATATTTGCTATGCAGTTGGCTACAGTAATGTTGGATATTTCTATAAGGTTTTCCGTAAATTGTGCGGAAAATCACCGAAAGCCTATCGGAAACAAGTTGAAACCAGCTTGTAAAAGTTGTATTCCTGTACAAAAAATGCTATAATGTTCAAAATATCTTATGGAGGAAAACATGAAAAAGAATCCTATTTATCTTTGGGTCTTGTTAGTCCTATCAGCTCTCATTTCATCTATGTCACTATTTGGAATCTTGAGTCCATTGCCAAGTAAAGATGCTCTTCGTGCTAGCCTGGCGAATAGCGGGACGCTCACTACCCAGCAATTAGAAGACACGGTCAACTATACTTACAAAGTGTCAGAATCCTCTCACTCTATTTTTAATATGTCGTTGATTGTTTTATCTGCAATTTTAGTTGTAGTAGCCTTTGTATTTCTCGTACGTAAAAACGTACAATTCGCAAACTATACTTATATTGGCTATGTTTTACTAGCTATTGTTGGTTTGGTTTATAGCTATATGAACGTTCAAGATGCAGTTCAATTAATCAAAGATACTACTCTCGGCTTAGGAATGGGAGCATTAGCAAAAGGGACGAATATTTTGTTCATCATCATCAATGTTCTCTTTTTAGCCTTAGTCTTCTACAAGATGTGGCGCCAACAAAAGGACTTGGCTGAGGAAGTCGAAGCAGAAGAAGCTGCCTAAGTATTGACAAAAAAGAACTATCAAGTTACAATTTTGGTAGTTCTTTTTATATCGTAAACATAAAAATCGAGGTCAACATGAAAAAAATATCCTTAGTGTATATCAGTCTGAGTGGGAATACAGAGAGTTTTGTAACCCGACTCAAGGACTATCTCCTATCTCAGTATGAGGGAATTGAGGTCCAAAAAATCCATATCAAGGATTTGGTCAAGGAAGGCCAAGAATTCTTTGAAATGGAGCATCCCTATGTCGCTTTCTTGCCGACCTATCTGGAAGGTGGAAATGGTGTCGATAACGGCGATGTTGAGATTCTAACGACTCCAGTGGGCGACTTTATCGCCTATGGGGACAATGCTAGTAAGTGTTTTGGGGTAGTGGGATCTGGTAATCGCAATTTTAACAATCAATACTGCCTAACAGCCAAGCAGTATAGCCAGCGCTTTGGTTTCCCAGTTTTGGCTGACTTTGAAATGCGTGGCATGCTGGGAGATATTAAAAAGGTCGCAGCGATCATTGCAGATTTGTATGAGTTAGAAACAGAAAAATGAAGTAGTACTGAGGGGCAGTTGAGATTTTCAACTGCTTTTTGTGTATACAAAAAGCACCCCGTAAGGGTGCCATTTTATAAACTATCCTGCTTTGCCGATAGCAAGTGCATAGATAAAGAAGATAGCGAAGCCAAAGAGGAAAATCAATCCTGCGATAGCGAGGAGTTTTAGCCAAGAAGGAAGATTTTTATTTTCACGTGTCACCAATACATAGTTCAAAAGAGCGAAGAATGGTGTTGTCAGGAAAGAACCAATCATGGCGAAGCGGAGCATGGTTGAAACTTGACCAGCAAAGAACTTGATGATGACGATACCGATAATAGCTGTGAGGGTCATCCAGATGTTCAAAGATTTGCTATCATCCTCTTTTTGACTTAGCAAGAGTCGTAGGGAAACCTGATTAACGCGAGAATAGCCATCGATAACAGTAATGACTGTTCCAAAGATACAGAGAAAGGCGATGAAGGTGATCAAATAACGGGACCATTCTCCAAGAACAGAGGCATACATACCCACGAATTGAGAAATGTACTTGGCTGAAGCGGCTTCAACTGCTTGTCCTGTAGGATACTGAATGAGTGCTCCGAGTGCTACAAAGAATACAGCTAGGATAGCAGTTCCAATGTAACCAACGTTAAAGTCGAAAAGGGCGTCCTCTGTATTAAAGTTGACAGTCTTTTTCTTTTCAGCAGACCAGAGTGAATTGATGGCTGAAATTTCAATAGGGGCAGGCATCCATCCTAAGAGGGAAACGATAAAAGGGAGGGCCGCCATTTGCCAAGGTGTCTTTTCGACAAAATCAGAGCTGTATTCTGGATGCTTAATTGCTGCAATGATAACTGCAAGAACAGTTGCAATGGTCAAAGCAGACATGATCCATTTTGCCATACCATCCAACAGTTTGTAGCCACCAAAGAGTAGCATAGCCCAAATGACTGCAACAAGGATGAGGGACCATTGAGTGATGCTAAGACCGATCATTGGAAAAGCGCTAGCGATGATGGCTGAGCAAAGGATAGCGACTCCAGCTGTATTGACCATAGCAGAGAAAACATTGAGGATAAAGAAAATCCAGAGATAGAACTTGCCTTTTTCAGCGTAGCCTTCGACCAAGGTTTTACCAGTATCGGCAGTATATTCTGCACCAAAACGGAAAAATGGATATTTAAAAACATTGGCCAAGATAACTAAGAGGAGTAGTGACCAACCATAAGAACCACCAGCTTGAGTGGAGGATACGATGTGAGAACCTCCAACGGCGGCAGAAGCCATGAGGATACCTGGCCCCATTGCCTTTAGTTTGCTTGCCCAGGTTGACTGGTTTGATAACGTAACTTGTGACATAATAAACGCTCCTATTTTTGAATTTTCAGAATAATCTGAATAGATAGCTTCTATTTTACAAAAATCTTAAAAGAAATGCAAGACCATTTTGAAAAAATATAGAAAATTACAGAAAAATTTATATGCATTAATGAAATTTCTCCAAGGAGAATATGGTAAGCCTAAAAAATCCGAGAAGAAAGCTTCTCGGATTTTGATTATTTCAATTGATCTGTAATGTCTTTTGAGAGCAACATTCCCAGATGGTAAGTTTTATTGATATGTGCAATAACATCATTGATATTTTCAGTCGTGTGAATTTTCTCTTTGATGTCAGACCTAAATGTCTCGTCCTTCAAGAGTTGCTCTTGGTAGAGCTTTTGCAATCTTTCCTTCTCGTACTTATTGAGCAGAAAAAGGAAAACCAAGCTAATTATAACGAGGATATAAGCATATTGGCTCATAAGAAATCTCCCATATGATAAAGAAATAGTAAAAGTGAATAAATTGTTTCATTGAACAGCTGCAACGCCGACCAAAATATAAATGTTATTTTGCCTCAACCTTTCAGATTGCTTTCAAGTAATTTAAAGATTAGAACCTAACCCCAACTAAATCGCTGTTATTTGGTTTGACAAGTTAGTGAAGCGCCTAGCCAAAGTCCGAATAGGATTTGGCGTTAGTTACTTAGATTGCTCCGCAATCAAGTAACTTTGGCGATTTACATCTTCTCTGGAGCTTCTACTCCGAGCAAACGAAGAGCTTCTTTGAGGACCACTGCGGTTGCGTAGCTGAGAGCCAGACGACTGTCACGCTCAGGACTTTCATCTAGGATACGTGTATGTGCATAGTACTTGTTGAAGGCTTGAGCCAAACTAATCGCAAATTTCGCAATGATAGAAGGTTCAAAGTTATCTGCTGCACGATTGATAATACGTGGGAAGTCTTGGAGTAGTTTAATGATTTCCCAGCTTTCAGCATCATTCAGGCTGTAGTTGCCAGCTGCATCTGGCTTGAAATCGGCTTTGCGTAAGATAGATTGGATACGAGCGTAGGCGTATTGAACGTAAGGTCCAGTTTCTCCTTCAAAGGATACCATAGCTTCAAGGTCGAAGTCGTATCCATTTGTACGGTCGGTCTTAAGATCATAGAACTTGATAGCCCCAACTCCAACAGCGTGGGCAACCTGGTCTTTATTTTCTAACTCAGGATTTTTCGCTTCGATTTGGGCCTTGGCACGACTAACAGCCTCTGCAATAGTAGGCTCTAGCAAGATGACATTTCCTTTACGAGTAGAGAGTTTTTTCCCTTCTTTTGTTACCAATCCAAACGGAACATGGACAATGTCTTGGCTCCAATCGTAGCCCATCTCTTGTAGCACTGCCTTGAGTTGTTTGAAGTGGGCATATTGCTCTTGACCAACAACATAGATGGATTTTGCAAATTGGTATTCGTTTTTACGGTAAAGGGCTGCAGCCAAGTCACGTGTGATATAGAGAGTTGCGCCATCAGATTTTTTGATAAGGGCTGGATGTTCAATTCCATATTTCTCAAGATTGACAACTTGGGCTCCTTCTGACTCAACAAGAAGTCTTTTTTCAGCGAGAATGTCTACAACAGCATCCATCTTATCATTGTAAAAAGCTTCCCCGTTGTAGCTGTCAAATTCGACTTGCAATTCATTGTAAAGGCGGTTAAATTCCACCAAACTTTCATCACGGAACCATTGCCAGAGAGCGAGGGCTTCCTCATCTCCATTTTCTAGTTTGCGGAACCATTCGCGTGCTTCTTCATCCAAGCTAGGATCTTTTTCAGCTTCAGCATTGATGCGAACGTAGAGCTTAAGAAGCTCATCGATTGGATGCGCTTTAACGGCTTCCTCATTTCCCCATTTCTTGTAGGCAACGATCAACATTCCAAACTGTTTGCCCCAGTCTCCTAGGTGGTTGACCTTGACTGTTCGATAGCCGATTTTTTGGAAAATATGTGACAAACTATCTCCGATAACGGTTGAACGCAAGTGCCCAATAGAGAATGGTTTTGCGATGTTGGGACTAGACATATCGATAACGACATTTTCTTGCTTGCTAATGATTTGGTCGGCATAGTGCTCTTTTTCAGTGATAACATCCTGTAATACCTGAGCCGAAATAGCACTTTTATCAAGGAAAAAGTTGACGTAAGGTCCTGTAGCAACAACCTTTTCAAAGGCTTGACTATTGATTTTTTCAGCAATATCTGCTGCGATCATTTGCGGAGCTTTACGCTCGACCTTTGCTAGAGAAAAGGCAGGGAAGGCGATGTCTCCCATTTCTGAGTTTTTAGGTGTTTCCAGTAAATTTAAAATAGCCTCTTGGTCCAGGCTATCAATGACGCTAGCCAACTCGCTAGCAATCAATTCTTTTGTATTCATAAGGGCTCCTTTTTGGACTTTTCTACTATTTTATCACAATTTACTACATTTTTTGAGAAAGAAAAGAATTTTTTTGAATTATCTATTTTTTTTGGTATAATGTAGTTATAAAATAAATGTAAAATTTGTTATAAATATTCACTTAAGAGGATAATATGAGAAAAAGAGAACGGCATCAATTGATTAAAAAGATGATCACCGAAGAAAAACTTGGGACACAAAAAGAGATTCAAGATCGTTTAGAAGCTCGTAATGTTTATGTGACACAAACGACTTTGTCGCGTGATTTGCGTGAAATCGGCTTGACCAAGGTTAAGAAAAATGATATGGTGTATTATGTACTAGCAAATGAGACAGATAAGATTGATTTAGTTGAGTTTTTGTCTCATCATTTAGAAGGAGTTGCAAGAGCCGAGTTCACCTTGGTACTTCATACCAAACTTGGGGAAGCTGCAGTCTTAGCAAACATTGTAGATGCAAACAAGGATGAATGGATTTTAGGAACGGTTGCTGGTGCTAATACCTTATTGGTTATTTGTCGAGACCAGCACGTTGCCAAGCTGATGGAAGATCGTTTGCTAGATTTGATGAAAGATAAATAAGGTCTTGGGAGTTGCTCTCAAGACTTATTTTTAGCAAGGAGAGACGGAAAATGGCAACAGAAAAGCTATCACCCGGCATGCAACAGTATGTGGATATTAAGAAACAATACCCAGATGCTTTTTTGCTTTTTCGGATGGGTGATTTTTACGAGTTGTTCTATGAAGATGCAATTAATGCAGCACAGATTTTAGAAATTTCCTTAACGAGTCGGAATAAAAATGCAGAAAATCCGATACCCATGGCGGGTGTCCCCTATCATTCTGCCCAGCAGTATATCGATGTTCTGATTGAGCAGGGCTATAAGGTAGCCATAGCCGAGCAGATGGAAGATCCCAAACAAGCGGTTGGTGTTGTCAAGCGAGAGGTGGTCCAGGTCATCACACCTGGAACGGTCGTCGATAGCAGTAAGCCGGATAGTCAGAATAATTTCTTGGTTTCCTTAGATCGCGATGGAAATCAGTTTGGTCTGGCTTATATGGATCTGGTGACGGGTGATTTCTATGTGACAGGTCTATTAGATTTCACGCTGGTTTGTGGGGAAATCCGTAACCTCAAGGCTCGAGAAGTGGTGCTGGGTTATGACTTGTCTGAGGAAGAAGAACAAATCCTCAGCCGTCAGATGAATTTGGTGCTTTCTTATGAGAAAGAAGGCTTTGAGGATATTCATTTACTGGATCCACGACTAGCAGCTGTGGAGCAAGCAGCAGCTAGTAAGCTCCTCCAGTACGTTCATCGGACCCAGATGCGGGAATTGAACCACCTCAAACCAGTTATCCGCTATGAAATCAAAGATTTCTTACAGATGGACTATGCGACCAAGGCTAGTCTGGATTTGGTTGAGAATGCCCGTTCAGGCAAGAAGCAAGGCAGCCTTTTCTGGCTTTTGGATGAAACCAAAACAGCTATGGGTATGCGGCTCTTGCGTTCTTGGATTCACCGTCCATTGATTGATAAGGAACGAATTGTCCAACGTCAAGAGGTGGTGCAGGTCTTTCTTGACCATTTCTTTGAGCGTAGTGATTTAACGGACAGTCTCAAGGGTGTCTATGATATCGAACGCTTGGCTAGTCGGGTTTCTTTTGGTAAGACCAATCCCAAGGATCTCTTGCAGTTAGCGACCACCTTATCCAGTGTACCACGGATTCGTGCGATTTTAGAAGGCATGGAGCAGCCTGCTCTAGCCCATCTTATCGCACAGTTAGATGCCATCCCTGAGTTGGAGAGCTTGATTAGCGCAGCGATTGCTCCTGAAGCTCCTCACGTGATTACGGAAGGTGGCATTATCTGTACGGGATTTGATGAGACCTTGGATAAATACCGTCGTGTCCTCAGAGAAGGAACTAGCTGGATTGCTGAGATTGAGGCTAAGGAGCGAGAAAACTCTGGCATCAGTACGCTTAAGATTGACTACAATAAAAAAGATGGCTACTATTTCCATGTGACCAATTCGCAACTGGGAAATGTGCCAGCCCACTTTTTCCGCAAGGCGACACTGAAAAACTCGGAACGCTTTGGTACCGAAGAATTAGCCCGTATCGAGGGGGATATGCTGGAGGCGCGTGAGAAGTCAGCCAACCTAGAATATGAAATCTTTATGCGCATCCGTGAGGAAGTCAGCAAGTACATCCAGCGTTTGCAGGCTTTAGCCCAAGGAATTGCAACGGTTGATGTCTTGCAAAGTCTGGCGGTTGTGGCTGAAACCCAGCATTTGATTCGACCGGAGTTTGGAGACGATTCACAAATCGATATCCAGAAAGGGCGCCATGCTGTCGTTGAAAAGGTTATGGGAGCTCAGACCTATATTCCTAACACTATTCAGATGGCAGAAGATACGAGTATTCAGCTAATTACAGGGCCCAACATGAGTGGGAAGTCAACCTACATGCGCCAGTTAGCCATGACTGCGGTTATGGCCCAGCTGGGCTCGTATGTGCCGGCGGAGAGCGCCCATTTGCCTATTTTCGATGCTATCTTTACCCGTATCGGAGCAGCAGATGACTTGGTTTCAGGTCAATCAACCTTTATGGTGGAGATGATGGAGGCCAACAATGCCATTTCGCATGCGACCAAGGACTCCTTGATTCTCTTTGATGAGTTAGGACGGGGAACTGCGACTTATGACGGGATGGCTCTTGCCCAATCCATCATCGAATACATTCATGAACATATCGGAGCCAAGACCCTCTTTGCGACCCACTATCATGAGTTGACCAGTCTGGGGTCTAGCCTGGAACACTTGGTCAATGTTCACGTGGCAACCTTAGAACAGGAAGGACAAGTCACCTTCCTTCACAAGATAGAACCAGGACCAGCTGACAAATCCTACGGTATCCATGTGGCTAAGATTGCTGGCTTACCAGCAGAACTTTTAGCAAGAGCGGATAAGATTTTGACCCAACTGGAGAATCAAGGGACGGAAAGTCCTGTTCCCATTAGAGAAACAAGTGCTGTCACAGAGCAGATGTCACTCTTTGATGCGCCTGAAGAGCACCCTATTCTAGCAGAATTAGCAGAACTGGATGTTTACAACATGACACCTATGCAGGCTATGAATGTCTTGGTTGAGCTCAAACAAAAGTTATAAAAAGGGTCCCACTCATGCATTTGTGAGTGGGATTTTCTCCATTACTTTTTATGGGCCAAGAGTTGATTGATGTGGTCTACTTTTTTTGCTTCTCTTTTATAGAGAATAACCCAGATGATGAGGTAGACGATCGCAAACTCTGGAATGAGCTGGAGATAGAAGGTCCAGTGGAAGGGGAACCAACCAGCCAGAGTTGCTAGTGGAACAAAGCCAGCCAGCATGAGGAAGAAATGGGAAAGTGTGGCACGGAGCAAGCTCCAGTCACGGCTGAATAAGCGACTGCCAAAGCTAAAGAGAACACCGATAGCTGACCAGATGACCATACAGTAGAGTAAGACTAGGGCACCGTGAACCTGATGTTGAACCATCGCTTGGCCGATGAGAGACTCGGGGCTCAGCGGGGCATAGGTATTTGGTGCATAAATGAGTGAAAAAAGGATAGAGAGGATGAGGCCGATAAGTACACCAGCGGCTGCATCGTGAAAGATTTGTTTTTTCATAGTTCTAATTTCTCCTTGATGGTTTTTAGGTAGCGGCGTGAAGAGTAGGTGAAGCTTTCGTTTTTTAAGAAAATTTCAACCAGACCGTTGGGCGTGAGCTTGAGATGAGAGATGGAGTCGATATTGACGATTTCAGATTGGGAAATTTGGATAAAAGTGGTCGGCAGCATTTCAAGAACCTGATAGAGTCGCAAATCAATGCTGTAGGTCTGACTCGATGTTTCTGCTAGAACCTTTCGATTCTCGATATAGAAGCGCTGAATCTTGCCAATTTCAACTAGATAGACCTGACCATCAATCTTTCCTTTGATTGTTTCTTTTTGGTCAAGATTTTCAGCAAATTCGATGACTTTTTGGACTTCTTTGGTTTCTTGAGGTGCTTGGACAATCAGTTTTTCCTCCTCGTAAAACTCGCTAATCTGTAGTTCTACTTTCATAAATTTCTCTCCTTACATTTCATACAAAATTGTGATCACTTCCTGTACACCTTTATTAAACACTATTTTACGACCCATGGCAAGGGACTTTGTCTATGTGGAGGGATTTGGAGTCTATGTGGCGCTTGATTTTTCGGTCCTATCTGAAATGTGGTATAATAGCACTAATCAATTTCTAGGAAAATAGATACAGAAAGGGGCTGAAAGATGTCTCATATTATTGAATTGCCAGAGGTGCTGGCAAACCAGATAGCGGCAGGAGAGGTTATCGAACGTCCTGCTAGTGTGGTCAAAGAGTTGGTAGAAAATGCCATTGACGCGGGTTCTAGCCAGATTATCATTGAGATCGAGGAAGCCGGTCTCAAGAAAATTCAAATCACCGATAATGGTCATGGAATTGCCCACGATGAGGTGGAATTGGCCCTGCGTCGTCATGCGACCAGTAAGATAAAAAATCAAGCAGATCTCTTTCGGATTCGGACGCTTGGTTTTCGTGGTGAAGCCCTGCCCTCTATTGCTTCTGTCAGTGTTCTGACTCTGTTGACGGCGGTGGATGGTGCGAGTCATGGGACCAAGCTCGTTGCGCGTGGGGGAGAAGTTGAGGAAATCATCCCAGCGACTAGTCCTGTAGGAACCAAGGTTTGTGTGGAGGACCTCTTTTTCAACACACCTGCCCGCCTCAAGTATATGAAGAGCCAGCAAGCGGAGCTGTCTCATATCATTGATATTGTCAACCGTCTGGGATTGGCTCATCCTGAGATTTCTTTTAGTTTAATCAGTGATGGCAAGGAAATGACGCGGACAGCAGGGACTGGTCAACTACGCCAAGCCATCGCAGGGATTTACGGTTTGGCGAGTGCCAAGAAGATGATTGAAATTGAGAACTCTGACTTAGATTTCGAAATTACAGGTTTTGTGTCTCTGCCTGAGTTAACTCGAGCTAATCGCAACTATATCAGCCTCTTCATCAATGGCCGTTATATCAAGAACTTTCTACTAAATCGCGCTATTCTTGACGGTTACGGAAGCAAGCTCATGGTAGGGCGTTTTCCACTGGCTGTCATTCACATCCATATCGACCCCTATCTAGCTGATGTCAATGTTCATCCAACCAAGCAAGAAGTGCGGATTTCTAAGGAAAGAGAACTGATGGCACTTGTCTCAGAAGCCATCGCAAAGAGTCTTAAGGAACAAACCTTGATACCTGATGCCTTGGAAAATCTTGCCAAGTCGACCGTGCGCAATCGTCAAAAGGTAGAGCAGACCATTCTCCCACTCAAAGAAAATACGCTTTACTATGAAAAAACAGAACTCTCAAGACCTAGTCAAGCTGAGGTTGCTGATCATCAGGTTGAATTAACTGAGGAAGGGCAGGATTTAACCCTGTTTGCTAAGGAAACCTTGGACCAGTTGACTAAGCCAGTAAAACTGCATTTTGCGGAGAGAAAGCCTGCTAACTACGACCAACTAGACCATCCAGAGTTAGATCTTGCTAGCCTCGATAAGGCTTATGACAAGCTGGAGCGAGAAGAAGCATCCAGCTTCCCAGAGTTGGAGTTTTTCGGACAAATGCACGGGACCTATCTTTTTGCCCAAGGGCGAGATGGCCTCTACATTATAGACCAACATGCAGCCCAGGAACGGGTCAAGTATGAGGAATACCGTGAAAGCATAGGTAATGTTGACCAGAGCCAGCAACAACTCCTAGTGCCCTACATCTTTGAATTCCCAGCAGATGATGCCCTTCGTCTCAGGGAAAGAATGCCTCTCTTAGAGGAAGTGGGTGTCTTTCTAGCAGAGTACGGAGAAAATCAATTTATCCTACGTGAACATCCTATTTGGATGGCAGAGGAAGAAATCGAGTCTGGTATCTATGAAATGTGTGACATGCTGCTCTTGACCAAGGAAGTTTCGATCAAGAAATACCGAGCAGAGCTAGCCATCATGATGTCCTGCAAGCGGTCTATCAAGGCTAACCATCGTATCGATGACCATTCAGCCAGACAACTCCTTTATCAGCTCTCTCAATGCGACAACCCCTATAACTGCCCCCACGGACGTCCTGTTTTGGTGCATTTCACCAAGTCAGATATGGAAAAAATGTTTCGACGCATTCAGGAAAATCACACCAGCCTCCGTGAGTTGGGGAAATATTAATACTCTTCGAAAATCTCTTCAAACCACGTCAACGTCGCCTTGCCGTACTCAAGTACAGCTTGCGGCTAGTTTCCTAGTTTGCTCTTTGATTTTCATTGAGTATAAAAGTACAAAAAAGACTGGGAAAAATTTTCAAAATCAGAAAAACGCATAAAATCAGATCTTCAAAAACCTTGATTCTATGCGTTTTATCATAGAAATATTTACTTTTTTTCTTCCGAATACTCGTCAAAGATCTCTTTAAACCACATCAGTTTTATCAGTAATCTCAAAATAGTGTTTTGAGCTAATTTTGCCAGTTTTGTCTGCAACATCGAAGCTGTGTTTTACCAATCTGCGACTGGCTTCCTAGTTTGCTCTATGATTTTCATAGAGTATTCAATTGCGATTTTGCCAAGTTTCTTTATTCATTTAAAAGTAGAGTCTGTTCTAAGCGTCTAATGTACGAATTAGGTTGACCATTTCAATAGCTCCTTGTGCACACTCAGAACCCTTATTTCCTGCTTTAGTGCCAGCTCGCTCTATGGCTTGTTCAATTGTATCTGTCGTTAGCACACCAAACATAACTGGGATTTCGCTATTTAAACTGATTTGGGCGATTCCCTTAGATACCTCGCTACATACATAATCATAATGACTTGTACTACCTCTAATGACAGCGCCCAAGCAGATAATTGCATCATATTTGTTACTTTTTGCCATTTTTGATGCAATCAGCGGTATTTCAAAAGCTCCTGGAACCCAGGCTACCTCGATATCTTTCTCGTTTACATTCCCTCTTTTGAGATTATCTAGTGCTCCAGATAATAATTTTGAAGTTATAAATTCATTAAATCTCGCTACAACAATACCTATTTTAATATCGTTCGCTACTAAATTACCTTCATAAGTGTTCATTTATTTTTCCTCCATATTTAAAATGTGACCCATTCGATTTTTCTTTGTCTTTAAATAAAAACTGTCGTAAGGATTAGCTTCTATTTCGATTGGTATTCTACTGGAAATGGTAATTCCATATTTTTCGAACTGTTCAACCTTGTCAGGATTATTTGTCAGTAAATGTAGTGACTGTAGTCCCAGGTCTTTAAGCATTTGTGCTCCAATGTGATATTCTCTTAAATCACCTTCAAATCCTAACGCAAGATTGGCATCAAGCGTATCCATTCCTTGATCTTGTAAATGATAGGCTTTTAATTTATTGATAAGTCCAATTCCTCGTCCCTCCTGTCGCAAGTAAAGTAAGACACCCGAACCATTCTCAGCAATCATTTTCATAGCTTTATCAAATTGCTGTCCACAATCGCACCGTAAAGAGCCTAAAACATCTCCTGTTAAACATTCAGAGTGGACCCGACATAATACATTGGTTCCATCCTCTATATTTCCCATAATAAGAGCAAGGTGATGTTCCCCGTTTAGTTTATCTATATAGCTAATTGCTTTAAAATTACCGTATCTAGTAGGCATATTGACAGTTGAAACTCGTTCTACCAGCTGATCATATACTTTTCTATATTCTTGTAATTCTTTGATGGTAATTAGTGGAATGTTGTGTTTCTTAGAAAACTGAATTAAATCATCTGTTCTCATCATTTTGCCATCATGATTCATTATTTCACAACATAGGCCACACTCTTTTAGTCCTGCTAATTTTAATAGATCAACAGTTGCTTCTGTGTGTCCATTTCTTTCTAGAACACCACCGTTTTTCGCAATTAAAGGAAACATGTGTCCTGGCCTGCGAAAATCAGAGGGGCTTATATCTTCGGTGACACACATACGTGCGGTCAATCCTCTTTCCTCGGCAGAAATACCTGTGGTCGTTTCCTTATAATCAATTGAAACTGTAAAAGCAGTCTTATGATTATCTGTATTGTTTTCAACCATGGGTGAAAGCATTAATTGATTAGCTAAACTTTCGCTCATAGGCATACAAATTAATCCTTTGGCATAAGTAGCCATGAAATTAACATTTTCTGTTGTGGCTGCTTGTGCGGAACAAATTAAGTCTCCTTCGTTTTCTCTATCCTTGTCGTCTATAACAAGAACAAGTCGTCCCTTCTGCAATGCTTCTAATGCTTCTTGTATTTTTCGATATTCCATTGACTAATCATCCTTTCTGCTAAAATCCATTTTGATATAATAGTTCCTTAGATATCTCTGATTTCAGAGAGTTATCCATCAGTTTTTGCACATATTTGCCTAAGATATCATTTTCAAGATTTACTGTACTCCCGACTTGTTTACTCTTAAGAATGGTTTGTGCCAAAGTATGAGGGATAACAGATACTGAAAAGTTTAGTTTGGAGACTTTAGCGACAGTCAGACTAATGCCGTCAATTGTAATAGATCCTTTTTCAACTATTAAATCTAAAATTTCTTTTTGTGTGTTGATTTGATACCATACAGCATTATCATCTTTTTTTATTGACGAGATTTTTCCTGTACCATCAATGTGTCCTGTAACGACGTGACCTCCAAGTCGACCGTTGACAGATAAGGCTCTTTCTAGATTTACCTCACTTCCATATTTTAATAGTGTAAGAGTTGTTCGGCTCCATGTTTCATTCATTACATCAACTGTAAAGGATTGATGATTGAAATGAGTAACTGTAAGACAGATACCATTTACTGCTATACTATCGCCTAAATGGATATCCGTTAATACTTTTGAGGCTTTAATTGATAGTTTGCAATTACGAGAGTCTTTCTGTATTCTTTCAACTTTTCCGATTTCTTCAATTATTCCTGTGAACATGGATAAATCACCTCACTTTCTATGAGATAGTCATCTCCTATTTGAGAAAAAGCATAAGGCTTCAAGCTAATAGCGTCATTTGGCAAAGAAATACCTTCACCTCCGACAGGAAACTTGGCACTGCCTCCAAAAATTTTTGGTGCAATATATATTTTCAGCTCATCAACAATTTGTTGTTCCAAAGCACTCCAATTCATTAGACTGCCCCCTTCTAGAAGTAGGCTATCAATCTGCATATTTCCTAGATGTTGCATTAAACTTGATAAGTCTATATGATTGCCTTTTTTCTTTATGGGAAGTATTTCACAGCCATGATTTTGATATAGCTTCATTTTATTTTTGTCTTCAGAGGAAGTGGCAATGTAAGTTTTAATATCATTTGCTGTTTTTACGATTTTAGAGGTAAGAGGAGTTCGTAAATGTGTATCGCATATGATACGGATAGGATTTTTCCCTTCCTCCAATCTACATGTCAGCAAAGGATCGTCTTGAATAACAGTATTGACTCCCACCATAATCGCACTAACATGGTGTCGTAACTGATGTACATGCTTTCTTGCCTCTTCTCCAGTAATCCATTTGGATTGATTTGTTTTAGTGGCTATTTTTCCATCCATTGTCATTGCATATTTCATAAAAACATAGGGTACATGCTGGGTAATATACTTTCTAAAACTTTTTATTAAGTTAAGACACTCATTTTCTAAAACTCCAACAGTAACTTGAAGATTATTTTCCTCAAGTATCTTTACTCCTTTTCCAGATACAATAGGGTTACAGTCTAGGCTTCCAATGACTACTCTTGTAATACCACTATCGATTATAGCGTCTATACAAGGAGGTGTTTTCCCGAAGTGACAACAGGGTTCAAGTGTTACATAAAGCGTTGCTCCGACAGGGGATTCTCTACAGTTTTTTAGAGCATTTCTCTCAGCATGTGGGCCACCAAAAAACTCATGATAACCTTGTCCGATAATGTGATTATCTTTTACAATAACTGCGCCAACCATAGGATTGGGATTGACGTAACCAGCTCCTTTTTGTGCCAATTTTATTGCTAATTTCATATATTTTGAGTCGCTCATCTCACTACCTCCAAAAAAAATACCTTGAATAGGGGACTATTCAAGGCATACAAAAGAAAACTTATGCGATTAACAAAAATGCTCTGAAATGACAAGTAATCATTTCAGAGCACGCAAAAAGCACAAATATACTTTTATCTTCTTTCATCCAGACTATACTGTCGGCTTTGGAATTTCACCAAATCATGCCTTTCGGCTCGTGGGCTATACCACCGGTAGGGAATTTCACCCTGCCCTGAAGATAGTTATTCAATTACAGGTGATTATAGTACTTAATTTTCAATATGTCAATAGATAAGCATAAATTATTTTTGATATACTGTATTTGTGATAGTCGATTCTCACTCCTCGGATAAAGAAAATATGATATACTAGATAAACGAAATAAGAGAAAAGGAAAACTATGTACGAATATTTAAAAGGAATCATTACCAAAATTACTGCCAAATACATTGTTCTTGAAACCAACGGTATCGGTTATATCCTGCATGTAGCCAATCCCTATGCTTACTCGGGACAGGTCAATCAAGAATCTCAAATTTATGTGCATCAGGTTGTGCGTGAGGACGCCCATCTACTTTATGGATTTCGCTCAGAAGATGAGAAAAAGCTCTTTCTCAGTCTGATTTCGGTATCTGGGATTGGGCCTGTGTCAGCTCTTGCTATTATCGCTACTGATGACAATGTTGGCTTGGTTCAAGCCATCGAAAGCAAGAACATCACCTACTTGACCAAGTTTCCTAAAATTGGCAAGAAAACAGCCCAGCAGATGGTGCTGGACTTGGAAGGCAAGGTAGTTGTGGCTAGTGATGACCTTCCTGCTAAGGTGGCAGTGCAAGCAAGCATTGAAAACCAAGAACTGGAAGAAGCCATGGAAGCCATGTTGGCACTGGGCTACAAGGCGACCGAGCTTAAGAAAATCAAGAAATTCTTTGAAGGGACGACGGATACAGCAGAGAACTATATCAAGTCGGCCCTTAAAATGTTGGTGAAATAGGAGAATAATATGACAAAACGCTGTTCGTGGGTTAAGATGACCAATCCGCTCTACATCGCCTACCACGACCAGGAGTGGGGGCAGCCCCTCCATGATGACCAAGCATTGTTTGAGTTGTTGTGTATGGAAACCTATCAGGCAGGCCTGTCTTGGGAAACGGTACTAAACAAACGCCAAGGATTCCGAGAAGCATTTCATGGCTATCAAATTCAAGCGGTCGCGGAAATGACAGATGGGGAGTTGGAAGCCTTGTTAGAGAATCCAGCCATCATCCGAAATCGTGCCAAGCTCTTTGCGACACGTGCCAACGCCCAAGCATTTTTACAAATCCAGAAAACCTTTGGCTCTTTTGACGCTTATCTCTGGTCCTTTGTTGAGGGGAAAACGATCGTGAATGATGTTCCTGACTATCACCTAGCACCTGCTAAAACAGCCTTGTCTGAAAAATTATCTCAAGATCTCAAAAAACGAGGCTTCAAGTTCACAGGTCCTGTTGCAGTCTTGTCATTTCTACAAGCTGCAGGTTTGATTGACGACCACGAAAATGATTGTGAGTGGAAAAGCAGAAATAAGTGAGTGCAGTCGTCTAACTATCTGAGAAAATAGAAAAAGCTGAGAAATTTATTTCAGCTTTTTGATTATATGCTAGTAATTTTTATAGTGCAGTAAGAAATGTCAGTCCACCTAAGACAACGCCAGCTGAGTTTGGAATAATTAGTATCCAATCCTTCTTAGGTTCTTTTGTCCACCCGTAAATAACCCAAATTAAACAAGATACTGCTGCGGATAAAGGCTGGAATGGTTGAGCTTTGTTGCCTTGTAAATTGGCAAAAATTTGTGGGATGTAGGCGATAAATACAATAATCCCGATAAAGGCTCCAATTGAACCGACAATTTGATTTATTTTTTGTTTAGTCATATACACCTCCTCCAAAAAGATATCATAAAAATAAGCAAAATGCAATAAATTCAGACACAAATTGTAACGAAAATCAATACCAGAGCACAAAAATGGAGAAATTGTTTATTTTTTGTTATAGTCAAAGCGAATGACTTGCTCCTGTGCATCTACATAGGCGTGAACGCCAAAGGGTACAATGGCTCCTGGTGTGGCGTGCCCAACGTTTAGATTATAGACAATTGGGATATTGCTGTCAACGATGCTCATTAGTGCCTCTTTATAGTCGTTATAGAAGGTTTCATCCATTGGCTTTCCGACCAAGAGTCCACTGATGACCTCAAATATTCCAGTTTTTTTCAAAGCCAGCACCATCTTTTTGAAGTTTTCCGGCTCAGGCTTTTCTTCGCTTGTTTCTAACAAGAGAATCTTTCCTTCCCAGTCGGTTAAGTCAGGGAAGAGTTTGTACTTTTGGCAGAGGTCTGTGCTATCTGCGTGTAGAGAGTTGTCAAAAATATCATAGAGAGACTCAAGGCAACCGCCGAGAATTTCTCCCTCAAACTGGGTATTTCCTTGTAACAAGTCAAAACCTGTATTTACATGACTGATACGAGCTGTTCCCAGAGCCTTGGGACTAAAATCAGTCCGTTCCTCATACCAAACGTCGCTAGGGCGGATTTCTAAGATTCTTCCCGTCTCGATCAATTCTTTAAAGTAGTGGAGACTATAGGGCAACATCTCCTTGTCTAATTCACAAATATCTGCTAGAAAGGATTGGCCGTAAAAAGTCTTGATTCCTAGTTTATGCAACATAAGATGGTTCATGGTCGTATCGGAGAAACCGAGAAAAATCTTTGGTTTGATAACCTTTTGTAGTTGGTCATTTTCAAAAAGATAAGGTAGCAAACGATAGGTATCATTCCCACCGATGGCGCAGAGGATCATGTCGATGCTATCATCCGAAAAGGCCTGCATCAAATCCTCTGCACGCGCCTCAGGATGGTTCTTGATAAAGTCTAATCCTTTTTGCGAATGGGGCAAAAACACAGGATTGAGTCCCAGATCCTTGAGACGCTGGACACCTAGCTCCACTTCGTGTTTGACAAAGTCTTCTCCGATAATGCCACTAGACAAGCTCACGATACCAATAGTAGAAACCATATCTCATCCTCCTAGAAATTGATTGTGCCTATTTTATCATAAAAGATGAGAGAAAACTATAGGGATTAGGGTCAGAAGTTCTATTGGATATCAAGAAAGCAAGAAAAAAAGCAACCGCCTTTGCAGTTGCTTTTCGTTTTTCTAATCTCGCTAGATATGAGTTACTTGGTCAACTCTTGATTATAAGAGAGGGCCAAATCAATCCAGTAAGGAAGTTCTTTTTGACCTTCTATATCTAAGTCTATATAGCCGTGATAAAGGCGTCCCCTCATCAATGTAGTATGAGCTCCTGTTCGGGGTAGAACTTGCTTTTCTATTTCTTTGCCAATTCTGACCATAACCAGTTCGTCCTTTCTGGAACTGACTGTAAGGACCATTTTCCCACGAATCATAAAGGCAAGGCCACCAAACAGTTTCTTTTCTTCTAGCTCTTCTTCGAAAATTTGGGGAGGAAGTTTGAGTGCTAGAATTTTTCGAATCTGCTGAGCTAAAGATTGACTATATGCCATAGCTTTTCACTTTTCTTAATAACGTGATGGGCCTGCGCTTGCGCTTCGGATATTGAAGCGTTTCTTGAGATAGAAGCGAAGGGCGAGAAGGGCCGCTCCTAGGACAGCCAAAGGCAGTGGAGTAAGAATTGGATTGAGAGCTGCTGGTAGGAAGCTTGTTGCGAAGAAGACAGCCAACCAGAGAACCATAGCAGCGAGGATGACGAGGATTGATTTCCAGAAAGGAGGGCGCTGGCTACGATCTGTGTCTGGTCCATAGTACTGGTAGACAAAGTAGTACATCAAGTAGAAGGCAAGTCCTCCTACAAGTCCAACCAACAAGAGGGTAATCAACCCATAGCCAATAGCCTGATCTGTAGAGAAGAAGGTAGTCAGAGCGCTAACCAATGCAAAGAGACTGGTGATAAAAAGGGCTGAGTCCATAATCATGAGTTTTGGATCATCATTTTCTTTTGGATGCTCTTTTTCATATTGCTCTTTGACAGTGAAGCTATGAGCCCAGTGGGTTGGAGCCCCGTAGAGGGAACGTGCAGTCGTTCCTTTGGCTTGCTCTTCAAGGATTTTAGGAATGACTTCCTCAAAGATAGCCTTGATTTCAGCGTCTGTTTTACCATCTTTGATAAATTGTTGGGTAGCGATGTGGATAAACTCTTGGTTTTTCTTAGTTAATTTTTGTAAATCAATCTGAGACATAGGGATTCCTCTTAGAACCATTTTTTATGGATGAGATAGAGAGTGAGCGAAACACTCAGAGCAAAGGCGATAAAGACGATTAACCAGAAGGCGTGAGGCTCACCGTTTAGAGGGATTTCATTATCCTTAAAGTTCATCCCGTAGGCTGAGAAGATCATGGTTGGGATAGACATAACGATGGTCACGAGAGCCAGGGTCTTCATGATGTTGTTCTGGTTATTGGAAATGATAGAGGCAAAGGTCTCTGTCATAGAGTGAAGGACGTTTCCATAAATATCTGCCATCTCAATGGCCTGTTGGGTTTCAATCAGAGTGTCTTCGAGTAGGTCTTCGTCTTCTAGGTATTTCTTGATATTGCTAGTTGCGCTGGTCAATTTCTTAATCACGCGCTCGTTCGTCTTAAGTGAGGCCTTGAAATAGACGATGGTCTTTTCCAATTCCATGAGCTCGATCAGCTCTTCGTTTCGAGTAGACTTGTGAAGTTGACTTTCGATTTGTTCACTCTTACGGTCGATCGAACGAAGGGCCGTAAGGTAAAGTTCGGCGTTGCGGTAGAGAATCTGGAAGATAAAGCGTGAACGCATGAAGGTGTAAAAGTTGCGCAGTCTACGGTTGATAAAGACATCGAGAACGGGGAGGGATTCCAAGCAGGTGGTGATAATGGTTTCCTCGGTGATGATAATCCCCAGCGGAATCGTAACGTAGTAGGTACGATTGTTTCTTTCCTCTGTGATGGGAACGTCCACGATGATCAAAGTATACTCGTCTTCGATGGTAATACGGGACATTTCTTCCGCATCGAGCGGTGCTCGAAGGTCGGCAATGTCAATGTCGAAGGCGTTAGCGATTTCCAACGATTCATTTTGTGTAGGATTGACGAGGTTGATCCAAGTACCCGGTTCAAGCGTGTCGATCTCTTTAAATTCAGTTGTTGTTGAGAGAAAAACTTGTTTCATATCCCCTATCCTTTCCTACTATTCAGTGATTCATTTTTTGCACCGTACTATTATACTATAAAAACAGCTTTTTGGGTAATAGAATTTCACATTTTTTGGTATAATGGAAAGCAATAATGGACTAGAAAGAACAAAGATGCAAGATAAAATTGTGATTCATGGGGCGCGTGCCCATAACTTAAAAAATATTGATGTGGAGATTCCAAGAGACAAGCTGGTTGTTGTGACTGGTTTGTCAGGTTCTGGGAAATCCAGTCTGGCCTTTGATACCCTCTATGCTGAAGGTCAACGTCGCTATGTGGAGAGTCTATCTGCTTATGCCCGTCAATTTTTGGGCAACATGGAAAAACCAGATGTAGATGCCATTGATGGCCTCAGCCCAGCTATTTCCATCGACCAAAAAACGACTAGCAAAAACCCGCGCTCGACCGTTGGAACGACGACTGAAATCAATGATTATTTGCGTCTCCTCTACGCACGTGTGGGGACGCCATACTGTATCAACGGGCATGGGGCTATCAAGGCTTCTTCTGTGGAGCAAATTGTGGATAAGGTTTTGGAATTGCCAGAACGCCAACGTCTGCAAATCTTAGCTCCTGTCATTCGTAAGAAAAAAGGGCAACACAAGAGCGTCATTGAAAAGATTCAGAAAGACGGTTATGTCCGCGTCCGTGTGGATGGGGAAGTTTATGATGTGACCGAAGTGCCAGAGTTGTCGAAGAGCAAGCAACACAATATCGATGTCGTGGTCGACCGTATTGTCATTAAGGAGGGCATTCGTAGCCGTCTCTTTGATTCCATTGAGGCTGCCCTTCGTATCGCAGAAGGTTATGTCATTATCGACACTATGGACGATTCTGAGTTGCTCTTCTCTGAGCATTATGCCTGTCCAGTTTGTGGATTTACTGTTCCAGAGTTAGAGCCTCGTCTCTTCTCTTTCAATGCTCCTTTCGGCTCTTGTAGTGAGTGTGACGGTTTGGGTATCAAGCTAGAAGTGGATACTGATTTGGTAGTGCCAGACGCCAGCAAAACTTTGCGTGAGGGAGCCTTGGCACCTTGGAATCCTATCTCATCTAACTACTATCCAAACATGCTAGAGCAGGCCATGACAGCCTTTGGAGTAGATATGGATAAGCCTTTTGAAGACTTGTCAGAAGAAGATAAGAACTTGATTCTCTACGGATCGGATGGCAAAGAATTTCATTTCCACTATGAAAATGAATTTGGTGGTGTGCGCGATATCGACATTCCTTTTGAGGGAGTTGTCAATAATATCAAACGTCGTTACCATGAGACTAACAGTGATTACACGCGCACCCAGATGCGTCTCTACATGAATGAGCTGACCTGCGGGACTTGTCACGGCTACCGTCTCAATGACCAGGCCTTGTCTGTCCGTGTGGGTGGTGAGCAAGGGCCGCATATCGGTGAAATCTCAGACCTGTCTATCGCAGACCACTTGGCTTTGGTGAGCCAGTTGACTCTGTCTGAAAATGAAGCCATTATCGCCCGTCCCATTCTCAAGGAAATCAAGGATCGCTTGACCTTCCTCAATAACGTAGGTCTTAACTATTTGACTCTGTCACGTTCGGCAGGAACCCTTTCAGGTGGGGAGAGTCAGCGTATTCGCTTGGCGACCCAGATTGGGTCCAACCTATCAGGTGTCCTATATATCCTGGATGAGCCGTCCATCGGTCTTCACCAGAGGGATAATGACCGCTTGATTGCCAGTCTGAAAAAGATGCGTGACTTGGGCAATACTCTTATCGTGGTGGAACATGATGAAGATACCATGCGCGAGGCTGATTATCTGATTGACGTTGGTCCGGGAGCCGGTGTTTTTGGTGGCGAGATTGTTGCTGCAGGAACGCCCAAACAGGTGGCTCGCAACAGCAAGTCTATCACAGGCCAGTATTTGTCAGGGAAACGTGCCATTCCAGTGCCAGCAGAGCGCCGTTCCGGAAATGGTCGCTTTATCGAAGTGACAGGTGCGCGTGAGAACAACTTGCAAAATATCACTGCTCGCTTCCCATTAGGAAAATTCATCGCAGTGACGGGGGTATCAGGTTCAGGGAAATCGACCTTAATCAACAGTATCCTCAAAAAAGCCATTGCCCAGAAGCTCAACCGTAATTCAGACAAACCTGGTAAATTTAAGACGATTACAGGGATTGAGCATGTAGACCGCTTGATCGACATTGACCAGAGCCCTATCGGACGAACGCCGAGGTCCAACCCGGCTACCTATACGGGGGTCTTTGACGATATACGTGACCTTTTTGCCCAGACAAATGAGGCTAAGATTCGTGGTTACAAAAAGGGGCGTTTCAGTTTCAACGTCAAGGGTGGTCGTTGCGAAGCCTGTTCAGGTGACGGGATTATCAAGATCGAGATGCACTTTTTGCCTGATGTTTACGTGGCTTGTGAAGTCTGCCACGGGACTCGCTACAACAGTGAAACCCTAGAAGTCCACTACAAGGAAAAGAATATCTCGCAGGTTTTGAACATGACCGTCAACGATGCTGTGGAATTCTTCCAACACATTCCCAAGATTCAACGCAAACTTCAGACCATCAAGGATGTGGGGCTGGGCTATGTAACGCTAGGGCAACCGGCTACCACCCTTTCTGGAGGAGAAGCACAGCGTATGAAGTTGGCTAGCGAACTCCATAAACGCTCGACAGGAAAATCTTTCTACATTCTGGATGAGCCGACGACAGGGCTTCATACCGAGGATATCGCTCGCTTGCTTAAAGTCTTGGCTCGCTTTGTCGACGATGGCAATACCGTCCTTGTTATCGAGCACAATCTAGATGTTATCAAGACAGCAGACCATATTATTGACCTAGGACCTGAGGGCGGTGTCGGTGGTGGAACCATCATTGCAACAGGAACTCCAGAAGAAGTAGCGGCCAACGAAGCCAGCTACACAGGACACTATTTGAAAGGAAAGTTACATCATGAATAAACGTGTACAAGCATTTCTAGCTAAAATGCAAGAAAAAGAACTAGATGGCATCATTATCAATAACCTTAAAAATGTTTACTATTTGACAGGATTTTGGGGCTCAAATGGAACAGTCTTCATCAGCCGTGACCGCCAAGTCTTAGTGACAGACTCTCGCTATATCATTGCAGCCAAGCAAGAGGTGACAGGTTTTGAGATTGTGGCTGACCGTGATGAATTGGCTGTCATTGCAGGCATTGTTAAGGATATGGGCTTGTCTCGTATCGGTTTTGAGGACGAGATTTCGGTCTCTTATTACCACCGTATGCAGGCGGCCTTTGCAGGGATCGACTTGCTTCCACAGACTCAGTTTGTAGAAGCGCTTCGTATGATTAAGGATGAGAAAGAGATTGCGACTATTCGCAAGGCATGTTCTATCTCAGACCAAGCTTTCCACGATGCACTTGACTTTATCAAACCTGGAAAGACTGAGATCGAAATTGCCAACTTCCTTGACTTCCGCATGCGGGAGCTAGGAGCATTTGGCTTATCCTTTGATACAATCCTAGCAAGCGGTATCAACTCTTCCAAACCCCATGCCCATCCAATGCACAAACCAGTAGAGCTGGGAGAAGCCATCACCATGGACTTCGGCTGTCTCTACGACCACTATGTCAGCGATATGACACGGACCATCTATCTAGGACATGTCAGTGACGAGCAGGCAGAGATTTACAATACTGTCCTGAAAGCCAACCAAGCTCTGATTGACCAAGCCAGGGCAGGTCTAGGTTTCCGTGACTTTGACAAAATCCCTCGTGATATCATTGTGGAAGCAGGCTATGGAGAATACTTTACACATGGTATCGGACACGGTATCGGACTGGACATCCACGAAGAACCCTACTTTAGCCAAACTTCGAAAGAAGTCATTAAATCTGGTATGGTCTTGACTGATGAACCGGGCATTTATATTGAAGGTAAATACGGGGTTCGTATTGAAGATGATATCCTAATTACAGATAACGGTTGTGAGTTATTGACACTTGCTCCAAAAGAATTGATTGTTATCTAAAAAATGAGATAAATCGTTGACTTTTATATTTTAAAGGTTTATACTGATAGACGAAAACGGTAGGTGAGGCTACCATAGGGATACGGATGACTACCGCAAAGCAGTGGAGACACTACTCGTTGGTCAACAGTCCTGGTCGTGAAGGCCAAGACTAAGCTCATTTCATTGCCCTATGGAGTTAAAGCTTGAACGAAAAACAGATAATTAGTTTTTTAATCCTGCCATTTTATGGCAGGATTTTCTACTGTTTTAGAACAGGGAAAGGAGACAGACGATGCAAATTGACGACCACCCAGAACCGCACATACACAGCCAATCGCTGATTTGTGTCGTTCTGCCCTTATAAAGTGATTGGTCTCTGTGTATGAAACACATCATTCATACAGATAGGAGAAACCAATGAAAACTACAAAAGAAAGATTAGCAGCAGCTATTCATACACCTTTAAACGAAACTCTATCTTTTTACAAGACAAGTCTAACAGGCTTAACTGAGGAACAGATAGAAAAGAATCGTGATTTATATGGTGAAAACACCATCACCAAGGGTCAGGAAGACAGTATCCTCAAAAAAATTTACGAATCTATTATCAATCCATTTACAATCATCTTGCTGGTCATTGCAATGATTTCCATGGTGACCAATGTCTGGTTGGCGAAGCCTGGGCAAGAAGATCCGACGACCTCTATCATCATCGTTGTCCTAGTCCTCATTTCTGGTGGCATTCGATTTGTCCAAGAACTGCGAAGCGACAAAGCTGCGACCAATCTTTCAAAAATGATTGTGAACACAGCCACAGTTATCCGCGAAGGCCAGAGTTTCGAGGTCGCGATTGAGGATTTAGTCGTTGGAGATATGGTCAAGTTGAGTGCTGGGGATATGATTCCAGCAGACCTCCTTTTAATTGAATCACGTGATTTCTTTGTTCAACAGTCTGGTTTGACGGGCGAAAGTGATTCGGTTGAAAAATTGGCTTTGTCAAAAATGAGTCAGTCAAATTTTGATAGTCTGCTAGAAGCAGAAGCGCTCGCTTTCATGGGAACCAACGTAATATCAGGAAGCGCCAAGGCTTTGATTCTAGCGGTCGGTGATGACACCATGATGGGGGAAATAGAGCAGACTCTCAATACTTATGACGAGCCCACCTCTTTCGAACGGGATATGAACAGTATCTCCTGGCTTTTAATCCGTTTGATGTTGGTCATGGTTCCCATCGTATTTCTTTCCAATGGTTTGACGGATGGAGATTGGTTAGAAGCTGGCGTATTTGCTTTGAGCGTAGGAGTTGGGCTTACACCTGAGATGCTTCCCATGATCATCACGGCCAGTCTAGCAAAAGGCTCTATTATCATGGCCAAAGAAAAAGTCGTCATTAAAAAACTCAATGCCATACAAGATCTAGGTGCTATTGATATCCTGTGTACGGATAAAACGGGAACCCTCACCCAAGACGAAATTGTCCTTGAATATCCTTTGGATATACATGGGGCTTTGGATTTATCTGTGTTGAGACGAGCCTACCTCAATTCCTATTTTCAAACCGGTTTGAAAAACTTGATGGACCGTGCTATTATCAGTAGAACTGAAAAAGAAGCTAAAGAACACGCTATTCTACAAAATTTGGATACTAGCTTTCAAAAAATAGATGAATTGCCCTTTGATTTTGAACGCAGACGGATGAGTGTCATCGTCAAGGATGAGAATGAAGCTGTTAGTTTGGTAACCAAGGGTGCCCTAGAGGAGATGCTTGCGATTTCAACCCATGTGGAATATCAAGGTCAGATTAGCCCTCTGACGGATGATATCCGAGTGGAAATCTTAAAAGAAGTGGACCAACTCAATCAACAGGGCTTACGAGTCTTGGGAGTCGCCTATAAAACAGGCTTAAAGGAAGGTTTTGCTTACTCTGTTGAAGATGAAAAGGAGATGATTCTAACAGGATATCTTGCCTTCCTAGATCCACCAAAACCATCTGCAGCCCCTGCTATCCAAGCTTTATTAGAGTATGGTGTTCAAACCAAGATCTTGACTGGGGATAATGAGAAGGTAACCCAAGCAGTATGCGAAAAAGTTGGTTTAGACGTTGATCAAATCTTGTTGGGTTCTGATATTGATGCCATGACGGACGAAGAGTTGTCCCAAGCAGTTGAGAAGGTGACGGTCTTTGCCAAACTCTCTCCGGATCAAAAAGCACGAATCATTTTACAAATTAAATCTAATGGACACTGTGTCGGCTATATGGGAGATGGGATCAATGATGCCCCTTCTATGAAAGTAGCAGATGTGGGGATTTCTGTTGATACAGCAGTAGATATTGCCAAAGAAACGGCTGATGTCATTTTGCTGGATAAGGATTTGATGGTGCTTGAAAAAGGCCTGGTTGAAGGACGCAAAGTCTATGCCAATATGACCAAATATATCAAGATGACGGTCAGCTCTAATTTCGGGAATATTCTTTCACTCTTAGTGTCTGGTATCTTTTTACCTTTCCTCCCTATGGCTCCGATTCACTTGATTGTCTTAAACCTAGTCTATGACCTTTCTTGCATCGCCTTGCCATTTGATAATGTGGATGAAGACTTTTTGAAGCATCCTCATAAGTGGGAAGCCAAGTCCATTACTCGCTTTATGATTTGGATGGGTCCGATTTCTTCTGCCTTTGATATTTTGACTTTTATCTTGCTCTATTTTGTCATTGTCCCAATGACGACAGGTCATGCTTATGTTCACGGAGCAGAGTCTGCAACGGGCTTTATCATCCTGTTCCAGACAGGTTGGTTCATTGAATCCATGTGGTCCCAAACCATGGTCATCCATATGCTTCGTTCAGCAAAACTCCCTTTCTTACAAAGCCGTCCGTCATGGTTGGTTCTTGGGACAACCTTGCTAGCAGCTAGTTTTGTGACCTTCCTTCCCTATTCTGCAATTGCTAACCTCCTTCGTTTAACCCCTTTGAAACCAATTTATTTCCTCTTTTTGCTTTTGATAATTATTCTTTATATGATAAGTGTTACAATTGTGAAACGAATCTATATCAAAGAATTTAGAAGTTGGTTATAAATTAAATTTGTCAAGAAAAAAGTACGAAAATCGCGAAAAAAGTTAAATTTTTTTAAAAATAGGTCGCAAGTCGGATGCTTTTTATGGTATAATAGACTAAACTGATAGTAACATGTAGCGAAAGGGGTAGGTACATGATCAAAATTTATACAGTCTCAAGTTGTACTAGCTGTAAAAAAGCGAAAACCTGGCTCAATGCCCACCAGTTAAGTTATAAAGAACAAAATCTCGGTAAAGAAGGAATTACAAGAGAAGAGTTATTAGATATTCTCACGAAAACAGATAATGGAATTGCCAGTATCGTTTCGTCAAAAAACCGCTACGCTAAGGCACTTGGAGTTGACATCGAGGATTTGAGTGTCAATGAAGTGCTCAACTTAATCATGGAAACACCACGGATCTTAAAGAGTCCGATTCTCGTTGACGAGAAGCGCCTGCAAGTCGGCTATAAAGAAGATGATATCCGTGCCTTCTTGCCACGCTCTGTCCGTAATGTAGAAAATGCAGAAGCACGTCTACGTGCAGCTCTATAAAACATCAAGGCTGGGAGTGACTCCTGGCCTTGTTTGCTCTTTTGTTTTAAAATCATGTGAGGAATTATGAAAAAGTTACTAATTGCTAGTTTTGCTCTCCTCTTTTTGCTTGCGGGATGTGGGCAAAAAAAGGAAACCCCTGCTGCTTCTACAACAGCATCTGACCCCATCCAATCAAACCTTCCCGTTTTGGACAATGCCGAAAAGAATACGGTTGTTACCAAGACCTTATTGATGCCGAAGTCAGAAAATGGAACGCAGCAGATTCAGACTATTACCTATAAAGGTAATCAATTTTTGACCTTGACCATTCAGCAAAAACGACCTGTCGGGGATGAACTCAAGAACTTTATCTCTGAAAATGGCCTAGAGGAGACGCAAAAAGCGCTTCAAGAAGCTGAAGAGAAGGATGAGACCATCCAAGAGGCACGCAAACTAGCAGGATTTACACTGGAAACCAAGCTACTCAGCGAGACCGAAATCCAGACAACAACGACTTATGATTTTCAAGTATTGGATGTCAAAAAGGCATCTCAGATCGAATATTTAAAAAATATAGGTCTTGAAAATCTCTTAAAAAACGAACCTAGCCAATATATTGCAGACAGAGTGGCAAATGGGGCGACAGAACAATAGAAAATCCAAATTAATAGACTGACTTATTTGTAGAACGTCAGGGAATGTGCTATAATAGTACTATTCTAAGGAAAGAGGGTGTTAGAATGGGATTTACTGAAGAAACTGTACGGTTTAAATTGGATGATTCCAATAAGAAAGAAATTAGCGAAACATTGACAGATGTTTATGCTTCTTTGAATGACAAGGGCTACAATCCGATTAACCAGATCGTCGGTTATGTATTGAGTGGAGACCCTGCCTACGTTCCTCGTTACAACAATGCACGAAATCAAATCCGTAAGTATGAGCGCGATGAAATTGTTGAAGAACTGGTACGCTACTACCTTAAAGGACAAGGAGTCGATCTATAATCTATGAGAATTATGGGATTGGACGTCGGTTCAAAAACAGTAGGGGTGGCGATTAGCGACCCACTAGGCTTCACTGCTCAAGGACTTGAAATCATCCAGATTAATGAGGATCAGGGCCAGTTTGGTTTTGACCGTATCAAGGAATTGGTTGACAGCTATAAGGTAGAACGCTTTGTAGTAGGTTTGCCAAAGAACATGAACAATACCAGCGGTCCGCGAGTAGAAGCCAGTCAAGCCTATGGTGCCAAGCTAGAAGAACTCTTTGGTTTGCCAGTAGACTATCAGGATGAGCGTTTGACAACGGTCGCTGCGGAACGTATGTTGATTGAACAAGCAGATATCAGCCGTAACAAACGCAAGAAAGTTATTGATAAGTTGGCTGCTCAGCTGATTTTGCAAAATTATTTAGATAGAAAATTTTAAGACAGAGGAGAAACTATGTCACACGATCACAACCATGACCACGAAGAACGTGAATTGATTACACTAGTAGATGAGCAAGGAAATGAAACCTTGTTTGAAATTCTTTTGACCATTGACGGAAAAGAAGAATTTGGTAAAAACTATGTTCTTCTAGTGCCAGTTAACGCAGAAGAAGATGAAAATGGTGAAGTTGAAATCCAAGCTTACTCATTCATCGAAAATGAAGACGGAACAGAAGGCGAATTGCAACCAATCCCAGAAGACTCAGAAGACGAATGGAACATGATTGAAGAAGTCTTCAACAGCTTTATGGAGGAGTAAAAACATCCGGTGGATGTTTTTAGCCCTGCGCCAGAAATTAGAAACGCAGGAACGTTCGGGGAACGTTTTTACCCCAGTTCCTTGAAATAAGAGAGAACTGGTAAGTCTGGGAGACTGTATCAGCCCAACTCCTGAAAATTAGAAGAGTTGGAACATCCAGTGGACGTTTTTAGCTCACGTTGAAATTCATAGTAGCTAGAGATTAGCTAACCAGGTAAGAGGTCGGGATTTTGTCCCGACCTCGCTTTTTATTTGTAATCATACTTTGATGCAGTAGTTGATTGTACTTTTGTTAAGGAGACATGTATGTTTGAAGTAGAAGAATGGCTTCATAGTCGGATTGGTTTAAACTTTAGATCTGGTCTTGGACGAATGCAGCGAGCTGTGGATTTGCTGGAGAATCCTGAGAGGACTTATCCTATTATCCACGTAACAGGGACTAACGGTAAGGGGTCAACTATTGCCTTTATGAGGGAGTTGTTTGTAGCTCATGGAAAAAAAGTTGGCACCTTTACCTCTCCTCATATCATCAGTATCCATGATCGAATCTGTATCAATGGACAACCGATCGCAGAGGAAGACTTTATCCGTATAGCTAACCAAGTCAAGGAGATGGAGAAAACTCTTTTGGAAACACATGACCAATTGTCTTTCTTTGAGTTGTTGACCCTGATTGCCTTGCTTTACTTTAAAGAGCAGGGAGTGGATCTAGTCCTGCTAGAGGTGGGGATTGGTGGTTTGCTTGATACCACTAATGTCGTAACAGGAGAGATTGCAGTTATTACTTCGATTGGTCTAGATCATCAGGAGACCTTAGGCGATAGTCTGGAGGAAATAGCCGAGCAGAAAGCTGGTATTTTCAAGGCTGGCAGGAAGGCGGTCATTGCTAGGCTCGCTCCAGAAGCTGAGCTTGTCTGTCAAAAAAGAGCAAGAGAGTTAGACGTAGACCTTTATCAAGCTGGGCGAGACTTCACCTTGAATGCGGGGGATTTTTCAAGTAGCCTAGCAAGTTTTTCACAGCTTGAAATCGGTTTGGAAGGTGTTTATCAGCAAGAAAATGCCGCCTTGGCTTTAGAAACTTTTCTTCTGTTTATGGCATCAAGAGGTGAAAGGGTCGAAGAAGAGTTTGTCAGACGGGCTTTGAAGGAGACACATTGGGCAGGTCGATTGGAACGGATTCGTCCGCAAATCTACCTAGATGGGGCTCACAATCTGCCAGCCTTGACTCGTCTAGTAGAGTTTATCCAGGGGAAAATCCAGCAAGGATACCAGGCTCATGTCCTTTTTGGCGCTCTTAAGCGCAAGGATTACCAAGGGATGTTAGCCTATCTAACAGAGCAGTTGCCTCAGGTGGAACTTAAGGTAACAGGCTTTGACTACCAAGGATCTCTAGAAGAAAGCGATGTTTCTGGTTATAAACTGGTTGACTCTTATCGCGATTTTATCAGCGAATTTGAAGAAAATGCCAACAATCAGGACTTGCTTTTTGTGACGGGCTCTCTCTATTTTATCTCGGAAGTACGAGCGGGTTTGGTGGGAGATCATGAGATTAGTTGACCTTCTAGACTTAAGTTGCTATACTGGGGATAGGAAAACTCGAAAACGATTTCAGAAATACACTAGCACAAAAGAAAGGAAGTCGCTATGAAAACGAAAACATTCACACTTTCTATTGCTTCTTTAGCAATTCTTAGTCTTTTAGTAGCTTGTGGACCTAAGGAACAAGCATCTACCCAGCCATCTGCTCAACAATCATCTACTCAACAAGAATCATCTTCTAGTGCGGCTACCAGTGCTAGTCAACCACAGGCGTCCTCAAGCCAGGACACTACTGCGGCAGCTCAACCGACTAATATTGATGGTACCTATACTGGAAAAGATGAGAACGACCAGATCACTCTTGTTGTAACAGGCAAAACTGGTACATGGACTGAGGTCGAAGCAGATGGAGATAAGGAAATTAAGCAAGTCACCTTTGAGCCAGAAAATCAACGTGTCATTATCGGAGATGATGTTAAAATTTACGCGGTTAATGGTAATCAAATGATTATCGATGACATGGACCGAGAGGCAGCTGACCGAGTAGTCTTAACGAAGCAATAATGATTAAGTAAAAGTTCCAATGAGATGAAAGATATCTTTTTGGAGCTTTTTTTCTTGGAAAAGTAGCTGGCCGTTCTTTACTAACTTTTTATTTAAAACGCTTACAAATATTTGTAAAACTTCTTATAAGGTCGTATACTTATGGTAAATAATCAAATAGCGCAGAGGCGCAGGAGGAAAAGCATATGGCTACATTTTACGTTCCATCAGTTAACCTTATTGGTAAAGGTGTTGTAAATGAAGTAGGTCCGTATATCAAGGAACTGGGGTATAAGAAGGCCCTTTTGGTGACAGACAAGTTCATCGAGGGCAGCGATATTTTACCTAAGGTTCTAAAACCACTAGATGCTGAAGGGATCGAATATGTGATCTTTAGCGATGTGGAGCCAAATCCGACTTGCAAGAACGTCACAGACGGAGTGGCTGCCCTGAAAGAGCATGGATGTGACTTCATCATCAGTCTTGGAGGAGGATCTCCTCAGGATGCGGCTAGCTGTATCTCTATCATCGCTACAAATGGTGGAAAACCACAGGACTATGAGGGTCTCCACAAGTCTGCTGAAAAAGGGTTGCCAGTGGTTGCGATCAATACAACAGCTGGAACTTCTGCAGAAATTACGATTAACTATGTCATTACTGACGAAGAACGCAAGGTCAAGATGGTAATGGTTGATAAGAACAGCCTCGCCCTCATCTCTGTCAATGATCCAGAACTTATGCTTTCAAAACCGAAAGGATTGACAGCGGCGACAGGTATGGATGCTCTTACTCACGCTGTTGAAGCCTTGGTAACTCCAGGTGCTTATAATGTGACTAAGAAACTCTCTATCGGAGCTATTGAACTCATCAAGGAGTATCTTCCTCGTGCTGTGGCAAATGGCCAAGATATTGAAGCGCGTGAGGCGATGGTCAATGCCATCTTCCTCGGTGGTATGAGCTTTAACAATGCTGGTTTGGGATATGTTCATTCTATGGCTCACCAACTCGGTGCGGTATATAACTTGCCACATGGTGTCTGCTGTGCCATGCTTCTTCCAGTTGTAGAGCGTGAAAATGCCAAGCGTGTACCAGAAGCTTTTCGCAATGTGGCCAAGGCCTTGGGACTCCATGTTGAAGGGAAAACAGACCAAGAATGTGCTGACTATGCTATTGCTGAAATTGAGAAACTGTCTGAAACAGTAGGTATTCCGAAGAAACTAACTGAACTCGGTATCCAAGAAAAAGACTTTGACTTTGACTACCTTTCTAAGAATGCTTTGATCGATGCCTGTGCACCTGGAAATCCATTTATGCCAACCTTAGAAGAAACTATTGCACTATACAAAGAACTCTTCTGATTCATAAAGTGAAAAAGAAGCTAAATAATGCTGGAAAGAACTATCATTTTGGTAGTTCTTTTTTTAAAAATTTGCTATCCTAGACATATGAGAAAAATCAAAATTGATGTGGTTGTAGTGCCCTTAAGTGGGCATCTATTCCCGACCCTGAATTTACTCGCACCCTTGTTGAAGGATCCCTTGTATGAGATTCGATTATTTACAGGACCGCAACGAAAAGCTGTCGCAGAGGAGATGGGCTTCCGGGTGATTCCCATTTTAGAAAATTGTGTAGATGAGTTTGAGCGTGTAGCCAACAATGAAGGGCAGTTAAACCTTATTTCTGCTTATCGACAGTTGTCAGCTAGTCTTGATTTGATCAATGTGGTTTCAGATCAATTAGTGCAAGAGTGGCAGGAAAATAGACCGGATATTGTGATTGCGGACTTTATAACCCTCTCTGGAGGACTTGTAGCGGAACAGTTGAATATTCCCTGGATTACCACAATGGCGACACAGTTTGCCATTGAAACGACAGATGGACCGCCTTGTTTCTTTGGAGGAATGGGCAGTCCAAAAACATCTTTCCAATCTGGTCTGCAATGGCTAGGAAGAAAAGGGACTCGTTTAGGGAAACGAATCGTAAGCTTTTTATTGAGAGAACGATTGAAACGTTACGATTTTAGGCTCTACAATAAGAAAGGTCAGGAAACCATCTATTCGCCCTATTCCATCTTGGGAATTGGGATGAAAGAGTTGGAGCTGAAAAGTGGTTTTCCAGAGCACTACCTTTGGGTGGGACCTTTTGGGTCTTCGATTGAGAGGGCAGAAAATTATCCCCTCGATTTGTCTCCTTATGCAGATTATAAGAAGGTCCTTGTCTCCTGTGGCACTCAGCTAGCATGGGCCAAAGACAATCTCCTCTATCAGACACAACAATTGGCAGAAGCACATCCAGATTGCCACTTCTTTGTGACTCTGGGGTTTGGCGGACAAGACTTCCAATGTGAAGAGCTCATGGACAATGTTTCTGTGGTATCTTATCTTCCCTATAAGGAATACATTCCCCAGATGGACTATGTGATTCATCATGGCGGTGCGGGCATTTTTTACCAATGTATCATCTATGGCAAGCCTGCCTTGATTCTCCCCCATGACTATGATCAGTATGACTATGCGGTTCGTGGCTTAGAGGCAGGGATTGCCCTGACTGCTAAACGAGAGGATACAGAAGCGATTGGACGCGCTTTTGATGAGTTGTTGGATAGAGATGATTGGTCAGACTTGAACAAACTCAGTCGCGCAGCTCAAATCTATCAGCCAACAGAGATTCTGAAGAGCGAAATACATCGACTCTTAGGGGACAAGGAGAAGTAAAAAATGAAGAAAGTATTGGTAACAGGTGCTACGGGCTTTCTAGGTAAGTATGTTGTTGAAGAGCTCAGTCAGTCGAGCTATCAGGTACGCGCTTTTGGACGCAATCGCAAGATGGGTCAGTCTTTAGAAACTTCTACTGTGGCATTTTTTCAGGGAGATTTGACCAAACAAGAGGACTTAGCTCAGGCTTGTCAAGAGATGGACATGGTTGTGCATGCGGGTGCTCTTTCTACCGTTTGGGGACCTTGGGAGGACTTCTACCAGACAAATGTCTTGGGAACCAAGTATGTTCTGGATGCTTGTCGGGAGGCGGGGATTCAGCGTTTGGTTTATGTATCATCGCCGAGCATCTATGCTGCTCCTCGAGATCAGCTAGCTATCAAAGAAAGCGATGCACCTCAGGAAAATAATCTGAACAACTACATTCGTAGTAAGCTGGCTTCGGAGAAGCTGTTTAAGGATTATCCCGATGTTCCGAGCATTATCTTACGACCTCGTGGGCTTTTTGGGATTGGGGATACCAGTATTTTGCCCCGAGTTCTCAAACTCAGTCAGAAGATTGGTATTCCCTTGATAGGGGACGGTCGTCAGCTCATGGATATGACCTGTGTGGAAAATGTCGCTCTGGCAATTCGCTTGGCTCTAGAGGCTCCTCAAGCTAGTGGCGAAGTCTATAATATTACCAATGGGGAACCAAGAGCCTTTAAGGATTTGATAGAAGAAACCCTGAGAGGACTGGGCTATCCGATAACATACAGAAAAGTGCCAGCTCCTCTTATTTCAGTTATTGCCAGTAGTTTAGAGTTTCTTTATAAGACCTTGAAACTTAAAGGTGAGCCGGCTCTGACACGCTATACCTATTATTTGCTGCGGTATAGCCAGACGCTGGACATCAGCAAGGCGGAGCTAGACTTGGGGTATCGCCCTCAAATCAGTATTTCGGAAGGGATTGAACAATATGTCCAAGATTATCGAAAGTATTGATTATTTCCCTGCCGGATATTGTACTAGTTATGCGGGTTTGCTATTTAAAGGAGTCAAGAATAAAAAGATGACCTTCCCAGCTGGCGTCTTTCTGATTAAGCACAGAGACAAGGGCTATCTACTATATGATACGGGTTATCACTATAACATTAAGACGAAGCTACGCTATGGTTTTTACCGTCTAGGAACTCCTGTTCAGATGACGGAAAAGGATCAGATTTCATACTTATTGAAGGCAAAAGGAATTAGACCAGAAGAGATTACTTATGTCATGTTGTCTCATCTCCATCCAGACCATTTAGGAGGGGCAAGTTTTTTCCCGAACGCTCAATTTATCCTGACTCAAGAGGTTTTTGAAGTTTACCAGAAACCCAAGTTGAAAGACCTGATTTTCAAGGAATTTCTACCAGCTTCTTTTGAAAAAAATCTAACCATTATCAGAGCTGACCAGCAACACCCGGCATTTCCCTATCGTCTGATTTGTGATCTTTTTGGAGATGGTAGTATCCTAGTAGCCTCTATTGATGGGCATGCTAGGGGGCAAGCCTGTCTGTACCTTCCAGACTTTGATCTCCTCATTGCAGCAGATCTTTGTTGGGGAATAGACCTCCTGCCTTACACCAAGCAGATGCACCTGATTCCTTCCTTGGTTCAGGACAATAAGGCAGACTATATCAAGGGGACAGAGTTTCTGGAGGGAGTCTTAAAGGCCGGTATTGAGGTGCTTGTTAGTCATGACCCTGTGGAAAGGATAGAGCGTATCATATATGAAAAAAATAACCTTTCTTAAAACCTTTATTGAAACTCGTTGGCTTCATAACTTCAAATCTCGAGAAGCTGTAGAGAACTATCAGAAAAAGCAATTAGCTAACTATATGAACTTTTTAAAGCGAGAGTCGCCCTACTTTAAAAATGGGGTTCCTAGCGACTTTGACCATATGGATAAGGCTTTTATGATGGAACATTTCAATGAGCTCAACACCCAAGGAGTGGATCGTGATGAAGCCTTATCCTTAGCTATTGAAAGTGAGAAAACCCGTGATTTCAGTGAACTTAAAGGCGAAGTAGCAGTCGGTCTGTCTTCAGGGACATCTGGACATCGGGGCCTCTTTATCACAACAGAGAAAGAGCGAAGTATGTGGGCAGCGGCTATCTTAGCCAAGATGTTGCCAAAGGGTCAGCTTTTTGGACATCGTATCGCCTTTTTCCTAAGAGCTGATAATGAACTCTATCAGACCATCAATACGGCCCTCATTCGTTTAGAGTATTTTGATATTTTCAAACATACAGATGAGCATATCGAGCGTCTCAATAGCTACCAACCGACGATTATTGTGGCGCCAGCCTCTATGTTGATTGAATTGAGCAAGCGTCTCAAGGCTGGACAGTTAGCCATCCATCCACAAAAAATCGTTTCGGTGGCAGAAATCTTAGAAGATAGTGATAGGGAACGGATCGCTGAAGCCTTTTCTCTATCCATTATTGACCAAGTTTATCAGGCGACTGAAGGTTTCTTAGCCTGCACTTGCCCAGCTGGTAATCTACATCTCAACGAAGACATTATCTTTGTGGAAAAGCGGTATCTGGATGACCGACGTTTCTATCCAGTGATTACGGACTTTAAACGAAGCAGTCAGCCTGTTTATCGCTACCAGCTCAATGATATCTTGGTTGAAAATCCGGAGCCTTGTCCCTGTGGCTCCTGCTATACACGGATTGACAAGGTCGAAGGACGCTCTGACGACATCTTCTATTTTGAAGGACTGGATGGGGGACAGGTAACGATCTATCCAGACTTTATCAGGCGCTGCATCCTTTTTGTGGAGAATGTAGGAGATTACCAAGTCAAGCAACATTCCGAGAAGTTAGTGGAAGTTTGCCTAAGCCAACGAGATGAGGACGTAGAGACAGCGATTTTAGCACAGTTCCAACTCTTGGCCCAGCAAAAAGAGTTCATAGTTCCTCAAATCCAATTTTCAGATTATCACTGGGATACTAGCCGTAAACTCAAACGTATCCAACGTTTATGAAAGGAAAAAAGACAATGACAGAAGTAAAAAGACATGTAGAAATCGCAGGTTATGGTGTTTGCCTTCCCAAGCATACCGTCCAATTCAAAGATCAGACCCGTTATCGTGTAGTTGAAAATGAAGAAACGCAACTCGACTTGGCAGAAGGAGCTATCCAGCGCGCACTTGAACATGCAAATTTGGATATTAAAGATATCGATTGCCTTGTATCAGCTAGTGCAGTTGGAGTTCAGCCTATTCCTTGTACGGCAGCCTTGATTCATGAGCGCGTGGCAAAAGGACTCTCTATTCCAGCTATGGATATCAATACGACCTGTACCAGCTTTATTTCTGCCCTATCGACCATGTCCCACTTGATTGAGGCGGGCGAATACAATCGTGTTCTGATCGTGTCTAGTGAGGTTGGTAGTTTAGGGCTCAATCCCAAGCAAAAAGAAAGTTTTGAACTCTTTAGTGATGGGGCGGCAGCCTTTATTTTCCAAAAAAGCCATCAGGAAAAAGGGGTCATTGCTAGTCTCCAACGTACTTGGTCAGAAGGAGCTCACGATACGGAAATTCGTGGAGGTCTGACTTCTTTTCAACCAAAAGAGTACTCTGAAGCGACTAAGACCAACTATATGTTTGATATGAAGGGAAAGAAAATCCTCCTCTTGTCTGCTCGTAAAATCCCAGTCATGTTTGAAGAGTTTCAAGAAAAAACACAGCTAGCCTTGGCAGACGTGGACTATATCATTCCTCACCAAGCAAGTCGTGCTCTTCCTTTGGTCATGGAAAAACTAGGTGTGGCCGAGGATCGGTACCTCAATCTCGTCACTGACTATGGAAATATGGTATCAGTCTCTGTACCGTTTGGCTTGGCTTATTCTTTGGACCATGGACTTATCAAAGAGGGAGATGTCGTCTACCTTATGGGGACTGCAGCTGGTATGACGGTCAATATGTTGGCTCTGAAATTGTAACAATCATCTAAACACGGAACGGCTGGAACTTTAGAAAAGGTAAAAGGTTGCCATCCACCCCTGAACTGAGGTATACTAGTAGAAAGATTAGTTTATCAAGCAGTTAAGGAGAATGTTAGAAAAGGAAGGGGATGTATGACAGCTAGAAAAATGCAGCTACTCATGTCCAAATATGGTTTCAGTGTTACCATCATGTTGGCAGAGTTGTTTATCGTCTTTGGTTTATTTCTCTATCTAGGGCAAATGGCTCCAATTGTCTGGATTATCCTAGTCGTTTTAGTGAGTTTAGCGACCATTGTATCGATTGTCAATCGGTCTATGAATCCTGAGAGTAAGGTAACATGGCTGTTAGTAGCCTTTGTGCCAGTATTTGGCCCCTTACTCTATATCATGTTTGGAGAACGCCGTTTATCTAAAAAAGAAATGAAGCAGCTAAAGCAGCTCCAATCAATGGTTGATAGAGAGGACAATAGCAGAGCTCTCCGTTTGGAGTTAAAAGAGCAGGATAAGTCGGCTTATGGGGTTATCAAATCGCTCCTCAGCATGGACACGAATGCAGATGTCTATAATCGAACAGATACCCATTTTTTCCCTTCAGGGGAAAGCATGTGGCGCCAGATGCTAGAGGACCTCAAGAAAGCGGAGAAGTTTATCTTTCTCGAATACTATATCATCGAAGAAGGTTTGATGTGGAATAGTATTTTGAAAATTTTGGAAGAAAAGGCGGCTCAAGGGGTAGAAGTGAAGCTCCTTTATGATGATATTGGTTGTATGGCAACCTTGCCTGGAGATTATACCATTCACCTTCGCAGTCGAGGGATTGAAGCCCATAAATTTAATAAGGTGATTCCGCGCTTAACCGTTGCCTATAACAACCGTGACCACCGTAAAATCATGATTATCGATGGTCAAATTGCCTATACAGGTGGTGTCAATCTGGCAGATGAGTATATCAACCATATCGAACGCTTTGGTTATTGGAAGGATAGCGGTATTCGCCTGGATGGATCGGCGGTTAAGGCTTTTACTAGACTCTTTTTGTCAACCTGGTATATCAACCGTGGGGAAATTAGCGACTTTGACCAATACCATCTCGAAAATCAACCCAAAGATGGGATGGGGCTCTGTATTCCCTATAGTAGTGGACCAAAACCCATCTACCGAGCTCAAGTTGGAAAAACGGTCTATCAAAACCTTATCAATCAATCCACAGACTATGTTTATATCACGACTCCCTATCTGATCGCTGACTATGATCTAACTGAAAGTATCAAAAATGCGGCTCTGAGAGGGGTAGATGTGCGAATTGTGACGCCTTGTATCCCAGATAAGAAGGTTATTCAGTTAGTTACTCGAGGAGCCTACCCAGACTTGTTATCTGCGGGGGTTCGTATTTATGAGTACAGTCCGGGATTCCTTCATAGCAAGCAAATGCTTGTCGATGGAGAGGCAGCTACTGTGGGAACCATCAATTTTGACTATCGGAGTTTGCTTCACCACTATGAAAATGCCGTCTTGCTTTATAGGACGCAGTCCATCATCGATATTGAAAGGGACTTCGAAGGGATTTTTAAAGTTTCTCAAGAAATTTATCCCCACACCATCAAAACAAGCTGGTATCAAAGCCTGATCAAGGAAATTGTCCAGTTGTTTGCGCCTATGCTCTAACTATCCATCAAGATCTAGCCCAAGGCTAGATCTTTTTTGTCTTCTTACGAATAGATAAGTAAAGGAGAAAACCATGCTTAATCTAGAAGATGATGATTTTATCAGAGAGTATAGAAATAGTCTATTTCACCGTTTTCGTGAAATCGAACGCTTTGCGCTATTGGATAAGAAATTCAGCAAATATCAATCCCAAGCTGACATTCCTGTAAGATTTTGATATACTAAAACAGATAAACTTAGAGGAGAAATTGAATGAATGTATACGGGAAAATAGATGAGAAACAAGAAAAATCTCATTACCAAGACTGGTCCGTTCCAGAAAAGCGAGAAGGAGCTCCGATTCCCTTTTTTAGTATCTTGCTTTGGAGTTTAGTGGCTACAGCTATTTCTGTGGTTATCCCCCTTATTTTTGGTTTAGTAAGCCCGCAACAAACTCAGGATCTTTATACTGGTTGGGCCTTGCATCAAAATGGTCAAATGTATACCGATTATTTTGGGACGGAGGGATTGCTCTATTACCTGCTTGCCTATCTTTCACAAGGCAGTATTCTGATTGCTTTGGTTGAGTGGTTGGCCTTGTTTGGAGCAGGTGTTTTTCTTTTTAAATCTGCGGATACTCTTACAGGCCGTGTAGAAGAAGCCAAGCAGCTTGTGTTTGTGTTTAATTTGTTGGTAGCAGGTCTCGCTTTTGGTGGTGGCTATGCTCTCTTGCTAGCCTTGCCTTTCTTATTTTATTCACTTAGCATTGTTACGAACTATCTAGCTTATCCAAACGATGACAAAGGATTTTTACGTGTTGGTATGAGCCTTGCACTTGCTTTCTTCCTTTCGCCAATCCCAACAGCCTTATTTGCAGCTACACTAGCCTTGGGAATTATCGGTTTTAACTTAGGCAAAGGTCACTTTGTTCATGGCTTATATCAATTCTTTGCGTCAGCCTTAGGGTTCTCACTCTTATTCTATCCTTTGGGCTACTATACAGTATTAACAGGTAGTTTTGGGGATGCCATTAGCCAGACCTTGTATCCAGTAAATACTCTTAGCCTCTTTTCAAATGCACATTTGCTTGAAAATGCAGCCTTCTACGGCTTACTTGCCATTGGGCTAGGTTCCCTTACTTTGCTCTTTTCTGGTTTGTTCCAGTCAAAACCAGCTAAGCAGTATTCCCTATCAATTGCTGCTAGTTTGGGCTTATTGCTTTCTTTGGGGCACTTGATTTTCTCAAAAGAACCTGTCAACGGTACTCATCTCGTTGCTCTCCTTCCTTTCTTGACTTTGCTCCTTCTGACAGGGATCAAAGAAAATGTTTCTGATGGAGGCAGTCCTCGTAGAAGAAGACGTGAGAAAAAAGCCTCTTTCCTCAAAGGAAATTTCTATCTACCACTGATTGCCCTTGTCTACCTCATTGTTCTCCCTATCGCGAGTCGCTACCTTTCGCACCCGGTGACTTATCAGGAGAGAGAGCGACTTGCTAGCGTAGTCAAACAACAAACAAGTTCTGAAGATCGTGTCTATGCATGGGATAATCGTCCAGATTTCTATCGTACAAGCGAACGCTTGGCACCGACCTCTCTAGCTACACCAACACTTTATACTGCAAGCGATGAAAATAAAACCAAACTGATGAATGACCTGAAAGAGAATGAACCGAAGATGATTGTGGTCAATCAAAAAGTTGCCTTGTGGTCAGATGTAGAGAGCTGGCTCAGTGAAAAATATGAGCTCGTTCAGACAGATACTAGCGAGTTTAAGCTTTATAAATTCAAATAACAAAATCAATATCTTGTGGAATTTTAAAAATTTTAGTATTTTTAACACAAGATATTGATTTTTATTTTTAGAGTGGTATAATACTGAATATAAACTATTTAACAATATTTTAGAAAAGAGCATGGATATGATTGTATTAGAAGAAAAGCTTGCAACCGTTCCCACCTTGTTCGTTGAAAAACGAGATGGTAGACGTGTAGTATTTGATGTAGACAAGATTGACAAGGCTCTCCACAAGGCGGCAGAAAAAGTTATGGACGTTACGCCTCTAGTAGAAAAACGCCTAAATGGTCTAGTTGAAAGAATCGTTACCGAAATTCACAGTCGTTTCCCTAAAGGTGTGAAGATTTATGAGATTCAGAATATCGTAGAACATGAACTTCTTGAAGCCAAAGAATATGCCTTGGCTGAAGAGTATATCACCTATCGGACACAGAGGGATTTTGAGCGCTCAAAAGCGACAGATATCAACTTTAGCATTCATAAACTTCTCAATAAAGATCAAGCGGTTGTCAATGAAAATGCCAATAAAGACAGCGATGTCTTTAATACTCAACGTGATTTGACAGCAGGGATTGTGGGGAAATCAATCGGATTGCAAATGCTTCCTAAGCACGTAGCCAATGCTCACCAGAAAGGGGATATCCACTATCATGACTTGGACTACAGCCCCTACACTCCGATGACTAACTGCTGTTTGATTGATTTTAAAGGGATGTTGGAAAATGGTTTTAAGATTGGGAATGCAGAGGTAGAGAGTCCCAAGTCTATCCAGACTGCGACAGCTCAGATTTCACAAATCATCGCCAACGTTGCTTCTAGCCAATACGGGGGCTGTTCAGCTGACCGTATTGATGAAGTCTTGGCACCTTATGCAGAGAAGAATTACCAAAAGCACCTCAAAGATGCGGAAGAATGGGTCTTGCCTGAAAAACGGGATGATTATGCTTGGAAGAAAACCCAAAAAGATATCTATGATGCCATGCAATCTCTTGAGTATGAAATCAACACCCTCTTCACTTCAAATGGACAAACACCTTTTACTTCGCTCGGTTTTGGTCTAGGAACTAGTCGTTTTGAACGGGAAATTCAAAAAGCTATCTTGACCATTCGTATCAAGGGTCTTGGCTCAGAACACCGCACAGCCATCTTCCCTAAACTCATCTTTACGCTTAAAAGAGGCCTTAACTTGGAAGAAGGGACTCCAAACTATGACATCAAACAGTTGGCCCTCGAGTGTGCAACCAAACGGATGTACCCGGATGTCTTATCCTATGATAAGATTATCGAGTTGACTGGTTCTTTCAAGGTACCTATGGGCTGCCGTTCTTTCCTTCAAGGATGGAAGGATGAAAATGGCGTAGAAGTCAATTCTGGTCGGATGAATCTAGGTGTTGTGACGGTCAACCTTCCTCGCATTGCCCTTGAGTCTGAGGGCGACATGAATAAGTTCTGGGAAATCTTCAACGAGCGGATGAATATCGCAGAAGATGCTCTAGTTTACCGTGTTGAACGGACCAAGGAAGCAACACCAGCAAACGCCCCTATTCTCTATCAGTACGGGGCCTTCGGACGCCGTCTTAGAAAAGACGAGAGCGTTGATCAGCTCTTTAAGAATCGTCGTGCGACAGTTTCATTGGGCTATATCGGTTTGTACGAGGTAGCGACAGTCTTCTTTGGCAATAGCTGGGAAAGCAATCCAGAAGCCAAGGAATTCACACTGGATATCATTCGCGATATGAAACGTCGGGTGGAAGAGTGGTCTGACCAATATGGCTACCATTTCTCTATCTACTCGACACCGTCTGAAAGTCTAACAGATCGCTTCTGTCGCTTGGATACAGAAAAGTTCGGTTCTATTCCTGATATTACAGACAAGGAATACTACACCAACTCGTTCCACTATGATGTTCGTAAAAATCCAACGCCGTTTGAAAAATTGGACTTTGAGAAGGCTTATCCAGAAGCAGGTGCAACAGGTGGTTTCATCCACTACTGTGAGTATCCAGTTCTCCAACAAAATCCAAAAGCCTTGGAAGCTGTCTGGGACTACGCCTATAATCGTGTAGGCTATCTAGGGACCAATACTCCGATTGATCATTGTTATAAGTGTGACTTTGAAGGGGATTTTGAACCGACAGAGAGGGGCTTTGCTTGTCCAAACTGTGGGAATAGCGACCCTAAAACAGTAGATGTAGTCAAACGAACTTGTGGCTATCTAGGTAACCCTCAGGCTCGTCCGATGGTCAATGGGCGCCATAAGGAAATCGCTGCGCGTGTGAAACATATGAATGGTTCAACCATTAAGACACCTGGACATAAAGTAACAAACTAGAAAGAGACGGAATGGGGAAATACCAATTGGATGATAAGGGACGCGCTCAAGTGACTCGTTATCATGAAAAACATTCTAAAGGTGGGACGGGCAAAAAAGAACGCTTGCTCAATCTTAGAGAACAGTTTTTAAACAAGAACAAGAAAAAAGAAAAGTGAGAGTCAGCTCTCGCTTTTCTCTTAATTGGAGGTGAAAATGATACTACGCAGGCCAACATTGGCAGATAAAGAAACAGTTTTAGAGATGATGGCAGAGTTTGAACAGACTCAATCAGCCCACGATGGTGGGTTTTGGAACGCCAACAATTTTGTTTATGAAGAGTGGCTAGAAGATAATCTTCAAGCGGAAGCGGGACTCAATATTCCTGAAAACTGGGTTCCTGCTATCCAGCTGGTTAGTTTTGACGTAGCAGGCCAGGCTCTTGGCTTTCTCAACCTTCGTCTCCGATTAAATGACTACTTACTAGAAAATGGGGGCCATATTGGCTACTCCATTCGTCCATCTGAAAGAGGCAAAGGTTATGCGAAAGAATCACTCAGACAAGGCCTGCAAGTTGCCAAGGAAAAGAACATCAAAAAAGCGCTTGTGACCTGTAGTGCGGAAAACCCAGCTAGTAGAGCGGTGATTGTGGCAAATGATGGGGCGTTTGAGGGTGTTCGCAATGGCGTAGAACGTTACTGGATAGATTTGGAGTAGAAGGATGACATGGAATACACCAAAACCAGGTGAATGGAAAAGTGAGGAACTTAGTAAAGGGCGAATCATTGACTACAAGGCCTTTAACTTTGTGGATGGAGAAGGCGTGCGCAACTCCCTCTATGTCGCAGGCTGTATGTTCCACTGCGAGGGGTGCTATAATGTTGCGACTTGGTCTTTCAACGCAGGCATTCCCTATACGCCAGAGTTAGAAGAACAGATCATGGAAGACCTTGCCCAGCCCTATGTTCAAGGCTTGACCTTGCTAGGAGGAGAGCCCTTTCTTAATACGGGCATTCTCTTACCACTCGTTAAACGCATTCGAAAGGAATTGCCAGACAAAGACATCTGGTCATGGACCGGCTACACTTGGGAGGAAATGATGCTGGAGACTCCAGATAAACTGGAACTCTTATCATTGATTGACATCCTTGTCGATGGACGGTATGACAAAAGCAAGCGCAATCTTATGCTCCAGTTTCGAGGGTCTTCTAATCAACGAATTATTGATGTGCAAAAATCCCTCAAAAGAGGGCAAGTGGTGATTTGGGACAAGCTTAATGACGGAAAAGAAAGCTATGAACAGGTGAAGAGAGAATGAAGAAAAAAGACCTGATAGAACAACTGGTTTCAGAGATCGAAACGGGAAGAATTAGGACGCTGGGGATATACGGTCATGGGGCTTCAGGCAAGTCAACCTTCGCACAGGAATTATATCAAACCCTAGATTCTACTACAGTAAATTTGCTAGAAACAGATCCCTATATCACTTCAGAACGTCATCTGGTAGTACCAAAGCAAGCGCCAGATCAAAAGGTGACAGCTTGTCTCCCAGTGGCGCATGAACTGGCAAGTTTACAGAGAGATATTCTCGCCTTGCAGGCAGGTATGGATGTCTTGACAATCGATGAACCATGGAAGGCTAGTGAAATCTTGTCTGGAGCCAAGCCGCTTCTTATTGTTGAAGGGATGTCTGTGGGCTTTCTACCCAAGGAACTCTTTGACAAAACCATCTGTTTCTACACGGATGAAGAAACAGAGTTAAAGAGGCGCCTAGCTCGAGATACGACTATGAGAAATCGCGATGCTTCCTTTATACTAGCTAGCCATCAGATGAGACGAGAGCAGTATCTGCGTTACTATAGAGAAACCGAGTCTAAAGCGGACATTTTAGTAGATCAATCAGAAGATAAACTCAAGGTCAAAATGACACACATTATATAGAAGAAAAGGTAGTTTTTTATAGATATAAATCCGTAATTTTGGAAAGATAAAAAGAGAAAACAGTTTCATCCTAAAAAAACGAAAAAAACCTAACAAATCCCTTGCAATCGCAGGGGCTTTGTGTTATTCTATTATGGTGCTGTAAATTACAGCCTTAGCTTTGATGCAAGAGGTTGCGACACGCTCGGTTGCATTGCCACGCAACGCGCGTCGGTTTTCTTGTGGAGCTAGCCTATTATCTTAAATAGACGAAAAGGAGAAAAAGATGGCAAACAAAAAAATCCGTATCCGTTTGAAAGCTTACGAACACCGTACGCTTGATACAGCGGCTGCAAAAATCGTAGAATCAGCTACTCGTACAGGTGCACAAGTTGCGGGTCCAATCCCACTTCCAACTGAACGTAGCCTCTACACAATCATTCGTGCGACTCACAAATACAAAGACTCTCGCGAACAATTTGAAATGCGTACACACAAACGTTTGATCGATATCGTTAACCCAACTCAAAAAACAGTTGATGCGTTGATGAAATTGGATCTTCCAAGTGGTGTAAACGTAGAAATCAAACTTTAATCTAAAGCTTGATACCTTGAGCATAAAAAACGCTCGTTAAAAACTTTTTGAATAAAAAATATAGAAAAGGAACTATTTTCTCATGACAAAAGGAATCTTAGGGAAAAAAGTGGGAATGACTCAAATCTTCACTGAAGCTGGCGAATTGATCCCTGTAACAGTTATTGAAGCAACTCCAAACGTTGTTCTTCAAGTTAAAACTGTAGAAACAGACGGATACAACGCTATCCAAGTTGGTTTCGATGACAAACGCGAAGTATTGAGCAACAAACCTGCTAAAGGACATGTAGCGAAAGCTAACACGGCTCCTAAGCGCTTCATTCGTGAATTCAAAAACGTTGAAGGCTTGGAAGTTGGTGCTGAAATCACAGTTGAAACATTCGCAGCTGGAGACGTTGTTGACGTAACTGGTACTTCTAAAGGTAAAGGTTTCCAAGGTGTTATCAAACGCCACGGACAATCACGTGGACCAATGGCTCACGGTTCTCGTTACCACCGTCGTCCAGGTTCTATGGGACCTGTTGCACCTAACCGCGTATTCAAAGGTAAAAACCTTGCAGGACGTATGGGTGGCGACCGCGTAACAATTCAAAACCTAGAAGTTGTACAAGTTGTTCCAGAAAAGAACGTTATCCTTATCAAAGGTAACGTACCAGGTGCTAAGAAATCTCTTATCACTATCAAATCAGCAGTTAAAGCTGGTAAATAATAAAGAAAGGGGAAATCAGTCACAATGGCAAACGTAACATTATTTGACCAAACTGGTAAAGAAGCTGGCCAAGTTGTTCTTAACGATGCAGTATTTGGTATCGAACCAAATGAATCAGTTGTGTTTGATGTGATCATCAGCCAACGCGCAAGCCTTCGTCAAGGAACACACGCTGTTAAAAACCGCTCTGCAGTATCAGGTGGTGGACGCAAACCATGGCGTCAAAAAGGAACTGGACGTGCTCGTCAAGGTTCTATCCGCTCACCACAATGGCGTGGTGGTGGCGTTGTCTTCGGACCAACTCCACGTTCATACGGCTACAAACTTCCACAAAAAGTTCGTCGCCTAGCTCTTAAATCAGTTTACTCTGAAAAAGTTGCTGAAAACAAATTTGTAGCCGTTGATTCTCTTGAATTTACAGCTCCAAAAACTGCTGAATTTGCAAAAGTTCTTGCAGCATTGAGCATCGATTCTAAAGTCCTTGTTATTCTTGAAGAAGGAAACGAATTCGCAGCTCTTTCAGCTCGTAACCTTCCAAATGTGAAAGTTGCGACTGCTACAACTGCAAGTGTTCTTGACATCGCAAATAGCGACAAACTTCTTGTCACACAAGCAGCTATCTCTAAAATCGAGGAGGTTCTTGCATAATGAATTTGTATGATGTTATCAAAAAACCTGTCATCACTGAAAGCTCAATGGCTCAACTTGAAGCAGGAAAATATGTATTTGAAGTTGACACTCGTGCACACAAACTTTTGATCAAGCAAGCTGTTGAAGCTGCTTTCGAAGGTGTTAAAGTTGCCAACGTTAACACAATCAACGTAAAACCAAAAGCAAAACGTGTTGGACGTTACACTGGTTTTACTAACAAAACTAAAAAAGCTATCATCACACTTACAGCTGATTCAAAAGCAATCGAGTTGTTCGCTGCTGAAGCTGAATAATCTAAGGAGGAAATATCGTGGGAATTCGTGTTTATAAACCAACAACAAACGGTCGCCGTAATATGACTTCTTTGGATTTCGCTGAAATCACAACAAGCACTCCTGAAAAATCATTGCTTGTTGCTTTGAAGAGCAAGGCTGGTCGTAACAACAACGGTCGTATCACTGTTCGTCACCAAGGTGGTGGACACAAACGTTTCTACCGTTTGGTTGACTTCAAACGTAACAAAGACAACGTTGAAGCAGTTGTTAAAACTATCGAGTACGATCCAAACCGTTCTGCAAACATCGCTCTTGTACACTACACTGACGGTGTGAAAGCATACATCATCGCTCCAAAAGGTCTTGAAGTTGGTCAACGTATCGTTTCAGGTCCTGAAGCAGATATCAAAGTCGGAAACGCTCTTCCACTTGCTAACATCCCAGTTGGTACTTTGATCCACAACATCGAATTGAAACCAGGTCGTGGTGGAGAATTGGTACGTGCTGCTGGTGCTTCTGCCCAAGTATTGGGTCAAGAAGGTAAATACGTTCTTGTTCGTCTTCAATCTGGCGAAGTTCGTATGATTCTTGGAACTTGTCGTGCTACAGTTGGTGTTGTCGGAAACGAACAACATGGACTTGTAAACCTTGGTAAAGCAGGACGTAGCCGTTGGAAAGGTATCCGCCCAACAGTTCGTGGTTCTGTAATGAACCCTAACGATCACCCACACGGTGGTGGTGAAGGTAAAGCACCAGTTGGTCGTAAAGCGCCATCTACTCCATGGGGCAAACCTGCTCTTGGTCTTAAAACTCGTAACAAGAAAGCGAAATCTGACAAACTTATCGTTCGTCGTCGCAACGAGAAATAATAGTAAACTAGTCGCCTAAGCAACTAGGAAATCCGCCAGCTCGGTAGCGCTCCATGTGAGCGCAAGCCGCTGTGGTACAACATTTAAAGGAGAAAATATAAAAATGGGACGCAGTCTTAAAAAAGGACCTTTCGTCGATGAGCATTTGATGAAAAAAGTTGAAGCTCAAGCTAACGACGAAAAGAAAAAAGTTATCAAAACTTGGTCACGTCGTTCAACGATCTTCCCAAGTTTCATTGGTTACACTATTGCAGTTTATGACGGACGTAAACACGTACCTGTTTACATCCAAGAAGACATGGTAGGTCACAAACTTGGTGAATTTGCACCAACTCGTACTTACAAAGGTCACGCTGCAGACGACAAGAAAACACGTAGAAAATAAGGAGAACATAAATGGCAGAAATTACTTCAGCTAAAGCAATGGCTCGTACAGTACGTGTTTCACCTCGTAAATCACGTCTTGTTCTTGACAACATCCGTGGTAAAAGCGTAGCCGATGCTATTGCAATCTTGACATTCACACCAAACAAAGCTGCTGAAATCATCTTGAAAGTCTTGAATTCAGCTGTAGCTAACGCTGAAAACAACTTTGGTTTGGACAAAGCTAACTTGGTAGTATCTGAAGCATTCGCAAACGAAGGACCAACTATGAAACGTTTCCGTCCACGTGCGAAAGGTTCAGCTTCACCAATCAACAAACGTACAGCTCACATCACTGTGGCTGTTGCAGAAAAATAAGGAGGTAACATCGTGGGTCAAAAAGTACATCCAATTGGTATGCGTGTCGGCATCATCCGTGATTGGGATGCCAAATGGTATGCTGAAAAAGAATACGCGGATTACCTTCATGAAGATCTTGCAATCCGTAAATTCGTTCAAAAAGAACTTGCTGACGCAGCAGTTTCAACTATCGAAATCGAACGCGCAGTGAACAAAGTTAACGTTTCACTTCACACTGCTAAACCAGGTATGGTTATCGGTAAAGGTGGCGCTAACGTTGATGCACTCCGTGCAAAACTTAACAAATTGACTGGAAAACAAGTACACATCAACATCATCGAAATCAAACAACCTGATTTGGATGCTCACCTTGTAGGTGAAGGAATTGCTCGTCAATTGGAGCAACGTGTTGCTTTCCGTCGTGCACAAAAACAAGCAATCCAACGCGCAATGCGTGCTGGAGCTAAAGGAATCAAAACTCAAGTATCAGGTCGTTTGAACGGTGCAGATATTGCCCGTGCTGAAGGATACTCAGAAGGAACTGTTCCACTCCACACACTTCGTGCAGATATCGATTACGCTTGGGAAGAAGCAGATACTACATACGGTAAACTTGGTGTTAAAGTATGGATCTACCGTGGTGAAGTTCTTCCAGCTCGTAAAAACACTAAAGGAGGTAAATAACCAATGTTAGTACCTAAACGTGTTAAACACCGTCGTGAATTCCGTGGAAAAATGCGCGGTGAAGCAAAAGGTGGAAAAGAAGTAGCATTCGGTGAATACGGTCTTCAAGCTACAACTAGCCACTGGATCACTAACCGCCAAATCGAAGCTGCTCGTATCGCCATGACTCGTTACATGAAACGTGGTGGTAAAGTTTGGATTAAAATCTTCCCACACAAATCATACACTGCTAAAGCTATCGGTGTGCGTATGGGATCTGGTAAAGGGGCACCTGAAGGTTGGGTAGCACCAGTTAAACGTGGTAAAGTGATGTTCGAAATCGCTGGTGTATCTGAAGAGATTGCACGTGAAGCGCTTCGTCTTGCTAGCCACAAATTGCCAGTTAAAACTAAATTCGTAAAACGTGAAGCAGAATAAGGAGAAGGCATGAAACTTAATGAAGTAAAAGAATTTGTTAAAGAACTTCGTGGTCTTTCTCAAGAAGAACTCGCGAAGCGCGAAAACGAATTGAAAAAAGAATTGTTTGAACTTCGTTTCCAAGCTGCTACTGGTCAATTGGAACAAACAGCTCGCTTGAAAGAAGTTAAAAAACAAATCGCTCGTATCAAAACAGTTCAATCTGAAGCGAAATAATAGACTAGGGAAGGAGAAATTTCAATGGAACGCAATAATCGTAAAGTTCTTGTTGGACGTGTTGTATCTGACAAAATGGACAAGACAATCACAGTTGTAGTTGAAACAAAACGTAACCACCCAGTCTATGGTAAACGTATTAACTACTCTAAAAAATACAAAGCACATGATGAAAACAATGTTGCCAAAGAAGGCGATATCGTACGTATCATGGAAACTCGCCCGCTTTCAGCTACAAAACGTTTCCGTCTTGTAGAAGTTGTTGAAGAAGCGGTTATCATCTAATCAAGCCTGAAAGGAGAAAACTGAAATGATTCAAACAGAAACTCGTTTGAAAGTCGCAGACAACAGCGGTGCACGCGAAATCTTGACTATCAAAGTTCTTGGTGGTTCTAAACGTAAATTTGCGAACATCGGTGATGTCATTGTGGCATCTGTAAAACAAGCTACTCCTGGTGGTGCGGTTAAAAAAGGTGACGTTGTAAAAGCTGTTATCGTTCGTACTAAATCAGGTGCTCGTCGCGCTGATGGTTCATACATCAAGTTTGACGAAAATGCAGCTGTTATCATCCGTGATGACAAAACTCCTCGCGGAACACGTATCTTTGGCCCAGTTGCACGTGAATTGCGTGAAGGTGGCTTCATGAAGATCGTGTCACTTGCTCCAGAAGTACTTTAATTTTTAGAAACAAACTAGTCCCCTAGCTTCAAGCTAGGGTGCCCTTGTGGGCGTAAGAAAAATCAAGGAGAAACCTAATGTTTGTAAAAAAAGGCGACAAAGTTCGCGTAATCGCTGGTAAAGATAAGGGAACAGAAGCTGTTGTCCTTACTGCCCTTCCAAAAGTAAACAAAGTTATCGTTGAAGGTGTTAACATCGTTAAGAAACACCAACGTCCAACTAACGAGCTTCCTCAAGGTGGTATCATCGAGAAAGAAGCAGCTATCCACGTATCAAACGTTCAAGTATTGGACAAAAATGGTGTAGCTGGTCGTGTTGGTTACAAATTTGTAGACGGTAAAAAAGTTCGCTACAACAAAAAATCAGGCGAAGTGCTTGATTAATCACGAAGGAAAGGAGAAGTATAATGGCAAATCGTTTAAAAGAAAAATATCTTAATGAAGTAGTTCCTGCTTTGACAGAACAATTCAACTACTCATCAGTGATGGCTGTGCCTAAAGTAGATAAGATCGTTTTGAACATGGGTGTTGGTGAAGCTGTATCAAACGCTAAAAGCCTTGAAAAAGCTGCTGAAGAATTGGCGCTTATCTCAGGTCAAAAACCACTTATCACTAAAGCTAAAAAATCAATCGCCGGCTTCCGTCTTCGTGAAGGTGTAGCGATCGGTGCAAAAGTTACCCTTCGTGGGGAACGTATGTACGAATTCTTGGATAAATTGGTTTCAGTTTCACTTCCACGTGTGCGTGACTTCCACGGTGTTCCAACAAAATCATTTGATGGACGCGGAAACTACACTCTTGGTGTGAAAGAACAATTGATCTTCCCAGAAATCAACTTTGATGACGTTGACAAAACTCGTGGTCTTGACATCGTTATCGTAACAACTGCTAACACTGACGAAGAGTCACGCGCATTGCTTACAGGCCTTGGAATGCCTTTTGCAAAATAATATAGGAGGTAAATCTAATGGCTAAAAAATCAATGATTGCTAAGAACAAACGTCCAGCGAAGTTCTCTACTCAAGCTTATACTCGTTGTGAAAAATGTGGTCGTCCACATTCAGTTTACCGCAAATTTAAACTTTGCCGTGTTTGCTTCCGTGAATTAGCTTACAAAGGACAAATTCCTGGTGTAACAAAAGCATCTTGGTAATATCATGATACAAAGAGCGTAACAACCACAGCAAAAATAGGAAATTTGGTGAAGGAGCGATGCTCCAAAACAAATTTATCTTTTTTGCCCAGGTTGTAGCTCGTGTTCAAATAAGAGTTCTCTCATTTGAATGTGTCAATACTATCTGAGCCCAGCTCAATCATTAACTAGCAAGTGCAACTTGCAAACTACTAGTAAGAGGAGAAAAGTAAAATGGTTATGACTGACCCAATCGCAGACTTCCTAACTCGTATTCGTAACGCTAACCAAGCGAAACACGAAGTACTTGAAGTACCTGCATCAAACATCAAAAAAGGGATTGCTGAAATCCTTAAACGCGAAGGTTTTGTAAAAAACGTTGAAATCATCGAAGATGACAAACAAGGCATCATCCGTGTATTCCTTAAATACGGACCAAACGGTGAAAAAGTTATCACTAACTTGAAACGTGTTTCTAAACCAGGACTTCGTGTCTACAAAAAACGTGAAGATCTTCCAAAAGTACTTAACGGACTTGGAATTGCTATCCTTTCAACTTCTGAAGGTTTGCTTACTGATAAAGAAGCTCGTCAAAAGAACGTTGGTGGAGAAGTTATCGCTTACGTTTGGTAATATTTAGCTCCCAATTTCTTTGTGACTCTTCGTTATCGTCTCTTGCCTAACCCAAAGTTATGCCTGCGAGACGATGCCTAGATTCACTTTGAAATTGAAACCTAAATGTTCCTTTAAATCGAGAAATCGATTTAACCCCGTGAAAACTGGCCGTCAAGGCCTGACAATTTAACAGGAGAAAATAAACATGTCACGTATTGGTAATAAAGTTATCGTGTTGCCTGCTGGTGTTGAAGTCACTAACAATGACAACGTAGTAACTGTAAAAGGACCTAAAGGAGAACTTACTCGTAAGTTCTCAAAAGATATTGAAATTCGCGTGGAAGGTACTGAAGTGACTCTTCACCGTCCAAACGATTCAAAAGAAATGAAAACTATCCACGGAACTACTCGTGCCCTTTTGAATAACATGGTAATTGGTGTATCAGAAGGATTCAAGAAAGAACTTGAAATGCGCGGGGTTGGTTACCGTGCACAACTTCAGGGATCTAAACTTGTTTTGGCTGTTGGTAAATCTCATTCAGACGAAGTTGAAGCTCCAGAAGGAATTACTTTTGAACTTCCAAACCCAACAACAATCGTTGTTAGCGGAATTTCAAAAGAAGTGGTTGGTCAAACAGCTGCTTACGTACGTAGCCTTCGTTCACCAGAACCTTACAAAGGTAAAGGTATTCGTTACGTTGGAGAGTACGTTCGTCTTAAAGAAGGTAAAACAGGTAAATAATGTTGAGTGGTTGATTTTTAACCACCAACCTATTTTCCAACTTTGTGCATAGCACGCGATTTAAAACTAAAGAGGTGAAAACTGTGATTTCTAAACCAGATAAAAACAAACTCCGTCAAAAACGCCACCGTCGCGTTCGCGGAAAACTCTCTGGAACTGCTGATCGCCCACGTTTGAACGTATTCCGTTCTAATACAGGCATCTACGCTCAAGTGATTGATGACGTAGCGGGTGTAACGCTCGCAAGTGCTTCAACTCTTGACAAAGAAGTTTCAAAAGGAACTAAAACTGAACAAGCCGTTGCTGTCGGTAAACTCGTTGCAGAACGTGCAAACGCTAAAGGTATTTCAGAAGTGGTGTTCGACCGCGGTGGATATCTATATCACGGACGTGTGAAAGCTTTGGCTGATGCAGCTCGTGAAAACGGATTGAAATTCTAATAGGAGGACACTAGAAAATGGCATTTAAAGACAATGCAGTTGAATTAGAAGAACGCGTAGTTGCTGTCAACCGTGTTACAAAAGTTGTTAAAGGTGGACGTCGTCTTCGTTTCGCAGCTCTTGTTGTTGTCGGTGACCACAACGGTCGTGTAGGATTTGGTACTGGTAAGGCTCAAGAAGTTCCAGAAGCAATCCGCAAAGCAGTAGAAGATGCTAAGAAAAACTTGATTGAAGTTCCTATGGTTGGAACAACAATCCCACACGAAGTTCTTTCAGAATTCGGTGGAGCTAAAGTATTGTTGAAACCTGCTGTAGAAGGTTCTGGAGTTGCCGCTGGTGGTGCGGTTCGTGCCGTTGTGGAATTGGCAGGTGTGGCAGATATTACATCTAAATCACTTGGTTCTAACACTCCAATCAACATTGTTCGCGCAACTGTTGAAGGTTTGAAACAATTGAAACGCGCTGAAGAAGTTGCTGCCCTTCGTGGTATTTCAGTTTCTGATTTGGCATAAGAAAGGGGATAAAATGGCTCAAATTAAAATTACTTTGACTAAGTCTCCAATCGGACGCATTCCATCACAACGTAAAACTGTTGTAGCACTTGGACTTGGCAAATTGAACAGCTCTGTTATTAAAGAAGATAATGCTGCTATCCGTGGTATGATCACTGCAGTATCTCACTTGGTAACAGTTGAAGAAGTAAACTAATGATTTTTAGGGGATGTGGCAATACTCATCTCCTAAAACTAGATATAGTCATTTAAAATGACAAATGTATAGGCGAGTTGATAAGGGAGACAACCTTTTCTCCCTTATCGGCGCTAGCATTTTACAAAAGAGGAGAAAATTAAAATGAAACTTCATGAATTGAAACCTGCAGAAGGTTCTCGTAAAGTACGTAACCGTGTTGGTCGTGGTACTTCATCAGGTAACGGTAAAACATCTGGTCGCGGTCAAAAAGGTCAGAAAGCTCGTAGCGGTGGCGGAGTTCGCCTTGGTTTTGAAGGTGGACAAACTCCATTGTTCCGTCGTCTTCCAAAACGTGGATTCACTAACATCAACGCTAAAGAATACGCAATTGTAAACCTTGACCAATTGAACGTCTTTGAAGATGGTGCTGAAGTGACTCCAGTTGTGCTTATCGAAGCAGGAATTGTGAAAGCTGAAAAATCAGGTGTTAAAATTCTTGGTAACGGTGAATTGACTAAGAAATTGACTGTGAAAGCAGCTAAATTCTCTAAATCAGCTGAGGAAGCTATCACTGCTAAAGGTGGTTCTGTAGAAGTCATCTAAGAGAGGTGACCCATGTTTTTTAAATTATTAAAAGAAGCTCTCAAGGTTAAACAAGTTCGATCAAAAATTCTCTTTACAATTTTTATCATTCTTGTTTTCCGTATTGGGACAAGTATTACTGTTCCAGGGGTGAATGCAAAAAGTTTAGAAGCTCTCAGTGGTTTATCTTTCTTAAACATGCTTAGTCTTGTTTCAGGGAATGCCATGAAGAACTTCTCTGTTTTTGCACTCGGAGTAAGTCCGTATATCACTGCTTCTATCGTTGTTCAATTGCTACAAATGGATATTTTACCGAAGTTTGTAGAATGGGGCAAACAAGGGGAAGTGGGACGGAGAAAACTAAATCAGGCTACTCGTTACATTGCACTTGTGCTTGCATTTGTTCAATCTATTGGGATTACAGCAGGGTTTAATACTCTATCTGGAGCGAAATTATTAACGACAGATTTAACTCCGCAAGTCTTTGTTACCATTGGGATCATCTTAACAGCAGGTAGTATGATTGTAACTTGGCTTGGGGAACAAATTACAGATAAGGGATACGGAAACGGTGTTTCTATGATCATCTTTGCAGGTATTGTTGCTTCAATCCCTGAAATGATTAAAGGAATCTATGTTGACTACTTCGTCAATATTCCAAGTAGCCGTTTGACTTCATCTATTATCTTTGTCGTTATTTTGATTATCGCTGTCTTGTTGATTGTATACTTTACAACCTATGTTCAACAGGCAGAATATAAAATTCCAATCCAATATACAAAAGTTGCTCAAGGAGCCCCATCAAGCTCATACCTTCCATTGAAGGTAAACCCAGCGGGGGTTATCCCAGTTATCTTTGCAAGTTCCATTACAGCGGCACCTGCAGCCATTCTTCAGTTTTTGAGTGCTACAGGTCATGATTGGGCTTGGGTACGTACAGCACAGGAAATGTTATCTACAACATCTCCGACAGGTGTTGCTATGTATGCCTTGTTAATCATTCTCTTTACATTCTTCTATACATTTGTACAGATCAATCCAGAGAAAGCAGCAGAAAACTTGCAAAAGAGTGGAGCCTACATTCATGGTGTCCGTCCTGGTAAGGGAACTGAAGAATTCATGTCGAAACTTCTTCGTCGCCTTGCGACTGTCGGATCAATCTTCCTTGGTGTGATTTCAATCTTGCCGATTGTGGCAAAAGATGTCTTTGGTCTTTCAGAAGCTGTTGCTTTTGGGGGAACTAGTCTTTTGATCATTATCTCAACTGGTATCGAAGGAATCAAACAGCTAGAAGGTTACCTATTGAAACGTAAGTATGTTGGTTTCTTGGATACAACAGAATAGTTGTAATAGGAAATAAAATTGACTATTGCTCAGAGAGTGGAGTGTAAAAATCGAAGACTTTGTCAGATTTTTATCTCCTCTCTTCTATTTTGTTTTTAAATAGGGGTTGAAATAGATTTCTGCTTCTATTTAAATACAAAATAAGGAGATCCTATCATGAATCTTTTGATTATGGGCTTACCTGGAGCAGGTAAGGGAACGCAAGCAGCTAAAATTGTGGAGAAATTCCATGTTGCACATATCTCAACAGGCGATATGTTCCGTGCTGCAATGGCTAATCAAACTGAAATGGGTGTACTCGCCAAGTCATACATTGACAAAGGTGAGTTGGTCCCAGACGAAGTTACAAATGGTATTGTTAAAGAACGCCTTTCACAGGACGATATCAAAGAAACGGGTTTCTTGTTAGATGGTTACCCACGTACGATTGAACAAGCTCATGCCTTGGATGAAACATTGGCTGAACTTGGTATTGAACTTGAAGGAGTAATCAACATCGAAGTGAATCCAGACTGTCTCTTGGAACGCTTGAGTGGCCGTATCATTCACCGCGAAACAGGTGAAACCTTCCACAAAGTTTTCAACCCACCAGTTGACTACAAAGAAGAGGATTACTACCAACGTGAAGATGATAAACCTGAGACAGTGAAGCGTCGTTTGGATGTGAATATTGCCCAAGGTGAACCAATCATTGCTCACTACCGTGCCAAAGGTTTAGTTCATGATATCGAAGGAAATCAAGATATCAATGATGTGTTCAAAGACATCGAAAAAGTATTGACGAATTTGAAATAAAGCGTTTTTCGTACTTGCAAAAAATCGCGACAAATGTTATACTAAAATAGTCTGACTTATAATTGTTGCCTCTGTGTCTTGAGGCATCGAATCGAAATTTATGGAGGTGCTTTTGCGTGGCAAAAGACGATGTGATTGAAGTTGAAGGCAAAGTAGTTGATACAATGCCGAACGCAATGTTTACGGTTGAACTTGAAAATGGACATCAGATTTTAGCAACAGTTTCTGGTAAAATTCGTAAAAACTATATTCGTATTTTAGCGGGAGATCGTGTTACTGTCGAGATGAGTCCATATGACTTGACACGTGGACGTATCACTTACCGCTTTAAATAATCGAAAAACTTGGAGGGATAAGAAATGAAAGTAAGACCATCGGTCAAACCAATTTGCGAATACTGTAAAGTAATTCGTCGTAATGGTCGTGTTATGGTAATTTGCCCAGCAAATCCAAAACACAAACAACGTCAAGGATAAGATAGAAAGGAGAAAACATGGCTCGTATTGCTGGAGTTGACATTCCAAATGACAAACGCGTAGTAATCTCATTGACTTACGTTTATGGTATCGGACTTTCAACATCTAAGAAAATTTTGGCTGCTGCTGGAATCTCAGAAGATGTTCGTGTACGTGACCTTACATCAGATCAAGAAGATGCTATCCGTCGTGAAGTGGATGCAATCAAAGTTGAAGGTGACCTTCGTCGTGAAGTAAACTTGAACATTAAACGTTTGATGGAAATCGGTTCATACCGTGGTATTCGTCACCGTCGTGGACTTCCTGTCCGTGGACAAAACACTAAAAATAATGCTCGCACTCGTAAAGGTAAAGCTGTTGCGATTGCTGGTAAGAAAAAATAATATAGGAGGTAAAAGTCTTGGCTAAACCAACACGTAAACGTCGTGTGAAAAAGAATATCGAATCTGGTATTGCTCATATTCACGCTACATTTAATAACACTATTGTTATGATTACTGATGTGCATGGTAATGCAATTGCTTGGTCATCAGCTGGTGCTCTTGGTTTCAAAGGTTCTCGTAAATCTACACCATTCGCTGCTCAAATGGCTTCAGAAGCTGCTGCTAAATCTGCACAAGAACACGGTCTTAAATCAGTTGAAGTTACTGTAAAAGGTCCAGGTTCTGGTCGTGAGTCAGCTATTCGTGCGCTTGCTGCCGCTGGTCTTGAAGTAACAGCAATTCGTGATGTGACTCCAGTGCCACACAATGGTGCTCGTCCTCCAAAACGTCGCCGTGTATAATCATCGCATTACACTGCTTTTCGTTTAAGAGGGAGTAACTAAATGATTGAGTTTGAAAAACCAAATATAACAAAAATTGATGAAAATAAAGATTATGGCAAGTTTGTAATCGAACCACTTGAACGTGGCTACGGTACAACTCTTGGTAACTCTCTTCGTCGTGTACTACTAGCTTCTCTACCAGGAGCAGCAGTGACATCTATCAACATTGATGGTGTGTTACATGAGTTTGACACAGTTCCAGGTGTTCGTGAAGACGTGATGCAAATCATTCTGAACATTAAAGGAATTGCAGTGAAATCATACGTTGAAGACGAAAAAATCATTGAGCTTGACGTTGAAGGTCCTGCTGAAATTACAGCTGGAGATATTTTGACTGACAGTGATATTGAGATTGTAAATCCAGATCATTATCTCTTTACAATCGGTGAAGGTTCTTCTCTAAAGGCGACAATGACTGTTAACAGTGGTCGTGGATATGTACCTGCTGATGAAAACAAAAAAGATAATGCGCCAGTTGGAACACTTGCTGTAGATTCTATTTATACACCAGTTACAAAAGTCAACTATCAAGTTGAACCTGCTCGTGTAGGTAGTAACGATGGTTTTGACAAATTAACCCTTGAAATCTTGACAAATGGAACAATTATTCCAGAAGATGCTTTAGGGCTTTCAGCACGTATCTTGACAGAACATCTTGATTTGTTTACAAATCTTACAGAGATTGCTAAATCTGCAGAAGTGATGAAAGAAGCTGATACTGAATCGGACGACCGTATTTTGGACCGTACGATTGAGGAACTGGACTTGTCTGTGCGTTCATATAACTGTTTGAAACGTGCCGGTATCAATACGGTGCATGATTTGACAGAAAAATCTGAAGCAGAGATGATGAAAGTACGAAATCTTGGACGTAAGAGTTTGGAAGAAGTGAAACTCAAACTCATTGACTTGGGTCTTGGATTAAAAGATAAATAAAGGAGGAATACATGGCTTACCGTAAACTAGGACGCACTAGCTCACAACGTAAAGCAATGCTTCGCGATTTGACAACTGACCTTTTGATCAACGAATCAATTGTGACAACTGAAGCTCGTGCTAAAGAAATCCGTAAAACTGTTGAAAAAATGATTACTCTAGGTAAACGTGGTGATTTGCATGCACGTCGTCAAGCAGCTGCTTTCGTACGTAATGAAATCGCATCTGAAAACTATGATGAAGCAACTGATAAGTACACTTCTACTACAGCACTTCAAAAATTGTTCTCAGAAATCGCACCTCGTTATGCTGAACGTAACGGTGGATACACTCGTATCCTTAAAACTGAACCACGTCGTGGTGATGCTGCGCCAATGGCGATCATCGAATTAGTATAAAATCATCAATTTTGTTGAGTGTTATGATGATGGAGTCTTGTGCTCTTAGTCTAGCTCTGGTCTACCGCTGGGACTTCGGTCCTAGCGGGAACACTCATCATCATTTGATAGGGTAGACGCTTGTTTACGAAATTGTTTTTTTCTTAAGAACAACTTCGTAAGCAGGCGTTTTTTAGTATTTTCTATGGAAATATGCTATACTAGGAAAAAAGAAAATCAAAAACGTTCAGGTTTTCTAAAAATCGTAGAAATGGGGTATAAGGATGAAGGCTATTATTACAGTGGTTGGTAAGGACAAGGCTGGGATCGTTGCAGGCGTGTCTACTAAGATTGCAGAGTTGGGTTTGAATATTGACGATATTTCTCAGACGGTGTTGGATGAATACTTTACTATGATGGCGGTCGTTTCTAGTGACGAAAAACAGGATTTCACTTATCTGCGAAATGAGTTTGAAACTTTCGGTCAGACCTTGAATGTTAAAATCAATATTCAAAGTGCAGCGATTTTTGATGCTATGTACAATATCTAGGAGGTTATCATGGATATTAGACAAGTTACGGAAACCATTGCCATGATTGAAGAGCAGAACTTCGATATCAGAACCATCACCATGGGGATTTCCCTTTTGGACTGTATTGATCCAGATATCAATCGTGCTGCTGAAAAGATTTACCAAAAAATTACCACTAAAGCTGCAAATTTAGTGGCTGTAGGAGACGAAATTGCTGCAGAACTTGGGATTCCTATTGTTAATAAACGGGTATCTGTGACTCCGATTTCTTTAATTGGTGCAGCGACTGATGCGACGGACTATGTTGTTTTGGCAAAGGCTCTTGATAAGGCTGCCAAGGAAATTGGTGTTGACTTTATTGGTGGATTCTCAGCTTTAGTACAAAAAGGCTACCAAAAAGGAGATGAAATTCTCATCAATTCTATCCCCCGTGCTCTAGCTGAGACAGACAAGGTTTGTTCGTCTGTTAACATTGGCTCAACTAAGTCAGGTATCAACATGACTGCGGTTGCGGATATGGGACGTATCATCAAGGAAACAGCGAACTTATCAGATATGGGTGCGGCCAAATTAGTCGTATTTGCTAATGCTGTTGAGGACAATCCTTTTATGGCAGGGGCTTTCCATGGTGTTGGGGAAGCAGATGTTATCATCAATGTTGGTGTTTCAGGTCCTGGTGTTGTCAAGCGTGCCTTGGAGAAAGTTCGTGGTCAGAGTTTTGATGTTGTAGCTGAGACGGTCAAGAAAACAGCTTTTAAGATTACTCGTATTGGTCAGCTAGTCGGTCAAATGGCCAGCGAGAGACTGGGTGTTGATTTTGGGATTGTAGACCTAAGCTTGGCACCAACTCCTGCAGTTGGCGATTCTGTGGCTCGAGTACTGGAGGAAATGGGCCTAGAAACAGTTGGTACACATGGGACGACGGCTGCCCTCGCTCTTTTGAATGACCAAGTTAAGAAGGGCGGAGTGATGGCTTGTAACCAAGTCGGTGGCTTGTCAGGTGCTTTTATCCCCGTTTCTGAAGATGAGGGGATGATTGCTGCGGTGCAAGATGGCTCTCTGAATTTAGAGAAACTGGAAGCCATGACGGCTATCTGTTCTGTTGGACTGGATATGATTGCCATTCCGGAAGATACGCCTGCTGAAACCATTGCAGCTATGATTGCGGATGAGGCGGCCATTGGTGTTATTAACATGAAAACAACGGCTGTCCGTATTATTCCAAAGGGCAAAGAAGGCGATATGATTGAGTTTGGTGGTTTGCTAGGGACAGCTCCAGTTATGAAGGTCAACGGGGCTTCGTCTGTTGATTTCATCTCTCGCGGTGGGCAAATCCCAGCTCCAATCCATAGTTTTAAAAATTAATAAAAAAGCGAGAGGATTTAAGTTGAGTTTAAGGATGACTGTGTATACTATAATCATTAAATAAAGACCTCCTAACTTTATTTAATAGAAATCCTAAACTTTTTCATAATAATCTCCTAGGGAAGCTACCATGAGGGTAGCTTTTCTTTTGGATAATTTACAAATGTTGACTTTGCTTTTGAAAGCCGAATATTTCTTTGATCCATGATATAATAGAAGAAATGGAGGATAGAAAATGTCTAAAGTAAGATTGTACTTGGTCCGTCATGGGAAAACGATGTTTAACACGATTGGACGTGCACAAGGATGGAGTGATACGCCTCTAACCGCAGAAGGTGAGTTGGGAATCCATGAACTGGGAATTGGCTTGAGAGAGTCTGGTTTACAATTTGACCGCGCTTATTCCAGTGATTCAGGGCGTACTATTCAAACTATGGGAATTATCCTAGAAGAACTTGGTTTGGAGGGAAAAATCCCTTACCGCATGGACAAGCGCATCAGAGAGTGGTGCTTTGGTAGTTTTGATGGGGCCTATGATGGGGACCTCTTTATGGGCTTGATTCCGAGAATTTTCAATGTAGACCATGTTCATCAGTTGTCCTATGCGGAGCTAGCAGAAGGCCTGGTTGAGGTTGATACTGCTGGCTGGGCAGAAGGCTGGGAAAAACTCAGTGGTCGAATCAAGGAAGGCTTTGAAGCGATTGCCAAAGAAATGGAAGAACAAGGTGGGGGCAATGCTCTCGTCGTAAGCCATGGAATGACCATTGGTACCATTGTTTATCTAATCAATGGGATGCATCCGCATGGTCTAGATAATGGTAGTGTAACGATCCTTGGATATGAGAACGGTCAATTTACAGTCGAAGTTGTTGGTGACCGTAGCTATCGAGAGCTCGGACGTGAGAAGATGGAAGAAATAAAAAATTGATAGAAGTTAGTTCCAAGTGGGAGCTAATTTTTTTCATGTTAAATAAGGTGGATTTGCGACTCAGTATTTCTTGTTATCCAAGTCTAAAAGAACATTTCTCGTCTTTCAAATTCCCCTAAAAATGGTATAATAGTAACATCACAAAATTGGAGAGAGACCATGAGTTTTTACAATCATAAGGAAATTGAGCCTAAGTGGCAGGGCTACTGGGCAGAACATCATACATTTAAGACAGGAACAGATGCATCAAAACCGAAGTTTTATGCTCTCGACATGTTCCCATATCCTTCAGGAGCTGGATTGCACGTAGGACACCCAGAAGGTTATACAGCAACCGATATCCTCAGCCGTTACAAACGTGCGCAAGGATACAACGTCCTTCACCCAATGGGATGGGATGCCTTTGGTTTGCCAGCTGAGCAGTACGCTATGGACACAGGAAATGACCCAGCGGAATTCACAGCAGAAAACATTGCTAACTTCAAACGTCAAATCAATGCGCTTGGATTCTCTTACGACTGGGATCGTGAAGTCAACACAACAGATCCAAACTACTACAAATGGACTCAGTGGATCTTCACCAAGCTTTACGAAAAAGGTTTGGCCTATGAAGCGGAAGTACCAGTAAACTGGGTTGAGGAACTAGGAACAGCCATTGCCAATGAAGAAGTGCTTCCTGATGGAACTTCTGAGCGTGGGGGCTATCCTGTTGTCCGCAAACCGATGCGCCAATGGATGCTCAAAATCACGGCCTATGCAGAGCGCTTGCTTAACGACTTGGATGAGTTGGACTGGCCAGAGTCTATCAAGGATATGCAACGTAACTGGATCGGGAAATCAACTGGTGCCAATGTCACCTTTAAAGTGAAAGGGACTGACAAGGAATTTACCGTCTTTACCACTCGTCCTGATACGCTTTTCGGTGCGACCTTCACCGTTTTGGCTCCTGAGCATGACTTGGTTGACGCTATCACAAGTCCAGAGCAAACTGATGCAGTTGCAGACTACAAACACCAAGCTAGTCTTAAGTCTGACTTGGCTCGTACTGACCTTGCTAAGGAAAAAACTGGTGTTTGGACGGGCGCTTATGCCATTAACCCTGTAAATGGCAAGGAAATTCCAATCTGGATTGCCGACTATGTTCTTGCTAGCTATGGTACAGGTGCGGTAATGGCTGTACCTGCCCATGACCAACGTGACTGGGAATTTGCCAAACAATTTGACCTTCCAATCGTAGAAGTGCTAGAAGGTGGAAATGTAGCAGAAGCTGCTTACACAGAAGATGGTCTTCATGTCAATTCAGACTTCCTAGATGGCCTTAACAAAGAAGACGCTATTGCTAAGATTGTGGCTTGGTTGGAAGAAAAAGGCTGCGGTCAAGAAAAAGTCACCTACCGTCTCCGTGACTGGCTCTTTAGCCGTCAACGTTACTGGGGTGAGCCAATTCCAATCATTCATTGGGAAGATGGAACTTCAACAGCTGTCCCTGAAAATGAATTGCCACTTGTCTTGCCAGTCACCAAGGATATCCGTCCTTCAGGTACTGGGGAAAGCCCATTGGCTAACTTGACCGACTGGCTTGAAGTGACTCGTGAAGATGGTGTCAAAGGTCGTCGTGAAACCAACACCATGCCACAATGGGCTGGTTCAAGCTGGTACTACCTCCGCTATATTGACCCACACAATACTGAGAAATTGGCTGACGAGGATCTCCTCAAACAATGGTTGCCAGTAGATATCTACGTGGGTGGTGCAGAGCACGCTGTACTTCACTTGCTTTACGCTCGTTTCTGGCATAAATTCCTCTATGACCTCGGTGTTGTTCCGACTAAGGAACCATTCCAAAAACTCTTTAACCAAGGGATGATTTTGGGAACAAGCTACCGTGACCACCGTGGAGCTCTTGTAGCGACTGATAAGGTTGAAAAACGTGACGGTTCTTTCTTCCATGTGGAAACAGGAGAAGAGTTGGAGCAAGCACCAGCCAAGATGTCTAAATCGCTCAAGAACGTTGTCAACCCAGACGATGTGGTGGAACAATATGGTGCTGATACCCTTCGTGTTTATGAAATGTTCATGGGGCCACTCGATGCTTCCATCGCTTGGTCAGAAGAAGGTCTGGAAGGAAGCCGTAAATTCCTTGACCGTGTTTACCGTTTGATTACAAGTAAAGAAATTGTTGCGGAAAATAATGGCGCTCTTGACAAGGTTTACAATGAAACTGTTAAATCTGTTACTGAGCAAATCGAATCCATGAAATTTAACACAGCCATTGCCCAACTTATGGTCTTTGTCAATGCGGCTAATAAGGAAGACAAACTCTATGTAGACTACGCCAAAGGCTTTATCCAATTGATTGCCCCATTTGCACCTCACTTGGCAGAAGAACTCTGGCAAACAGTTGCAGCAACAGGTGAGTCCATCTCTTACGTAACTTGGCCAACATGGGACGAAAGCAAATTGGTTGAAGACGAAATCGAAATCGTCGTCCAAATCAAAGGTAAAGTCCGTGCTAAACTCATGGTTGCTAAAGACCTATCACGCGAAGAATTGCAAGAAATCGCTCTAGCGGATGAAAAAGTTAAAGCAGAAATTGACGGCAAGGAAATCGTGAAGGTGATTGCGGTACCTAACAAACTCGTTAATATCGTTGTGAAATAAGATAGGAATCCTTCAGAGTAGAATCTGGAGGATTTTTATTTGACAAGAAGTTTCTATTTTGTTAATATAATTAACAAAGAAAAGAGAGATTATGGATAAAAAAGAATTTATTACATTTAATAATCGTTTCAATAGATTTATTTTAGCGTTTGAACAGTTAAAAAAAAATCAACATAAAATTAGTACTGACAAATCCATTACGTTGAATGAGGTACATTTGATTGTTGTGATTGGGAAAAATCAGCCCTTAAATCTAGTGAAATTATCTGAATTATTAAAAGTTTCGAGAAGTGCAATAACTCAAAGTGTTAGGAGATTAATTCAAAAAAATTTAGTTGTTTTTGATTTTGCTCCGAATAATGGGAAAAATAAATATTTGAGATTATCTGAAAAAGGCATCGAAGTTTTTAAAATCCATAAGGAGCAACAAGCATATATTGAAGAATCGGTCTTTTCAGTTTTAAACAACTATAGCGAGGAGGAGCTTCAAACAGTTGTGAAATTGATGGATGATATTGAAAATGTATGGGGAGGATTACCGTGGTGAAAGTCACGGTAAATTTTAAATTTGGTTGTTAAGTATATTAACAAAAGGAGAAGATATGAGTGTAAACATTGAACTGATTTCACAAACTGACTTAGCAGATGAATCTTTTTATATTACTATCAATGGTTTAGAACCAAGGACAAGGTATTGTGTAGAAATGTACCTGTCTGATTATTACTGTATAAATGCTCCCTTACTTTTAGATAATGATGTCGTGTGGAAATCAACCGCAATTTTTTTATCTGATCAGGGCGGTATGATTGATACTTCTCAGACAGCAGCTATTTCAGGATCTTATAAAGGGGTTTCAGAAATGGGCTTGTTCTTTAATGCGAAACCGTTGAAAAATAGGAAAAGGAGATTACCCAGTTCTCTTGATAGAATTCCATTGCGAGATTGTTTTGGTGTTGAAATTAAAATCAGGCTGGGGAAAGATGTGGTCGCGGAGCAAAGTTTTGTAAGGCGTTATATGAATCTGGGAATAAAGTATCAAGATATTTATGATAAGCATTTTCAAGGTCGATTATTTTATGATGAAAAGTTAAGAAAGGCGCCGGCCGTGATTATTGTTAGTGGTAGTGAGGGAAGAATTGAAAAAGCTCAGAACATTGCCCAACTTTTATCTTCTAGAGGCTATATTTGTCTTGCGATAGCTTATTTTGGTTTAGAGGGATTACCCCAAAACTTAGAACGAATTCCGATAGAATGTCTGGAGGAAGCGAAAGATTTTCTATATCATCATCCTCAAGTTGATAATACAAAAATAGGAATATATGGTCGTTCTAAAGGAGCAGAGCTTGTTCTGGCTGGACAAAGTATTTTGGATGATGTGCAATGTTTGGTACTCAATTCCTCCTCAAATGTAATATTTGAGGGAATAAAGGGAAAACTCAACTCTCATTCATCTTCTTGGACATATTTGCAAAAAGAACTTCCGTATCAAAAATTTCAACTAGGAAATTATTTGTTAAACAAGTTTTTTGGAAAACATATTCCTGAAGATAGTAGGGCTCAGATTGATGTGAGTAAAATTGCTTCTCCTTTATTATTGCTAGGAAGCGATGTTGATGAAATATGGAATGCGTCATCCGCGATAGATGATATTATTTCACATTATAAAGGGAAATCCATTTTGTTTAAAAAATACCATGAAACGGGGCATATGTTAACGGTTGCTTATCAACCGAATCATCGTTATCGAAAAGATTGGCGCTTATTAATGAAAGAAAGTGTAGACTCTTGGTTTGCTACGATAAATTTTTTTGATACACATTTGAAAAATTTGTAGATAGTGCTGAACCGTGCTATAATAGTCCCAACTAAGATAAAAACACAGTTCTGGTTGGTAGTCCAGACGTAGGCAAGCCTATCAGTAACCTTCCTCCTTGGTTGTCCATTCTTAGGGATAGATTTAAGGAGGTGCTGTCATGGAAATCGTTTCAATTGGCTTGACAGTTTATTTTGAAGATGGATTTTGGCATGGATTGTTTGAACAAGAGTATGAGGAAACTTATCAAGTTTGTCGTGTGACATTTGGTCAGGAACCAAAAGAGGATGAAATTTTGAAACTTTTACAGACTCAGTTTGTTCGGTTATCTTTTAGTCCAGAGGCAACAGTCAAACAGCATGTAAAGATTAAGAATCCGAAGCGTCTGCAGCGAGCTGTAAAGAAACAGGTGAAGCAGAAAGTTTCTTCTAAGTCACAAGAACTTTTACAGTTGCAGTTTGAGGAACAAAAAAAGCATTCAAAACAACAGTCTAGTCTCCAAAAGCAATTGCTCAAGCAAGAGAAATTTGAACGCAAACAGCAAAAACGTAGAGAGAAGCACAAGGGGCACTAGTAGCTTTCTCTTTCATAAAATAGAACAGCTCTTCTTGGATAACAAGAGCCGTTTTTGCTTGTATTGAAGATTTCTTTCCTAATAGATAGACTTATCGTTAATGGCAGTTTCAAATTCAGGACCATACTTGCTTACTTCAAATTTAATCCTGCCCCATTCAGCATTTTCATTTTACTAGAAGGGAGTGTGTGCCATGATTTCTGATTCATTTTTTATTGTTTGGTTTAGCGAGAACAATACTATTGACTCTTGGATTTTTCTGCCAGATGCTATAAAACACCTCTTTTATAGCGCATGTTTAAAAATATAATGTGTGGTTGTAAGTGCTTTTCAACATCCTCTAGTGATTCGATAGGAGAAAAACGAGCCTGCTCTACTTTAATTTAACCCCCATTATTTTACCACTTGGCCTTTCATTTTAACTGCTTATCTCAAAAGTCGATTTTTCTTTCATACTTTTTGTTAAACTAGTGTGGTAAAGAGGAGGGGAAAATATGATTTTACAAGCTAAACATTTGACTAAACGGTACGGCAATCATATGGCTGTCGATGATATTCAGTTAGAGTTTGAAAAAGGAAGTTTCAATGCTATTTTGGGACCCAATGGTGCAGGGAAATCAACCACCATTTCCATGTTAATCGGTTTGAAAAAGCCGACACAAGGTCAGATTCGATATGCACCAAATACGAAAATCGGAGTGGTTTTTCAAGCTAGTGTACTGGATGAGATGTTGACGGTTAGGGAAAATCTCACGATTCGTGCTCAACAGTATAAGGAGATTGCGGCAAGTCGTGTGGATGATTTGATTCATCAACTGGGTTTGACTGCTTTCCAGAAACAACTATATGGGACTTTGTCAGGTGGGCAAAAACGTCGGGTTGATATTGCGCGTGCTCTTCTTTCGCGACCAGATATTCTTTTCTTGGATGAACCAACGACAGGTCTTGATATTCAAACTCGCAAATCCATCTGGGATCTACTGTATCGACTACAAAAGGATGAAGGGATGACTATTATCTTAACGACTCATTATCTGGATGAAGCAGATGAAGCGGATCAGATCTATATCGTTGATCATGGGAAAGTGATTGCGCAAGGTTCTGCGACTGCTATTAAAAGCCAGTATGCATCTAATATCCTAAAAATTCGTTTTAAGGAAATGAAGGATCTAGAAAAATTGCTACAGACTGGAATGACAGTAGAGGAAGAAAATGAGTTGGAATATCTTTTTTATCCAAGGACGTCACAGGAAGCCATTGAATATTTGGCAAAAGTTCGAGAAGAAATTGATTCTTTTGAGTTTCGTCCGGGCACTATGGATGATGCCTTTATTGCACTTACAGGAAGAGAGGTTCGCTAATGCTAGCTTTATTGAAACGGAATTTTATCTTATATTTTCGTAATCGTTCGGGAGTATTTTTCTCATTATTGGGGGCATTGATTTCCTTCCTCCTTTATATCATTTTTTTGCAGAAGAATTTGACGGATTCTTGGTCCCAACTCCCTAATAGTACGAACCTTTTAAATAACTGGCTGATGGGTGGGACGTTGGCTGTGACTGGGATTACGACCAGTTTTACGGCTCTTACACAAATGGTACAGGATCGTGAAAATCAAGTGGATCAAGATCTTTTCTTGACAGATTTAGGTAACTGGGGCTTACAGGCGTCCTATCTAATCAGTAGTATTGTCATTTCTTTTGTTATGCAGGTGTTTATGTATGCTGTTATGAGTTTTTATTTTAAAGAGAGCCCAGTTATCAGTCATTTACCGGAAATCGCTTTGATTATGTTGTTAAGTAGTCTGCTTTCAAGTTTGGTAAATGTTCTCTTGATTTACCGTTTTCAATCTGTAGATAGCCTTGGTAAACTGGCAACGATAGTGGGAACTGCTTCTGGATTTTTAGTAGGAACTTATATCCCTATTGGAGTATTACCTGATTCTGCACAGCTTTTCATGAAATGTACCCCCGCAACTTATATTGCTTCTCTTTATCGACAAGTCTTGATGAAAGAGCGGTTAGAGACCGCATTTTCAGGAAATAATAGTCTGTTACAGGAATTTCAAGAAAAAATGGGAATCCAAATCAACTGGCAAGAACTATTGACAAAGGAAGAAACATACTTTATAGTGGTTATTATCAGTCTCGTCGCTATTCTTCTTTGGCTTTTATTTGTTAAAGTGTTTAGCAAGAGAAAATAAAGACGTATTGGAGAGAAAATGAAGATTCGTTTTGAAATGAAGACAGAGTTTTCAGAAAAAGACCCACACATTTTAATTCAGGCAGCTCAGTTAACCGACCAAGCAAGAGAGGTCATGGAGTATTTAGAACAATTTTCAACGACTAATCAGGTGGTCATTCCTATTCGAACGGATGATCATCTGGTTATGGTGAAAATTGAGGATCTTATTCTAGCAGATATCGATAAGAATTTGTTGACCATTTATACGGTAGACGGGATTTATAAAACTAAGGAAACATTGACAAACTTTCAGAATCGGATTAACCGGCGTAACTTTATACAGATATCGCGTCATTCAATTATAAACATTGACCATTTAGAGTCATTATCGGATAGCTTTTCAGGGAACATGATGGCTAAGATGACTCGGGCTCTCAAATCGAGTGTGAGTCGGAAATACGTTAAGTCCTTAATGGATTATCTAGGTTTATAGGAGAAAATCATGAAACGATTGATTGCTTATTTTGTATCGGGAATGCGTACGGCCTCCTTTGTTTATTTGAGTTTGGTGTTATTGGCTCAGTTTTATTCAGGTATTACCTATCCCGCACCAACGACAAAAAATATTCTAGCTTTGTTTTTGATGAGTGGAATTATGGGGGTATTGACCTTAATCCTTGAAAGGCTAGAGTTTCTTGCTTATAGTATGCGTGTGGGAGTTCATTTATTAGCGACAGCTACTATTCTAGTATTGACCTACCTATTTTTTGGCTGGGGTTCAGCATTGTTGAGTCCCTTGCTTTGGTTCTTTTTCTTATTAATTTATGGACTGATATGGTTGTACCAGATCTGGCAAACTCACAAACTAACCCAACGAATTAATCAAGCCTTAGAAGATAAAAGAAAGAAAACGAATCACTAATGTAGTGAGTGGATGAGGTTTGAGGAGAACGCTAGTTTCCATATAGAGCAATTTAGGATATAGTATTTTCAGTGTAAAACAAGGAGAAAAACGATGCCAGTAAACGAATATGGTCAGATGATTGGTGAGTCAATGGAAGGTTATACTCCAGGTGAATTGCCTTCCATTGATTTCTTAGAAGGGCGCTACGCTCGGATAGAGGCTCTTTCGGTGGAAAAGCATGAAGAGGATTTGCTAGCTGTTTATGGTCCAGATACACCTCGGGAGATGTGGACCTACCTCTTTCAGGAACCAGTGGCAGATATGGAGGAACTGGTTACCGTCTTAAATCAGATGTTGGCTCGTAAGGACCGTTTTTACTACGTGATTATAGACAAGGCAACTGGTAAGGCTTTGGGAACTTTTTCTCTCATGCGCATTGACCAGAATAACCGAGTAATAGAAGTGGGTGCCGTCACTTTTTCTCCTGCTCTTAAGGGGACGAGGATAGGAACAGAAGCTCAGTATCTCCTAGCGCGATATGTTTTTGAGGAGCTCAACTATCGTCGCTATGAGTGGAAATGCGATGCTCTAAATTTGCCATCCAGACGAGCTGCGGAACGTTTGGGCTTTGTCTATGAAGGAACTTTCCGTCAGGCAGTCGTTTATAAGGGGCGTACGAGGGATACGGATTGGCTCTCTATGATTGATAAGGACTGGCCTCAAGTTAAAGCTCGTTTGGAAGCATGGCTGGCTCCTGAAAATTTTGATAAAAATGGACGGCAGTACAAGAGCTTGAGAGAATTCTAAGAGGTGTTGGGATGATAACTATTAGAAGGCAAGAAATCGTCAAGCTAGAGGATGTTCTGCATCTCTATCAGGCAGTTGGATGGACAAATTATACACATCAACCTCAGATGTTGGAGAAGGCCTTATCTAACTCATTAGCGATTTATCTGGCATTTGATGGCGATGCCGTGGTGGGCTTGGTTCGTTTGGTCGGAGATGGTTTTTCATCGATTTTTGTCCAGGATTTGATTGTTTTGCCTAGCTATCAGCGCCAAGGGATTGGTAGCGACTTGATGAAAGAGGCTTTAGGTGACTTCAAAGATGCCTATCAAGTCCAACTAGTGACCGAACAGACAGAAAAAACCTTGGGATTCTATCGTTCTCTGGGATTTGAAACCTTATCTACTTATGATTGTACAGGCATGATTTGGGTGGATCGAAAAAGATAAAAAAATCATTTTTTCTTAAGTAAAGTTTAAGTCTCCTTGTGTATTATATAATCATTAAATAAAGACCTCCTAATACTCTTCGAAAATCTCATCAACCTTCGTTAGAGTCGACTTAGCTAGCTATAGTTATGCTTGCGTCTATCTGCCTGGTGTGATTTCGATTTTCATTGAGTACCCTTTATTTAATGAAATCCCAAACTTTTCTTTTTCATCATAATCTCCTAAAGAAGTCACCCAATCAGGTGGCTTTTTTATGACTTGGAGAGGAAAAATCCATTTGGAAAAAAATTTTTAAAAAATGATAAATCAAAGAAAAAGTTAAGTTAGCTTTAAGATTCATCTTATATCATATAATCATTAAATAAAGACCTCCTAACTTTATTTAATGAAATCCTAAACTTTTCTTTTTCATAATAATCTCCCTAAAGAGGCCACCCAATCAGGTGGCTTTTTTGTTTGAAAAAACTCCTTAGAAAAGACTAAGGAGAAAGAATTATGTTTTCTTTTTAAGTTGTTGATTTCGATACTGTCTAGGTGTTAAGTAATAGTGCTGCTTAAATTGACGGTTAAAGTTTGAAAGGTTGGTGAAACCGACTTGGCTTGCAATTTCTTGAATGCTGAGGTTGGTTTGGACGAGTTTCTCACAGGATTTCTCAAGACGTAACTGGAGCAGGTAGTCCATACAACTGGCCCCAGTATGTTGCTTGAAAATACTCATAAAGTGATTTTTACTATATCCAAATGTTGCAGCCAGTTGCTCAATATGAATGGGTTCTGAGTAATGCTGTTCAAGGTAGCAAATCACTTCTTTTAGTTTTTGGTATCTTTGGTAGGTATCATCTGTATAGTGTCGATTGACGTATCTATACTTAAAGAGAAGATGAAGCAATTCGTATAGTTTCGATTTTATGAGTAGATCGTAGTATATGCCTTTTTCTTCAAGGATAGAAAAGAGAGAAAGAAGGCAGGATTGAATTTGATCATAGGCCTTATCGCCTGGTGATATTTGAGGAGTGAGGCAAAAGTGACCAGAGTGGAGGGGTTGGATATAGCATTGGCTAAAGCTGTCAATTTGACTTCTACCTAGGAAATCTAAATGGATACGAAAAACTGCTGAAATTTGTTCTTGATTTTCAATAGGGTAGACAGCGTGAGGAGACGTTGGCTGAATTAGAAAAATATCACCTTCATGACTTTCAAAGCGTTCTGAGTTGATATGAACGATGGCAGAACCCTTTGTAACGTATATAATCTCTAGTTCAGGATGACAATGATAGATTGTGTCAGGAGATGTTTTGGATAAGATTTGTTTTTCAAAATCATATGGGAAGTCAGATGGGTTATCTCGTAAGAAACGTGAACGGTCTGCCATGGTAAATCCTCCCAATATACTATTACTACTTTTATTATACCAAAAAAACTTCCTTATATAGGAAGTTCTCGAGTTTTAAGCTTTCTTTTTCATATAAACAAAGTATAAATTTCTAATTATCTTTTTATATTTTCTTAAATGCTCGTAAAGCCTTATTCTATGTGCTTTCGAGTATTTTTACTGTAGGAAGATACTTCACGTTTCTTTGCATATTTCCTCATGTCTTAGCTGTCAGAAGTGGTAAATAAGTAGTAAATTCATTTGTACTACTAAGCAACAAGACGCTCCTGTTGCTTCTCTTTATTCAAGCGTTTCATTTCTGCCATTGCAGAATCGAATGTTGCATGTGCGTAATAGTTCAGCGTCATGGCTATATTAGCATGTCCCATAATGTACTGTAATGCCTTTGGATTCATTCCTGCATTTGCATAGTTGGTACAGAATGTATGTCGCAAACTATGTGGAGTGATGTGTGGCAATTTATCCTCGTTATACTTATTGTATTTCTTAACAAGACCTTTCATCATGCCGTTGTAATCACTTGCCACTTTTGGATAGTTCTTTCTATTAAGAAAGAGGAAATCACTATATCCATCAATCTCAACACGCTTATCATTCTTTCGATTCGCTAACACTCGCTTAAATGCTTGATAGGCTTCTTCAACCATAGGAACTTGACGTTCGCCACTTTTGGTCTTTGGTGTTTCAATGTAGTACCCAATTTCAGTATCTCTCAATAGCTGATGGTCTATATTGACAAGACGATTCTCAAAATCTAAATCTGGAAGTGTCAAACCACCAAACTCTGAAATACGAAGACCTGTTTTTAAGAGTATCAGAATTTCATCATAATTTTTGCTGTAGGTTTTATCAGCTTTTGCAAAGGCTAACAGTTTTTCTTCCTGTTCTTCTGTTAGTACGGTCTTAGGGACAGTATCATCATCAAGAACTGCTTTCAGTTGAAAGTCAAATGGATTCTTCCGAACACAATCATCTTGTATAGCAATATAGAATGAAGCCTTTAAAGAACGTTTGTAGTTATTGATGGTTTGATAAGCATAACCATTTTCACTCATTCTAATAGCCCATTCTTTAGCGTCTGATGGCTTAATACTGTCAATACTTCTTACACCTAACTTGTCTTTCTTCAAAATATCCATAAGATATTTGCGTCCAGTTTCAGTGTTTTTTCTAACCTTTGGTCTTTGAGCGTTCTGTTTTGCGTAAAGCTGGCAGAGTGTCATTTTCTTTCCTACAACATCAATACCATCATGAATGTCTTTCTGTAACTCTGCGATTTTCTCTCTAAGTGAGATACAATCACGCTTTCCTGCTGGTACTCGGTCTGTAGCCACAAGTTTCCACGAGTAAACAAATTGCGGTTCTCCAAATGAATCTATATATTTGTATAAGTATCTTCCGTCTTTTCGTTGGCTCTCTCCAGTCTTTAAGATTCGACCTTTATTGTCACGTCTTTTTTCTGACATGGCATTTGCTCCTTTCCTTTATGGAAAGAGCCTTGATACGACTTAATACTATTTTATCATATACAAGACCCTTTGGCGACGCTAGATTGCGTCCAATGTATCTATAATTTTTTCAAATTGTTTTCGTTTAATCTGAATACGATTGCCATTCATAATCAGCCAATTTGCATTTTTATTTTCCTCTGCCAAGCGTCGTAGCTTGTTTTCGCCAATACGAAAATATTTTGACGCTTCTTCAATGGTTAGGGTATAACGTTCCCAAATAGGAATGTCAGTCTGCTTCATAAAATCCTCCTTTCCAAATCACTTATTTGGATTTCATAAAAGTTGTTTTACCAGCAATCGAACAGCTTTAGCAAAGCTCACGGGAGTTCCACCCCTGCATGGTTCTCATGTAGCCATACTCATTGCCTGCGACGGTTTTATCACGCTCGGACTATTGACTGTATGGGAGTATCATTATCACGATAAGAATGTCGTTGCAGGCAATCCTGCTAAAGATTGCTTCTCGGATCACTAACATGAATCGCTCGCTATCTTTATAAGATAGGTCATGGCGGTTAGTTCCGTTGGCTCTTTTCTTATCGAAACGTATTCGATTACTTTTATTCAGTTTTCAAAGAACAATGGCTCGTTAGCCTATCAAAACACATTGAAAGCTCAATATGCTTTGGTGGAATAACAAACCTCCCTGTTCGGGAAGCGTGGAATGGTTTAGCACGCTTCCACGAAAGGAGAGAGGATATTACTTAATTTCAAATGACAAAATCTTTGTAATCAGTCTGGTTTCCATTCTTCCACGTAAGACTTCATCAACGACCATACTTTGATTGCCATATTCATCTTTCATAAGTCGTAGGGAACGCTTCGTTATGTACCCTCTGTAATGATGTAGAATCTGGTTAATCGCTTCGGTATCGCCATCTGTTGCCTTTACAATGAGAGGAAAGGGAATCATAGGATATTGTGTTTTCATTCTTCAAATTCCTCCATAAACTTTTTAATTAAGGCTAGTCCACTGGTTCTATGCCGATAGACAGTAGAACGGTTCAATTTCAACAGGTCTGCAATTTCTGAATCGCTCATGTCCATAAAGTAAAACAGCAGTAGAATTTCACGTTTCTTGTCTGGCAACTCACGTAATGCTTCACTCAACAAATCATTTTCAACGCCTACTGATAACCCATTGAGTGTAAAAATCTGAAAGTCAGTTGAATAGTTATCTGTTGTCGCAAACTGGCTAACAAGATAATCGCCAACATCCGAAAAGGACACCTCACGCTTTGCAATCCTTGAAAGATAAAGCATATAATTCTTTCGCTCGTCTTCCATAGCACGTTTACAGATATAGTCAAACTGATTTTCTATTGTGGTCTGAAAAGAAGATGGTTTCATGTTTCTCACCCCCTTTCTGTCTAGGAAAGGAAGTGAGCCTTGCTCGTTTATCTCCTTTCACTCTTAGTCCCAATGTGAAAGGGGGATTTGTTGCATTACTGATAAATAAACTTTGTAAAAAAGTTCTGAATAGCCAAAAAAGCATATAAACAGATTTATTTCTCTGTTTACATGCTTCTGTTATTCTATCTATATGATTTATAAAACCACATTGGTGGACGTACTTATCTATTGCAGATAGACGACTTTTTTTGACAAGAACCCAATGTAAGGAAATTTATTGTATATGATGTACTTCATGGCGACGTTGACCTCCAACAAACCGCCATTTGGAAGTAATATACAATATTTTAACAGCGTAAATAGCACTACCATATAACGGTTTTTTTTATTGGCGTTTAGTAGTGCTTTTTATTAAATATAAACCTATAAACCATATAACACGTTTTTCTATACCTGTTTTTAATTCAGTAGGAACAATAAAATGTATAGAGGTGGTCTACTATGCGTAAAAAAGAAGATAAATATGATTTTAGAGCCTTTGGTTTAGCCATTAAAGAAGCTCGATTGAAACGAGGTTTAACTCGTGAACAAGTGGGAGCATTGATTGAAATTGACCCACGGTACTTAACTAATATTGAAAATAAAGGGCAACACCCCAGCATACAAGTTCTTTATGACCTTGTATCGTTACTTCATGTTTCCGTTGATGAATTTTTCTTACCTGCTAATAACTTGGTAAAAAGCACCCGACGATTACAGATAGAGAAATACATGGATAGCTTTACAGACAAAGAACTATCCTTAATGGAATCTTTAGCCAGCGGTATCAACGAAGCAAGAAACATCGAAGACTAATTAAAAGAATCCATACATAACGGAAAGAGCCGATAAAATGAGATTGTATTAATCTCATTTTATCGGCTCTGCGTCTTTGCGTCTGGCTCTGTAATCACAGTTACTTTGAACTGCTTTATTTCAATTAAATTTTCTTGTCTGCATTTCGGACAATAGAGGGGGAATTTTTTTAATTCAGTATCTTCCCTTATCTTTAATCGTGTTTTATTTCCACATACAGGACACAATATCCACTTGTAGTTTATAATAACTATCTCCTCCTTTACACTTTAATTCAAATCTTTATTAAAAAATATTTCATCTTATTTAACAAGAAACCATATTTATATAACAACATAAAATACACTAAGTTATTTTATTGAACATATATCGTACTTTATCTATCCGACTATTTGGACGACGGGGCTGGCAAACAGGTTCACCGGTAGTAACATGGTACCCTTTTAACTCTGTTAAACAAACACTACGTCCATTTGTAAAGAAAGTTAAATCACTACGATATTCTTGAATACACCGAGCAGGGATTTCTCCACTAAGAATGACCTCATTATTTTTCAATTGAGTGTCTACGATGTTCGCACAATATTTAGGAGCATCGTTGTATGCTCGTGAAAGATATTCCTGTGGCGCATAAATTTTAAAACTAAGATATGGCTCTAACAATTCTGTTCCAGCTTTTTTTAAGACTTGTTCCAATACAATAGGAGCAAGCATCCGAAAATCTGCTGGGGTACTAACAGGGCTATAGTATAAGCCATACTTAAAACAGATTTTACAGTCCGTCACATTCCAACCATATAATCCTTGTTCGCAACCATAGCGTATCCCTTCCATAACTGCATTTTGAAATGATTGATTTAAGTATCCAAGAGAAACCGAGCTCTCATACTGCATTCCACTTCCCAACGGAAGCGGTGATACAGATAAACCAATGGAAGCCCAGAAAGGATTTGGCGGCACTTCGATGTGAATGGTATATTCTGCATTTTTTAACGGTCTCTCCATATAAATGACTGTAGGCTCTTTTAGTTCTATCTCCACATGATACTTTTCTTGCAACAGTGCACTAATCACTTCCATTTGTACTTTCCCTAAGAAAGAAAGTATAATTTCATGTGTCGTAGAATCCACGTAATATCGTAGAAGCGGATCACTATCTGAGATTTCCAAAAGGGCATCAAGCAACATTTCTCTCTGTTCAGGTTTACTCGGTTCAACAGTTGTTTGTAGTAGAGGGTGCGGATTTTCAATCTTTTTTCTCTGTGGCAATAGTTTTGTATCTCCAAGAACACTATTTAACTTCAAAAACTCATTTTGCAAAATAACAATTTCTCCAGAATAAGCTCTATCAATCTTACATAATTCACCATTTATTGAAGTATACATTTCTGTAACTTTTATTTTTTCTTTTTCTGATACTCTAACCGAATCTCGTAAATGTAGTACTCCACTATAAAGGCGTATATATGCAAGACGTTGTCTTTTTTTTGTATATTCAATTTTGAAAACATTTCCGCAAAGTTCAGACGGACCTCGATGTGTTGATGAATAAAATTTATTAGTAATAACTTCTATAAGGTTATCAATCCCTATATTACTTTTTGCACTTCCATGATAAAGAGGGAACAGAGAACAATTCTGAAATCTTATGCTTTCCTCTTGTTCGAGTTCCAATGCTTCTAATGATTTACCGGACATATATTTCTCTAAAAGGTCATCGTTTCCCTCTATTACCGTATCCCATTGTTCAGATTCGGTAAAGTTCGTCACACACATATTAGGATACAGTTCTACCTTCTGTTTGATTACAATTTCGGCAGAAAGTTTCTCTTTAATATCCTGATAAACCGTTGATAAATCAATTCCATTTTGGTCAATCTTATTGATAAAAAAGATTGTGGGAATCCCCATTTTCCTAAGTGCATGAAATAATATACGAGTTTGTGCTTGTACGCCATCTTTTGCAGAAATCAGTAGAATTGCCCCATCTAAAACTGATAATGAACGATATACTTCTGCTAAGAAATCCATATGTCCTGGCGTGTCTATGATGTTCACCTTCGTATTTTCCCACTGAAAAGAGGTTATTCCTGTCTGAATTGTAATTCCTCTCTGACGTTCTAAAAGCGTATTATCCGTCCTCGTTGTACCTTTGTCCACGCTTCCTAATTCTGTAATCGCTCCACTGTTATATAATAAGCTTTCTGTTAAGGTAGTTTTTCCTGCATCAACATGAGCTAAAACTCCAATATTAATAATTTTCATGTGATTTTCCTCCATTCAAAAACCCAAAAGGGCATAAAAATCCCAGTGATAAATACTTTTATCACTGGGATTTTTATGCATAACCATAGGTATACAAAGCATACAGATATTCTCTGGATACTTTAGAATCACATGATAAAGGTATTCTTAAACTGGGTACAAAAAACTAAGCCCTCCTAAAAAAGGACATCCAATTATTTGTTCCCACTATCAAATTGACAGTTTATTTAAGAATACCTTGCCGCATATTTATTAACTCCTTTTAAATAGATACTTAAATAATAGCACGTAAGAGCATATTTGTAAAGGAATCTCCAATTTTTTATCAAAGAGAGTACGTGATTACAAAATAGCTGTAATAATGTACCAATATTTGTTATTCTATAATCTTCCAATTACTCCCGTTCTTTTCAAGTACCAAATCAAATTGAGATACCTGCGTTGCTTTGGTCTGCTGGTCGATATACTCCACTGTCAGCGATACCGTGACTTGATTATCCTTACGATTGTGAATAGGATTTACCAGTTCTTGAAAGATGTACTCTTTTCCGATTGGTTTTAATATCCCGTCATTCACATAGTAGGAAAGTTCACTGGCTGTCGCTGTAGGATAGAGCTTGAAGAACGTCGTTAAAAACTCATTGATTTCATTGGTTGTAATGGAATCAACCGTCCCCTCACTTTCAATGGCTTTTGGTTTATAACTTGATTTCTTAGGTATGTTGGTAATGGTCGGATTCTTAACCAGTACCATATTTCCAGAACCATCTACATAGACACTCACTATATAAGCAGAGTGGACGGTCTTTGTATTTTCTCCCTCTGTAATGAGCTGGTCTACACTGTAGGTTACATTAAACTCATTGTCGCCAGTTGGCTCTACCGTCCATATCTGAAATCCTCTTACAGAAGACGATACAGGAATATCTTTGCGTACTGTATCAACATTGAGAGCTTGAAGTTCATCTGTCAGATAGCCTTTTAGACTTTCCATTCGATTATCAATGGACTTATCGGATTGCTCCCATGAATAGTAGACTTTCGCAAAGTTCTCTACAAAATTTTCTACATGATGAGTATCAACGTATTCCTTTTCTATGATAGTTGTTTCGTGAATAGTATGAGTATCTATAGCTGTAAAGTGCTTGAATATCGCAAAGCTGAAACTAAGCCCTAAAAGTACCCACAAGGCAATCACAACCTTTTTATGAGGATTGACCTTATAGTAGACACGAGGTTTCTTTTCCTTTGGTATCTGTTTTTCTTTATTCTGATTTTTTCTAAATTTCATCATTAAATCTTCCTTTCTCATTGTTTGATTCGTCCTGCTCCCACTAAATGCTGTTGCCAGTAGGGGCTTGTTAAGTCGGCATAACCGATTGGGTCGCCTGCATGAAACATACGGTTATTGCCAAGGTATATCCCAACATGAGTAATATAAGAGCCAGCGTTATAGGTAGAATGAAAGAAAACCAAATCGCCAGCTTGTGCTTCCGATAGTGGGATATGCTGGGTCACATCATATTGCTGTTGTGCGGTTCGTGGTAAGTTAATTCCAGCTTTTCCATACGTCCATTGTGTCAGTCCGCTACAATCAAAAGAAGTAGTCGGGGAAGCTCCACCGTAAACGTATCGCCAGCCCTCATATTTCAGTGCTTCGTCCATGATGGCTTGTACCGTATCATCATCAAACTCTGTTGTGACAAGATACTGCGTTACCAGTTGCACATAAAACATATTGCCATAGTTGTATCGCCAGCCCCCATTGATAGGTATGGCTATGGGATTGGGGTAAGACACTTTTTCGCCACCTGAATACTCTTTTGAGAAACTTTGAGCCAGTTCAAAGGTATATTTATTTCCACGATTAGCCACATACCCTAAGAAACCACCACCATAATTGTAGGACTGGATAACCGATTCTAAATCTACACTGAGCCTTTCGCTACTGGCTAATAATTCACTGAAATACTTCACACCTTGCTTAATGGATTCTTCTGTACTCAATGAATTAGGTGGAAGACCGAGGGATTCCGAGGACTGCATAACATCTTCCGCAGTACCGCCCGATTCCACCTGTATAATCGCAAGAAGTATGTTGACATATTCTTCAACGCCATATTCTTTGGCATATTTTTCTACCATAGGCTTATGAGCCAGCACTTCTGCGGAAACATTCACACCTCCATAATGAATATTGGAAATTCCGCTGTCCTGTTCATCTGAAAATAAAATGGCAACAAACAGAAGCAGTGAGAAGACCATCAAGAATAATCCAGAACCACCAATCACTAAAGTTTTCAACTTCATGGTTTCTTACCGACTTTCTTAATGGTGGCGGTTTTGATTGGTGGTCTACTTCTTGTATTTTGTAGTGGTACTCTTTGAACAGTAGACGGACGTTCTTTTGTGATTGGACGTTGTGAAGTTCTATCTGCTGTAGTGGTTGAAGTTGCTGGCTTTTGAACGGTTTTTTCTTGAACGGTATTGCCTTGGCGTTCCACTTTTGGACTTGAAAAATCGGACTTAACTGCTGGACGCTCTTGTTTGGCTTGTTGAGATTCCTTATATGAAGTCTGAATATTAGACTGTTTTGAGGTCTGTTCATCATGATATTGTTCTTGTCTTGTAGTCGGTCTTTCATGAACAGAAGAAGCAGGCTGTTTTTTCTGTTTGACCTGTTCCATTTCAGAGCGACGCTTCGCAATGGTTTTTCGCCTTTGTTCCTGCTGTTCCTTGCGTCCACTGGCTCTGTCCGCTTTGGTTTGAGAAATACTACTGGTTAAATCACGGACATTCTCTTTTACTTTGGATTTTCCTTGATATACTGCATATCTTGCATTGGTCGGCAAATCTTTAACCTGTTCTTTCAAACCACTAGCAGTGTCTACCATTCTGTCTTTGGTATCAGCTACTGTACCGATGGTTTGACCGATACGTTTTCCAAGTGTTGATTTTTCCTTTCCGTCTGGTCGGGAGTGATCTGCTTGTGTCCTTGCAGAACTCCCCGAACCCGACTGTCCTTTTTTACCTGTAACAATGGCAGACCCAGCCCCTAGAGTAGTCATGGAACGTCCAAGTTTCCGCTGTAGACGGTGCATGTGAGCGTGCATAAGCATACGAGGTTTTCTCATCACACGACTTCCCACACTTTGAGAATCGTTACTCTGTAGAGAAAACATACTCATTAAATCGCCCAGCTTGAAGTAGATTCCTGCAAAGGTCACAATCTGTAGAAAAGCAATCAAAAAGAACGGATAACCAGCCGATAAGGTATAGAGCATGGTTGAAATACTAAATGCTGTCGTAATAATCAATGTGATTCCAGCTCGTGTCAAAATGGTATTAAAGAGCTTTGTTATGGCTCGTTTTGACATACCATCAAATGATGGAATCATGCTTAAAATAAAGCTCACAGGCAGAAACATAGCATAGATGATAAAAAGTACCTGCGAGAAAATCATGATTCCTGTTAATAGGAATACAAATATGGAAATCCCAATATTGAAGACAAATAGGAAGAAGACTGTACCTAAACGGTTAATGGTCTTTGTAATGGTTAGATTGGTATTGCTTCTGTCTTCAATTTCTTCCGCAACAATTTTTTCTCTGTCTTCGCCATTGTTGGAATCTGGGCTGGTGGAGAGCAGGCTTTCCACACGGTCAATACCGATACTTTCAATGTCTGAACTGTTGTATTGAAGCAGTAGCCACGGTTGCTGAACCTGTATGGAAAACAGGCTATCTCTGATTAAGTCCACGCTGTCCTTGCCTTGACTATCGGAATGGGGCATGACAATCTTCGTGCCAAGTGATAAACTGGCATTACTGATGTCTGATGAAAAGTCATTGATTTTTTTAATGTAGTCGGGAGCGTAGGCAATAAAGGAAGCCGATAGGATAAACACCAGCACAAAATTCATAATGGCATGAATTGCCTTTGTGGTTTCTCTCTTTATCAGTCCCGTATAGGCAACATAAACCCCAAGAACCAAAATCAAGAGTAAGAGGAATCCAACATAGAAACCCTCTGTTGAAAATCCGTTTGCACTCACACCAGCTAAGGTCTGCATATTCTTACCAATGGAATCTGCTGTAGCGGAAATGAAGTCTAAGGAATAGGCTTCCTGTACTAAGTAACCTGTCGCATTGGAAACATACAAACTGATTGTCCAAATAAAATTGGTAATGGCATATAGTCCATACATGACCTGTTTTCCAATCCCGTCCGACCAGTTCCACGGAAGCCAGCCCCAGCTATTATCCACATAAAAATCCAGTTGATAGTTTTCAAGTGGGTATCGGCTGTATTCATTTGCCACATTGACCGTATCATCTACCAAGCCCGCAGCTTGAACCACCGTTCCCAGCATGGCTAAAAGAAAAATGGCAATCACAAGTGTGAAAGCCACTGTCATTGCCACTTTACCTAGACGTTTCAGCGTCCAGTTTGATTTTATTCTGTTTACTATTGATGGTTTCACATTTACACCTCTTTTCGCACAGGTGGTCTGGTATCAAAGGCATGGAGCAGTTCTTCAAATACAGGGTGGAACTGTATCACACCGACACGACCATATAAATCACTGATAAGGCATTGCCCGTTTTCCAAATCACGCAATCGCTTCTGATTGTTTTCGTCCTCTGGGTCTACACCAAAAAAGGCTAAGGTCTTTTTAATCTCGTTAAGGTCAGTGGAACGAAATGCAAATTTTAAGCCGAGGTTATTTTTCAGTTTTTCATCTAAGAGGTCGTCTGTATTTTGGGTCACGAAATATACCCCAGCGTTCATAGCACGACCAGCCCGAACCAGCTTCATAGATAGTGTTTTTCCTTGTGCTACCTGTAAAAAGCTCCATGCTTCGTCTAAATCTACAATCTTGAAAATGCTTCGGTCTGTATGGATAAAGTCTAAAGCAAAGGTACTAATGACAATCAGCATAGCAACGGATAAAAGCTCCATAGTGGTATATTCCTCAAAGGAAGTTTCCTTGTCGGGAAGTACCAAGTCCGCAACCTGTATAATGTTCAGTTGTTTTTCTAAGCTGATAGACTGCTCCACATAACCATTACTGAATAATAAATGTGCAAAGTCATAGTCTGTAAAACTTTCGATATGGTCGGCTATACTGGTACTTAGTGGCGTATTCTCAACCCGTAATTCCTCAATCACTTTCATCAACCCTCGTACTTCACTATTGGTTACTGCACGAATGGCTTTTCTAAGGATTGGGAAGCGTTCCCCATCACGAGAGGAAATCCCCGTAAGGAATGTCAGAATATCAATAGCCAGTGATTCAGAATCTTTGGGATTTTTCATAATCACATAAGGGTCAAGTAAGCCTTTGTTTTTCTCATCAGAAGTCAGAGTGACGATATTGATTTCATGGGAAATCTCTGGCAAGGTTTCTTTCCATCTGCCACGTTCTGCTTTTGGGTCTACAATCACTGCTTGTGCCCCATAAAGCACCGCATAATAGACGATAAGGTTATTCGCAAAGGATTTACCACCACCCAGCGAACCAACAAAAGCCGACGCTAACGCATTGGTTACTGAACCCTTAACCCCTTGACTGGCAAGAGCAGGTTTCAGATAGACATTGCGTCCAGTATCTAAGCTGTAGCCAACATAAATCCCCTCATTTTCCCCCAGCATTTGAGTAGCACCAAAACCTAAACCAGCGAGGAAATCAGAGGTCACGTATTGAATATAATCATTCATATAACGCTTGCTGGCAGGTAAAAATTCTTCATGTAAGCCGAGCATATCCCCAAATGGTCGTACCAGTTTTACGCTTAAATCGTCATAAAAATCTTTCACTTCATTACAACGACGTTTGAGTTCGTCAAGATCATTTGCTGATACCCTTACCACATAAGACAGCTTGTACATAGATTCCTTGCTTTGGTCTAAATTGGTTTCCAGCTCATTCACACTTTCCAGAGCTTCCGCCACATTGGAGCTGGTTTCATTATCACTTTGCCAAGCGTGGTTATCCAAGTCTTTCAGTTCTTTCTTTTTATTGCGGACAGTAGATAGGGCTTTACGATTCGCTACAATTTCCACATTCATTGACGTATCAATCGGGAATGTAAATTGCTGTTGCTGGTAGTAGAAGATTTCAGAGGACGGGAAGTCCAGTTCTCCGACAATGCTGTTAATGGTAAAGTAAGCTACATAGACGGTTTCATCTTCCTGCTGGATTTTCAAATATCGCTGTTTTTCTTCCACCAAACAGCGAGTAGGCTTAATCAAGTCATAGTATTTAATCAGCGTTTCATTATCCAGCTTTTTCTTTGATAGATGGTACTCATACTCTTCATAGGCAGTGCCTGTCTGTCCGTAAAGGTGTTCAATCAGATAGCCGAAGTCGTCCTTATCTAACCTGCGGATTTTGAAACGACGAGAGATTTTATTTTCTAAGAGCTTTTCCATCTTCTGAAAACGCAGGATTTCATCATTACTCATACTAACAAAATCGCCCATCAGCTTATGGTTCACATCATAGACAAAATCAGACAAAGCATTTTTTGCTTCAACGGTAAGACTTTTCATAGAAAACTCCTGATCGTTGAGAAGCAACTTAAAGCCGATAAAGAAACGGTAGTTCACTTGATTTTCGCCAATCATGGATATTAAAGCGTCTGTCTGTTGGTCGATTTTGTCATAGGCAACCGCTTTGAGCTTGCCAGTGACTTCATTTTTGGAACGCTCTTGTGCAGAACGTATGCTGGATTCTGTACTGATTTGTAAAGCATGAATTTTGCCATCACGATTTTGTGCGATAAGCTGTCTGAAAGAATCATGCACTTGTATTTTCTGTTCTGGACTTAGAAATGAGTAATTGTAAGGAACAAGCTCATAGTAAGCATAACATTCCCCGTCTTTATTCCAGACGAGATTGTTTTCAATGTATTTAATTGGATATGCCATAAAATTCACTCCTAACTGCTGTAATGGCTTCTTGTGGCTGGTTTCTGCCAAGCGTTACTTTTTTTCCTGCATAGGTCAGCTTTGGTCGCAGTGCATAAGCAATGACAGACTTCAAAAATCCATAAGGCTTTTTACCATCAAAAGTTTTTGTAGACATAAACCATGTGAAAGCCACAGGAATCCCAAAGTATTTGAGAAATGCTCCCTCTATCATGGAAAGAGGGGGCAAGTTGCCAAGTATCATCACTGCAAAGAGTGACACGACAAACCATGTCATTTGCGTAAAGGTTATGGGAAACGGAAGTCTAAAATCATTGATAGAATACAGTACCTTTTCCACAGACCAGATACTGGTATAGCTTCGTATTTTCTTCATGTAATCAATCCTTTCATAAAAAATAGGGGTAGCTGATTGAGCCACCCCGTAAAATAGAAAATCTGCCAGTAGTAATGTACCGACAGATTTAATAGACGATTTCAAAAATCCCATGATTGGTTGAGATAAACGTTCCTGAAAGGTCTAAATCTCGACCATAGGCTTGATAATCAATATAGTTTTGAAGACTAGCTGGTACTTCGCCTAAAGCACCCGTTTCTTCAATGTAGTAGCGTGCCACGTCATACATATCATCACAATCGGAATGAATGATAATATCCTCTTGATGTTCGCTTAGTTCTTCAATGCTTGAAAAATGAGTGAGCAGAGCAGATAGCTCCGATTGTAATTCTTCGGGTAATTCCGATACCATTTCCCATAGTCGATTGAGTTCGCCAATGGAAGTGTATTCGTCAACCGTAAAGGGTAACTCGTAGTCATGAATGGCGTATTCCTCATATTCATCATTCAAGCCGATTTTCTCTTTGACTTCCTCAAAGTCAATGGGAAAGGTAAACCACGCACCGACCAATTCGCCCTCATTGTATTTGCCTAAATTCGCAATATAGACTTGCATATCGTCCATATATTCACGTCCTTTCTTTGTAGAGATTCAAAAATCCCTACCGCACTTCGTTTGGTGTACCATTCCTTTGCGGAACATAAGAAAACCACTTATATTCCACAAAAGAACGGTTTTATTTAAGCACCAATAATGCGATTGAATAGCTCTAGTAAAATGTCTTTTACTCCAGCAGCGTTGAAGACTAAGCCAACCGCAATAATCGCAATAATTAAAAAGCCAATCAGTTTGCTAAACTCACGCTTGAAGCCAAGATACAAGCCAATCACAACGATTGCTAAAAGCACCAGTGATTGAGCGTTTGATAGAAACCAGTTATAAAGGTTTTGTCCAAAATTCATAAAAATGTTCTCCTCTCTATATTCAATGAATTTGTATTTGAGTTATTTTTTTGTTGTTATCACGTCCTGTTCTTTTACTGACTGTTGCTTCAAAATCTGCTTGTGTCGGTCTGTCAGTTTCGCATGGTCGAGAATGTCTTTTACAACCTGCGTCTGGTTGATTTCATCAAGTTTAATCGCAACCTTTAAGGTCGGGGCAACTTGATGAGATAGCCAGTTCAGCGTCCTTTGGAAGGAGTAAGGCTCTGGTTTTGTGGTTAGTTTTAATCGTTCACGATTGTTCCCAATAAACCAAGCCCATTCTTCATTCAGTTTCCAATCAGAACGAGGTTTGGAATCGTCTTTATCTACAAAACGGATATACCGATTGATAATTTTAAAGGCGGTATGCTCTGGATTGTCATAGACGAGTAAATCACGGACTGCATAATAGGCACGCTCATTTTTCAATCGAATCTCAAAACGGTTTTTTACTTCTGCGTCTTCAATGGGAATATCATTTTTCTTGTACTGCTCGTAGTCCTTTTCATAGATACAGAAATAAACTTCACTTTGTAATGAACCGATATAGAGGGTGTTTCCCATACATTCCTTTTCCTCTTTGCGTACCAGTTCGCCACTGCGATAGCTTTTAAAACTGCGGAAGACGGAGATACATTCTTCCTGTTGGCACTTTTCAGTGAGTACAGGGATATTCAAAATCCCTGTCTTATCGTTAATGGCAAGGTCAAGGCGTTTCATCACACCGCCAGCCACCAAAACGTCCATAAAGAACTCATACCAGCTTCTTTGTTGTGCCAGAAGATAGCTTTCAAATTGTCTGCACCCACGACCTTTCAATTCCACCAGAACTCCTTTGTCCAGTTCATGGGAGCAAAGGACGAATATGTCGCCTAAAGCATAATGCTCTGAATAAGAATAGAAACCATAGTCCTCATGAAGAAAATAGGACAGTTTCAGTTGTAAGATGTTTTCGACCACCTGCTGTACGTCTGTTGTCGGAAAGCGAATCCTTACATAATCAAACAGCATTTCAAGGGGAGCGTCGGGATTGAAGCGTTCCAGAGCTTCCCAAAGGGACTGCTGTAAATCCTCTGATGGCTTGACTTTTCCTGTTTCAATATCGCTTAGATACTGCCTTGTAATACCAGTCGCAACAGCTAAACGGTTTTGAGATAGTCCATAAGCCAAGCGTTTTTCTTTTAAATGCTGTAACCAAGTTTGTTCATTCAGTAAAAATCCCTCCAATCAAAAAGGCGTATGTCAACTTTTAAAGCCCATTTGACATACGCTGAAATTTTGTAAATCCCTTGTAACCAAAGGATTTTCTAATGTTTTTTTGACTGTTTCCTGTCGATTTGTACCCCCCTGTTAGATACGGGGGGTTAAGTGCTGGCGTGGCTATTGCCACACCAGCCAGCAAGATCAGTCCACACCTGCGACTTCCGCTTCGCACGTCGCCTGCGTGGACTGTCTGCTGTTGGATAACTTTTTAATTTCCTCCAAGAAATCATATCCTTTTGGTACAAGGGGAGTATAAAACTCTGATATGACACTTGTTCCTACATCAACATAGCCACGACCTTTGATTCGCTTTAAGAAGAAATCCTTTTGTACGTCACTGCCAAACATCATGCCATAGCCCATTTCAGACATACGACCTAAAGCCACTCTGAAATTAAACTGATCACGGATTCCGTCGCCTAAATATTTTGCGTCTGGACGTTGACAAGCCAGTATTAGAAAGAAGCCAGCTTGACGACCTAACATGACAATCTGTTTCAGCTTATTCATAACTGCGGTGTTTTCTTTTGTTCCCAGCATTTCCATGAAAGCGACGTATTCATCAAAGATTAAGAAGTGTGCCGGGAGACCTAAGTAAGCATAATTTTTGCCAGTCTTATAGTTCTTCATCTGCTTCATTTCCTCACTACGTTTCATCATTTCTTCATAGAATGTTTCAATGCAAGAAAGCAAGTCTTCTTTTCTATAGTAGACATTTGCCATCACAGAACCTAAGTCCGCAAGGTCAGCATTTTTCGGGTCAAGAATATACAGTTTTGAATCTGTATGAAGCAAGGCTTCAATCAGTGTCAGTATAAAGTAAGTTTTACCGCCACCTGTACCACCAGCAATCAACATATGAGGGAGCTTATCATATTCCCACCATACGTTTTTCATTAAGCGAAGTTTACCATCTTTAGCTTCTACTTCATCAATAGAAATACGACTGGCTATGGTGTCATAGAGCAAAGTATATTCCACATAGGAATCCTTTAACTCTTTATCCGTCAGCTCACAGTACAAGCCACTCTCTAATTTCTTTTCCAAGTGTAAGAGTTGGTCTTGATATTTTCCCAGCGTGATTTCCACCCGTATCTGTATCAAGCCATTTTTAAGTCGATAATACATTTTAGGGAAGTAGGTTATCTTTTCCTTTGTACGACCAGCACTATCTTTAAAGAAACCCTCTGTTTTGACCTGTTCAGATTCATACCACTTGTTTTCAAGTATCATCTTTGCCAGTTTTTGACGGTGGTAAAGTTGTTTAACCGTATCATAGCGAACCCGTTTGAATACAAACGCTACCAGCAAGCAGATAAGAATTGCGACACTGAAACTGATAATTAAATAGGGAATGTCAATCTTATCTGCTTGTGATAGGTTAAAATCCTGCCAGTTGATCTGCTGGATTGTCTTCACATGAAACAGTCCGACAACCAGCAGGAAAACAGGCAGGAGTGACGCTATCGTAAAATGAAAGACTAAATCTTTACCAGATGGGCGAATCCTTTTACCACGCTGTTTCATGCGAAAAAGTCTCCTTTCTACCTAGCGACTATTTGTCTTGTGTCGGTTCTTTCTTTGCTTGTGGTTGAGCTTTGAATGAACTAGAATCCTTTGTCAGCACAATATCGTCTGCCTTGATATACCAGTCAACATCTGCTCCTTGATAGGTGGCAGTAGCAACGGTGTCCGCAATGGGATTGATAAGTTCCACCCGTGCGTTATAATCAAACTCTTTCAAAGGCACGCTGGCAGGAATACTTACTTGAATCATGCGTCCTTGTCCTTTGGATTTTAAGTCATAGGTACGTTCCTTGATTTCATCTGAAACCGACCCGTCTTCATTTTGGATTCTCACTTCACGACGTAGAGCAGAGAATTTCAATTCTCCAAAAGTCGTGTCTTTATCTAATACAATGCCATTTGCTAATCTCATCATTTTTCCTCTCTTTCTTTATTCTTTTATCATGTCGTCAGCATGTAAAAGGTAATTTGTAAAACCACGAGTGCCGATTTTGTAGCCCTCTGCGGTAATACGTGGATTGACTAACTTCACACGTTCCTCAAAGCCGAAATGTTTTTCGCCAGCTTCAGCAGGAAGCACCACCACAATATCATCTGCTCTTTGAACATCAGAATAGAGATTATAGCTTCTTGATAAGACAGTTAGCCGTCCGTTGATTCTTCGCTGAACGACTTTATCCTCGCCAGCAAATTCTAAATTGCCGAATGTTTTTTCCATGTTGGGAATCACAAATTTAAGTTCCATATTTTTACCTATCCTTTCTTTTTTATTGGCTGAATGAATGTTTGATGGTCTTAAAGAGTGGGGAACGACCTTTTGATTCTTGATTTTTTGTTTTCATAAGTTCACTTCCTTTCAAAATCGGGTAAAAAAATAGACACCTCATTTTTTGAAGTGTCTACCTATTAAATATTCAAATTTTATTGGAAGTATCTTTATATCTTCACTTTTCAAGGATAAATCGTCGTATCAAAGCTCATTCATAAGTAGTAAATTAGTAGTAAATTGAGTGGTTTTGACCTTGATAAAGTGTGATAAGTCCAGTTTTTATGCGGATAACTAGATTTTTATGCTATTTTTATACTTAAAAAATAGTAAGCATAAGTCCAATGAAGGCCAAAGCAATAGCAACATAAAAAGCTACACTATAATTTCCATTATTAGCCATTGCCATTTGAACAGCGACCTTGGGAGCGAAAAATGCTGCTAAAGAATATCCAGTGAAGACGATACCGTAGTTGACTCCTTGATTTGCAGGGCCATAATTTTCCATGACGATAGATGGGAAGACCCCCATAACACCACCAAAGCAGATACCAAGTCCTATAATTCCTAAGGTAAACCCAAATTGACCAGGGACGATAGTTAGGGAGAATAAAGCTAGGACAATGACAGAATAAATAATCAATAAGGTCTTTGAACGGCCGATTTTATCAGAAAGTGATCCCCAGATAAAACGACCACTAGAGTTTGCGATTGAATAAAGAGAGACATAGAGAGCTGCAGTGCCTGCAGAGAGTCCAAACATTGATTGACCGATTGGTGATGCTTGAGAGGCAATCATCAAACCAGAGAAGGCGCCAACAAAGAACATGCTAATGATAATGTAAAACAGAGGACTTTGTAGCATTTGTTTCCAGTTTTTATTAGTAGGTCCTTGCTTAGTTTGTACTGGAGCTTTCCAGCCTGCTGGTTGGTAGCCGCTTGGAGCTGCCTTGATAAAGAAAATTGCACAGATGATAACAACAATATAGACTAGCCCAATTGTACGAAAAGCAAAGAAGGCATCTTGTTTTTGAATGAGATTGCTTGCGACTGGAGAAGCGATGACTGCGGCAAATCCCATTCCGCCTGTCAGAATTCCAGAGGCTAAGCCACGTTTATCAGGGAAGAGACGAAGTGAATTGGAGAGGGCACCCGAATAGGCAAAACCTTGACCAAGCCCGGCCATTAATCCATAGGTCAAATAAAGCATGGCTGGTGAATTGGCATAGCCGGTTAAGTAAAATCCACTAGCAAATAGGAGAGCGCCGAGGGCGATGGTCCATTTTACATAATCTTTGTCAACTAAATAACCTCCTAGAATCATGGGGAGAGGGCCGATTGCAGAGTTGATAGCAAATGCTAACATAATATCAGACATGGACCAGCCTGTTGAACTGCTAAGTGGTCCGGCAAAAACAGAAAAGGAATAGACGGCACCTGTGCAAAGAAGAATGGCTGTAGACGCGACTAAAATCCTCCAACGATTGAATGTCTCTTTCATAAAAACATCCTCCTTAAATGTATATTTTTTCACCAAGACTATATCATAGTTAAGGAAGCTGGTCAATAGTTTAAGAAGATATTTTGTTAATTTTTTCACGAACTTGTACTAAAGTACGATAATCTGATAGAATAACACGGTCTTTATTATCAAGGATTTACAAGATTTTCTAAAGTAGTATAATGAAAGTAGATTAAATAAATGAAAGGGGTACCAAGATGAAACTAGTTGCTATCGTTGGAACCAATTCGGATCGCTCAACCAATCGGAAACTCTTGAAATTTATGCAAAAGCACTTTTCGGATAAAGCCGACATTGAGGTATTGGAAATCAAACAATTGCCAGCATTTAACGAACCTGAGGACAAGCAAGCACCAGCTGAAGTTCAAGCTTTTTCAGAAAAAATTCTTGCCGCAGATGGTGTGATTATTTCAACACCTGAGTACGACCACACGATACCAGCACCTTTGGCCTCTGCTTTGGAGTGGATTGCTTATACCAGTCGTGCCTTAATCAATAAACCAACTATGATTGTTGGTGCTTCTCTTGGCTTGCTAGGAACATCTAGAGCGCAGGCACATTTACGTCAGATTTTAGATGCGCCGGAGCTTAAAGCGAGAGTTATGCCGGGTACAGAGTTCTTTCTAGGTCATTCTGAGCAAGTCCTAGATGATGAGTGTCATTTAAACAATCCTGAAAAGGTTGCAGAACTAGAAGAACATTTTTCAGAGTTTCAAAATTTTGTTGAACTAACAAAGGCTTTAGTCAAACCAGAAGATACAAATCGTAAGAAATCTTTCATTTGGGAAGAATGGTTGAAAGCATAAGTATTTCAAGAAAGGAGAACAATCCATGAAATTAGTAGCTATTGTTGGGACTAATGCAAAAAAATCCTATAATCGCAACCTCTTGCAATTTATGAAAAGACATTTTGCTCAGAAAGCGGATATTGAGATTCTAGAAATAACAGATGTTCCAATGTTCAATGAAACAGATGATCAAACAGATACACCTATTATTCAGAAGTTTAATCAAGCTATTTCAGAAGCTGATGGTGTCATTATTTCGACACCCGAGCACAATCATACGATTCCATCAAGTTTGAATAGCTTGCTCGAGTGGTTGTCTTTTAACATTCATCCACTAGACGGAAAGCCGACAATGATTGTAGGAGCTTCCTACGATATTCAAGGTTCTTCACGTGCCCAACTTCATCTTCGCCAGATTTTGGATGCTCCTGGGGTAAATGCAACAGTTATGCCAGGTAGTGAGTTTTTACTTGGTCGAGCTCATCGAGCATTTGATGATAATGGAGATTTGATTGAGGAGCGAACCGTTGATTTCCTAGATAGTTGTTTTTATCGCTTCCTTCGCTTTGTATCTGTTGCAAACCAACTAAACCTTCCTGAAGAAGTCCGCTTTGAACCGGGGACTTACCATGTTACAACTGAAGGCCATAATGGTAAATTGCCGATGGATGTAACGGTTTCTGAGGACCGTATTGAAAAAATTGAAATCGATTCTTCTGGAGAATCTTCAGGAATCGCAGATGTCGTCTTTACCCGTATTCCAGCAGAAATCATTGAGGGACAAACCTTAAATGTTGATGCGGTGTCAGGAGCTTCTGTTACTTCAAATGGTGTTTTAGATGGAGTTGCGCGTGCAGTCAAACAAGCCGGTGCAAATCCGGATGTTTTACGCAAGCGTTCAAAAGCGCCATCTGCCCTAGATAAAGAAGATAAAACCTATCAGGCAGACGTTGTCATCGTCGGAGGCGGAGGAGCTGGATTAGCTGCAGCCGCTGCAGTCTTACAAGCCGGTAAGAAGCCAATTGTTGTTGAGAAATTTCCTGCAATTGGAGGAAATACTGTTCGTGCAGGTGGTCCAATGAATGCACCAGATCCAGCATGGCAAGGGACCTTCGCAGCTCATCCAGGTGAGGCACATACGCTTCAAGAATTGATTGCGACAGATGAATCAACGATTGATCCAGAATATCTAGAGGACTTTAGAGCCTTGAAAGTTGAGGTTGAGCAGTATTTGCAGGACCCGAGCTATTTGTTCGATTCTACCTTGCTCTATCGTATCCAAACCTATATAGGTGGGAAACGAAAAGATTTACAAGGGAATGAAATTCATGGCCAATACGATTTGGTTTCTGTTTTAACCGAACGGGCCCTGGAGTCTGTTCGTTGGTTGGAAGACATCGGCGTTGAATTTGTTCGTAGTGAAGTGACAATGCCAGTTGGAGCCCTTTGGCGTCGTGGCCATAAGCCGGTTCAACCAATGGGGTATGCCTTTATATCCGTCCTACAAAAATATGTTCTAGAACATGGTGGCAAGATTTTGACAGATTCTCCAGTTAAAGAATTGCTTGTAAAAGACGGGGCTGTCAAGGGTGTCAGAGCAGAAGGTCGAAACGGTCAAACTATCATTGTCAATGCAGATGCTGTTGTTCTGGCTTCTGGAGGATTTGGTGCCAATACAAAGATGCTACAAAAATACAATACCTACTGGACTGAAATCGCAGATGATATTGCTACATCTAATACACCAGCTGTAACAGGAGATGGTATTCTTTTAGGCCAAAGTGTAGGTGCAGATCTAGTGGGTATGGGCTTTAGTCAAATGATGCCAGTATCTGATCCAGTGACAGGAGCCCTCTTCTCAGGACTTCAAGTTCCTCCAGCAAACTTCATCATGGTAAATACTGAAGGGAAGCGATTTGTAGATGAGTACGGTAGCCGAGATAAGCTATCTCAAGCAGCGATTGATAATGGAGGCTTGTTCTACTTGATTGCGGATGACCGCATCAAGGCAACAGCCTACAATACTAGCCAAGAAAAAATCGATGCCCAAGTCAAAGCAGGCACTCTCTACCGTGCAGATACGATAGAAGAGTTGGCGGTTCAGATTGGTATGGCCCCACAAGTTCTAGTGGAAACGATTAAGAATTACAATTCCTATGTAGATGCAGGTTTTGATCCCGAATTTAATAAAGGTGGTTTTGATCTCAAGTGTGAGGTTGCACCGTTCTACGCAACACCAAGAAAACCTGCTGTTCACCATACAATGGGTGGGCTCAAGATTGATACTTCAACACACGTTTTGAATGCAAAAGGTCAGATTATCCCTGGTTTATATGCTGCTGGTGAAGTCGCAGGTGGACTCCATGCAGGTAACCGTCTAGGAGGAAATTCACTTACGGATATCTTTACTTTTGGACGTATTGCAGGTCAAACAGCTGTTAAAGAAAATTGTTAGTGATTGATTTAAAAATTAAGGGAAATTTAAGTCTCCTTGTGTATTATGTAATCATTAAATAAAGACCTCCTAATACTCTTCGAAAATCTCACCATACTTCGTTAGAGTCGACTTAGCTAACCATAGTTATGCTTGCGTCTATCTGCCTAGTCTGATTTCGATTTTCATTGAGTACCCTTTATTTAATGAAATCCTAAACTTTTCTTTTTCATAATAATCTCCCTAAAGAAGTCACCCAATCAGGTGGCTTTTTTGTTTGTAGGCTGGATTTTTGCTATAATAGGAGCATGAGTAGAATTTTAGATTATGAAATCATGGGTGATGAGGAGTTGGTAGAACGTACCCTACGTCCCCAATATTTACGTGAATATATTGGGCAGGATAAGGTCAAGGACCAGCTCCAAATCTTTATCGAAGCCGCCAAAATGCGGGATGAAGCACTGGATCATGTACTCTTATTTGGGCCTCCAGGTTTGGGGAAAACGACCATGGCCTTTGTTATTGCCAACGAACTGGGAGTCAATCTCAAGCAGACCTCTGGGCCTGTCATTGAAAAAGCGGGTGACTTGGTAGCGATTTTGAATGATTTGGAACCTGGAGACGTCCTCTTTATTGACGAGATTCATCGCCTGCCCATGTCGGTGGAAGAGGTACTTTATAGTGCCATGGAGGACTTTTACATCGACATCATGATTGGGGCTGGTGAAGGCAGTCGCAGTGTTCATTTGGATTTGCCACCTTTTACCTTGATTGGTGCGACGACCCGTGCTGGTATGCTTTCTAATCCTCTACGAGCGCGTTTCGGGATTACAGGTCATATGGAATACTATGCCCACGCTGACTTGACGGAAATTGTTGAGCGGACGGCTGATATTTTTGAGATGAAAATTACCCATGAGGCAGCTGCAGAGCTGGCCTTACGCAGTCGAGGAACTCCCCGTATCGCTAATCGCCTCCTTAAGCGCGTGCGCGACTTTGCCCAGATAATGGGAAATGGCTTAATCGATGATGTCATTACTGATAAGGCCTTGACCATGCTGGATGTAGACCACGAAGGCTTAGACTATGTGGACCAGAAAATCCTTCGTACCATGATTGAGATGTACGGTGGTGGTCCTGTCGGTCTAGGAACTCTTTCTGTTAATATTGCCGAGGAGCGTGAGACGGTCGAAGATATGTACGAACCTTACCTCATCCAGAAAGGTTTCATCATGCGAACTCGTTCTGGACGGGTCGCGACAGCCAAGGCTTATGAACATTTGGGGTATGAATACAGTGAAAAATGAGCAAGATATTCTAGAGGTTTTTAGAAAAAATCCAGATATGATGACCATTCTGACCATCATTCGAGACCTTGGTCTGAAAGACTCGTGGTTGGCAGCAGGTTCTGTCCGAAATTTTATCTGGAATCTCTTGTCAGACAAATCGCCTTTTGATAGTGAGACAGATGTGGACGTGATTTTCTTTGATCCAGATGTTTCTTATGAGGAAACAGTATCCCTAGAGAAAAAACTGAGAGAAGATTTTCCTCAGTATCAGTGGGAGTTGAAAAATCAGGTCTATATGCACCAGCACAGTCCCCACACTGCGCCTTACACGAGTTCTCGTGATGCTATGAGTAAATATCCCGAACGCTGTACGGCGATAGGGGTTCGCTTGCATGCCGACGCAACTTTAGAGCTCTTTGCGCCCTATGGTCTAGAGGATATTTTTAACTTTCAAGTTTCCCCAACTCCTCATTTTTTAGAGAATGAGGATCGGATGAAGCTCTATCAAGAACGCTTGTCCAAGAAAAATTGGCAAGAAAAATGGAAAAATCTGATTTTCTCAAAAAACTTAAGAAAAATTTAAGTTAGGGACGGTATACTGGGTTCATAAGTTAAGAGGAACTTAACTTAAACTCCTAAAACTTTTTCATAATAATCTCCCTATAAAATTAAGTCGCCCAATCAGGCGGCTTATTTTTTGTTACTTACAAGTAATGATAGTAACTTAGCAATAGAAGAAAATAGGGAAGTATGGTATAATAAAACGATAGATTTTTGAATAGGAATAAGATCATGTTTGGATTTTTTAAGAAAGATAAAGCTGCAGAAGTAGAGGTTCCAATACAGGTTCCTAATCATATTGGCATCATCATGGATGGGAATGGTCGCTGGGCTAAAAGACGCATGCAACCACGGGTTTTCGGACACAAGGCAGGGATGGAAGCCCTCCAAAAGGTGACTAAGGCGGCCAACAAACTGGGAGTCAAGGTCATCACAGTTTATGCCTTTTCTACGGAAAATTGGACGCGCCCAGATCAAGAGGTCAAGTTTATTATGAACTTGCCAGTCGAGTTTTATGATAACTATGTCCCTGAATTGCACGCAAATAACGTTAAAATTCAGATGATTGGTGAGACGGACCGTCTGCCTAAGCCGACTTTTGAAGCTTTGACAAAAGCAGAGGAATTGACTAAGAACAATACGGGTTTGATTCTCAATTTTGCTCTTAACTATGGTGGACGTGCTGAGATTACACAGGCTGTTAAGCTGATTTCTCAGGATGTTTTAGATGCGAAAATCAATCCGGGTGATATCACAGAGGAATTGATTGGCAACTATCTCTTCACCCAACATTTGCCTAAGGATGTGCGAGATCCGGACTTGATTATTCGTACCAGTGGAGAATTACGCTTGAGCAATTTCCTTCCATGGCAGGGGGCGTATAGTGAGCTCTATTTTACGGATACCCTGTGGCCTGATTTTGACGAGGAAGCCTTACAGGAAGCAATTCTTGCCTATAATCGTCGTCATCGCCGATTTGGAGGAGTTTAGGAGAAAATATGACCAAGGATTTACAAGAGAGAACACTGTTTGCTGGACTGGCTCTGCTTATCTTCCTTCCCGTCTTGTTTGTTGGAGGGCTCTTGTTGCAGATAGGAATTGGCTTGATAGCTATGCTGGCTGTTCATGAGCTTCTGCATATGAAGGGACTAAAGACCATGACCATTGAGGGCACCTTGACCCTCCTTGCAACCTTTGCACTCACAATCCCCTTAGAAAATTACCTAACTTTTTTGCCGGTTGATGGCAATGTAGTTGCCTACAGTGTTTTGATTACAATTATGTTAGGGACGACAGTTTTCAGTAGAAGCTATACGATTGAAGATGCTGCTTTTCCAATTGCTGTGAGTTTTTATGTTGGTTTTGGTTTCAATGCCTTACTAGATGCTCGTATAGCTGGATTTGATAAGGTTCTTCTGGCTCTCTTTATCGTTTGGGCGACAGATAGTGCAGCTTATCTGACGGGGGTGAATTTTGGTAAGCATAAGTTAGCCCCGAGGGTTTCTCCTAATAAGAGTATTGAGGGCTTTGTCGGTGGTATTCTAGGTGCGGTACTGATAACAGTGATTTTCATGTTAGTGGACAGCACAGTTGCTCTTCCTTATGGGATTTATAGAATGAGTCTCTTTGCTGCCTTCTTCAGTGTGGCAGGTCAGTTTGGTGACTTGATTGAGAGTGCCATGAAACGCCATTTCGGTATTAAGGATTCTGGAAAATTTATCCCTGGACATGGCGGTGTGTTGGATCGCTTTGACAGCATGCTAGTTGTCTTTCCAATGATGCACTTATTTGGCCTGTTTTAAAGAAAGGAAGATTGAATGATTGGATTGCTAACCTTTATCCTGGTTTTTGGGATTATAGTGGTGGTGCATGAGTTTGGACATTTTTATTTTGCCAAGAAATCAGGCATTCTAGTTCGTGAATTTGCCATTGGTATGGGTCCCAAGATTTTTTCCCATATCGGTACGGATGGCACTGCTTATACCATTCGGATCCTTCCTCTAGGAGGCTATGTTCGTATGGCAGGCTGGGGTGATGATGCAACGGAAATCAAGACAGGAACTCCAGTCAGTTTAACACTTGCCGACGATGGCAAGGTCAAACGGATCAACCTCTCAGGGAGGAAACTGGATCAAACGGCTCTTCCTATGCAGGTAACCCAGTTTGACTTTGAAGACAAGCTCTTTATCAAGGGTTTGGTTCTGGAAGAAGAAAAGATTTTTGCAGTGGATCATGATGCGACGGTTGTTGAAGAAGATGGAACCGAAGTGCGCATCGCTCCTCTGGATGTACAGTATCAAAATGCTTCTATCTGGGGCAAGCTCATCACCAACTTTGCAGGTCCTATGAATAACTTTATCTTAGGTGTTGTTGTTTTTTGGATCTTGATCTTTTTGCAGGGCGGTGTTAGAGATACTCAGACAAATCTCTTTCACGTCATGCCAGAGGGAGCTTTGGCTAAGGTGGGTGTAGCTGAGACAGCTCAAATTACTAAGGTCGGCTCGCATGAGGTTAAAAATTGGCAAGACTTAACCCAGGCTGTGGAAGCAGATACCAAGGATAAGACCGCTCCGACCTTGGATGTGACCATTTCTGAAAATGGTAGTGAAAAGCAAGTTACTGTGACGCCAGAAGAAAATCAAGGACGTTACATTCTCGGGGTTCAACCGGGAGTCAAGTCAGACTTTCTATCCATGTTTGTTGGTGGCTTTACAACCGCTGCTGACTCAGGGCTCCGTATCCTTTCGGCTCTGAAAAACTTGATTTTCCATCCAGATTTGAATAAACTCGGTGGTCCCGTTGCCATCTTTAAGGCAAGTAGCGATGCTGCTAAAAATGGAATTGAGAATATCCTCTACTTCCTAGCCATGATTTCCATCAATATCGGGATTTTTAACTTGATTCCTATCCCGGCTTTGGATGGTGGAAAGATTGTGCTCAATATCCTAGAGGCTATCCGCCGGAAACCCCTTAAACAAGAAATTGAAACCTATGTCACCATGGCTGGTGTAGTTATCATGGTTGTTTTGATGCTAGCTGTGACCTGGAATGACATTATGCGACTCTTCTTTTAGATAATCGAGGAATATTATGAAACAAAGTAAAATGCTAATCCCAACGCTTCGCGAAATGCCAAGCGATGCTCAAGTTATCAGCCACGCCCTTATGTTGCGTGCTGGTTATGTTCGTCAAGTTTCTGCCGGTGTATATTCTTACCTACCACTCGCTAACCGTGTGATTGAAAAGGCTAAGAATATCATGCGCCAAGAGTTTGATAAGATTGGTGCTGTTGAGATGTTGGCTCCTGCCCTTCTCAGTGCCGATCTTTGGCGTGAATCAGGTCGTTATGAAACCTATGGTGAAGACCTTTATAAACTGAAAAACCGTGAAAAGTCAGACTTTATCCTAGGTCCAACTCACGAAGAAACTTTTACAGCTATTGTTCGTGACTCTGTGAAATCTTACAAGCAATTGCCACTCAACCTTTACCAAATCCAACCGAAGTACCGTGATGAAAAACGTCCACGTAACGGCCTTCTCCGTACGCGTGAATTTATCATGAAAGACGGATATAGTTTCCATGCCAACTATGATAGTTTGGATGTGACTTATGACGAGTACAAGGCGGCCTACGAACGTATTTTCACTCGTAGTGGCTTGGACTTCAAGGCCATCATCGGTGACGGTGGCGCCATGGGTGGTAAGGATAGCCAAGAATTTATGGCGATTACACCAGCCCGTACAGACCTCGACCGCTGGGTTGTCTTAGACAAGTCAGTTGCCTCATTTGATGAAATTCCTGCAGAAGTGCAAGAAGAAATCAAGGCAGAATTGCTCAAATGGATGGTTTCTGGTGAAGACACCATTGCCTACTCAAGTGAGTCTAGCTATGCAGCTAACTTAGAAATGGCAACAAACGAGTACAAACCAAGCAACCGTGTCGTTGCGGAAGAAGAAGTAACTCGCGTGGGAACACCAGGTGTTAAATCCATTGATGAAGTGGCAGCCTTCCTTAACGTGCCAGAAGAGCAAATGATTAAAACTCTCTTCTACATGGCAGATGGAGAACTTGTTGCAGCCCTTATAGTTGGAAATGACCAACTCAACGAAGTCAAGTTGAAAAACCATTTGGGTGCAGATTTCTTTGATGTTGCGAGCGAAGAAGAAGTCGCAAGTGCTGTTCAAGCCGGCTTTGGTTCGCTTGGTCCAGTTGGTTTGCCAGAAAATGTCAAAATCATTGCAGACCGTAAGGTGCAAGATGTTCGCAATGCTGTTGTGGGGGCTAACGAAGATGGCTACCACTTGACGGGTGTGAACCCAGGTCGTGATTTCACTGCAGAATACGTGGATATCCGAGAAGTTCGTGAGGGTGAAATTTCACCAGACGGACAAGGCGTTCTTAACTTCGCGCGTGGTATCGAGATCGGTCATATTTTCAAACTCGGAACTCGCTACTCAGCAAGCATGGGAGCAGATGTCTTGGATGAAAATGGTCGTGCTGTGCCAATCATCATGGGTTGTTACGGTATTGGTGTTAGTCGTCTCCTCTCAGCCGTTATAGAGCAACACGCTCGCCTCTTTGTTAACAAAACGCCAAAAGGTGAATACCGTTACGCTTGGGGAGTTAACTTCCCTAAAGAATTGGCACCATTTGATGTGCACTTGATCACTGTCAATGTCAAAGATGAAGAAGCGCAAGCCTTAACAGAAAAACTGGAATCCAACTTGATGGGGGCTGGTTACGAAGTCTTGACAGATGACCGTAACGAACGTGTCGGAGTCAAATTCAGCGATAGCGACTTGATTGGTCTGCCAATCCGAATCACTGTTGGGAAAAAAGCTGCTGATGGCATCGTAGAAGTTAAGATTAAGGCAACTGGTGACACCATCGAAGTTCATGCAGACAACTTGCTTGAAACGCTTGAAATCCTCAGCAAGAAATAAAACTATAATCAGAAGAAAAACAAGGCAAAAATGTAACTAGTTTTTACCTTGTTTTTTCTATATAATGGGGAAAATGAGTAAATGAAGAGGTAAAGCTATGCTAAAATTTCCAAAGGATTTTGTCTGGGGTTCCTCCACTTCTGGACCACAGACAGAAGGACGAGTGCCAGGTGATGGTAAAGGAGATAATCTCTGGGATTATTGGTATCAGGTGGAGCCAAACCGTTATTACAATGGGATTGGACCTGACAAAACATCGACTTTCTATGAAAACTGGGAAAAGGATGTTGAGCTTTTGGTAGAGACTGGTCATACAGCCTTCCGAACTTCTATCCAGTGGTCTCGTATTTTCCCACAGGGCCGTGGAGAGGTCAATCCGAAAGGGGTGGCTTTCTACCGTCAGGTCTTTGAAGCTATTAAAGCCAAGGGGATTCGTCTCTTAGTCAATCTCTATCACTTCGATCTGCCATTTGCCCTGCAAGAAGATGGGGATGGATGGGAAAATAAGGCAACCGTCAGGGCCTATGAAGACTATGCTCGTTTTTGTTTTGAGACTTACGGTGACTTGGTAGACCAATGGATTACTTTTAACGAGCCCATCGTCCCCGTAGAATTTGGTTATTTTTATGATGCCCATTATCCTCACAAGGTAGATGCTAAGGCGGCGGTTAAGGTTGCTTATCATACGCAATTGGCTAGTAGTCTTGCGGTTAAGGCCTGTCATGAGATTTTGCCTGATTCTAAGATTGGGATTGTCCTTAACTTGACACCAGCTTACCCACGTAGCCAGCATCCCGCGGATGTCAAGGCTGCTCGCATTGCGGATCTCTTCCAAGCACAATCTTTCCTAGACCCGTCTGTCTTGGGAGCTTATCCAGAAGAGTTAGTAGAGATTTTAGCGGAGCAAGATTTGCTGCCGGATTCTACAGCTGAAGAGTTGGAGCTCATTCGCGATCATACTGTGGACTTCCTTGGGGTCAACTACTACCAACCTTTGCGTGTCATGGCGCCACGTTTTGCTAAACATCCTGATAGCCCGCTTTTGCCAGAGCATTTCTACGAACCTTACGTCATGCCGGGCCGTAAAATCAATCCTCACCGCGGTTGGGAAATCTACGAGCAGGGGATTTATGATATCGCTCAAAACATCAAGGAAAACTATGGTAATATTGAGTGGATGTTGACAGAGAATGGCATGGGTGTTGAAGGGGAAGACAAGTTCCGTGAGAATGGCATGATTCAAGACGACTATCGTATTGACTTTGTCAAAGGGCATCTTCGTGAACTTCACCGTGCCATTGAAGATGGAGCAAACTGTAAAGGATACTTAATCTGGACCTTTATTGACTGTTGGTCATGGCTCAACAGCTATAAAAATCGCTACGGTCTGGTTGAGCTTGACTTGGAAACACAGGAACGTCGCTTGAAGAAATCAGGGCACTGGTTCAAGGAACTCAGTGACCATAATGGATTTTAAGAATAAAAAGAGTGAGATAGCGTTCATCTCACTTTTTATTACAATATCATCACCAAGGTACCAATCGTAATCAGGATACAGCCAATAATTGTTTTAAACGTCAGGACATCCTGTAGGAAGAAAAAGGCTAGAACGAGGGTAAGGACGAGACTGAATTTATCGACAGCAGATACCTCAGTCGCATTGCCCATCTGTAGTGCCTTGTAGTAGCAGAGCCAGGAGGCGCCGGTGGCCAAGCCTGATAAGATGAGAAAGAGCCAACTTTTTCTACTGATGTTGACAATTTCGGTCTGACTATTGGTCAAGAAAACCATGGCCCAGGCCATAAGAATGACGACGACTGTACGAATAGCGGTTGCTAGATTGGATGGAACTCCTTCAATCCCAATCTTGGCTAAAATTGATGTTAAGGCTGCAAAGATAGCAGATAAAAGTGCGAAGAAAAACCACATGGCAAATACCTCCTCTATTCATTATAAGTAATTGATGCTGACTTGTCAGGTATCAAGTGAAATTCTGATAAAATGCCAGATAAAAAACTATACCAATTTTTCTTCTTGACAAGTGAGAAAAACAAGTATATACTGTTTTTGCTGATTCTGTAAAAGGGAAATCAGACTATACCAATTTAAGGAGAAAGCACAGCTGGTCTGTGTCGTATATACTATGTGTGGAATTGTTGGTGTTGTTGGAAACACAAATGCAACTGATATTTTGATTCAAGGGCTTGAAAAGCTCGAATACCGTGGCTATGATTCTGCGGGGATTTTTGTCCTAGGTGGTGCTGAAAATCACCTGGTTAAGGCTGTCGGTCGTATCGCAGAATTGTCTGCCAAGACAGCTGGTGTTGAGGGAACAACAGGTATCGGACATACGCGTTGGGCGACTCACGGGAAACCAACGGAAGACAATGCTCACCCACACCGCTCTGAGACAGGACGTTTTGTCTTGGTGCACAATGGAGTGATTGAAAACTACCTTGAAATCAAGGAAGAATACCTTACAGGTCACCACTTCAAGGGGCAAACCGATACGGAAATCGCTGTTCACTTGATTGGGAAATTTGCAGAAGAAGAAGGTCTCTCAGTTCTTGAAGCCTTCAAAAAAGCCCTTCACATCATCCGTGGTTCTTATGCCTTTGCCTTGATTGATTCACAAGATTCTGAAGTCATCTATGTCGCTAAGAACAAATCGCCACTTTTGATTGGTCTTGGAGAAGGCTATAACATGGTCTGCTCTGATGCTATGGCCATGATTCGTGAGACCAACCAATACATGGAAATTCATGACCAAGAGTTGGTAATCGTCAAGGCGGATAGCGTCGAAGTTCAAGACTATGATGGTAACAGTCGTGAGCGTGCTAGCTACACTGCCGAACTTGACCTGTCTGATATCGGTAAGGGAACTTACCCTTACTACATGCTCAAGGAAATTGATGAGCAACCAACGGTGATGCGTAAACTCATCCAAGCCTACACAGATGAGGCAGGTCAAGTAGTGGTTGACCCTGCTATCATTAAGGCTGTTCAAGACGCAGACCGCATCTACATCCTTGCAGCTGGAACATCTTACCATGCAGGATTTGCTTCTAAGAAGATGCTGGAAGAATTGACAGATACACCAGTTGAACTTGGAATCTCATCTGAGTGGGGCTACGGTATGCCGCTTCTCAGCAAGAAACCACTCTTTATCTTTATCAGCCAGTCTGGTGAAACAGCTGATAGCCGTCAGGTTTTGGTTAAGGCTAATGAAATGGGAATTCCAAGCTTGACAGTGACAAACGTTCCAGGCTCAACTCTTTCTCGTGAAGCCAACCATACCATGCTTCTTCACGCGGGTCCTGAAATTGCTGTGGCATCAACCAAGGCCTATACAGCGCAAATCGCAGCCCTTGCCTTCCTTGCAAAAGCAGTCGGGGAAGCAAACGGGAATGCCAAAGCGCAAGCCTTTGACCTGGTTCATGAGTTGTCAATCGTAGCTCAGTCTATCGAATCAACTCTTTCTGAAAAAGAAACCATTGATGCTAAAGTTCGTGAGCTTCTTGAAACAACACGCAACGCCTTTTACATTGGACGTGGTCAAGATTACTACGTAGCCATGGAAGCCAGTCTCAAACTCAAAGAGATTTCTTACATCCAGTGTGAAGGCTTTGCGGCAGGAGAACTCAAGCACGGAACCATTGCCTTGATTGAAGAAGGAACGCCAGTCTTGGCCCTCTTGTCAGATTCAGTCCTTGCCAACCATACTCGTGGAAATATCCAAGAGGTCGCAGCCCGTGGTGCCAAAGTTCTCACTATCGCAGAAGAAAATGTTGCTAAAGACACAGACGATATCGTTCTTACGACTGTCCACCCTTACCTCTCACCAATCTCAATGGTCGTACCAACGCAATTGGTCGCTTACTTTGCAACACTCCACCGTGGCCTTGATGTGGACAAACCACGTAACCTTGCTAAGTCAGTAACAGTAGAATAAACTAAGAAAGTCTAGTTAATCTAGGCTTTTTCTAATGAGCAAATTTATTGAAAATAAAACTAATTAGTGATAAAATACCCTAAAACTAAAAGAGATAGCGAGGAAACAGGATGGTAGAATTAGGAATTTCAACATTCGGTGAAACAACAGCTCTAGAAGTGACTGGGCAGATTTACAGTCATGATGAACGCATTCGTCAGTTGGTGGCAGAAATTGAGCTGGCTGATAAGGTTGGTTTGGATGTGTACGGGATTGGGGAGCATCATCGGGAGGACTTTGCGGTATCGGCGCCAGAGATTGTTCTTGCAGCTGGGGCAGTCAATACCAAGAAGATTCGTTTGACCAGTGCAGTCAGCATTCTCTCGAGTATGGATCCGATTCGCTTGTTCCAACAATATGCTACCATCGATGCCTTGTCAAATGGACGGGCAGAGATTATGGCAGGGCGTGGTTCATTCACCGAGTCCTTCCCACTGTTTGGCTATGACTTGAAAGACTACGAAGCCCTTTTTGATGAGAAATTAGACTTGCTCCAGTTAGTCAATGAAAAGACCAAGATAGACTGGCAAGGTCAATTGACCCAAACAATCTCTGGCAAAGAAGTTTATCCCCGTCCTGTTCAGGACAAATTGCCCTTGTGGGTGGCGACAGGTGGCCATGTCGAATCAACAGTGAAGATTGCTCAGGCTGGGTTGCCGATTGTCTATGCTATTATTGGTGGCAATCCGCGTTATTTTAAAAAGCTGATTCAAGTTTATCGTGAGATTGGAAGGGAGGCTGGTCATGCGGATAAAGACCTAAAAGTGGGGGCTCATTCTTGGGGCTGGATTGCTGAAGATGGCGATCAGGCTGTCAAAGATTATTTCCATCCGACCAAGCAAGTGGTGGACGCTATTTCCAAGGACCGTCCACACTGGCAGGAGTTGACCTATGAGCAATATTTGGAGCAAGTTGGTCCAAATGGTGCCATGTTTGTGGGAAATCCAGATCAGGTAGCAGAAAAATTGATTCGCATGATTGAGGATTTAGGCTTGGACCGTTTCATGCTCCATCTACCGCTTGGTTCTATGCCACATGACCAGGTTCTGAGAGCTATTGAACTCTTCGGCACACAAGTGGCGCCGAAAATACGTGCTTACTTTGCTATGAAAGAGGAGTTATAAAAAAATTCAATCAGTTGAGTCGATTGGTGAGGAACACCCATGGATTCAGCAACAGGTGGAAGTGGTACAAGGGGTAGAGCATACTATCTAGTAGAATATATACTGGTTTATACCAAGCACAAGATAAAATAGTAAAAAAGACGATTTCCAAGCGGAAATCGTCTTTTTTGATATTCTCACAAATACGATATCTTGTGGTTGGTGTAAACTGGTAGATAGCTCCCTTATTTTATTTATCAAAACCTTGTAAGTTTTTTTGGCGCTCTTCAGTTTGGCCCTTGGCATCCAATTTATTACCATTGTAAACAGTGCTTTCCCATGATCCGTACATTGGGTTAGGGAAAATGATGAATTTCTCACCAAACTCTTTTTGTAATTCCTCTAATTTTTGGTCGCGCTCAGTTTCAGAGGTCTTTGAAAACTCTGCAAAGTCCACAAGATTGTCTCCTAGTAGCATGACTAAGTTGGTTTTTTCTTGGACTGCTTGTCTACGACCTTCTTTAGATTTGACGCCTTTTTCTAAGAACATGAGATGATCGCGGCTTTGTACAGGAATTCCTTCATTTTCTAGGTTTTTGATCGTATCATCTACCTGATCTATCGTGCGGTCAGATACATAATAAATTTGGACACCGTTTTGGTCTGCAAATTGGAGAAAGTCTTTAGCACCTGGTACAGCCTTGGCTGCGGCTTTTTTTACCCAGACATCCCAGTTTTCTGGGGTAAATGCTGTTCCGTCCTTGACATTTTGCGCTTGATAAGGACTATTGTCTAATACGGTTTCGTCCAAGTCCAAAACGATAGAGTAGGGTTTATCTGTCTGTGTTTTTAGTAGTTCTTTCAAACGATTAGTAGCGACATTGTAACCTTGTAGATAGAGTGCCTTGGTTTCAGCTGCTTTTTGATACCAAAGAGTTGACATAGTATTTTCTCTTGAACGCAACTGATCATAGGTCATTGTAACCTGATTGTCAGATGTACTACTTTGTGTTGTCTGTGAATTTGCCGAATTTGTGCCACAGCCAGTCAGTAAAATGACGGAAGTAAGTGTAGAAGCAATTGTAATGGTAACTTTGGATATTTTCATAATCCCATCCTCCTAATAATAGTCTATTAATATTGTAGCGTTTTCATGGGATTTGTGCAAGGAAATATCGGGAGAAAATAAATTTTTCAGTAGTAATTTGGTATTAGGATAAAATTATGTACTTAATTTTGGAATGAAGATGGTTATAAAAAAATTCAATCGGCTTGATAGAAAATCTATATCAGCTTCTTTTTGGAAAATAGATGAAAATAAAGAGAATCTTTGAAAGGCTAGTAAAATAAAGCTTTTCAGGGAATTTTTTCTTTATCGATATAAAAATTTCCAATCGAGTTGATAGTCAATATATATTGGGAAAAGGGGAAAAGGAGTGGTAAGATGGTTTCAATCCAAATGGAAGGAGAAAGGTATGGCAAGTAAAAGAGATCTAGTCTTTAGAGCGATTCGAGGCGATGAAGTGGAAAGAGTTCCTGTGGGATTTTGGTTTCATTTTGTAACACTCGAAGAAAAGGGGCAGGGATTAAATAATCCACGTATCTTTCAAAAAAGTGTTGATGGGCATCGCGACTATGTGGAAAGGATTCGTCCTGATTTTGTCAAAATTATGAGCGACGGTTTTTTCCTTTATCCAAGTAATGTCTATAGTCCTAAGATCGCAAGCATTCGGGAGCTGACTTCTATTGAGTCGATTGGTGAGGAACACCCATGGATTCAGCAACAGGTGGAAGTGGTACAAGCGATTCGAGAGACCTTTACCGAAGAGATTGCTTCTTTCTACAATATCTTTTCACCAATCTCCTACCTCAAGCGCTGGTTCCGTACAGAAACTTCTCGAGGAGATAGGGAAGTGGCTGATCTATTGCTTGAAAATCCTGAGCAATTCAGAGCGATTCTAGATGTGATTGCAGGAGATATTGCTATCCTAACTCAGAAAATCATCCAGCAAGGTGGAGTCGATGGGATTTATCTCAGTACCCAGGAAATTCAAGATGAGCGCATCACACCAGCACTCTACCAAACCTATATCGAACCGAGCAATATAGCGATTTTGGAGGCTGCCAATCAGATTGGTGGGACCAATATCCTCCATATCTGTGGTTTTGAAGGTGCGAGCAATGATGTGACGATATTTAAGGACTATCCAGCGCAAGTTGTCAACTGGGCTACTCACCATGAGGATGTTAGTTTGACACAGGGTCAGGAGTTGTTTCCAGGCAAGGCCGTTTTAGGTGGATTTGAAAATGGCAAGAAAAGCTTGCTTTATCAAGGTTCCAAGGTGGAATTGCAAGATGAAACAAGACGGTTGCTAGCTGAAGCTGGTAGTAAAGGCGTTCTTCTGGGAGCTGACTGTACTGTTCCAGATGACTTTGACTTAGAGAGGTTGGACTGGATTCGGCAGGCAGCGGTTCTCTAAAAGGAGGAGCTATGAAAAGTAAAAGATGGGGCATCTTCATTGCAGTTGTCGGTTTGCTGGCCTTGGTCACCATAAGTGTCGTAAAAAATGGGCACTGCAAAAATGGAGAGAGATGTCGTGGAGTTCAGGATTTTTCCAAGTCCAGTCTCCCCTTTCTACGTTCGAATGATATCGCAAGCAGTTTATTAGTTGAAAAAGTAAGAAATGGAGAATAAGAATGTCAGAAAAAAAAGAATGGGTTTTAAAAGCATTTAGAGGTGAAAAGGTTGATCGTGTGCCAGTAGGCTTTTGGCACCATTTCACATCCGAAGACGAATGGCTACACGGTTTCTCAAATCCAGCCATTATCGAGAAGAATATCGAGGGGCATAAGCGCTTTATCCGAGAAGTCCAGCCGGACTTTATCAAACTCATGAGTGATGGCTACTTTGCTTATCCCAATCCAGCGATTGCCAAAGGAAAATCACTTCAAGAGTTGGCGACCATTCAACCACTCGGACCAGATCACGCTTGGATAAAAGAGCAGGTGGACTTGGTTAAGAAAATCAAGCAAGAGTTCATAGAAGATATCGTTGCGATTTACAATATTTTTGCTCCTGTAACCTATCTCAAGTGGCTGCTTGGGGAAGTGTCCGGCGGAGATGACCTTATTGCAGATTTTCTGGTGGAAGATCCTAAAGCCCTTAAGAAGGTGTTGGATGTGATTGCAGAAGATATTGCGAGTCTCAGCCGAGCTGTCATCAAAGAGGCTGGTGCTGACGGAATCTACCTCAGCGTGCAAAGTATCCAAGATCAACGAGTGTCGGCAGCAGATTATCAAGCTGTCATTGCACCTAGCGAGATAACAGTTCTGGAAGCAGCTAGTGCTGTTGGTGGTGTTACTGTTCTTCATATCTGTGGCTACGAGGGAGCACGAAATGATATTCACCTTTTTGCAGACTATCCAGCCCAAGTCTTTAACTGGGCTGTAGGACCAGAGGGAATAACTCTCAAGGAAGGTCGTGAGATTTTCAAGGGACGTACGGTTCTTGGAGGATTCGAAAATGGCAAGACGGGCTTGCTGTATACTGGTAGCAAGGATGCCATTCAGGCTGAGGCAAAGAAACTAGTTGCAGAAGCTGGGGAACAGGGCTTGGTACTTGGGGCAGATTGTACCATTCCAAGTGATATCGCAGTTGAACGTATCCAGTGGGTGAGAGAAGCGCTTGAAAACTAAAGGAGAAAAAGATGAGTAAAAAAGCATGGATTATCGGTGGTGTAGCAGTTGTTGCAGTAATTGGGGCGACGATTATCGGGAGAAGTTTAGCTGGCGCTCCAGCCAAGGAGGGAGAAACGGCTTCGTCTGCTGAAGTCATAACCTTGAAGGTTGCCCATACACAAAACTATGTACCTTATGACTTTGTCAATGAAAAAGGGGAATCAGATGGTTATGAAGTAGCTGTTTTGAAGGCTGTTGATGAGAAGTTGGCAAACTATCAATTTGAATATACGGGTACCAGTGATGACGACCTCTTGATTGGTCTGGAATCAGGCAAGTATGACATCGGAACCAAGGGAGCTTGGTACACAGATGAACGAGCTAAAAAGTTTGTCATTCCATCTGAACCAGTCGGAGCGAGCATCATCGGATTTACGGTCAGAAAAGAAGATGAACAGAAATACAAAACCATTGATGACTTTGCTAAGAATAAAGGGAAATTGGTTCCCATCTCTCCACAGAATGCTCAATGGAATGTCATCACCAGCTACAATGAAAAACATCAGGATGCACCGATTGAACAAACAGCAGCTGAATCCTTCAAAGTGGCAGATGCCTATGCTTGGGTCTTAGAAGGACGTTATGACGCCTTCTTTGATATCAAACTGTCCTTTGAAAAAGCAGTTACCGCAGAAGATGGCCCTTACCACCAATATGCGGATAAACTCAGCTGGTTCCCATACAAGGGTATCCCAACTTATCCCTTGATTCACCGTGATGAAAAGGGTGAGAAATTTGCTAAAGAATACGAAAAAGCAATTAAAGAGTTGAAAGAAGATGGCACGCTTGCTAAGCTATCTCAGCAATACTTTAAAGAAGATGTCTTTAGTTACGTAGACAAAGACTAGACCAGAAATTCCAAGACTAGAAAGGGTTTTGCATGGTTTCTTATGATTTTTCCAAGGTCTTTCAGTTTTTGCCGACCTTATGGCAGGCACTTCCTATGACCTTGTCCATTCTCTTTTTTACCACTCTTCTTGGTTCCCTTTTTGGAGGTCTCTTGGCGTGGGCACAAGTAGGAGAAGACAAGAGTTTTGCAGCGATTTCCAAAGGCTATATCTTTACCCTTCGTTGTACACCGCCGATTGTCTTGCTTTTTCTAGTCTTTTATGGCTTGCCAGAATTTCTGAAATGGTGGCTTGGTTTGGATATCAACAACTGGTCTAAAACTATTTTTGTTCTCCTGACGATGATTCTCTTGTTTGCGGCTATTGTTGCCGAGGTTTTCAAGGCGGCCTATCAAGCTATTCCAAAGGGGCAGACAGAGGCCGGGCTTAGTATTGGCTTGACTCCAAGTCAGACTTTTTGGAGAATCATTTTTCCCCAAGCTTTTCAAGTTGCTCTTCCCAATATAACAACCGCTATTCTCAATCTCATGCGAGATGCTGCCTTGGCCTATACGATTGGTTTCGTTGATGTTATGGGTGCAGGCAATCTCTTGATCAGTCGCAATTTAGGGAACTACTCTCTGGAAACCTATACGGCAGTTGCGCTTCTTTACTGGGGGATTGCCTTGGTTATTTCTAGCTTGAGTCGTTTGCTTGAGAAGTCTTTGGAAACAAAAGGGAGGTAAGAAATGGATATAGACTATATTGTAAAGACCTTTCTGGAGACCTTGAAGGGTGTACCAATCACCTTGATTATCATGATTGTGGCTATGGTCTTAAGCTTTTTACCGGCTCTATTTTTAGCCTTGGGTCAGATTTACAAGGTTCGAGGTGTGAGGAGTTTTTCTCTGGTCTATCTGGCTTTTATCCGAGCGACTCCACCGATTTTATTGATTCTCTTCTTTTATAGTTTGTTTCCAAGTTTGCTGAATCAATTTTTCAAAAGCATAGGAAGTGACTTTGATATTTTCAAGCTTGATCCTCTCTACTATGCTTTTATCATTTATAGTTTGATGACAGTCGGGAGTTTGTCGGAGATTTTGCGTTCAGCTATCTTGACGGTGGACAAGGGACAACTAGAGGCAGCGCATGCGATTGGCTTGACTACGACCCAGGCTTATCTAAGGATTGCTTTTCCTCAAGCCTTGAGCTCAGCCTTGCCTAACTTGGCCAATCTGGTGATCAATATCGTCAAGGGAACCTCCCTGGTCTTTGTTATGACCATCAAGGATATCACCGCTATTGCCCGTGTGGAAGCATCCTACGGCTACCAGTATTTCGAGTCTTATTTTGTGATCTTTTTGCAGTATATTTTGATCTGTGGTTTGATTCAGTGGGGCTTCTCCCTACTGGAGAAAGGCTATGTGAAAAAAGAAAAGAGTGCAAAAGCATCTAGCGCGCGTTTTGTATAGGAGGACAGGATGTTACAAGTAGAACATATCGCAAAAACATTTGGAGAGAGGCAGGTCTTGGAGGATGTCAATCTCCAGGTCAACCAAGGGGATGTAGTCGTCATTTTAGGACCATCAGGTTCGGGGAAAACGACCTTTCTCCGTTGTCTCAACCACTTAGAAAAAGCTGATAGTGGCCATTTGACCTTGGCAGGAAAAACTTATGACTTAGCCAAATTAAGCAAGAAAGACATTCTAGAAATTCGCCAAAAAACAGCCTTTGTTTTCCAACACTACAATCTATTTGCAAACAAAACTGCTCTGGAAAATATTCTAGAAGGTCTAATCGTGGCTCGTAAAGTTCCTAAGGAAGAAGCGCTCAAACGTGCAGAATCTGCCTTGGGGAAAGTTGGTTTACTTGCTTATAAGGACTACTACCCTTCACAACTATCTGGAGGACAACAACAACGAATAGGAATTGCGCGTGCTATTGCCGTCAAGCCCGAGGTCATTTTGCTAGATGAACCAACATCTGCACTAGATCCTGAGTTGGTTGGAGATGTTTTGGATGTTCTGAAACAGTTGGCGGGAGAAGGTGTGACCATGGTGGTCGTCACGCATGAAATGGGATTTGCTAGGGATGTCGCTAACCACGTTGTTTTCATGGATGGAGGCCGTATCGTAGAGGAGAACAATCCCCACGATTTCTTTAGTCGTCCACAAGAAGAACGAACCAAGCAGTTCCTGGCTCGTATCTTATCAGATGCCACCTATAGCGTAGAATATATGATTTGATAGATAAGTGTATCATAAAAACAACACCCCATTGACTAGAAGAGTCTTCTAATCATGGGGTGTTTTCTTTATAGGAGGGCTAGGTTATATTCTTTGAAAATCTCTTTAAATCAGGTCAGCTTTGCCTTATCAACAACCTCAAAGCTGTGCTTTGAGCAGCCTGTGGCTAGCTTCCTAGTTTACCCTTTGATTTTCATTGAGTGTTAGTTCTTTTTCTTGTTTTTTATCAACCATCCAAGTCCGAGAAGGGCAAGGATACTGAATCCAGCAAGGGCAAGGAGGGATTTGCTCTCAGTTCCTGTGTTTGGAAGGAGGTTCTGAGAGTGAGCCTCTGCAGCAGTTTCTTGAGTTTCAGGATTGGCTGCTAGGTCTTGAGCTTGGCCTTGTTCTGGTTCAACTTCCAAGCTAGAAAGATCAAATTCTGGTTTTTCTTCCACAACTGGGGCGACAATAGCACCACCTTGAGACAAGCGGAGAACAACGGCAGTGAGAGCGTTCAATTTCAAGCCTTTTTCAGTCCATTCGAGACCTTGAGGATTAGCGATTCCTACTGGTCCGGCTTGATTTTCATCTGCCAGGACTTCAGCCTTTCTCAAGTGAGCAAATGCAGTTCCTAGAGTAAATTCACGAGCCTTATCATCCGCATTGACAAAGACAGCGTAGATATCTCCATTTGGAGCAGTGATTTGGTAGCCGATGGTCACATCTTCTTTTTCAACGCCATTTTGTCCTGGAACAGTAATGAGGTGGACGCGCTCTTTGATATCTTGTAGACTCTTGAGTCGGAAGGCGTCTGTAGATTGACGAAGAGCGATCAATCCTTTCATGTAGTTACGGCTCTTGACATTTTCAGGATAAGCTTTGCCATCTGTAGCTTTGGTCCAATCAAACTTGTTGACAGCATCACTAGAGTCGTAAGAGTCATGGATAAAGTAAGGATAGACAAATGGCTTGCCGTCCTTGTCGCGCAACAAGTGAGACTTGTTTGGAACCTTATCTTCAGGAACAGGAGTCTTATAGGCTGGATCAAGGAATTGTTTGGTACGTCCATATTCCTGACCAGAGTGGATAAAGGGAGTTCCTTGAGCGGTCAAGACCATGAGGTTTCCAAGTCGCAAACGACGATGGATTTCAGCATAGTTCTCAGCCTTGCTTGGATCTTTTTTGATAGACTGGGCAATGATGTCAAAGAGGGTCAAGTTATCATGGGCTGCGATATACTGGATAACATCTCCAGGATTGTCAGCCTCAAAGTTAGTTGGTTGGGCAATCAGATTTTTAAAGATGGTATTGATATCGCGTTTGCCACCTGTGATAAAGGCAGGTTGACCTTCGTTTGGATAGCCAGACTTGAGGTTGTTGCGGATGTCGTCTGAAAAGACAGCGACAGTATCTGTTTTCTTCATCCAATCTTGGTCAGCAGGTTGTACAGGCGTATTTTCATCACCAGTATAGGTTCTCCAGCCTTCACCTAGCATGATAAGATTTGGATTGAGGGCGCGTGCAGCCTTGTAAGCTTCTTCGATTGAAGCCGCATCGTGGTCACCCATCATATCAAAGCGGAAACCATCTACTTTGTAGGTTTCAACCAGATACTTGATGGAGTCTACCAAGACACGTTTAGACATGTAGTGGGTAGTTCCCAAACGACCGCCACCAAAGCTAGTACGTGGAGTTCCGTCTGCATCCATAAAGTGATAGTAGTTTGGCTCAATATCTTCAAAAATATCAACATTTGCAGTATGGTTGTAGACCACGTCCAGGATAGCCCCCATGCCACGTTTGTGGATTTCGTTGATGAGATTTTTGAATTCTGCGATACGTTTTTCTGGATCCTTAGGATCGCTTGAGTACATACCAGTCAAGGAGAAGTAGTTTTGAGGGTCATATCCCCAGTTGTAGTTGCTGTTGCTTGAAGCGTAGGCAGACAAACGTTCTTGGTTTTTCAATTCATTGACAAAGTAGTAAGACAAGACTGGAAGGAGCTGGATGTGGGTCACACCCAAGTCTTTGAGATAGTCCAGTTTTTCGATAAAGGCTTCAAAGGTACCAAATGGCTTGGTCAAGTCTTTTGCGATGGCAGGATCCGAAGTGAAGTCACGTACATGAGCTTCATAGATAACGGCATCTTCACGTGATTTGAAGTTACGAATCTTTCCATAGGTCAAGTCTTGCGGACCTAACTTCGCTGGATCGACAAAGGCAGCTTTAGCGACCTTATGAGCGGCATCTGTTTTTGCTAGGTCACTGTTCCAAGCCGCTAATGATTTGGCATAAGGGTCAAGAACGAGGACAGTTTTACCTTGGCGCTCGATTTGGTAGTGGTAGTAGTAGCCAGTGTAGTTGCTGATACCGAGACCAGAGTTTGCATCCAGAGTTTGTTTCCAGGTTCCTTTTTCTCCTTTTTCAAGGGCGACAGTTCCAACTACTTTTTCAGGGTCTTTCTTGTCATAGACAACAACGGAAACCTTATCAGCACTTGGAGACCAGAGGGTGAGGTCAACACGCTTGCCATCTTCTTTTAGAGTTGCGCCGAGTGGACCATCGTAACTGTAGGATTCATCCTTGAGGCGCCAGCTTGAACGTGTGGTAAAGCGGTCTGAATTGTAGCTGACAGTGTAAGGGTGTTGAGTGTCAGAGAAGTCGCCGATATAGGTCACTTTTTTACCTGCCTCATCCACTTCCACGTCTGTGATAGCTACTTTATTCCCTTGGTAATCAGTGATGCTGGAGTGTTTGAGGATATCGTTTTTCTTAGCTCCAACGAGGGTAGAAAAACTGCTTTCGATACGAGATTTAGCCACGTGTTGGGCACCAGTCATGCGGATATCGTGAACGTAGTAGGGGTTGGTGTAGATGGTTTCGTCATCATCTTTGAGGAAAATCTGACTGTGATTTTTTAAATCTGTGAATTTATAATCTTCTTTTCTGATTTTCACATCATCACCTTTCTTGCTTTCGTCTAATAATAAAAATCCGAATTCTCTTGCAGCTTCATTGAGTGGAATATCAATGTAACGGCCATATTTTCCAGTTGCAGTAAAGTCTGTCCCGTCAGGCCATTCTCCACTGCTTGGATTCTTGACATCGCCCCAATACCAGAGAGATTTTTTGTTATAGTTGCCATCGGTGCGGTAGTAGTTGACACGGACAGTTCCTGCTGGCTGAGGACGGTAGTTGTATACTTTATAGTTTTCATCTAGCCAAGCCTCATTCATTTTTGGAGAAAGGCGCTCTACGGAACGGTCTCCAGTAAGGTTATCTCCTTTGGTGTTGTTGATAAGGAAGCTGACTTTCTTGGCTTGCTCATTTTTGAGTTTGACATCTAGGTAATAGCCGTAGTCATCTTGCTTGGCATCCTTGAAGGACTTGGCTCCATTGGGCCAGTTTTCAGACGGCTTTTCAACATCATCCCAAGTCCAAAGACCTTGAGAATCTTTGTTTTCTTCAGGGAGTTTTTTTACATGGATGCGGAAGTGGTTATCTGCGATTGGTTCTTCAGAAGATGTGTCTACTTGTGGTTTTTGATTAGAATTTTGCGTCGAAGTGCTGGCATCTACTTTCTCTTCCTTGCTGTTAGTCTGGCTTGTAGTAGCATCTTCTGTTTTAGATATTTCGGGTGCTGTAGTAGTTTTCGCAGCTGTAGCTTCCTTTTCAGAATCAAGGGAAGCGTTTGCATTCTTTTGTTCAGAAATAGGCGTTTCCTTTTGAGTTTGACTCGTTTCAGTCTCAGTAGGGGCCTTGGTCACAGCGCTGGTATTTTCCTGAGTTTGAGGAAGGTTTTCGTTGGCCGAAATAGTTGGCATTGTAGCAGAAAGCAAGACAATGCTGGCACCAATAAGGACAGAACCAGTTCCGTTCTTCAAGGAACGGATACCATAAATCATTTTTTTCTCAGTTTGAGATGGGATCTTTTTCATCACAATTCTCCTTGTGTAGTTGTTCCTTATCAGTATAGCACGAGGTAAACATTAGTGCAAGCGTTTTCCTAACTTTTAAGAGAAAATATAATGCTTCATTCTCTTGAAATTTTAAAATAATATATAGGAAAAGATTGTTTAAAAAATAGTAAAAAAACCTTGAAAAATCTAGCTAAATAAGGTATAATATGAGTAATCATTTGTCGTAGGTTTTGTCTGAAATATTGTCCAGACAAGGCTCACAGCAGTTAAATCTTCTGAAAAAGTCAGATTTAGCTGCTCTTTTTGTGCTTTTTTTCAGGTTTTTGAGTGTTTGTAACAAAGATTTAAAGATTCTGAAAATTCATCAAAGGGACATGGTGATAGGGGTTTTACAACCATTTGACGATAATCAATAGCCTGATGAAGCAGGCTTGGAACTTTATTTACAAAGGAGAATCATCTTGGCAGGACATGACGTTCAATACGGGAAACATCGTACCCGTCGTAGTTTTTCAAGAATCAAAGAAGTTCTTGACTTACCAAATTTGATTGAAATTCAAACGGATTCATTCAAGGATTTTCTAGACCACGGTCTTAAGGAAGTATTTGAAGATGTATTGCCAATTTCAAACTTCACAGAAACTATGGAGTTGGAATTTGTTGGCTATGAAATCAAGGAACCCAAATACACGCTCGAAGAAGCTCGTATCCACGATGCTAGCTACTCAGCACCAATTTTTGTAACCTTCCGCTTGATCAATAAAGAAACAGGAGAAATCAAAACCCAAGAAGTCTTCTTTGGTGATTTCCCAATCATGACCGAAATGGGTACTTTCATCATCAATGGTGGTGAACGTATTATCGTTTCTCAGTTGGTCCGCTCACCAGGTGTTTACTTTAATGACAAAGTAGACAAGAACGGTAAAGTGGGCTACGGTTCTACTGTTATCCCTAACCGTGGAGCTTGGTTGGAACTTGAAAGCGACTCAAAAGACATCGCTTATACTCGTATCGACCGTACTCGTAAGATTCCATTTACGACCTTGGTTCGTGCACTTGGTTTCTCAGGTGATGATGAAATCTTTGATATCTTCGGTGACAGCGAATTGGTTCGTAATACTGTTGAAAAAGATATCCACAAGAATCCAATGGACTCTCGTACAGACGAAGCCTTGAAAGAAATCTACGAACGCCTTCGTCCAGGTGAGCCTAAGACTGCTGAAAGCTCACGTAGCTTGCTTGTAGCTCGTTTCTTTGACCCACGTCGCTATGACTTGGCAGCAGTTGGTCGTTACAAGATCAATAAAAAACTCAATGTTAAAACACGCTTGCTCAACCAAACCATTGCGGAGCCATTGGTAGACCCTGAAACAGGAGAAATCTTGGTAGAAGCTGGCACCGTTATGACTCGTAGCGTGATTGAAAGTATCGAGAGTCACTTGGATGGTGACTTGAACAAGATCGTTTATATTCCAAACGATGCAGCTGTTCTGACAGAACCAGTTGTCCTTCAAAAATTCAAGGTTGTTGCCCCAACAGACCCAGACCGTGTTGTAACCATCATCGGAAATGCCAATCCAGACGACAAGGTTCGTGTTGTAACTCCTGCGGATATCCTTGCAGAGATGAGCTACTTCCTCAACTTGGCTGAAGGTATCGGGCGTGTGGATGATATCGACCACCTTGGAAACCGTCGTATCCGTGCAGTTGGTGAATTGCTTGCCAACCAAGTACGTCTTGGACTTTCTCGTATGGAACGTAATGTCCGTGAACGTATGTCTGTTCAGGATAACGAAGTCTTGACACCACAACAAATCATCAACATCCGTCCAGTAACAGCTGCGGTTAAAGAATTCTTTGGTTCATCACAGTTGTCACAGTTCATGGACCAACACAACCCGCTTTCTGAGTTGTCTCACAAACGTCGTTTGTCAGCCTTAGGACCTGGTGGTTTGACTCGTGACCGTGCTGGATATGAAGTACGTGACGTGCACTATACTCACTATGGTCGTATGTGTCCAATTGAAACACCTGAAGGACCTAACATCGGTTTGATCAATAACTTGTCATCATACGGACACTTGAACAAGTATGGATTTGTTCAAACACCATACCGTAAGGTTGACCGTGAAACTGGTGTAGTCACAAACGAAATCGTTTGGTTGACAGCCGATGAAGAAGATGAATTTACTGTAGCACAGGCTAATTCAAAATTGAACGAAGATGGTACTTTTGCTGAGAAAGTCGTCATGGGACGTCACCAAGGGGTCAACCAAGAGTATCCAGCAGAAGTGGTTGACTACATGGACGTGTCACCAAAACAGGTAGTTGCCGTTGCGACTGCATGTATTCCATTCTTGGAAAACGATGACTCCAACCGTGCCCTCATGGGTGCCAACATGCAACGTCAGGCTGTGCCATTGATTGATCCAAAAGCACCTTACGTTGGTACTGGTATGGAATACCAAGCAGCTCATGACTCTGGAGCTGCAGTTATTGCTCAGCATGACGGTAAAGTTACCTACGCAGATGCGGACAAGGTAGAAGTACGTCGTGAAGATGGTTCATTGGATGTCTACCACATCCAAAAATTCCGTCGTTCAAACTCAGGTACTGCCTACAACCAACGCACGCTTGTTAAAGTTGGGGATGTCGTTGAAAAAGGCGACTTTATCGCTGACGGACCTTCTATGGAAAAAGGGGAAATGGCGCTTGGACAAAACCCAATCGTTGCCTACATGACATGGGAAGGTTACAACTTCGAGGATGCCGTTATCATGAGCGAACGCTTGGTCAAAGACGATGTCTACACATCTGTCCACCTCGAAGAATACGAATCAGAAACACGTGATACAAAGCTTGGGCCTGAAGAAATTACTCGTGAAATTCCAAACGTTGGGGAAGATGCCCTTAAAAACCTTGACGAAATGGGGATTATCCGTATTGGTGCCGAGGTTAAAGAAGGGGATATTCTTGTAGGTAAAGTAACGCCTAAAGGTGAAAAAGACCTTTCAGCTGAAGAACGTCTCTTGCACGCTATCTTCGGAGACAAGTCTCGTGAAGTGCGTGATACTTCTCTTCGTGTACCACACGGTGCCGATGGTGTCGTTCGTGATGTTAAGATCTTTACACGTGCAAATGGAGATGAGTTGCAATCAGGCGTTAACATGCTGGTTCGCGTCTACATCGCTCAAAAACGTAAGATCAAGGTCGGAGATAAGATGGCCGGGCGTCACGGAAACAAAGGGGTTGTCTCTCGTATCGTTCCTGTAGAAGACATGCCTTACCTTCCAGACGGAACTCCAGTCGATATCATGTTGAACCCACTTGGGGTGCCATCACGTATGAATATCGGTCAGGTTATGGAACTTCACCTTGGTATGGCAGCCCGTACTCTCGGTATCCACATCGCAACACCAGTCTTTGACGGAGCAAGTTCTGAAGACCTTTGGGACACTGTTAAAGAAGCAGGTATGGACAGCGATGCTAAGACAATCCTATACGACGGACGTACAGGTGAGCCGTTTGACAACCGTGTATCAGTTGGTGTCATGTACATGATCAAACTCCACCACATGGTTGATGATAAATTGCACGCGCGTTCAGTCGGACCATACTCAACCGTTACCCAACAACCACTCGGAGGTAAAGCTCAGTTTGGTGGACAACGTTTCGGTGAGATGGAGGTTTGGGCTCTTGAAGCCTACGGTGCATCAAATGTCCTTCAAGAAATCTTGACTTACAAGTCTGACGATATCAACGGACGTTTGAGAGCTTATGAAGCTATTACAAAAGGAAAACCAATTCCAAAACCAGGTGTTCCAGAATCCTTCCGAGTTCTTGTGAAAGAATTGCAATCTCTTGGTCTTGACATGCGTGTCCTTGACGAAGATGACCAAGAAGTGGAACTTCGCGACTTGGATGAAGGAATGGACGAAGATGTCATCCACGTAGATGACCTTGAAAAAGCCCGCGAAAAAGCAGCCCAAGAGGCTAAAGCAGCCTTTGAAGCTGAAGAGGCTGAGAAAGCAACAAAAGCGGAAGCAACAGAAGAAGCTGCTGATCAAGAATAAGCAGTTCACTTAGAATAGAAAGGGAAGAAATAGTGGTTGATGTAAATCGTTTTAAAAGTATGCAAATCACCCTAGCTTCTCCAAGCAAAGTCCGTTCATGGTCTTATGGAGAAGTCAAAAAACCTGAAACAATCAATTACCGTACGTTGAAACCAGAACGTGAAGGACTCTTTGACGAAGTCATCTTTGGTCCTACAAAAGACTGGGAATGTGCTTGTGGTAAGTACAAACGCATTCGTTACAGAGGGATTGTTTGTGACCGTTGTGGGGTTGAAGTAACGCGTACAAAAGTTCGTCGTGAGCGTATGGGGCACATCGAGTTGAAAGCTCCTGTATCTCACATCTGGTATTTCAAGGGGATTCCAAGCCGTATGGGCTTGACCCTTGATATGAGTCCTCGTGCCCTAGAGGAAGTTATCTACTTTGCGGCTTATGTGGTGATTGATCCTAAGGATACACCACTTGAGCACAAGTCTATCATGACAGAGCGCGAATACCGTGAGCGCTTGCGTGAGTATGGTTATGGTTCATTCGTTGCCAAAATGGGTGCCGAAGCCATCCAAGACCTTTTGAAACAAGTAGATCTTGAAAAAGAAATTGCTGAACTCAAAGAAGAGTTGAAAACAGCTACTGGACAAAAACGTGTCAAAGCTATCCGTCGTTTGGATGTTTTGGATGCCTTTTACAAGTCTGGGAACAAACCTGAATGGATGGTTCTCAACATCCTTCCAGTTATTCCACCAGATCTCCGTCCAATGTTGCAGTTGGATGGTGGCCGTTTTGCCTCATCTGACTTGAATGACCTTTACCGTCGTGTTATCAACCGTAACAACCGTTTGGCTCGTTTGCTTGAGTTGAATGCACCTGGTATCATCGTTCAAAATGAGAAGCGTATGCTTCAAGAAGCGGTTGACGCTTTGATTGATAATGGCCGTCGTGGCCGTCCAATCACAGGACCAGGTAGCCGTCCACTGAAATCATTGAGCCACATGCTCAAGGGTAAGCAAGGACGCTTCCGTCAAAACTTGCTCGGTAAACGTGTTGACTTCTCAGGACGTTCCGTTATCGCCGTTGGTCCAACTCTTAAGATGTACCAATGTGGTGTGCCACGCGAAATGGCGATCGAGCTCTTTAAACCATTTGTGATGCGTGAAATTGTTGCTCGGGACATCGTGCAAAACGTCAAAGCAGCTAAACGCTTGGTAGAACGCGGAGATGAACGTATCTGGGACATCCTTGAAGAAGTAATCAAAGAACACCCAGTACTTTTGAACCGCGCACCGACCCTTCACCGTTTGGGTATCCAAGCCTTCGAGCCAGTCTTGATCGATGGTAAGGCCCTTCGCTTGCACCCGCTTGTCTGTGAAGCCTACAATGCCGACTTTGACGGGGACCAAATGGCCATCCACGTACCGCTTTCAGAAGAGGCTCAAGCAGAAGCTCGTATCTTGATGCTCGCTGCAGAGCACATCTTGAATCCGAAAGATGGTAAACCAGTTGTTACCCCATCTCAGGATATGGTTTTGGGTAACTACTACTTAACTATGGAAGAAGCTGGTCGTGAAGGTGAAGGAATGGTCTTCAAAGACCGTGATGAAGCGGTTATGGCTTATCGCAATGGTTATGTTCACCTCCACTCACGTGTTGGTATAGCGACAGACAGCCTCAACAAACCTTGGACTGAAGAGCAAAAACACAAGGTCTTGCTTACAACAGTTGGTAAAATCCTCTTCAACGACATCATGCCAGAGGGTCTACCTTACTTACAAGAACCAAATAATGCGAACTTGACAGAAGGGCTTCCAGCTAAATACTTCTTACCACTAGGTGGCGATATCAAGGAAGCCATTCGCAACCTTGAACTCAATCCTCCATTCAAGAAGAAAAACCTTGGAAATATCATCGCTGAGATTTTCAAACGTTTCCGTACAACAGAAACCTCTGCATTCTTGGACCGATTGAAAGACTTAGGTTACCATCATTCAACACTTGCTGGATTGACAGTGGGGATTGCTGATATCCCAGTGGTTGAAGACAAGGCTGAAATCATTGAAGAATCTCATAAGCGTGTAGAACAAATTACAAAACAGTTCCGTCGTGGTTTGATTACTGATGATGAACGTTACAATGCTGTTACAGCTGAATGGCGTGCAGCTCGTGAGAAATTGGAAAAACGCTTGGTCGATAACCAAGATCCGAAGAACCCAATCGTTATGATGATGGACTCAGGAGCTCGTGGTAACATCTCGAACTTCTCACAACTTGCCGGTATGCGTGGTCTGATGGCCGCTCCGAACGGACGTATCATGGAATTGCCAATTCTTTCAAACTTCCGCGAAGGTTTGTCAGTACTTGAAATGTTCTTCTCAACTCACGGTGCCCGTAAAGGTATGACCGATACGGCCCTTAAGACAGCCGACTCAGGTTACTTGACTCGTCGTTTGGTTGACGTCGCCCAAGACGTTATCATCCGTGAGGACGACTGTGGAACAGACCGTGGTCTCTTGATCCGCTCTATCGCGGAAGGAAAAGAGATGATCGAGTCACTCGAAGAACGTCTCAATGGTCGTTACACTAAGAAAACTGTTAAACACCCAGAAACTGGCGAAGTTATCATTGGTCCAAATGAGTTAATCACAGAAGACAAGGCGCGCGAGATTGTCAATGCTGGTGTGGAAGAAGTGACTATCCGTTCCGTATTTACATGTAACACTCGTCATGGTGTTTGCCGTCACTGTTACGGTATCAACTTGGCGACTGGTGATGCGGTTGAAGTTGGTGAAGCGGTTGGTACAATCGCTGCCCAATCTATCGGGGAACCTGGTACACAGCTTACAATGCGTACCTTCCACACGGGTGGGGTTGCCTCAAATACCGATATCACTCAAGGTCTTCCTCGTGTCCAAGAAATCTTTGAAGCCCGCAATCCAAAAGGGGAAGCGGTTATTACAGAGGTCAAGGGACAAGTTACAGCTATCGAAGAAGATGCTTCAACTCGTACGAAGAAAGTCTTTGTTAAGGGTGAAACTGGCGAAGGTGAATACGTCGTTCCATTTACAGCACGTATGCGTGTTGAAGTTGGAGACCAAGTTTCTCGTGGTGCAGCATTGACAGAGGGTTCTATCCAACCAAAACATCTCCTTGCTGTTCGTGATGTCTTGTCAGTTGAAACTTACCTTCTCGGTGAAGTCCAAAAAGTTTACCGTAGTCAAGGGGTAGAAATCGGTGACAAACACATTGAGGTTATGGTTCGTCAAATGATCCGTAAAGTCCGTGTCATGGATCCAGGTGATACAGATCTTCTCATGGGTACCCTTTTAGACATCAACGATTTTACAGATGCGAACAAAGATGTCCTTATCGCCGGTGGAGTTCCAGCGACTGGTCGCCCAGTCCTTATGGGAATCACCAAAGCCTCACTTGAAACAAACAGTTTCTTGTCAGCGGCTTCCTTCCAGGAAACAACTCGTGTCCTTACAGATGCAGCCATCCGTGGTAAGAAAGACCATCTCCTTGGACTCAAGGAAAATGTTATCATCGGTAAGATCATCCCAGCAGGTACTGGTATGGCTCGCTACCGTAACCTTGAACCACAGGCAATCAATGACGCAGAATATCTGGCTCCTGAACAAGAAGAGACAGAACTTGCTCCAGTAGATGAAACTGTGGAAATCCAATCTGAAGAAACTGTAGAATAAAAGCAAATAAGAGAACCTTCGGGTTCTCTTTGCTTTGTTTCAGAAAATTTTCCCACTTTTCCATAAAGTGTGGTAGAATAGAAGAACTAAAATGACAAGGGGATTTATATGGAACAAACATTCTTTATCATTAAGCCAGATGGTGTGAAGAGAGGTCTAGTTGGCGAAGTTTTGAAAAGAATTGAGCGACGTGGTTTCAAACTCGAAAAATTAGAGTTACGTTCAACCGTTTCAGAAGATTTGATTGACCAACACTATCGCGACTTGGTTGAAAAAAGTTTTTATCCTCCTATCCGCCAATTTATGACCTCAGGTCCAATAATTGTTGGAATCATTTCAGGACCCAAGGTAATTGAAAGCTGGCGTGACATGATGGGGGCTACTCGTCCAGAAGAGGCTCTTCCGGGGACCATCCGGGGAGATTTTGCTAAGGCGGCAGGAGAAAATCAAGCCATTCAAAACGTGGTACATGGATCAGATTCAGAAGAGTCAGCTAAACGAGAAATCGCCCTCTGGTTTAAGGATTAGATTAGAAGAGAGCAGTTCTGTGAATGACAGAACTGTTTTTTGTACCGTTCAGCGTCCTAATGTGACATTTTGGAAGTCATTTATCATTTTCTAACCCTGCCAGAGTATAATTTCTTATACGGAGGAAAAAGAAATGATGAAATCAATTCGTGTTTTATTATTATTAGCTGTCGCTCAAATTTTATTTGGAAGTTGTTTATTGTGGAAGGAATCATTTTTATCCTTAAGAGAAGGAAATATCTATTTTTTAATTCTCATAGTGGGAGTTTCTGGTTTTTGTGCTGGGATTAATTACTTCCATACCTTGGGTCAGAAAAGTCATAGTATTTTGCGTGTTCAAAAGAAAGTAAGCCTTGTTTATAGCCTTCTTTTAGTAGTCAATCTTCTGGCAACCTGTCTGGTTCTCACAGAAAGCATCCAAACTACTAGCAAATTGCAGCAGGATCTGGTTGACCTCTTTCTGCCGTCATTCTTTTTCTTGCTGGGAGTAGATCTATGGATTTTCTTACCTTTTGATAAATATATTCGGGATATGGACAACCATCTCAACAAGAAGAGAACGGTTGTGATTTCCGTTTTAGGCACGATTATTTTCTTGAGAAATCCCGTAACAATCTCCTCCATTCTCCTTTATATTGGTCTCGGTTTTTTATGTGCGCGTTTCCTCTTTCCAAAATCCGTGCAAAGGGAAATTTCATTTTACGGACATGTGATTCGGGATGTTTTATTTGTTATTTGTATTTTTACTTTTTTCTAAGAAAGGCAAGGAGAACTGTAAATTTAGCATAGTAAGTCTATAAAGAAAATTCACACAAAAGGAAACTTTTTGGTATAATAGTAACATGTACACAAAAAATGAAGAAGAGCTTCTAGCTCTCGGAGAAAGATTGGGTCATTTGCTTCAAAAAGATGATGTTCTGATCTTGACGGGAGAGTTGGGTGCGGGTAAAACAACCTTTACAAAAGGCCTTGCCAAGGGTTTGGATATCCGTCAGATGATTAAAAGTCCAACCTATACTATTGTCAGAGAGTACGAAGGGCGTTTGCCACTTTACCACTTGGATGTCTACCGTATCGAAGGAGATGCTGATTCTATTGACTTGGATGAGTTTCTCTTTGGTGGCGGTGTGACTGTTATTGAGTGGGGGCATCTTTTGGGTGAGGATTTACCAGATTCTTACTTGGAGTTGGAAATTTTGAAAGAAGCTGAGGGTCGTTGCCTTCATTTTACAGCTCATGGCCCTCGGGCTGAACAACTCGTCAAGGAGCTTCAGGATGGAGTATGAGTTGTGCATTCGTGAGGCAGAGATTTCAGATGCTACAGCCTTAATTGCATTTTTAGATTGTGTTGGTCAAGAGACAGACTTCACTAGCCTAGATGAAAATGGTATCATGATGACAGCTTCTGAAATGGCTCTTTTTATCGAAAAGCAAGCTGCATCAGAGAATCAAATTACTCTCCTCGCCTTACTGAATGATGAGATTGCAGGAGTCTTAAATATCACAGCGGATCAACATTTAAGGGTTCGGCATATTGGAGATGTTTTTTTAGCGGTTCGAAAGAAATTCTGGAACCAAGGATTGGCGACTATTCTTCTAGAAGAAGGCATCGAGTGGGCTAAAGCCAGTGGCGTCTTGCGCCGCTTGCAACTCAGTGTACAAAAACGAAATGAGGCTGCTATCCACCTCTATTCAAAAATGGGATTTATCACAGAAGGCTTGCAAGAAAGAGGAGCCTATTTAGCAGAAGGGATATTTTTAGATGTTTGTCTGATGGGCAAATTGATAGATGAATAACGAGATGATCAAAAAATTAATTGGAATGGTGCTAGGTTTTCTGGCAGTAACAGTTGTAGGTGTAGGAATTTATGCCTACACAATCTATCAGCAGGGGACTGCAACCCTGAGTCAAAAAACTTACAAAAAAATCGGTGAAGAAACCAACGTTATCGAAGCAACTGAGCCTTTAACGATTCTCCTAATGGGGGTGGATACGGGAAATTCGGAACGTACAGATCCGTGGGCAGGGAATAGTGATTCCATGATTCTCTTGACGGTTAATCCAAAAACAAAGAAAACCACTATGATGAGTTTGGAACGGGATATTCTGACCAAGATCGAGAGTGGAAATGGCCAAGTTCAGGAAGCCAAACTCAATGCGGCCTATGCCAATGGCGGTGCGGAGCTTGCAATTTCTACTATTCAAAAGATGATGAATATCCACATTGACCGCTATGTAATGGTCAACATGCAAGGCCTTCAACAATTGGTGGATGCAGTTGGTGGAATCACCGTCAACAATACACTTGGTTTCCCAATTTCCATCACTGACCAAGAAGAGTTTAATAAGATTTCCATTGGTGTTGGGGAACAAAACTTGAATGGTGAGGAAGCCTTGGTGTATTCACGGATGCGTTACCAAGATCCTGAAGGAGACTATGGACGTCAAAAACGTCAACGTGAAGTCATTCAAAAAATCGTTGAGAAGGTTTTGAGTCTGAACAGTGTGAGTCATTATCAAGGGATTTTAAAAGCTTTGAGTGACAACATGCAGACCAATGTGGATTTATCAGCTAAGAGCATTCCACAATTGCTCGGCTATCAAGATTCTTTCAGGAATATCGAAACGCATCAATTGCGCGGGGAAGATGCTGAGCTACAGGGAATTTCTTATCAGATTGTCACTTCAGAACATATGCTCGAAATGCAAAATCTCTTGCGTAGTTCACTAGGTAAAGAGCCAGTGACAGAATTGGAAACCAATGCGGTACTGTACGAAACAGCCTTTGGCCGGACAGCGCCTTCAACCAGTACTAGTATTTCAAACGAAGAGGTAGAATAAAACAAAGAATCAAATCGTGGGAAATTTCCTGCGATTTTTTCAAAAAGAATTCGAATAGATAAGTAGGAGGAAACATGAAAGCAGAAATTATTGCTGTTGGAACAGAAATTTTAACAGGGCAGATCGTCAATACCAATGCTCAGTTTTTATCAGAGAAGCTAGCAGAAATCGGGGTAGATGTCTATTTCCAAACAGCTGTCGGAGACAATGAAGCTCGTCTTTTGTCCTTGCTTGAGATTGCGAGTCAACGTAGTAATCTTGTGATTTTGACAGGGGGCTTGGGACCAACTGAGGATGATTTGACCAAACAAACTCTGGCAAAATTTTTGGGAAAAGATCTAGTGTTTGACACTCAAGCACAAGAGAAACTGGATATTTTCTTTGCTCATAGACCTGACTATGCTCGGACACCGAATAATGAGCGCCAAGCCCAAATTGTAGAAGGAGCGACTCCACTGCCAAATGAGACAGGTTTAGCAGTAGGAGGGGTTTCGGAAGTGGATGACGTAACCTACGTGGTCCTTCCAGGACCACCAAGTGAGTTGAAACCCATGGTCTTAAACCAACTCTTACCCAAGCTGATGACAGGCACCAAACTATATTCCCGAGTGCTTCGTTTCTTTGGAATTGGTGAGAGTCAGTTGGTGACCATTTTGGCGGATTTGATTGACCATCAAACCGATCCGACTTTGGCACCGTATGCCAAAACGGGAGAAGTGACCTTGCGCTTGTCTACAAAAGCAGTTAGTCAAGAAAAGGCTGATCAAGCACTGGACATCCTAGAAAATCAAATCTTGAGTCGCCAGACTTTTGAGGGAATTTCTCTACGAGACATCTGTTATGGATATGGGGAAGAAACCAGCCTCGCGAGTGTCGTTGTAGAAGAGCTAAAGAAGAGACAGAAAAGCATTACTGTGGCAGAAAGCTTGACGGCAGGTCTCTTTCAAGCTACTTTAGCAGACTTTTCAGGTGTTTCAGCTATCTTTAATGGCGGTTTTGTCACTTACAGCCTAGAAGAAAAGTCCAAGATGTTGGATATTTCCGAGCAAGAGCTAAAAGAACACGGGGTCGTTTCTGAGTTTACGGCTCGAAAAATGGCAGAGCAGGCACGGCTCAAGACTCAGTCTGATTATGGAGTCAGCCTGACAGGTGTGGCAGGTCCAGATAGCCTAGAGGGGCATCCAGCTGGCACAGTTTTTATTGGACTGGCACATGCAAAAGGGACAGAGGTGATTAAGGCTAATATCGCAGGACGGAGTCGAGCAGATGTACGTCACATCGCGGTTATGCATGCCTTTAACCTAGTTCGCAAGGCTTTATTAAGTGACTAAATTTTGATATAATAGTAAATAGGTCTAAGGACCAGTAGAATATAGGAGAACAGAATGGCGAAAAAACCAAAAAAATTAGATGAGATTTCAAAAAAGTTTGGAGTGGATCGTGAAAAAGCCTTGAACGATGCTCTTAAATTGATTGAGAAAGACTTTGGTAAAGGCTCAATCATGCGTTTAGGCGAGCGCGCGGAGCAAAAAGTTCAAGTGATGAGCTCAGGCTCATTGGCTCTGGACATTGCTCTTGGTTCAGGTGGCTATCCTAAAGGACGTATCATCGAAATCTATGGACCAGAATCATCTGGTAAGACAACGGTTGCCCTTCACGCTGTTGCGCAAGCACAGAAAGAAGGCGGTATTGCAGCCTTTATCGATGCGGAACATGCTCTTGACCCAGCCTATGCTGCAGCCCTTGGTGTGAACATTGACGAATTGCTCTTATCACAACCAGACTCAGGTGAGCAAGGTCTTGAAATTGCTGGAAAATTGATTGACTCAGGTGCAGTTGACCTTGTTGTTATTGACTCAGTTGCGGCTCTTGTACCTCGTGCAGAAATTGATGGGGATATTGGAGATAGTCACGTTGGTTTGCAGGCTCGTATGATGAGCCAGGCCATGCGTAAACTCGGAGCTTCTATCAATAAAACCAAAACAATTGCCATCTTTATCAACCAGTTGCGTGAAAAGGTTGGGGTCATGTTTGGAAATCCAGAAACAACACCTGGTGGACGTGCTCTGAAATTCTACGCATCAGTTCGTTTGGATGTTCGTGGAAGCACACAAATCAAAGGAACTGGTGACCAAAAAGATACCAATGTCGGTAAGGAAACCAAGATCAAGGTCGTGAAAAACAAGGTAGCTCCACCGTTTAAGGAAGCCTTCGTTGAAATCATGTACGGAGAAGGGATTTCTAAGACGGGTGAGCTCTTGAAGATCGCAAGTGATCTCGATATCATCCAAAAAGCAGGAGCATGGTATTCTTACAAGGGTGAAAAAATCGGGCAAGGGTCTGAAAATGCTAAGAAATACTTGGCAGATCACCCAGATATTTTTGATGAGATTGACCATCAGGTTCGTGTTCAATACGGTTTGATTGAAGATGAAGAGGGAACCACTCCTACCTCTGTCGCAGAAGATTTGGCACCTAACCAAGAAGTAACGCTTGACCTAGGCGATGGACTTGAAATCGAAATTGAAGATTAAAGATAAAACTAGGGAAAGCTTTCAAAATCATAAAAACGCATAATATCAGGTATTCAGAACCTTGATATTATGCGTTTTATTGTGAGAAAGTTCGTTAGACTTCTCTTCCTTGAAACAACTAATGATCACTAAAGCGCCTGTATTTGATGTGAAAGTCAAAATAATGTTCATCTTGTAATTTTTGGAAGATGTCGCGATAGGCTTCCTCGTCGAAATGGTCACCGCGGTAGAGAATTTCAAAACTCAAGCCATCATACTCTAGAAAAGCGTTAGCTGTTTTGAAGCCATTTTGTTGATAGAAGCTCATACGAGCTTTTCTTTGTTCCAAGTTATCGCATTCTTCATCCAGTCGCTCTACTTCAAGCAACATGGTTCGCTGATAAAAATCAGTTAGTTTGTCGATAATTTCCTTCCCATACCCATGACTTCTTAAGTGAGGCATGATGGCAAAAAAGCTGATATAGAAGGCCTTTTGGTTGGAGATGGCAAAAGCAAAGCCAACAAATTCTTCTTCGTTATAAAAAGCAAAAAAGTGGGCGTCATCACGGTCCTGATAGCGCAAAAACTCAGAAAGAGGGACCCGTTCTTCCTCGGGGAAAGCTTCGTTATTTAGCTTTTCAACTTTATCAAGATCTGGAAACACATCGGTTATTAATTGACTGGTCAAACTCATAAATGACCTCCTTTTCTTGATTATAGCAAATTGTCTCTCTGTAAGCAATTGATTTCAGGATTCGTTAAAGAATCTTGTCGGTCCTCTGGAAAGCTGATATAATATCTTTATGAATAAAAAACGAACAGTGGACCTGATTCATGGCTCCATTCTTCCCTCACTTTTGAGCTTCGCCCTTCCAATTCTGTTGTCCAATATCTTCCAACAACTATATAATACAGCTGACGTCTTGATTGTAGGGCGGTTCCTTGGACAAGAATCCCTAGCAGCAGTAGGAGCAACGACGGCTATCTTTGATCTGATTATCGGCTTTGCCCTCGGAGTTGGAAATGGGATGGGAGTTGTCATCGCTCGTCTTTACGGTGCTCGTAATTTTGCTAAGATTAAAGAAGCTGTTGCAGCAACTTGGATTCTGGGTGCCATCCTGAGTGCTCTTGTCATGCTGATAGGCTTCTTCGGTCTTTATCCACTCTTGCAATATTTAGAGACACCTGTAGAAATCCTTCCTCAATCCTATGAGTACATCTCCATGATTGTTACCTGTGTAGGGGTTAGTTTTGCTTACAATCTTTTTGCAGGCTTACTGCGCTCGATTGGCGATAGCCTTGTGGCACTTGCTTTTCTTATCTTTTCAGCTATCGTTAATGTGATCTTGGATTTATATTTTATTACGCAACTGCATCTGGGAGTTCAGTCTGCGGGTCTTGCAACCATTATCTCGCAGGGTTTGTCAGCAATCCTCTGTTATTTTTATATTCGTAAGAGTGTTCCAGAGCTTCTTCCGGGTCTCAAACATTTCAAATGGAATAAGGCTCTCTATGTGGATCTCTTGGAGCAAGGACTAGCCATGGGTCTGATGGGGTCAATCGTCTCTATCGGAAGTGTCATTTTGCAATCCTCTGTCAATAGTTTTGGTGCAGTCATTATCAGTGCTCAAACGGCAGCACGGCGAATCATGGCCTTTGCCTTATTACCAATGACGGCTATTTCAGCATCGATGACGACTTTTATCTCTCAAAACTTTGGAGCGAAACGTCCCGAACGTATTGTCCAAGGTCTTCGTTTAGGGAGCTATTTGAGTATGTCTTGGGCAGCCCTTGCCTGTATTTTCCTATTTTTTGCCAGTCCTAGCCTAGTTTCTTTCCTAGCAAGTTCGACAGACAGCTACTTGGTAGAAAACGGGACCTTGTACTTACGTATCAGTTCTGTATTTTATCCATTTTTAAGTCTTTTATTGATTTATAGAAATAGCTTGCAGGGACTAGGCCAAAAACTCTTGCCCCTCGTATCTAGCTTTATCGAGTTGTTTGGAAAAATTATTTTCGTAGCTTGGATTATTCCTTGGACAGGCTACACAGGTGTTATTCTCTGTGAACCACTACTCTGGGTTGTGATGACTGTCCAACTTTACTTCTCCCTTTCCCGACACCCTTGGATAAAAGAAGGCAAGAAAATCGTGGCAGTCGGAGGGAAATCCTAGCTTGCTTTGCAAAAGAAAATCCATTTCCTCTAGTGAAAATCAGCTAGACTTGTGTTATAATAAGAAAGATTAAAATGTGAAAAAAGGAGATTCCTAATGGGACGTAAATGGGCCAATATCGTAGCCAAGAAAACGGCTAAAGATGGAGCTAACTCTAAAGTATATGCAAAATTTGGTGTAGAAATCTATGTAGCAGCTAAAAAAGGGGAACCAGATCCAGAATCAAACACTGCTTTGAAATTCGTTATCGATCGTGCTAAACAAGCGCAGGTGCCAAAACACGTTATTGATAAGGCTATCGATAAGGCAAAAGGAAATACAGACGAAACCTTTACAGAAGGACGTTACGAAGGATTTGGACCAAATGGTTCTATGCTGATTGTGGATACCTTGACTTCAAACGTCAACCGTACAGCTGCGAACGTTCGTGCTGCTTTTGGTAAAAATGGCGGGAACATGGGTGCTTCAGGTTCTGTTTCTTACCTCTTTGACAACAAGGGTGTTATCGTATTTGCTGGTGATGATGCGGATGCTATCTTTGAATTGTTGCTTGAAGCAGATATTGATGTGGATGATGTAGAAGCGGAAGAAGGAACAATCACTGTTTACACAGCTCCAACAGACCTTCATAAGGCTATCGTTGCCCTTCGTGAGTCTGGCGTCGAAGAATTCCAAGTGACTGAATTGGAAATGATTCCTCAGTCAGAAGTAGAATTGTCAGGCGAAGATCTTGAAATTTTTGAAAAACTTTACAGCGTTCTTGAAGATGATGAGGACGTCCAAAAGATTTATACGAACGTCGATGGATTCTAATAAAAAAGCGAACAGCTAGCAAGTCTGTTCGCTTTTTATATTTGAGATTAGATTCTGGAACCAGAATCTCTTTGCTGCTGGCTTTCTCCTAGGCCTACAGCTATTTTATGAACTAGTAAGAGTTGACCATTGTCCTGTTTTGCAAAAGTTAAGGTAACAGTCTTGATATTGTCACCAATAGAGATATAGGTGACTTTTCTAGTATCGTATCCCCCAATAGTGGAATCAAACTCGGAGTCTGGCAGTCCGTGTTTTTTGACAATATCCTTGTAATTGGTACCACCTTTTCCTTTGTTATCAAGGTCACCTTCGATTAAAGCGTCGAACTGTTCTTGGGTCCAAGTGAAGGTATCGTCTTCTTCCTCATCTTCGGGGAGTGAATCAATGGTATCATCTGTCAAGTCGTGTTCCATTGAGGAACTAGCTTCTCTATAGGAACGGTTAAACTCTCTGATAAAATCTTTGTAGACATTAGCGTACAGTATCTGGGTCGTAAAGAAAAGTACAACAGAAGCAACTGCGAGAGATGTTCCGATAATGGCCATTGTTTTCCGTTTTTTGAGATTGGCAATAAGTCCGATAATACCTAAGATCAACGCGACAATAGCGATGAAAAACGATAGATAGTTAATAAACGGGATCCAGGACCCTAAAAGTGCGATGGCTCCAAAAATGGTTGCTAAAATCCCTAAAACTTTTTGTTCTTCTAGTTTCATTTGAACGTTTTCTCCCTTCATCAAGTGAATGGATTCCTATCCACGGTAGCTAGTGCTTATTATAGAGAAAATATTCTCCAATGTCAATTCAGACTAAAATAGTTCTCTAGGAAACTTTTTTCTTGACATCTCTTCTGAAAGTGATAAAATAGTTCTCATGGAAACTTAATTAGTTCTCCTGAGAACTATATTCAATCGTGAGAAAGGAGCAATCATGGACAAGCCGATGTTGATTTTTAAACGCTTTGGGCACCAGGTTCACCTGATGGTACAGAAAGAAGCCAAGCGTTGCGGCATTGAATTTATGGGTGGACCGCAAGGGCAAGTTCTGCGTTTTTTAGATCATTGTGAGCAAAAAGAGGAACTGGTCTTGATTAAGGATATCGAGCAGGAACTCAATATTACCAAATCTGTTGCGAGTAATTTAGTCAAGCGTATGGTGCAAAATGGTTTGGTTGAGCTAGAGGCCAGCCCAAGCGATAAGCGGGCAAAATTTGTTCGCCTGACGGATAAATCGCGTTCGCAGATGCAAAAAGTTAAGGCTTTTTTTGATCGGATTGATCAGAGTCTGCTAGACGGGGTTTCAAAGTCAGACTTGGCAATCTTTGAAAAGGTCCTCGGTCAGTTGCAAGAAAATGTTGAGAAGATAGGAGGAGAGAATGAAGAAACTCGCTAAACGTATTACAGGAAAAGAGTGGGGGATGATTGTCCTTGCGATTCTTTTCACTTGTTTCTCGGTCTATCTCGAGTTAGAGGTGCCGACTTATATTTCGCAAATTACAGAATTACTGGGAACGTCTGGAACGCAGTTGGGTGAACTCTGGTCACCAGCTGCGAAGATGATTGGTTTGTCTTTATTGGCTTTCTTTTCATCTGTTATGGTTGGTTTCTTTGCCGCTCGCGTTGCAGCATCCTATACAACCCATCTACGTAGAGACGTATTTCATCGTGTTTTAGATTTTTCGCAGACAGAGATCAAGCGCTTTTCAATCCCAAGTCTCTTGACTCGGACGACCAATGATATTACCCAGGTACAGATGCTCTTTACCATGGGCTTGCAAGTGGTTACTCGTGGGCCAATTATGGCTATTTGGGCCATTGGGAAAATTCTTGGAAAATCGGAATACTGGCTCTGGGCAGTAGTAATCGCTGTTATCGTCAATGTTTTGATGACAACTGTTCTCCTGACTCTGGCCTTTCCAAAACAATCGGTCATCCAAAAATTGACAGATAAACTCAATAGCATCACTCGTGAAAGTTTGACTGGGATTCGAGTTGTTCGCGCATACAATGCCGAGGATTACCAAGATAAGAAATTTGAAGCAGCTAACGATGAGGTAACACGTCTCAATCTCTTTGTCAATCGATTGATGGCCATTATGAATCCCATTATGATGGCGATTTCTAGTGGCTTGAGTCTAGCCATTTACTGGATTGGTGCCTATATCATCAACGATGCAAGTTTGACAGACCGTCTACCACTCTTTAGTGATATGGTGGTCTTCATGTCTTATGCTATGCAGGTCGTGATGGGCTTCTTGCTCATGAGTGCTCTCTTTTTCGTCCTTCCTCGTACCTTGGTTTCGGCAGGACGTATCAATCAAGTATTGGATCTGCATTCTTCTATTGAAAATCCTAGTCATGCACAGACAGCGGATCCTTCAGTTCAAGGACAAGTGGAATTCCGTGATGTGACTTTCCGCTACTCTAAAAACTCAGAAGCAGTCGTGGAACATGTCACTTTCAAAGCAGAAGCGGGTCAAACCGTGGCCTTCATCGGATCGACTGGATCAGGTAAGTCTACGCTTGTCAACCTCTTGCCACGTTTTTACGACGTTTCAGATGGACAAATCCTAGTGGACGGAGTTAATGTGCAAGATTACGATTTGGAAGATTTGCGCAATAAGGTCGGCTATATCCCTCAAAAAGCAGTCCTCTTCTCAGGAGATGTCAAGGGGAACTTGGACTTTGGTAAGAGCAAAGAAACTCCTCTAAGCGAGGCTGCTATGTGGCAAGCTCTTGAATTGGCCCAGTCTAAAAACTTTATCGAGAATAAGGAAGCAGGTCTTGCATCAGAAGTAGCCCAAGGTGGAACCAACTTCTCAGGAGGACAAAGACAGCGTCTGGCCATTGCGCGTGCCTTGGCTCGTAAACCAGAGATTCTCATCTTTGATGACTCTTTCTCAGCCTTGGACTACAAGACAGATCGTATCCTACGCCAAGAACTAGCAGAGAAAACAAAATCCATGACCAAGCTCATCGTAGCGCAGCGGATTTCTACCATTATGGATGCTGACCTGATCGTAGTATTGGATCAAGGAAAAGTCGTGGGACAAGGCACCCACAAGGAACTTCTTGCAACCAACGGAGTCTATCAAGAAATTGCCTACTCACAACTATCGAAGGAGGAATTGGAACATGGAAAATAAAAAAGTGTCGGTCTGGAAACAGTGCAAACCTTATATGGCAGGCCTCCAACTTCCCCTACTAGTAGCGATTGTAGCAGCTGTATGTTCAAGCATCATCACTGTTTATGGACCAACCAAGATTAAAGAAATTACCAACTTGATTTCAGATGGTTTGATGACGGGAATTGACCTAGAGGCTGTGTCAAGTATTGCTAGCTTTTTAGTGATTCTCTATGTATTTGGCGCCATCCTTAACTATACACAGGCCTATATCTTTTCAACGAGTATTCAGCATTTTTCAAAACGCTTGCGGACAGCAATCGCTGAAAAAATCAATCGTTTGCCACTTGGCTATTTTGACCGTCATTCACAAGGAGATACCCTTTCGCGCGTGACCAATGATGTGGATACAGCAGCGCAATCTCTCAACCAAAGTCTAGGGACAGTTCTTTCAGCTAGTTTCTTGTTGATTGCTGTCTTGGTGACCATGTTTGGGATGAACTGGATTTTGGCATTGGTAACCGTTGTATCAACCCTTGTTGGCTTTGCGGCGGTTTCTGTAATTATGGCCAAGTCACAGGGTTATTTTAAAGCCCAACAAAATAATCTAGCAGCCGTCAATGGTTATGTAGAAGAAATGTATTCGGGACACAATGTTGTAACGAGCTACAACGCGGTGGACACCTCCAAAGCGAAATTTGCAGGTTTAAACCAAAACTTGCACGACAGCATCTGGAAATCTCAGTTTATCTCTGGTATCATGATGCCAGCCATGTTCTTTGTTGGGAATTTTAGCTATGTTTTGGTCATCATCGTTGGTGCCGCGCTGGCGTTAGAAGGGCATATCACTATCGGGGTTATTGTAGCCTTTATGGTTTACGTACGGACCTTCTCCCAACCCCTGTCACAGATTGCCCAAGGGATTACCAGCTTACAACAAGCGAGTGCAGCCATGGGACGTGTCTTTGAATTTCTAGGTGAAGCTGAGATGCAGGATGAATCCCATAAGGAAAAACAATTAACTGGCATGAGAGGGGAAGTGGTCTTTGATCATGTGTCCTTTGGCTATACACCAGAACGCACCATCATCCATGACTTTTCTGCGATAGCTCATGCAGGTCAAAAGGTCGCAATCGTTGGACCGACTGGGGCTGGTAAGACAACCATTGTCAATCTTTTGATGAAGTTTTATGAGATAGATAAGGGAAGTATCCGTATCGATGGTGTCGATACCAAGGATATGAAGCGCTCAGAAGTACATGATGCCTTTTCAATGGTCTTGCAAGATACTTGGCTCTTTGAAGGAACCATTCGAGAAAATCTCATCTACAATCAAACGGGCATCAGCGATGAGCGGATGATGGAAGCTAGCAAGGCTGTGGGAATTCACCACTTTATCATGACTTTGCCAGATGGCTACGATACTGTCTTGGATGACACTGTGACCTTGTCTGTTGGACAGAAACAGCTTTTGACTATCGCTCGTGCTTTGTTGAAAGATGCACCGCTCTTGATTTTGGATGAAGCGACATCCTCAGTTGACACACGTACAGAGGAATTGATTCAGAAAGCCATGGACCGTTTGATGGAAGGACGCACATCCTTTGTCATCGCCCATCGCTTGTCAACTATTCGTAATGCTGATTTGATTCTTGTCATGAAAGATGGCAATATCATCGAACAAGGCAACCATGAGGAACTAATGGTGCAAGGTGGCTTCTACGCCGACTTGTACAATAGCCAATTTACAGAAGACGAAGCAGAAGAATAAATCTAAAGAAGGCTTGACGGCCTTCTTTTTCTGCACTATACTAGAAGACAAACGTCTCACCGGTAGACAAAAACAAGGTAATGAATGAGAAGTATAAATGAAAAATTATCAAGAATGGTATCAAAATATCAGCTCCAGACTCACCAGCCATCCCCCTCTTTTATTTCTGTTACGCAGTTTCAATCGTTTGATGACAGTCACCATGCCCCTGGTCTACCTGGCCTTGCTAGTCACCACTTACCTGCAACTAGGACTTAGTCAGCAAGTTGGGATTTATTTGTTTATCCCTGCCTCGGGCTTTGTGATCTTGTCCCTGTTTCGTAAGAAAATCAATCACCCACGACCTTATGAAACTTGGGACATCCGTCCCCTGCTTGACAAGGATAGTTCGGGACAGTCTATGCCCAGTCGTCATGTCTTTTCGGCAACTATCATCTCCATGGCCTATTTCCATGCTTGGACTTTGATCGGAATGATCTTGCTTATTTGCTCAGGAGTCTTAGCCTTGGTCCGAGTATTATGTGGTGTGCATTATCCAAAGGACGTCTTGGTTGGCTATGTCTGCGGTCTGTTGTGGGGGTTCCTTTTCTTCCTATTCTGACATGTAAGTTAGGCTGGTCCTACAACCACTTACTGCTTCATATTGACCACTTGCTTTTTTACCCTTGTATTCCTAACTTAGCTTTGATATAGTAGAGTCAGAAAGGAGATGTGATGAAGTTACGAATTGAGATTGACGGCAATTTAGATGAGACTGAAATTGTCATCAAGACCCCTGCTTTGACAGATGAAATTGCAGATTTGCAACGACTTTTGCAAGAGTCAAAGGCTCCGAGGTTGACTTTTTACAAGGGGACAGGTGAATATTATCTAGACCTGTCAGAAATTCTCTTCTTTGAAACTGAAGGGAGCAAGATCTACGCTCATAACCAGAAGGAAGCCTATGAAGTTCGTCTCAAACTTTATGAGTTGGAGTCTATCTTGCCTCGCTATTTTAGTCGAGTTTCCAAGTCAACTATCGCAAACATCCGTCAGATTTACTCAGTGGACAAGTCCTTTTCAGGAACGGGCACCATTTCCTTTTATCAGACGCACAAGGAGGTTCATGTCTCACGGCATTACCAATCCCTCCTAAAAGAAAATCTAAGAAACATGAGGTAAAAAACATGAAAAAGAAAGCATTTGGTATTGTTTTATTGGTTTTAGCAGCTTGGATCTTGCTGCAAGGGAATTTTGGAATACCTTCTTTGGATGGTAAAATATGGCCTTTGATTGGTATCGCCTTTTTTGCTTACCAATCAGTTGAAGCTTTGCTTCGTCGTCATCTAACATCAGCAGTTTTTACCGCTCTAGTAGCCTTAATGATTGCGAATCATTTTTATAGCATTTTTCCTATTCCAAACCAGTCTTTGTTTTGGGCTAGTATCTTAGCAGTGCTAGGTGTTGGTTATCTGACGCATTCAAGTAAGTTCTGGAATGAAAAAAAATGGTGGTACAATGGGAAAAAAACAGTCGTCACGGATAAGGAAGTCGCTTTTGGTAGCGGGACCTTCTATAAGCAAGATCAAGATCTCGTAGATGACCAAGTGGAAGTCGCTTTTGGGGATGCTAAAATCTACTATGATAATGCAGAGATGTTAGGTGATTTTGCAACTTTAAATATTGAAGTGGCCTTCGGGAATGCAACTGTCTATGTTCCACAACACTGGCGTGTCGATTTGAAAGTAGAAACCTCCTTTGGTGCAGCTAAGGCAGATGCTCCTGTAGCGCCAACAAACAAAACCTTGATTATCCGTGGGGAAGTCGCTTTTGGTAAACTTGGAGTTGTTTACGTTAAATAAAAAATAGTTTAGCCCTTGATAAATTCAAGAAAGTGTGATAACATAGTACGGTATGTGGTGCTAGCACATCCGCTATATTAGATCTAATAGGAGGAAAACACAATGGCTAAAGTATGTTACTTTACAGGTCGTAAGACTGTATCAGGAAACAACCGTTCACACGCGATGAACCAAACAAAACGTGCCGTAAAACCAAACCTTCAAAAAGTTACTGTTCTTATCGATGGTAAACCTAAAAAAGTTTGGGCTTCAGCTCGTGCTTTGAAATCAGGTAAAGTTGAACGCGTTTAATAAAAATGAAAAGACCGCTTAGGTCTTTTTCTTTTGCTCTATAGATAAAATCATTTGAAAAATAGAGCAAATATCCGCAGATACAGCATTCTGCTTTTACACTTGGGCTGAAATATGATAAAATAGAGTATCAACTAGTTGAGGTAAAAAAAATGACTGTAAAAATTAATACAAAAGATGGTCAAATCGAACTGACAGATGAAGTGATTGCAACCGTAGTAGGTGGTGCCGCAACTGAGATTTTTGGTGTGGTCGGTATGGCTAGTAAAAATGCCCTCAAAGACAATTTCCAAGCCCTTCTTGGTAAGGAAAATTATTCTAAGGGTGTTGTTATAAAAGCAGCCGAAGATGGTAGCATTGCAGTTGATGTTTATACCGTATTGAGCTACGGAGTAAAGATAAGCGAAGTGTCAAAAAACATTCAAGAGCGTGTTCGTTTTAGTCTAGAAAATCAACTAGGAATTACTGCTCAGACTGTGAATGTCTACATTCAAAATATCAAAGTTGTAGGAGAATAATCGTGTCAAAAATTACTACCAGTTTATTCCAAGAGATGGTGCAGGCTGCATCAACTCGTTTGAATAAGCAAGCAGAATATGTCAATTCATTGAACGTCTTTCCAGTTCCAGATGGAGATACTGGGACAAACATGGGAATGACCATTGAAAATGGTGCCAAAGAAGTAGCAGACAAGCCTGCTTCTACAGTTGGAGAAGTAGCGAGCATTCTTGCTAAAGGTCTCTTGATGGGTGCGCGTGGGAACTCAGGGGTTATCACTTCTCAGCTCTTCCGTGGCTTCTCTCAGGCTATCAAGGAAAAAGATGAATTAACAGGTCAAGACTTGGCTCTTGCCTTCCAATCCGGTGTCGAAGTAGCTTATAAAGCGGTTATGAAACCTGTTGAAGGAACCATTTTGACTGTTTCTCGTGGTGCAGCCATTGGGGCTAAGAAAACAGCCGAGGAGACAGATGATGCTGTTGAGGTCATGCGTGCAGCCTTGGAAGGTGCAAAAGCAGCTTTGGCTAAGACACCAGAAATGCTTCCAGTCCTTAAGGAAGTTGGTGTGGTAGACTCAGGTGGTCAAGGTTTGGTCTTCATCTACGAAGGATTCCTTTCAGCTCTTACTGGTGAATACAGTGCTTCTGAAGACTTTGTAGCGACTCCTGCCAACATGAGTGAAATGATCAATGCAGAGCACCACAAGTCTGTGGCAGGGCATGTGGCAACTGAGGATATTACCTTCGGTTACTGTACGGAGATTATGGTAGCTCTCAAACAAGGTCCAACTTATTCTAAAGACTTTGACTACGATGAATTCCGTAACTACTTGAATGAACTCGGTGACTCGCTCCTTGTTGTCAATGATGATGAAATCGTCAAAGTTCACGTCCATACAGAAGATCCAGGTCTTGTTATGCAAGAAGGTCTCAAATATGGTAGCTTGATCAAAGTAAAAGTGGACAACATGCGTAATCAACACGAAGCGCAAGTTGAAAAAGAAGCAACTCAAGGCAACAAGCCTGCTGAAACAAAAGAGTATGCCATTATCGCAGTAGTAGCTGGTCAAGGTTTAACAGATATCTTCCGTGCCCAAGGTGTGGATTATGTCATCGAAGGTGGTCAGACAATGAACCCTTCAACAGAAGACTTTATCAAGGCTGTTGAACAGGTCAATGCTCGCAACATTATCTTCTTGCCAAACAACAAAAATATCTTTATGGCAGCTCAGTCTGCGGCTGAAGTTCTTGAGCAACCTGCTGTTGTGGTAGAAGCACGTACAATTCCTCAAGGTTTGACCAGTCTTCTTGCCTTTGATCCAAGCAAATCAATCGAAGAAAACCAAGAACGCATGACTGCAGCCCTTGGTGATGTTATCAGCGGTAGTGTAACAACAGCCGTTCGTGATACAACTATCGATGGATTAGCAATCCATGAAAATGACAATCTTGGTATGGTAGATGGGAAAATCCTTGTGTCAAACCCTGACATGCACCAAACCTTGACTGAAACTTTGAAACATATGTTGGACGAAGACAGTGAAATCGTGACTTTCTATGTTGGTGAAGACGGAAGCGAAGAACTTGCCAATGAAATTGCCCAAGAAATCGCAGAAGAATTTGAAGATGTTGAAGTAGAGATTCACCAAGGTCAACAACCTGTATATCCATATCTTTTCAGTGTGGAATAAAATTTAATAGATAAAAAAGAAAGTTGATTTTACAGCTTTCTTTTTTTATGACATTTGTCATATTTCCTAGTGACAGAAGCATCTAGCTCCGCCAATTTCAAAAGTCTATAATTGAAGTATGAAATGGAGGAAGAAGAAATGAAAAATAAAATGATTGTCGCAGTGAGTTTAGTAGCAGCAGGAGTTATGACCTATCTCATGTTTTCAGGATTGGACGAGGGTTTCTATCATTTTCCTTGGGAGCTCTTTGCTGGCTTTGGAATGATGTCTTGGCTTGTCAGAGAAGGTTTAAAATTAGTCAGAGATGTAAAAAAGGAGTTTGAGGAATGAAAAAAGCAATCATCTGTCTCTTTATCGGCCTGTCACTCTTGGTATGGTTAGTGGAAATGTTTACTGGTTGGTTTGATCAAACCTTGCTTCGCCAATTTATTCGTGGTGCTTGGGGTTTTGGATTTATGATTTTCATTGTTTTCCCTATGGGAATGAAGTGGTTGAAAGGAGAATCTCATGACTGTGATTAAAGTTGAGAAATTGAGTAAGAAAATAAAAGACAAGGAGATCTTGCGGAACATCTCTTTTGAAATCAACGATGGTGAATGTGTCGCCTTGATCGGGCCTAACGGAGCAGGAAAAACAACCTTGATTGATTGCCTCTTGGGCGACAAGTTCGTGAGCTCAGGTCAGATAGCCATTCAAGGCTTTGCACCAACAGATCCTCGATTAAAGCAGCTTATTTCTGTCTTACCCCAAGAAAATGCAGTTGTCCAAAGCTTGAAAGTGAAAGAACTTCTATCATTTTTCAAGTCACTTTATCCCGACAGTCTTTCAGACAAAGAAATTGATGACTTGCTGAGATTCTCAGACAAGCAGAAAAATCAGCTAGCGGGCAAGTTGTCTGGTGGGCAAAAACGTTTGTTCTCTTTCGTGTTGACTTTAATCGGTCGTCCGAAAATTCTATTTTTAGACGAGCCAACTGCTGCCATGGATACCTCGACACGTCAGCATTTTTGGGAAATTGTTAATCAGTTAAAGAAAAATGGTGTCACCATTGTCTATTCTTCTCACTATATCGAAGAGGTAGAGCATACGGCTGATCGCATTTTGGTTCTCCACAAGGGAGAATTAATTCGCGATACGACGCCTTATGCCATGCGTGGTGAAGAACAAGAAAAACATTTTACGGTACCTCTAACTTATCAGGAATTTATCAGCACTTTGGACCAAGTTCAAGAGATTGAAATCAAGCAAAATGCTCTTTCCTTCACAACCAAAGAAGCCAGCCAGGTATGGAAAGTCTTGCAAGATCAGGGCTGCACGATTGAAGAAATTGAAGTTCGCAATCGAACTCTCTTAGACAGTATCTTCGAAACGACTCAAGATTAAAGGAGATTGACGATGAAAAATATGATAAGTCTCATGAAAGTGGAAATTATTCAGATGAAACGGCAAGCCGTCTACTACTTGCTATCCATCGGACTTCCAAGTGTGTTTTACCTTATATTTTCTGGTATGATGTCAGGATCAGATGTTCCAGAAATTGCTCTTCAAGCCTATCTTTTTGCCATGACGCTCTTTAGTATCATGTCAAGCGCCTTTTTCAGCATCCCTAGCACACTCGAGTCTGATAAGACAAACAACTGGCAAAAATTGATTCAACATTCTCCAGTATCTATGGTAGAATATTATGTATCAAAACTGTTCAGTGCTCTGCTGACTTTCTTGTTATCAATTATAGTTGTCTTTTCAGTTGGTCATTTTGTCCGTGGAGTGACTCTGTCTTGGCTTGACTGGTTGGTGATTGGAGTTATGTTGCTGGTCGGAAGCGTGGTCTTTATCAGCATGGGGGTCTTGGTGAGCTTGCTTCCCAGTGCTCAATTGATGACGGTGATTGGAAATATTGCCTATATTGCTTTGGCTGTCCTAGGTGGACTCTGGTTCCCTTTGAGTTCCTTCCCAGAATGGCTCCAATCCATTGGAAAACTGACTCCAACCTATCAACTGATGCAGGTTGTCTCTACTTATTTGGAGCATCACGAATTTAATATTCTTGCTGCCTTGGTTGTACTAGGTTATACAGTTTTCTTTGGTGTATTGGTAATCCAACTGAAAAAACGGATCGAGGTAAAATAAATCTATGTTGGAAAAATTAAAAAACACTCATTATATGTTTCATATTTCAACAGTGTTTATCATCTTTCCTATAGCGGGTGTCATCGTTGGAGATTACCCGCTTTTAACCTTGCTATGGACCCTACTATTTGTACTTGCCTTCTATTCGGTTTTAATCAGTCAGAATCGCACCGTGCAGTGGCTAGCATGGTGGTCCATGCTTGTCTACATTTTTTATACATCTGTTTGGCTAAGTTCAGGTTTCACATGGTTTATCTTTTATTTATCCAATCTCCTTATTTATGAGCTGGATGAGATTTCTTTTCACTCTTGGCGTTTTGTCAGTTTTATTGTCCTGCAACCATTTATTCTGACCGGAATCTATATGGTTGATCAAGTTAGTCCCTGGCAGCTACTCTTTTTCTTGGTGACCTTTATCTTTTCCGATGCAATGACCTTTGGTCTCTATCGAATTCGGATAACAGAAGAGCTAAAAGAAGAAAAGATGAAACAAAATGCCAAGCTCAATCTTTTCTTGGCTGAAAACGAACGCAGTCGTATCGGTCAGGATCTTCATGACAGCCTAGGTCATACCTTTGCCATGTTGAGTGTGAAGACGGACCTTGCCCTCCAGCTTCTTCAAATGCAGGCCTATCCTCAAGTGGAAAAAGAATTAAAAGAAATTCATCAAATCAGTAAAGAATCCATGAATGAAGTCCGTACAATTATCGAAAATCTTAAAACCAGAACCCTTGCTTCCGAATTTACGACTGTCAAAAAAATGCTAGAAATTGCAGGAATTGAAACGGAAATCAATCACCAACTAGATACAGCTAGCCTAACTCAGGAATTAGAATCAACGGCCTCCATGATTTTACTTGAGTTAGTGACCAACATCATCAAACATGCCAAAGCATCGAAAGCTTACTTGAAATTAGAACGAACTGAGAAAGAACTCATTCTAACAGTGAGAGATGATGGCTGTGGATTTGCTTCTCTAAAAGGGGATGAGCTCCATACCGTTAGAGACCGTGTCCTTCCTTTTTCAGGAGAAGTAAAAGTGATCAGTCAGAAACATCCGACTGAAGTGCAGGTTCGACTACCTTATAAGGAGAGAAACTAAGATGAAACTACTTGTTGCAGAAGATCAAAGTATGTTGCGAGATGCTATGTGCCAGTTGCTTACCTTTCAACCAGATGTAGAGACTGTCATACAAGCCAAGAATGGGCAAGAAGCAATTCAACTCCTAGAAAAAGAGTCTGTGGATATCGCCATTCTTGACGTAGAAATGCCTGTTAAGACAGGCCTCGAAGTCTTGGAGTGGATACGAGCAGAAAAGCTAGAAACAAAGGTAGTTGTGGTGACGACCTTCAAACGTCCCGGATATTTTGAACGTGCGGTCAAGGCTGGAGTGGATGCTTATGTCTTAAAAGAAAGAAGCATCGCAGACCTCATGCAAACCTTGCACACTGTTCTCGAAGGACGCAAGGAATATTCGCCTGAATTGATGGAAGTGGTGATGACGCACCCCAATCCGTTAACAGAGCAAGAAATCGCTGTTTTAAAGGGAATCGCTCAGGGTTTGTCTAATCAAGAAATCGCAGATCAGCTTTATCTATCAAACGGAACCGTCCGAAACTATGTCACCAATATTCTTTCGAAACTAGATGCTGGTAATCGAACAGAGGCAGCCAACATTGCAAAAGAATCTGGTTGGCTTTGATAAGAAGGGTTAAAAAATTCCGAAATGACAACTTGAATCAAAGGAAATCCATACTAGAAAGGAGGAGGTAAATCGCCTCCTTTTCTGGTTTAGAAAAGCGGTGAAAGCTAGTGTCAAAGAGTTAAAAGATCAGAATAAAAATGAAAAATATCTTGACAATGAAGGAAAAATTGTGTTACAATAATAGACGGTACTTTTTACTTTTGGTCTCTCAAAAGTGTACAGGGACGTGCTGACAAATGTTGCAAAAGTACACACAGATGGTAGCTGTCACCAAGTGTATCATCACCAAAAATAAAAAAACACAGGAGTATGTAGATGCCTACAATTAACCAATTGGTTCGCAAACCGCGTAAATCAAAAGTAGAAAAATCTAAATCACCAGCTTTGAACGTTGGTTACAACAGTCATAAAAAAGTTCAAACAAACGTTTCTTCACCACAAAAACGTGGTGTTGCAACTCGTGTTGGGACAATGACACCTAAAAAACCTAACTCAGCCCTTCGTAAATTTGCTCGTGTACGTTTGAGCAACCTTATCGAAGTTACTGCCTACATCCCAGGTATCGGACACAACTTGCAAGAACACAGCGTGGTGCTTCTTCGTGGTGGACGTGTAAAAGACCTTCCAGGGGTACGTTACCATATCGTCCGTGGTGCACTTGATACTGCAGGTGTTAACGATCGTAAACAAGGCCGTTCTAAATACGGTACTAAACGTCCAAAAGCATAAGGAAAGGGGATAAAGAGAAATGAGTCGTAAAAATAGAGCTCCAAAACGTGACGTATTGCCAGATCCGCTTTACAATTCACAACTAGTTACTCGTCTTATCAACCGCGTTATGCTTGATGGTAAACGTGGTACAGCTGCTTCAATCGTTTACGGTGCTTTTGAGCAAATCAAAGAAGCTACTGGCAACGATGCACTTGAAGTATTTGAAACAGCTATGGAAAACATCATGCCTGTACTTGAAGTACGTGCACGTCGTGTTGGTGGATCTAACTACCAAGTCCCAGTTGAAGTTCGTCCAGAACGTCGTACAACACTTGGACTTCGTTGGTTGGTAACCATCGCTCGCCTTCGTGGTGAACACACAATGCAAGACCGTCTTGCAAAAGAAATCTTGGATGCTGCTAACAACACTGGTGCAGCAGTTAAGAAACGTGAAGACACTCACCGTATGGCTGAAGCTAACCGTGCCTTCGCACACTTCCGTTGGTAAGATAGGATACGAAAGCGTTAAGAAAGTCCCAGAGAAAATAGGGAATCGAAGTAGGTTGCGATTGCAACCAATGAGATTCATCTTTTTCTCCAGACTTTTAGCTTGAGTTCAACTCGGCTAATTAACTTTAGCCCGAGTTCAATTCAACTTGTCTACAAGTTGAAACCAACAAAAACAAGATAAACATTGAGAACGGGTAGGTCCTGCCTATCCGTTTTTATTAAAATCGTGTTATAATAGAATAGAAATCAAAAATAAATAGGAGAAACAAACCTCATGGCACGCGAATTTTCACTTGAAAAAACTCGTAATATCGGTATCATGGCTCACGTCGATGCCGGTAAAACAACAACTACTGAGCGTATTCTTTACTACACTGGTAAAATCCACAAAATCGGTGAAACTCACGAAGGTGCGTCACAAATGGACTGGATGGAGCAAGAGCAAGAACGTGGTATCACTATCACATCTGCTGCGACAACAGCTCAATGGAACAACCACCGCGTAAACATCATTGACACACCAGGGCACGTGGACTTCACAATTGAAGTACAACGTTCTCTTCGTGTATTGGACGGTGCGGTTACTGTTCTTGACTCACAATCAGGTGTTGAGCCTCAAACTGAAACAGTTTGGCGTCAAGCAACTGAGTACGGAGTTCCACGTATCGTATTTGCCAACAAAATGGACAAAATCGGTGCTGACTTCCTTTACTCAGTAAGCACACTTCACGACCGTCTTCAAGCAAACGCACATCCAATCCAATTGCCAATCGGTGCTGAAGATGATTTCCGTGGTATCATCGACTTGATCAAGATGAAAGCTGAAATCTATACAAACGACCTTGGTACAGATATCCTTGAAGAGGATATTCCAGCTGAATATCTTGAACAAGCACAAGAATACCGTGAAAAATTGATCGAAGCAGTTGCTGAAACTGATGAAGATTTGATGATGAAATACCTCGAAGGTGAAGAAATCACTAACGAAGAATTGAAAGCGGGTATCCGTAAAGCTACTATCAATGTTGAATTCTTCCCAGTATTGTGTGGTTCTGCCTTCAAAAACAAAGGTGTTCAATTGATGCTTGATGCGGTTATCGACTACCTTCCAAGCCCACTTGACATCCCAGCAATCAAAGGTGTTAACCCAGATACAGATGAAGAAGAAACTCGTCCAGCATCTGATGAAGAGCCATTTGCAGCTCTTGCCTTCAAGATCATGACAGACCCATTCGTAGGTCGTTTGACATTCTTCCGTGTTTACTCAGGTGTTCTTCAATCAGGTTCATACGTATTGAATACTTCTAAAGGTAAACGTGAACGTATCGGACGTATCCTTCAAATGCACGCTAACAGCCGTAAAGAAATCGACACTGTTTACTCAGGTGATATCGCTGCTGCCGTTGGTTTGAAAGATACGACAACTGGTGACTCATTGACTGATGAAAAAGCTAAAATCATCCTTGAATCAATCGACGTTCCAGAACCAGTTATCCAATTGATGGTTGAGCCAAAATCTAAAGCAGACCAAGACAAGATGGGTATCGCTCTTCAAAAATTGGCTGAAGAAGATCCAACATTCCGCGTTGAAACAAACGTTGAAACTGGTGAAACAGTTATCTCTGGTATGGGTGAGCTTCACCTTGACGTCCTTGTTGACCGTATGCGTCGTGAGTTTAAAGTTGAAGCGAACGTAGGTGCTCCTCAAGTATCTTACCGTGAAACATTCCGCGCTTCTACTCAAGCACGTGGATTCTTCAAACGTCAGTCTGGTGGTAAAGGTCAATTCGGTGATGTATGGATTGAATTTACTCCAAACGAAGAAGGTAAAGGATTCGAATTTGAAAACGCAATCGTCGGTGGTGTGGTTCCTCGTGAATTTATCCCAGCGGTTGAAAAAGGTCTTGTAGAAGCAATGGCTAACGGTGTTCTTGCAGGTTACCCAATTGTTGACGTTAAAGCTAAACTTTACGATGGTTCATACCACGATGTCGACTCATCTGAAACTGCCTTCAAGATTGCTGCATCTCTTGCACTTAAAGAAGCTGCTAAGACTGCACAACCAGCTATCCTTGAACCAATGATGCTTGTAACAATCACTGTTCCAGAAGAAAACCTTGGTGATGTTATGGGTCACGTAACTGCTCGTCGTGGACGTGTAGATGGTATGGAAGCACACGGTAACAGCCAAATCGTTCGTGCTTACGTTCCACTTGCTGAAATGTTCGGTTATGCAACAGTTCTTCGTTCTGCATCTCAAGGACGTGGTACATTCATGATGGTATTTGACCACTATGAAGATGTACCTAAGTCAGTACAAGAAGAAATCATTAAGAAAAACAAAGGTGAAGAATAATCTGTCTTCGCAATAGAAGGAAGTCACTTAGTGGCTTCCTTTTTTATTACCTTTATTGCACGCATATTTGCTGAATATATTATGGAAATTTAGAAATTAAATGAAAATCTTGCCAACTTCCATCCCATGTACGAAGAAATTAGACTGATTTAATAAATGAAAGCAAGGAAAAGTTCCTTATTTTGATGATATGTTAATAAAAATGATAAAAAAGTTCATAAATACACTTTTAGATAGAAAATTCAGAAAATTGCTTCTTTTGTCTTGAAAATTTTTGAAAAAATGGTATGATAGTAACAAGCTATTTTTAAGAGAAGAGAAAGGGGAACAATGGAGAAAATCAGTTTAGAATCTCCTAAGACGGGGTCGGACCTAGTTTTGGAAACACTTCGCGACTTAGGAATTGATACCATATTTGGCTATCCTGGTGGTGCAGTCTTGCCTTTGTATGATGCGATATATAATTTTAAAGGCATTCGCCACATTTTAGGACGCCATGAGCAAGGTTGTTTGCACGAAGCTGAAGGATATGCCAAATCAACTGGAAAGTTGGGTGTTGCTGTCGTCACGAGTGGACCGGGAGCTACAAATGCCATTACAGGGATTGCAGATGCCATGAGCGATAGCGTTCCCCTTTTGGTCTTTACGGGCCAGGTGGCGCGAGCAGGGATTGGGAAGGATGCCTTTCAGGAGGCGGATATCGTGGGAATTACCATGCCAATCACTAAGTACAATTACCAAGTTCGTGAGACGGCAGATATTCCTCGCATCATTACGGAAGCTGTTCATATCGCAACGACAGGTCGTCCAGGGCCTGTCGTGATTGACCTACCAAAAGACGTATCTGCCTTAGAGACAGATTTCATCTATTCACCCGAAGTGAATTTGCCAAGCTATCAGCCGACTCTGGAGCCAAATGACATGCAAATCAAGAAGATCTTGAAGCAATTGTCAAAAGCCAAGAAACCTGTTTTATTAGCAGGTGGTGGAGTTAGTTATGCAGAAGCAGCTACAGAACTCAATGAGTTTGCAGAACGCTACCAAATTCCAGTCGTGACCAGTCTTTTAGGACAAGGTACGATTGCAACTAGCCATCCACTCTTCCTCGGAATGGGAGGCATGCATGGGTCTTTCGCAGCTAATATTGCCATGACGGAAGCCGACTTTATGATTAGTATTGGTTGCCGTTTCGATGACCGCTTGACGGGAAATCCTAAGACCTTTGCGAAGAATGCTAAGGTTGCCCACATTGATATTGACCCAGCTGAGATTGGCAAGATTATCAGAGCAGATATTCCTGTGGTGGGGGATGCTAAGAAAGCCTTGCAGATGCTACTAGCAGAACCAACTGTTCATAACAATACTGAGAAATGGATTGAAAAAGTCACCAAGGACAAGAATCGAGTTCGTTCTTATGATAAGAAAGAACGTGTGGTTCAACCGCAGGCCGTTATTGAACGCATTGGTGAGTTGACGAATGGGGATGCCATTGTTGTAACTGACGTTGGTCAACACCAAATGTGGACGGCTCAGTATTATCCTTACCAAAATGAGCGTCAGTTAGTCACTTCAGGTGGTTTGGGTACCATGGGATTCGGAGTTCCCGCAGCTATCGGAGCTAAGATTGCCAATCCGGAAAAAGAAGTTATCCTTTTTGTCGGTGATGGTGGCTTCCAGATGACCAATCAGGAACTAGCAATCCTAAACATATACAAGGTACCGATTAAGGTTGTCATGTTGAATAACCACTCCCTAGGAATGGTTCGTCAGTGGCAGGAATCCTTCTATGAGGGTAGAACTTCCGAATCAGTCTTTGATACACTTCCTGATTTCCAGCTGATGGCACAGGCTTACGGCATCAAAAATTATAAATTTGATAATCCAGAGACGCTAGAGAAGGATCTAGAAGTCATTCTGGAGGATGTGCCCATGTTTATCGAGGTGGATATTTCTCGTAAGGAACAGGTTTTACCGATGGTACCAGCTGGTAAGAGCAATCATGAGATGTTGGGGGTGAAGTTCCATGCGTAGAATGTTAACAGCAAAACTACAAAATCGTTCAGGAGTCCTCAATCGTTTTACAGGTGTCCTTTCACGTCGCCAAGTCAATATTGAGAGTATCTCAGTTGGTGCGACAGAGAATCCTGATGTATCACGGATTACCATCATTATCGATGTAGCTTCACACGATGAAGTAGAGCAAATCATTAAACAGCTCAATCGTCAGATTGATGTGATTCGCATTCGAGATATCACAGATAAACCACACTTGGAAAGAGAAGTTATCTTGGTAAAAGTATCTGCTCCTGCTGAAAAGCGTGCAGAAATCTTGGCCATTATCCAACCTTTCCGTGCAACGGTAGTAGATGTGGCTCCAAGCTCCATCACTATTCAGATGACTGGAAATGCTGAAAAGAGTGAAGCTTTATTGCGAGTGATTCGACCATATGGTATCAAAAATATCGCTCGTACGGGTGCAACTGGATTTACCCGCGACTAATACTCTTTGATTTTCATTGAGTATAAAATCCAGCATAAATTTGTTAAACCGGCCTAAAAGGCAATAAATAATAGAAAAGAGAGAAAAACTATGGCAGTTCAAATGGAATACGAAAAAGATGTTAAAGTAGCAGCGCTTGACGGTAAAAAAATCGCCGTAATCGGTTATGGTTCACAAGGACATGCGCATGCGCAAAACTTGCGTGATTCAGGTCGTGATGTCATTATCGGTGTACGTCCAGGTAAATCTTTTGACAAAGCAAAAGAAGATGGATTTGACACTTACACAGTAGCAGAAGCAACTAAATTGGCTGACGTTATCATGATCTTGGCACCAGATGAAATCCAACAAGAATTGTACGAAGCAGAAATCGCTCCAAACTTGGAAGCAGGAAATGCAGTTGGATTTGCCCATGGTTTCAACATCCACTTTGAATTTATCAAAGTTCCTGCAGATGTAGATGTCTTCATGTGTGCTCCTAAAGGACCAGGACACTTGGTACGTCGTACTTACGAAGAAGGTTTTGGTGTTCCAGCTCTTTATGCAGTATACCAAGACGCTACAGGAAATGCGAAAAATATTGCTATGGACTGGTGTAAAGGTGTTGGAGCAGCTCGTGTTGGTTTGCTTGAAACAACTTACAAAGAAGAAACTGAAGAAGATTTGTTTGGTGAACAAGCTGTACTTTGTGGTGGTTTGACTGCCCTTATCGAAGCAGGTTTTGAAGTCTTGACAGAAGCAGGATACGCCCCAGAATTGGCTTACTTTGAAGTTCTTCATGAAATGAAATTGATCGTTGACTTGATCTATGAAGGTGGATTCAAGAAAATGCGTCAATCTATTTCAAACACTGCTGAATACGGTGATTATGTATCAGGTCCACGTGTGATTACTGAGCAAGTTAAAGAAAACATGAAAGCTGTCTTGGCAGATATCCAAAATGGTAAATTTGCAAATGACTTTGTAAATGACTACAAGGTTGGACGTCCAAAATTGACTGCTTACCGTGAACAAGCAGCTAACCTTGAAATTGAAAAAGTTGGTGCTGAATTGCGTAAAGCAATGCCATTCGTTGGTAAAAATGACGACGACGCATTCAAAATCTACAACTAATTCTTGTGAAGAAAAACAGAAGGCGAGTTGGGGGTACCTAACTCGCTTTTTATCTTAAACAGTATTTGAGGAGGAGACAATGCTAAGTGCAAAAGACGTGGTGAAAGCCCACAAAGTATTGAGTGGTGTAGTAGTCAATACTCCACTTGATTATGATCATTATTTATCAGAGAAGTATGGTGCTAAGATTTATTTGAAGAAGGAAAATGCCCAGCGTGTTCGTTCTTTTAAAATTCGTGGAGCCTATTATGCCATTTCTCAATTAACAAAAGAAGAACGTGAGCGTGGTGTAGTCTGTGCCTCTGCAGGAAATCACGCTCAAGGTGTCGCCTATACTTGTAATGAGATGAAGATTCCTGCAACCATCTTTATGCCCATCACAACACCGCAACAAAAGATTGGACAGGTCCGCTTTTTTGGTGGAGACTTCGTGACCATTAAACTAGTTGGAGATACCTTTGATGCCTCAGCTAAAGCAGCTCAAGAATTTACAGTTTCTGAAAGCCGCACCTTTATTGATCCCTTTGATGATGCTCATGTCCAAGCAGGTCAAGGGACTGTCGCCTATGAAATTCTTGAAGAAGCTCGTAAAGAGGCTATCGATTTTGATACAGTACTCGTGCCAGTAGGCGGTGGCGGACTGATTGCAGGGGTTTCGACCTATATCAAAGAAACTAATCCCGCTATCGAAGTAATTGGTGTAGAAGCCAATGGTGCCCGTTCGATGAAGGCAGCCTTTGAAGCTGGAGGACCAGTTAAACTCAAAGAGATTGATAAGTTCGCTGATGGGATAGCCGTACAGAAGGTTGGACAATTAACCTATGAAGCGACCCGTCAGAATGTTGAAACGCTGATTGGGGTGGACGAGGGATTGATTTCTGAAACCTTGATTGATCTTTATTCCAAACAAGGAATTGTAGCGGAACCAGCAGGGGCTGCCAGCGTTGCAGCCTTGGAAGTTTTATCAGACTATATCAAAGGCAAGACGATTTGTTGTATTATTTCTGGAGGAAATAACGATATCAACCGTATGCCAGAGATGGAAGAACGTGCCTTGATTTACGATGGAATCAAGCATTACTTTGTAGTGAACTTTCCACAGCGTCCTGGAGCCCTCCGAGAGTTTGTAAATGATATCTTGGGGCCAAATGATGACATCACTCGTTTTGAATATATCAAACGAGCAAGTAAGGGGACGGGGCCCGTATTGATTGGGATTGCTCTTGCCAATAAGCATGATTATGCTGGATTGATTCATCGAATGGAAAAGTTTGACCCGTCTTATATTAATTTGAATGGAAATGAAACACTGTATAATATGCTAGTTTAAACTAAAATAAAATTATTATCATATTATTTGCGTAATGATAACGATGGTGTTATAATGAGGGTGATGAAAGGGGGAGATTCCCATGGTTTTACAAATTTTACTTGTTGTATTGATTTTAGTGGTGATTGTATCAGTGATTACGATTAGTTCTGTATATGTGGTACGACAACAATCTGTCGCTATTATAGAACGCTTTGGTAAATACCAAAAGTTGAGCAATAGTGGTATTCATTTGCGGGCTCCCTTTGGGATTGATAGAATTGCAGCAAGAGTACAACTACGCTTGTTGCAGAGTGAAATCGTTGTAGAGACAAAGACGCAAGATAATGTATTTGTAACGATGAATGTGGCAACTCAGTATCGAGTGAATGAAAACAATGTCACAGATGCCTATTATAAATTGATGCGTCCAGAAGCCCAAATCAAATCCTATATTGAAGATGCTTTGCGCTCATCTGTACCAAAGTTAACCCTAGATGAGTTGTTTGAGAAGAAGGATGAAATCGCCTTAGAAGTTCAAAAACAAGTGGCAGAAGAAATGTCTACGTATGGGTATATCATTGTCAAAACGCTGATTACTAAGGTTGAACCTGATGCTGAAGTAAAACAATCAATGAATGAAATCAATGCAGCTCAACGTAAGAGAGTTGCAGCGCAAGAACTTGCTGAAGCAGATAAGATTAAGATCGTGACCGCAGCAGAAGCAGAAGCAGAAAAAGATCGCCTACATGGTGTAGGGATTGCAGAACAGCGTAAAGCGATTGTTGACGGACTGGCTGATTCTATCAAAGAGTTAAAGGGAGCTAATGTTGAGCTGACTGAAGAACAAATCATGTCTATCCTATTAACGAACCAGTATTTAGATACGTTGAATAATTTTGCGGATAAAGAGGGTAATAATACAATCTTCCTACCAGCAAATCCTAATGGAGTTGAGGATATAAGAACTCATATATTATCGGCTTTAAAAGCCAAATAAAAATATGCAGAATAATATAGTTGTGACGAATATATGTTTTTTTATTGACAGATGAAATAAAAACGTATACAATTAAGAATTGTAAAGAATAATTCAGGAGAAGAACATGGTTAAGTCAAACTTTGAAAAGGTAGAAGCAGTTGTTGGCTGGGTCCGTGATAAGAAGATCACAGGTTACCGTATCTCTAAAGAAACGAATGCGCGTGAAATGTCTATCATTGCTCTAGCACAAGGACGCGCAAAAGTTAAAAATATTTCATTTGAAACAGCTCTTAGTTTAATCGATTTCTATGAAAAAAATCATGAAAAATTTGAAGATTGAACTGTGGTTACAGGCAGATTCCTGAATCGAGTCTGCCTTTTCTTTACAATTACAAACTAAAAAGACTGCATTCTGTATGCAGTCTTTATTTATTAATTGAGATAACGCTGAAGGAATTCTTTTGTCCGTTCTTCTTTAGGATTCGTGAAGAGTTCTTCAGGTTTACCTTCTTCTGCAATGATTCCCTTGTCCATGAAGATGACACGATGGGAGACGTCGCGAGCAAATTCCATTTCGTGGGTTACAACAATCATGGTCAAGCCTTCTTGAGCTAGGTCCTGCATAATTTTGAGGACTTCTCCGACCATTTCGGGGTCAAGGGCAGATGTAGGTTCGTCAAAGAGAATGGCGTCAGGATTCATGGAGAGTGCACGAGCGATAGCTACACGTTGCTTTTGTCCACCTGAAAGTTGTTTAGGCTTGGCTTGCCAGTAACGTTCTCCCATACCAACTTTTTCGAGATTCTCTTTGGCAATTTTTTCAGCTTCAGAGTGGTCGCGTTTGAGTACAGTAGTTTGGGCAACGATAGTATTTTCAAGGACATTCAGATTTTCAAAGAGATTGAAAGATTGGAAAACCATACCGAGCTTTTCACGATAATGGGTGAGGTTATAGCCTTTTTCCAGGACATTTTCTCCGCGATAGAGAATCTCTCCTCCTGTAGGTGTTTCGAGTAAATTGATTGAACGAAGGAAGGTTGATTTTCCGCTTCCCGAGCTTCCGATGATGGAAATAACCTCTCCTTTATGGACGGTGAGAGAAATGTCTTTTAGCACTTCGTTTTGCCCATAGGATTTTTTTAGGTGTTTGATTTCAAGGATTGGTTGTGTCATTTTTTCAAATCCCCCGTTTGCATTTGGTTAGCACCTGTAGTGTAAGTGTCCATGTCCATATAGTGTTCGATAAAACGTAGGATACGAGTCACAGTGAAGGTGAGGACAAAGTAAATCACTGCAATGATGGTAAAGGTCTGGAAGTATTGATAGGTTTGAGTCGCTACAGTATTTCCTGAGAAATAAAGCTCGACAACTGAAATAACGTTCAATACAGAGGTATCTTTGATATTGATGACAAACTCATTACCAGTAGCAGGTAGAATATTACGGACAACCTGAGGAAGGACAATCTTACGCATGGTTTGATTGTGGGTCATACCAAGAGCGGTTGCAGCTTCGAACTGTCCCTTGTCAACTGCTAGAATACCACCACGAACGATTTCTGTCATGTAGGCGCCTGTGTTGATTGAGACGATAAAGATAGCAGCCAGTGTCCGGTCGAGATTGATACCGAAAGCTTGAGCAGTTCCATAGTAGATAACCATGGATTGAACAATCATCGGTGTACCACGGAAGATTTCAATATAGACATTGAGAATCCAACCGACTAGTTTTTGTAGGCTGTAAATGGCTTTGTTTTCCGAGAGAGGAGCCGTACGGAAGACACCAATGGCAAGACCGATAATGAGACCTACGATAGTTCCGATGATTGAGATTAAAAGAGTGACGCCTGCACCGCGCAAGAGCTGTTGCCAGTTTTCAGAAAGAATTTTAGTAACTTGGCTGAAGAAATTACTGCCACTTTCTTCAGTTGTTGTGGCCTCGGCAGGTTGCTCCTGAATCATACGATCCATCAGTGCAACTTGTTCATCTTTGGAGATGGTTTCGATGCTCGCATTGATTTGGCTAATACGACTGTCATCTTTACGAAGTCCAATGGCGATAGCTGTATCTTCTTCTCCAGTTTTGAAACCAGGTTCTACTTGGACCATCTTGAACTTAGAGTTAGCGGCTTCAGCAGTCAGTGCTTCAGGGCGTTCCGAAACATAGGCATCAATAACACCGGCTTCCAGAGCTTGACGCATTTGAGCAAAGTCGCCCATAGCTGTTTCTTTCTTGGCACCAGGGATTTGGGAAATCAAGTCATAAAGGTAAACACCTTGTTGGGAAGTGATTTTTGCTCCATTAAAGTCCTCTAGAGATTTGGCATTTGCATAGGCAGAGTCCTTTTTGACCAATAGAACTGGTTCGCTAGTATAGTAACTGTTTGAAAAGGCAATTTCTTGTTTACGTTCAGCGGTTGGGCTCATACCAGCAATGATCATATCGATTTTGCCAGAAGTAAGGGCTGGAACAAGTCCTTCCCACTTGGTTTTCACGACCAAAGGTTCCTTACCTAGATCTTTGGCAATCTTTTTAGCGATTTGAACATCATAGCCGTTGGCATATTGGTTGGTACCGTCGATTTTGACAGCACCATTACTATCGTCGTCTTGGGTCCAGTTGAAGGGAGCGTAAGCTGCCTCCATCCCGATGCGTAAATATTCGTCGGCTTGGACTTGGCTAACTAGTCCCAGTGTAAGGGCTAGGCTAGCAAGGATAGATAAGCATAATTTTTTCATGTTTTCTCCTATTTCTAGTCTAAAAATGACTTCTCTCTATTGTATCTAAAAATGGTGAGATTTTCAATACAAGTAAGCCTTTACTTATAAAAAATGATATAATGGTGAAAAGATTGAAAGGGAATCGATTATGAAAAAAAGATGGCTGTTGGCTTTGGTATTTGCTTGTTTATTATTTATACCGAGCTTAGTTTTTGCAGTAGATTTTGACATCTTATCCTATCAGGGTGATTTGAATATTCATGCAGATAATACTGCAATTTTTAAGGAAACAATCACCTACCGTTTTGGAGATGATTATAATGGTCAGCTAGTTGGACTAGGAAAAGCTGGTAAAATGCCAGAAGGATTTGACATTGATTCCGACCCGACCGTTCAAGTGTCTAAAAATGGGCAAATTATTCAAAATGTTTCCTTTTATACTATGGAGGAAGAGGACGGCTACAAGGTAAAAATTTATAATGCTGGATATGCCGGAGATACTGTTCGGGTGACGGTTACCTGGCAACTATCAAATCTGCTCTTCTTATACAAGGATATAGCGGAGTTAAATTGGCAACCCTTGACGGATAGTTCAGAACCTATCGAAAATTTTGAGTTTCGGGTAACGGGCTTTAATGGAGCTGAAAAACTTTTCTTTCATACAGGGAAACTCTTTACAGAGGGCAAGGTAGAGAAGACAGGTGGTGATTATCGTGTTCATTTGAAGAACCTACCTCGTCAGCGTGGGGTTGAATTGCATGCCTATTGGCTTAGAAAAGATTTTGAAACAGCTTTGGATCAGGGATTGAAGGGCAATCGTTTAGCAGAATTTGAAAAAATAGAGGAGTCCATTACTGCTGAAAAAGCTCAGAGCAAAGCTCTGGTTACGTGGATCATCCCTTTCCTACTCTCGCTTTTTTTAGTCTTTAGTGTTATTTTCTACTGCATTTACAGAAGAAAAACCTCCCCATCGAAGAAATATGCCAAAAATTACCGTCTCTATGAACCGCCAATGGACTTAGAACCGATGGTTTTATCGGAAGCTGTTTACTCCACTTCTTTAGAGGAAGTCAGTCCCTTGACCAAAGGAGGAGGGAAGTTCACATTTGACCAACTCGTTCAGGCAACTTTATTGGATGTGATCGACCGTGGAAATGTTTCAATCATCTCAAATGGAGATGAAGTTCGTTTAAAAGTCGTAAAAGAAAAGGGATTGGCAAGTTTTGAAAAGGATTGCCTTAATTTGGCCTTTTCAGGAAGAGAAGAAGTGCTTGTTTCAGATTTGTTTGCAGATTACCAAGTGTCAACTAGTCTTTACAAAGGTGCAAAAGCAGCTGATGAAAAACGAATTCAGAAAACAGGACGTAAACTTAAGTCGTCTTTTGAGCAAGCTCTGAAGCAGATGCAGGATGGAGTGAGAAAGCGGGTTTCTTCTTTGCAACTTCCAGATTATTATCGTTCACTGAGTAATGGAGAAAAAATCCTGCGATTGACGATAGGTGTCTTTACGATTTTACCTGCTTTCGTTGGTTTTGGCTGGTTCTTGTATAGTTTGGATGCTCACGGGTATCTTTCCCTGCCACTTCCTATCCTTGGGTTTGTGGGCTTGATGTTAGCTGCCGTCTATTATTGGACGACCCGATTTGATACTCGTGATGGTGTTTTAAATGAAGATGGACTAGAAGTGTACTATCTCTGGACTAGTTTTGAAAACATGCTTCGCGATATCGCCCATCTAGACAAGGCAGCATTAGAAAGTATTGTTGTTTGGAATCGTCTCCTTGTTTATGCTACTTTATTTGGTTATGCGGACAAGGTGAGCCATTTGATGAGATCTTATCAGATTCAGGTCGAGAACCCAGATATCAATCTTTATGTAGCTTATGGCTGGCACAGTATGTTTTACCATTCAACTGCTCAAATGAGCCACTATGCTAGTATTGCAAATACAGCAAGCAATTACTCCGTCTCTTCTGGAAGTGGTTCTTCAGGTGGAGGATTCTCAGGAGGCGGAGGCGGTGGTAGCATCGGTGCTTTCTAAAAAATCTATCGCAGAATCCAAAATTATGCTATAATAGAGGACAGAAAAAGGAGTAATACATGTATCTTATTGAAATTTTGAAGTCGATCTTTTTTGGGATTGTTGAAGGAATTACAGAATGGTTGCCCATTTCAAGTACGGGCCACTTGATCTTGGTTGAAGAATTTGTACAATACAAGGACCAAAATGAAGCCTTCATGTCCATGTTTAATGTTGTCATTCAGCTCGGTGCTATCTTAGCGGTTATGGTGATTTACTTTAACAAGCTCAATCCTTTCAAACCTGGTAAAACTAAGGTTGAGGTTCGTAGAACCTGGCAATTGTGGTCAAAAGTCTTGGTTGCGACCTTGCCTTTGCTATTGGTTTTTAAACTAGATGATTGGTTTGATGCCAACTTCCATAACATGGTTTCAGTTGCGATTATGTTGATTATCTATGGTGTTGCCTTTATCTATCTTGAAAAACGAAATAAGGCGCAAGCCATTGAACCAACAGTAACAGAGCTAGACAAGTTACCTTATAAAACAGCCCTTTACATTGGGCTCTTCCAAGTTCTCGCCCTCTTTCCTGGAACGAGCCGTTCAGGTGCGACGATTGTCGGTGGTTTGTTAAATGGAACGAGTCGCTCTGTCGTAACAGAGTTTACCTTCTACCTCGGAATTCCTGTTATGTTTGGGGCTAGTGCTTTAAAAATTTTCAAATTTATAAAAGCAGGTCAACTCTTGAGTTTTGGACAACTGTTCTTGCTTTTGGTTGCTATGGGAGTTGCCTTTGCGGTCAGCATGGTTGCTATTCGCTTCTTGACCGGTTATGTGAAGAAGCACGACTTTACACTTTTTGGTAAATACCGTATCGTACTCGGTAGTGTCTTGTTGCTCTATAGTTTTGTGCGTTTATTTGTATAAGAAAAAGCTTGAGGGAATCTTCCTTCAAGCTTTTTAAAATCCTGTTACTGTGACTCCTAGCAAACGAATGCCTTTTTCTTTTTCAGCCAGTTCTTCGTAGAGTTGAAGGGCAGTTTGAGAAATCTGACTAGCGTCCTGTGTTGCTTGTGGGAGACTTTTTCGTCTAGTTAGAGTAGAGAAGTCAGCATATCGTATTTTGAGGATAATGATTTTTCCAGCTTTGCCTTGTTGACTGAGATTGTGAGCTACCTTTTCGGAGAGAAGAGTCAGCTCTTTTTTGATGTCTTCTTCTACTTGTAGGATCTTTCCGTAGGTTTTTTCCTTGCCAATGGACTTGCGAATACGATTGGCCTTGACCGGTGAATTATGAATGCCCCTAGCCTTTCGATAAAGATCAAAACCGAGTCTGCCAAACCGATCGATTAAAGTGACTTCAGAAACAGCCAATAAGTCTTCACCAGTATAAATGCCCATTTCATGAAGCTGTTCAACTGTTTTTTTGCCCACACCGTGGAATTTAGCAATGTCCATTTGTTTGAGAAAATCCTCAGCCTGATATGGGAGGATAACTGTTAAACCATGCGGCTTTTGATAGTCACTAGCCATTTTAGCTAGGAATTTGTTATAAGAAACGCCAGCCGAAGCAGTCAGGTGCAGCTCCTGCCAGATATCTTGTTGGATGAGGCGGGCTATTTTGACGGCTGACTTGATACCGAGTTTATTTTCCGTTACATCCAAGTATGCCTCGTCAATACTCATAGGTTCAATCAAATCAGTGTAGCGTTTAAAAATAGCACGAATCTCAAGTCCCACAGTCTTATACTTTTCATAATTTCCTGAGATAAAGATAGCTTGGGGACAGCGCTCATATGCCTCTTTAGAACTCATGGCTGAATGAACACCAAAAGCTCGCGCCTCATAGCTACAGGTAGAAACGACACCTCGACCACCTGTTTGTCTGGGATCGCTCCCAATGATGACAGGTTTACCCTTTAACTTAGGATTATCTCTGATTTCCACCGCAGCAAAAAAGGCATCCATATCGATATGGATGATTTTTCTAGACAAATCATTAATCAATGGAAATATGAGCATTTAGCTTCCTTTCTAGCCGTATTTTCTTTCTCATTATACCGTTTTTTCTGAAAAAATGGAAAAGAGTAGTCTAACTTTCAAAAATATAATACAGATAATATCAAAAAACAGCCTGTATTATAAAAGAAAGCGTTAAAAAGGCTATTTTATCCTTGTTGAAATCGGTTACTGTGTGGTATACTTGATTTATGAATGTAACAGATAGCTGTTACTAGAAAGAAAAATGAGGACATTAACATGGTTGTTAAGACAGTTGTTGAAGCACAAGATATTTTTGATAAAGCTTGGGAAGGCTTCAAAGGCGTAGATTGGAAAGAAAAAGCAAGTATTTCTCGCTTCGTTCAAGCTAACTACACACCTTACGATGGAGATGAAAGTTTCCTTGCTGGCCCAACAGAACGTTCGCTTCACATCAAAAAAATCGTAGAAGAAACAAAAGCACACTACGAAGAAACTCGTTTCCCAATGGACACTCGTCCAACATCTATTGCTGATATTCCTGCTGGATTTATCGACAAAGAAAACGAATTGATTTTTGGTATCCAAAACGATGAACTCTTCAAATTGAACTTCATGCCAAAAGGTGGTATCCGTATGGCTGAAACTACTTTGAAAGAAAATGGATACGAACCAGATCCAGCTGTTCACGAAATCTTCACAAAATACGTAACAACAGTTAACGACGGTATCTTCCGTGCTTACACTTCAAACATCCGTCGTGCTCGTCACGCTCACACTGTAACTGGTCTTCCAGATGCCTACTCACGTGGACGTATCATTGGTGTTTACGCACGTCTTGCTCTTTACGGTGCAGATTATTTGATGCAAGAAAAAGTAAACGACTGGAATGCAATTAAAGAGATTGATGAAGAAACAATCCGTCTTCGTGAAGAAGTAAACCTTCAATACCAAGCATTGCAACAAGTTGTTCGCTTGGGTGACCTTTACGGTGTTGACGTTCGCAAACCAGCGATGAACGTCAAAGAAGCTATCCAATGGGTGAACATCGCCTTCATGGCTGTCTGCCGTGTTATCAATGGTGCTGCAACATCTCTAGGACGTGTGCCAATCGTATTGGACATCTTTGCAGAACGTGATCTTGCTCGTGGTACATTTACTGAATCAGAAATCCAAGAATTCGTTGATGATTTCGTTATGAAACTTCGTACAGTTAAATTTGCTCGTACAAAAGCTTATGACCAATTGTACTCAGGTGACCCAACCTTCATCACAACTTCTATGGCTGGTATGGGTAACGACGGTCGTCACCGTGTTACTAAGATGGACTACCGTTTCTTGAACACTCTTGACAATATCGGTAACTCTCCAGAACCAAACTTGACAGTTCTTTGGACTGACAAATTACCTTATAGCTTCCGTCGTTACTGTATGCACATGAGCCACAAACACTCTTCAATCCAATATGAAGGTGTTACAACAATGGCTAAAGACGGATACGGTGAAATGAGCTGTATCTCATGTTGTGTATCTCCACTTGACCCAGAAAATGAAGAACAACGTCACAACATTCAGTACTTCGGTGCTCGTGTTAACGTATTGAAAGCCCTTCTTACTGGTTTGAACGGTGGTTACGACGATGTTCACAAAGACTACAAGGTATTTGACATCGAACCAATCCGTGACGAAGTTCTTGAATTCGAATCAGTTAAAGCGAACTTTGAAAAATCTCTTGACTGGTTGACTGACACTTACGTAGATGCTTTGAACATCATCCACTACATGACTGATAAGTACAACTACGAAGCGGTTCAAATGGCCTTCTTGCCAACTAAACAGCGTGCAAACATGGGATTCGGTATCTGTGGATTTGCCAACACTGTTGATACATTGTCAGCAATCAAATACGCTACCGTTAAACCAATCCGTGACGAAAATGGCTACATCTACGATTACGAAACAATCGGTGAATACCCACGTTGGGGTGAAGATGATCCACGCTCAAACGAATTGGCAGAATGGTTGATTGAAGCTTACACAACTCGTCTACGTAGCCACAAACTCTACAAGAACGCAGAAGCCACAGTATCACTTTTGACCATCACATCTAACGTTGCTTACTCTAAACAAACTGGTAACTCACCAGTCCACAAAGGTGTATACCTCAACGAAGATGGTTCTGTGAACTTGTCTAAACTTGAATTCTTCTCACCAGGTGCTAACCCATCTAACAAAGCTAAAGGTGGATGGTTGCAAAACTTGAACTCACTTGCTAGCCTTGACTTTGGTTACGCAGCTGATGGTATCTCATTGACAACTCAAGTTTCACCTCGTGCTCTTGGTAAAACTCGTGACGAACAAGTGGACAACTTGGTAACAATCCTTGATGGTTACTTCGAAAACGGTGGACAACACTGTAACTTGAACGTAATGGACTTGAAAGATGTTTATGACAAGATTATGAATGGCGAAGATGTCATCGTTCGTATCTCAGGATACTGTGTAAACACTAAATACCTCACTCCAGAACAAAAAACTGAATTGACACAACGTGTCTTCCACGAAGTTCTTTCAATGGATGATGCATTGAGCTAATATTCAATTAGAATGGAAAAAAAGCTAGTCTATAGGACTGGCTTTTTTCTATATCTAAAAGATAAATTTTCGACATATCATATGAAAAATACTAAGAGATTGTGTTAATTCTGGTGACAATGTGTTGAAATTCGAGAGAATAATATAATAAAATCTTATAAAAATATATTTTCTAGTTATTAAACTTGAATAGATTGTATTGAGATGTTATAATATAATGGATAAACTCTAGTTAGTGATAGGGGTTGTCAAAATGGTATGATGTAATCTCTTAGGGAGATTAGAAATAAAAATTTCATATAGAAAAGAGGAGAAGAGATGTCGAAAAGCAAAGCGTTAAACATGCTTTCTAAATTTTCTGCGTTAGCTTTTGCTATTTTAGGCCTAGCATCTGTTTTGATAGGCATTGTTAAAGCAGATAATCCTGTTTCAAAAGAATTGACACAAGTAATTACAGGTATTGATCTGTTAGATGCTTCAGATACTAAGCAAAATGTGAGTTCAGAAGGAGATTTCTCGCTTCGTACGAATTTAGCATATAAGCTTCGCGTGACGTTCGATCTCAAGCAGTACAATGAGAACTTGAATAACGGGGATTATTTTACTTTTGATATTCCGGCTCCCATGACGGTTTATAATGGTAATCAGGAGTTGATTGATCCGGTTACTCAAGTAGCTATAGGAGAGGCAGTAGTCACATCAAATGGTAATGACCAAGGTGGCAAGGCAAAGATAACCTTGAAGAACCTGGATAAATACTTGGCTAAAACTGGAGGAGACAAAGTAAAGGATGTATTTGGTAACTTTTCTGCATCATTTAGATTCTTAAAGGATCAAAATAAAACTCCAATTAATTTTAATTCTTCTTCAATGAAGCAAGAAATTAAACATGTTTATAGTTCGAAAACGATTTCAGGTCCTAAAGTTGGGACTGAGAACTATGCAAAAGCAGGGGGTCAGGCATCACGTGACAATTGGACTTCTGAAAAATTAGCAGCTATTGGATCAGTTAGCAAAGGAGATGCTGTTTCAAACTGGAGGGTACGTGTAAATACGGAAAAACAAGATTTTGGACAGAACATTGTTCTACACGATACGATTCCAAACGACGATACATCCTATACTCCTGCTCAATACATACCAGAAACTTTGAGAGTTTACAGGGCGGATATTACTGGTGGAACGTCCGCTGTTCCTGATGATGCTGTATTATTATCTGAGGGAAAAGAATATACGGTTGATTGGAATGAAAACTATACTTCATTCGATATAACCTTTAAAGATGGAACGACATCTTACTTTGTTACTTACAGTACTACCACTCCGAATGATGGTACTAAAGTAGCAAATATCGCAGCCTTGTCTCTGGCAGACGGAACAAAACTGGCTCAAAATACAAGTCGTCCAGGGGCTCTTAGTATGAAAGCGGAAGCTACTTCCTTGATTTCAGGGACTATCGTGGCTTCTACTGCTTATCAAATTAAGATTAATAAGACAGACGCGTTCACTCTTACACCTGTTCCAGGAGCAGTTTATACTGTGACAGCAGCAGATGATGCAAGTGAAACAACAGAAGTGACTACGAATGAAAAAGGAGTAGCGCTTACTAAAACTTATGATCAGAAATGGGAAGGTAAAACGTTCAAGATCAAAGAGAAGACTGCTCCAGCTGGCTATAAGCTAGATGAAAAAGAGTATACAGTCAAACTCGGAGCAGCAGGTTCTACTATTAATCTTAAAGATGAACCAGTTCCAGCTGTATTCAATGTGACTGCTAAGAAAGTGGTAGAAGGTCGTACAGATAAACTTCCTAAAGCAGATGAGTTTACTTTCAACCTATACACAGCAGAGAACTTGAAGACTCCAGTAGCTACAGCGAAATCAAAAGCTGACGGAACGATTACCTTTGAGAATATTGAGTTGAAAGGTGAGGGAACTTATCGCTACATCATCAAAGAAGATACTTCAAAAGCAATCGATGGTATCACATTTGATGAGGAAGGCAAGGAAGTTACTGTAACAGCAGCATTCCAAGGTGGCGTATTGAAAGCTTCTGTTACTTCAGCAGAACCAACTTTCACCAACACTTATAAAGCCGCTTCAACAAGCGCGACAATCAAAGCTAAGAAAGTCCTGAATGGTAAAGACCTTGTGGCTGATACTTATACTTTCGAATTGAAAGAAAAAGATTCAGTTGTAGCTACAGCTAAGAATACTGCTTCAGGAGAAGTTGTCTTCAAGGTCGACTACACAGAAGCAGGAGAGCACACTTACACTATCACTGAAAAAGAAGGTAGCGAAAAAGGTGTGACCTACTCAACAGAATCTTACACAGTTAAAGTGAATGTAGTAGATAACGGTCAAGGTCAATTGGTTGCGACTGTAGAAAATGCGGACGCGGAACGTGTCTTCACTAATATCTATACAGCACCAGTACCAACAGCTACATCAGCAACACTTGAGTTTACGAAAGAATTGACTGGTCGTGCTTTGGTTGATGGTGAATTCCAATTTGAATTGTATGAAGGTACAAAACTAGTTGATACAAAAACAAACCAAGCTGGAAAAGTAACATTTAAAGCAATCAACTATGATGCAGAAGGTGTTCATACTTATACTGTAAAAGAAGTGAATGCCGGAGCAACTGGTATTACTTACGACACAGAAAAGACTGCAGTGGTAACAGTAACCAAAGATGCAGCAACAAATGCCTTGAAGGCAACTGTTGAATACCCAGCAGGTAGTGTCTTCACGAATAGCTTTAAAGCACCAGCAGTAGAAGCTACGATTGAAGCAACTAAGAAACTTGAAGGTAAAGAACTTGCGGCTGATGCTTATACTTTCGAATTGAAAGAAAATGGTGCAGTTGTAGCGGAAACTAAGAACACTGCCGAAGGTAAAGTAGCCTTTGTTCGTTCATTCGAAGAAGCAGGTACTCACACTTATACCTTGATTGAAAAAGTTGGTACTGAAGAGGGTATTGAATACGATAAGACTGAGCATACTGTAACAGTCACTGTAGTTGCGGATGGTCAAGGTCTCTTGACTGCAAAGGTTTCGTATGCCGATGGTAAAGAAGTTGTATTTACAAATAAATACACTGTTCCAACACCAACACCAGAACCAAATCCAAATCCAGCTCCAAATAATCCAGCACCAACACCAGATCCAACGCCAAATAATCCAGGAACAAATCCAACTCCAGGAACAGAACCAACTAATCCAGGACAAAAAGAGGATCTAAAACCAACACCTCCAGTAACTGAGGAAAAAGGTCAAGCTGAACTTCCAAATACAGGTGAAGCAACCTCTATCCTTTCTGCAATTGGATTTGTAGTATTGGCATTGAGTGGACTGGTATTCTTCGTAAAACGTAAAGCTTAAGCTTTCGTAGAAGAAACATGAAACTTGGTAAGTGAGAATTCTACTTCTCTCTTAAACCTGATAGAGAAAGTCTCTAGAAAATTTATTTTCTAGAGGCTTTTTTGTGTTTCAAAAAATTTTTTAAAAATAGTCAAATTTGGTCAAAAAGGTATTGACTTTTACTGACCAAAGTGGTATAGTAGAAACATAAGGAAAATGAATTCCTTAGAAAACTTCATTTTCAATGATTCTATTTATTGAAAATGTATGATAGATACCCTAGAAAGGGGTGGGGCCTATGTTAAATCTAACAGATTTTGAAAAGAAGATGATAGAAGGCTTATTTAAGAAAGAAAAACCAGAAATTATACGTAGAGTAGCGAGTTAGCTAGTCTAAAATTTTTAAAACAAAGGTCAAAGATAGTCAATATCAGAGATCGCAAATAATAAACAATAAACGAGGTAAAGAATATGAACAACAACTTTAATAACTTTAACAACATGGATGATTTATTTAACCAATTGATGGGAGGTATGCGAGGATATAGTTCTGAAAATCGTCGCTACTTGATTAATGGACGTGAAGTGACACCTGAGGAATTTGCTCACTATCGTGCAACTGGGAAATTGCCAGGAAATGCAGAAGTTGATGGACAAATGCAACAACACGTTTCAGGTATGAAACAAGACGGTGTCCTTGCTAAACTAGGTCGTAACTTGACAGCGGAAGCTCGTGAGGGTAAGTTGGATCCTGTTATCGGACGAAACAAGGAAATTCAAGAAACATCTGAAATCCTCTCACGTCGTACCAAAAACAATCCTGTTCTGGTCGGAGATGCAGGTGTTGGTAAGACTGCAGTTGTCGAAGGTCTAGCACAAGCTATTGTGAATGGAGATGTTCCAGCTGCCATCAAGAACAAGGAAATTATTTCCATTGATATCTCAGGTCTTGAGGCTGGTACTCAATACCGTGGCAGCTTTGAAGAAAATGTGCAAAATCTAGTCAACGAAGTGAAAGAAGCAGGGAATATTATCCTCTTCTTTGATGAAATTCACCAAATCCTCGGTGCTGGTAGTACTGGTGGAGACAGTGGTTCTAAAGGGCTTGCGGACATTCTCAAGCCAGCTCTCTCCCGTGGTGAGTTGACCGTTATTGGGGCAACAACTCAGGACGAATACCGTAACACGATTTTGAAGAATGCGGCTCTTGCTCGTCGTTTCAACGAAGTCAAGGTCAATGCTCCTTCGGCTGAAGATACTTTCAAAATCCTTCAAGGAATTCGTGACCTTTATCAACAACACCACAATGTCATCTTGCCAGATGAAGTTTTGAAAGCAGCAGTGGATTATTCGATCCAATACATTCCTCAACGCAGCTTGCCAGATAAGGCTATCGACCTTGTCGATGTAACGGCAGCTCACTTGGCAGCTCAACATCCTGTAACAGATGTGCATGCTGTTGAACGGGAAATTGAGGCAGAAAAAGACAAGCAAGAAAAAGCAGTTGAGGCAGAAGACTTTGAAGCAGCTCTCAATGCTAAAACACGTATTGCAGAATTAGAGAAAAAAGTCGAAAACCACACAGAAGACATGAAAGTGACTGCAAGCATCAACGATGTGGCTGAATCTGTGGAACGAATGACAGGTATCCCAGTTTCACAAATGGGAGCATCAGACATCGAACGTTTGAAAGATATGGCCCATCGCTTGGAACACAAGGTTATCGGTCAAGATAAGGCAGTAGAAGCAGTGGCTCGTGCTATCCGTCGTAACCGTGCAGGATTTGATGAAGGCAATCGCCCAATCGGCAGCTTCCTCTTTGTAGGTCCAACTGGGGTTGGTAAGACGGAGCTTGCTAAGCAATTGGCGCTCGATATGTTTGGAACCAAGGACGCAATTATCCGTTTGGATATGTCTGAATACAGTGACCGCACAGCTGTATCTAAATTGATTGGTACAACAGCAGGTTATGTGGGGTATGATGACAATAGCAATACCTTGACAGAACGAGTTCGTCGTAATCCATACTCTATCATTCTCTTGGACGAAATTGAAAAGGCTGATCCTCAAGTAATCACCCTTCTCCTCCAAGTCTTGGATGATGGTCGTTTGACTGATGGTCAAGGAAATACAGTGAACTTCAAGAACACTGTCATTATCGCGACATCAAATGCTGGATTTGGTTATGAAGCCAACTTGACAGAAGATGCGGACAAACCAGAATTGATGGATCGTTTGAAACCATACTTCCGTCCAGAATTCCTCAACCGCTTTAACGCTGTTATCGAGTTCTCACACTTAAATAAGGAAGATCTTTCTAAGATTGTGGACTTGATGTTGGCTGAGGTCAACCAAACCTTGGCTAAGAAAGACATTGATTTGGAAGTCAGCCAAGCAGCTAAGGACTTTATCACAGAAGAAGGCTATGACGAAGTTATGGGTGTTCGTCCTCTCCGTCGCGTGGTTGAACAACAAATTCGTGATAAGGTAACAGATTTCCACTTGGATCATCTAGATGTCAAACATCTGGAAGCAGATATGGAAGATGGTGGTTTAGTTATTCGTGAAAAAGCCTAATACTCTTCGAAAATCAAATTCAAACCACGTCAACGTCGCCTTGCCGTACTCAAGTACAGCCTGCGGCTAGTTTCCTAGTTTGCTCTTTGATTTTCATTGAGTATAAGACAAAATTTTGAGAATAAAAAAGAAGGAACTAGCTAAAAAGCTGGTTCCTTTTGCGTTTAGATGATATGGCGTTCAAAGGCATCATCTGAGATTCCTTGTTCCAGGATGAGTTTCGCCCATTCTTTAGCAGAAAAGAGGCTGTGGTCCTTGTAGTTTCCGCAAGATTCGATGGTTGTTCCAGGAACATCTTCCCAAGTAGTGGTCTCAGCAATTTCCTTGAGTGAGTCCTTGATGACAGCTGCAATATCAGCACTGGTATGACGTCCCCACATAATCATATGGAAACCAGTACGGCAACCAAATGGTGAACAGTCAATCATGCCGTCAATACGGGTACGGATGAGTTTGGCCAAGAGGTGCTCAATGGTGTGAAGCCCAGCTGTAGGGATTGAGTCTTCGTTTGGTTGCACCAAGCGAATATCAAAGTTGGAGATGACATCTCCCTTTGGCCCTGTTTCTTCCCCAATCAAGCGAACATAGGGTGCTTTGACAATGGTGTGGTCTAGTTCAAAACTTTCGACAATAACTTCTTTTGACATGGTAAATCCTTTCAATTTTCTTCTTTCATTATATCATAAAGACTGTTCTTGAAACAGAGAGAAAACCTCTCCAAGAAGAAAGGAGAGGTTTGAGTTTTTATTTGCGATACAAGCGATCGTATTGGTAGTATGGATCAAAGGTTACGTTGATGCCTAGCTTGCGAAGGACATTCTTGTCTTCGTCTGTCAAGATGATGGTTGAGTGAGCTTCGCTTCCTTTGAGATTACCAAGTTCTTCCATGGCGCGTGCAGCATCAGGATTTTCCATGGCTGTGATTGCAAGAGCAATCAGGATTTCATTTGAGTGAAGTCGAGGGTTGCGGCTGCCTAGGTGATTGATTTTAAGACCTTGAATTGGTTTGACGACTTCAGGCTCGATTAGTTTCACTTCCTTAGCGATGTCAGCTGATTTTTTAATAGCATTGATCAAGGCAGCAGCTGTTGGACCAAAGAGTTCGGAGTTTTTACCAGTGACAATGTCACCAGATGGCAATTCGAGAGCTAGGGCAGGACCACCAGTTTCTTCAGCCTTTTGACGTGCTGCGACAGCAACCTGACGGTCTGCAGGTGTGATACCGAGATCGTTCATGAGAAGTTCAATTTTCTTAACAGCAGCTTCGCTAACTTTTTCGGCTTTAAAATCAAGAACAGTTTGATAATAGCGACGGATGATTTCTTGTTTAGAAGCTTCGATAGCAGCTTCATTATCAGTAATAGCAAAACCAACCATGTTGACACCCATGTCTGTTGGTGAAGCGTATGGAGACTCACCGAGAATGCGTTCCAGCATACGTTTGAGCACTGGGAAGATTTCGATATCACGGTTGTAATTGACAGTGGTTTCTCCGTAGGTTTGGAGATGGAAAGGGTCAATCATGTTGACATCGTCAAGGTCTGCGGTTGCAGCCTCGTAGGCCAAATTGACTGGATGATGAAGGGGAAGATTCCAAACTGGGAAGGTTTCAAATTTAGCGTAACCAGACTTGATGCCATTGAGTTGGTCGTGGTACATATTGGACATACAAGTTGCCAATTTTCCAGAACCAGGTCCAGGAGCGGTTACGACAATCAAGTTGCGACTGGTTTTGATGTAGTCGTTTTTCCCCATCCCTTCGGGAGAAATGATGTGGTCCATATCCGTTGGGTATCCTTTAATTGGATAATGAAGATAAGAATCAATTCCATTTTTCTCGAGCTGGTTGCGGAAGGCATCTGCAGCGGGTTGTCCGGCGTATTGTGTGATGACAACAGAACCGACAAAGATTCCCAGTTCATTGAATTTGTCGATCAAACGAAGAACTTCTTGGTCGTAAGAAATACCTAGGTCGCCACGTGCCTTGGAATGTTCGATGTTGCTAGCATTAATGGCAATCACAACCTCAACCTGCTCTTTCAACTCTTGCAAGAGCTTGATCTTATTGTCAGGCTCATAACCAGGCAGTACACGAGCAGCGTGGAAATCTTCTAACATTTTGCCGCCAAACTCTAGGTAAAGCTTACCGTCAAATTGGTTAATGCGCTCCAAAATGTGGTCGCGTTGTAGATTTAAATATTGTTCAGAACTAAAAGCTTGTTTTTTCATTTTTTTACCTCTGACCTCTATTATATAAAAAAAATGGGAGTTAGGAAACTACGGAGCTAAAAAAGAAATCAAAAAGATTAGGCAAACGCTTGCACTAACTTTTAAAAAGCGCTATCATAGATTATAGATTATTAAAATAATGAGGTAAGAAGATGCAAGAAAAATGGTGGCACAATGCCGTAGTCTATCAAGTCTATCCAAAGAGTTTTATGGATAGTAATGGAGATGGAATTGGTGATTTGCCAGGAATTACGAGTAAGTTAGACTATCTAGCCAAGCTAGGAATCACAGCAATTTGGCTTTCTCCCGTTTATGACAGTCCTATGGATGATAATGGTTATGATATTGCTGATTATCAAGCGATTGCTGCTATTTTCGGAACCATGGAGGACATGGACCAACTGATCGCAGAAGCTAAGAAACGTGATATTCGTATCATCATGGACTTGGTGGTCAATCATACCTCGGATGAACATGCTTGGTTTGTCGAGGCCTGTGAAAATCCTGACAGCCCTGAGCGAGACTACTATATCTGGCGTGATGAGCCCAACGATTTGGATTCCATTTTTAGTGGGTCTGCTTGGGAATACGATGAAAAGTCAGGTCAATACTATCTCCACTTTTTCAGCAAGAAACAGCCCGATCTCAACTGGGAGAATGAAAAACTTCGCCAGAAAATTTACGAGATGATGAACTTCTGGATTGATAAAGGTATTGGTGGTTTCCGTATGGATGTCATTGATATGATTGGTAAGATTCCTGATGAGAAGGTAGTTAATAACGGTCCTATGCTCCATCCTTATCTCAAGGAAATGAATCAGGAGACCTTTGGAGATAAGAATCTCTTGACAGTAGGAGAGACCTGGGGAGCAACGCCAGAGATTGCCAAGCTTTACTCGGATCCAAAGGGACAAGAATTGTCTATGGTCTTCCAGTTTGAACACATCTGTCTTCAGTATCAGGAAGGGCAACCTAAGTGGCACTACCAAAAAGAGTTAAATATAGGGAAGTTAAAAGAAATCTTCAACAAATGGCAGACTGAGTTAGGAGTTGAAGATGGCTGGAATTCCCTCTTCTGGAATAACCATGACCTCCCTCGAATCGTCTCTATTTGGGGAAATGACCAAGAATACCGTGAAAAATCCGCCAAAGCCTTTGCAATCTTGCTTCATCTCATGAGAGGGACTCCTTATATCTACCAAGGTGAGGAGATTGGGATGACCAACTATCCTTTTGAAACACTGGATCAAGTAGAAGATATTGAATCCCTCAACTATGCGCGTGAAGCTCTTGAAAAAGGTGTTCCGCTCGAGGAAATCATGGACAGTATCCGTGTCATCGGACGTGATAATGCCCGTACCCCGATGCAATGGGATGAGAGTAAAAACGCTGGCTTCTCAACAGGTCAACCTTGGTTGGCAGTTAATCCAAACTACGAAGAAATCAGCGTTCAAGAAGCACTGGCAAATCCAGATTCAATTTTCTATACTTATCAAAAACTCGTTCAAATCCGCAAGGAAAACAGTTGGCTGATTCGAGCTGACTTTGAATTGCTTGATACGGTTGATAAGGTCTTTGCCTATATTCGTAAAGTTAGAGACCGACGTTTCTTAGTTGTGGCTAACTTGTCCAATGAAAAACAAGGCTTAGCAGTAGAAGGAAGAGTTAAGTCAATCTTGATTGAAAACACTACTGCTAAAGAAGCAGTTGAAAAACAAACCTTGGCTCCATGGGATGCCTTCTGTGTGGAACTAACGGATTAAAATAAGTGAACCTCAAGCCTTTGATGCTTTGTACGGACCCCCAAAAGTTAGACAATTTATTTCTCCGAAGGATTTAGTTCTGTATTGAACAGAGCTATGTCCTTTTAGTTTAACTTTGATTCGTTTGTTGTTGTAGTAATTAATGTAGTTCACAATTGCTTGTTCAAGGTCTTCTAAAGAACTAAAGTGCTTCTCATAACCGTAAAAACATCTCCGATTTCAAAATACCAAAGAGATACTCCATCATACCGTTGTCTGGGCTGTTACCCTTGCGCGACATGGATGGCTGAATTTCCTTATTCTCTAGAAACCGATGATAAGAATCATGTTGGTATTGCTAACTTTGATCGCTATGGAGAATCGTATTTGTGTAATGATCCTCACTGAAGGCCTGGTTTAACATAGCTTTCACTTGTTATAAATTTGGTGAAGTTGAAAGATTATATGCGATAAAAGTGCGAGATAATCAAAACGGATGATATACATGGTAGTGTGTGAAAGTAGGCGAAGTCAAGAAAATTGATATCATCGGAAATGTTGATACTGTAAACTCCACACGCTTCTTAGGACAGTTTCCTTTATACTCAAAAAATAAATATAAGATATAGTATTTTAAAATAATGCATTGTGATACAGGAAAAAGCTAAAAAGAAAGAATGTAGGGTTTATTTCCCTACATTCTTAAAATAACTTAGTACATAAATGATAATGCTGTTGCCGCCATCAATATTGCAAGAACTATTTTCCAAATTTTTTTATTTTTTCCAAAAATCTTATCAGGTAACAAGCTTATTACAAGAAAGGTAATAAACAACACCAATTTTGTATATATCATAAGAATTCTCCTTTCTATAAACAAATTGGAATCGAAAAACTAAAGTGATGAATTCTATTAGTTCACCTATTGAATTAGTTTTTATGTATACGCTTACATTTTACCATAAAATATTATTATTGTAAAGAAAAAGAGCTAAAAATAAATTGTAGGAAGAGGGGATTGGGGAACTCCCCAAAAATTTGAAAGTGGTAAAAAGGCGTTTGGGGTTCAGTACACTTGAGGTTCTTTTGCTGAAAATTATATAGAAAACCCTTTTAAAAATATTTGTTAGAATTTTCTAAAAAATCTGTCGAAAGTCCTTGCTTTTATGAAAAAATAGGGTATAATGGTGAAAACACTATCTTTAAGGAGATTACTCATGAAATCGAAAAAGTGGCTCTTAGGAGCAGGTGCTGTTTTGAGTGCGGCCCTACTGTTAACTGCTTGTGGGCAAAGTGAAAAGAAAGCGGATGCCCCCAAGACATTCTCTTATGTCTACGCTATGGATCCATCTTCTTTGGACTATAGTGTGACGAGCAAGAGCTCAACCTCTGACGTTATAGCAAACGTTGTTGATGGTCTTTTGGAAAATGATAAGTATGGGAACTTAATTCCATCACTTGCAGAAGACTGGTCTGTTTCAAAGGATGGTTTGACTTACACCTACAAACTTCGTAAGGGTGTAAAATGGTATACTTCTGATGGAGAAGAATACGCTGAAGTTAAGGCCAAAGATTTTGTTACTGGGCTTAAACATGCTGCTGATGGGAAGTCAGATGGCCTTTCTTTAATTCAGGATTCTATCAAGGGTTTGGCAGAGTATGTTAGTGGTGAGAGCAATGATTTCTCTACAGTAGGAGTTAAGGCTGTTGATGATTACACGGTAGAATACACGCTCAACAAACCAGAAAGTTTCTGGAACTCTAAGGTCACAACTGCAACCATGCTTCCAGTTAATGAAGAATTTTTGAATTCTAAAGGTAGCGACTATGGTGCACCAACCCCATCAGGTATCCTATATAATGGTCCTTATTTCTTGAAATCATTGACTTCAAAATCAGTCATTGAGTATGAAAAGAATCCAAACTATTGGGACAAGGACAATGTTAAGATTGACAACATCAAACTAACCTTCTATGATGGTTCCGACCAAGAATCTTTGATTCGTAGCTTTACACAAGGAGCTTATACAACAGCCCGTCTCTTCCCAACAAGCTCAAACTTTGAGTCAACTAAACAAGAGTACGGTGATAAGATTGTTTACAGTCCACAAGAAGCGACTAGCTACTACCTCACTGTTAATGTAAACCGCCAATCTTACAATAAAACAGCCAAAACAGACGAAGCTCAAAAAACATCAACGAAAGAAGCTCTTCTCAACAAGAACTTCCGTCAGGCGCTGAACTTTGCCCTTGACCGTCATTCTTATACTGCTCAGTTGAATGGTGAAGAAGGTGCGAACAAGATTATCCGTAACAGCCTAGTGCCACATGACTACGTTCAAGTTGGTGAAAAAACCTTTGGAGAGTTGGCGCAGGCAGAGCTTGTTTCATATGGAGACCAGTGGAAAGATGTAGCCCTTACAGATGGAAAGGATACGATTTACAGTCCTGAAAAAGCTAAGGCTGCCTTTGCTAAAGCCAAGGAAGAATTGCAGGGCAAGGGAGTTACCTTCCCAATCCATTTGGATATCCCGGTTGAACAAACAGATGTAATCGCAGTTCAACAAACCAACTCACTCAAGCAGTCAATCGAATCATCGCTTGGTACTGAAAATGTCATTGTCGATGTCCTTCAAATGACAGATAATGAAAAAATGAGCATTACGTCTCAAGCCAAGGTGCCATCTCAAAAAGACTATGACTTGAACGGAACTGGTTGGGGACCAGACTATCAAGACCCAGCTACCTACCTCAACATCCTTGATGCCAAGAAGGGATCGGCCCTTAAACACTTGGGAATCACTCGCGGAAAAGATCCAGAAGTGATGGCTCAAGTTGGACTGGACGAATACAAGAAACTTTTGGATGATGCTGCAGCTGAAACCAGCGACCTCAATAAGCGTTATGAAAAATACGCTAAAGCTCAAGCTTGGGTGTCTGATAGCTCACTCTTGATTCCAGTTGCTTCTTCAGGTGGTTCTCCAACTGTTAGCCGTACTGTACCATTCACAAAAGCATACTCTCAAGTCGGAATCAAGGGCGACCCATTTGTGTTCAAAGGTTTGGAGTTGCAAAATGATGTTGTGACTGCAAAAGAATACGAAGAAGCCTTCAAGAAATGGCAACAAGAAAAAATCGAGACAAATGCCAAATACCAAAAAGAGCTAGAAAAACACGTTAAATAATCTATAAGAAAGGAAGGTGCATATTGCTTGCGCTTCCTTTCTTTTTATTTGACTAGGTTCATCATTCATCTATAAAAGAGTCGGAAACTTTACAATTTAGAATAAATTTGATAAAATATGGCTATGTTATAAAAAGTGACATAAAGGAGTAGAGGATGAACATGAAAAAAAGACTCATCGGAACTGGACTTGTCCTAGCTACAGGAATTTTACTGACAGCTTGTGGACAGTCAAATACTGATACAAGCACTTTCTCATCAACATTTAGTGCAAATCCGACGACGTTTAACTATCTTTTAGACTATTATGCAGATAACACTTCAGTAATTACCAATCTTGTGGATGGTTTGTTAGAAAATGATAGTTATGGGAATCTAACGCCAGCTCTAGCTGAAGATTGGTCAGTTTCGGCGGATGGTTTAACCTATACCTATAAACTCAGAAAAGACGCCAAGTGGTACACTGCTGATGGAGAAGAGTACGCTCCAGTCAAAGCCCAAGACTTTGTCACTGGGATTAAGTATGCTGCGGACAACAAGGGTCAAGCCATGGATCTCATCCAAAACTCTATCAAGGGATTGAATGACTATGTGACGGGTGCGACCAATGACTTCACAACAGTTGGTGTGAAAGCCTTGGATGACTATACGGTTGAGTACACTTTGACTCGACCAGAGCCATACTGGAACTCAAAGACCACCAATAGTATCCTTTTCCCGGTTAACGAAGAGTTTTTGAAATCAAAGGATAAAGAATTTGGAACCTTGACGCCAAACAGCATCCTTTACAATGGACCTTACTTGTTAAAAGATTTTACATCAAAATCTTCAATCGAGTATGTGAAGAATCCACACTATTATGACCATGATAAAGTAACCATTGAAAAAGTTAAATTGGCTTACTTTGATGGCTCTGATCAGGAGATGACCATTCGTAACTTTGAAAGTGGTGCCTATACGCTTGCGGGAGTCTATCCAAATAGCTCGAGCTATGCCAAGACAAAAGAAAAATACCAAGACAATATCGTTTATAGCTTACAAGACAAGACTTCTTGGTACTTCAACTTTAACGTTAATCGAAAAGCCTATAACCATACTGCTAAAACATCAGACCAGCAAAAGAAATCAACACAAACAGCGATTTTAAATAAAAATTTCCGTCAGGCCTTGAACTTTGCCATCGATCGGACAGCCTACTCTGCTCAATCTAACGGGCAAGAAGCAGCGAGTAAGACCCTTCGTAATACCCTTGTTCCCCCGACATTTGTGCAGGTGAGAGATAAGAGTTTTGGAGAAGTGGTTTCTTCTAAACTTGTTCAGTATGGAACAGAATGGTCTGAAATCAACTTGGCGGATGCCCAAGACGGTTATTTCAACAAGGAAAAGGCCCAAGCAAAATTTGCAGAAGCTAAAAAGGAATTGGAAGCCCAAGGCGTGACTTTCCCAATCCATTTGGATATTCCTGTTGATCAGACGAATAAAAATGCGGTTTCTGGTATGAACTCGGTTAAACAAACCCTTGAAACAGTACTAGGTTCTGACAATATCGTCATTGATGTTCAACAGCTTTCTACAGATGACTTTGGAAATGTTGCCTTCCTAGCGCCAAATCCAGCAGCTCGTGACTACGACTTAAACTTTGATGGTTGGGTTGGTGATTACCAGGATCCATCAACTTATCTAGATCCCTTCAATGCTGAAACCGGCTTCTATCTCAAGATTTTTGGCCTTGATGCCAAGGAAGACCAAGAGCTCATCAAGAGTCTGGGGCTCGATACCTATACACAACTCCTAAAAGAAGCAGATGCCGAGAACAAAGATGTCGCTAAGCGTTATGAAAAATACGCTGAAGCTCAAGCTTGGATGATTGACAATTCTCTAATCATGTCTGCTATGTCAAATGGTGGGACAGCCTCTGTAACCAAAGTAACTCCCTTTACACGTGCCTACTCCCTAGTGGGTATCAAGGGTGACGGAAATAATTATAAGTACATGAGACTGCAAAAAGACCCTGTTACCAAGAAACAATTTGACGAAGCCAAGGCTAAGTGGGAAGCAGAAAGTAAAAAGGCTATCGAAAAGAGCCAAAAAGAGTTTGAAAATCATATCAAATAAAAACAGAAATGGGGCCCCATAATAAGGGGCCTTGTTTTTGTTTTATCAAGGATTCCGTTAATAGAAGTCATAAATTCAAAATATAGCTAAGAAAAAATGAATGAAAACGCTGATATTAGCAGGAATGGATGGAATTTCTTTCATGATTGTGATATAATAATTATAATTATTAACGTGTATAGGGGATTACCATGAGTAGACGTTCAAAGAGAAATCGTTCAGGAAATGTGAAGCGAAGTATTAACATAGCCTTATTAGCCATTTATTTATTATTGAGTGGCTCTTTGTTGTTCTTAATTTTTAGACATAATATCCTAGCCTTTAGGCATCTCAATATCTTAGCTACTGTTCTAGTTTTACTATCTGCTATCGTAGCTCTACTTTTGATAGTATATAAGAAAGCTGAAAAGTTCACGATTTTCTTTTTGGTACTTGCGGTGTTGACTAGTTCGGTTTCGCTATTTGCTCTGCACCAATTTGTGGGCTTGACTAATCACATCAATGCGACATCAAACTACTCAGAGTATTCGATGAGTGTTGTGGTTTTAAAAGATAGTGAAATTAACAACGTTACCCAGTTGGATAGTGTGACAGGTCCGACTGAAACGGATAATGACAATATCCAAAAATTGATAGCGGATATTAAGACGACTCAGAGCAAAGACTTGGCGGTTGAACAAAGTGCATCTTACCTAGCAGCCTATAAGAGCTTGATTTCAGGTGATGCGAAAGCGATTGTCTTGAACAGCGTCTTTGAAAATATCATTGAAGCAGAGTATCCAGATTATGCTTCGAAGATTAAGAAAATCTATACGAAAAAACTAACCAAGGATGTTGCGGCACCAAAGGTATCTAAGAATCAATCCTTTAATATTTATATCAGTGGTATTGATACCTACGGACCTATCAGTTCCGTTTCACGTTCAGATGTCAACATCTTGATGACTGTAAATCGAGATACTAAGAAAATCCTTCTCACTACAACACCTCGAGATTCCTATGTTCCGATTGCGGACGGAGGAAATAATCAAAAGGATAAATTGACTCACGCAGGGATTTATGGAGTGGACTCATCGATTCATACCTTGGAAAACCTATATGGAGTTGATATTAACTACTATGTTCGTTTGAATTTTACCTCTTTCTTGAAATTGATTGACCTTCTAGGTGGTGTGGATGTTTATAATGACCAAGATTTCACTTCTTTGCATGGGCAGTACCATTTTCCTGTTGGGAATGTCCATCTAGACTCTGAAAAAGCCCTTGGTTTTGTCCGCGAACGCTACTCTCTAGCGGATGGAGACCGCGACCGCGGTCGGAACCAGCAAAAAGTCATTGTTGCCATCATTCAGAAGTTAACATCAACGGATGCTTTAAAGAATTATGACAATATTATTCAAGGATTGCAAGATTCTCTTCAAACCAATATGCCTTTGGAAACCATGATGGACTTGGTTAATACCCAGTTGGATAGTGGTGGTCAGTATAAGGTCAATTCCCAAGACTTAAAAGGAACTGGTAGAACGGATCTTCCATCCTACGCTATGCCAGATAGCAACCTCTATATGATGGAAATTGATGAAAGCAGCTTGGCCGCAGTCAAGGCAGCTATCAAAGATGTGATGGAGGGCAAGTAGCATGATAGACATCCATTCACACATTGTTTTTGATGTGGATGATGGTCCAAAGTCGATAGAGGAGAGTAAAAACCTTTTAAGAGAAGCCTATAGTCAAGGGGTTAGGACCATTGTTTCCACGTCTCATCGTCGGAAAGGGATGTTTGAGACACCAGAAGAGAAGATAGCAACTAACTTTTTGAAAGTTCGCGAAATGGCCAAGGAGGTGGCAGATGATCTTGTCATCGCCTATGGCGCAGAAATATACTATACGCCAGATGTTGTCGAAAAATTGGAAAAGAAATTGATTCCAACCCTCAATGATAGTCACTATGCTTTGATTGAGTTTAGCATGAATACACCCTATCGAGATATACATAAAGGACTGAGCGATATTCTCATGTTGGGGATCACACCAGTTATTGCCCATATTGAGCGCTATGATGCTCTAGAAAATAATGAAAAGCGAGTTCAGGAACTGATTGATATGGGGTGCTATACCCAGGTCAATAGTTCTCATGTTTTGAAACCAAAACTCTTTGGAGAAACCTACAAATTCATGAAAAAGAGAGCTCAGTATTTCTTGGAACGTGATCTAGTTCACGTCATCGCTAGTGATATGCATAACTTGGATCGCAGACCACCTCATATGGAAGAAGCCTATGATATCATTGCTAAAAAGTATGGTGAAGATAAGGCGAAGGAACTCTTCAAAGATAACCCACGAAAAATAATAATGGATCAATTGATTTAGGAGAAACAATGAAAGAACAAAATATGATGGAAATTGATGTATTTCAATTACTTAAAATCCTTTGGAAACGGAAAGTTCTAATTGCACTGGTAGCAATCGTAACTGGGGTAGTAGCCTTTGCCTACAGTAGCTTTATCGTAAAACCTGAATATACTAGTACGACACGTATCTATGTAGTTAATCGTAATCAGGGAGATAAGCCTGGATTGACAAACCAAGATTTGCAAGCAGGATCTTACTTGGTTAAAGACTATCGCGAAATTATTCTATCACAAGACGTTTTGGAGAAGGTCGCAACGGATTTGAAACTGGATCTTCCTTCAAAAGGTTTGGCTAGTAAAATCAAGGTGACCGTACCGGCTGATACACGTATCGTATCGATCTCTGTTACAGATCGTGCGCCTGAAGAAGCAAGTCGCATCGCCAACTCATTGAGAGAGGTTGCAGCTCAAAAGATTATAAGTGTTACACGGGTTTCGGATGTGACGACACTTGAAGAGGCTCGCCCAGCAACCTCACCATCTTCACCAAACATTCGTCGTAATACCATGATTGGATTTCTCGCTGGAGCGGTTGTGATGATTGTCGCGGTTCTCCTTATTGAACTCCTAGATACACGTGTTAAACGACCAGAAGACGTTGAAGATGTTATGCAAATTGCATTATTGGGAGTTGTTCCAAATTTGGATAAATTAAAATAGGAGAGAAAAATGCCAACGTTAGAAATTGCACAAAAAAAATTAGATTTGGCAAGAAAAGCAGAGGAGTATTACAATGCGCTTCGTACCAATATACAATTGAGTGGAAATAACTTAAAAGTTATTTCAATTACATCAGTAAAACCAGGGGAAGGAAAGTCAACTACTTCTACCAATATTGCTTGGGCCTTTGCGCGTGCTGGATATAAGACGCTTTTAATTGATGCCGATATTCGTAATTCTGTCATGTCAGGTGTTTTTAAATCACGTGAAAAGATTACAGGTCTAACAGAATTCTTATCTGGGACAACAGATTTATCACAAGGGTTATGTGATACGAATGTTGAAAACTTGTTTGTCATTCAAGCTGGTTCCGTTTCTCCCAATCCAACAGCTTTGTTGCAAAGTGAGAATTTTAAGACTATGCTTGATACTTTGCAAAAGTACTTCGATTACATCATTGTGGACACCGCTCCTATCGGGGTTGTGATCGATGCGGCTATCATCACTCAGAAATGTGATGCTTCGATTTTGGTGACTGCAGCTGGTGAAACAAATCGACGTGATATCCAAAAAGCCAAAGAACAATTGGAACAAACAAGTAAACCATTCTTAGGGATTGTGTTAAATAAATTGAATACCTCGGTTGAAAAATATGGATCATATGGAGCTTATGGCTCTTACGGGAAAAAATAAGAGATAGCTTGGGGAAGATATTATGGAAGAAAAAGGATTGAAGATTACTTTGGCGGCAATCCAGAGTCTTCTTGTCATTATATTAGCTTATTTACTTAGTTTTGTTAGAGAAACAGAGATTGTGAACACCTCTGTTATCATCTTGTTCATTCTGCATTTTGTTGTTTTTAACATCAGTGATTATGAGCGTGATTTTTTTAAAAGGGGTTATTTGGCTGAGTTTATCAGCACTACAAAATATATCGTTTTCTTTGCTTTAGCCATCAGTATTTCAAACTTCTTTTTAGAAGATCGTTTTAGTATCTCTAGACGAGGCATGATTTATTTTTTGACAATACATTCTATTTTGTTGTATTTGTTGAATCTGTGTATTAAACGCTATAGGAGACGTATATTTCCAAATTTCAAGGGGAGTAAAAAGATATTCTTGATAACAGCTACTTCCAGAGTTGAGAAAGTTGTAGATAGACTGATAGAGTCGGGAGATATTTTTTGGGAATTGGTGGCGGTCAGTGTTTTGGATCAGCCCAATTTTCAGCATGCATCCGTAACCGTTGTACCTGCAGAGAACATCTTAGACTTTGCTACCCATGAAGTTGTTGATGAAGTTTTTATCAATTTACCAAGTGAAAAGTACGACATCGGGGAGTTCATCTCTCTTTTTGAAACAATGGGAATTGACGTGACAGTCAACCTGAATGCTTTCAATAACTATCTAGGTAGCGATAAAAAGATTCGCGGAATGGCAGGCTTGAATGTCATTACGTTTTCTACAAAATTTTATAAGACAAGCCATGTCATTGCTAAACGTTTCATTGATATCATAGGTTCGATTATCGGACTACTTATTTGTGGATTGGTGAGTATTGTTTTGGTTCCGGTGATTCGAAAAGATGGCGGACCCGCTATTTTTTCTCAAACTCGTATCGGAAAAAATGGTCGACATTTCACTTTTTATAAATTTAGATCTATGTGCGTGGATGCTGAGAAAAAGAAACAAGAGCTCCTTGCACAAAATACCATGCAAGGTGGTATGTTTAAAGTCGATGATGATCCTCGTATAACAAAGATAGGGAGATTTATCCGTAAGACCAGTCTAGATGAGCTCCCTCAGTTTTGGAATGTTTTAATGGGAGATATGAGTTTGGTTGGAACACGTCCCCCAACAGTTGATGAGTATGAAAAATATACTCCTGAACAGAAACGTCGTCTTAGTTTTAAGCCAGGAATTACTGGCCTATGGCAGGTGAGTGGACGTAGTAAAATCACGGACTTTGATGATGTTGTCAAGCTGGACGTTGCCTACATTGATGATTGGACCATCTGGAAAGATATTGAAATATTGTTAAAGACCGTCAAAGTGGTATTTATGAGAGAAGGGGCGAAGTAAGAAATGAAAAAAGTCATAACATATGGAACATTTGATTTGTTGCACTATGGTCATATTAATCTTCTTAAAAGGGCTAAATCGTTAGGCGATTATTTAATTGTTGTGATTTCAACTGATGAATTCAACTGGAATGAAAAACAAAAAAAATGTTATTTTACATATGAACAAAGAAAAACACTCGTAGAGGCTGTTAGGTATGTTGATTTAGTAATACCCGAAGAATCCTGGGAACAAAAAGTTACAGATGTCCATGAATATCACATAGATACCTTTGTTATGGGAGATGATTGGAAGGGGAAATTTGATTTTTTAGAGAAGGAAGGAGTTGAAGTGGTCTATTTACCACGGACTCCTGAAATCAGTACAACTGAAATCAAGAATTCATTGGCAACTAGAGAATATTAAAAACGGAGTTTGAGATAACTATATGACAGATGAATTAGAACAGTTACATAACTTAGAACTTTTGTTAGCTTCAGAAGTGTTAAAAATATGTGAAAAATATAATTTAAAAATCGTGATGCTAGCAGGAACTTTTCTAGGAGCTATACGCCATAATGGATTCATCCCGTGGGACGATGATATGGATTTTGGCATGCCAAGAGAGGATTTTGAAAGATTTAAAGAATTATGTGTTTCGGATTTGGATAGGGAAAAATATTTTCTACAGACAGATCAAACAGATTTGAATTATCCATTTAATTTTGTGAAACTACGTCTCAATAATACACATGTTTCTGAGGAATTTTCTTTAGATGCAAATGTTCATGATGGAATTTATATTGATATTTTTCCGATTGATGATATCTGTCCTAAGCCTTTTAGACGATTCATTCAACTTAAAGGATTTTGGTTATTCCGAAATCTATTATGGATAAAATGTGGATATGGGGACAACGATAGAAAAAAACGATTAGTGTATAAGCTAGCTAAGCTTGTCACACATGTGTTCTCAATACCCTTTTTGAAAAAGATGAAGGAAAAGTGTATATTACTAGGACAGAGTACCAATGCTGATAATGTAGTGGTTAGTGATGGTAGTTATGGAATAAAGAAAGAAACTTTTCCAAAAGTGTGGTTAGACGAAGTTGAAAGTTATTCCTTTGAGGATATAAAATTATGGGGAATGAAGAATTATAGAGCATACTTAAAACATATGTATGGTGACTATATGCAGCTTCCACCTGAGAACCAACGAAATCATCACAAACGAATTAAAATTGATTTTGGCCCATACGTAGAAAAATAGGAGAATTCATAACTTTGGCTAAAAAAGAGATAAAACTTTGTCTAGTGGGATCTAGCGGTGGACATTTAAATCATCTCTATCTATTGAAACCATTTTGGCAGGATAAAGATAGACTATGGGTTACTTTTGATAAAGAAGATGCTCGAAGTATTTTATCAAATGAAAAATGTCATTATTGCTATTATCCGACTAATCGTAATATAAAAAATCTAATAAAAAATACATTTCTTGCTTTAAGAATATTATATAAAGAAAGGCCAGATGTTATCATTTCATCCGGGGCAGCGGTTGCAATACCGTTCTTTTATTTAGGTAAAATCTTTGGTGCTAAAACTGTTTATATAGAAGTATTTGATCGTGTAGACGCTCCGACAATGACTGGCAAAATAGTATACCCTGTTACAGATAGATTCATTGTCCAATGGGAAGAAATGAAAAAAATCTATCCCAAGGCAATCAATTTGGGAGGAATTTTCTAATGATTTTTGTAACTGTCGGTACGCATGAGCAACAATTTAATAGACTAATAAAAGAGATTGATGAATTGAAAGAAGAGGGCGTCATTACGTCGGATGTATTTATCCAAGTTGGTTTTTCAGACTATCAACCTCGATTTTGCAGATGGGAACGTTTTCTTTCATATGATGAGATGAATAACCTAATGGAAAAAGCGGATATAGTTATTACTCATGGTGGTCCTGCTACATTTATGAATGTTATTGCTAAGGGGAAAAGACCAGTAGTTGTTCCGAGAAGAAAAAAATTTGGAGAACATGTGAATGACCATCAGTTAGATTTTTGTAATAGGATTGTTCAGGAGGGATATGATTTAGTAGTCATAGAGGATATTAAAAAAATCCAAGAATACCTGAATCCATCTAGTAGTATTGCCGTTAAATCTAATAATGAATGCTTTGTACAACATTTTTCAAATTTGATTGCAGAATTAGTTGAGTAAAAATGACGAAGAGCATAGAAGGAGACACTTGATGAAAATTTTGCATATTCCAACAGGAGGTTTGTTTTCTGATGGGATTGGAACATTTATATATTCATACCTCGAATACATGGACTTGAGTGAAATTGAAGTGACGATTCTAGCTACTAATAAACCGTTGTTAGAAGATAAATTAAAATTTCAAGTATTAGGTGTTCAGATTGTAGAAATTGAAAGAAAGAAATCCTCAATACTGGCATATATGAGAGAATTCCTTGAACTCTTAAAAGTAGGAAAATACGATGTTGTACATGTCCACGGGAGTAGTGCTCTTATGTCAATTGAATTGTTTATAGCAAAAATTATGGGAGTTCCTGTAAGAATAGCGCATAGTCATAATACAACGTGTAATCATATTCTACTAGACAGAATGTTACGTCCTTTTTTTTACACTTTATATACTCAATCTTGGGCGTGTGGTGAAAAGGCAGGAGAATGGCTTTTTAAGGATAAACGATTTAAAGTTATACATAATGCCAGGGATGTAGAAAAATATAGTTTTAATCCTCATCTTCGCCGAGTATTTCGGACAACACATTCATTAAAAGAAAATACACTTGCATTAGGACATGTAGGCAGATTCAATATTCAAAAAAATCATACATTTCTTCTGGATTTAATGGATGAAATGAAATGTAAGCAGAAGGATGTAAAATTGTTTTTGGTCGGTGAAGGAGAAAAAGTAGAGGATGTTAAGAGATGTGTAAAAGAACGAAAATTGGAAAATTCAATTGTTTTTTTGAATCGGTATTCGGATATGCAATCGTTTATCTCTGCTATGGATATAATGCTATTACCGAGTTTATACGAGGGGTTGCCTTTAGTTGCTATTGAGTGGCAAATTAATGGAATTCAATCTATTCTTTCAACGACAATTTCTGATGAGTGCATCTTCACAAATAGTATCCAACAATTACCAATTGACAACGTAAGTACTTGGATAAAAGCTATTGAAGATTTTTCATATATAAACAGATTGGAAAAATCTAGAGAAAATATTGACCTAGCTCAAAAATCAAACTATGATATCAGAATTGAGGCTAAAAAATTAGAGAATGAGTATAAAAAGTTGATTGGGGAGTAAGAATACAATGAATATATCAATTGTATTATCAACATTTAATGGTGATGAATATATTGTTGAACAGTTAGATACTCTAAGAAATCAAACCCGCCTTGCTGAGGAAGTCTTGATTAGTGATGATGCATCTACAGATGATACTGTTCAAATAATTGAAGATTATATTGCTAAATATAAGTTGGATAATTGGTCTATAAAAAAAAATAAAGAAAATCAAGGATGGAAGAATAATTTTGCCATGTTATTAGAGGAGGCGAAAGGAGATATCGTTTTTCTTTGTGATCAAGATGATATTTGGCATTTAGATAAAATTCAAAAAATGTCTAAGATTATGGAGAATAATGATAAGATTTTGTTGTTAGCCTCTAATTACACACCTTTTTATGTTGGTGATGGTGTCAAGATTAAATTGGATAAAAGTGATTTGGATAATAGTGAGGCAGTGTATCAACCAAATTTTTTAGATAACTTCTTTCATATTAGAAGGCCAGGGTGTGTTTATGCGGTGAACAAAAAGATTATTCCATATTTTTTAGAAATCCGAAGTAACGAAGATGCACATGATGCCTTGTTATGGAGGCTAGCTTCGCTTCTTAATGGGTTATACATTTACTCCTACTCTACTATCGATTTTAGAAGACACGATAGCAACGCGACTGGTAGCAGAGAAAGAAGTTTCCTAAGGAGAAAAGAGCAGGTTATTTATTATGATGATTTGCTTCAGAGATTAGATAAATTTAGTAAACAACATGATTTATCACTTTCAAATGAACAAATTAGTGTTTTGAACGACTACATTCTATGGGGAAAAAATCGAAGAGAATTATTTATGAAAAAGAATGTATTTATATTTTTTAAATTATTTAAATATCATAAGTTGTATTGGTCGTTCAGGTCATATATTACTGATTTTATAGTGTTATATATGAAGGAGTAATTCTAGTAATGTTAAAGAGTATTAGTGAAAGAAAAGGGGGGATTCAAAGTGAGTCCATCAAGAGTTAAAACTGATGTAAAATTGAATGAGTTTCTTTTTGGATTAGCTTTTTATCCTTGGCTAATAGCATGGCTGTTTACTTCGACCTTTTATAAAGATTTTATACATCCCTATGGAATAATAAAAATTTGGGAGTATGTGGGGTTGTTTTTTCTGTTACTTAAATTTATGTTAGGTAAATCTAAGATAAAATCGATAATCATTACTCCAATTATACTTCTTATAGGTTTTATTGTAAGTTATGATAATGGTAACGCCTCCTTTGTAGCATATACTTTGACTCTTATATATTCTTCAAGGGATATTAATTTTCGTAATTTGGTAAGGAATACAATGTTTTGCCAGATTGGAGTTGTAGGAACTGTTGTAGTAAGCTCTTTACTTGGTATTATTCCAAACGAGCTAACCTTAACATATTCAGGAGGTGTGATCCGCTCACGGTATGGGCTAGGTTTTAATTACACATCATTTACTCCGAATTATTTCCTGAGTATATTGCTGGAATATGTGTATTTAAAAGGTGAAAAATATTGGACAATAAAAGAGCTTTTTATTTGTGTACTATTAAATATAGTTATTTATAAATACACAGATACCCGTCTTACTTTTATTATGGTATTTATCCTTCTTTTGATATCGTTTTCGAGAAGATTTATATCAATCAATATGAATTTTAAATTTCTGAAATATTTACTTACTCTTATTTATCCAATTATGGCGTATATGACTTATTGGCTGACAGCAAAATTTGATAGTAGAAATAGTTTATTATCTTTAATAAATAACTTATTGAGTCAAAGGTTGAGATTTGGTCAAGAAGGTTTAAGGAGGTACCCTCTAAGATTATTTGGAACTCATGTTCAATGGGATACTTCGGCAAATTCTTATTTTTATGTAGATTCGTCGTACATCAATATACTTATAAGCTATGGAACAATAATTTTTTTCCTTATGTTAATAAGCTATTCAATTATAATGAGAAAAGTTATAATTAATCAAAATAAAACTTTATTGATTGTGTTAATTTTTTGGTCAGTAAGAGCTTGTATTGACCCACAATTATTTTTATTGTGGTTTAATCCATTTTTGTTTTTAATTGCGAGAACGTTTTTAGATGAAAGAGAGGGAATTGGAGATGATATCACTTATATGCGTATCGAATAATTACGATAAGTTAAATACAATTCTTAAATCATCTTTATCTAGACAAAAAGATGTTAAATATGAACTTATTATAGTGGATTCCAATAAATATGGATTTAATTCTGCTGCTGAGGCTTTGAATTTTGGAGGCAAACAAGCAAAAGGTGATTATCTATTTTTTGTTCATCAAGATATTAGTTTTCAAGATGACTTTGAGTTAGCAAAACTAGAATCTTATTGTAGAAATTTCATATTTGGAGTAGCAGGAGTAGCAGGGGTAAAGAATATTGAGGGAAAGGTCGTCAGTTTTTCAAATATTTTTCATGGGGACCCGAAAACAAAAGCGGCTAGTAAATCTATAAGTACCCCTGTTGAAGTTGATGCAATTGATGAGTGTTTGATTATTATTCCGAAAAAAGTTTTTAGTACGAATCAATTTAGTATAATCGGTCCTACCTGGCATTTATATGGAACAGACTATGCATTACAGATGAAGTTAATCAATTCGCCAGTATTAGTTTTTCCAAGTGAGTTATGGCATGTGTCAGATGGGAAATCTTTAAACCTTAATTATTTTGATGCGATACAATGGTTATTGAAAAAATACTCTAAAAATTATTCAGTAATATACACTTTTTTTGGAGTTTGGCCCAGTAATCCTGTTCTATTAAAATTTAAATGTCTTTATAGGAAATTAAGGTTTTATATTAAGGGAGTGTAATGGAAGTGAAGCTATACGTCGCAACACATAAATCTTATAATCAAGTTCAAGACCAGGACCTATATATCCCTATATTGGTGGGCGCGAATAAGAATATTGGAGAAAAGAATTATTTAAGAGATAATCAGGGAGATGATAATATTTCTGATAGAAACTTTACATTTTGTGAATTAACAGGATTGTATTGGATTTGGAAAAATTCTAAAGATGATATTGTTGGTTTATGCCATTATAGACGTTATTTTGGGAAAAACAAGCGTTTTTTTAAACAGAATTCTATTTTAACAAAGAATGATATTCTAAAACAATTAAATGATTATGATGTAATATTACCATCAAAGGGTATGAACGAGTATAACGGGTATACCGCTGAAGAGTTTTTTAACAAGAATCACGATCATGAAGTTTGGGAAATGTGTAGACAGATTATTTCAGAAAACAATAAAGATTACCTTGATGCTTTTAATTGGTTTTCTAAAGAAAAAACAGGATACTGTTATAATATGTTTATAATGTCTAGAGAAATGATGGATGAATATTGCAGTTGGTTATTTCCGATTCTTTTTGAATTAGATAAGAAGATTGATTACTCAAGATATGATAGTTACAATACTCGTATGATTGGTTTTGTTGCCGAACGTTTAATTAATGTATGGGTACATAAGAAACAACTAACTGTAAAAGAGTTTCCAGTTTTTTCAACAGAAGAACCAGGACTCTTACAAAGAATTCAGAAGAAATTATTTAATAAGTAGTAGTTTATTTATAAAAGTAGATTGTTAATAAATCTTTCAAGGTGCTATTCTCTCTTTTCTAATTAAGTTTTATTGCACTGTCTTTATAAATACTCCTAGAAAGACTAAGTTAATTAAAGATGAAGATTTTAAAGAATTATGTTTATAATTTGTCATATCAGATACTAGTAGTTGTTCTCCCAATAATAACTACACCCTATATTACTAGAATCTTTAGTTCTCAAGAGTTAGGTGATTATGGATATTATAGTTCTATAGTAACTTACTTTATATTGCTCGCTACTTTAGGTGTCGCCAACTATGGGACCAAGGTGATTTCTGGACATCGTAATGAGATTAATAAAAACTTTTGGGGTATCTACTTTTTACAATTAGGTGCTACAATCCTTTCAATCTCCTTATATTGTATTTTTTGCGTTAACCTTCCTTCAATGCAAAACCCAGTAGCCTATATTTTGGGATTGAGTTTAGTTTCTAAAGGTTTAGATATTTCCTGGCTTTTTCAAGGGTTAGAGGATTTTCGTAAAATTACTGTTCGAAATATTACGGTAAAACTCGTTGGGGTAATCTCGATTTTCCTGTTTGTCAAATCTACTAACGACCTTTACCTTTATGTGTTCTTATTAACAATATTTGAGCTATTGGGACAATTAAGTATGTGGTTGCCGGCCCGAGAGTTTATTGGGAAGCCCCATGTTGATTTAAAATACGCTAGGTACCATTTGAAACCAATTATTTTATTATTTCTTCCTCAGATAGCAATCTCTTTATACGTTACTTTAGATCGTACGATGCTTGGAGTTTTAGCCTCTACAAAAGATGTAGGAATCTATGATCAGGCACTTAAATTGGTGAATATTTTATTAACCTTGGTAACGTCATTGGGGAGCGTCATGTTGCCTCGAGTTGCTAATTTATTAGCAACAAACAATCATGAAGAAGTCAATAAGATGCATGAGATTTCATTTCTAGTTTATAATTTGATTATTTTTCCGATTATGACAGGTATGTTGATTGTTAATGACGATTTTGTTCAATTTTTCCTTGGTCAAGATTTTCAAGATGCACGTTTCGCGATAGCAATCATGATCTTTAGGATGTTCTTTATCGGCTGGACCAATATTATGGGAATTCAGATTTTAATTCCACATAATAAAAATAAAGAATTTATGATTTCAACAACGGTTCCCGCAATTACCAGTGTGGGATTAAATTTGTTGTTTCTTCCCAAACTTGGTTATATGGGGGCTGCAATTGTCTCGGTCTTGACTGAAGCCTTTGTTTGGGCAATTCAACTGTTCTTTACTCGCAAATATATAAAAGATGTTCCGATTATCGGATCGATGATGAAGATTATTCTAGCATCAGCTATTATGTATGGCCTCCTGCTAGTTTCAAAAACAGTTATACATTTTTCGCCAATCGTAAATGTTTTAGCATTTGCCGTGATTGGTGGAATCATTTATCTTTTTGCGATTCTATCTCTAAAAGTGGTAGATGTGAAAGGATTAAAACAAATAATTAGGAAAAATTAGAATGCGCAAATATCGAAATATTAACTTAGATCTACTAAAAGTACTTGCATGTGTTGGGGTTGTTCTACTCCATACAGCGATGGGGGGATTTAAAGAGACAGGTTCATGGAATTTTTCGACATATTTATACTATTTAGGAACCTATTCTATTCCTTTATTTTTTATGGTTAATGGTTATTTATTGTTAGGAAAGAGAGAGATTACCTATTCCTATATACTGCAGAAAGTAAAGTGGATTCTGATAACAGTATCGTCATGGTCCGTAATCATTTGGCTTTTTAAACGTGACTTTACAGTTAATCCAATTAAAAAAATTGTGGGTTCTTTGATACAAAAGGGGTATTTCTTCCAGTTTTGGTTTTTTGGTGCGCTTATACTTATTTATATATGTTTGCCTATTTTGAAAAAATTCCTTAATTCAAAAAGAAGTTATTTATACACTCTATCTGTATTGCTGGTTATTGGTTTGATTTTTGAGTTAACAAATATTGTACTTCAAATGCCAATACAAACATATGTTATACAAACCTTTAGGTTATGGACTTGGTTTTTCTATTATCTTTTAGGTGGCTTTATAGCTCAATTTGACAAAGATATTATCAAAAATAGGTTTAAGAGATGGATGAAAATAATCGTAGTACTTTTGTTCCTGGTTTCGCCTTTAATATTATTTTTCTTAGCAAGAACCACCTACCATAATTTTTTTGCTGAATATTTTTATGATCTTCTATTTGTCAAAGTTGTAAGTTTAGGAATTTTTCTAACTATATTCTCACTTGCATTGAATCAAGATAACAACAAATGGATTGTTTTTCTTTCTAATCAAACCATGGGAGTTTTTATAATACACACTTACATTATGAAGTTGTGGGAAAAACTATTTGGTTTTAGTTTTGTAGGAGCATATTTACTTTTTGTTATATTTACTTTAAGTGTTAGTTTTATTATTGTTGGAATGTTAATGAAAATCCCTTATTTCAATCGAATTGTTAAATTATAAAAAGGAGAACAAAATGTACGACTATCTAATCGTTGGTGCTGGTTTGTCAGGAGTAATTTTTGCTTATGAAGCGACCAAGCGTGGGAAAAAAGTAAAAGTGATTGATAAGCGTAATCATATTGGTGGTAATATCTACTGTGAGGACGTTGAAGGTATTAACGTTCACAAGTACGGTGCCCACATTTTCCATACTTCAAACAAAAAAGTCTGGGATTATGTAAATCAATTTGCTGAATTTAACAACTATATCAACTCGCCTATAGCCAATTACAAGGGCAGTCTTTACAATCTTCCTTTTAACATGAATACTTTCTATGCTATGTGGGGAACCAAGACTCCTCAAGAAGTGAAAGATAAGATAGCTGAACAAACGGCTCATATGAAAGATGTTGAGCCTAAAAACTTGGAAGAACAAGCTATTAAGTTGATTGGTCCGGATATCTATGAAAAGTTGATTAAGGGATATACTGAAAAACAATGGGGACGTTCTGCAACAGACCTCCCACCATTTATCATTAAACGCTTGCCAGTTCGTTTAACCTTTGATAATAATTATTTTAATGACCGTTATCAAGGGATTCCAATTGGGGGTTACAACGTTATCATCGAAAATATGCTGAAGGATTTAGAAGTAGAACTTGGCGTTGACTTTTTTGCCAATCGTCAAGAATTAGAGACTTCTGCTGAAAAAGTTGTCTTTACAGGGATGATTGACCAATACTTTGATTATAAGCATGGTGAGTTAGAATACCGTAGTCTTCGTTTTGAGCATGAAGTTCTAGATGAAGAAAACTATCAAGGAAATGCAGTTGTTAACTATACAGAGCGTGAAATTCCTTATACTCGCATCATTGAACACAAGCACTTCGAATACGGAGCGCAACCAAAGACAGTTATTACGCGTGAATATCCTGCTGACTGGAAGCGAGGTGATGAGCCTTATTATCCAATCAATGATGAGAGAAACAATGCTATCTTTGCTAAATATCAAGAAGAAGCGGCACAGAATGATAAGGTGATTTTCTGTGGACGTTTGGCAGATTATAAATACTACGATATGCATGTGGTAATCGAGCGTGCTCTGAATGTGGTAGAGGAAGAGTTTAGTAATTGAAACATAACGAAGAAAGGTTATTCTATTATGAAAGGTATTATTCTTGCGGGTGGCTCAGGTACCCGACTGTACCCTCTTACACGAGCTGCGTCAAAACAGCTGATGCCGGTTTATGATAAACCTATGATTTACTATCCTTTGTCAACCTTGATGTTGGCTGGGATTAAGGACATTTTGATCATCTCAACACCACAGGATTTACCCCGCTTTAAGGATCTGCTCTTGGATGGTTCCGAATTTGGGATTAAACTTTCTTATGCGGAACAGCCAAGTCCAGATGGACTTGCTCAGGCTTTTCTTATTGGTGAAGAATTTATCGGTGACGATAGTGTTGCTTTGATCTTGGGAGATAATATCTATCATGGACCTGGCTTGAGCAGAATGCTTCAAAAGGCAGCCAAGAAAGAGAAAGGTGCGACTGTTTTTGGTTATCAAGTGAAGGACCCAGAGCGTTTTGGTGTGGTCGAGTTTGATACAGACATGAATGCTATTTCCATAGAAGAAAAACCGGAGCATCCTCGCTCTAACTATGCAGTGACAGGTCTTTATTTCTATGATAATGATGTTGTAGAGATTGCCAAACATATCCAACCAAGCGCTCGTGGCGAGTTGGAAATCACAGATGTTAACAATGCTTATTTGAAACGTGGGGATTTGTCTGTTGAGCTTATGGGACGTGGTTTTGCCTGGTTGGATACAGGGACGCATGAGAGTCTATTAGAGGCTTCCCAATATATCGAAACGGTTCAACGGATGCAAAATGTTCAGGTTGCTAATCTGGAAGAAATTGCCTACCGAATGGGTTATATCAGCCGTGAAGATGTGCTGAAGTTGGCGCAACCACTTAAAAAGAATGAATACGGGCAATACTTGCTTCGTTTGATTGGAGAAATCTAGATGACAGATAATTTTTTCGGCAAAACACTTGCAGTGCACAAGATTGATGCCATTCCAGGTTTGTTAGAGTTTGATATTCCGGTTCATGGTGACAATCGTGGCTGGTTTAAGGAAAATTTTCAGAAAGAAAAGATGCTACCGCTTGGTTTTCCTGAAAGCTTCTTTGCTGAAGGGAAACTGCAAAACAACGTCAGCTTTTCTCGCAAAAATGTTCTCCGAGGCCTCCATGCTGAACCTTGGGACAAGTATATCTCAGTAGCAGATGGTGGCAAGGTTCTGGGTTCTTGGGTTGACCTACGTGAAGGTGAGACTTTTGGAAATGTTTATCAGACCGAGATTGATGCAAGTAAGGGAATCTTTGTCCCTCGTGGCGTAGCCAATGGTTTCCAAGTACTCTCGGATACAGTTTCTTATAGCTATCTGGTCAATGACTACTGGGCACTTGAACTCAAGCCTAAATATGCTTTTGTCAACTATGCAGACCCAGCTTTGGGAATCCAGTGGGAAAATCTAGCAGAAGCAGAAGTTTCGGAAGCAGATAAACATCATCCACTGCTAAAGGATGTCAAACCACTAAGAAAAGAAGATTTGTAAAAAAGTTAAGGAATAAAAATGACTGAATACAAAAATATCATCGTGACAGGTGGAGCTGGTTTTATCGGTTCTAACTTTGTCCACTATGTTTATAATAACTTTCCAGATGTTCATGTTACAGTGCTGGACAAACTGACTTATGCAGGTAATCGTGCTAATATTGAAGAAATTTTAGGCGACCGCGTTGAGTTGGTTGTTGGAGATATTGCTGATGCAGTCTTGGTAGACAAGCTGGCAGCTGAAGCGGATGCGATCGTTCACTATGCGGCAGAAAGTCATAATGACAACTCGCTCAATGACCCGAGCCCCTTTATCTACACTAACTTCATCGGGACCTACACTCTATTGGAAGCAGCTCGTAAATATGATCTTCGTTTCCACCATGTGTCGACTGACGAAGTCTATGGGGATCTGCCTCTGCGTGAAGATTTGCCAGGTCATGGAGAAGGTCCAGGTGAGAAGTTTACAGCTGAAACCAAGTACAATCCAAGCTCGCCTTACTCATCAACAAAGGCAGCTTCAGACTTGATTGTCAAAGCATGGGTGCGCTCTTTTGGTGTGAAAGCGACGATTTCTAACTGTTCAAACAACTATGGTCCTTACCAGCATATTGAGAAGTTCATTCCGCGCCAAATCACCAATATCTTGAGTGGAATCAAGCCAAAACTCTATGGTGAAGGTAAGAATGTCCGTGACTGGATCCATACCAATGACCATTCTTCAGGTGTTTGGACAATTTTGACAAAGGGTCAAATTGGCGAAACTTACTTGATTGGTGCGGATGGCGAGAAGAACAATAAAGAAGTGCTGGAACTCATTCTCAAGGAAATGGGACAGCCAGCTGACGCTTATGATCATGTGACCGACCGTGCTGGCCACGACTTGCGTTATGCTATTGATGCCAGCAAACTTCGTGATGAACTAGGCTGGAAGCCAGAGTTTACCAATTTTGAAGTAGGTCTCAAAGAGACCATCAAATGGTACACAGACAACCAAGAATGGTGGAAATCTGAAAAAGAAGCCGTCGAGGCTAACTATGCCAAGACGCAAAAAGTAATTAACTAATCAGATACTAAAAAGCAAGAGACTTTGAGTTCTCTTGCTTTTTATGTATGTCGTAATCTGTTATTTTCTTACTTCTTGTTTATAAAACTCTTTAAGGGCATCTTGCCAGGTTGGAATGACGAAACCTGTCGCCTTCGCTTTGGCTAAACTCATGGTTGAGTTGAGGGGACGTTTAGCCTTAGCAGGGAACTTGCTGGAGTCTACTGGTACTACTTCAACATCACTGTCCTTAAGAATTTCGACAGCAAAGTCATACCAAGTGGTATCTTCAGTGGAGTCATTTGATAAGTGGTAGTAGCCAAATTCTTTTTGATTTTCAGTCAAGTAGGTCATGAACTCAGCCAAGGTACGTGTCCAGGTTGGGCGACCGTGTTGGTCGTTAACTACAGTGAGAGTTTTATGGGTTTTGGCAAGATTTTTCATGGTAAAGACAAAGTTTTTGCCATAATTTCCAAAGACCCAAGCAGTGCGGATGATGTAATGTTGTGACGTAAGATTTTCAACGAGTTCTTCACCCATTCGCTTGGTACGCCCGTACTCTGTCTGCGGATCGGGTAGGTCACCGACTTCCCATTCTTGTCCGACGGGTTTCTTCCCATCAAAGACATAGTCTGTCGAGATATAGACAAGGGTAGCTCCGTATTTCTCAGAGGCCTTGGCTACATTTTCCGTTCCAGTTACGTTTATGGCAAAATCCAGTTCTTTCCCCTCGTCTTCAGCCGCATCCACAGCAGTGTAGGCTGCACAATGATAGACTAGAGTTGGCTTGACCTCAGCAAAGACTTTCTCAACCATTTCAGCATTAGTGATATCCATTTCGGCCACATCCACTGCAACATAGTCCACATTTCGTTCATCTAGTAAATAACGTAGTTCGGTACCGAGCTGACCATTCGCACCTGTAATTAATATCATTGTCTCCTCCTCAGCTTTTCTTCTATGTTAATCATAGCAAAAAAATGATAAAAAATCTGATTTTTACCTTTGGTTTGACCGTTTGTATTTTGGAAATCGTAAGTTATACAAATTGGAATTTAATACTATGGCTATCTATCAAAAAAATTTTTTCAGAAAATGCTAAAATCATTCAAAAATTCTGAAAATTCTGTTGACAACTTTCTGAAAAGGGTCTATAATGGGATGTAAATTTTAAAGGAGAAAATGATGAAAAGTTCAAAATTACTTGCCCTTGCGGGTGTGACATTATTGGCAGCTGGTACTCTGGCTGCGTGCTCTGGATCAAGTTCAAGTGCTAAAGGTGAGAAGACATTCTCATACATCTATGAAACGGATCCTGATAACCTAAACTATTTGACAACTAATAAAGCGGCTACAGCAAATATTACGAGCAATGTTATCGATGGCTTGCTCGAAAATGACCGCTATGGTAACTTTGTGCCATCTATGGCTGAGGATTGGTCTGTATCTAAGGATGGCTTGACTTACACATATACGCTTCGTAAGGATGCAAAATGGTATACCTCTGAGGGTGAGGAATACGCAGAAGTCAAAGCTCAAGACTTTGTAACAGGACTTAAATATGCTGCTGATAAAAAATCTGATGGTCTTTATTTAGTTCAAGAATCAATCAAAGGATTGGACGCCTATGTTAAAGGAGAGATTACAGACTTCTCTCAAGTAGGAATCAAGGCTCTTGATGATTATACAGTTCAGTACACATTGAACAAGCCAGAAAGCTTCTGGAATTCTAAGACAACGATGGGAGTTTTGGCCCCAGTAAATGAAGAGTTCTTGAACTCTAAAGGGGATGACTTCGCTAAGGGAACTGATTCAAGCAGTATTCTCTACAATGGTCCATTCTTACTCAAATCAATTGTAGCTAAATCTTCTGTCGAATTTGCGAAAAATCCTAACTACTGGGATAAGGACAATGTCCATATCGATAAGGTTAAATTATCATTCTGGGATGGACAAGATACCAACAAACCAACTGAAGCTTTCAAAGACGGTAGCTTTACAATGGCTCGTCTCTTCCCAACAAGCGCTAGCTACACAGAGACTGAAAAGGCATTTAAAGACAATATTGTTTATACACAACAAGACTCTACTACTTATTTAGTAGGTACGAATATTGATCGCCAGTCTTATAAGTACACTTCTAAGACAACGGATGAAGAAAAAACATCAACCAAGAAAGCTCTTCTAAACAAGGACTTCCGTCAAGCTCTTGCTTTTGGTTTCGATAGAACGGCTTATGCTTCTCAAGTAAATGGTGCAAGCGGGGCAACTAAACTGCTTCGTAACTTGTTTGTTCCTCCTACATTTGTACAGGCAGATGGAAAGAACTTTGGCGAAATGGTCAAAGAAAAATTGGTGACTTATGGTGACGAGTGGAGCAACGTGAACTTAGATGATGCTCAAGATGGACTCTACAACCCAGATAAGGCCAAAGCAGAGTTTGCTAAAGCTAAGGCGGCCCTTCAAGCGGAAGGTGTGAAATTCCCAATCCACTTGGATATGCCTGTAGATCAAACCAATACAACAAAAGTTCAACGTGTCCAATCTTTTAAACAGTCAGTTGAAGAAAACTTAGGATCTGATAATGTGGTTGTCGATATCCAACAACTTCAAAAAGACGATGTCTTGAACATCACTTACTTTGCTGAAACTGCGGCTGGAGAAGACTGGGATATCTCAGATAACGTTGGTTGGTCTCCAGACTTTGCAGACCCTTCTACCTACCTTGATATTATCAAACCATCTGTAGGGGAAAATACAAAGACTTACCTAGGATTTGACTCAGGAACAAACAACGCTGCTGCCAAGCAAGTTGGTTTGGAAGACTACGAAAAAATGGTTGTGGAAGCTGGGGAAGAAACTACTGACGTTTCAAAACGTTATGAAAAATATGCTGCTGCCCAAGCTTGGTTGACAGACAGTGCCTTGCTCATCCCAACAACTTCTCAAACTGGTCGTCCAATGTTGTCTAAGATGGTACCATTTACACTTCCGTTTGCATACTCTGGTAACAAGGGTATGAGCGAAGCCCTCTTGTATAAATACCTAGATGTACAAGATAAGGCGGTAACAACAGAAGAGTACCAAAAAGCTCAAGAAAACTGGTTGAAAGAAAAAGAAGAGTCTAATAAGAAGGCTCAAGAAGACCTCGCAAACCATGTGAAATAAATTTTACAGGATATGAGAAAGGATTTAGTATTCCTCTTGGATGCTAAGTCCTTTTTATATCTTTAAAGCGAGCTTTTAAATTTGGGGTGTCTTGAGAAATTTTTGCGAATTTTCCTTTTTCCTATTGCTTTCTTAGATATTATTTGTTATATTAAAAGTATAATTATTTTTTTATTTATGACAGTTAAGCACGGTACTTTCAGAGAAAGGAGTATTTTTAAAAAAAGAAATGTAAACGCTTACTGTTAAGTGAAAGGATTAAGGAGTTTATGGATAAACAATTTTTTGAAAAACGCTGTAAGTTTAGTATTCGTAAGTTTACGCTTGGAGTAGCTTCGGTGATGATTGGAGCGACTTTCTTTGCGACTGCCCCAGTATTGGCTGATCAAGCAAGGGTTGGTTCAACAGATAATTTGCCAAGTGAACTAGCTGATTTGGATAAGAAGGCTAGTGATGCGGGGCACGATTTTGACAAGGAAGCCGCCGCTCAGAATCCTGGTTCGGCTGAAACTACTGAAGGCTCTCAAACAGAAGAAGAGTTGTTGGCTCAAGAAAAAGAAAAGTCTGAAAAGCCAAGCAATTTGCCAAAAGAATTAGAAGATAAGTTGGAGAAAGCTGAAGACAATGGGCGCGAAGTTGACAAGGATCAGTTGGCCCAAGATACTGGGAAGCTCGTCCCAGAAGATGTGGCTAAGACTACCAATGGGGAATTAAACTACGGCGCGACTGTTAAGATTAAGACGCCATCAGGAGAAGGTAGCGGTATTGTCGTTGCTAAAGACCTTGTTTTGACGGTTTCTCATAACTTTATCAAGGACAGCCAAGACGGTAATATCCGTAAGGTTGTGGACAATGATCAAGGGGATGGAGATATCTATAGCATCTCATATCCGGGATTGCCAGATGTCAAGTTTAGCAAGAAAGATATTATTCATTGGGATCGTGAAGGCTATCTGAAGGGCTTCAAAAATGATTTGGCCCTAGTGAGATTGCGTACAGTTCTAGAAAATACGCCTGTTGAAGTAACTAAAAAACCAGTTGTTAAGAAAATTGGAGATAAACTCCATGTCTTTGGTTATCCAGAAGGGAAATTGAATCCGATTGTCAATACTACAGTTGATTTTGCGGAATCATACGGAGAGGGTGTCCAAGGGATTGGTTACCAAGGAGGAAAACCGGGTGCTAGTGGCGGCGGTATCTTTGATACAGAAGGCAAACTAGTCGGTGTTCATCAAAATGGTGTAGTTGGAAAACGGAGCGGAGGCATTCTCTTCTCACCAGCTCAACTAAAATGGATCCAGGACCACATGCAGGGAATTTCAAGTGTGAAACCAGCAGACTTGGAAGAGAAAGAAAAACCGGCTGAAGAAAAACCAAAAGAGGATAAACCTGCAGCTGCTAAACCTGAAACCCCTAAGACAGTAACCCCTGAATGGCAAACGGTAGCAAAAAAAGAACAGCAGGGAACAGTTACTGTTCGTGAAGAAAAGGGTGTCCGCTACAATCAATTGTCTTCAACTGCACAGAACGACAATGGCGATAAACCAGCCTTGTTTGAAAAACAAGGATTGACAGTTGACGCTAATGGAAATGCGACGGTTGATTTAACCTTCAAAGATGATTCTGAAAAGGGCAAATCACGCTTTGGTGTCTTCTTGAAATTTAAAGATACCAAGAACAATGTTTTTGTTGGTTATGACAAAGATGGCTGGTTCTGGGAGTATAAATCTCCAACCGATAGCACCTGGTATAAGGGGGGCCGTGTAGCAGCGCCTGAGACAGGATCAATTAACCGCCTATCAATTACCCTCAAGTCAGATGGACAACTCAATGCAACGAATAATGATGAGAAACTCTTTGATACGGTCACTTTGCCAGCAGCTGTTAATGAAACTCTCAAAAATGAGAAGAAAATCGTCCTAAAAGCTGGTTCCTATGGCAATGAGCGTACAGTTGTCAGCGTTAAAACAGACAATCAAGAAGGTGTAAAAGCAGATGATACTCCTGCCCAGAAAGAAACAGGTCCAGTTGTTGACGATAGCAAGGTGACTTATGATACGATCCAGTCCAAGGTCCTCAAGGCAGTGATTGACCAAGCCTTCCCTCGTGTCAAAGAATACACGCTGAATGGTCATACTTTGCCAGGACAGGTGCAACAGTTCAATAAAGTATTTATCAACAAACACGAAGTCACCCCTGAAGTTACCTACAAAAAAATCAATGAGACAACAGCAGAGTACTTGATGAAGCTTCGCGATGATGCTAATCTTATCAATGCGGAAATGACAGTACGCTTGCAAGTTGTGGACAATCAATTGCACTTTGATGTGACCAAGATTGTCAACCACAATCAAGTCACTCCAGGTCAAAAGATTGATGACGAAAGAAAATTGCTTTCCACGATTAGTTTCCTTGGTAATGCTTTAGTCTCTGTTTCGAGTGATCAAGCTGGTGCTAAGTTTGATGGGGCAACCATGTCAAACAATACCCATGTTAGCGGAGATGATCATATCGATGTAACCAATCCAATGAAGGATTTGGCTAAGGGTTACATGTATGGATTTGTTTCTACAGATAAGCTTGCTGCAGGTGTTTGGAGCAACTCTCAAAACAGCTACGGTGGAGGTTCTTATGACTGGACTCGTTTGACAGCCTATAAAGAAACAGTTGGAAATGCCAACTATGTCGGAATTCATAGCTCTGAATGGCAATGGGAAAAAGCTTATAAGGGCATTGTTTTCCCAGAATACACCAAGGAACTTCCAAGTGCCAAGGTTGTTATCACCGAAGATGCCAATGCTGACAACAAAGTCGACTGGCAAGATGGTGCCATTGCTTATCGAAGCATTATGAACAACCCTCAAGGTTGGGAAAAAGTTAAGGATATTACAGCTTATCGTATCGCGATGAACTTTGGTTCTCAAGCACAAAACCCATTCCTTATGACCTTGGATGGTATCAAGAAGATCAATCTCCACACAGATGGTCTTGGACAGGGGGTTCTCCTTAAAGGTTATGGTAGTGAAGGTCACGACTCTGGACACTTGAACTATGCTGATATTGGTAAACGTATTGGTGGTGTCGAAGACTTCAAGACCTTGATTGAAAAAGCGAAGAAATATGGAGCTCATCTAGGTATCCACGTGAACGCTTCTGAGACCTATCCTGAGTCTAAATACTTTAATGAAAATATTCTTCGTAAGAATCCAGATGGAAGCTACAGCTATGGTTGGAATTGGCTAGACCAAGGTATCAACATCGATGCTGCTTATGACTTGGCGCATGGACGCTTGGCTCGCTGGGAAGACTTGAAGAAAAAACTTGGTGACGGTCTCGACTTTATCTATGTGGACGTTTGGGGCAATGGCCAATCAGGTGATAATGGTGCCTGGGCTACTCACGTTCTTGCTAAAGAAATTAACAAACAAGGCTGGCGCTTTGCGATCGAGTGGGGCCATGGTGGTGAATACGACTCTACCTTCCAACACTGGGCAGCTGACTTGACCTATGGTGGCTATACTAATAAAGGTATCAACAGCGCCATCACACGCTTTATCCGCAACCACCAAAAAGATTCTTGGGTTGGGGACTACAGAAGTTATGGTGGTGCAGCCAACTATCCACTTCTAGGTGGCTACAGCATGAAAGACTTTGAAGGCTGGCAAGGAAGAAGTGACTACAATGGCTACGTGACTAACCTCTTTGCCCATGACGTCATGACTAAGTACTTCCAACACTTCACTGTAAGTAAATGGGAAAATGGTACGCCAGTTACCATGACCGATAATGGTAGCACCTATAAATGGACTCCAGAAATGAAGGTTGAGCTAGTCGATGCAGCAGGTAACAAGGTTGTTGTGACTCGTAAGTCAAATGATGTCAATAGCCCGCAATATCGCGAACGTACAGTAACGCTCAATGGACGTGTCATCCAAGATGGCTCAGCTTACTTGACTCCTTGGAACTGGGATGCGAATGGTAAGAAACTTCCTACTGATAAGGAAAAAATGTACTACTTCAATACGCAGGCCGGTGCAACAACTTGGACACTTCCGAGCGATTGGGCAAATAGTAAGGTTTACCTTTACAAGCTAACTGACCAAGGTAAAACAGAAGATCAAGAACTAACTGTAAAAGATGGCAAGATTACCCTAGACCTTCTAGCAAATCAACCATACGTTCTCTACCGTTCAAAACAAACCAATCCTGAAATGTCATGGAGCGAAGGCATGCACATCTATGACCAAGGATTTAACAGTGGAACCTTGAAACACTGGACCATTTCTGGTGATGCTTCCAAGGCAGAAATTGTCAAATCACAAGGCGCAAATGAAATGCTTCGTATCCAAGGCAATAAGAGCAAGGTCAGTCTTACTCAGAAACTGACTGGCTTGAAACCAAATACCAAGTATGCGGTTTATGTTGGTGTCGATAACCGTAGTAATGCTAAGGCAAGTATCACAGTGAATACTGGCGAGAAAGAAGTGACTACTTATACCAATAAGTCACTCGCTCTCAACTATATCAAAGCTTATGCTCATAACAATCGTCGTGAAAATGCTACAGTTGACGATACAAGTTACTTCCAAAACATGTATGCCTTCTTTACAACTGGATCAGACGTATTAAACGTTACTCTTACTTTGAGTCGTGAAGCTGGTGATGAAGCAACTTACTTTGATGAAATTCGTACCTTTGAAAATAATTCAAGCATGTACGGGGACAAGCACGATACAGGTCAAGGAACCTTCAAGCAAGACTTTGAAAATGTTGCTCAGGGTATCTTCCCATTCGTAGTGGGCGGTGTCGAAGGTGTTGAAGACAACCGCACTCACTTGTCTGAAAAGCATGATCCATATACACAACGTGGTTGGAACGGTAAGAAAGTTGATGATGTTATCGATGGAAATTGGTCACTCAAGACCAATGGACTGGTTAGCCGTCGTAACTTGGTTTACCAAACCATCCCACAAAACTTCCGCTTTGAAGCTGGTAAGACCTACCGTGTAACCTTTGAATACGAAGCTGGATCAGACAATACCTATGCTTTTGTAGTTGGTAAGGGAGAATTCCAGTCAGGTCGTCGTGGTACTCAAGCAAGCAACTTGGAAATGCATGAATTGCCAAATACTTGGACGGATTCTAAGAAAGCCAAGAAGGCAACCTTCCTTGTGACAGGTGCAGAAACAGGCGATACTTGGGTAGGTATCTACTCAACTGGAAACGCAAGCAATACTCGTGGAGATTCTGGCGGAAATGCCAACTTCCGTGGTTACAACGACTTCATGATGGACAATCTTCACATCGAGGAAATTACCCTAACAGGTAAGATGTTGACAGAAAATGCTCTGAAGAACTACTTGCCAACGGTTGCCATGACCAACTATACGAAAGAGTCTATGGACGCCTTGAAAGAAGCAGTCTTTAATCTCAGTCAGGCCGATGATGATATCAGTGTTGAAGATGCGCGTGCAGAAATTGCCAAGATTGAAGCTCTGAAGAATGCTTTGGTTCAGAAGAAGACAGCCTTGGTAGCAGAAGACTTTGAAAGTTTGGATGCGCCAGCTCAACCAGGTGAAGGTATTGAGAATGCCTTTGATGGCAATGTGTCTAGTCTATGGCATACATCTTGGAATGGTGGAGATGTAGGCAAGCCTGCAACCATGGTCTTGAAAGAACCAACTGAAATCACTGGACTTCGCTATGTTCCACGTGGATCAGGTTCAAATGGTAACTTGCGTGATGTGAAACTGGTTGTCACAGATGAGTCTGGTAAAGAACATACCTTCACCGTGACAGATTGGCCAGATAACAACAAGCCAAAAGACATTGACTTTGGCAAGACAATCAAGGCTAAGAAAATTGTCCTTACAGGTACCAAGACTTACGGAGATGGTGGCGATAAATACCAATCTGCAGCGGAACTCATCTTTACCCGTCCACAGGTAGCAGAAACACAGCTTGACATGTCTGGCTATGAAGCAGCTTTGGCTAAGGCGCAGAAATTAACAGACAAGGACAATCAAGAGGAAGTGGCTAGCGTTCAGGCGAGCATGAAATATGCGACGGATAACCATCTCTTGACGGAAAGAATGGTGGCCTACTTCGCAGACTATCTCAACCAATTAAAAGATTCTGCTACGAAACCAGACGCTCCAACAAGTAGCAAGGGGGAAGAACAACCACCAGTTCTTGATGTACCTGAGTTCAAAGGCGGCGTCAATGCAGCAGAAGCAGCTGTCAATGAAGCCCCAGAGTTTAAGGGCGGTGTTAATGCAGCAGAAGCAGCTGTCAATGAGGCCCCAGAATACAAAGGTGGCATCAATGCAGCAGAAGCAGCTGTACATGAAGTTCCTGAGTTCAAGGGAGGAGTTAATGCGGCAGAGGCAGCTGTACATGAAGTCCCTGAGTTCAAGGGTGGGGTTAATGCAGTTGAAGCAGCTGTCAATGAAGCCCCAGAGTTTAAGGGCGGCGTCAATGCGGTTCAAGCCTTGGTAAACGAGAAACCAGCCTACACAGGTGTATTGGCTACCGCTGGAGATCAAGCAGCTCCAACAGTTGAAAAACCTGAGTACCCGCTCACTCCAAGCCCAGTATCTGATACCCAAACTCTGGAAGATAAAGAAGAGAAACTTCCTGCTACAGGAGAACATGGTTCAGAAGCTGCCCTCTTCTTAGCAAGTGTGAGTATCGCTTTATCTGCTGCGGTCCTTGCGTCAAAACGTAAAGAAGATTAATGGGATTTGATTTCAGCTGTTCAAAGCAACTCGAATCAAAAAGGAACAAACAGCCGGAGAGGATCTCTTGGTTCTCTCCTTTTTCAAAGGAGAAATGATACCGCTTACTCATGTATGCGGATGAAAGGAATAGGAGAAAGATGGATAGACATTTTTTTGAGAAACGCTGTCACTATAGTATAAGAAAATTTGCAATCGGTGCAGCCTCCGTTATGATTGGTGCTAGTATCTTTGGCGCCAATATGGTTCAGGCGGCAGAAACAGCAACACCTTCAGAGACAGAGGGAAGTATTACTCATGTTGAGGCCCTAGATAAGTTACCAGATGATTTAGCCGCTGCGCTTGAAAAGGCGGATGCAGAAGCTGCAACAGAAGCAAGCCATGAAGAAACTCCAGCGACTGATGAGGGAACCAATCCTGCAGCAAGTGAAGAGGCAAAACCAGAGACAAGTCCTAAGCCAGCAGAAACGCCGAAACCGGTTGAAACACCAAAGGCAGACAATCAACCTGCGGAAACCACTACACCAGCAGAAAAACCGGCTGAAAAGACAATCGAAGATAGAGAAGATGTCAACCATCTCGAGGGTGCTACTGCCCAGGCGAGCAACCATGAGACTGGGACAAACTTTACTGCAGATAAGGCCATTGATGGAGATGACAATACTCGTTGGGCAACAGATAGAGATGTACCAAAACCAACCTTCGAATTAACTCTTCCAAAAACTACTCTCATCAAGCATGTAGAAATTGACTGGGATCGTCGTCTTCGTAATGGGCAAAATGACCCAAATATCAAATCTTGGAGTCTCTACTACGCAGGTCAAGAAGATGTGGGGGCTAACGGAGAAAAACAATGGAAACTCGCTCATACCAAAACCGGAGAACCTGTTTTAGACGAGAAAGTTGACCTAGCTGACAGTATCCAAGCTAAGTACCTCAAATTGGAGGTCAATGATTACCAAGCTGGCACAATGGGTTGGAGAAATGTTGGAATCCAAGAAATTCGAGCTTATTCAAACGTTCCGGACCATAGTAAGGTAACGGATATCCGCCAAGTAACCGAACTAACAGTAGCAGAAGACGGACAGTCGCTTGTTCTACCAACTTTACCAGGGAAAGTTAGCCTTATAGGAAGCAACAAGCAAGGTGTGATTGACCTTCAAAATCGTATCCATAAACCTCTGACAGATCAACGCGTTAAGGTTATGGTGCAGCAAATCAAAGACAGCCATAGCCATACTTTTACAAAAGAGTTTGAAGTAGTCATCAAGGGCCTACATCAGGACGAAGGTGTGGGTGTGAAACCAAAAGTAGCACCAGCTGTTCAACAATGGTATGGGAAAGAAGGCCAATCTTCTATCACTTCAGATACAGTCCTTGCGACAGGAGATTCTGGCTTTGATCAGGCTGCAACCTTCTACCAGTCAGACCTTGCTAGCCGTGGATTAGAACTTGCAACAGGTGACAAACAGGCTCAAAAACGAATCGAGTTTAAAAAGGTTGAAAACAAAGGTTATGGCAAGGAAGGCTATGGCATCACTATCCAAGATGATGTGATTACCATTGAAGCTGCCACAAACACAGGAGCCTTCTACGCCACTCGGACTCTTCTTCAAATGGGAGAAAGTAACCTCCAAAATGGCGAAATTCGTGATTTCCCAAGTTTCAGCCACCGTGGCTTTATGCTGGATACAGGTCGTAAATTTATCCCTTATGACACCCTTGTAGACATCATGCTCAACATGGCTTACTACAAGATGAACGACTTGCAGTTGCACCTCAACGATAACTATATCTTCCTCAAGGAACACTTGGCAGGTAAGAATTTAAGTCCAGAAGAACAACTCAAGTATGTACTTGAACACGCTAAGACTGGTTTCCGTGTGGAGACAGATATTGTTGGTAAGAATGGTCAAAAATTGACATCAGATGAGCATTATACCAAGGAAGAAATGCAAAATCTGATTAAACTTGCCAAGGCCTTGCATATCAACCTAGTGCCAGAAATTGACACACCAGGTCACGCCTTGTCCTTTGTCAAAGTCCGCCCAGACCTCATGTATCAAGGTAGTTTGAGTGATTATGCTGGCAAACACAATGTTGAACGTGTTGCCATGCTCGATCTAGACAATAAATACGAAGAAACTCTTAAATTTGTCAAATCAGTTTATGACAAACTCCTCGATGGTCCAGATGCACCGCTTCATGGTGTGTCCACTGTTCATATCGGAACGGATGAATACTATGGTAGCAGAGAAAGCTATCGTCGCTATGTCAATGACCTTATCAAATACATTAAAGGAAAAGGTTATACCCCTCGTATTTGGGGCTCACTCAGTGCGAAACGTGGGAACACTCCTGTTGATTGGAACGGAGTAGAAGTTGATATCTGGAGTATCGGATGGCAACGACCAAATGAAGCCATTGCTCAGGGAGCTAAAATTATCAACATCACAGATGTACCGACCTATAGTGTGCCAAGTGGAAGCAATAGTCAAGCAGCCTACGGGGACTATGCTAACTACGAACGTCAGTACAATAGCTGGACACCGAATGATTTTAGAACAGGTGGAGGTCCACTTCTACCAGCTTCTCATCCAAGTATCCTTGGTGGTGGTCACGCAGTTTGGAATGATAATATCGACCTTCATGAGACCGGTTTGACCTCTTATGACATCTTCAAACGCTTCTTCAAGAGCATGCAAACCACTGCAGAACGAACCTGGGGATCTGACCGTGCAGCTGCGACCTTTGCAGAACGCACCCTACCAACGAGCCCTTATGCGCCACAGTCAAATCCTGATAAAGAGATTGATCAAAGCGACTTGTTTACCATCAATTCTGAAACAGTCAAGAACTATGCAAGCAAGAAGGTGAAGGCAAGCGAACAGGGATTGGCTTTTGAGAAAGATAGCAGTATCGAAGGTTTGGCTGGCGATGTTGGTCCAAGTCACGTCTTGAAGTTTGATGTAACTGTCACTGGAGACGGGGAACAAACCTTCTCAACAAGTGGGGACAATCGTATCTATCTAGCTGATAAAGACGGTTATCTTGCTTACCAGTTTGAACAGTTCCATATCCAATTCAATAAAAAACTTGAAAAGAACAAACGTTATAAAATCTCTATCGTGACCAAACCACAATCAACCGAAGTCTATGTGGATGGTGAAAAGATTGAGCGTATTGCAAATCCAGCCCACCCTCGCTTTGCCCACAATAGCTTGGTACTACCGCTTGAAAGTATCGGTGGTTTCAAAGGAATCTTGCATAGCGCAGAGTTGTCAGACAAACCATTTGTAAATCCTCGCTTGATTTCAAATGATAAGATTACAGCAACCGCAAGCAGTCAGCAACTTCCAGGAAACGCGACTGAAGGCGCTGTTGAAAAGGCCTTTGACAATGATCCAAATACCTTCTGGCATACTAAGTGGACTGGTGACACTGCGCCATACACCCTTACTATGACCTTGAAAGAAGCAGAAAAAGTCAATGGCTTGACCTATCTCCCACGCCCAGGTGGTGGAAATGGTGTTGTGACACGCTACGAAATCTACGCACAAAAAGATGGCCAAATGGTCAAGGTTTCAGAAGGAAACTGGGACAACAACGCCCAAGAAAAAACAGTCAACTTTGCGGCGGTGCATACCAACAAGATTGAGTTGAAAGTATTGGAAGGCGTTGGTGGCTTTGCAAGTGCAGCTGAAGTTCATCTATTGAAACCTGTTAAAAAAGAGCAAGAAACGCCTGCACCAAGTCAACCAGAAAAACCAACTACACCTGAAAAACCAAAAGTAGACCAAACCGGTGATGGAACAGTTGAATTGGCAGATCAATTCACTGCAAGTAAACCAGCTAGCGAAGACAGCATTGCAGCTGCTAGCAAGAGCGCAGACTATCTCAAGAAAGAGTACAAGGTCTTCCCAACGCCACAAAAAGTGACTTATGGAGAAGGAGTCACAGCCCTTCGTAAGCAAGTCAATCTGGTCATGGGCGATCAACTCGATATCTATACTCGCAATCGCTTGAAGAGTGTCTTGCAGGACAATCAAGTATCTTATACAACTGGTAAGGCAGCAATCGCTGGCGCAACTAATATCTATCTTGGGGTGCATGGACAAGGCTCACAAGCAGAGCAAAACTTGTCCAATGTTTCAGCAGGTCTCTTTGACAAGATTGACGCCTATGTCTTGAGCATCAAGGATAACTCGATTTCCATCGTCGGAAAAGACACTGATGCAGTTTTCTATGGTTTGACAACCTTGAAACACATGCTCAAGGAAAGCCAAGTGCCAGTCCTTCGTAATGTGACAGTAGAAGATTACGCAGAGCTCAAGAACCGTGGTTTCATCGAAGGTTACTATGGAAATCCATGGTCGAATGCCGATCGTGCAGAGCTCATGCGTTTTGGTGGCGATTTGAAATTGAACCAATACTTCTTTGCACCAAAAGATGATCCGTACCACAACAAGAAATGGCGAGAACTCTATCCAGAAGAAAAACTAGCTGAAATCCGTGAACTTGCTCGTGTCGGAAATCAAAGTAAAACACGCTATGTCTGGACTATCCATCCATTCATGAACAACCGCATCCGCTTTGGCAATGAAGCGCATTACCAAGAAGATTTGGCAACCATCAAGGCTAAATTTACCCAGTTGATGAAAGTGGGTGTCCGCGAATTTGGTATCCTTGCAGATGATGCTCCAAGCCCAGTCGGAGGCTACAATAGCTACAACCGCTTGATGCAAGATATGACCAAGTGGTTGACTGAAATGCAGGGAACTTACAGTGGTCTTCGCAAAGAAATGATCTTTGTTCCTGGCCAGTATTGGGGTAATGGACGTGAGGACGAATTGAAATCCCTCAATGAAAATCTCCCAAGATCAACATCCATGACCTTGACGGGTGGTAAGATTTGGGGTGAAGTCTCTGAAAGCTTCCTTTCAACTCTCAAGAACAATCTATCCGCAGGTGGCAAGACCTATCGCCCAGTTTCACTTTGGATTAACTGGCCTGTAACTGATAACTCTAAACAACACTTGATTCTAGGTGGTGGTGAGAAATTCCTTCATCCAAATGTGGATCCAAGTTTGCTATCTGGTATCATGTTGAACCCAATGCAACAGTCTGAACCATCTAAGATTGCCCTCTTTTCAGGAGCTCAATACTCATGGAAACAGTGGAAATCAGAAGAAGAAGCTAAGAAAATCAATGACATTGCCTTCAACTTTGTGGAAAATGGTCATTTTGAAGATAGCAAGGTATCAGCAGCCTTCCGCGAACTTGGTAAGCACATGATCAACCAAAACATGGATAATCGTGTCGTCAAACTGGAAGAATCTGTAGACTTGGCTCCAAAATTAACAGACTTCATGACCAAGCTCAAAGCAGGTCAGGATATGACTGCGGAACGTGCAGCCTTGCGAGCAGAATTTGCCAAGATTAAAGAAGCAGCTGAGCTCTATAAAGCATCAGGCGATAAAAAAATGGTTGCCCAAATCCACTATTGGTTGGATAATGCAATCGACCAAATGAATGCTCTTGATGCCTTCCTTACAGGAACTGAAGCCATGGCTACAAACGATGCAGCCAAACTTTGGGATAGCTACTATAAAGGTTTGAAATTGTACGAACAGTCTCAAACTCACACCTTCCATTATGTAGACCATATGGAAAAAGCTGAATTGGGTGTTCAACATATACGTCCATTTATCCTATCCTTGAAAGAAGTTCTAGCTTCTGAAGTTCAAAAAGTCTTGCATCCAGACCAAATCATCAGCACCTTTATCACCAATCGAACAGGTGTAGAAGGAGGTTTGGCAGAAGTAACGGATGGCGACTTGGCAACCCATGCGATTATTAAATCACCAAACAGTATCAAGACAGGTGATTATATTGGTATGAAGTTCAACAAGCCGGTAGCGATCCAAACCTTGACCTTTGCTATGGGGACGCAGGCAAATCCACGTGATACCTTTAGTAAGGCAGAAGTGCAGTATCAAGATGAAAATGATAACTGGGTAACTTTGAAAGAGCCAAGCTATGTCGGAAATGAATCCCTACTTAAGTTTGAAAATCTCACTATCAAGGCCAAGGCAGTTCGCATGATTGCGACAGCAGACCGCGAGAACACTTGGTTTGCAGTTCAGGAAATTGCAATCAACCGTTCAGTTGAAAAAGCTCGTAGCCAACAAGCAACGACAGTTAGTCTAAGCTCAAACTTAGTTTACAAACTAAATACCTCAGCCCGTCAAATCACTGATGGCAAGGACAATACAGAAGCCATGATGGCAAATGCTGACGGTAGCAATACGACACCAGTAGATGCCTGGGCACAACTTGACCTCGGTGAAGTCAAGTCAGTCACTAAAGTACGACTTCGCCAAGGAACGGGTGATAAGCTTGCTGCAGGTGTACTTGAGTATTCTACAGATGGAACGGCGTGGCAAGAGTTGGATCGCCTATCAGGAGAACAAACCAAGGAAGTGACCAGAGCGATCAATGCTCGTTACATCCGAGTACGCAATACCAAGGCACTCGACCTCTGGTGGCGTATCCAAGACTTCTCTGTTGAGACACGCTCTGGAAACAGTGAGTTAACAGACACCAACGTCGACGCCTTGAAGGAAACACCAGTAGTGGATAGCTTAGGCAGTTACGAGCTTCAAATTCCAGCTGGAACCAAACTTCCTGCTCATAGCTATCTAGGTATGAAGCTTGACCGTATCCATCAGATCAAGAGCATCCAGCTCCAAGGTCAGGCCAATCCAGCTCTTAGCCTAGAGTATTCTGCAAATGCGCAAGAATGGACGCCAGCTAGCCAGCTGACAGACAGATCTGTAGTGAGCCACTTGGTACGTTATGTTCGTCTGGTCAATAAAACAGATCAGGAACAAGCTGTGACAGCCACTTCTCTCCTTGTTACAACCAAAGAAGTGCAACCAACCAAACTAGAATCTACAACTATGGGCATTCATCCAACATACGGAAGCAATGATGTTCGTAAACTGAACAACCTAGATCAACTATTTGACGGTGTTTACAACAACTTCGTTGAGTTTTCAGACTACGCCCATAAAGACGGCCACGTAACCTTGAAACTTGGTAGCGAACGTACTATCAAGAAGATTAGAGCCTACATCCAAGACGGAACTCAAAACTACCTTCGTGATGGTAAGATCCAAGTCAGCCAAGACGGTAAAACTTGGACAGATGTCGTGACAGTAGGAGATGGTGTGGTCAATAGCCAACACGATGATTCATTGACAGATGGTTGGACACATGATTCTAAGATGCCAGGAAATCGCTACATCGAAGGAGAATTGGCGACACCAGTCAAAGCTAACTATCTCCGTGTCCTCTATACGGCAGACTATGATGCCCGGTTTGTAGGCTTTACAGAATTGGTCATCAACGATGGTGAGTTTGTCAAACCAATCAATGATCCAACAGTAGAAGGAAGTAGTGGAGAAAGCCAAGGCAACCTTTATAATAATCTTGTAGACGGCAAAGTCTTGACCAGCTACAAGTCTGAAAAAGATAAGGGCGAATTGGTGTATCACTTATCTGAACCAACCAAAGCCAACCACCTTCGTCTCGTTTCCAGTCTTCCTGAAGGAGCGCAAGCACGTGTTCTTGCTAGAACACTTAAGGATGGCCAAGACAGTTGGCTAGACCTCGGTGCCATTACATCTAGTCTCCAAACTTTTGCTATCCGAAATGGTGGCTCTCTTCTAGACGTCAAATTAGTCTGGGAAGGCGGCAAGGCTGAGTTTTATGAATTGGCGAGCTTCTATCAAGAATTAACAGAAGAAGCTGTTCAATCAAGCAAGGGCGAAGAACCAGCACCCGTTCTTGAGGTTCCTGAATTCACGGGTGGTGTCAATGCAACTGAGGCCTTGGTACATGAAGTACCAGCCTACACAGGCCCATTAGCAACAGTAGGTGACCAAACTGCTCCAACAGTAGAGAAACCTGAGTTTCAAGGTGGTGTCAATGCAGTTGAAGCCTTGGTACATGAGCTTCCAGAGTACACAGGCCCATTATCGACAGTAGGTGACCAACCAGCTCCGACAGTTGAGAAGCATGAGTTCCAGGGCGGTGTCAATGCAGTTGAAGCTTTGGTACATGAAGTACCAGAGTACACAGGCCCATTATCGACAGTAGGTAACCAAGCCGCTCCAACAGTAGAGAAACCTGAGTTTAAACTTAGCTCTTTAGCTTCCGATCAAGGTAAGATGCCAGATTATAAGCAAGAAATAGCTAGACCAGAAACAGCTGAACAAAGCTTGCCAGCAACTGGTGAAAGTCAATCTGACACAGCCCTCTTCCTAGCAGGTGTTAGCCTAGCCCTATCTGCTCTCTTTGTAGCAAAAACAAAGAAAGACTAGTATTTAGTAAAATCTCTTAACAAGATTACGAACTCAGTTTCTTATCTTTCTCAATGAGGTTTATAGTACGTAGAAAGCCTGAGAAGATTTCTTCTCAGGCTTTTGCTAAGCACATAAATACGATACTGCTATGAAAAAATCACCCAGAATATTCTGGGTGATAAATGTTATGGTTGTGCTGGTTGCGGATTCTGGTTTTGTTGGCCAGGGGTTGTATTTGATTGTTGCGTATTATTGCTAGGATTGGTAGTCGTACTATTATTGGTGCTTGGAGTAGTTGAGCTAGACTGTGAAGTTGAGCTTTCTGATGATGAGCTTGAACTTTCAGATGTCGAACTTTGTTGTGTAGATGATGAAGGGGTCCACGTATTGCGTGCTCCATTCTTAAAGACAAATTCTCCGCTTCTGTAAAGGCCTTCTGGCATAGTCCAGTCACCAGGATGATCATCTTCAGAGAGATAAGTCATCATTGAACGGTAGACCTTAGCAGCGACATAGAAGCCATCACCAACGATAGGAGTAAGACGATTTGAGTAACCTGTCCAAACTGCCATTGAATATTTACGAGTATAGCCAACGAACATTTCGTCCGGAGCTACATAACCCGTATTTTTAATGTAGTTTTCAATCTCATCATCTGTATAGTTTGACGTACCAGTTTTACCAGCTTGTGGTAGCCAAGGGAGGTAGGCTCCTCGACCAGTTCCGTATGCCAAGACGGTTTTCATCATATCTGTCATCATATAGGCTGTCGTTTCTTTCATAGCACGTGTACCAGAATCAGAGAATTCTTTTGAACTGCCATCACTAAAGACAATCTTGTTGATATACATAGGTTTACGGTAGATACCGCCATTGGCAAAAGCAGCGTAAGCCGCAGCCATCTTCTCGCTGCTTGCTCCATACTTTTTGTCAGATTCAGTTGTATTACTTGAAATAGCATTAGCATAGTGTATGCTTGGGTAGTCAATACCGAGTCCATTTAGAAACGTCTTGGCACGATCGAGTCCTACTTTCTCTAGCGTTTCTACAGCCGGCACATTCCGTGATTGTTGGAGAGCATACTGGAGTGTTATGTTTCCAAAGTAACTCTTATCCCAGTTATAGACAGGGGTAGAGGTTCCAGGGTAATTATAAGGACTATCGTGAACAATCGAAGCAGTTGAATCATAAACGCCATATTCCAAAGCAGGAGCATAGTCTGTAATAGGCTTCATGGTAGAACCCCAGTCACGGTTAGTTTCTACAGCTTGGTTTATTCCAAAGGAAACATTGCTTGATTGGTGGCGAGCACCTAATTGGGCAATGACTTTCCCGTTTGTGACATCAACGATAGTAGAGGCTACCTGTAACTCATCATCTGGATAGTTGACATACTCGTCCGTATTGTAAATATCCCAGAGACGTTGTTGGACCTTAGAATCAACGTTTGTGTAGACTTCCATACCCGTAGTTAAAAGGTTGTAACCTGTTTCCTGTTCAACTTGGTCAATCACCTCTTTGAGGTAATTATCCATGTAAGGAGGATAACTGTTAGCTGATTTTAGGCTTTGAAGTCCATCTGTAATCGGAGTATTAATCGCTTTTTCATATTGCTCAGCTGTAATGTAGCCTTGCCCTTTCATCTCAGAGAGGACGAGATTACGACGTTCTTGGGCGGCTTCCGGATGCGAGTATGGATCATATTGGTTTGGAGCCTGAGGCATTCCGGCAAGGAGGGCCAATTGAGGGACGCTCAAATCTTTAAGGTCTTTGCCATAGTAACTTTGAGCAGCCGTCTGCATTCCGTAGTTTCCGTTTGACATGTAAACCTTGTTGATGTAGTAGGTCAAGATCTCTTGTTTAGTCGCCTTTTGTTCTAGTTGAACGGCAAGCCATGCTTCCTGAGCCTTACGAGAAAGGGTTTGGTCAGAAGTTGACGTAGAGAAATAGGTTAACTTGATCAACTGCTGCGTCAAAGTTGAAGCTCCTTGAAGGCCTCCGCCACCACGAAGATTTCGTAGGGTGGCACCTAGGATACGGATAGTATCAATTCCTCGGTGATTAAAGAAGCGATGGTCTTCAATCGAAACAATAGCGTTGACCAAATCGGTCGGGATTTCGTTTGCTTGAGCATTGACCCGACGTTCTGATCCAAGATCAGCGATGAGTTCATCGTTATTGTCATAAATTTTACTAGACGTTGTAGCGACTAGTTTACTTTCAGATAGGGCTGGAGTCTTGCTAACATAGTAGAGAAAGAGACCTCCGCCCAGCATAATAGCTGCGATAAATACAGTTAAGAAGCAGATACTGATATATTTAGATATTCGCAGGATAGTTTGTTTGTTCATCTTGTTTTACCACCTAGTAAATGTTCTTTGATAATATCGAGATAGGGAATCTGGGGAAAGGCACCCAGCTCAATCCTATATCCATTTTCTCGAATATATCCAAGTGGCATTGACTTTTGTCCCTTATCTTGATGATAGAAACGAATCAGGTCAACAGCCGGCAATAAATAAGTTTCTTGCTGAGAAGCAAAGTGAAGAAGGACAAAGCAGATTCCTCGCTGGGCAAGGACCTGTTCCATATGCTGAATCTGATGGTGATGGAAATTCTTCATCGGAATCGCATGTTTTTGCCTAGTTTCCTTTGCTTCAAAGTCGATGTAATATCCATCATAAACCCCTGAATAGTCTGTGGTTGAGGCTTGTCTAAAGTAGGCTTCAACGATCTTGGCTCGACTTCGTTGGGGATAGTCAACACGTACGATTTGGATAGGAGTCGGTTTCTTGTGAATCACTGCCAACCCATGCGACAAGTAATAATCGTTCGTAGCGTTGATCATCTTTTCAAAAGACATTCCCCGATTTGCGAAATTTTTAGTTTGTGACGGGGGAGCTTGTCTCTTCTGTGATGAAATTTTATGTGGATAGTTGACCATAATTCTCCTTATTGGTACAATAACATCACTCTATTATATCATAAATTTACAAAGAAAGGGTTAAAAATGACAACAGCCTTGATTTCAGGTTATTCTGCCTTCGACCTTGGTCTCTTTAATGACAAGGATATTCGCGTTGATATTATCAAAACAGCTATTCGGAGAGACTTAGAACGTCTAGCGGAGGAAGGGGTGACCTGGCTTGTCTTTACTGGGGCTTTGGGCTTTGAGTACTGGGCGCTTCAGGTGGCGAAAGACATGAAAATAGACTATGGATTTCAGCTGGCGACCATTTTTGATTTTGAAACCCATGGCAGTAATTGGAATGAAGCAAATCAAGTGAAGTTGAGCGAATTCAAGCAAGTTGATTTTGTCAAATATGCCTATCCACAATATGAACACAAGGGACAACTACGTGATTATCAGAAATTTTTACTGGAGAACACAGATATTTGCTATCTTTTTTATGATGAGGAAAACAAAACTAAATTACAATATTTTTACCAAATGATGAAAAATCAAGCGGACTATGTTACAAGGCAATTAACATTTGAGGACTTGAATGAACTAGCAGAAAATTTTTCTGAAAAGTAACCCTTTGACCTTGATTTTTACTTGTCTTTTTTTATATAATAATACTAGTAACCCAGAATGGAGAGAGACATGGCAAGTATTATATTTTCAGCAAAAGATATTTTTGAACAAGAGTTTGGACGCGAAGTGCGTGGATATAGCAGAGCAGAGGTGGATGAATTCTTAGATGATGTGATTAAGGATTATGAAACTTACGCAGCTTTGGTTAAATCCCTTCGCCAAGAAATTGCCGATTTGAAGGAGGAGTTGTCTCGTAAACCACAGGCGGCTCCAACTCAACCAGACTCTATTGAAGTAACAGCTTCTACTTCAATGACAAATTTTGATATTTTGAAACGCTTAAATCGTCTCGAAAAAGAAGTATTTGGTAAGCAAATCTTAGACAATCAAGATTGATAATTGACTAAGGAATGAATGCAATTTTTGGATAATCGCGTGAAGAGGTTCTCTTTTCATGAGGAAAGTCCATGCTAGCACAGGCTGTGATGCCTGTAGTGTTTGTGCTAGGCGAATCCATAAGCCTAGGGACGAGTGATCGTTACGGCAGTCGAAATGGCTAAGTCTTCGGATAGGTCAGAATAGGCTTGAAAGTGCCACAGTGACGGAGTCTTTCTGGAAACGGAGAGAGTGGAACGCGGTAAACCCCTCAAGCTAGCAACCCAAATTTTGGTCGGGGCATGGAGTGCACGGAAACGAACGTAGTACTCTGACTGCTAGCAGATTTATGCTGTTAGCGGTAGACAGATGATTATCGAAGGAAGTGGTCCTAGTCACTTCTGGAACAAAACATGGCTTATAGAAAATTGCATATAGGTTGGGGCTGAGAAATCTTTCTCAACCTCATTTTTTAAAGTGAACAAGAGAAAGGTCTTGCAAGACTAGAAATGAAAGAACAATTTAATTTAATCGCAACTGCTGCGGCGGGCCTCGAGGCAGTCGTTGGGCGTGAGGTGCGAGAACTTGGTTATGATTGCCAGGTTGAAAATGGGCGTGTCCGCTTCCAAGGAGATGTGAAGGCAATCATTGAGGCCAATCTTTGGCTTCGTGCAGCGGATCGCATCAAGATTGTAGTCGGAAGTTTTCCAGCTAAGACTTTTGAAGAGCTTTTTCAAGGTGTTTTTGCTCTAGATTGGGAAAACTATCTCCCGCTTGGGGCGCGTTTCCCGATTTCAAAGGCCAAATGTGTTAAGTCAAAACTTCATAACGAGCCCAGTGTTCAGGCCATTTCTAAGAAAGCTGTTGTGAAGAAATTACAAAAACACTATGCCCGCCCAGAAGGAATTCCCTTGATGGAAACTGGTCCTGAGTTTAAGATTGAGGTGTCTATTCTGAAAGATGTGGCAACTGTCATGATTGACACGACAGGTTCTAGCCTTTTTAAACGAGGTTATCGTACGGAAAAGGGTGGAGCACCTATCAAGGAAAATATGGCAGCGGCCATTTTGCAACTTTCCAACTGGTATCCAGACAAGCCCTTGATTGATCCAACCTGTGGTTCAGGAACTTTCTGTATCGAGGCGGCTATGATTGCTAGAAAGATGGCGCCGGGTCTTCGCCGTTCCTTTGCTTTTGAGGAATGGAACTGGGTTAGCGATCGGTTAATCCAAGAGGTCCGTACTGATGCTGCTAAGAAAATTAATCGTGAGATAGAACTGGATATCATGGGCTGTGATATTGATGCTCGTATGGTAGAAATTGCCAAGGCAAATTCTCAAGCAGCAGGTGTCGCAGGAGATATCACTTTTAAGCAAATGCGGGTACAGGACTTGCGCACAGACAAGATCAATGGCGTTATCATTTCCAATCCACCATATGGGGAGCGCTTGTCCGATGATGCAGGAGTTACGAAACTTTATGCTGAGATGGGACAAGTCTTTGCACCACTGAAAACCTGGAGTAAGTTTATCTTGACGAGTGACGAAGCTTTTGAAAGTAAGTACGGAAGTCCAGCGAATAAAAAACGAAAACTCTATAACGGGACCTTAAAAGTGGATTTATATCAATATTTTGGTCAGCGTGTGAAACGCCAAGAGGTAAAATAGAAAGGTAAACTCATGAGCAAGAAAAGACATGATCGTCATAAAAAAGAACAGCAAGAGCCACAATTCGACTTTGACGAAGCAAAAGATTTGACTGTTGGTCAAGCAATTCGTAAGAATGAAGAGGTTGAGGCTGGAGTATTGCCTGAAGACAATATCTTGGACAAATACATCAAACAGCACCGCGAAGAGATCGAGGCAGATAAGTTTGAAACTCGTCAGTTTGAAAAAGAAGAACTGGCTTCTACTCAAAACTTAGAGGAATTGATCCAAGAAGTTCGTGAAACAAGTGAACTTTCTGGAGAGGTAGACGATTCAGACCTGGTTTCCGAGGAATTTAGTGAAGAGATAGATAATGAAGAAACTACTCAGTTTGTTCCCCCACTTCAAGATGAAGAAAGTGCTGAAATAGAGCCTCTCGTTTTAACAGAAACAGAATCCAAGGAAATGAATGAGGAAAATGAGGAACAAGAAGAAACCTATACTTCCCTATCACGATCAGTACAGACGGAACCTGAAACAGGCTCTAAAAAGAAACGTCTGATTACCATCGTTTCTGTGGTAGCTGTGATTCTTGTTCTTGCTGGTACGTATTATGTTTACCGTCAGGTATCCCGTTCGAACCAAGAAATCCAGTCTTCTCAATCATCTTCAGGAAATCAAGAATCGCAAACCGATTTGCAAGAGTTCAATACGCTTTATGATTCCTTCTATACGGATGCCAATAAGACTGCTTTAAAAAATAGCCAGTTCGATAAGTTGAACCAGCTAAAAACCTTACTGGATAAGTTAGAAGGTAGCCGTGATTATGCACTAGCTAAGTCAAAATACGATAGCCTAGCAACTCAAATCAAGGCCATTCAAGATGTCAATGCCCTCTTTGAAAGTCCAGCTATTACTGATGGTGTCTTGGATACCAATGCTAAAGCCAAGGCGGATGCTAAGTTCACGGAAGTTAAAACGGGAAATACAGAGCTTGATAAACTGTTAGCTCAGGCGATTAGCCTTGGTAAGAGCCAACAAACCAGTGCTTCCAGCTCAAGTTCCAGTTCAAGTCAAGCAAGTTCAAGTTCCGCTACAGAAAACAATGCCAGCAGTACGACGCCTTCAACAAGTACCACAGCACCGGCTAGAGATACAAATGGTGGTTTATCTGGTGATGGTGTAAATCTACAGAGAGGACTTAGTCGTGTACCCTATAACCAATCAGCTGTAGACGATAGCAACAATCCTGCCTGGACGTTTGCAGATGGTGTTTTGGAACAGATCCTAGCAACATCACGTGCACGTGGTTACATCACTGGCAACCAATACATTCTCGAACGTGTCAATATTGTAAACGGAAACGGCTATTACAACCTCTACAAACCGGATGGAACCTACCTCTTCACCCTCAACTGTAAGACGGGTTACTTTGTAGGGAATGGTTCTGGTCATGCAGATGACCTGGACTATTAGGAGTCCGTTACAAAATTCTTTCCTTTCATAGGTAAAAATGATAAAATAAAACATATTAAACAAGAGGAGTGTCACATGACAAAAGCTAACTTTGGTGTCGTTGGTATGGCCGTAATGGGTCGTAACCTTGCCCTAAATATCGAATCTCGTGGCTATACAGTTGCCATTTACAACCGTAGTAAAGAAAAAACAGAAGACGTAATTGCTTGCCATCCTGAAAAGAACTTTGTACCAAGCTATGACGTTGAAAGTTTTGTAAACTCAATCGAAAAACCTCGTCGTATCATGCTGATGGTTCAAGCTGGACCTGGTACAGATGCTACTATCCAAGCCCTTCTTCCCCACCTTGACAAGGGTGATATCTTGATTGATGGAGGAAACACTTTCTACAAAGATACCATCCGTCGTAATGAAGAATTGGCAAACTCAGGCATCAACTTTATCGGTACTGGGGTTTCTGGTGGTGAAAAAGGTGCCCTTGAAGGACCTTCTATCATGCCTGGTGGACAAAAAGAAGCCTACGAATTGGTTGCTGATGTTCTTGAAGAAATCTCAGCTAAAGCACCAGAAGATGGCAAACCATGTGTGACTTACATCGGTCCTGATGGAGCTGGTCACTATGTAAAAATGGTCCACAACGGTATTGAGTATGGGGACATGCAATTGATCGCAGAAAGCTACGACCTCATGCAACACTTGCTTGGTCTTTCTGCAGAAGACATGGCTGAAATCTTCACTGAGTGGAATAAAGGCGAGCTTGATAGTTACTTGATCGAAATTACAGCTGATATCTTGAGCCGTAAAGACGATGAAGGTCAAGATGGCCCAATCGTAGACTACATCCTCGATGCCGCAGGTAATAAGGGAACTGGTAAATGGACTAGCCAATCATCTCTTGACCTTGGTGTACCATTGTCACTGATCACTGAGTCTGTATTTGCGCGTTACATCTCTACATACAAAGAAGAGCGTGTGCATGCTAGCAAGGTCCTTCCAAAACCAGCTGCCTTCAAATTTGAAGGTGACAAGGCTGAGTTGATCGAAAAGATCCGTCAAGCCCTTTACTTCTCAAAAATCATTTCATATGCACAAGGTTTTGCCCAATTGCGTGTGGCTTCTAAAGAAAATAACTGGAACTTGCCATTTGCGGACATCGCATCTATCTGGCGTGATGGCTGTATCATCCGTTCTCGTTTCTTGCAAAAGATTACAGATGCCTACAACCGCGATGCTGATCTTGCAAACCTTCTCTTGGATGAGTACTTCTTGGATGTTACTGCTAAGTACCAACAAGCAGTGCGTGATATCGTAGCTCTTGCTGTTCAAGCTGGTGTACCAGTGCCAACCTTCTCAGCAGCTATTACTTACTTTGATAGCTATCGTTCAGCAGACCTTCCTGCTAACTTAATCCAAGCACAACGTGACTACTTTGGTGCCCACACTTACCAACGTAAAGACAAAGAAGGAATCTTCCACTACTCTTGGTATGACGAAAAATAAGTAGGTCTGCCATGGGGAAACGGATTTTATTACTTGAGAAAGAACGAAATCTCGCTCATTTTCTCAGTCTGGAACTCCAAAAAGAGCAATACCGTGTTGATCTGGTCGAGGAGGGACAAAAAGCCCTCTCCATGGCTCTCCAGATAGATTATGACTTGATTTTACTGAATGCTCGTCTGGGGAATATGACGGCCCAGGATTTTGCAGAGAGGCTGAGTCGGACAAAACCTGCCTCAGTGATCATGGTCTTGGACCATCGCGAAGAATTGCAAGACCAGATTGAGACAATCCAGCGCTTCGCCGTTTCTTACATCTATAAGCCAGTGATTATTGATCAGCTGGTGGCTCGTATTTCAGCGATTTTCCGAGGTCGGGACTTTATCGACCAACATTGTAGTCAGATGAAGGTCCCAACGTCTTACCGCAATTTGCGTATGGATGTAGAACATCATACCGTTTATCGTGGCGAGGAGATGATTGCTCTGACGCGCCGTGAGTATGACCTTTTGGCCACTCTCATGGGAAGCAAGAAGGTCTTGACTCGTGAGCAGTTGTTGGAAAGTGTTTGGAAGTACGAAAGTGCGACAGAAACCAATATCGTGGATGTTTATATCCGTTATCTACGTAGCAAGCTTGATGTAAAAGGTCAAAAAAGCTACATTAAAACCGTGCGTGGTGTTGGTTATACCATGCAAGAATAGAAAAGCAGTTGCAGTTGTGTAACTGCTTTTTTTGAGGAGCTTCTATATATTGACATACAGTAAAGTCTTTGCTACAATCAGTTATGGAGGAAAGATCGAATGAAAAAATTTAAAATAGTGATGCAAGTTGGACTAGCTGTCTTTCTCTTTGCTTTGCTAGCGACAAGCACCGTCTTTGCGGATGATGCTGATTCGGAAGGCTGGCAATTTGTCCAAGAAAATGGTAGAACCTACTATAAGAAGGGGGACCTCAAAGAAACCTACTGGCGAGTGATTGATGGGAAGTACTATTATTTTGATCCTTTATCTGGCGAGATGGTTGTCGGCTGGCAATATATACCTGCTCCACACAAAGGGGTTACGATTGGTCCTTCTCCAAGGCAAGATGTTGCTTTTAGACCAGATTGGTTTTACTTTGGTCAAGATGGGGTACTACAAGAATTTGTTGGTAAGCAAGTGTTAGAAGCAAAAACTGCTACAAATACCAACAAACATCATGGGGAACAATATGATAGTCCAGCAGAGAAACGAGTCTATTATTTTGAAGATCAGCGTAGCTATCACACTTTAAAAACCGGTTGGATTTATGACGAGGGTCATTGGTATTATTTACAGAAGAGTGGTGGCTTTGATGCTCGTATCAACAGTTTAACGGTTGGGGAGCCAGTGCGTGGTTGGGCCAAGGATTATTCTCTTCTATATGATGAAGAGGAAATAAAAGCGGCTCCATGGTACTACCTAGACCCAGAAACTGGCATTATGCAAACGGGTTGGAAACAACTTGGCAATAAGTGGTACTATCTCCGTTCATCAGGAACCATGGCAACTGGTTGGTATCAGGAAGGCTCCACTTGGTATTATTTAGATGAACCAAATGGTGATATGAAAACGGGCTGGCAATACCTTGGGAACAAGTGGTACTATCTCCGTTCATCAGGATCTATGGCGACTGGCTGGTATCAGGAAGGTTCGACTTGGTATTATCTAAACGCAAGTAATGGTGATATGAAGACAGGTTGGTTCCAGGTCAATGGCAAATGGTACTATGCTTACAGCTCAGGTGCTTTGGCAGTGAATACAACCGTAGATGGTTATTCTGTCAACTATAATGGCGAATGGGTTCAATAATGAAAGAAGCGATTGTGAAGGAAACAATCGCTTTTTTTGTGAAAATATAATAAAATAGATAGGAGGAAATACTACTGTATGAAAAGCAAGACGGTCTTTCCGTCTGGTTAAAGGAAAACATGACAAAAAAAGTTGGTGTCGGTCAGGCACATAGTAAGATTATTTTAATAGGAGAGCACGCTGTCGTATACGGCTATCCTGCCATTTCTCTGCCTCTCTTAGAGGTGGAGGTGACATGTAAGGTGGTCCCTGCTGAAAGTCCGTGGCGTCTTTATGAGGAGGATACCTTGTCCATGGCGGTATATGCCTCGCTGGAGTATTTGGATATCAAAGAAGCCTGCATTCGCTGTGTGATTGACTCTGCTATCCCTGAAAAACGGGGAATGGGTTCGTCAGCAGCTATCAGCATAGCAGCTATTCGAGCAGTTTTTGACTACTATCAAGCCGACCTGCCTCATGATGTACTGGAAATTCTGGTCAATCGGGCTGAGATGATTGCCCATATGAATCCGAGTGGGTTGGATGCCAAGACCTGTCTCAGTGACCAGCCTATTCGCTTTATCAAGAATGTTGGTTTTACAGAACTTGAGATGGATCTATCCGCCTATTTAGTCATTGCAGATACAGGTGTGTATGGTCACACTCGTGAAGCCATCCAAGTGGTTCAAAGCAAGGGGAAGGATGCTCTGCCGTTTTTGCATGCCCTGGGAGAATTGACCCAGCAGGCAGAAGATGCGATTAGAAGAAAAGATGCTGAGGGACTGGGACAAATCCTCAGTCAAGCGCATTTACATTTAAAAGAAATTGGTGTCAGCAGCCCTGAGGCAGACTCCCTCGTTGAAACGGCTCTTAGCCATGGTGCTCTAGGTGCCAAGATGAGTGGTGGTGGGCTAGGAGGCTGTATCATCGCCTTGGCAACCAATTTGACACACGTACAAGAACTAGCAAAACGATTAGAAGAGAAAGGAGCTGTTCAGACATGGATCGAGAGCCTGTAACAGTACATTCCTACGCAAATATTGCCATTATCAAATACTGGGGAAAGAAAAAAGAAAAAGAGATGGTTCCTGCTACTAGCAGCATCTCTCTGACTTTGGAAAATATGTACACAGAGACAACCTTGTCGCCTCTACCAAAGGATGCGATGGCTGATGCCTTTTATATCAATGGTCAGCTCCAAAATGAGGCTGAGCATGCCAAGATGAGCAAAATCATTGACCGTTACCGTCCGGCTGGGGAAGGTTTTGTCCGTATTGATACCCAAAACAATATGCCGACTGCGGCTGGCTTGTCCTCAAGTTCTAGCGGTTTGTCCGCCTTGGTTAAGGCTTGCAATGCTTATTTCCAGCTTGGATTGGATAGAAGTCAGTTGGCTCAGGAGGCTAAGTTTGCCTCAGGGTCGTCCTCTCGTAGTTTTTATGGACCGCTAGGTGCCTGGGATAAGGATAGTGGGGAAATTTACTCTGTTGATACAGACCTGAAACTAGCTATGATTATGTTGGTGCTAGAGGATAAGAAAAAACCAATTTCTAGCCGTGATGGAATGAAACTTTGTGTGGAAACCTCGACGACCTTTGATGATTGGGTTCGCCAGTCTGAGAAAGATTATCAGGATATGCTTGTTTATCTCAAAGAGAATGATTTTGCCAAGGTTGGGGAATTAACGGAGAAAAATGCCCTTGCTATGCACGCTACGACCAAAACTGCTAGTCCAGCCTTTTCTTATCTAACGGATGCAACTTATGAAGCGATGGACTTTGTCCGCCAACTTCGTGAGCAAGGGGAAGCCTGCTACTTTACCATGGATGCTGGTCCCAATGTCAAGGTCCTCTGTCAGGAGAAAGACTTGGAGCATTTATCAGAAATTTTCGGTCAACATTATCGCTTAATTGTGTCAAAAACAAAGGATTTGAGTCAAGATGATTGCTGTTAAAACTTGCGGAAAACTATACTGGGCAGGGGAATACGCTATTCTAGAGCCAGGACAGTTAGCCTTGATAAAGGCCATCCCCATCTATATGAAGGCTGAGATTGCTTTTTCTGACAGCTACCGTATCTATTCAGATCTGTTTGATTTCGCAGTGGACTTGACGCCAAATCCTGACTACAGCTTGATTCAAGAAACGATTGCTTTGGTGGGAGACTTCCTTGCTGTTCGCGGTCAGACTTTGCGACCTTTTTCCTTGGAAATCCGTGGGAAAATGGAACGGGAAGGCAAAAAGTTTGGTCTGGGTTCTAGTGGTAGCGTCGTTGTCTTGGTGATCAAGGCCCTGCTGGCTCTGTATGGTCTTTCAGTTAATTCGGAACTCTTGTTCAAGCTGGCAAGCGCGGTCTTGCTCAAGCGAGGCGACAATGGTTCTATGGGAGATCTTGCCTGTATTGTGGCAGAGGATTTGGTTCTCTACCAGTCTTTTGATCGAAAGAAGATAGCTGCTTGGTTGAAAGAAGAAAGCTTGGCAACAGTTTTAGAGCGTGACTGGGGCTTTTCCATCTCACATGTAAAACCTGCCCTAGAATGTGATTTCCTAGTGGGATGGACCAAGCAAGTGGCCGTATCGAGTCAAATGGTCAAGCAAATCAAGCAAAACATAGACCAGAATTTTTTAAGTTCCTCAAAAGAAACAGTGGCTTCTTTGGTAGAAGCCTTGGAGCAGGGGAATGCAGAAAAAATTATCGAGCAGCTGGAAACAGCCAGTCAACTTTTAGAAGGTTTGAGCCCAGATATTTACACGCCTTCGCTGAGACAGTTGAAAGAAGCCAGTCAAGATTTACGGGCTGTTGCCAAGAGTAGTGGAGCTGGTGGCGGTGACTGTGGCATTGCCTTGAGTTTTGATGAGCAATCAACTGAAACCTTAAAAAATCGCTGGGCTGATCTGGGGATTGAGCTCTTATACCAAGAAAGGATAGGACATGACGACAAATCGTAAGGATGAGCACATCCGCTATGCCCTTGAGCAGAAAAGTTCCTATAATAGCTTTGATGAGGTGGAGTTGATTCATTCTTCCCTGCCTCTTTACGATCTGGATGAGATTGATTTGTCTACAGAGTTTGCAGGTCGAAAGTGGGACTTTCCTTTTTATATCAATGCCATGACGGGTGGAAGCGATAAGGGGAGAGAAATCAATCAAAAGCTGGCTCAGGTGGCAGAAGCCTGTGGGATTTTATTTGTGACGGGATCTTATAGCGCAGCCCTCAAAGATCCAACAGATGACTCTTTTTCTGTCAAGTCTAGCCATCCAAAACTCCTCCTTGGAACCAATATTGGATTGGACAAGCCTGTTGATCTAGGACTTCAGACTGTAGAAGCGATGAATCCACTTCTCCTGCAAGTGCATGTTAATGTCATGCAGGAATTGCTCATGCCCGAGGGAGAAAGAAAGTTTCGAAGCTGGCAATCGCATCTGGCAGATTATAGCAAGCAAATCCCCGTTCCTATTGTCCTAAAGGAAGTGGGTTTTGGGATGGATGTAAAGACCATCGAGAGAGCCTATGAACTGGGTGTTCGAACGGTTGACCTGTCAGGTCGTGGTGGCACCAGCTTTGCCTATATCGAAAACCGTCGCAGTGGTCAGCGTGATTACCTCAATCAATGGGGCCAGTCTACCATGCAAGCCCTTCTCAATGCCCAAGACTGGAAAGACAAAGTCGAACTTTTGGTCAGTGGAGGTGTCCGGAATCCTCTTGATATGATTAAGTGCCTGGTCTTTGGTGCAAAAGCTGTGGGATTATCACGAACCGTTCTGGAATTAGTTGAAACCTATTCCGTCGAAGAGGTGATTGGTATTGTTCAAGGCTGGAAAGAAGATTTGCGATTGATCATGTGTGCCCTTAATTGTGCAACCATAGCGGATCTGCAAAACGTAGACTATATTCTTTATGGTAAACTAAAAGAAGCAAAAGATCAGATGTAGAGAGGTCGGGACAAGAATCCTGCCCTTTTTTGTAGCCTTTTGCCAACTGTGGTGAGTTGATGAAACCAAGCTTGTAGGAGCGATTTCTGTCCTATCTCCTTTTTCCATCCTCAGACCGAGGTGACTTTTTTGAATTGTGATAAAATAGAAAAGAGAGGATGCGTCTATGAAAAAATTTCAAATCTTTTTATTTATCGAAGCCTGTCTATTGACGGGAGCTCTGATTTTGATGGTATCAGAGCATTTTTCGCGTTTTCTGCTGATTCTATTCCTCTTTTTGCTCTTGCTCCGCTATTATACAGGTAAAGAGGGCAACAACGTTTTCCTCCTTGTGGCGACTATTCTTTTCTTTTTCATCGTCATGCTCAATCCCTTTGTGATTTTAGCCATCTTTGTAGCGGTCATCTATAGTCTCTTTCTTCTCTATCCGATGATGAATCAAGAAAGAGAGGAGACGGATTTGGTCTTTGAAGAGGTGGTAACGGTTAAAAATGAACACAATCCTTGGTTTGGCAATCTCCATCATTTCTCTAGTCACCAGACCTGCCAGTTTGATGATATCAACCTCTTTCGCCTCATGGGCAAGGACACCATTCATCTAGAAAGAGTTATCCTAACCAATCATGACAATGTCATTATCCTTAGAAAGATGGTGGGAACGACTAGGATTATCGTACCTGTTGATGTGGAAATCAGCCTCAGTGTTAACTGCCTCTATGGAGATTTAACTTTCCTCAATCAACCCAAGCGAGCCCTTCGTAATGAACATTATCATCAGGAAACCAGGGACTATCTAAAGAGTAACAAGAGCGTCAAAATTTTCCTAACTACTATGGTTGGCGATGTGGAGGTGGTCAGAGGATGAAAAAGCAATCGTACCTATTAATCGGGCTGACTTCACTCCTCTTTATTCTCTTTTTGGCTAATAGTCTGCTTGATATTCTAAATCTTGATTGGTCCTATTTGCTACAGGATATCGAGAAAACAGAGAAACTCATCTTCTTGATTTTGGTCTTTAGCCTTTCCATGACCTTCTTTTTTGTCCTTTTTTGGCGCGTGATGGAAGAAATTTCTCGCAGAAAAATGCAGGTTAATCTCAAGCGGCTCCTAGCAGGAAAAGAGGTGGTTGCCTTTGCAGATCCAGATTTGGATGCCAGTTTTAAGTCCTTGTCTGGCAAGCTTAACCTCTTGACAGAGGCTGTTCAAAAGGCTGAAAATCAAGGCCTGGTCAAGGAAGAAGCAATCATCGAGAAAGAACGAAAGCGGATAGCACGTGACCTTCACGATACAGTTAGTCAGGAGTTGTTTGCGGCCCATATGATTTTATCAGGTGTCAGTCAGCAGGCTTTGAAGCTGGATAGAGAAAAGATGCAGACCCAGTTGCAAAGTGTCGCAGCTATCCTTGAAACAGCCCAGAAAGATTTGCGGGTCTTGCTCCTACATTTGCGACCTGTTGAGTTGGAAGAAAAGAGTTTGGTTGAGGGGATTCAAATACTCTTAAAAGAGCTTGAGGACAAGAGTGATCTCAAGGTAAGCCTCAAGCAAAATGTGTCTAAATTGCCTAAGAAGATTGAAGAACATATCTTCCGTATTTTGCAGGAGTTGATCAGCAATACCCTTCGCCATGCCCAGGCATCTTGTCTAGATGTCTACCTCTATCAGACAGATGTTGAAGTGCAGCTGAAGGTGGTGGATAATGGGATTGGTTTCCAGTTAGGGAGTTTAGACGACTTGAGTTATGGACTGCGAAATATCAAGGAGCGAGTCGAAGATATGGCAGGAACGGTTCAACTTTTGACAGCTCCAAAGCAAGGACTGGCGGCTGATATCCGTATTCCCCTGCTAGATAAGGAATGATAAAGGAGTAGTGATGAAAATTTTACTGGTAGATGACCATGAAATGGTTCGATTGGGTTTGAAAAGCTATTTTGATCTCCAAGACGATGTGGAAGTTGTGGGCGAGGCTGCCAATGGGGCTCAAGGTATTGACTTGGCCTTGAAACTGCGTCCAGATGTCATTGTCATGGATATCGTCATGCCTGAGATGAATGGGATTGACGCGACCTTGGCCATCCTCAAAGAATGGCCTGAAGCCAAGATTTTGATTGTGACCTCTTACTTGGACAATGAAAAAATCATGCCAGTTTTGAATGCAGGTGCTAAAGGTTATATGCTCAAGACTTCTAGTGCAGACGAACTGCTTCATGCCGTCCGCAAGGTGGCTGCTGGAGAGCTTGCTATTGAACAAGAGGTCAGCAAGAAGGTCGAATACCACCGCAATCATATGGAACTTCATGAGGACTTGACTGCGCGTGAGCGAGATGTACTTCAACTCATCGCCAAGGGCTACGAAAATCAGCGCATTGCAGATGAACTCTTCATCTCTCTCAAGACAGTCAAGACCCATGTGTCCAACATCCTAGCCAAACTTGAGGTCAGTGATCGCACCCAGGCTGCGGTCTATGCCTTCCAGCACCACTTGGTCGGGCAGGAGGACTTTTAGATGAGTCTTGCAGATTTACTTGAGGAGCTAGAAGCAGCAAAAGACCCTGAAAAAGCAGGGCCTATGGAAGCCTATATGCGCCATCAATTTCCCTTTCTAGGTATTGCAGGTCCTGAAAGAAATGCGCTCTATAGAAAATACTTTCCAAGCGCGAAAAAAACAAAGATGATTGATTGGGATTTTGTAGACACTTGCTGGGAAAAGGAACCTAGAGAATACCAATATGTGGCTGCCAACTATTTGAAAGCCATGCAGTCTTATCTAACGAAGGACGATTTGCCTAAACTTGAGCGTCTGGTCGTGACCAAGTCCTGGTGGGACACGGTAGATATCCTAGATCGAGTAGTAGGAAGTTTGGTGGCCGACCATCAGGAACTTGAAGAAGTGATTTTAAAATGGAGCCTCTCAGACAATATCTGGCTGAGACGAGTCGCTATTGACCACCAGTTGTTAAGAAAAGAGAAAACAAATGTCCAACTGATGGAAAAGATTCTGCTCAACAATCTGGACCAGACAGAATTTTTCATCACCAAAGCCATCGGCTGGGCTCTAAGAGACTACTCTAAAACCAATCCCGAATGGGTAGCACGTTTTATTGAAAAAAATAAGAAAAGAATGGCTGAACTTAGTATCAAGGAAGCGAGCAAGTACCTCTAGCACTATTGAAAAGCGCATTCATTACTTGAAAAAAGTCGCTATTATATGGTATAATGGACTGTATTAAAAATTTTAAGGAGAAATGACAGAATGTCTGTATCATTTGAAAACAAAGAAACAAACCGTGGTGTCTTGACTTTCACAATCTCTCAAGACCAAATCAAACCAGAATTGGACCGTGTATTTAACTCAGTAAAGAAAACTCTTAACGTTCCTGGTTTCCGTAAAGGTCACCTTCCACGCCCTATCTTCGACCAAAAATTTGGTGAAGAAGCTCTTTATCAAGATGCAATGAACGCACTTTTGCCAAACGCTTATGAAGCTGCAGTAAAAGAAGCTGGTCTTGAAGTGGTTGCGCAACCAAAAATTGACGTAACTTCAATGGAAAAAGGTCAAGACTGGGTTATCACTGCTGAAGTCGTGACAAAACCTGAAGTAAAATTGGGTGACTACAAAAACCTTGAAGTATCAGTGGATGTAGAAAAAGAAGTGACAGATGCTGACATTGAAGAGCGTATCGAACGCGAACGCAACAACTTGGCTGAATTGGTTATCAAAGAAGGCGCTGCTGAAAATGGCGACACTGTTGTGATTGACTTCGTTGGTTCTATCGACGGTGTTGAATTTGACGGTGGGAAAGGTGAAAACTTCTCACTTGGACTTGGTTCAGGTCAATTTATCCCTGGTTTTGAAGACCAATTGGTTGGACACTCAGCTGGCGAAACTGTTGACGTTGTCGTAACATTCCCAGAAGACTACCAAGCAGAAGACCTTGCAGGTAAAGAAGCTAAATTCGTAACAACTATTCACGAAGTAAAAGCAAAAGAAGTTCCAGCTCTTGATGATGAACTTGCAAAAGACATCGACGAAGAAGTGGAAACTCTTGACGAATTGAAAGAAAAATACCGCAAAGAATTGACTGCTGCGAAAGAAGAAGCATACAAAGATGCCCTTGAAGGTGCAGCAATCGATAAAGCTGTAGAAAACGCTGAAATCGTAGAACTTCCAGAAGAAATGATCCACGAAGAAGTTCACCGTTCAGTAAATGAATTCCTTGGAAACTTGCAACGCCAAGGTATCAACCCTGACATGTACTTCCAAATCACAGGAACTACTCAAGAAGACCTTCACAAACAATACGAAGCAGAAGCTGAGTCACGTACGAAGACTAACCTTGTTATCGAAGCAGTTGCCAAGGCTGAAGGATTTGACGCTTCAGAAGAAGAAATCCAAAAAGAAATCGAGCAATTGGCAGCAGACTACAACATGGAAGTTGCACAAGTGCAAAACTTGCTTTCAGCTGACATGTTGAAACACGATATCACTATCAAAAAAGCTGTTGAATTGATCACAAGCACTGCAACAGTAAAATAATCTTAAAAGAGAAAAAGCCCACCTGACTAGGTGGGTTTTCTGATGCACTATTTTCCAAAAATCTCTTTAAGGTCTGCGTCTGTAATCCCAATCATAGCGGGAATACTAGACCAGTTTTCCTCGGTGAGGATGTAGGATTGTTCAGAGTCACTTGGTGTGGCAGTTTCAGAGAAAGCTTGTTTGCTTTCTTCAATATTATTTTCAATTAAATCACTGAAACGCTCAATCAGATAGGTCTTGCGGGCAGTCCCGATATGCTTGACTGCATAGTCAAAGGCCTGTAATTCACCAAGAAGGATGAGCTTGCTCTTGGCCCGTGTAATGGCTGTGTAGATGAGATTTCGCTCCAGCATGCGCTTGCTAGCACTGGTGATGGGCAGGATGACAACAGGAAACTCACTTCCCTGAGACTTATGAATACTCATGGCATAGGCTAGTCGAATTTTGTACCATTCATTACGTGGGTAGACGACTTCATTGCCATCAAAATCAATGACAATCTCGTCTTGTTTGGACTCGGTATATTTTCCAGGAATTAGGTCTGTGATGTAGCCTAGGTCTCCGTTAAAGACATTGACTTCGGCATCGTTGACTAGGTGAATGACCTTGTCTCCTGTTCGATAGTGACACTGAGTTGCTTCAAAGCTAACTTGCCCCTTTTGCTGAGGATTGAGCAGGTCTTGCATGAGTTGGTTGATGGCGTCAATACCAGCAGTTCCTCGATACATAGGCGCTAGCACCTGAATATCACGAGCCGGAATGCCACTTCTGAGGGCAGCACCAAGAATTTTCTCAATCGTAGCTGGGATATGGCCACTAGCAATTTCAAAGTAGGAGCGGTCTGCCTTTTTCTGGGTAAAGTCAGCTGGCAAGATGCCTTGTCGAATTTGACTCGCCAAGGTAACGATAGTTGATTCTTCGCTCTGACGGTAAATCCGTTCCAAGCGAGTCTGCGGAATCAGGGGTATCTGGAGCAGGTCAGCAAGGACTTGTCCGGGACTAACAGAAGGCAACTGGTCACTGTCTCCCACGATGAGAATTTTGCTGTTAGAAGAGATATTGGAGAAGAGTTGGTTAGCTAGCCAAGTGTCCACCATAGAAAACTCATCCACGATGATGAAGTCGGCATCCAGATAATCTTCCAGATGACTGGTATCATCGTCTCCTGTCATCCCCAAATGACGGTGTATGGTCGCGCTAGGCAAACCTGTTAATTCATTCATGCGCCGAGCCGCTCGACCAGTTGGTGCAGCGAGAAGAATCGGCAGATTGCTTTTTTTCCTGAGATCAAGCCCTTCTAAAAGGGCATAAACAGCGATAATCCCATTGATAACAGTCGTCTTACCTGTACCAGGTCCACCTGTTAGGATAAAGACCTTGTTCTGGATAGCGTCACAGATAGCTTGTTTTTGGATGCTATCGTACTGAATCCCCAGTTCTTGCTCGACAGTAGCGATATGCTTGTGAATGGTTTCTAGATCCTGGCTTTTCTGCTTTCCTTTTTCGAGGATACGAACCAAGTGACTGCGAATGCCTTCTTCAGCGAAAAAGAGGCTGTTATCAAAGATTTTAGTATCAATCTGCTGAACCTTGTCTTCTTCGATCAGATGAGATAATTCCTGAGCAACTTGGTTGGGATCCAGTTCCACGGGACGGGAAGACTCGAGGAGGTTAAGTGTCTGTTCCAGCAAATCTCGGGCTTCCATATAGGTATCGCCCGTATCCATACATCCCTGAAAAAGACTGTGGACAAGGCCAGCACGGAAGCGCTCAGGAGCTTGGCTTTCGATACCTAGTTCAGCGGCTAATTGGTCAGCAATAGTAAAGCCCAAGCCCTTGATATCCTCAACCAGTTGGTAGGGATAATTTTCGACAATATCCAGCGTTTCGTCCTTGTAGAAGTCTTGAATCTGAAAGGCCAGTTTATTGGGAATTCCGTAGTTGGCAAGTTTAGCCAAGACCATTTCTGTCCCATAGTTGAGACGGAGGGTGGAGACAAAAGCCTCACGGTTTTTGGCAGAGAGTCCAGCAATGCTTTCCAGCTTTTCAGGATGCTCCAGAATTTCGTCGATAGTGTTTTCACCATAACTATCAACGATTTTTTGGGCAGTTTTGAGACCAATTCCCTTAAAATGACTGCTGGAGAAATACTTGACCAAGCCCTTGCTAGTGGGTTTTGCTCGCTCATAACGACTGATTTGTAGCTGTTCACCATACTTGGAGTGCTGAACGATTTGCCCCCAAAAAGTATAGTCTTCGCCCTCAATCACATCCGCCATGGTTCCTGTAACGATGATTTCAAAATCGTTAAAGTCCTCCGCATTGGTATCTTCGATATCTAGGAGGAGGATGCGGTAGAAATTACTGACATTTTCAAAAATAATGCGTTCAATGGTGCCTGAAAAATAAACTTCCATAGGTTTCCTTTACATAAGTTCGTGAGAATTGGTCCCTTAGCTTCTTTCAACAAGCTAGGAGACTAAAAGTCCTTCTTCTCGCAATAGAAAAAGAGACTGAGACTTAGCATTCTCGGCCTCTTCCTTATCTTAAAAAGTTCCGATACGGTTAAGTGGCCAGAAACGGAATTTTGCTTCGCCCTTGATATCGCTGGCCTTGAAGGTACCGACATGGCGGCTGTCGCTAGAGACTAGACGATCGTCACCAAGGAGAAGGTATTCGCCTTGAGGGACAGTAAAGCTAAAGCTGGTGTTGGAATTGACATCGACTGTAAAGGCCTGTGCCTTTTGAGCAAGTTCTCTAAAGTAAACTCCCTTATTGCCTTCAAATCCTTTGCCAGTATAGGTATTTTGCAACTTTTCTGTTTTGAACAAGTTGAGATATTCTGCTAGGTAGGGTTCATTCGTTTCTTCACCGTTGATAAAGAGTTTGTCATTTTCGTAGCGGATGGTATCTCCAGGCATGCCGATAACCCTTTTGACAATGTCTTTATTTCCTTCTTCCTCATGCGCAACCACGATGTCGAATCGGTCAATTGGGAGATGTTTGACAACGAAGAGGACCTCTCCGTCGGCTAGGGTAGGATCCATAGAGTGTCCTTCCACACGGACATTGCTCCAAAGAAAGATACGGCTAAGGCCAACCAGCGCGATAATCAGGAAGAAAACTCCCCATTCTTTTAGAAATGTTTTAAACGAATTCATAACTCACCTTTCTAGAAGTGCTTTGGCTTTTTCAGTGTTTTTAAAATGCAGTTTGGCGCAGAAATGAAGTCCCTTCATGCCATAGGCCTGAAGGATTTTGCTTGCAATCTTATCAGATGCAGTTCCAGCGCCACTTGGCAGTTGATAGCCTAGTTCTCGTCCAAGATTTTCCAAGTTTTCGAGGAAGAGATCCCGCGCGATGATGGAGCTAACCGCAACAGCCAGGTATTTGCCCTCGGCTTTTTCTTCCAAAGTGATCTTGTTTGGAAAATGATTGGCTTCTTGCGCCAAGTACTTGTCATAGTTTTTAGGGCTTGTAAAAGCATCAATCACGATTTTTTCTGGCTGGATTCCCTTTTGGAGGAGGAGAAAGATAGCCTGGTTGTGAAGGGCAACCTTTACAGAAACGGCATTGTAGCGCTCTCCGATAACTTCGTTGTACTTGCTCGGTGAAAGGAGGAGCGCTTGGTGCTGGACCTTTTCTTTAAGGATAGGGGCAATCTGACGAATCTTTTGGTCTGTCAGAGTCTTAGAATCTCCCACACCGAGTTTTCGCAAGAAGTCATGCTGATCCGGTGTCACGAAGGAAGCCACGACAGCCAGTCCACCAAAGTAGGAACCATTTCCCACCTCATCAGTCCCAATCATAGGAAAATCTTGTCCACTGTTTTCTTGTTGAACCTGATAGCCAAAGAAACTGGCGTAGTGCTCAGCAGCTTCGCCCTGCAGGAGGACTTTCCCAGAAGTATAGATGGAAACTGTTGCCTGAGGCAGTCTCAAAAAATAGCGAATATAAGGATTTTTACTAGGACTGAGAGCCTTCTGATACTGACTTAAAAAGCTCTGAATTTCCTGTTCACTTGGTGTGAGTGTGATGCTTGCCATAGTCTCTATTGTACCACAAAAGCAGGAGAATTGGTAAAAACTGACAAAGTTAGCGAAATTTGGTATAATATCGTGAGGTGAATTTTATGGCAAATCTAAATCGATATAAGTTTACATTCGGGAAAAAGACATTAACCTTGACAACCGAGCATGACAACCTCTTTATGGAGGAAATTGCCAAGGTTGCGACTGAAAAATACCAAGCAATTAAAGAACAAATGCCTGGGGCGGATGATGAAACCATTGCGCTTCTTTTGGCGGTCAATTGTCTGTCTACACAACTCAACCGTGAGATTGAATTTGATGACAAGGAGCAAGAGTTGTTAGAACTCCGCCACAAGTTGATTGCTGTTAAACAAGAACAGAGCAAGATTGAGGATTCCCTATGATTTCAATCCTACTCTTATTGGTTCTGGCTTGGGGTTTTTACATCGGCTACCGTAGAGGCTTGGTCCTGCAAGTTTATTATTTCCTCCTTGCAGTGATTTCAGCCTTTGTTGCGGGACAGTTTTATAAATCACTGGGAGATCACTTCCACTTGCTTGTCCCTTATGCCAATCCTCAGGAAGGACAGGGCACCTTTTTCTTCCCTTCAGACCAACTGTTTCAGCTAGACAAGGTCTTTTATGCGGGTCTCGCCTACCTTTTAGTTTTCGGAATTTGTTACACTATCGGACGTTTTATCGGTTTGTTCCTACACTTGATTCCAACTAAAAAGCTCAATGTCAAATGGTTGCGTATCGGAGCAGGCGTTTTGTCTCTATTAGTAACCTTATTTGTCTTGCAAATGGCTCTGACCATCCTTGCAACAGTGCCTCTGGCAGTCATTCAAAATTCACTCGAAAAAAGTATAGTAGCCAAACACATCATCCAAAGTGTCCCTTTTACGACAAACCTTATCAAACAACTCTGGGTGACAAATTTAATCGGATAAAAAGGGCGGGATTTTTCCTAGCCCTTTGTTTACAGATTGGGGGACTAGGTCAAAACCTCTAGTTGCTACAATCTTGTAAACCAGCATACAAGGAAAAAATATGAATACAAAAATACTAGAAACCTTAGAATTCAATAAAATCAAAGCCTTGTTTGAACCCCATCTCTTAACAGAACAAGGACTAGAGGAGTTAAAAGGCTTGGCTCCAACTGCTAAGGTAGATAAGATCAAACAAGCCTTTATAGAGATGGAGGAAATGCAAGCCCTATTTGTGGAGCAACCTCACTTTACCATCCTAGCGACGCGTGAGATATCAGCTGTTTGCAAGCGTCTGGAGATGGGGGCGGACCTCAATATTGAGGAGTTCCTGCTCCTCAAACGGGTCTTGCTTGCTAGCAGAGAGTTGCAAGGTTTTTATACCAATCTCGAAAACGTACGCTTGGAGCAGTTGGCGAGATGGTTTGAAAAACTACATGATTTTCCACACTTGCAAGGGAGTCTCCAAGCCCTAAATGATGCAGGATTTATCGAAAATTTCGCCAGCGAAGAACTGGCACGCATCCGTCGGAAAATCCATGATAGCGAGAGTCAGGTCCGAGATGTCTTACACGACCTGCTCAAGCAAAAAGCTCAGATGTTGACAGAAGGGATTATCGCTAGTAGAAATGGGCGTCAAGTCTTACCAGTCAAGAACACCTACCGCAACAAGATCGCAGGTGTTGTCCATGACATCTCTGCCAGTGGGAATACAGTCTATATCGAACCCCGTGAGGTCGTGAAACTGAGCGAAGAAATCGCTAGTTTGCGAGCAGATGAGCGCTACGAGATGATTCGTATCCTGCAGGAGTTATCGGAACGGGTTCGTCCTCATGCTGCTGAGATTGCTAATGATGCTTGGATTATCGGCCATTTAGACTTGATTCGTGCCAAGGTGCGTTTCATCCAAGAAAGACAAGCGGTTGTTCCTCAACTTTCAGAGAATCAAGAGATTCAACTCCTTCATGTTCGTCACCCTTTGGTCAAAAATGCTGTCGCAAACGATGTACATTTTGGTAAGGAATTAACGGCCATTGTCATTACAGGTCCCAATACAGGTGGGAAGACCATCATGCTCAAAACCCTGGGCTTGACTCAACTCATGGCCCAATCAGGCTTGCCCATTCTAGCTGACAAAGGAAGTCGTGTCGGTATTTTCGAAGAAATCTTCGCGGATATCGGGGATGAGCAGTCTATCGAACAAAGCTTGTCTACCTTCTCCAGCCACATGACCAATATCGTAGATATTCTTGGCAAGGTCAACCAACATTCGCTCTTATTGCTAGATGAGCTCGGGGCTGGTACCGATCCACAGGAAGGAGCAGCGCTTGCTATGGCTATTTTGGAGGATCTTCGTCTCCGTCAGGTCAAGACTATGGCGACGACCCACTATCCAGAACTCAAGGCCTATGGTATCGAGACAGCTTTTGTGCAAAATGCCAGCATGGAGTTTGATACAGCCAGCTTGCGTCCGACCTATCGCTTTATGCAGGGAGTTCCTGGTCGAAGCAATGCCTTTGAAATTGCCAAACGCCTGGGCTTGTCAGATGTTATCGTAGGGGATGCCAGCCAGCAGGTTAATCAAGATAATGATGTCAACCGTATCATTGAACAATTGGAAGAGCAAACACTTGAAAGTCGCAAACGCTTGGACAATATCCGTGAGGTCGAGCAAGAAAACCTTAAGATGAACCGAGCACTCAAAAAACTCTACAACGAACTCAATCGCGAGAAGGAAACAGAGCTTAACAAGGCACGTGAACAAGCTGCTGAGATTGTGGAACTCGCTCTAAGTGAGAGTGACCAGATTCTCAAGAACCTCCACAGTAAGTCTCAACTCAAACCCCATGAAATCATTGAAGCTAAGGCTGAGCTGAAAAAACTAGCTCCTGAAAAAGTTGACTTGTCTAAAAACAAGGTTCTTCAAAAAGCCAAGAAAAAACGAGCTCCAAAGGTGGGAGATGATATCATTGTTCTCAGTTATGGTCAGCGTGGAACCTTGACCAATCAACTTAAGGACGGCCGTTGGGAAGCCCAAGTCGGTTTGATCAAGATGACCTTGGAGGAGAAAGAATTTGACCTTGTTCAGGCCCAACAAGAAGCCCCAGTCAAGAAAAAACAAGTCAATGTCGTCAAACGTGCTTCTGGTCGTGGTCCGCAAGCGAGACTGGATCTCCGAGGTAAACGGTACGAAGAGGCTATGAATGAGCTGGACGCCTTTATCGACCAAGCCCTGCTCAATAACATGGCGCAAGTCGACATCATCCATGGTATCGGTACGGGAGTCATCCGTGAAGGTGTCACCAAATATTTACAAAGAAACAAGCATGTCAAGAGTTTCGGCTATGCCCCACAAAATGCTGGAGGCAGTGGCGCCACTATTGTGACCTTTAAAGGATAGAGAGAAGAAGGATTCGCTCTTTCTGAAAAAAGAAATGAAAGGTCAAAAATTTTCATAGAATATATTGACAAAGGCTAACTTTTCTTGTAAAATAATAAAAAATAAAATACCAACACCGAATGAAGTTTAATAGAAGTGGAGAAAGGTTTGTTTTCCATGACTGTAAATGGACGGAACTCTGGAGAGACCGTAAAGGCACCGAAGGGGCAAGGCAGGTAACTGCTCAAACTCTCAGGTAAAAGGACAGAGCTAGGATAGACCGCTTTTTGGCATTTATCTAAGCATTCCAGAGTACATGTATCTTGCATGTGCTCTTTCTTTTGGGGTTGAAAGATAGGAGTAGGATATGTTAGAATTGCTAAAAGCGCTTGATGCTTTCGTTTGGGGACCTCCCCTCTTGATCTTATTGGTCGGGACGGGTATCTATTTGACCATCCGATTAGGCCTTTTGCAGGTAGCTCGTCTCCCGAAGGCCTTTCAGTTGATCTTTACCAAGGACAAGGGGCACGGCGATGTGTCGAGCTTTGCCGCTCTCTGTACGGCTCTAGCAGCCACCGTTGGTACAGGAAATATCATCGGGGTCGCGACAGCCATTAAGGTTGGGGGACCAGGTGCCCTTTTTTGGATGTGGATGGCGGCCTTCTTTGGGATGGCGACCAAATATGCCGAAGGCTTGCTGGCTATCAAGTACCGCACCAAGGATGCAAATGGAGCTGTAGCTGGAGGACCCATGCACTACATTCTTTTGGGAATGGGAGAAAAGTGGCGTCCACTTGCAATCTTCTTTGCCCTAGCGGGTGTATTGGTAGCCCTTCTAGGGATTGGTACCTTTACCCAAGTCAATTCGATTACAGAATCCATTCAAAATACGGCCCAAGTTGATCCAGCTATCACGGCTCTCGTTTTGTCCATTTTTGTAGGGATTGCCGTCTTTGGTGGCCTCAAATCCATATCAAAGGTTTCGACAGCAGTGGTTCCTTTTATAGCTATTGTCTATATTCTAGGAACTCTTACAGTTATTCTCTTCAATATCGAGAAAATCCCAGCCACACTTGCACTGATCTTTACTTCAGCCTTTAGCCCAGTAGCTGCGGTAGGAGGTTTTGCAGGTGCCAGCATTCGGATGGCTATCCAAAATGGTGTGGCGCGAGGAGTCTTTTCTAACGAATCTGGCCTAGGATCAGCTCCAATTGCAGCTGCTGCGGCTAAGACAAATGAGCCTGTCGAGCAAGGCTTGATTTCCATGACAGGAACCTTTATTGATACCCTCATTATCTGTACGTTGACTGGTTTAACAATCTTGGTAACTGGTGTTTGGAGCGGAGATTTGAATGGAGTTGCCTTGACCCAGTCAGCCTTTTCAACAGTTTTTTCACACTTTGTACCTGCCCTCTTGACCATCTTCCTTGTACTCTTTGCCTTTACGACAATTCTCGGCTGGAATTACTACGGGGAACGCTGTTTCGAGTTTCTCTTTGGCGTTCGCTTTATTTGGCTTTACCGTGTAGTCTTTGTAGTCATGGTCTTGTTGGGAGGATTTATCGAGTTGGATATGGTTTGGATTATCGCAGACATCGTCAATGCCTTGATGGCTTTACCAAACTTGATTGCCCTCTTAGTCTTGTCGCCAGTCGTCATTGCTGAGACTAAAAAGTATTTTAAACACTAACCCAATCACACTTTTAGTGTGATTTTTTTCATTTCATAGACATTCCCTATCAAGGCGATTGAAAATATATATTATCCAAGGGGGAAATTCTATGATAGACTAAATGACAATAAAATGAAAAGAGGTTTCTTATGACAACATTTACCATCCACACAGTAGAATCAGCACCAGCAGAAGTGAAAGAAGTTCTTGAAACAGTACAAAAAGACAACAATGGCTATATTCCCAACCTAATCGGTCTCTTGGCCAATGCTCCAACCGCGCTTGAAGCCTACCGAACTGTCGGAGCCATCAACCGTCGCAATAGTCTGATACCAGTGGAACGCGAAGTAGTGCAAATCACAGCTGCCGTAACCAATGGTTGTGCCTTCTGCGTGGCTGGTCATACTGCTTTTTCGATTAAACAAATCCAGATGAATGATGATCTTCTCCAAGCTCTCCGCAACCGTACCCCAATTGAGACAGATCCAAAACTAGATACTCTAGCTAAGTTTACCTTGGCGGTTATCAATACCAAAGGGCGTGTGGGAGATGAAGCCTTGACTGAATTTTTGGAAGTTGGTTACACGAAACAAAATGCCTTGGATGTGGTTCTCGGTGTTAGTCTTGCTAGCCTCTGCAACTATGCCAACAACCTAGCCAATACGCCTATTAACCCAGAATTACAACCCTATGCTTAATTCATATCTGAGAAAAAATGAAGTCTGAAATAATCGAACTTCATTTTTTAAACTCTCATTTAAGCGCTTTTATGCTATACTAATAATAACATGATTATTGGAGGCTCGAATGAAAAAGCTCCCCTTGGTATTTTCTGGCTGTTTATTAGGTTTAGCAGGTGCAGGAAATCTGCTTGCAGATACTTTGCCTGTTCTGTCGCATTTATTGAGTCTGATTGGTCTAGTGTTGTGGATTTTCTTTCTTATTCTTCATCTTTTTAATTGGGAAGAAACCAAGCAAGAATTGACCAAGCCCCCTCTTTTATCAGGGATGGCCACTTTTCCTATGGCTGGGATGATTTTATCGACCTATGTCTTTCGCGTATTCCCTGCTCTTACTTTGGTAGCACAAGGGATCTGGTGGTTTTCCTTTCTCTTGGATTTGGTTTTGATTGTTACTTTTACCATCAAATTTGCTTGTCCAGGTCGGAAGACCAATGCGACTCCAAGCTGGACGGTACTCTATGTGGGGATAGCAGTAGCAGCCTTGACCTATCCCCTTGTCGGAATCATTGAAATTGCCTATGCGACCTTGAGTTTTGGTTTTGTCTTGACCTTCTATCTCTATCCACTTATTTATAGCGATTTAAAGAAAATCCCACTCCCAGTGGCCTTGCTTGGACAGGAAGGAATCTACTGTGCTCCCTTTTCCCTACTCCTGGCATCCCTAGTTCGAGTTGGAGGAGCAAGCCTACCGACTTGGCTCTTGATCGTCATGATTTTGGCATCTCAATCCTTCTTTTTCTTTGTTTTAACTCGCCTACCCACTATTTTAAAACAAGGCTTTCAACCAGCCTTCTCAGCCCTCACCTTCCCAACCATTATCACAGCGACTTCGCTCAAGATGGCTCAGGGAATTTTGAAACTTCCATTTCTGGATTATCTGGTATTTGCTGAAACTGTTATATGCATCACTATTTTATTCTTTGTATTGGGTGCTTATCTGATTTGGTTACGAAAAAAGGTCTAGCTATCTTCTAGCTAGGCCTTGTTTTTTATGGTTTGATAACTTCAGCGCCACCCATATATGGACGAAGAACTTCTGGAATGGTCACAGAACCATCTTCATTTTGGTAGTTCTCAAGAATAGCAGCCACTGTACGTCCAACTGCAAGTCCAGAACCGTTCAAGGTGTGAAGGAGTTTTACCTTGCCATCGACTTCATCACGGTAACGGATTTGGGCACGACGGGCTTGGAAATCTTCTGTATTTGAACAGCTTGAGATTTCACGGTAGGTATTTTGGGCTGGAATCCAAACTTCCAAGTCGTAAGTCTTAGCAGCTGAGAAGCCCATGTCTCCAGTAGAGAGTGCAACGACACGGTACGGAAGGTTGAGTTTTTGAAGGATGTTTTCAGCGTTGGCTGTCATTTTTTCTAATTCTTCATAAGATTCCTCTGGTTTGGCAAATTTGACCATTTCAACCTTGTGGAATTGGTGCAGACGAATCAAACCACGAGTATCACGACCAGCTGAACCAGCCTCAGAACGGAATGAAGGACTCATAGCGGTAAAGTAGATTGGCAGGTCTTTACCGTCAAGGATTTCATCACGGTAGTAGTTTGTTAGAGGAACTTCAGCTGTAGGAATGAGGACATAATTAGTGTCTTTCAATTCAAAAGTGTCTTCCTTGAATTTTGGATATTGACCAGTACCAAACATAGAATCATGGTTAACCATGTATGGTGTGATGACTTCAGTATAGCCCTCTTTTCCATGCTCATCCAACATAAAGTTGTAGATAGCACGTTCCAAACGAGCCCCAAGGCCTTTATAGAAGAGGAAGCGAGCACCAGTAACTTTTGCTCCACGTTCCCAGTCAAGGATACCAAGGTCTTCACCAAGATCCCAGTGAGCTTTTGGTTCGAAGTCAAACTCGCGTGGAGTTCCCCAACGACGGACTTCCACATTGTCATCTTCGTCAGCTCCGATAGGAACACTGTCAGCAGGGATATTTGGAAGAGTAGTGGTGAATTCTGTCAATTTAGCATCGATGTCCGCCAGTTCAGCATCCAAGGCTTTGATTTCAGCAGATAGGGTTTGCATCGCAGCAATCTTGTCATCGGCATTTTCCTTATTGCGCTTAGATTGGGCAATCTCAGCAGAAACCGTGTTGCGTTCTGCCTTAAGGTTTTCAACCTTGACCAAGATGTCACGACGTTTAGCATCGATTTCTTTCATCTCGTTTAAGATAGCAGGATCTACACCACGTGTAGCCAATTTTTCTGCGACAGCATCAAAGTCTGTACGAATACGTTTAATATCTAACATAAGAACTCCTTTATGAAAAAAACACACCTGACAAAGCGTTGGAGTGGCAGGGCCACGGTTCCATCCAACTTCACAGGTGTGCACTTGATTGTGTATGTAATTGTTACTAACGGTAGAATTTCACCTACCCCTCCTATCTGCTCGCAGCACCCGCAGACTTTCTGAAAGAAGAAGATAACCTACTTATCCGTTGCTATGATTATACTAAAGTTTCTACTTTTTTGCAAATAGATTTTTAAATTTTTGACCAATGGTCTGAAGCAAAGTCGGAAGCTTGACGACCTTGTCATTGCCCAGTTTTTCGCGAGCAATTTTAAGAATGGCACCTGAGTCTTTTGAAGCAAAGAGGAATTTTCCTTGATCAGTAAAGACTTCGAAGTGGCGACTGATTTTGCGACCACTTACGTTGGCTCCAATTTGCTGAATGCTGGACCAGGGGATTTGGATATATTGTTCGACATTGACATCAGGATAAAACTCTAAGGCTTGATCCCCAACTAGAAATTTTCCGACTTTTCCAGAGATGGAAAGATAGGATGTTCCAGTGGTTTGTAGGTCAATGACTTTATTGAGTGATTGGGCCATGATTAATCTTCCTTACTTTCATCGAAAAAGGCGTGGTAGAGAGCCTTGATAGCTGCCTTTTCTTGCTCTTTATTGACAACAAACATGATGGAAACTTCACTTGAGCCTTGGGACATCATCTGGATGTTGATTTTGTTTTCAGATAGAGCGCGTGTTGCAGTAGCAGTTACCCCGATATGGCTCTTCATCTTTTCTCCGACAATCATAATGATTGAAAGGTCGTGTTCGATTTCAGCATGGTCCACTTCGGCTTTTTGAACTAACTGACGCAGAATTTCTTCCTCCTTGATAGGAGTCAATTCACGGGAACGAAGGATGATTGAAAGATCGTCGATACCTGTAGGCATGTGTTCCCAACCAATGTTAAGATCTTCAAGGATTTGAAGAATCTTACGACCGAATCCAACCTCGCGGTTCATGAGGTATTTAGACATGTTGATGCTGACGAATCCAGAATCACCAGCGATCCCAACGACTGGGAATTTATCGCTACTGTGTTTTAGAACGATACGAGTTCCTGGGTGGTCAGGGTTGTTGGTATTCTTGATAACAAGAGGAATTTTTCCGCGGTAGGCAGGAAGAAGGGCTTCGTCATGAAGGACAGAAAATCCAGCATATGCCAACTCACGCATTTCACGGTAGGTTAATTCAGGAATGGAGTGTGGTTGATGGATAATACCAGGGTGGGCAGCGAAGATACCGTCTACGTCCGTAAAGTTTTCATAGAGATCAGCCTTGACTCCAGCTGCGATAATGGAACCAGTAATATCTGAACCTCCACGTGAGAAGGTACAGATTTGATTTTCCTTAGTCACGCCAAAGAAACCAGGGATGACAAGGACTTCGTTGCTATCAGTCAAGCCTTCAATCTTGTCATAACTAGATGGGATGATACGTGCGTTTCCTGGTTCACTTGTGACAACAATCCCAGCTTCTCTTGGGTGAACATAACGTGCATCAATACCGTTTTGGTTGAAGTAGGCTGCAATGAGTTTGGCATTATTATTTTCTCCAGCTGCTAAGAAAGTATCGTAGAGAAATTCATTGTCTTCTATAGGAAGAGTTGCCAAGGCCCGAATGCTTTTAGAAATCTTTTCTAAAACGGCAGGTTTTAGGCCTAGTTCACTAACCATAGCGGCATAACGGTCAATGATCCAGCTTTGGCTAGCACTGATGTCATTTCCAGCCACATAGTCGCGATAGTATTTAATCAAGGCATCGGTTACCTTAGTATCTTCAGCATTGCGTTTTCCGGGTGCAGAAACGACTACAAAACGGCGTTCTTTATCACTTTTAACGATGTTTAAAACTTTTTCTAACTGACCAGCAGAGGCAAGCGAACTTCCACCAAATTTTACAACCTTCATAAAGACTCCTCAAGTAAGTATTTTATACGATTATAGCAGAAAGAGGGGCATTTTTCAATGAAGAAAATAGCTCCCTATTACAATAGAAGTAAATGCTAACTTATTCTGAAAAGAGACAACAGTTTAAAAGTAAGAGAGTCAAATTTTACTCACACTCATAAATGATGGGGAAATAATCAGCTGAGACACTTTCCTTTAGTTTTTCCTTGCCTCTTTATCCAAAAAAAGGTATACTTTGAAAATAAAATAATTTCATTACCTTACAAAAGAAAAGGAGAAGCTATGAATCATATCTTATATCAGATCGTAGATGATCTTGCTATTATTACTTTGAATCGTCCAGAAGTGGCAAATGGTTTCCATATCCCAATGTGTGAGGAGATTTTAGAAGCTTTGACCCTAGCAGAGCAGGATCAAGCTGTTCAGTTCATCTTGATTAATGCTAATGGGAAGGTCTTTTCAGTTGGAGGAGACTTGGTTGAGATGAAGCGTGCAGTGGATGAGGATGACATTCCTTCTTTGAATAAGATTGCAGAATTAGTCAATACAATTTCTTTTAAAATCAAGCAAATTCCTAAGCCTGTTTTGATGGAGGTAGATGGAGCAGTTGCAGGTGCTGCGGCAAATATGGCAGTAGCAGTTGATTTTTGCTTGGCGACTGACAAGGCAAAATTCATCCAAGCCTTTGTTGGAGTTGGGTTGGCGCCGGACGCTGGTGGGATTCATCTCTTGAGTCGTAGTATCGGGGTAACACGAGCTGCACAACTTGCTATGACAGGTGAAGCCTTGACCGCAGAAAAAGCACTGGAATGGGGCGTAGTATACCGCGTTTGTGAAGCTGACAAATTAGAAAAAACAAGAGAACAAGTTCTGAAAAAATTAAGACGAGGTTCAGCAAACTCGTACGCAGCGATTAAAAAATTGGTTTGGGAAAGTCAATTTAAGGATTGGCAAGATTATGCCGAATTGGAATTGAAACTGCAAAAATCTTTATCTTTAACTGAAGATTTTAAAGAAGGGGTCCGAGCACATTCTGAAAGAAGAAGACCAAAATTTTCAGGAAAATAAAAAAATACTTGCACAATTCTTTGAAGTTTGTTATACTTCTTCTATCAAATGTTTTGATTGTGAAAGTTTTTTGAGGAGGAGGGAAAAAGTTTGGACTACCAACAAGTAAATGATTATTTAACATCTATTTTCAATAACGTCCTTGTGATTGAGGAGGTTAGCTTACGAGGTAGTCGATTCAAAGACATCTCCATCAAAGAAATGCACACGATCGATGTGATTGGAAAGTTCCCTGAGGCGACGCCTAGTAAGGTTTCCAAAGAACTGATGGTGACCCTGGGAACGGTTACGACGAGCTTGAATAACCTAGAAAGAAAGGGTTACATTGAGCGTATTCGTTCTGATCAAGACCGTCGTGTGGTCTATCTGCATTTGACAAAGAAAGGTCGTTTGGTTCACCGCCTTCACAAACGATTCCACAAGGCCATGGTCGAAAGAATTATTGACGGCATGAGTCCTGAGGAAAAGAAAGTCATGGGCAGAGGCTTGACGAACCTTTATCAATTTTTGGAGGATTTGAAATAATGGCCTTTGCTAAAATAAGCCAAGTTGCTCATTATGTCCCAGAGCAAGTGGTCACTAATCATGACTTGGCTCAAATCATGGATACAAGCGATGAGTGGATTTCAAGTCGGACAGGAATTAAACAGAGACATATCTCAAAAACGGAATCTACAAGTGACTTGGCGACAGAAGTTGCGAAGAGCTTATTGGATAAAGGGAGCTTAACAGCGGATCAGATTGATTTTATCATTGTAGCGACGATTACCCCAGACTCGATGATGCCTTCCACAGCAGCTCGAGTTCAGGCGAATATCAGAGCGCATAGAGCTTTTGCCTTTGATCTGACAGCAGCTTGCAGTGGCTTTGTATTCGCTCTCTCAACTGCAGAAAAGTTTTTAAGTTCTGGACAGTTCAAAAAAGGGATTGTTATCGGGGCTGAAACCTTATCCAAGGCAGTTGATTGGTCTGATCGTTCGACAGCTGTTCTCTTTGGAGATGGTGCTGGTGGCGTTCTCTTGGAAGCGAACGAAACACGTCACTTCCTTGTGGAAAGTCTCTATACAGATGGCTCTCGGAGCGAGTGTTTGACCTATGGTCAAACGGCTTTGGCTTCGCCCTTCTCAGTTCAAGAAGCAGTTCCTGCTTTTCTGAAGATGGATGGACGAGCAGTTTTTGATTTTGCAAATCGTGATGTTGCTAGATCGATCAAAGAAACCATTGAAAATGGTCCAATCGTAGCATCGGACTTGGATTATCTCTTGCTTCATCAGGCAAATATCCGCATTTTGGATAAGATGGCTAAGAAAATCGGTGTAGACCGAGACAAGCTTCCTGCCAATATGATGGAGTATGGAAATACCAGTGCAGCAAGTATCCCGATTTTGCTCTCAGAGTGTGTGGAGAATGGCATGATTCGTTTAGATGGTAGCCAGACGATTCTCCTATCAGGCTTCGGTGGAGGTTTGACATGGGGCACACTCATTCTTACAATCTAGGTAATCATGTGGTAAACACATAGTTATAAAATTTTATATTTTAAAGGAGTCCTATCATGGCAGTATTTGAAAAAGTACAAGAAATTATCGTTGAAGAACTTGGGAAAGACGCATCAGAAGTAACACTTGAATCTACTTTTGATGATTTGGATGCAGATTCATTGGACTTGTTCCAAGTAATCTCTGAAATTGAGGATGCTTTTGATATCCAAATCGAAGCAGAAGATAACTTGAAAACAGTTGGTGACTTGGTTGCTTACGTTGAAGAGCAAACAAAATAATTAGCATATTACTAGAAGGAGTAGGGGAGACCCGCTCCCTCTTGTTTAGGTAATAGTTTGAAATTCAAATGATAAACTTATCGAACTATTACGTAAGCAAGGAATGATGGAGGCACTATGAAAACACGTATTACAGAATTATTGAACATTGATTATCCTATTTTTCAAGGAGGAATGGCCTGGGTTGCTGATGGTGACTTGGCTGGTGCAGTATCAAAAGCTGGTGGTCTAGGGATCATTGGTGGTGGGAATGCACCTAAAGAGGTCGTGAAGGCTAATATCGATAAAATCAAATCACTTACGGATAAACCTTTTGGTGTAAACATTATGCTTCTGTCTCCATTTGTAGATGATATTGTTGACCTCGTTATTGAAGAAGGGGTTAAGGTAGTCACAACTGGTGCAGGAAACCCAAGTAAATACATGGAGCGATTCCATGATGCAGGAATTACAGTTATTCCTGTTGTTCCTAGTGTTGCTTTGGCAAAACGCATGGAAAAAATTGGTGCGGATGCCGTCATTGCAGAAGGTATGGAAGCTGGTGGACACATTGGTAAATTAACAACGATGACCTTGGTTCGCCAAGTTGCTGCAGCTGTTTCAATTCCAGTTATTGCTGCTGGTGGTATTGCAGATGGTGAGGGGGCAGCGGCTGGGTTTATGCTTGGCGCAGAAGCTGTTCAAGTAGGAACTCGTTTTGTAGTTGCCAAAGAGTCTAATGCTCATCCAAATTATAAAGCTAAAATTTTAAAAGCTCGTGATATTGATACAACGATTTCAGCACAACATTTTGGACACGCAGTTCGTGCCATTAAAAACCAGTTGACTCGTGATTTCGAACAAGCTGAAAAGGATGCCTTTAAACAAGAAAATCCAGATTTGGAAATCTTTGAGCAAATGGGTGCAGGAGCTTTAGCTAAAGCTGTTGTCCATGGTGATGTGGATGGCGGTTCAGTGATGGCCGGCCAGATTGCAGGTTTGATTTCTAAAGAAGAAACTGTTGAAGAAATCTTAAAAGATATCTACTACGGTGCAGCTGAAAAAATTCAAGAAGAAGCTGCTCGTTGGGCAGGAGTTACAAGAAATGACTAAAACAGCCTTTCTATTTGCGGGCCAAGGTGCTCAGTATCTAGGGATGGGACGTGATCTCTATGATCGCTATCCTATCGTCAAGGAAACAATTGACCAAGCTAGTCAGGTTTTGGGTTATGACCTTCGTGACTTGATTGACAATAATGAAGCAAAGTTAAATCAGACTCGTTACACGCAACCAGCTATTCTAGCTACATCCGTTGCTATTTACCGATTATTGAAAGAAAAAGGCTATCAGCCAGACATGGTGGCAGGACTGTCCCTCGGAGAATATTCGGCTCTTGTAGCAAGTGGTGCCTTGGACTTTGAGGATGCAGTTGCCTTGATTGCTAAGCGTGGGGCTTATATGGAAGAGGCTGCACCAGCAGGCTCTGGAAAGATGGTTGCCGTTCTTAATACTCCAGTTGAAGTGATTGAGGAAGCTTGTGAAACAGCCTCTAAAGTTGGAGTAGTGACTCCAGCTAACTACAACACCCCAAGCCAAGTCGTTATAGGTGGTGAGGTGGCTGCGGTTGACCGCGCAGTTGAACTCTTGCAGGAAGCAGGAGCAAAACGATTGATTCCTTTAAATGTATCTGGCCCTTTCCATACAGCCCTTCTTGAACCCGCCAGTCAGCAACTGGCTGGAGCTCTTGAGGAAGTGAGTTTCTCTGATTTTACTTGTCCACTAGTCGGCAATACGGAGGCTACTGTTATGGAAAAAGATCGAATCCAAGAGCTCTTGACGCGTCAGGTCAAAGAACCTGTTCGTTTTTATGAAAGTATTGCTGTGATGCAGGATGCTGGGGTGACCAACTTTATTGAAATCGGCCCTGGAAAAGTCCTATCAGGATTTGTCAAAAAAATCGATAAAACTGCTCAGCTAGCTAACGTTGAAGATCAAACAAGCTTGGATGCTTTGCTAGGAAACTAGTGACCCCTTCTCCCAGAAAATACAACAGGAAACAGGAGAATAGAATGCAACTAAAAAATAAAAATATCTTTGTTACAGGTTCAAGTCGTGGTATCGGACTTGCCATTGCTCACAAATTTGCCAAACTAGGTGCGAATGTAGTCTTAAATAGCCGTGGAGCAATCTCAGAAGAATTGCTGGCTGAGTTTTCAAACTACGGTGTCAAAGTAGTACCGATATCAGGTGATGTTTCAGACTTTGCAGATGCCAAGCGTATGGTAGATCAAGCGATTGCAGAACTCGGTTCTGTCGATGTCTTGGTCAACAATGCTGGGATCACTCAAGATACGCTTATGCTCAAGATGACCGAAGAAGACTTTGAAAAGGTGATTAAGATCAATTTGACAGGTGCCTTCAACATGACGCAAGCAGTCTTGAAACAGATGATCAAGGCACGTGAAGGTGCGATTATCAATATGTCCAGTGTGGTCGGTTTGATGGGAAATATCGGACAAGCCAACTATGCAGCTTCTAAAGCAGGTTTGATTGGTTTTACTAAGTCAGTTGCACGTGAAGTTGCCAATCGCAACGTACGAGTAAATGCTCTTGCACCAGGAATGATCGAGTCAGATATGACTGCTGTTTTGTCTGATAAGGTTAAGGAAGCGACATTGGCCCAAATCCCAATGAAACATTTCGGACAAGCAGAACATATCGCAGATGCTACAGTGTTCCTGGCTGGACAGGATTATTTGACTGGACAAGTTCTCGCTGTTGATGGCGGACTTAGCATGTAAAAAATAAGGAAAGATATAGGTAAGACAGATGAAACTAAATCGAGTTGTAGTAACAGGTTACGGATTGACCTCTCCTATCGGAAATACTCCAGAAGAATTTTGGAACAGTTTGCAAACTGGGAAAATCGGAATTGGAGAAATCACTAAGTTTGATCACAGCGAATTTGCTGTGCACAATGCGGCAGAAGTTCAAGATTTCCCATTTGATAAATACTTTGTCAAAAAAGATACCAACCGTTTTGATAACTATTCTTTGTATGCCTTGTACGCAGCTCAAGAAGCGGTGACAAATGCAAATCTTGATGTGGAAGCAATTGATAAAGATCGTTTTGGTGTCATCGTGGCTTCTGGTATTGGGGGAATTAAAGAAATCGAAGACCAAGTTATCCGTCTTCACGAAAAAGGCCCAAAACGTGTTAAGCCATTGACACTTCCAAAAGCCTTGCCAAATATGGCTTCGGGAAATGTTGCCATGCGCTTTGGAGCAAACGGTGTCTGTAAATCAATCAATACAGCCTGTGCCTCATCAAATGATGCTATTGGCGATGCCTTCCGTTCAATCAAGTTTGGTTTCCAAGATGTCATGTTAGTAGGTGGATCAGAATCATCTATCACTCCTTTTGCCATCGCTGGTTTCCAAGCATTGACTGCCCTATCAACTACAGAAGATCCAACTCGTGCTTCTATTCCGTTTGACAAAGACCGTAATGGTTTTGTGATGGGAGAAGGTTCTGGAATGCTGGTTCTTGAGAGTCTTGAACATGCTGAAAAACGTGGAGCAACTATCTTGGCTGAAGTAGTTGGTTATGGAAATACCTGTGATGCTTATCATATGACTTCACCTCATCCAGAAGGTCAAGGTGCAATCAAGGCAATTAAACTAGCTTTGGAAGAAGCAGAAATTTCTCCAGAACAAGTGGCTTATGTCAATGCCCATGGAACTTCAACTCCTGCTAATGAAAAAGGAGAAAGTAGTGCCATTGTAGCTGTTCTTGGTAAAGAAGTACCAGTATCTTCAACCAAGTCCTTTACAGGACACTTACTTGGTGCTGCAGGGGCAGTAGAAGCCATCGCTACAATTGAAGCCATGCGTCATAACTTTGTACCAATGACAGCTGGGACAAGTGAGTTGTCAGATTATATCGAAGCGAATGTTGTTTATGGAGAAGGCTTGGAGCAAGAAATCCCTTATGCCATTTCAAATACCTTTGGTTTTGGTGGACACAATGCGGTTCTTGCTTTCAAACGTTGGGAGAATAAATAATTATGAATTTAAATGAGATCAAGGACTTGATGGCTCAATTTGATCAATCAAGTTTGAGAGAATTTTCTTATAAAAATGGAACGGATGAATTGCAGTTCAGCAAGAATGAAGCAAGGATGGCTTCTGAAGCGCCAGCTCAAGTTGCTACAGCGCCAACTGCAGTAGCTGCAAGTGCCCCTTCAACTCCAGTAGAGAGTTCAGTAGAAGAAGCTCCAGCACCAGCTGAAACGACGGTTGCTCCAGAGGGTGATGTTGTTGAGAGCCCACTTGTAGGGGTGGCTTACTTGGCCGCTGGACCAGATAAACCTGCCTTTGTCACAGTCGGAGACAGTGTTAAAAAAGGTCAGACTTTGGTGATCATCGAAGCCATGAAAGTCATGAATGAAATCCCTGCACCTAAAGATGGTGTGGTGACAGAAATTCTCGTTTCAAATGAAGAAATGGTTGAGTTCGGTAAAGGATTGGTGCGTATCAAATGATCGATATTCAAGGAATCAAAGAAGCTCTACCCCATCGCTACCCCATGCTCCTAGTGGACCGTGTCTTGGAAGTGAGCGAGGATACCATTGTTGCCATTAAAAATGTGACCATCAACGAACCTTTCTTCAATGGTCATTTTCCTCAATACCCAGTCATGCCAGGTGTTCTTATCATGGAAGCCTTGGCCCAGACTGCTGGTGTCTTGGAATTGTCCAAACCTGAAAATAAAGGGAAACTGGTCTTCTATGCTGGCATGGACAAGGTTAAGTTCAAGAAGCAAGTTGTACCAGGTGATCAATTAGTCATGACGGCTACTTTTGTCAAACGTCGTGGTACGATTGCTGTGGTTGAAGCAAAGGCTGAAGTAGATGGTAAGCTTGCAGCGAGTGGTACTCTTACCTTTGCAATTGGAAACTAAGGAGGTTCTCCATGTTTCGTAAAATTTTAATTGCCAACCGTGGTGAGATTGCGGTTCGCATTATTCGAGCTGCGCGTGAATTGGGCATTGCGACCGTAGCAGTTTATTCAACTGCTGATAAGGAAGCTCTTCACACACTCCTAGCGGATGAAGCTATCTGTATCGGACCTGGTAAGGCGACAGAGTCTTATCTCAATATCAATGCGATTTTATCTGCTGCAGTCTTGACAGAAGCAGAAGCCATCCACCCAGGTTTTGGTTTTCTTAGCGAAAACTCCAAGTTTGCCACGATGTGCGATGAAGTGGGGATTAAGTTTATCGGCCCTTCTGGCGCTGTAATGGATACCATGGGAGATAAGATCAATGCGCGTGAGCAAATGATCAAGGCTGGGGTTCCAGTTATCCCAGGATCTGATGGTGAAGTTCACACAGCTGAAGAGGCCCTTGCGGTTGCTGAAAAAATTGGCTATCCAGTCATGCTTAAGGCATCGGCAGGTGGTGGTGGAAAAGGAATTCGTAAGGTTGAAAAGGCAGAAGACTTGGTCGCAGCATTTGAGACAGCGTCCAGTGAAGCCAAGGCCAACTTTGGAAACGGCGCTATGTATCTTGAGCGTGTGATTTATCCAGCTCGTCATATCGAGGTCCAAATCCTTGCTGACCAAGAGGGACACGTCATCCACCTAGGAGAACGGGATTGTTCTCTTCAACGAAATAACCAAAAGGTCTTAGAAGAAAGCCCATCCATTGCGATTGGCAAAACCCTTCGTAATGAAATTGGTGCTGCAGCCGTTCGTGCAGCAGAGTCTGTAGGCTATGAAAATGCAGGGACGATTGAATTTCTTCTCGATGAAGCCAGTGGCAATTTCTACTTCATGGAAATGAATACTCGTGTGCAAGTTGAACACCCAGTCACAGAGTTTGTTTCAGGTGTTGACATCGTGAAAGAGCAGATTCGCATTGCTGCCGGGCAACCTTTACCTTTCAAACAAGAAGATATTGTCCTACGAGGTCATGCTATCGAGTGCCGGATCAATGCGGAAAATCCAGCATTTAACTTTGCTCCAAGCCCAGGTAAAATTACCAATCTCTATCTACCAAGTGGAGGAGTTGGATTGCGTGTAGACTCTGCAGTCTATCCAGGTTATACCATTCCTCCCTACTATGATAGTATGATTGCCAAAATCATTGTTCATGGGGAGAATCGTTTTGACGCTCTTATGAAGATGCAACGGGCACTTTATGAGCTTGAGATTGAAGGAGTACAAACCAATGCGGATTTCCAGCTGGATCTAATTTCAGACCGTCGGGTTATCGCTGGGGACTACGATACTTCCTTCCTGATGGAAACTTTCTTGCCACATTACCAAGAAAAAGAATAGACTTTCAAAGAGTATGAGAACTAAAAGGGGGATTTATGGCTCTATTTAGTAAAAAGGATAAGTATATTCGGATCAATCCTAATCGATCCGTAAGGCAGGCACCACAAGCCAAGCCGGAGGTGCCTGATGAACTCTTCTCCAAGTGTCCTGGATGTAAGCACACCATTTATCAAAAGGACCTTGGGAGTGAGCGCATTTGTCCCCATTGTAGCTATACTTTCCGTATTTCAGCCCAAGAGCGCTTGGCTCTAACAGTTGATTCTGATAGCTTTGTGGAGATGTTTACAGGAATTGAAACTCAAGATCCCTTGAACTTTCCTGGTTACCAGAAAAAACTGGCTAGCATGCGTGAAAAAACAGGACTGGATGAAGCTGTCCTGACTGGTACAGCTAGCATCAAGGGGAAAAAAGTTGCCCTTGGGATCATGGATTCTAACTTTATCATGGCTTCTATGGGAACCGTTGTGGGTGAAAAAATCACGCGCTTGTTTGAGTATGCAACGGTAGAAAACTTGCCAGTTGTACTTTTTACAGCTTCTGGTGGTGCCCGTATGCAAGAAGGGATTATGAGCTTGATGCAGATGGCTAAGATTTCTGCGGCAGTTCAACGTCATTCCAAGGCAGGACTTTTTTACCTGACTATTTTGACGGATCCGACAACAGGTGGAGTAACTGCTTCCTTTGCCATGGAGGGTGACATTATCCTAGCAGAACCCCAGAGTTTGGTTGGTTTTGCAGGGCGTCGTGTTATCGAAAATACAGTTCGTGAGACCTTGCCGGATGACTTCCAAAAGGCAGAGTTCCTGCTTGAACATGGATTTGTGGATGCAATTGTCAAACGGAGAGAACTACCAGATACAATTGCTAAATTAGTGAGATTGCATGGAGGAAGCCGCGGATGAATATTGCAAAAATAGTCAGAGAGGCACGCGAGCAGAGTCGTTTGACAGCCCTTGATTTTGCCAATGGAATCTTCGATGAATTTATCGAATTGCATGGAGACCGTTCTTTCAGAGATGACGGTGCGGTCATTGGTGGAATTGGCTGGTTAGGTGATCAAGCAGTAACAGTCGTCGGAATCCAAAAGGGAAAAAGTCTTCATGACAACCTCAAACGGAACTTTGGGCAACCCCATCCAGAAGGCTATCGCAAGGCTCTTCGCTTGATGAAACAGGCAGAAAAATTTGGTCGTCCAGTTGTAACCTTCATCAACACTGCTGGAGCTTACCCAGGTGTTGGAGCTGAGGAACGTGGACAAGGGGAAGCAATCGCTCGAAACCTGATGGAAATGAGCGACCTCAAGGTTCCAATCATCGCGATTATTATCGGTGAAGGAGGGTCTGGAGGTGCATTAGCACTAGCCGTTGCTGACCGTGTCTGGATGCTGGAAAATTCGATCTATGCCGTGCTCAGTCCAGAAGGCTTTGCCTCTATCCTTTGGAAGGATGGAAGTCGTGCCATGGAAGCAGCAGAGTTGATGAAGATCACTTCACACGAACTCCTAGAAATGGGAATCGTAGATAAGGTCATCTCAGAGGCAGGTCTTTCCAGTAAGGAACTGCAAGCTCACCTTAAAAATGAATTGCGTGCAGAGCTTGACCGCTTGCAAAGCTTAGCTTTGGAAGGGCTTCTCAAAGAACGTTACCAACGCTTTAGAAAATACTAAGAATGACTAAATGAGACTAGAAAGGTCTCATTTTTTATGGAAAATGCTATTCAGAGTGAAAAATTGGCAGTTGAGGAGATAGACTATAAAATAGACAAAAAAGATGTATACTATAAATATGAGCCTACAACAATCTATTTTAAGAAAGTACTTGCAATGACAGGTACAGAGACATTTACAGTTCTTTCATCTGAAGAGTTAGACCAAATTTCAGGTGGTCGAATGATTTGGGCAGTTGATGATAGACATTGGGATTCGCCATATGCATATAGTTTAGCAACAGAGTGGAGTACAATACTGAATCATGCGACTAGACGTGCTTATGGTATTACCTATTGATAAATTAAAGGGGTAAGTATGAAAAAACTAGGGCATTTGGGAGTCTATACATCACTGGTATTTCTATCGGTTTATCTACCAGAGTTAGGGATTATGTATCTGACTAAGTTTTTAGGATGGGGGATAGATGGCTATTCTATCTTTTCAACAGTTGAAGTAATAGCTCTTTTGCTAATATTTATCTACTGGCTCAAAAAGGAAGACATGCTCTATATTTTTGAAAAAAAGGGTTCAAAGAAGTCAAGATTCTTTTACCTTGTAGTTGGTCTAGTGGCTACTTATTTTATTCGTCAATTGGTGGATGCTTTTCAATTACAGTTTTATCACTTAATTGATAACAAGTATATCTTTCAAGACCTTCTTTCGATTCTATACTCCAATGGGCAACCAACTTTTCTATCAACTGTTCTCAGTTTTAGTTTAACAGTAATCGTCGGACCTATATTAGAGGAACTGATTCATAGAGGGTATTTTATGAATACCTTTTTCCCCCAGTCCAAGTACTATCTGGATGTTATTCTATCTGCTCTTATCTTTGGACTTAGTCATTTGATCCTAACTCACCGAGATCCTATCAGTTTGATTATTTATAGTTTAGGCGGTTTCTTCTATGCCCTTGTCTACCGTTGGACAAAGAACTTAAAAATTACCATCCTGTGCCATAGTTTTTTCAACTTTCTCATTTATGCAAAACCCATCTGGATTTTTGTTTATAATTATATCTATTATCATTTTTTTAGATAGTAGGAGGCAAAAAAAGTGTTTGATAGCTGTCAAACACTTTTTTTAATTTGAGTAGAAGATAGAGAAATCTTTTTTACAATTTCTTGTTTTTCAATGAGTAAAGCTACCATTCAGGTTGAAAAATTGACAGTTGAGGAGATAGAATATAAAATAGACAAAAAAGAAGTATACTATAAATATGAGCCTACAACAATCTATTTTAAGAAGGTACTTGATATGACAGGTACAGAAACATTTACAGTTCTTTCAACTGAGAACTAGAGCAAACTTCAGGTAGTCTTGCTGTTTGGGAAGATGGATATGGTAGATGCTTATATTATAGAGAATTTGCCCCCTATATGGGGCAAGGGGCACTTAATTCTTATAGAGATGCTTGGAAGTACGGCTTCCGAGCAGGATAATCTTTCAAAAAAGTACGATGAGAAACACAAAGAAACTAAGACAATTTGGAATATTTTTGCTTATTATTTTACTATCTACCTATTTACCACAAACAATTGGATTGTATGTGGCAATCATTTTAGGGTTAGGCGCTGATGTCTATTCTCTTATTTTAACAATAGGATTAGTAGGAATTTACCTTCTATTAATTTGGTGGTTAAAAAAGCAAAAGATGCTCTTTATCTTTGAAAAAAAGAGCTGGAACTGGTCATTTGTCTTCTACTTATTTGCAACTTATGTGGTTTATCAGATTCTCGGTAATTTTTGGACACGCTATGCTCATTTAATTAATCATAGGAATATTCATGATGAGTATTTTACCGTGGTTCTTTCAAATGGACAACCAACTTTTTTATCGACTATCTTATCTTTTGTCCTGCCTGTGATCATCGGTCCTGTTTTTGAGGAGACTCTTGATAGAGGGTATTTTATGAATACCTTCTTTCCTAAGTCAAAGTACTATTTAGATGTCATCTTATCAGGCCTTATCTCTGGACTTAGTCATTTGATACTATCTCACCGGGACCCAATTAGTTTATTATATTATAGTCTGATTGGTCTCTTTTTCGCTCTTGTTTATCGTTCTACCGACAATCTGAGATTAACGATTCTCTGCCATAGTTTTTTTAACTTTCTCAATCATGCAAAACCTATCTGGATTTTTGTTTACAATTATATCTATTATCGTTTTTTTAGATAGTGGGAAGTAAAAGAAAAAGTGTTTGATATTTGTCAAACACTTTTTCTTTTTACTGTTCTTCTGTTACAAACTGGCTGAGCAGTCCATTGATAAAACGAGCAGATTTTTGATCTGAGAAGTCCTTTGCAAGTTCGATAGCTTCGTTAACAGCAACCAACTGAGGGGTGTCAAATGAAGTGATTTCAAAGACTCCCAAGCGAAGGAGGTTTCTCTCCACGAGCGTTAAACGCTCGATGGTCCAACCTGCTTTTAAATGCTGTGTGATTTGCTTGTCTAGTTCTTCCTTTTTAGCTTGAACACCAGAAACGAGCTCTGTCAAAAAGGCTGGAAGTTGCACATCCGTATCTTCACGATTATGAGTATAGGCGAAACGACAAGCAGTTTCGACATCCGTACCGAACTCAAGGCTCATGAGAGCTTGAAAAGCGCATTTACGGAGTTGGCGTCTAGATTCTAATAGTGGACTAGTCATTGAGGAAGTCCTCATCAAATAGATCTTTCAATTCTGGTTTTGGTGTTTTATCTGGGACGATACCTGCAACGTGGATATTGATAGCAGCGAGTTCTACATCAGCCATATTGCGGACTGCATCTTTAACAGCTTTCTGGATAGCAACAGCTACCTTAGGAACTTTTACTCCGTACTCAAGGTAGAGATAGATATCAGCTGTGAGTTCTTCGTCCACGTTTTTTAGATAAACACCACGGCCAAGAGAAAGTTTTGAAAGGGTGTCAGATACTGATTTGTTTGAAAAAGAGTGAACACCCTCTACTTTTGCAGTAGCAATAGCAATGATTTTTTCAAGTACACGTGGGGCGATAACGATTTCGCCAAGTTGTTCTTCAATTCCCATAGAATGACCTCTTTCTAGAGATTAGGCACGAGAAACGTAAGTTCCTTCTGCAGTGTTGATAACGAGTTTTTGTCCTGCTTCGATGAAGTCTGGAACGTTTACGACAAGTCCAGTTTCCATCGTTGCTGGTTTACCAGAACCTGTAACAGTAGCGCCTTTGATAGATGGTTGAGTTTCTGCAACTGTCAATTCAACAGTAGTAGGAACAGTGACACCGATCACTTCAGTTCCGTAGAATTGGATTTTCACATCAGAGTTTTCAAGGATGTAAAGCAACTCGTTTTCAACGTTGACTACAGGGATTTCGTACTGGTCGTAAGTTTCTGTATTCATGAAGTATGCTGTGTCATCCATTTTGTACAAGTATTGAGCTGGGACAGTCTCGATAATAGCTTGTTCAAATTTTTCCTCTGGACGGTAGCTTGTATCAAATGTAGAACCAGTACGGACATCACGCAATTTCATACGCATGATCGTGTTTCCTTTACCTGGTTTGTGGTGACTAGCTTCCAAAACGCGGATCAATTTTCCGTCTGCAGTTTCAAATGTCATACCAGCTTTCAATTTGCTTGCTTCAATCATGTTTTTACCTCTTTAATAAAATAATTTACTCTTTATTGTACCATAAAAGACAACATTACTCAAATGTCAGAAGGAGCTTAATTAGTTGACTGGTACGATATTTCCATCTTCGTCTTTAGTAACGAGGACGTATTTTCCATCGACTTCGATGTAAAAATTCTTGCTGGCAGTTTGTCCAGTATTTTGAGCTGGTGCTTGATTTTGGACTTGTTGGCTTAATTGACCACCGAGAGTTTGGCCGAGATTCATGCCCATAAACATGTTCATCCCATTGCCATTCCCCTCATTGGCAGCTGCAGCAATAAGCGCTTCGTTTCGAGCACGGCGTTCTTCGATTTCAATCGTGTTGTACTTCATTGCCACGAGCTCACTATCAAGCTTGCGAACGATATCAAGACTTTCTTGGTCGTAACTGAGGTCTTCAAGCAAGATATTGGTTGCTTCAATCCCGTAGAGACCTGTCCAAACCTTGTTGACCTCTTGTTTAGCGAGTTCGTTAAAGGTGTCTTGATTGGCATTTAGGCTATAGATATCAACCTTGTTTTCGTTGGTATATTTGGCGATGGCAATCGCGATTTTCGGTGCGATATTTTGACGGAGCGTTCCTTGAGCTACATCTTGGAGAGTAAATGGCTGTCCGTCAGTAATTTGACGGCTAACAGAACTCACGTAGAAGAGGACTGGATCTGCTATTTTTACATCAAACAAGCCATAGAAACGGATGTTGAGCAGTTGTTGGTAACGTTCGCTGAAGTATTCGACCGCATTTTGTGTGCCGAACTTATTACCTGCAATAGGTTGCATGCGGATAAAGATAATTTCCTGTTGGGTGATGACTTGTCCACCAAAAGAGAAACGGTTTTTAAAGTTTTCCCAAGTGCCTTTTAAACCACCTTTTTCAAGGAGCCAGGCGTTATCACCAGCTTGCCATTCGTGGCTACCAGCTTCGAGGACTTCACCAAGGAAGGTACCGTTGTTTACCAAAACAGCGGTATAACCTTGAGGAACGATAACCACACTGCCATCTGACAAGAGGCCTGTATTTTGATTGCTGTGACGAGAACGTCCATCTGGGTCTTTTGTGAGTAATTGACCCTTGACGGCCAAGGCATCGCCAGAGACATTATCTGGAAGGACAATGGCTTCCTTGAATTTACTATCATTAAAACTATTTAAGCCTGCTGATAAGGCTGCACGTATAAATCCCATAATTCCTCCTAATTATAAAGCTCGTCTTCATCCACAACATCATAGGTATCGAGTACCCATTGGTTTGGACTGCGAGAGAGATTGGCACCACAGTAGTCGCACTCGCTAACGGCAGAGATTTTCAATGGGGCGCCACAGTTTGGACAGTGGTCGCTCACAACTTCGTCTGGATTGACTGCTTGCGTTTGGCTACCGTGTTGACGGATAAAGTTTAATTGATACACGGTGAAGAGATCTTTTTTAGGGTCTCCTTCAATGACACGGCGAGTCTCATCGTCAATGACATAGTCTCGTAAAATTGATGATAGAATCACCACTAAGGTATCGTTTCCGTCAGGATTTTCAATGAACTCCTTGATGCGAACATTTTCGATACAAACTTTCTCTAAAACATTAGTTGTTTTAGCACGAATATGGTCTTCGAGTTGGGTACTGTGTTGAGAGTAGAGACTGGTACTTTCTAAAGCTCGGACAGAGTTCCAATTTTTCTCAGTCCAGGCAACTTGCAATTTAAGGTAGACTTCCTTAACCCAAGATGTGAAGGCTACCGCGTCAAAGTTTGGATCCCCATATTTCACACGACTAATGGCCAGTGTGTTGTGTTCAACTCGACGATGGAGCGTTTGATAATCATTACTAGTGTAGGTTGAACTCGAATCTCCAGACTTATTCTGTAATGATTTGACGATAACAACTAGTATGATTCCTCCGACTAATATGAACATAAATCCTAGATAGGGAGAGCTAGCAGAACTGTCAGAGGATGATCCATATCCAGAACGGTAGTAGTGGTAGGATGATCCGCCAGAACGACTTCCACCTCCACTTGAGCGGCTGCTACTTCTGGAGCTACTGCGGCTACTCCCTCCACTTCTGGAATGTCCGACACCCGCATCAACGATTTGAGGCACGGATAGAAAAACAAGTAATAAACAGGTCATTAAAAGAGCATAAAACTTTTTCATGTGTCTCCTAACTATATGATTGAACAGGTAGAATTCTGAATTCGAATGATTATTAAACTATTAATAACCTTTAAAATAATCTAAGATATACTAGGCGTTATTTACTAGCATTTAGCTTCTTTATGGAATGGCGTTCGATGAGCCATCCCACAATCCATCCTATTGCTAGCAAGTAATTTTCAAAAGCACCGATAGCATTTACAGGAGAGTGATACTCCATATAATTGAGTAAGTGATTTGTTCCTATTCCAATTCCGCCAATAATGAGAGCAAGAAGTGCGATTCGTAGATAGAACCAATCGTATTTAATATTGATAGCGAGAATAATAATCAATACAGCTAAATTCCATATTCCAATTTCTCGTTGCCAACCAGCAGATATTCCGTACCCGGAGTGGCTTCCCATGTACGATGGAAAGAAAATTTGTAGTATAGAAGCGCCTAACATAGCGATGATGACTAAGACAAATAGCAATCGTAAAAATTTGTTCATTTATTCTCCTTGTCTCATTCTCGTCTTAAAAGTAGAAAAAAGTGTATAAAGAGTAAATTACTCACTTTCTTTCAACTTCGCCAATTCTTGTGCAAGGAGTTTAAGGGCGACTTGTGGGTTGGCTTGGCCTTTGGTTGCTTTCATAAGGAATCCTGTGAAGGCCTTGTCTGCGTTGCGTTTGCCTGACTTGAAGTCGGCAACGGCTGCTTCATTATCCGCAAAGACTTGGTGGATGATTGGGATCAAGACATCTGGATCAGAGATTTGCACCAAGCCTGCTTTTTCCACGTATTCACGCGCGCCACCACCATTTTTAGCTAGGTGGACAAAGACTTTCTTGGCAATCTTAGAAGAGATCGTGCCGTCTTCGATGATGGCAATCATTTCTACTAAGTTTTCTGGTGTCAATTCGATTTGTTCCAGTGTTTTACCTTCGGCGTTCAAGAACTGAGCGACTTCGCCTTGGAGCCAGTTAGAGACTTGTTTGGCATCGCCACCGAGGGCAACAGCTTTTTCAAAGAAGTCAGAAGTGACTTTGTTTGCAGTCAACTGGCTAGCATCGTAGTCTGACAAGCCAAGATCAGATACGTAGCGCGCACGGCGTTCTTTTGGAAACTCTGGCAATTCTGTTCGCATTTCCTCAATCCACTCGTCTGAGATTTCAAAGAGTGGTAGGTCTGGTTCTGGGAAGTAGCGGTAGTCTGCAGCACCTTCTTTGACACGCATGAGGATAGTTGCCTTGTTAGCTTCATCGTAACGGCGTGTTTCTTGGCGAATTTGACCACCTGAGCGAAGGATTTCAGCTTGACGTTGAACTTCGTATTCAAGACCCTTACGAACATTTGAGAAGGAGTTGAGGTTCTTTAACTCAGTCTTGGTACCGAATTTTTCTTGACCGTAAGGACGAAGGGAAATGTTGGCATCCACACGCATAGAACCTTCTTCCATCTTAACGTCAGAAATACCAGCGTACTGGATGACTTCCTTTAGGGCAGTTAGATAAGCATAGGCTTCTTCTGGGGAACGCATGTCTGCTTCAGATACAATCTCAATCAAGGGCACCCCTTGACGGTTGAGGTCAACATAAGAGTAGCCATCTGTACCGTGGGTGTTTTTACCTGCATCTTCTTCTAAGTGAGCACGTTCAATACCAATTTTCTTAGTCGTACCATCTTCTAGTTCCACTTCGATCCACCCATTGTAACCGATTGGCTCATCAAACTGGGAAATTTGGTAGGCTTTTGGATTATCAGGGTAGAAGTAGTTCTTGCGGTCAAAGTGCATCTTTTTGTGGATGTCCATGTTGAGGGCAAGAGCAGCTTTGATACCGGCATCGACAACACCTTTATTGAGAACCGGAAGTACTCCTGGGAAAGACCAGTCAATCACGTTAGTGTTGGCATTTTGGTCATTTCCAAAGTGGGCAGAAGTAGGTGAGAAGATTTTTGAATTGGTGTTGAGCTCTACGTGGACTTCAAGTCCAATGACTGTTTCAAAGTTCATTAGTTGTCACCTCCAAAAATCACGGGTTGTTGTTTGTGGTAGTCTGTTGTTGCTTCAAAGGCAGCAGCAGCTTGGTAAATGGTTTCCTCAGAGTACTTAGGACCGATCAATTGGAGACCGACAGGTAGACCTTGAGAGAATCCAGCAGGAATTGAAATTCCTGGAAGACCAGCTAAGTTGACTGGGATGGTCAAAAGGTCAGCTAAGTACATGGCAACTGGGTCGTGGTTGAGTGAGTCCAAATCATAGGCAACGCTTGGAGCAGTTGGTCCCAAAATCAAGTCGTAATCCGCAAAGACGTTTTCGAAATCTTGGATGATGAGGGTACGGACCTGACCAGCTTTCTTATAGTAGGCATCATAGTAACCTGATGAAAGGCTAAATGTTCCAAGCATGATACGGCGTTTCACTTCTTCACCGAAACCTTGGCTACGGCTGTTTACATAGATTTCATCAAGATTAGTCGCATCCTCTGCGCGGTAGCCGTAACGGATACCGTCAAAGCGTTGCAAGTTTGAGGAAGCTTCAGATGAAGCGATAATATAGTAAACGGCAACACCGTATTTAGAATGAGGAAGGCTGACTTCTTCAACGATGGCACCAAGTTTTTCAAAGTGTTTGGCTGCATTCAGAATGGTTTCCTTAACCTCTGGGTCAATCCCTTCACCAAGGTATTCCTTAGGCAAAGCAATTTTCATTTCCTTGATGTCTTGACCAATTTTTGAAGTAAAGTCGGCAATGCGGACAGGAGCAGAAGTAGAGTCTTTAGCATCTTCGCTGGCAATAGCATTGAGCAAGAGGGCATTTTCTTTAACAGTTGGTGCAAAAGGTCCAATCTGGTCTAATGAGCTACCGAAGGCAATGAGACCGAAACGAGAAACCGTTCCGTAGGTTGGTTTGAGACCAACGATCCCGTTGAAGGCGGCAGGTTGGCGGATGGAACCACCAGTATCAGAACCAAGTGACAAGCGGACTTGCCCAGAAGCTACAGCTGCGGCAGAACCGCTTGATGAACCACCAGGAACCTTGCTGTGGTCCCAAGCATTTTTAGTGGCACCATAGTGGGAAGTCTCACCTGATCCACCCATGGCAAACTCGTCCATGTTGGTTTTTCCGACAACAATCATACCCTTAGCTTTGGCATTGGCAACGGCTGTTGCATCAAAGATTGGCTCGTAGTTGTAGAGCATTTTTGAGGCAGCGGTTGTAAGAATACCGTCTGTAGAGATATTATCCTTAACAGCCAGTGGAATTCCTGAAAGGACATTATCCGCGTCAATTCCAGCTTCATCAATAGCTTTAGATTGTGCAAGGGCTTGCTCTTCTGCGATAGTGACAAAAGCGTTGATAGTTGTCTCGCGAGACTTGATATCTTCTAGCGTGGCTTGTGTCAATTCAGTTGCAGAAATTTCCTTAGAGACAAGGAGATTGTGCAAGTCTTCAATAGTTTTGTTATTAAAAGTCATTAGGCATCTCCTCCATCATCTAGGATAGCTGGTACCTTGATATAATAATTTTCTTTTTCAGGTACGTTTTTAAACAAGCGGTCACGGTCTGTTCCTTCTTCGGCCACATCAGGGCGGAGTACAGTTTTGCGGTCTGCCATGGTCGTAGTAGGTGCGACACCAGTTGTGTCGACTTCGCCCAGCAATTCAACCATGTCAACAATCTTAGACAAGGTTGTCGCAAAGGCAGCAGTTTCTTCTTCAGAGAATCTTAATTTTGAAAGATTGGCAACGTGTGTTACCTCTTCTTGCGTAATTTTCATCTTGCATCCTTTCGTGAAATGATGATTTTTAGTCTGTTCTATTTTACCATATTTTCCTATAAATAAGGGAGCCAAACTGAAAAGAAATAGAAATTGAAAAATCGCTTTTAATTCGCTATAATGGTTAAACTAGAGAATAGAGAAAATAAGGGTTAGGATAAAAATATGTTCCATCAATTTATCACCAGATCTCAGACGGTTCCTCCTCCCATTCCACTCTTTTGGTATGGGATTATGATGCTTCTCTTAGTGCTTTGCATTTATGGAGCACTTGCTTATCACAAAAATCCGAAATTTGTCCGCTTGTTTAAGGGGATTCAGATCCTCCAGTTACTAGCCCTATATAGCTGGTATGTTGGCTTTGGAATTCCATTTTCTAATAGCCTTCCATTTTACCATTGCCGTTTGGCTATGTTTGCGGTAGTTTTCTTGCCAGATAAATGGCGGAGCAAGCAATATTTTACCCTCTTAGGAGCAAGTGGAGCGGTCTTCGCCTTGGTTTACCCGGTTTTTGACCCCTATGATTTCCCCCATATCACCAGTTTTTCATTTTTGATTGGGCACTATGCCCTTCTAGTGAATTCCTTGGTTTACTTGATGAATCACTATGACAAGAGCTTGCTTAAGAAGTATATGATTGTAGCCTATACCTTTATTCTCAACCTCTTTTTAGTTGGGGTTAATCAGGTAACGGGTGGAAATTATGGTCTCTTAAGAGATACACCCTTTATCTCGAATGCTCCTCTATGGATAAAGTACCTCCTTGTGTCCGTCATCCTCTCACTGGCTCTTGTTCTCTTTGATATCTTGTTCAAGAAACGGTGGAAAAAGAGAAATCAGGCGCAATCTGTGCTCTAGCTTGCCTTTTCATCGGATGAGCAATTGAAAAACTCCCCAAAATCCGCTATAATGGAGAGTTGAAAGGAATAGTAAAATCCAATGTAAAAATCATTCTTAGCTACTGAAACAACTAAAGATAGAAAATCAAAGAAAGAGAACTTATGACTATTCAAGAAGAAATCAAGAAACGCCGTACCTTTGCCATCATCTCCCACCCGGATGCCGGGAAAACAACCATTACTGAGCAGTTGCTCTATTTTGGAGGCGAGATTCGTGAAGCTGGTACTGTAAAAGGGAAGAAAACAGGGACTTTTGCTAAGTCTGACTGGATGGATATCGAGAAACAACGTGGGATTTCGGTCACGTCATCTGTTATGCAGTTTGACTACGATGGCAAGCGCGTGAACATCCTCGACACACCAGGGCACGAAGACTTCTCAGAAGATACTTATCGTACCTTGATGGCGGTGGATGCTGCGGTCATGGTCGTGGACTCTGCCAAGGGTATCGAGGCCCAAACCAAGAAATTGTTTGAGGTTGTGAAGCACCGTGGCATTCCAGTCTTTACCTTTATGAACAAGCTGGACCGTGATGGTCGTGAGCCACTGGACCTCTTGCAAGAACTAGAAGAAGTCCTAGGTATTGCGAGCTATCCGATGAACTGGCCAATCGGGATGGGGAAAGCCTTCGAAGGCTTGTATGACCTCTATAACCAACGCTTGGAACTCTATAAAGGAGATGAGCGTTTTGCCAGTCTGGAAGAAGGGGACAAGCTCTTTGGAAGTAATCCTTTCTACGCTCAGGTTAAGGACGATATCGAACTCCTTCAAGAAGCAGGAAATGAATTTTCAGAAGGAGCTATTCTTGCAGGAGAACTGACGCCAGTTTTCTTTGGTTCAGCCCTCACTAACTTTGGAGTGCAGACCTTCCTTGAGACCTTCCTTAAGTTTGCTCCAGAACCACATGGACACAAGAAAACAGATGGCGAAATTGTGGATCCTTATGACAAGGATTTCTCAGGATTTGTCTTTAAAATTCAAGCCAACATGGATCCTCGTCACCGTGACCGTATCGCCTTTGTCCGTATCGTATCGGGTGAATTTGAGCGAGGGATGAGTGTCAATCTGCCTCGTACTGGTAAGGGTGCCAAACTATCGAATGTGACTCAGTTTATGGCGGAAAGTCGTGAAAATGTGACAAACGCTGTTGCAGGAGATATTATCGGGGTTTATGATACGGGGACTTATCAGGTTGGAGACACCTTGACGGTTGGAAAAAATAAGTTTGAATTTGAACCACTGCCAACCTTTACACCTGAGATTTTCATGAAAGTTTCTGCTAAGAATGTCATGAAACAAAAATCCTTCCACAAGGGGATTGAGCAATTGGTGCAAGAAGGAGCCATTCAGCTTTACAAGAATTACCAAACAGGCGAGTACATGCTAGGCGCTGTGGGACAACTCCAATTTGAAGTCTTTAAGCACCGTATGGAAGGCGAGTATAATGCAGAAGTAGTCATGAGCCCAATGGGGAAAAAGACCGTTCGTTGGATCAAGCCTGAAGACTTGGACGAGCGCATGTCCTCAAGCCGCAATATCTTGGCTAAAGACCGTTTCGACCAACCAGTCTTCCTCTTTGAAAATGACTTTGCCCTTCGCTGGTTTGCAGACAAGTATCCAGACGTAGAGTTGGAGGAAAAGATGTAACTCAGCACCAACAATTGGAACTAAAGTTCCTAATTGTTGGACGCTAGTCGCTATTTGGCGAACTAGCTAACTGCCTCACTAACTACGTTTGGCAAATAGAATCGATTTGCCAAACTCCGTGTCGTAGTGTAAAATCGGCTTACCGAAACGCTTCACTAGGAAAAATCCACGAATATTATCGATTCGTGGATTTTTCCGTCGTAATGGCAAGGAATTGAACTGCCTAACTGCCTCACTAACTGAGTTTTACAAATGAAATTGATTTGTAAACCCCAGTGTCATAGTTCAGTAAATTCATTTGAATGTGTAACAATCTAAGTAACTAACGCCAAGTTTCTATGGAACTTGGCTATGCGCTCCACTAGGCAAAAGATTTTTCTAATTACTCTCTAAATTCTGCATAGAATAAGGTAGGCTGGACTAATCTCTGCACAGTAAAGATAATTGGAATTAAAGAAAAACAAAAACCTCAGAAGTGTTCACCTTTAGTGAATTCTCTGAGGTTCTTTGCGTTCTAGTTTCCATATTTTTGGTAAAAATCGACCTTAACCTGGATAAAGGTTTCGGCTTCGCGTAGTAGCTGCAGGAGGGTGGCACGGGTTTCAAACTCCTCACGTGTTTTCGGGAGACTCCGGTTGCGGAAGACTTGCAGATAGCGTTCGATGTCATCAAGTAGGTCGTGAGCAGGATTGGTCTGACTTAGCTGGGCAGCAATCTTTGAAAAGAGCTGGGCCAAAATCAAACTCTCACTTGCGGCCAGGTGACAGGTATTGATCCGCTGGGCCATATTTCGTAGGATGCGACTTTGTCTCTGTCTCATCTCAAAGTAGTGGATGTGGTAGTCCGTCTGGTGAAAGAGATGATCCGAGTGATCCAGGTAGACCAGTTTGAGAGCTTCATCGAGGAGGTTGTCTAATTGGTCAACGAGTTGGGCTTGATTGCGTCCGTCTCCTCTTGACAGATAGTATTTAAAGCGAAGCAGGATGTCTTTTAACTTTTCTTCGACCTGAAGGTGGTAGCTTTGGATGGCTTTCTCACGAGAGGGCATATATAGGTTGACCAACAGAGCAAAGCTTGTCCCGATGAGAAAGAGGAGCACTTCATTGAGCAAGAGAGCTGGAGAAGTAGACTCTTGTACCAAGAGATGACCGACCAAGACACTGCTAGGGGTGATGCCGATTTCCCAGCCCATTTTATAGGCTAGAGGCACGTAGAGAGCCAGATAGAGGCCTAGACTCCAGATGTGAAAGCCTGTCAGCTGAAAGGCTAGAACACCGATAGCCAGCGCTAGGAGCATGGAAAAGAGGCGGTTACGTGCTAACTTCAGCGTACTTCTGCGCGTGTCAGAAAGGCTTAAGAGGGCTATAATGCCAGCTGAGACTGCTGATGATAAATCTAAAAAATAAGCGAGAAAACAAGCGAGACAGGTCGCCAAGATCAGTTTTGTCGTACGTTGGGTGATAGACATGAGAATTTCCTAAACTAATAGAATCGAATGTTTAACGAGGAATCAGAGACTAGGGACGAATTTTTCAGTTTGTAGCATACTCGGCAACCGCTGTAAAGAGAACATCTGTTGAAGAGTTCAGGGCTGTTTCGCAGGAGTCTTGAACAACTCCGATCACAAATCCGACTCCGACAACCTGCATAGCCAAGTCGTTGGAAATCCCAAAGAGGCTACAAGCGACAGGAATGAGGAGAAGGGATCCTCCAGCGATCCCAGAGGCCCCGCAGGCAGAAATGGCAGCCACTACACTGAGCACAAATGCTGTCCCAAAGTCTACCGAGATTCCGAGTGTATTGACGGCAGCCAGGGTCAGGACATTTATGGTAACGGCAGCGCCAGCCATGTTGATGGTCGAACCAAGTGGGATGGAGACAGAGTAGGTGTCAGGATTCAGTCCCAGGTCTTGACAGAGTTTCATATTGACAGGGATATTGGCGGCAGAGCTACGAGTGAAAAAGGCTGTAATACCACTGACACGTAGGCATTTCAAAACAAGGGGATAGGGATTTTTCCTCATAAAGAGAAAGGCTATGAGCGGGTTGATGATGAGAGCAACAAAGGCCATGGTAGCAATCAAGAGTCCTAGGAGGACACCGTAGTTAGCCAGACTGGCAATGCCCTTGTCAGAGATGGTCTTGAACACCAAACCTAAAATCCCAAAGGGTGCTAGATTGATAATCCATTCCACGATTTTAGAGGTGACATCCGCCATGGTTTTCAGTAATTCTTTACTGTGTTTACTTGCCTCTCTCATAGCCAAGCCAAAGACGACTGCCCAAGAGAGAATCCCGATATAGTTGGCTTCAACAATGGCATTCAAGGGATTGTCCACCAGTTTGAGCAAGAGGTTGCTGAGGACTTGACCGATACCATCAGGAGCAGCAACTTCTGTATTTGCACTGGTCAGGGTGATTTGCACAGGCAGTAAGAAACTAGCTAGAACGGCTACCAATGCAGCAGCAAAGGTTCCAAGCAAGTATAGGAAAATAACAGTCTTCATATTGGTGTTTTGTCCCTTTTGGTGTTGGGAAAGGGCATTGGCAACAAGGGCAAAAACTAGAATAGGAGCGATGGCCTTCAGTCCGCCTACAAAGAGATCTCCAAGCAGACCGATTCCTGTAAGGTTTGGAAAGAGCATCCCCAATGTCGCTCCAAAAATCATTCCAATAAGGATTCGTTTGATGAGGCTTGCCTTGGTCCAGGCTCTAATGATTCGTTTCATATCAGTCTCCTTCAAAATGTATTGTTTATAATTATAGTATAAATATGCTATAGAGGCAAGTGATATTTTGAAAACGGAGATGATAATTGAATAATTATGAAAGAAAAGAGAAGGACGATTTTATGGTATAATAGGAAAAAGGAGTTTTATATGCAAGATTTTTTTCAACGCTATTTTGATAAACTTGATTTAACAACCATGTTAGAGAATCTCTTGACCAAGGTGATTTCTCTTTTGATTTTGTTTTTACTATTTTATATAGCTAAAAAGATGCTTCATGCGACTGTACGAAAGATTGTCAAGCCCTCGCTTAAATTTTCAAATCGAGATGCAGGAAGACAAAAGACCATCTCGCGTTTGCTGGAGAATGTCTTTAACTACATTCTTTATTTCTTTTTGATCTACTGCATCCTGTCTATTTTAGGTTTGCCGGTTTCTAGCCTCCTTGCTGGTGCGGGAATTGCTGGGGTGGCCATTGGTATGGGGGCGCAAGGCTTTCTATCCGATGTCATCAATGGCTTTTTCATCCTTTTTGAACGCCAGCTTGATGTGGGTGATGAAGTGGTTCTGACAAATGGACCGATTACCGTCTCTGGAAAGGTCGTTAGTGTAGGAATCCGTACAACACAACTGCGCGGTGATGATCAAGCTCTTCACTTTGTTCCTAACCGCAATATTACCGTTGTTAGTAATTTATCCCGTACTGAATAGTCCGACTATTTTAGCAGATTTGTGGTACAATAGAAGGAGTTTGGTAAAGGAGAGAGTATGCTATTTGTAGAGAAAAAACTAGGTCACGATCGTACTTGGATAGACCTTGATGTGGATAAGATTAAAAATATGGAAGATCTTTCTGATATCTATGGATTGGACAAGGAAACCATCGAGTATGCTCTGGATAGAAATGAACGAGCCCATATGGATTATAACCGTGAAACGGAGACGGTAACCTTCATTTATAATGTTCTTGATTTAGAAAAAGACAAAGAATATTATGAAGCGATTCCGATGACCTTTATCGTTGAAAAACAACGGCTGATTACCATCAGCAATCATAAGAATACTTATGTGATTAAACGCATGGCAACCTACCTTGAAAGCCATGAAATTATTTCAATCTACAAATTTCTTTTTGCCAGTTTAGAGATTATTAGCAATGCTTACTATCCAGTTATTGAAGAGATGGATAAAAGTAAGGATGAAATCAGTGCACTTCTTCGTCAAAAAACAACTAAAAAAAATCTTTTCGCCCTCTCTGACTTGGAAACTGGTATGGTTTACCTGACAGCAGCTGCCAAACAAAATCGTCTCCTCTTGGAACACATCCAAGGGCATGCTCTTTATCGCAATCTTAATGAGGTAGAAAGTGAGCAGTTTGACGATGCTATGATTGAAGCCCATCAGTTGGTTTCAATGACAGACTTAATATCTCAAGTTTTGCAACAACTCTCAGCCTCTTATAACAATATCCTAAATAATAATCTAAATGATAATTTGACAACTTTGACCATTATCTCAGTCTTGCTAGCTATCCTTGCGGTTATTACAGGATTCTTCGGAATGAATGTTCCCTTACCGTTTACAGATGAACCAAATGCTTGGATTTATATTTTGATAGCTAGTCTCATTTTATGGGCAGTCTTAGCTCAATGTTTAAAGAAAATTGCTAGAAATTAAAAAAAGGAGCCAGAATGGCGATTGAAAACTACATGCCAGATTTTGCTGTGGAAGCAGTCTATGATTTGACAGTCCCAAGCCTGCAGGCGCAGGGAATCAAGGCTGTTTTGGTCGATTTGGACAATACCCTCATTGCTTGGAATAACCCTGATGGGACGCCAGAGATGAAGCAATGGCTACATGACCTTCGGGACGCAGGCATCCGCATTATCGTGGTCTCAAATAATACCAAAAAACGGGTTCAACGCGCAGTTGAGAAATTTGGGATTGATTACGTTTATTGGGCCTTGAAGCCTTTCACATTTGGGATTGACCGTGCTATGAAGGAATTTCACTACGAGAAAAATGAAGTGGTCATGGTCGGTGACCAACTCATGACGGATATTCGCGCAGCCCATCGTGCGGGTATTCGCTCAATCTTGGTCAAGCCCTTGGTCCAACATGACTCGATTAAAACGCAGATTAACCGAGCTCGCGAGCGCCGTGTCATGCGAAAAATCACTGAAAAGTACGGACCGATTACATATAAAAAAGGAATTTAACTATGGAAGAAATTCTCTGTATTGGTTGTGGAGCAACCATTCAGACGACAGACAAGGCTGGTCTTGGATTTACTCCTCAGTCGGCACTTGAAAAAGGTTTGGAGACTGGTGAAGTTTATTGCCAACGCTGTTTCCGTCTCCGCCATTACAATGAAATTACTGATGTCCAGTTGACGGACGATGATTTCCTCAAGCTCTTGCATGAGGTGGGAGACAGTGATGCCTTAGTGGTCAATGTCATTGATATCTTTGACTTTAATGGCTCTGTCATCCCAGGCTTGCCACGTTTTGTATCAGGAAATGATGTTCTCTTGGTTGGAAATAAAAAAGATATCCTGCCCAAGTCTGTTAAACCGGGCAAGATTAGCCAATGGCTCATGGAACGTGCCCACGAAGAAGGACTTCGCCCTGTGGATGTCGTCCTGACTTCAGCACAGAATAAGCATGCTATCAAGGAAGTCATTGACAAGATTGAACACTACCGTAAGGGCCGCGATGTCTATGTCGTTGGCGTGACAAACGTTGGAAAATCAACCCTTATCAATGCCATTATCCAAGAAATCACGGGCGACCAGAATGTCATCACGACTTCACGCTTCCCAGGGACAACCTTGGACAAGATTGAGATTCCTCTTGATGACGGATCTTATATCTACGATACACCGGGGATCATCCACCGCCACCAGATGGCCCACTACTTGACTGCTAAAAACCTCAAGTATGTCAGCCCTAAAAAGGAAATCAAGCCCAAAACCTATCAGCTCAATCCTGAACAAACCCTGTTTTTAGGAGGTCTCGGACGATTTGACTTTATATCAGGAGAAAAGCAAGGATTTACTGCTTTCTTTGACAATGAACTCAAACTCCACCGTACCAAGCTTGAAGGCGCTAGTGCCTTCTATGACAAGCACCTCGGAACCCTTCTCACACCACCAAATAGCAAGGAAAAAGAAGATTTCCCAAAACTAGTCCAACATGTCTTTACCATCAAGGACAAAACCGACCTGGTCATCTCAGGACTAGGCTGGATCCGCGTAACAGGCACTGCCAAAGTCGCCGTCTGGGCACCAGAAGGCGTCGCCGTCGTCACACGCAAAGCAATCATTTAAACACAGAAAGGAAAGAGCTGTCTGGATTCGGGCGAGCTCTGCGAGCCCATAACGAATACTTTTCGCCGTGGTGTCAGTTGGTACAAGTGATTGTACCAACTGCGGAAAATTTGAGACCTTGGGCTCAAATTTTAGTCATGAAAGTTCGAAGAACTTTGCTGACGTCCGTCACCACTTTAGAAAAGTATAAAAAGAAACTCTTTTTAAGAAATTATGTCATTAACATCAAAACAACGTGCCTTCCTCAACAGTCAGGCACACACCCTAAAACCCATCATCCAAATCGGGAAAAATGGTCTAAACGACCAAATCAAAACCAGCGTCCGTCAAGCTCTTGATGCCCGTGAATTAATCAAGGTAACGCTCTTGCAAAACACAGATGAAAACATCCACGAAGTAGCTGAAATTTTAGAAGAAGAAATCGGTGTGGATACAGTCCAAAAAATCGGACGTATCTTGATCTTGTTTAAGCAATCCAGCAAGAAAGAAAATCGCAAGATTTCTAAAAAAGTCAAAGAAATCTAAAACCCTACTCCAAACAACTGTTTTCACAGAGAATTAAAGGAAGACGAGCCTATGGCAATCGAATTATTGACTCCCTTTACTAAGGTAGAGTTGGAGCCAGAAATCAAGGAGAAAAAACGCAAACAAGTTGGGATTTTAGGGGGAAATTTTAACCCCGTTCACCATGCCCATCTTGTTGTGGCGGACCAAGTACGGCAACAGTTGGGACTGGATCAGGTCCTGCTCATGCCTGAATATCAGCCACCTCATGTAGACAAAAAAGAAACCATCCCTGAACACCACCGTCTCAAGATGCTTGAATTGGCGATTGAGGGGATTGAAGGTCTAGCCATTGAAACCATTGAGTTAGAGCGCAAGGGCATTTCCTACACCTACGACACCATGAAGATTTTGACAGAGCAACATCCAGACACGGATTATTACTTCATTATTGGAGCTGATATGGTCGACTATCTGCCTAAGTGGTACCGAATTGATGAGCTAGTCGACATGGTTCAGTTTGTGGGGGTTCAGCGTCCACGCTACAAGGCAGGGACTTCCTATCCTGTTATCTGGGTGGATGTGCCCCTCATGGATATCTCATCCAGCATGGTGCGTGACTTCCTTACCCAAGGTCGGAAACCCAACTTTCTCCTACCTCAGCCAGTGCTAGACTACATCGAGAAGGAGGGGCTCTACTGATGGCCTATCAAGACTATATTAACTGTTCACGTGAGGCTTTGTTGGAAAGAATGGCAGAGCTTCTACCTGAAAAACGCTTAACCCATTGTTTGGGTGTAGAACGTGCGGCCATAGAACTGGCTCAGCGCTTTGGTGTGGATAGTGAGAAAGCAGGTCTAGCAGGACTTCTCCACGACTATGCTAAAAAGTTGTCAGATCAGGAATTTCTAGACTTGATTGACCGTTATCAGCTAGACCCCGACCTCAAAAACTGGGGAAACAATGTCTGGCATGGCATGGTCGGAATTTACAAGCTTCAAGAAGACTTGGATTTACAAGATTCTGAAATCCTGCGAGCCATTGAAATCCATACAGTCGGAGCTGGTCAGATGACCGACCTAGATAAGGTCATCTACGTCGCAGATTATATCGAACACAATCGTGCCTTTCCAGGCGTAGATGTGGCGCGTGAAATTGCAAGTCTATCACTCAATAAGGCAGTGGCCTACGAAACGGCTCGTACCGTGGAGCATCTAGCCCATCAGGGATTCCCCATCTATCCCCAAACCCTTGAAACCTATAACGCCTTTGTGCACTATTTGAAAGAGGACTAATGAAGACGGCTTTTATAATCATTGATGTTCAGAATATTTTAGTGGAAACCGGTTTTCAGATAAATAGTCTATTGGAAAAAATTTCTTATTTACAAAACCAGGCTAGAAGCAAGAATATCGAAATTATTTATGTTCAACATATTGAGGACTCTGAAGCTCAAACATCAGAAGATTGGCAGTTATCTGAGTTTTTAAATCGAAAACCTAATGAAAAGGTCTTTCAGAAGAAGTATAACAGTATTTTCAAAGGAACTGGTTTAAAAGAATACTTGGATAAACAGGGGATTGAAAAATTAGTTTTATGTGGTATGCAGACAGAATATTGTGTGGATACCTCTGTCAAGGTTGCCTTTGAATATGGCTATCAGCTTATTATTCCAGAAGGAACTTGCACAACGTTTGATGGCGATGACATTCCAGCAGAAACGATAAATGAATTTTATGAGGGCATTTGGGAGGGGCGCTTTGCAGATGTCCTAGATTACAAACATATTTTCTAGAAAGAGGACTAAATGAACGAAAAAGAATTACTAGAACTAGTCGTGAAAGCGGCTGATGAGAAACGTGCGGAGGATATCCTCGCACTTGACGTACAAGATTTGACCAGTGTTACGGACTACTTTGTCATTACAAGCTCGATGAATAGCCGTCAGTTGGACGCTATCGCAGATAATATCCGTGAAAAAGTAGCGGAAGCAGGCTTTAAAGGCAGTCATGTTGAAGGTGATGCAGCTGGAGGCTGGGTTTTACTAGACCTCGGCGGTGTCGTTGTGCATATTTTCTCAGAAGAAATGCGTGCCCACTATAATCTTGAAAAACTATGGCATGAGGCGGATTCTGTAGACTTATCTGCAACTCTGGCGTAGAAGATGAACTCAGTTGTAGTCAACTGGGTTTATTTGCTTATTTTAAAAAGAAAGTGATAGAAAGGATTTGAACCCGTCCTGTAATCGTCGGAAAATAGATAGCTTTGGCTTGGATCAGGATCCTAAGTCCAAGCTCCTAATTTTCATTCCGATTACGGGCGGACTTGGTATCATGTTTTATGGCGACATATGAAACCTTTGCGGCTGTTTACGATGCTGTGATGGATGATAGTTTATACGATAAATGGACGGATTTTTCGCTACGTCATTTGCCTAAGACTAAGGAGAGAAAGAAACTTTTGGAACTGGCTTGTGGAACAGGTATCCAGTCTGTGCGCTTTTCTCAGGCTGGTTTTGATGTGACAGGACTTGACTTGAGCACAGATATGTTGAAGATTGCTGAAAAGAGAGCGACATCAGCTAAGCAAAAGATTGATTTTATTGAAGGCAATATGCTGGATTTATTCAAGGCTGGTAAATATGATTTTGTCACTTGCTATTCGGACTCTATCTGCTACATGCAGGATGAGGTGGAAGTAGGGGACGTCTTTAAGGAAGTATATGATGCCCTCAACGAAGATGGGGTATTCATCTTTGATGTGCATTCAACCTACCAGACAGATGAAGTTTTTCCAGGCTATTCTTACCATGAAAATGCAGAGGACTTCGCCATGCTCTGGGATACCTACGAGGACGCAGCACCTCACTCCATCGTCCATGAGTTGACCTTCTTTATCAAGGAGGCTGACGGTTCCTTTAGTCGCCACGATGAAGTGCATGAGGAACGGACTTATGAGGTTTTGACCTATGATATTTTGCTGGAACAGGCAGGATTCAAGTCCTTCAAACTCTTTGCGGACTTTGAGGACAAGGAGCCAATAGAAAACAGTAGACGTTGGTTTTTTGTCGCGCAGAAGTAGGAGAACATTATGACCATCACAGGTATTATCGCGGAGTTTAATCCTTTTCATAATGGGCATAAATACCTGCTGGATCAGGCGAAGGGACTGAAAATCGTTGCCATGTCTGGGAATTTCATGCAGCGTGGAGAGCCTGCTATTGTGGACAAGTGGACACGGGCTCGCATGGCACTGGAAAATGGAGCGGATCTGGTAGTGGAATTGCCCTTTTTAGTCAGTGTTCAGGCGGCAGATTTCTTCGGTCAAGGGGCTGTGGATATCTTGGCGCGGTTAGGTATTGATAGCATAGCTTTCGGGACAGAGGAAGTTCTGGATTATCAGAAAATTGCTGACTTATACACAGAGCAAGGTACTGAGATGGAGAATTTTGTGGAAAATCTGCCTGATTCCCTTTCCTATCCCCAGAAAACCCAAGCCATGTGGAAGGAATTTGCAGGTCTTGATTTTTCAGGCAATACACCCAATCATGTTCTAGCTTTAGCCTATGCCAAGGCGGTTGCGGGACGTAGAATCAAACTCCATCCGATTCAGCGTCAGGGGGCTGGCTATCATTCTGTGGACAAGGAGGTGGACTTTGCCTCGGCGACAGCCCTCCGTCAGCACCTATCAGACCAAGATTTCTTAGAACGCTTTATGCCTTCTGTTGCTCTCTTTGAGCAGGCGAGTAAGGTGAGCTGGGATGACTATTTTCCATTTCTCCGCTATCAAATCTTGTCAAATCCAGACCTAACGACCATCTATCAGGTCAATCAAGAAATGGCAGTGCGTATCAAGGAAGCTATCAAAACAGCCCAGTCTCTGGACGAATTGGTCGAGGCAGTTGCCACCAAACGCTACACCAAGGCGCGTGTCAGACGCCTCTTGACTTATATTTTGGTGCAGGCCAGAGAAAGCGACTTGCCAGAAGCTATCCATGTTCTTGGCTTTACTGAAAAAGGCAGACAACATCTCAAATCTCTGAAAGAGCAGGTCCATCTAGTCAGCCGAATTGGCAAAGAACCTTGGGATGCTATGACTCAAAAGGCAGACCAGATTTACCAACTAGGACACCCAAGTATAGCAGAGCAGAATTTCGGAAGAGCGCCGATTAGAATAGAATCAAACTAAGTCTACTGAAAGGTGGACTTTTTTGCTTCGTTTTTTGTGGAAATTTAAATTTTTAAAGATTCTTAATTTTGCTTGAATATCCAAGGGATTTCTTCTAAAAATCACACAAAACTCTTCAATTTGGGTTTGTGGAAATCGGTTTTTTATGATAGAATATTAAGGAATGTATGTCATTCGATAAACAAATTTAATGAGGTAAAAACATGGAAATCATGACACTTGCGATTGCTGTTTTTGCCGTCATCATTGGTTTAGTCATTGGATATGTCAGCATCTCAGCTAAGATGAAATCATCTCAAGAAGCTGCAGAGTTGATGCTTCTAAATGCTGAACAAGAAGCAACTAATTTACGAGGACAAGCTGAGCGCGAAGCGGATTTATTGCTAAATGAAGCCAAGAGCGAAAGCAAGTCTCTTAAAAAAGAAGCACTATTGGAGGCCAAAGAGGAAGCCAGAAAATACCGTGAAGAAGTGGACGCTGAATTTAAGTCAGAACGTCAGGAGCTCAAGCAAATTGAAAGTCGTTTGACGGAGAGAGCTACGAGCCTTGACCGTAAGGACGACAATTTGACGAACAAAGAAAAAACACTTGAACAAAAAGAACAAAGTATTTCTGATAGAGCAAAAAACCTTGATGCACGTGAAGAGCAATTAGAGGAAGTCGAAAGACAAAAAGAAGCTGAACTTGAACGTATCGGCTCCCTTTCCCAAACTGAGGCTCGAGATATTATCTTGGCTCAGACAGAGGAAAATTTGACCAAGGAAATTGCTAGCCGTATTCGTGAGGCTGAGCAAGAAGTGAAGGAACGTTCAGACAAGATTGCGAAAGATATCTTGGTTCAGGCTATGCAGCGTATCGCTGGTGACTATGTAGCAGAGTCAACAAACTCTACAGTTCACCTACCAGATGATACCATGAAGGGACGCATTATCGGACGCGAAGGTCGAAATATTCGTACCTTTGAAAGTTTGACAGGGGTCGACGTGATCATCGACGATACACCGGAAGTGGTAACCTTGTCAGGATTTGATCCAATTCGTCGTGAAATTGCTCGTATGACCATGGAAATGTTGCTCAAGGATGGCCGTATCCACCCAGCTCGTATTGAGGAGTTGGTGGAGAAAAACCGTCAGGAGATTGACAATAAAATCCGTGAATATGGTGAGGCTGCTGCCTATGAGATTGGTGCGCCAAACCTCCATCCAGACTTGATGAAGATCATGGGACGCTTGCAGTTCCGTACTTCTTATGGACAAAATGTTTTGCGTCATTCGATTGAGGTTGCTAAGTTATCTGGTATCATTGCGAGTGAACTTGGTGAAAATGCAGCTCTTGCCCGTCGTGCTGGATTCCTTCATGACATAGGGAAGGCTATTGACCGCGAGGTTGAAGGTAGCCACGTTGAGATTGGTACGGAGTTGGCTCGTAAGTACAAGGAACACCCAGTTGTGGTGAATACTATTGCTAGCCACCACGGAGATGTCGAAGCCGAAAGCGTCATTGCGGTGATCGTTGCTGCAGCAGATGCCTTGAGTGCAGCGCGTCCAGGTGCTCGTAGTGAATCTCTTGAAAACTATATCAAGCGTCTCCACGATTTGGAAGAAATCGCCAATGGCTTTGAAGGAGTTCAAAATAGCTTTGCTCTTCAAGCAGGACGTGAAATCCGTATCATGGTTAATCCAGGACAAATCAAGGACGACAAAGTCACAATCTTGGCTCACAAAGTTCGTGAGAAAATTGAAAACAATCTCGATTACCCGGGAAATATCAAGGTAACCGTGATCCGCGAACTTCGTGCAGTAGATTATGCTAAATAAATAAGAAAGAGCAGTTGAAAAATTACTGCTTTTTTGTTACACTAGATAGAAAGACTGTAGAAGGATAACTGACGTTCTCATCAGTATCCGAGAGAAATTTCACTTTATTTCACAGACTAACTAAAGGAGACATAATGGCAGACCGAGGCTTGCTAATCGTTTTTTCTGGTCCTTCAGGAGTTGGGAAAGGAACGGTTAGAAGAGAGATTTTTGAGAGTTCTGAGAATCAATTTCAATACTCTGTATCGATGACGACACGCGCGCAACGTCCTAGTGAAGTGGACGGAGTGGACTATTTCTTCCGTACTCGTGAAGAGTTTGAAGAGCTGATTCGTCAAGGTCAGATGTTGGAATATGCAGAATATGTCGGTAACTACTATGGAACTCCTCTGACCTATGTCAACGAAACCCTAGACAAGGGAATCGATGTCTTTCTTGAGATTGAAGTGCAGGGAGCTCTTCAGGTTAAGAAAAAGGTTCCAGATGCTGTCTTTATCTTCCTAACACCGCCAGATTTGGATGAATTGCAAGATCGTTTGGTAGGTCGTGGAACAGACAGTGCAGAAGTGATTGCCCAACGAATCGAAAAAGCCAAGGAAGAAATTGCCCTCATGCGTGAGTATGATTATGCCATTGTCAACGATCAGGTGCCCCTCGCTGCTGAACGTGTCAAGCGTGTGATCGAAGCAGAACACTTCCGTGTGGACCGTGTCATTGGTCACTACCAGGAGATGTTGCCAAAATCTCCAACTACTCGATAAACTATAGGAAATAGGTACAAGCAAATGATGTTAAAACCCTCTATTGATACCTTGCTAGACAAGGTACCATCAAAATATTCACTCGTAATCTTGGAAGCAAAACGCGCCCACGAACTAGAAGCCGGTGCGCCAGCAACTCAAGAGTTTAAGTCTGAAAAATCAACTCTTCGCGCTTTGGAAGAAATCGAGTCTGGAAATGTAACCATTCACCCAGATCCAGAAGGAAAACGTGAAGCGGTTCGTCTCCGTATCGAAGAAGAAAAACGCCGCAAAGAAGAAGAAGAAAAGAAAATCAAAGAGCAAATCGCTAAAGAAAAAGAAGATGGTGAAAAAATTTAAGGTTGGGGGGACTCAATCTTATTTTTTCTATTGCAAGAATTTACTGACAAGAAGGAGGTGAGAAGATGGCTATCGCAAAGATTATCGTAGATGTTCCCCTGATGCAGACGGACCAGCCCTATAGTTATAAGGTCCCAGAGGAATTTGTAGAGATGCTGGAAGTCGGTATGCGGGTCCATGTTCCTTTTGGCAAAGGCAATCGCTTGATCCAAGGAATTGTGCTTGGCTTGGAGTCCCAGTCGGATGAAGAAGCTGCCAATCAGGACTTGAAGGAGATTGCAGAGGTGCTGGATTTTTCCCCTGTTCTCACTCAAGAGCAACTCTGGCTGGCTGAGGAGTTACGCAAGTCTGTCTTTTCTTACAAAATCTCCATTCTAAAAGCCATGTTGCCTGGATTTTTAAGCTCCAGTTATGATAAGATTCTCTATCCTCTGGAAGGTCTGAGTCAGGCAGACCGAGAGCGTCTGTTTGGTTCAGAAGATTCGCTAGCCTTTTCTTCTCTAGACCTTGCCAAACAGGCAGAAATGATGCGCTTGACCAGAAAAGGGCTGCTCCGCTTAGAATACCAGGCAGTCGATCAAAAGAAGGTCAAGACCCAGTCTTGGTATGAGATTGATGCTACTCGACTAGAGCAGATTGAGATTTCTGCGCGTGCTAAGAAAAAGGCAGAGCTGAGAGACTATTTGCTGTCTCATTCTGAAAGTGCTCCTCTGGCTAGCTTGTTAGAGTCTTATTCGCGGGAGCAAGTCAACTTCTTTGTGGAACAAGGAGCTCTAACCCTAGTCCAAAAGGAAGTGCAACGCTCAGCTGCTTATTTCGAAGGCATTGAGGCCAGTCAGCCTTTGTCTCTGAACCCAGAGCAAAGACAAGCTCGCGATGCTGTTATCAGTGCGATTGGAAGTCAGCAATCTCCTTTCCTCCTTCAAGGGATTACAGGAAGTGGGAAGACCGAGGTTTACTTGCAGATCATCCAAGGAGCCTTGGACAAGGGCAAGACAGCCATTTTGCTGGTACCTGAGATTTCTCTGACACCACAAATGACGGAGCGTTTCATTGCTCGTTTTGGCGAGAAAGTGGCCATTCTTCACTCAGGCCTGTCCAATGGTGAAAAGTACGACGAATGGCGCAAGGTTGAGCGTGGAGATGCCCAAGTTGTTGTTGGCGCTCGATCAGCTATCTTTGCTCCTTTGAAAAATCTAGGTGTCATGATTATCGATGAAGAGCATGAAGCTAGCTACAAACAAGACAGCAATCCCCGTTATCATGCTAGAGAGGTCGCCATTTTACGGGCCCAGTACAATCAAGCAGCCTTGGTCCTTGGTTCAGCGACACCGAGCTTAGAAAGCCGTGCACGGGCTGGAAAAGGTGTCTATCAACACTTACGACTAACCAAACGAGCTAATCCTTTAGCCACGATTCCTGAGGTTCAAGTGATTGACTTTCGTGACTATATCGGGCAGAATGAGACATCAAACTTTACCCCTCCTTTGCTAGAAGCGATCCAAGACCGTCTGGATAAAAAAGAGCAGGTAGTCCTTATGCTCAATCGTCGGGGTTATTCTAGCTTTGTTATGTGTCGGGAGTGTGGGGCGGTGGATACTTGTCCCAACTGTGACATTTCTCTAACCTTGCACATGGATACCAAGACTATGAACTGCCATTACTGTGGCTTTTCTAAGGGAATTCCTCATGTATGTCCCAACTGTCAGAGCCGAAGTATTCGTTACTACGGGACAGGGACTCAGAAAGCATACGATGAGTTAGCAGAACTCTTTCCTCAGGCCCGCATTCTGCGGATGGATGTGGATACGACCCGTAAGAAAGGCAGTCACCAAGCTCTTCTTGACCAGTTTGGTCAAGGCGAAGCGGATATCTTGCTGGGAACTCAGATGATTGCCAAGGGCTTGGATTTTCCAAATGTGACCCTAGTCGGAGTGCTCAATGCGGATACGGCCTTGAATCTGCCTGATTTTCGTTCTTCCGAGAGAACCTTCCAACTCTTAACTCAGGTTGCTGGTCGTGCAGGTCGAGCGGAAAAAGCTGGGCAGGTCTTGATTCAGTCATACAATCCTGAGCACTATGCCATTCGTTTTGCAAAAGATCAGGATTACGAAGGTTTTTATGCCTATGAAATGAGTATTAGGCGCCAACTCGGCTATCCGCCTTATTATTTCACTATTGGGATTACCCTCTCTCACAAGAAAGAAGAAGAGGTTGTCAAACGTGCCTATGAAGTCATGGGAATTTTGCGCTCAGGTTTATCGGAAACTAGTAAAATCCTTGGACCAACGCCAAAACCCATTGCCCGTACTCACAACCTTTATCATTACCAGATTTTGATTAAATACCGTTTAGAAGATGAGCTGGGACAGACTCTCAATCGAGTTTTGGCCTTGACTCAAGAACGGGAAAATAGCGAGCTTCGTCTCAGCATTGATCACGAACCGCAACAATTTTTATAAGAAGGAGAAGAAATGACAAAACTAATCTTTATGGGGACACCTGACTTTTCAGCAACAGTTTTGAAGGGGTTGTTATCAGATGATCGTTACGAGATTCTAGCTGTTGTAACCCAGCCAGATCGCGCTGTCGGCCGTAAAAAAGTGATCCAAGAAACCCCAGTCAAGCAGGCTGCCAAAGAAGCAGGCCTTCCCATCTACCAACCTGAAAAATTATCTGGAAGCCCAGAGATGGAAGCCATTATGAAGCTAGGAGCAGATGGGATTATCACTGCTGCGTTTGGGCAGTTTCTCCCAAGTAAACTCCTTGATAGTATGGATTTTGCGGTCAACGTTCACGCTTCCCTTCTTCCAAAACACCGCGGTGGCGCCCCCATTCATTACGCCTTGATTCAAGGGGATGAGGAAGCCGGCGTGACCATTATGGAGATGGTTAAGGAAATGGATGCAGGGGATATGATTTCCCGTCGCAGTATTCCTATCACAGATGAGGACAATGTCGGCACCTTGTTTGAAAAATTGGCAATCGTTGGTCGTGACTTGCTTTTGGACACCCTTCCTGGCTATATTGCTGGGGAGATCAAACCTGTGCCTCAGGACCCAAGCCAGGTCACTTTCTCGCCAAATATTAAGCCAGAAGAAGAGAAACTCGATTGGACTAAAACCAATCGCCAACTCTTCAACCAAATCCGCGGCATGAATCCATGGCCTGTTGCCCACACTTTTCTCAAGGGTGATCGCTTTAAGATTTATGAAGCCCTGCCAGTAGAAGGTCAGGGAGCTCCAGGTGAGATCCTCTCTATTGGTAAAAAGGAATTAATCGTAGCAGCGGCTGAAGGAGCTCTATCTCTCAAGCAAGTGCAGCCAGCAGGTAAGCCTAAGATGGATATTTCTTCCTTCCTCAACGGTGTTGGACGCACATTGACAGTAGGAGAACGATTTGGTGACTAAAGTAGAAACGGCTAGAAGTCTAGCTCTAGCAGTGCTAGAGGATGTTTTAGTCAACCAAGCATATTCGAATATTGCCTTAAACAAACACCTCAAGGTGAGTCAACTCTCAGTAGCAGACAAGGGTTTGGTGACAGAGATTGTCTACGGTACGGTAGCCCGAAAACTGACTCTGGAATGGTATCTGTCCCACTTTATCCAAGACAGAGACAAGCTAGACAACTGGCTCTATATCCTGCTCCTTCTGAGCGCTTACCAACTTCGGTATCTGGATAAGATTCCTAATCACGCTGTAGTCAATGAAGCGGTAGAACTAGCCAAAGCGCGTAAAAAAGGCAGTGAAAAATTGGTCAACGCTGTCCTTCGTCGTATTTTGCGAGAAGGCTGGCCAGATGTTGACAGCATCAAACGCAAAAACAAGCGTGATTCCATTGCCTATTCTCTCCCAGTTTGGCTAGTGTCTAAGCTCAAGGAAGAATACGGTGAAGAGCGAGCACAAGCCATCTTTAAAAGTCTCTTGGTGCGCAGCAAAGCCAGTATTCGTGTAGCCGATTTGAGCCGAAAAGAGGAAATCAAAGCCGTGTTAGAGGCGACCGATTCCCCTTTGGCAGCCACTGGTCTGGTCAAGGAGCAAGGCCACTTTGCAGGTCATGATTTGTTCGCAGAAGGGGCTATAACCATCCAAGACGAATCCAGTCAATTAGTTGCTCCGACTCTTGATCTACAAGGTGATGAACAGGTCCTGGATGCCTGTGCCGCTCCGGGTGGGAAAACAGCCCATATGGCCTCTTACCTCACATCCGGTAAGGTGACGGCTTTGGATCTTTATGATCATAAGTTGGACTTGATCCAAGAAAATGCGGAGCGTTTAGGTGTGGCAGATCAAGTGCAAACGCAAAAATTGGATGCCAGAAAAGTGCATGAGTTTTTCGGTCGGGACTCTTTTGATAAGATTTTAGTAGATGCTCCCTGTTCTGGGATTGGACTTTTACGTCGCAAACCAGACATCAAATACAATAAAGAAACAGCAGATTTCACGTCCTTACAGGAAATTCAGTTGGAAATATTAGGTAGTGTTTGTCAAACACTACGTAAAGGTGGTATAATAACGTATAGTACCTGTACTATTGTCTCTGAGGAGAACTTTCAAGTCGTTGAGGCATTTTTAGAAAGTCATCCCGAGTTCGAGCAGGTTAAACTAGAACACGAATGCAAAGATATCCTGAAAGATGGCTGCATCCTGATTACTCCTGAATTGTATGGAAGTGATGGATTCTTTATTAGCCAATTTCGCAAGATATCAGAATAGGAAGGAACTGACACAATGGAAATAGCATTATTAACAGATGTTGGTCAGAAACGGACAAATAATCAGGACTATGTCAATCACTTTGTCAACCGAGCAGGACGCACCATGATCATCTTGGCTGACGGGATGGGAGGACACCGTGCAGGAAATATCGCTAGTGAGATGGCGGTCACAGACCTCGGTGTGGATTGGGTGGATACCCAAATTAACTCAGTCAATGAAGTTCGTGAGTGGTTTGCCCACTACCTGGAGATTGAAAATCAAAAAATTCATCAACTAGGTCAGGACGAAACCTACAGAGGCATGGGGACAACGCTAGAAGCTGTTGCGTTTATTGACAACCAAGCCATCTATGCTCACATTGGAGATTCTCGTATCGGTTTGATTCGTGGAGAAGAATACCACCAGTTGACGAGTGACCATTCCTTGGTCAATGAATTGCTCAAGGCTGGTCAATTGACTCCAGAAGAAGCAGAAACTCACCCTCAAAAGAATATCATCACACAGTCTATCGGACAAAAAGATGAAATCCAGCCTGATTTTGGGATGATTACACTGGAGTCAGGAGATTATCTCTTACTCAATAGTGACGGTTTGACCAATATGATTTCGGCAAGCGAGATTTATGATATCGTAACCAGCGATATTTCCCTAGCAGACAAGGCGGCCACCCTCATTCGTTTCGCTAACAATGCAGGAGGTTTAGACAACATTACGGTTGCCCTTGTTTACATGAACGAGGAGGCGGCAGAATGATCCAAATCGGCAAGATTTTTGCCGGGCGGTATCGGATTGTCAAGCAGATTGGTCGAGGAGGCATGGCAGATGTTTACTTGGCCAAGGATTTGATCCTAGATGGGGAAGAAGTGGCAGTTAAGGTCCTGAGGACCAACTACCAGACGGACCCGATTGCTGTGGCACGTTTCCAGCGGGAAGCGAGGGCTATGGCGGATCTGGACCATCCTCATATCGTTCGGATAACAGATATCGGTGAGGAAGATGGCCAACAGTACCTAGCTATGGAATACGTAGCAGGACTTGACCTCAAGCGTTATATCAAAGAACACTATCCTCTTTCAAATGAAGAGGCGGTTCGGATTATGGGACAGATTCTTTTGGCTATGCGTTTAGCCCATGCTAGAGGAATTGTTCACCGAGATTTGAAACCTCAAAATATCCTCTTGACGCCAGATGGAACTGCTAAAGTTACTGACTTTGGGATTGCAGTGGCCTTTGCAGAGACGAGTCTGACCCAGACCAACTCGATGCTGGGTTCGGTTCATTATTTGTCACCTGAGCAAGCGCGTGGTTCTAAAGCGACTTTCCAGAGCGATATCTATGCGATGGGGATTATCTTCTATGAGATGCTGACGGGACATATCCCTTATGATGGAGATAGCGCGGTTACGATTGCCCTCCAGCATTTCCAGAAGCCACTTCCGTCCGTCATTGCTGAAAACCCATCTGTCCCTCAGGCTTTGGAAAATGTTGTCATCAAGGCAACTGCTAAGAAATTGTCTGATCGCTATCAGTCTGTTTCGGAGATGTATGTAGATTTATCGAGTAGTTTGTCCTACAATCGCCGAAATGAACCCAAATTGGTCTTTGATGATGCCAGCAAGGCAGATACCAAGACCTTGCCTAAAGTTCCACAAAGTACACTGACGTCTATTCCTAAAGCGCCTGCGCAGGAAGAGCGCCCTCAGCCAAAGAAACCAACTCAACCAGTGGCAGAGCCGGCTCCAGCGCCAAAGCCAGCCAAGAAACGGAAGTTTAAGGCTCGCTATATGATTCTTTTGGCTAGTCTTCTATTGGTTGCAGCCTCTTTGGTCTGGATTTTGTCAAGAACACCAGCAACGATTGCTATTCCTAACGTGGCTGGACAAACCGTTGCAGAAGCCAAAGAAGCACTCAAAAAATCCAAGTTTGAAGCTGGCGAAGAGAAGTCGGAGGCTAGTGATACAGTAGCAGAAGGACGCGTTATTCGAACCGATCCTGAAGCAGGCAGCAGCCGAAAAGAAGGGACCAAGGTCAATTTGGTTGTTTCTTCAGGCAAGCAATCCTTCCAATTGAGCAATTACGTCGGACGCAAGTATACAGAAGTTGTAGCTGAGCTCAAGGAGAAGAAGGTTCCTGAAAATCTAATCAAGATGGAAGAGGAAGAATCCAGCGAAAGCAAACCTGGAACCATTCTCAGACAAAGTCCTGCGGCAGGTACGACTTATGATCTTTCAAAAGCCAGCACAATTACTTTAACGGTTGCTAAGAAAGTAACAAGCGTTTCTATGCCAAGTTATATTGGTTCAAGTCTCGAATTTACAAAGAATAATTTGACTCAGATTGTCGGTGTAAAAGAGGCCAATATTGAGGTTGTCGAGGTTTCGACTGCTCCTGAGGGGACAGCAGAAGGTACAGTTGTAGATCAAACACCAAAAGCGGGTGAAGAGGTTGACCTTGCTAGTACGCGTATCAAACTTTCCATCTACAAACCGAAAACACCACCATCAACTTCATCTTCTAGTTCTGCACAACGTGGGAACCAAGGTTCTTCTACAGCTCCAAACCAGGGGAACCAACAAGGAAACACTCCTTCAACTAGTCAATCAAATAGTGAAGGAACACGTGAAAGTTCTCGAGATTAAACGAATCTTTGTCATGATTTCATGACAAAGATTTTTTTTCATTGATTTTTGTGATAAAATATAGGAAGCAGAAAAGGAGGAGAAAATGGACGAATCAAGAGAGTTGAATGCCGTTATTGATGTCATTATGTTAGCTGGAACCATTCTCTTAAAAAGCGGTTCGGAGATTTATCGGGTTGAGGACACCATGATCCGTATCGCTCATTCACAGGGAATAGTGGATTGCAACGTTCTTGCCATGCCAGCAGCTATTTTCTTTTCTATTGAGAATACCAATATTTCTCGTATGAAACGGGTAACTTCTTCCTCCTACAACATCGAAAAAGTCTGCGATGTCAACCAAGTATCACGGGAGCTTGTCGGAGGGCAGATTGATCTCTCTACAGCCTTTGAAAGGCTGAAGAAAATCAGAAATCAAGCTCTTCCTTATACCAAGTTCCAAGTGACTATTGCAGCAACTCTCAGTGCCCCTTTTTTCTCAATTATGTTCGGGGGGAATACCTATGATGCTTTTGGTGCAGCCATTGCGACCTTACTTGGTTTTGCTTTCTCTCTCTATGTAGAGAAGTTTGTCCGCATTCCTTTTGTAACCGCCTTTGCAGGGGCCTTTGTTTTTGGCTTAATTGCCCAGTTCTGGGCCCGCTATACAGGATTTCCTTCGACGGCAGACTTGATCATAGCGGGAGCCGTCATGCCCTTTGTTCCGGGGATTGCTCTGACAAATGCAGTTCGGGATATCATGACCAACCATATCAACTCTGGTATGAGCAAGATGTTTGAATCCCTGCTCATTACCCTCGCTTTAGGGGCCGGTACCTCCGTCGCCCTAGTTTTGATGACATAAGATGACTCTAACAAGTATTTTACTCCAAGCAGTAGCGAGTTTACTCGCCATTATCACCTTTCTAATCGTACTGAATGTTCAACGCTCCATGCTCCTACCTGGTGGTGTTCTGGGAATGGGTGTCTGGCTCCTCTACCTCGTGCTCAAAGAACCAACCAATGTCATTGTTGCGACCTTTATCGCGGCGGTGGTAGGTTCTTGTATCAGCCAGATTTTAAGTATTGTCTATAAGACGCCAGCAGTTGTCTTTGTCTTGGCCATTCTTGCCCCCTTGGTGCCCGGTTATCTATCCTATCGAACGACAGCTTTCTTTGTGACAGGCGATTACAGTCATGCCCTTACCAGTGCAACACTAGTAGTTATGTTGGCTCTGGTCATTTCTATCGGGATGGCCAGTGGAACAGTGATTCTGAAGCTTTATTACTATATCCGAAAACAGCGAGGCATATCCTCCTAATGCTGTCAAAGCAAAGACTTGATTTGTTGAATCAGGTCTTTTTTCTCTCATTTGTTCCTATTTGTGATAAAATAGAATAGAACGATTTTTTACAATGAATGAAAAAACAGAGGTAAATATGACAATCGGTATTGATAAGATTGGTTTTGCAACCAGTCAATATGTCTTGAAATTACAAGACCTGGCAGAAGCAAGAGGAGTTGACCCCGAAAAATTTAGCAAGGGACTCTTGTTAAACGAAATTAGCATTGCACCATTGACTGAGGATGTTGTCACCTTAGCTGCCAGTGCAAGCAACTCTATCCTCACAGATAAAGAAAAAGAAGAAATCGATATGGTCATCGTGGCGACCGAGTCAGGAATTGACCAGAGTAAGGCAGCAGCGGTCTTTGTTCACGGTCTATTAGGTATCCAGCCGTTCGCTCGCAGTTTTGAAATCAAAGAAGCTTGTTACGGAGCAACAGCTGCCCTCCATTATGCCAAGTTGCATGTGGAAAATTCTCCAAAGTCCAAGGTCTTGGTCATCGCTAGCGATATTGCCAAGTATGGTGTAGCGGCTCCAGGTGAACCAACTCAGGGAGCTGGGAGTGTGGCGATGTTGATTACGCAAAATCCGCGTACCATGGTCTTTAACAATGATAATGTTGCCCAAACGCGTGATATTATGGATTTCTGGCGTCCGAACTATTCAACTACTCCTTATGTAAACGGCTTGTACTCAACTCAGCAATATCTTGACAGTCTTACGACGACTTGGGATGAATACAAGAAACGCTATGATTGGACTATGAATGATTTTGCGGCTATCTGCTTCCACTTGCCTTATCCCAAATTAGCCCTAAAAGGCTTGCGCAAGATGATGGATAAGACTTTGTCTCAGGAAAAAAAGGATAGTCTGCAAGAAAATTTTGATAAATCCATTCTCTACAGTCAGATGATTGGGAATATCTACACAGGTTCCCTTTTCCTTGGGCTTCTCTCCCTTTTGGAAAATGCAGAAAATTTGAAGGCTGGAGATAAAATTGTCCTCTACAGTTATGGAAGTGGAGCGGTTTCAGAGTTCTTTAGTGGGGAACTGGTTGAAGGCTACGAGGCCTACCTTGATAAGGATCGCTTGAGCAAACTCCAGCAACGTACAGCATTGTCTGTTGCAGACTATGAAAAAGTCTTCTTCGAAGAGGTGCAGTTGGATGAATCTGGTTCAGCCCAATTTGCAGGTTATGAACATCAAGACTATGCCTTGGTTGAAATTCTCGACCACCAACGCCGTTATAGCAAGGTTGAAAAATAATGAAGTTAAGTTGGAATGGATTTTCTAAAAAATCATACCATGAGCGCCTTGAGTCACTGAAAGCTCAGGCGCTCCTTAGTCCTGAAAAGCAAACCAGTCTGGAGCAGGATGAACAAGTCAGCTTGACAGTTGCAGACCAGCTGAGTGAGAATGTGGTGGGAACTTTTTCTCTGCCTTATTCCGTCATTCCAGAGCTTGTGGTAAATGGTCAGGACTACACAGTTCCCTATGTGACAGAAGAACCCTCAGTGGTTGCCGCAGCTAGCTATGCTAGTAAAATCATCAAGCGAGCAGGTGGCTTTACTGCTCAAGTACATGAGCGCCAGATGATCGGTCAGGTAGCCCTTTATCAAGTTGCTAATCCTGAACAAGCGCAAGAGAAGATTGCCAGCAAGAAGGCGGAGCTCTTGGAACTTGCCAATCAAGCCTATCCTTCTATCGTCAAACGTGGTGGCGGGGCGCGTGATTTGCATGTAGAGCAGATCAAGGGTGAAACAGACTTTCTCGTTGTTTATCTCCATGTCGATACTCAGGAAGCCATGGGAGCCAATATGCTCAACACCATGCTGGAAGCCTTGAAACCAGTCTTAGAAGAACTCAGTCAGGGACAGAGTCTTATGGGAATTTTGTCCAACTACGCGACCGATTCTCTGGTGACTGCAAGCTGTCGTATCGCCTTTCGCTACTTGAGTCCCCAAAGGGACCAAGGACGAGAAATTGCGGAGAAAATAGCTTTGGCTAGCCAGTTTGCGCAGGCTGATCCCTACCGAGCAGCTACTCACAATAAAGGGATTTTTAATGGTATTGATGCCATTTTGATTGCCACTGGTAATGACTGGCGTGCTATCGAAGCTGGGGCCCATGCCTTTGCAAGTCGGGACGGACACTATCAAGGTCTCAGTCAATGGACGCTGGACATGGAAAGAGAAGAATTGGTCGGTGAGATGACCCTACCCATGCCGGTAGCGACCAAGGGTGGCTCAATCGGTCTCAACCCACGTGTAGCCCTCAGTCATGAACTACTGGGAAATCCTTCTGCCAAAGAATTGGCTCAGATTATCGTGTCCATCGGTCTTGCCCAAAACTTTGCGGCCCTCAAAGCCTTGGTAAGTACGGGCATCCAGCAAGGCCACATGAAATTGCAGGCCAAATCCCTAGCTCTCCTAGCAGGTGCTAGTGAGTCCGAAGTTGCTCCCCTCGTTGAGCGCCTCATCGCAGATAAAACCTTTAACTTAGAGACAGCCCAGCGTTATCTCGAAAACTTAAGATCATAAAAAACTCAGACAAATCAGTCTGAGTTTTCTTGTGCTTATAGTCAATGAAAATCAAAAAGAAAACTAGGAAGCTAGCTGCAGGCTGCTCAAAGCACTGCTTTGAGGTTGTAGATAAGACTGACGAAGTCAGTTACATATATCTACGGTAAGGCGACGCTGACGCGGTTTGAAGAGATTTGCGAAGAGTATTAAATACTTTTTCCTGGTAATAGGGTGACTGGTAAGAAATAACCAGTTGTCGCGACTTCCTTACCTTCAATCTTCTGCAAGAGGAGATCAACAGTGAGGTGGGCAATCTCTTTCATAGGTTGCTTAATCGTTGTCAAATGAGGATAGTAGTTCTCGATAAAGTAGGTCCCATCATAGCCGATGACCTTGAGCTCTTCAGGAACAGAAATTCCCAGCTCCTGAGCGATTTTGATCACCAGAATAGCTGTCAAATCATCCGAAGCAAAAATCGCATCTGGTTTCTGATGGGTCAAGATATTCTTGATTTCCATTTCTTTTCTGACGGGAGAAAAGTCACTCGAAACATTGATAATAGGAGCTTTTGGGAGAACAGAGGCAAAGCCAGCATGGCGTAGTCCAGTTGGTGAATTAGAGTTGTCATTCCCTGTAATCATAATGATAGACTGGGCGCCTGTCTTGACCAGAGTTTGGGCTGCGAGGACCCCGCCGCCGTAGTTATCAGAGGAAACGACAGGGATATCAGGTGATAGATTTCGGTCAAAGGAAATGATCGGTGCCGTCACACGATTGTAGTCTTCAATTCCCAAGTTGTGACTTCCAGAAATGATACCGTCTACCTGATTGGCTTCCAGCATTTCAATGTACTCCCGTTCTTTTTCAGAGTCATGCTCGCTGTTACAGATGATGGTCTTGTAGCCATTTTTGAAGAGTTGGTGTTCCAACTTGTCAATCAACTCCGCATAAAAGACATGACTGATGTTTGGAAAAATGAGTCCAATCAACTTGGTAGATTTTCCTTGGAGACTTCGAGCCAGATTGTTGGGCTTGTAGCCTAGCTCTCGCATGGCTTCATTAACCTTTTGAATGGTTTTCTCAGATAGATAACCCTTTTTATTGATGACCCGTGAGACGGTAGTGGGGCTGACGCCTGCAAGTTTTGCGACATCAGTTAGTTTTGCGACCATAATCTAATTCATAGTAAGTTCCGGTTGGATTTCCAGACTTGATGAGGATCCCATTTTGGTCTGCATGCGGAAAGACGCGACCAGAAAATACTCTTTCTCCTTTATTGATGAAAATTTCAAAGACAGAATTGTCGATGAAGATGTTAGCAGTAGTAGTTTGATTGTCGATTGGGCAAGAACGAGTGCTTCCAAATTCTTGGGCATACTGTTCTCCAGCCTGGCTACGATCCACTGTCACTTGACCATTGGCAAGGTCAAAGTTGATTGAAAGCCCCTTGTCTTCTTTATCAGCAAGTAAGACAATCTCGCTCTGACTATTGGCTTCTAAGTTTAGTTCGATTTCGTAGGTGTTATTGGTTTGAGTACGATTCGAGAAGACTTCTTCAGAAGCACGGAGGTCCTTGATAGCTGCGACTGGATATTGGTAGAGTTTGCCGTCTTTGATAGTGAGTTCCTTAACCAGTGAGAGGGCACCTTGATAATCAAATCGATCAGATGGGTAGGCTACATCTGGTAAACCAAGCCAACTTACTGCTAGTGCACGTCCGTCAGGAGCGTTGAAGGCTTGAGTTGCATAGACTTCGAAACCATAGTCTAGATTATGAAGTTGAGACACATCTACCATTTTAGCATTTTCAGGATCAAAGGAAGCCCCGATTTTGTACATATTTGGAAAGATATTATCGTAGTCTAGAACTTTTTTATCCAATCCTTGTGGACAGTAGAGAAGGACAGGTTGCTCCCCTACAAAGACCAGATTTGGGCATTCCATCATGTAGGCAGTGCGATCGTTAGCGAAGTCAAGGTCGCCAACTACTTGCCAGTTTGTGTAGTCGTTGTCAACAGCCTTGTAGAGACGGACGAAGCCTTTTTTCTCCAAATCCTGTCCACCGACAATAGCATAGTATTGACCTTTGAAGTTAAAAATTTGCGGGTCGCGGAAGTGGTCAGTAGAGTCAGATGGTTGGTCAATCAAGATCTTGTCAATTTTCGTAATCTTACCATCTTTATCCATCAAAGCACCAATCTGGTAAGGGTGACGAATCCAGTTTTCATCACGGACATTTCCTGTATAAAATAGGAACAAGTTATCGCCAAATTGCATGGCAGAACCAGAGTAGGCACCGTGGCTATCTAATGGAGTATCAGGCAAAACTTTGACTCCAGTTTCTCTAAAGTGAACCAAATCATCACTTTCTAGCTGTGCCCAAGATTTCAAACCGTGTGCTGCACCAAAAGGAAAATTCTGGTAAAAGAGGATCCACTTCCCATCAAAGTAAGAAAAGCCATTTGGATCATTGAGAAGTCCTGTTTTTGGCTCAACATGGTAACGAGTATGCCAAGGAGATTGTGCCATCTTTTCCTTTATATGTTGAATTTCTTCTTGCGTCCAATCTTCATAGGGTCTATAACGACGCTCAGTTGTCCATTCCATTTTATCTTTCCTCCATAAGTTCTATTATTAATAGTAAACGTTTTCGGCAAAAAAAGCAAGTCTTTTATGTTAAAAAAAAGAAAAAATGTCAAACGATTGCCAGAAATCAAACAAAGGGAATCTGGTGAATTTTCACGAAAAAATGAAAGAAAATGTAAATAAAAGCCTTTATTCCTCAAATATAAAGATATTTTTTTGAGGAAAAAGAGAATTTCCTCAAAAACGAGCGAAAATAATCAGGAATAAAAGAAAGGAAATAAAAATCCTGCAAAACGCTTGACATATTTTAGAAACGTGATAAAATAATAGTCGTAGGGCGAATAAAATCGCTTTCAAATAAGAACAAAATTTTATAAGGAGATTTTTGCTATGGATTATAGTAAAGTTGCTGCCGAGGTCATTGAGGCTGTCGGCAAAGAGAATCTTGTAGCTGCAGCACATTGTGCGACTCGCCTTCGTCTGGTGTTAAAAGATGAAACGAAAGTGAACCAAGCAGCTTTAGATAACAATGCTGATGTTAAAGGTACATTTAGCACAAACGGACAATACCAAATTATTATTGGTCCCGGAGACGTTAACTTTGTATATGCAGAAATCATCAAAAAAACAGGTTTGAAAGAAGCTTCCACAGATGATTTAAAAGAGATTGTGAATAGAGACAAAAAATTTAATCCATTGATGGATTTGATTAAGCTTTTGTCAGATATCTTCGTTCCAATCATTCCTGCATTGGTTGCGGGTGGTCTTTTGATGGCATTACGTAACTTCTTGACATCACCAGACTTATTTGGACCTCAATCGATTGAAGATATGTACCCTGCTATCAAAGGGATTTCAGCGATGATTCAATTGATGTCTGCTGCTCCATTTATGTTCTTACCTGTTTTAGTAGGGATTTCAGCGGCTAAACGCTTTGGGGCAAACCAATTTCTTGGTGCGGCTATCGGTATGATTATGACCACACCAGATTTGGGTGGTAAAGAAGCTTTTTGGGATATTTTAGGTTACCATGTTACACAAACAAACTATGCTTATCAAGTAATCCCAGTCCTTGTAGCTGTCTGGTTGTTGGCAACTTTAGAAAAATTCTTCCACAAGAAATTGCCTTCTGCGGTTGACTTCACCTTTACTCCGCTTTTATCAGTTATGATTACAGGATTCCTAACTTTTACAGTTATTGGTCCTGTGATGTTGGTGGTTTCTGATGCGATTACTAATGTTATTGTATGGCTATACAATACTACAGGTGCATTTGGTATGGGGCTCTTTGGTGGAACATACTCATTGATTGTTATGACGGGGCTTCACCAATCATTCCCTGCTATTGAAACTCAGTTATTATCGGCATACAATAATAACGGTACTGGATTTGGTGACTACATCTTTGTTGTTGCTTCAATGGCAAACGTGGCGCAAGGTGCAGCCACTCTCGCAATCTACTTCTTGACTAAAAATGCTAAAACTAAAGGATTGTCAAGTTCTGCGGCTGTCTCTGCTTTCCTTGGGATTACTGAACCTGCCCTATTTGGGGTGAACTTGAAATATAAATTCCCATTCTTCTGTGCTCTTGCTGGTTCAGCAGTTGGTGCCTTTGTGGCAGGTTTGACTCATGTCATTGCAGTTTCTTTGGGAGCGGCTGGATTTATCGGATTCCTATCTATTAAAGCAGGTTCAATCCCTATGTATGTAGTTGCAGAAGTGATTTCATTTGTTGCAGCCTTTGCTTTAACTTATTTCTATGGTAAAACAAAAGCGGCAGGTGTCTTTGCTGATGAGGCTGCAGCAGCAACTGCAGAAACAGTTACTGAAACTACAGTAGAAGCACCAGTAGTGGAAGAGTTTGATACTCTTCAAAATGAAACAATCCAAACTCCTATCGTTGGTGACGTAGTTGCTCTTGAGAATGTCAATGACCCAGTATTTTCAAGTGGTGCAATGGGACAAGGAATTGCTGTAAAACCAAGCCAAGGCGTGGTTTACGCACCAGCTGATGCCGAAGTATCGATCGCCTTTGCTACAGGACATGCTTACGGTTTGAAGACAGCAAATGGAGCTGAAATCTTGATCCACATTGGTATCGATACTGTATCTATGAATGGTGAAGGTTTTGAAGCAAAAGTTGCTCAAGGAGACAAGGTCAAAGCAGGTGACGTTCTTGGAACCTTTGACTCAAACAAAATCGCTGCCGCAGGTCTTGACGACACAACAATGGTTATCGTAACCAACACAGCAGACTACGCTTCTGTGACACCAGTCGCAAGCGGTTCAGTTGTTAAGGGTGATGCCGTTATTGAAGTGAAAATCTAATCAATCCTCTCTAAAGTGAAAACGAACAAATGATATGTTTGTTCGTTTTTATTAGATAGTAAGATTTACAGAGGAAAAACTAAAATATAGAGAAAAGTAACTTTTTGAAGTATGCTATAATAAAGAAAATAAAAACAAGAGGTTTATCATGACAAAATTATACGGAAGCTTAGAAGCAGGCGGTACAAAGTTTGTCTGTGCTGTCGGTGATGAAAACTTTAACGTTGTAGAAAAAACACAATTTCCAACAACAACTCCAATCGAAACAATCGATAAAACCATCGAGTTCTTCTCAAAATTCGATAACCTTGCTGGTCTTGCAGTTGGTTCATTTGGTCCGATTGATATTGATAAAAACTCAAAAACTTATGGCTTTATCACAACGACTCCAAAACCTCACTGGGCAAATGTGGACTTGCTTGGTGCCCTTCGTCGTGCCCTCAACGTGCCAATGTACTTCACCACAGACGTAAACAGCTCTGCTTATGGTGAAGTGGTTGCCCGTAACAATGCTGGGGGCCGTATCGAAAACTTGGTCTACTACACTATCGGTACAGGAATCGGTGCAGGTGTCATCCAACGTGGTGAGTTTATCGGTGGTGTAGGTCACCCTGAAATGGGTCACTACTATGTAGCCAAACACCCAATGGATATTGAAAAAGAATTCAACGGTGTTTGTCCATTCCACAAGGGATGTTTGGAAGGCTTTGCGGCTGGTCCAAGTCTCGAAGCCCGTACAGGTGTTCGTGGTGAAAATATTGAGCTCAACAACTCTGTCTGGGACGTCCAAGCATACTATATCGCTCAGGCTGCGGTCAATGCTACTGTGACGTTCCGTCCAGATGTGATCGTCTTTGGTGGTGGGGTTATGGCCCAACAACACATGCTGGACCGTGTACGTGAGAAATTCACAGCTCTCCTCAACGGCTACCTACCAGTACCAGACGTGCGTGACTATATCGTGACACCAGCAGTTGCTGGAAATGGTTCCGCTACACTTGGAAACTTTGTTCTTGCTAAGAGTGTCGCAAAATAAAACAAACAGAAAATCCGCTTGGGCAACCAAACGGATTTTTCTATCTCAAAACATCTGCCAGAAGAAATCAATAATATAGGTCAAACCATAAGTGTAAACCACTAGGGTAAAGGGCTTGGTCAAAATGATAATAATCATATAGCGCTTGAAGGTCATCTTGGTGAGGGCAGCCAGCATACACAGAAAGTCAGCTGGGCTAACTGGCCAAATCATCATAAAGATAAAGAAACGATCGAAGCGATTGCCCTTATCTAGCCAACCGATGTATTTGTCATAGGTGCGCTTGCTGACGACGGACTGGACAAAGGCGGCTCCGTAGAGGCGCACGAGGTAAAAGATAATGGCACAGCCAATCACGATGCCGATATAGTTATAGATGGTTCCGATGATGTGGCCGTAAATAAAGACCCCAGCCACTGAGGTCAAAGCTCCCGGAATGATCGGAACAACGGTTTGTAGAATCTGTAAAAAGATAAAGAGTGGTGGCCCCCAAATTCCAGCTTGCTGGATAAAGGCTGATAGGGTTTCCTTGGACTGTAACACTCCTGCCTGATAGGCCCAAATACAGAAAATCAAGGTGCCGACTCCCCCGACGATAGATGAGATATTGATGACTTGCTGTAGAAGGGGAGAAACAGCTTTCATTTGCTTATCCTGTGACATGTAAACTCCTCATAGATAGTATGATTCTACTATACCATATTTTTCTTATAAAGACTAATTTGATTCCTTATCTTGCTTTTTATATAAGTGTGGTACAATTAAAGAAGTAAGTCAAGAGATATAACGGTGAAAGAAATGTTAGATTTAAATTTTAAAGGAAGCTGGCGCCAATACCAAAAACAGGTCTTGGATCGTTTTCAAGACTATCAAGCAGATGAGCATGTTCACCTAGTGGCGGCACCAGGGTCCGGCAAGACCACCATTGGTATCGAGCTAATCGCTCGTTTTGGCAATCCAGCCCTTGTCTTGGTTCCAACTGTCACCATTCGTGAACAATGGGTGGACAGGATTCAAACAGCCTTTTTAGAGAACGAACAGAAGATTTCAGACCTCGTTTCCCAAAACTTAAAGGAGATGAAGGCATTAACAATTGTGACCTATCAGGCTTTTCATAGTGCCATGAACCAACTGCAATCACAAGAAGATGGTGAAGCAGAGGATTTCGTGGGGTTTGATTTGCTTGCAAATCTAAGAACTCAGAAAGTGGCGACTCTTTGCTTGGATGAATGCCACCATCTGCGCAATGAATGGTGGAAAAGTCTGGAAGCCTTTCGCAAGCAGTATGAACAGCTGCAAGTCATCTCCCTGACAGCCACACCACCATATGACAGCGAGCCAGAACTCTGGGAACGCTATATCCGTATGTGTGGGGAAATCGACCAAGAAATAACAGTACCCGAATTAGTCAAGGAAGACACTCTTTGCCCTCATCAGGATTTTGTCTATATGTGTTCACCAACAACTGAAGAGTCGGAACGTCTCAAACGGTTTGAGGAGACTAAGTGGGACTATATTCATCACCTTATAGTCGATTCTGATTTTCAAACATTTGTAGCAGGGTCTAAGGTCCTCAAAGGGGATATTTCATCTGATTTGCTCTTAGAAGATCCCAAGTATTTGTCTGCTATGTTGATTTATATGCATTCTCAGGGGTTAACGATTCCTCCCTCTTTGCAAAATTTACTGGGAACCCAGAAGCTTCCAGCATTGACCTCCTACTGGCTGGAGACGCTGTTGCAGAGCATACTCTATCAGACACCAGATTGGTATGAGGATCCAGATGGATATAGGAAAAAGTTAGAATCGGAGTTAAAAGCACGGGGGTTGATCGAACAGCGACAGGTTTCTCTAGTCAAGTCCAAGTCTAGGGACAAGATTTTAAATCAGTCTTTGGGGAAATTGTCTGGTATTGCAGATATTTTTCTGACTGAGTATAAGAGTATGGGACAAGATTTGCGACAACTCGTCTTGGCGGATTATATTCGCAAGGATTTTGCCACCTATCTGGGAGATAATCAGGCAACCATTTCTCAGTTGGGAGTTCTTCCTTATTTTGAAAGCATTCATCGGAAAGCTCAGGAGCATGAGATACCTGTATCTTTGGCTGTCTTGTCAGGGAGTGTCGTTATTTTGCCTACCGATGTGGTAGCAGAGTTGAAGGAACTCTTGCCTCAGGTTCCTCTTAGTTTCTCATCTATTGGTCACTTGGATCCAAAAGATTATGTGCAGGTTGGTTTTCCTAGCTCAGCTAAGGGAATCGTAGCGGCAGTGACGGAGCTTTTTCAACGAGGGCAGATTCAAGTCCTAGTCGGAACCAAATCTCTCCTCGGAGAGGGTTGGGATGCTCCTTGTGTTAATTCCCTAATCCTCGGAAGCTTTGTGGGGAGCTTTATGCTAAGTAACCAGATGCGTGGCCGTGCCATTCGTATCTGGCCGGGACATCCAGAAAAGACCAGTAACATCTGGCATCTGGTAGCCGTTCAAGCGCAAGCACTTATCACTCTTCCTGGTGAGGAGCCTAGACCAGAGAGCAATCAGGATCTGCAGACCTTGTCGCGACGGATGGAGCATTTTCTTGGCTTGGCCTATAATCAGGAGAGTATTGAGACCGGTTTGGATCGTTTGGATTTTCCAAAGCCCCCCTTTAGGAAAAAGCAAATCAGCGAGTATAATGAGCGAGTTAAGAGTCTCTCCAAGGATCGAGCAGGCTTGCGCAAAAAATGGCAAGATGCTCTCGTAGTGGCAGATCGATTTGAGATTGTCACTGAAGTCGCTGCTCAACAACAGAAGATTCCAATCATGCTCCAGTTTGATGCATTAAAATGGGTTCGCATGTCTTTGTTGCTCCTAGCAGTGGATTTATTGCTCTTGTTGTTTAGATTGAGACTGATTAGAGTTTGGTGGCTTACGGCAGCCTGTCTCCTCTTTCTAGTTTTTGCTACATCACGCTATCTCCTCTATAAAAGCCCCTATAGGCGTATGCAATTCCTTGGTGAGCAGATCCGAAAGGCTCTGCTAGATTCGGGGCATCTAATGGACGATCAATCCCGTGTTCAGGTAGAGGAGGACAAGGACAACTATATGGTTTTTGCCTATCTCAAGGGAGGAAGCATGAGGGACAAGGAGCTGTTTGCGCAGACTGTGGGAGAGTTCTTTGCTCCAGTGGATAACCAGCGCTATCTCTTGAAGGCAGAGAAAGTCCGACAAGGTCAGTCACCTTACTATGTCGTGCCAAGTCTTTTTGACAAGCGCAAGGAAGAAGCACAGAAATTCCTCGACTTTCTGAGGCCAACTATCGGACGTTATCACCTCGTCTATACACGAACAGAGGCCGGGCGGAAAATCCTTCTCGAAGCTCGTATCAAAGCTCTCTCCAATAAAAATGACCGTACCTTGACTAAGAAGAAGGTTAAAAGCCGATTGGAGTAGGGTAGGTAGCTATTCGAAGTTTCGAAGATATGAATCCCCTAAAGTTTAGATGTATTCTAAAGCAAGAAAAGTTAAAATCTAAAAATAGTAAGAGTCTCTATCTGACAGACGGATACGTTTCCAGTCAGATAGGGATTTTTTGTTTTGGAAATAAAAGATTTGCCCTGAGAAGTACATTTTAGATAGAAATATTGACAGTTCAGAGGAAGGGAGACAAATCTTTTAAAGTAACTGTTAGAATGGATTTATAAATTTAAGGGAAAACTCCTTTTTGAAATAATAAAAAAAGAAAGGTTATCATCATGACAAAAACATTCACTATTCGTCCACTAAGCTATACCAACTTTACCAATCGTGAGTTTGAAAGTCTCATGGTAGACACGGGTCAACTGCTAGAAGTTTTTGCCAAGGCACATAAGGACGAGCCTATGTATAGTAAGCACCTTGACTCCTTCAAGAGCAAGCTAGCAGACTTCCAAGGGCAACTCGCTATCGTAGAAAAGAAAGAGGTGACGAACCTGACCGAAGTCGACCGCAATCGTGACAGTGCCCTAGTTGGTCTCTTTACCCTTCATCGAGGATTTGCTAAGATCAAGGAGACCAAACTCAAAGAAGCCCATGAGACCTTGAAACCTGTCTTTGCCAAGTACAAGGACATCACCAAGCATAGCAATGATGTGGAAACGGCAGAAATCAAGAGTCTGCTCAAAACCCTCAGTGAAGAACCTTATCACACGGCAGTGACCAGTCTAGGACTGACACCTATGCTACAAGCGGTGATTAGTGCGCAGGAGGAATATGATAAGGTGGAAAGTCAGGCGCGTGCGCATAAGTCTGCTAAGGAAGTCGGCAAGACCAGACAAGTCCGTACCGAACTAACCAGCATCTACGACCTCTTTATGCGCTATACCGCAGCCAGCGCAGAAGCCTATCCAGAAAAAGAGCACCTGACCAAACTCCTCAAGGATCTAAACACAATCCGAGATAGCAAACGCCGATTGACTGGTTCAAGTAAGAAGGATAAAAAAGTAAAAGTAGAAGAAACAGAACAAGTAGCTGGATAAAAATAAACGTCTTTAGATATATTATTATCTAAAGGCGTTTTTTTGGTGGATTCGTGGTATAATTTTGGTAATTAGCTATAATGTAGAGGAGAAAAAATCATGGCAAACACAATTTTAATTTTAGGCAATGGATTTGATATTGCAATGGGTCGAAAAACAAAATATATAGATTTTATTGAGTTTGAAAAACAATTATTTTCTAATCCTGATGAGAGACTACAAGAGTTTCTAGAAGTTAAAAATATAAGGATTGAGAAATACAGAGATAATTTGTATTTGAAATTTATTAATGATAACAAGGATAAACTTGGAGAAAATTGGTCTAACCTTGAAATCATGATTTCTCAACTTGCAGATGCAATACTGTTTTTTAAAGAAAATAGTAAAGTATTATCTGAATGTATTGGATCTGATTATTACCCTTATTTTAATGATGTTTTAGAAGATACAAATAATTACACCGCAAAACGTTATGTTGCAAAAGTATTCGAAGATGAAATTCTAGATGAAGAATTGGATAATTATAAAAAAGAACTTTTCATAGAGAACCTTAATGAGTTATTTCTTGATCAACTTGATTTACTAATTGAACTACTAGAAATCTATCTGTCGTATTTAGATTATATAGATTTTGAGATTCGAGGAATTGAAGCAAGACCAACAGCTTTGGATGCAATACGTTATTTATCACATACCTATGTTTTAAATTTTAATTATACCAATACTTCAGGATATCTATTTGGAACTTCTGATATGCTAACTCATTTTATACATGGCCGAATTGATTTAGAGAGAACTTTTGGTCGCATCAATACTATGGTCTTTGGAATAGAAGATAAAGAAAATGATGTTAACAGTGATTTAATTCCTTATCAGAAGTATTACCAAAGGGTCGTTAAAGAGACAGGAAATGAATTTGAAGAATTTTTCCAACCAAGGTACAGGGATTCAGATGAGGAAGTATTAATATTGATATCCAAAAATATAATTATTTTTGGTCACTCTGTTGACCCATTGGATAAAGAGATATTTCAAAAATGTTTTGAATTAGCAGAGAAAGGTGAGTATCTATATCGGTTTATTTTCACTTATTACGATGAATCAGCTAAACGTTCAATTATTAAGAATCTCGCAATCATCCTTGGGAAGGAAAAACTGATAGAATTAACAGGAAAACGAAATGTTGTATTTATACAGAGTGATGATAAGGATGGTATGAAAGATATTCTACTACCCTAATAAAATCAAAAAATAATTAAATTTATAGAATAAGATTATAAAATCATATTTTAAAAATAGTTTATACCCCACTCGTCCTCCCTAGTTCGAGTGGTTTTTCTTGAAATATGATAAAATAGAAAAGATAATACATTAATTAAGGAAAGTAAAGATGGCAAGTAAAGAAAATGCAGAACGTAAGGAGCTGCATCGTAAAATTTGGGCGATTGCGGACGATGTGCGTGGGGCTGTAGACGGTTGGGATTTTAAACAATATATCCTAGGAATTCTGTTCTATCGTTTTATTTCAGAGCACATGGCAGACTATTTTGACCGTGCTGAGCATGAGGCTGGTGATTTAGAATTCCGTTATGCTGACTTAAGTGACCAAGAAGCTGAGCAAGATTTCAAACCAGGGACAGTTGAGGATAAGGGGTTCTTTATCCTTCCAAGTCAATTATTTGAAAATGTGGTCAAGAACGCCTCACAAAATGAAAATTTAAACGAAGAATTGGCCAATATTTTCCAAGATATTGAGAAGTCAGCGATTGGCTTCAAATCAGAAGATGATATCAAAGGTTTGTTTGATAACTTGGATACCCGAAGCAACATCCTTGGTGGAACTGTTCCAGAAAAAAATAAACGCCTATCTGATATCCTTAACGGTATCAATAGCATTAACTTTGGCAATTTTGAGGAAAATGACATTGATGCTTTTGGAGATGCTTATGAGTTCTTGATTTCCAACTATGCCAGTAATGCAGGAAAAAGCGGGGGTGAATTTTTCACGCCACAGACAGTCTCTAAACTGTTGGCTCGACTAGTCATGGTTGGTAAGGACAAAATTAACAAGGTCTATGACCCAACATGTGGTTCGGGTTCACTCCTCCTCCAGATGAAAAAACAATATGAAGAGCATATCCTAGAAGATGGTTTCTTTGGTCAAGAAATTAACATGACCAACTATAACTTGGCTCGTATGAATATGTTCTTGCATAATATCAATTACAATAACTTTGACATTAAGCGAGGGGACACCCTTTTAAATCCTCAACATTTGGAAGAAAAGCCTTTTGATGCCATCGTATCTAATCCTCCTTATTCTGTCAAATGGATAGGAGATGGAGACCCAACTTTGATAAACGATGACCGTTTTGCGCCAGCAGGAAAGCTAGCGCCTAAGTCAAAAGCTGATTTTGCTTTTATTATGCATAGTCTCAATCATTTGTCCAATAAAGGTCGGGCAGCTATCGTTTGTTTCCCAGGAATTTTCTATCGTGGAGGAGCTGAAAAGACCATTCGTCAGTATCTGGTAGATAATAACTTTGTTGAAGCAGTCATTGCCCTTCCAGGCAATCTCTTCTTTGGAACTTCTATTGCGACTACGATCTTAGTTCTGGCGAAGAATAAACTTGAAAACAAAACACTCTTTATTGATGCGAGTAAAGAATTCAAAAAAGAAACCAATAACAACGTCTTGACGGATAGCAATATCGAGCATATAGTTGAATTATTCTCTAATTATCAAAATGTTGACTATAAATCTGCTCTTGTTGATAATGAGGTGATTGGCTCAGAGCAAGATTACAATCTATCTGTCTCAACCTATGTCGAACAAGAAGATACACGTGAGAAGATTGATATTGATGAGCTCAATAAAGAAATCGCAGAGACTGTGACAAAGATTGACCACTTGCGTGCAGAGATAGATAAGATTGTAGAGGAATTGAGCCATGGCAAATGATGTGATTCTCTATAGAACAGATGACGGCAAGTCTGCGATTGAACTCCACTTGGATAATGGAACGGTCTGGCTGACCCAACAAGAACTAGCTGAGCTCTTTCAAACTTCCAAGCAAAACATTAGTAAACATATCAAGGCTATCTTTGAAGATGGTGAATTGGATGAAACAGTGGTTGTCAACTATCAGTTGACAACCACTCGTCACGGTGCAATAGCTGGTAAAACTCAGTCAAAAAAAGTCGCCTACTACAATCTGGATATGATTTTGGCGATTGGCTATCGTGTGCGCTCCCCTCGTGGAGTCCAGTTTAGACACTATGCTTCGACAGTCTTGAAAGAGTATCTGATTAAGGGTTTTGCTATGGATGATGAGCGCTTGAAAAACTTGGGTGGAGGTTCTTACTTTAAAGAACTCCTTGAGAGAATCCGAGACATCCGCTCTAGTGAAAAAGTCTTTTATCGTCAGGTTTTAGATCTTTTCGCGACATCTAGTGACTACAATGCAAACTCACCAGAGGCAAAGAAATTTTTTGCGACGGTTCAAAATAAGATGCATTATGCCATTCACCACAATACTGCGAGCGAACTCATCTACAATCGTGTTGATAGCGAAAAGGAGTTTATGGGCTTGACCACTTTTAAGGGAGACCTCCCTACTCTATCTGAAGCAAAAGTTGCCAAGAACTATCTGACAGAAAAGGAACTCCGTGGACTCAATCAGCTTGTATCAGGATATCTAGACTTTGCGGAAAGACAGGCAGAACGTGAAGAAGTCATGACCATGGCAGACTGGGTGACACACGTAGATCGTATCCTTCAGGCTACTGGCGAAGATTTGCTAGATAACAGTGGCTCTATCTCTCGTGAACACATGAAGCAGAAGGTAGATAAGGAATATAAGAGCTACCAAGCCAAGACACTCAGTCAAGTTGAAAAAGATTACCTCAAGGAAATTAAAAGCATTGAAAATCTAGCCAAGGAAGGAGGTAAGTGATGAATATCCTAGAAGAAATCCAGACCTGTCCCGTTGAGTGGAAAGAGTTGGGGGAAATTAGTCAATTTTATAGTGGTTTAACTGGGAAAACAAAATCTGATTTTGAAAATGGAAATGCTAAGTATGTAACTTATAAAAATATTTTTAATAATATACAAGTTGAATTTAATCTATTGGAAACTGTTCAGGTAGACAAAAATGAGAGGCAAAATTTTATAGAATACGGAGATGTGTTAATAACAGGTTCTTCTGAGAGCAAAGAAGAAGTTGGTATGTCTTCTACAGTTACTTTTGTTCCTGATGAGCAGATTTATTTAAATAGTTTTAGTTTTGGAATCCGATTTAATGAGGATATTGAACTTTTGCCAGAATTCACTAAATATTTATTCAGGAGCATCAGATTAAGAAAACAGATTGAGAAAACTGCAAGCGGTGTAACCAGATATAATATTTCAAAAGTTGCTTTTAAGAAAATAAAAATTCCATTACTTTCTAGAGAAATTCAAGAAAAAATCGTGCAAATACTTGACAAAATGACGGAGTATGTTACAGAATTGACCTCAGAATTGACCTCAGAATTGACCTCACGTAAAAAGCAATATTCTTTTTATAGAGATAAACTCTTGTCATTTGAAGATGAGGTTTATCAAGTTGAGTGGAAGACACTTGATGCAGTTTCTGAAAGAACAAGTAATATTTCTTGGAATAAAGTTGGAGATGATGAAAAATTTAAATATATAGATTTATCGTCAGTAGATAGAGTTTCTAATAAGATTACTGAGACTACATCAATAACTAAATCAACTGCTCCAAGTAGAGCTCAAAAGATTGTCAAATCAAATGATATTATCTTAGGGACGACAAGGCCAACTTTGAAACGTTTTACTAAAATTACAGATGCCTACAATGACCAGATTTGTAGTACAGGATTTTATGTTTTTAGAACAAATGGTGAGGTTTTACCTAACTACGTATATCATATATTTTCATCAAGTGATTTTTATAAATACTTGGAAGAAAATCAGAGTGGAGCAAGTTATCCAGCAATTTCTGATGCTTTGATAAAGAAGTATAAAATTCCCGTCCCTTCTCTTGAAATCCAATCTCGAATTGTTCAAGTTCTAGACAACTTTGACACGGTTTGTAATGACCTCAACATCGGACTACCTAAGGAGATTGAACTTCGTCAAAAACAGTATGAATATTTTAGAGAAAAACTCTTGACATTCGTCGCCGAAGGCGAGTACTCTGAGAGTAGAGTAGAGTAGAGGAGTGGGACAACTCCGCTATTATCAAACTTTTACAGTGGGTATTTGGACCAATTCGAGTGAAGTTGGGAGCAGTTGCAGAATATAGTCAAAAGAGGATTAGTGTGGCAGATTTAACTCCTGAAACTTATGTTGGAGTTGATAATTTGTTGCAAGATAGAAAAGGGAAAGCAGTTGCTACATTTTTACCTGACCAAGGAAGTGTTACAACCTATAATCAGGGTGATATATTGATTGGTAATATCAGACCTTATCTCAAAAAAATTTGGTTTTCTAATCAAGTTGGTGGGACAAGTGGAGATGTCTTGACAATTCAAAATTCTATTACCCCTTGTATGGAAAATAAATATTTATATTATATTTTGTCAGATGATCGATTCTTTTATTATAATGTGCAATATTCAAAAGGTTCTAAGATGCCCCGAGGAGATAAGAAAGCTATTATGCAATATAAGTTTATATTGCCATCCATTACAGAACAAAAAAGAATCGTCTCCATTCTTGACAATTTTAACACCCTAACCAACTCTCTTTCTGAAGGTCTTCCAAAAGAAATCGAACTAAGACAAAAACAGTATGAATACTGGAGAGAACAATTATTAAACTTCACTAGATAAATTCTTGAATCATTTTGAGAAAGAATCTCAATTAATACAATAAAAGGAAGCATACTATGGTTGATTATTCAAAAGTACATGAAGTAATTGCGGAAACAAATGAAGGGATTCTCTTGGCTGAGTATCAACCAGAGTATCGCACAGATAGAGAATTTCAGTCTGAGGCAGATTTGGAAAGACAATTGCTTATGGATTTAGTCAATGGTCTCAATTATGAACGATTGGATATCCATACACCTGCGGAGCTTTTAGCGAATGCAAAGGTTCAAATTGAAAAGCTTAATAAGGTTACGTTTACGGATGCTGAATGGCAACGTTTTGTAGTCGAGTATTTAGATTGTCCCAATGAAGGATTGGTTGAAAAAACACGAAAAATCCAAGAAAATTATATCTATGACTTTGTTTTTGATGATGGACGGATTAAAAATATTTTCATCCTTGACAAGAAAAACATTCACAACAACAGTATGCAGGTCATCAACCAAGTGACGCAAGTGGGGAGTCATACCAACCGTTATGATGTGACCATTTTAGTCAATGGTCTTCCGCTAGTTCAGATTGAATTGAAGAAGCGGGGAGTTAGTCTGCAAGAAGCCTTTAATCAGGTTCACCGTTATAGTAAGGAAAGCTTTAACAGCGAAAATTCTTTGTATAAGTATGTTCAGATTTTTGTGATTTCGAATGGCACTTATACACGCTACTTTGCAAATACAACAGCTCAGAATAAAAATCATTATGAGTTTACCTGTGAGTGGGCGGACCGTAAGAATAAGACTATTCACGAATTGGAAGATTTTACTGTTACTTTCTTAAGCAAGCGTGTCCTCTTGGAAGTTTTGACCAAGTATTGTGTTTTTGATGTGGATAATACCTTGCTCATTATGCGTCCTTATCAGATAGCAGCAACTGAAAGCATCTTGCGCAAGATTCATTCTTCCAATGAAATGAAGAATTTTGGAACCATCAATGCTTGTGGTTATATCTGGCATACGACAGGGTCAGGGAAAACCTTGACCAGCTTTAAGACTGCTCGCTTAGCGACAGAGTTGGACTACATTGACAAAGTGATATTCGTTGTAGATAGAAAAGACTTAGACTATCAAACTATGAAGGAATATCAAAAATTCCAACCAAATTCAGTCAATGGTAGTAACAATACAAAAGAGCTACAACGCAGTATCGAAGAAAATGATGATCGAATCGTTGTCACAACTATTCAAAAGTTAAATAAGTTTATCACTGCGAATCCTAATCATGAAGTCTATGCTAAGAAATGTGTCTTGATTTTTGACGAGTGTCATCGTTCTCAGTTTGGGAAGGCTCAAAAGCGCATTAAGAAGGCTTTTAAACAGTACGCCCTATTTGGATTTACAGGGACACCAATTTTCCCAGAAAATAGCTTGACGGGTGAAACGACACAAGAAGTTTTTGGAGAACAACTTCATAACTACGTTATCACAGATGCTATTCGAGATAAAAAAGTTTTGAAGTTTAAGGTTGACTATAACTATATCAAGCCTGAAATCAATAAATATAGAGAAGCAGAAAAAGCAGTTGGTCAAGAGCTTGATGAGAAGAAACTCAAAAAGATGGAGAAAGAACTTCTTCTCCATCCAGAACGGATATCAACCATCACAGAGTACTTGTTGAGAGTTTATAATGACAAGACGCATCGAAATCAACATTATACTCATAAGCAAAAACAACTGTTTGGATTTAATGCCATGCTAGCTGTACAAAGTATTGAAGCTGCTAAGTTATACTATGACGAACTCCAGCGACAACAAGCAACTTTACCAGAAGCTAAACGCTTGAAAGTTGCAACCATCTTTAGCTTCGCACCAAATGAAGAACAGTCAGCTTATGGGGAAATTCAAGACGAAGAATTAGAACCGCAAGATACAGCCATGCCTCAATCTTCTAAAGAGTTTCTGGAAAAAGCGATTGATGACTATAATCGAATGTTCAAGACCAACTTCTCAACTGAAGGGAAGGAGTTTCAAAATTACTATCGTGACCTTTCTAAGAGAGTTAAGTCTAAAGAAGTGGATCTTCTGATTGTAGTTGGTATGTTCTTGACAGGATTTGATGCTCCGACAATGAATACGCTATTTGTCGACAAGAACCTACGTTATCATGGTTTGATTCAGGCTTTTTCTAGAACCAATCGGATTTTTAACAAGGTTAAACCTTTTGGGAATATTGTTTGTTTCCGTGATTTAGAAAAGGCTACGCAAGAAGCTATTAAGACTTTTGGAGACACAAATAAGCTTGAAATCATCTTAGAAAAAAGCTTTAGTGAATACATGGATGGTTTTGTCGATCAGGTAACGGGTATCGAGGTCAAAGGATATACTGCGGTTTGTCAGGAAATTCTGGAAAGATTCCCAAATCCGCAAGAGATTGAAACAGAGCACGATAAAAAAGAGTTTGTTAAGTTATTTGGTGAGTTATTGAAACTCGATAATGTTCTTCGAAATTATGACGAATTCCAAGAAATCGACAAACCTATTTCAGAAGGTTATCTTCAGGATTTAAGAAGTGCTTATGTGGAAATTCGAGATGAGTTTTTGAACCTTAAAAACTATGAAAAGACTAAAGATTTAGAGATTGACCTTTCAGATGTTGAATTTGAAATTGAATTACTAAAAACTGATGAGATTAACCTAGACTATATTTTGGCATTGATTGTTGAAAAATCGAAGAATTCTGAGTCTAAAGAAGTAATGAAAGCAGAAGTTAGTCGTGTGATTCGTTCTAGTATTGATATCCGTGCCAAAGAAGAGTTGGTTATTGGATTTATCAATGACACCGATTTGCAAAAATTGAAAGACCATGATGGGATTATCAATGCTTTCTACGAATATGGCAAGGAGCGCAAGAAAATCGCGATTCAAGACCTAGCTGAGGCTGAGAAACTTGTAGATGACTATCAATTGTTTATCGACAAATCAATTCAACGAGGTTATGCTGAAAATAGTGGGACTGATTTGGATTCGATTATTCCACCAACTTCTCGTAGACAGGGAGCGCGTGAACGGAAAAAACAAGAAGTTTTACGTAAGATTCAGTTGTTAGTAGAGACTTATTCAGGTATTTAAGAGGTTGTCGAACAAGATTTATTAGAAAAATCAGGAACTACAAAAAACACTCTTTATTCGCTCATTTTTAAGATATAACTTTGTTTCCATACTTCCTGGAAACGGATAAAAAGCAAGGAGAAAGATGGAACAAACTAACCCAAAATCCCAGTGCCAACAACTCTGGGCTAGAAACAAATACCTCGTTTTGAGCCATTCCAGCAATATTTACAATGAGATTCGCCAATACTTGAAGAATGAAGAGGTGGAGGTAAGTCATGTTCAAGAACTGATCGACTGTGCCTGTCAAATCCCAGAACACAGGGGTCAGGTTTGCAATGCCTTTCAGCATATTTGGGGCTATTTCAAAAAGAAAGCGACAGATGCCGAGCGCAAGGACTATATGCTCTTGCTGGATTGCTACCGCTTTGGTCAGGCTTCTAAGGAAGACTTGATTGCTAAGACTCGAGACTTGCTTGATCGCTATCCCAATACCTACTTGCAACATTCTACCTTGCTGAAAGGAGACTCCCATGAGACTTTGGCATGAGGCTTTGATTTCACAACTTCCCCGTCCTCAGCTCTTGGGACAACATCGAGAGTGCTGCGCCCTGCGTGGAAATGGCTGGGGTAGAAAACATGCGACAGTGAACTATGTCTTTACCCACTCGCCCTATCGTCTCTATGCCTATCATCGCTTGATCATGGAGGAGATGGCTGGCCGTGGCTACAATGTCAGTCCAGAGTGGCTGGACAAGAACTACCGTGGCAAAATTTGTCCTCCCTATGAAGACTTGCCTGAGGAGAACCTAGGTAATCCCGTCTATAGTGAGCATAATGCAGAATACTATGAGGAGTGCCTGGCTAATCTCCGTGATAAGAGGATCGACCTATAGTCTTTTCTAATAACAAGCCATAGGTAGCTTTCAATTCAATATTTTTTTGCGAAGAACATAGCAACCTTGAAAGGCTATCAATCTATATTTACCAAAGGATTTGGGGAATCTTCTCCAAATCTTTTTTTGTACTTTAAATAGTGATATAGTTTCAAACTATATCAAAGCCTAATTTTTTACAATTATACAGACAGTTTCTTTTCTGTTAAGATAGTTTCAACAACAAATTTTGGAGGACACATCATGTCAACTACGATCATCGGTTTCCCTCGTTTGGGCGAATTCCGCGAATTAAAATTTACAACTGAAAAATACTTTAGAAAAGAAATCTCAGAAGAAGAACTCTTGGCAGTGGCAAAAGAATTGCGTGCCAAACACTGGAACATTGTCAAAGAAAAAGGCATCACTGAAATCCCATCAAATGACTTTTCTCACTATGACAACTTCTTAGATGCAGCTTTCCTTTTCAACGTGGTACCTGCATCCGTTCAAAACTTGGACTTGTCTGACCTTGAGCGCTACTTTGCTTTGGGACGTGGTTACCAAGGAGAAAAAGGGGACGTTCGTGCCCTTCCGATGAAGAAATGGTTCAACACCAACTACCACTACATCGTTCCTAAATTTGAAAAAGACACTCAGGTTAAATTGGCTGGTCACAAGATCTTTGATGAGTTCCAAGAAGCAAAAGAACTTGGATTGAACACTCGTCCTGTTCTCGTCGGTCCATTCACTTTCCTTCAATTATCAGACTTTGAAGACGGCGTGAAAGCAGAAGACTTCGTAGATAGCTTAGTGGTTGCTTACCAAGATGTTTTTGCTAAATTGGCTGAACTTGGTGCGACTCGTATTCAACTGGACGAAGCGGCTCTTGTCAAAGATTTGACAGCTGAAGAAAAAGCTCTCTTCTTGAACCTCTACAACAAGCTTTTGGCTGACAAGAAAGGTCTTGAAGTCTTGCTTCAAACTTACTTCGGTGATGTTCGTGACGTCTACACTGATCTTGTAAACTTGCCAGTTGATGCCATAGGTCTTGACTTCGTTGAAGGTAAGAAAACTCTTGAACTCGTTAAAGGTGGTTTCCCAGCTGACAAGACTCTCTATGCAGGTATCGTCAATGGTAAAAACATCTGGCGCAACAACTACGAAAAGAGCTTGGCTGTTCTTGAGCAAATCCCAGCTGAAAACATTGTCTTGACAAGCTCATGCTCACTTCTTCATGTGCCATTTACAACCGCTAATGAAGAATTTGAACCAGCTATCTTGAACCACTTTGCTTTCGCAGTTGAAAAATTGGAAGAACTTCGTGACTTGGATGCTATCCGCAATGGTCAAGGTGCAAAAGCTCTTGCAGCTAACAAAGAACTCTTTGCTACTGAACGTGTTGGTGAAAATGCGGAACTTCGCGCTCGTATCGCTGGATTGACTGATGCAGACTACACTCGTTTGCCAGCCTTTGCAGAACGTGAAGCTATCCAAGAAGAAGCTTTCAAACTTCCAGCTCTTCCAACAACAACTATCGGTTCATTCCCTCAAACTAAGGAAGTTCGTGCTAAACGTTTGGCTTACCGTAAGGGTGAATTGTCACAAGAAGAATACGACGCTTTCCTTGCTGAAACCATCGATGAATGGATCAAATGGCAAGAAGAAGTTGGATTTGACGTGCTTGTACACGGTGAGTTCGAGCGTAACGACATGGTTGAGTACTTCGGTCAAAACTTGTCAGGTTACCTCTTCTCTAAGAATGGTTGGGTACAATCATACGGTATGCGTGGGGTGAAACCACCAATCATCTGGGGTGATGTCACTCGTCTCAACCCAATCACTGTGAAATGGTCTAGCTACGCACAAAGCCGTACTGACAAACCTGTTAAAGGTATGTTGACTGGACCTGTTACGATCCTTAACTGGTCATTCCCACGTGAAGACATCACTATCAAGGATTCTACTCTTCAAATCGCTCTTGCAATCAAGGATGAAGTACTTGACCTTGAAGCTGCAGGCGTGAAGATTATCCAAATCGACGAGGCTGCTCTTCGTGAAAAATTGCCACTCCGTCGTAGCGACTGGTATGAAGACTACCTTGACTGGGCTATTCCAGCCTTCCGCTTGGTACATTCTACAGTTGCGCCAGATACGCAAATCCACACTCACATGTGTTACTCAGAATTTACAGATATTATCCCAGCCATCGACAACATGGATGCGGACGTTATTTCCTTTGAAGCAAGCCGTTCAAACCTTGAAATCTTGGACGAACTCAAAGCGAAAAACTTCCAAACAGAAGTGGGACCTGGGGTTTACGATATCCACTCACCTCGTGTACCAAATGAAGGCGAAATCGACCACACAATCGATGCTATTCTTGCCAAAGTTCCAAGCAAGAAAGTTTGGATCAACCCTGACTGTGGTTTGAAAACACGCGGTATTCCAGAAACAAAAGAAAGCTTGATCCGCCTTGTCGAAGCAGCAAAAGCTGCGCGTGAGAAATTATAAGATAAGATTTCGCTCGTGACACTGACTGATCAAGGAACTGCTTGGCCCTAGCTGGCTCAGCAATCATGAAATCAAAAAGAAAAGGATAATGACTATGTCACGCCAAACTCCGTCACTTTCATTTGAAGTGTTCCCTCCAAACCCAGCTGTGGGTAATGATAAAATTATTTCAGCCTTGCAGGATATGCGGGAGCTGACACCGCACTTTATCAGTGTGACCGCCAGCAATAATAAATTTAATATCAAGGAAACAACGGTTCGTTTGGCAGACTTTATCCAGAATGACTTGGCGATTCCAACCATTGCCCACTTGCCAGCTATCTATCTGACTAAGGAAAAAGTTGCTGAAACCATTGCGGACCTGGACAAGGTTGGGGTACAGAAAATCTTGGCCTTGCGTGGGGATATTATCCCTGATGTGGAACCGCAAAAGGATTTCCGCTACGCAACAGATTTGATTGAGTTTATCAAGGAACAAGCTCCTCACTTTGATATTATTGGCGCTTGCTACCCAGAGGGGCACCCTGACTCGCCAAACCAGATCTCAGATATTCAAAATCTCAAGAAGAAAGTGGATGCAGGCTGTTCAAGCCTTGTAACGCAACTTTTCTTTGACAATGAGCGCTTCTACGATTTCCAAGACAAGTGTACCTTGGCAGGGATTGATGTTCCTATTCATGCGGGGATCATGCCTATTCTTAACCGTAACCAAGCACTTCGTCTTTTGAAGACTTGTGAGAATATCCACCTTCCACGTAAATTTAAGGCCATCTTAGACAAGTATGAGCATGACCCTGAGTCACTCAGAGCAGCAGGACTTGCCTATGCAGTGGATCAGATCGTGGACTTAGTAACCCAGGATGTCGCTGGTGTGCATCTCTACACCATGAACAATGCTGAAACAGCAAAATACATCCACCAAGCAACCCATGCCTTATTTAACCATCAGTCTTTAGGATAATAAAAAGCAAACCATTCTTCTCAGGTGAGGGGAATGGTTCCTTTTTAATAGAAAAGCCCGCACTTTTTAAGAAAAATATGATAAAATAGACTCTGTACGTACTTGATACAAAGATGAGGGTATAAACAGATTCTTAGCTATTCAAATCTGCTATGCTATAAAAGATACAAATGCTAAAGAATAATATTTTTAAACTTTTTCAAGGTATTTAGGTAGTTGAACACGGGCTAAATCCCTAGTGAAAAAGATAGATTTCCTGGTGTGCATCGCACACTGCGTCAATCTCCTATTTTCATACGGGATTCTTTACGCCCTTTGTATCCTGATCTTTGTAGGCAAGGCGTATAATTTCATCAATCCAAAGGGGATTAAAATGACAAAACAAGTGTTTCAAACGACTTTTGCGGGTCGTGAGTTGGTTGTAGAGACTGGTCAGGTTGCTAAGCAAGCAAATGGCGCTGTTGTCGTGCGTTACGGTGAGTCAACTGTCTTGACTGCGGCCGTTATGTCTAAGAAAATGGCAACTGGGGATTTCTTCCCACTTCAAGTCAACTACGAAGAAAAAATGTATGCGGCTGGAAAGTTTCCTGGTGGCTTTATGAAACGTGAAGGACGTCCTTCAACAGATGCGACTTTGACAGCGCGTTTGATTGACCGTCCAATCCGCCCTATGTTTGCGGAAGGTTTCCGTAACGAAGTGCAAGTGATCAACACCGTCCTTTCTTATGATGAAAATGCCTCTGCTCCAATGGCGGCTATGTTTGGATCATCATTGGCATTGTCTATCTCAGATATTCCATTTGACGGACCAATCGCTGGGGTACAAGTGGGTTATGTTGATGGCCAAATCATCATCAACCCAACGCAAGAACAAGCAGAGCGCTCACTTCTTGAATTGACAGTAGCTGGTACCAAGCACGCTATCAACATGGTTGAGTCTGGTGCCAAAGAATTGTCAGAAGAAATCATGTTGGAAGCTCTTCTTAAAGGCCATGAAGCAGTCAAAGAATTGATTGCCTTCCAAGAAGAAATCGTTGCTGCGGTTGGTAAGGAAAAAGCAGAAGTGGAATTGCTTCATGTGGATGCGAACTTGCAAGCTGAAATCGTCGCAGCCTACAACAGCGACCTCCAAAAAGCGGTTCAAGTGGAAGAAAAATTGGCTCGTGAAGCTGCAACTCAAGCAGTTAAAGACCAAGTGACTGCTGTTTATCAAGAAAAATATGCAGACCACGAAGAATTTGATCGTATCATGCGTGATGTGGCTGAAATCTTGGAACAAATGGAACACGCTGAAGTGCGCCGTTTGATTACAGAAGACAAGGTGCGTCCTGATGGGCGTAAGGTCGATGAGATCCGTCCTTTAGATGCGCAGGTTGACTATCTTCCTCGTGTGCACGGTTCTGGTCTTTTCACTCGTGGACAAACGCAAGCCCTCTCAGTCTTGACCTTGGCTCCGATGGGAGAAACTCAAATCATCGATGGTTTGGATCCAGAGTACAAGAAACGCTTTATGCACCACTATAACTTCCCGCAATACTCAGTAGGGGAAACAGGTCGTTACGGTGCGCCTGGTCGTCGTGAAATTGGTCACGGTGCTCTTGGTGAGCGTGCTCTTGCTCAAGTCTTGCCAAGTTTGGAAGAATTCCCATACGCGATTCGCTTGGTAGCTGAAGTCTTAGAATCAAACGGTTCATCTTCTCAAGCTTCTATCTGTGCGGGAACTCTTGCCCTTATGGCTGGTGGTGTGCCAATCAAGGCGCCAGTAGCTGGTATTGCCATGGGTCTCATCTCCGACGGAAATAACTACACAGTATTGACAGATATCCAAGGATTGGAAGACCACTTTGGAGACATGGACTTTAAGGTTGCCGGTACTCGTGACGGGATTACAGCCCTTCAAATGGATATCAAGATTCAAGGGATTACTGCAGAAATCTTGACTGAGGCCCTTGCTCAAGCCAAGAAAGCGCGTTTTGAAATCCTTGATGTGATTGAAGCAACCATCCCAGAAGTGCGTCCAGAATTGGCTCCAACTGCTCCGAAAATTGATACCATCAAGATTGATGTCGACAAGATTAAGATTGTCATCGGTAAGGGTGGAGAAACCATTGACAAGATTATCGCTGAAACAGGCGTTAAAATCGATATTGACGAAGAAGGTAATGTGTCCATCTACTCTAGCGACCAAGATGCCATTAACCGTACCAAAGAAATCATTGCTGGTTTGGTTCGTGAAGCCAAAGTGGATGAAGTTTACCATGCTAAGGTTGTTCGTATCGAGAAATTTGGTGCCTTTGTCAACCTCTTTGATAAGACAGATGCACTTGTGCACATTTCGGAAATGGCTTGGACTCGTACCAATCGTGTCGAGGATTTGGTAGCTATTGGTGATGAAGTCGATGTTAAGGTTATCAAGATTGATGAAAAAGGTCGTATCGATGCCTCTATGAAGGTACTTCTTCCTCGTCCGCCAAAACCTGAGCATGATGAAAAAGGCGAAAAGTCTGAGCGACCTCACCGTCCACGTCATCACAAGGATTACAAACCTAAGAAAGAAGTTACAGAAACACCAAAAGATTCAGAATAAGAAAAGGAGAAATGTATGGGATGGTGGCGCGAAACCATTGATATTGTAAAAGAAAATGATCCAGCGGCACGCAACAGTTTGGAAGTTTTGCTGACTTATCCAGGTGTCAAGGCCTTGGCTGCCCACCGTCTCTCGCATTTTCTCTGGAAGCATGGCTTTAAACTCCTGGCTCGTATGCACAGTCAGTTTTGGCGCTTTTGGACTCAGATTGAGATTCATCCAGGTGCCCAGATTGATTCAGGTGTCTTTATCGACCACGGTTCAGGCTTGGTGATTGGAGAGACAGCGATTGTTGAAAAAGGCGTTCTACTCTATCATGGAGTGACTCTCGGTGGGACAGGGAAAGACTGTGGCAAACGCCATCCGACTGTGCGTAAAGGAGCTCTCATATCGGCCCATGCCCAAGTTATCGGGCCAGTAGAAATCGGCGAAAATGCCAAGGTCGGTGCTGCAGCAGTTGTCGTGGCAGATGTACCTAGTGATGTGACGGTTGTAGGTATTCCGGCCAAGATTGTCCGTGTTCATGGTAAGAAAGATGAGCCAGTCATTCACGAAGTTGAAGAAAAACGAGAGTATTATGTCAATAAACTTGAGCAGGCTAAAGAAGCCAGTCACAGATCGTCTGGTTTGTAGAGGATATCTATATGATTCAAGCAAGAAGCGAGTTAAGCCATGAGGAGCTATCTGAGGCGAAAAAACTAATTGACTGTTGCCAAGCCTATGATGGAACTTATCGTGATCCCTATCTTTCTAACATGCTTAATTTTGACCCAAACATGCCCGCCTTTTTCCTTTATTATGAAAAAGGCGAACTTGTTGGTCTCTTAACTGTCTATGCGGATGATCAAGACGTGGAAGTGACGATACTGGTTCATCCAGATCATCGTCGTCAGGGAATTGCGCGTGCTTTGTTTACGAGTTTTGAGAAAGAAACGGCTCCTTTCCCTATTCGTTCAGTTACTTTTCAGACAGAACGTATTTTTCTAGAGCGTCATCCTGATTTTGTCAGCAACTGGGGATTGGTCGAGGATGAAGATACAGAAACCTGGTTAGGTAAGGATAGAAGACCTTATCCGTTAGCAAAGCTTTCCAATCTTGAAGTTTTGTTAGCAGATAGTTCATATCAGGAGCAAATCAGCCAGTTAAATTTTCAGGCATTTTCAGAGGAACATGAATCGAGAGAAGTTGCGGATAGATATGTTGCTGAAGCTCTAAAAGATCCAGAAAGTCGCCTATATATTTTATTAAAAAACGGTCAGGTTATTGGGACTTGCACGGTAGATTTATCGACTAATACGAATTACTTCTACGGTTTAGCAATATCAGAACTTGAACGTGGCAAAGGCTATGGAAGTTACTTAGCAAAATCCCTTGTCAACCAACTGATTGAGCAAAATGATAAGGAATTTCAGATTGCAGTAGAGGACTGCAACGTAGGTGCCAAGCGCTTGTATGAAAAAATCGGCTTTGTCAAACAGACACAGGTAGTTTATCTGAATGAGAAAGAGTAGAAAAATGCTATTAGAAGAATTCGAAAATGTACCTGCTGTTATCGAACCAACTGATCGAAGTATTCGTGGTGGTGGAGAAATCTGTGACACGATTATTTTATCTTTTAATGGAGAAATCGTTGAACGAGTAAAGCAGTTTGAAGATGTTTACGAAGGTGGCTATCTAACCAATCTAAATGGCAGACTTCCATGGTATATCTATGAAAAAGATGGGAGTAAGGTAGCAGTTGCTATAGCTACGATTGGAGCCCCGATGGTTGTTGGACTCTTAGAAGAACTCAAAGCAAGAGGATTTAAGAACTTTATTGTTTTGGGTTCTTGCGGAGTTCTAGATCAGTCTATTCAGGCAGATAAGATTATTCTACCAAGTTCAGCTCTACGTGATGAAGGTACAAGTTACCATTACGCTCCTGCAAGTGATGAGATAGCTTATGACGAAACTCTCCTCTTAACCATGGAAGAAGCTTTGAACAAATCTGGTATTGAGCACATTCGAACAAAGATTTGGACCACAGATGCTTTCTATCGTGAAACAGCCGATAAGGTCAAACGTAGATTAGCAGCAGGTGCGACTGTTGTGGATATGGAAGCTTCTGCAATCATGGCTTGGACGCAATTTCGACAAGCAAAAGTTTATCAATTTTTTTATACGGCTGATTATGTTGACCATCACAATCATGAGTGGGATGCAAGACATGAAGAAAGAAAAGCAGATGCTATGACTTTCTTTGAGATAGCATTAGTAATTGCTAGAGAGTTGGATTGAAATGACTCTTTACGATAAACAAGAAACAGAAAGGAGACAGTGAGTGATTAAAATCTATGACACCATGTCTCGTGATTTGCGAGAATTTGTCCCTATCGAGGACGGCAAGGTTAAGATGTATGTCTGTGGGCCAACCGTCTATAACTATATCCACGTGGGGAATGCTCGTTCAACAGTAGCCTTTGATACTATTCGTCGCTACTTTGAGTACCGTGGTTATGAGGTTGCCTATATTTCCAACTTTACGGATGTGGATGATAAGATTATTAACCGTGCCAAGGAAGAAGGCATCACGCCTCAGGAGGTTGCGGATAAGTACATCGCTGCCTTTCGTGAGGATGTGACAGCCTTGGGCGTGAAACCTGCGACTCGCCATCCACGTGTAGTAGAGTTTATGGCGGACATCATCCGTTTTGTGGAAGACTTGATCGAGAAAGGCTTTGCCTATGAGAGTCAAGGGGACGTTTACTTCCGTGTGGAAAAATCCCACAACTATGCTAAATTGGCCAATAAAACCTTGGAAGATTTGGAGCTGGGTGCTTCAGGTCGTACAGATGAAGAGACAGCTCGCAAGGAAAATCCTGTAGACTTTGCCCTTTGGAAAGCTGCAAAACCGGGCGAGATTTCTTGGGATAGTCCTTGGGGACCTGGTCGTCCGGGTTGGCACATCGAGTGTTCGGTCATGTCGACAGAGATTTTGGGCGATACCATTGATATTCACGGTGGTGGAGCCGACCTTGAGTTTCCGCATCATACCAACGAAATTGCCCAGTCAGAAGCCAAAACAGGCAAGACTTTTGCGAACTACTGGATGCACAATGGTTTTGTCAATATTGACAATGTCAAGATGTCTAAATCCTTGGGGAATTTCATCACAGTCCATGATGCCCTCAAAACCATTGATGGTCAAGTGTTGCGTTTCTTCTTTGCGACTCAGCATTACCGTAAACCAATCAACTTTACTGAAAAGGCAGTGCGTGATGCAGAGACCAATCTCAAATATCTGAAGAACACTTACGAGCAACCATTTTCTGGGACTGTAGATGCTCAAGAGTTACAGGACTTTAAAGAAAAGTTTATAGCAGCTATGGATGAGGACTTTAACTCTGCCAACGGTATCACAGTTGTCTTTGAGATGGCCAAGTGGATCAACTCCGGCAACTATGATGCAAGTGTTAAAGAAGCTCTTGCGGCTATGTTAGAAGTCTTTGGAATTGTCTTTGTTGAGGAAGTTTTGGATGCAGAGATTGAAGCCTTGATCCAAGAACGTCAAGAAGCGCGTGCTAATCGTGACTTTGCGACAGCGGATCAAATCCGTGACCAATTGGCTGCTCAAGGAATTAAGCTTCTTGACACCAAGGATGGAGTGAGGTGGACACGTGATTGATGTCAATCTCATTAACGGGATTGTGCTGGCTTTTGAGGGAGATGCGGTGTATTCTATGTATATTCGCCGCCACCTCATCCTCAAAGGCATGACCAAGCCCAATAAACTCCACCAAGAGGCGACTAAGTATGTGTCAGCAAAGGCTCAGGCTCGCTTGATTGCCCTCATGTTGGAGGAGCAAGTCCTGACGGAAAAAGAAGAAGAAATCTACAAACGTGGTCGCAATACCAATAGCCACACAAAGGCTAAAAATGCTGATGTGGTGACTTACCGCATGTCTACAGGTTTTGAAGCAGTGATGGGCTATCTCCATCTGACTGAAAATGTGGAGCGTCTAGAGACCATAATTTCTTGGTGCATCCAAAAAGTGGAGGACTAGGATATGATTGCAAAGGAATTACAAGACTGGTTTCCTGAAGCTCAGATTTCAGATCAGCCGATAGAGAAATTAGGATATCTTACTCTTCCTCTGTCTTCACAGCAGTGGATTTTACTGGAGGAAGCTGGGCTCAGCGAGCGTGAAAAGCAGCTGGTTGCCCTTTTGACCCAGCAGGAGCAGGCTCGTTCGCTCAATCCTTGGTATCCCTATTTGATTGAGGGGAAGGGGCAGGCACCTCAAACTTTTAAAAAGATACAATTGGTTTATTGTCATCTATCCTATTATCAGCAGGAAAATCTAGCCTCTTGGCTGGATATGATGCGGACTCTCTTTCCAAACTGCCAGACAGTGCTACAGGTCGGTGCTCAGGACTATGTTTTCGTGCTTCAACAAGATAAGTACAGCTCTGTCCGCTCAATCTTATCTGATACGATTGAAGCAGTTGAGTATGACTTTGGCCTTCGTCTGTCTATCATGTTAGGCCAGGTGTGGTCTCAGACAGGCCCTCAAGCCCTATCAGACTTAATCACAGTAGAGCGAGACTTGTTTAAGACTTGGTGGCGCCAGGGTCACCAAGGTGTACATACCTTTTCACAACTCTATCTTTGGAGTATGGGAGAAAGACTAGTGGACTTGAAGGTAATCAAGGAATGCCTGCACCAGATAATCTTGGATCAGGACCAGATTCAGGAAATTATCCTTTCTCTCTGGGAAAACAGTGCTGTTCTGACTAAAACAGCCCAGCAACTCTATCTGCACCGCAATTCTCTTCAATACAAGATTGACAAATGGGAAGAATTGACAGGGCTTCAGTTGAAGGAGTTAACGGACCTTACCTTGTGTTATCAGTTGATTTTACCAGATATTCTCTAAAGTTTTGTGCAAGTTGCACAGAACTTTTTTATTTTTTTGGTCACCTTGCCATAGAAATGTAAAGCGTTTTCATTTATAATAAAACTATCAAAAAATAAAAGGAGTTCACCTTCCATGGTAGAATTAAATCTTAAAAACATTTACAAAAAATATCCAAACAGCGAACACTACTCAGTTGAAGACTTTAACTTGGACATTAAAGACAAGGAATTTATCGTTTTCGTAGGTCCTTCAGGATGTGGTAAGTCTACAACTCTTCGTATGATCGCTGGTCTTGAAGACATTACAGAAGGTACTGCATCTATCGATGGCGTGGTTGTCAACGACGTAGCTCCAAAAGACCGTGACATCGCCATGGTATTCCAAAACTACGCTCTTTACCCACATATGACTGTATATGACAACATGGCTTTCGGTTTGAAATTGCGTAAATACAGCAAGGAAGACATCGACAAACGTGTGCAAGAAGCGGCAGCAATCCTTGGTTTGAAAGAATTCTTGGATCGTAAACCTGCTGACCTCTCAGGTGGTCAACGTCAACGTGTTGCCATGGGTCGTGCTATCGTCCGTGATGCAAAAGTGTTCTTGATGGATGAACCTTTGTCAAACTTGGATGCCAAACTTCGTGTATCTATGCGTGCTGAAATTGCGAAGATCCACCGTCGTATCGGTGCTACAACTATCTACGTAACCCACGACCAAACAGAAGCGATGACACTTGCAGACCGTATCGTTATCATGTCAGCAACTAAGAACCCTGCTGGTACAGGTACTATCGGACGTGTTGAACAAATCGGTACCCCTCAAGAAGTTTACAAAAACCCAGTTAACAAGTTCGTTGCAGGATTCATCGGAAGCCCAGCTATGAACTTCATCAATGTGAAATTAGAAGGCAATGAAATTGTTTCTGACGGTTTCCGCTTGAAAGTTCCAGAAGGTGCTTTGAAAGTTCTTCGTGAAAAAGGCTACGAAGGAAAAGAATTGATCTTCGGTATTCGTCCAGAAGACGTGAATGCAGAACCTGCTTTCCTTGAAACATTCCCAGAATCAGTTGTCAAAGCTACTATCTCCGTATCAGAATTGCTTGGTTCAGAATCTCACCTTTACTGCCAAGTTGGTAAAGACGAATTTGTTGCCAAAGTGGATGCTCGTGACTACTTGCAAACAGGTGCAACAGTTGAACTAGGATTTGACTTGAACAAAGCACACTTCTTCGACGTAGAAACTGAAAAAACAGTCTACTAAGCAAATGAAATGTCAAAACACTGCTAGAGAAATCTGGCAGTGTTTTTTTAATGATTGGTATTGGCATAAAAACAGGCTTTTCTAGTTTTCATATCCTTAAAAAAGTGATAAAATGGTAGGAAGAATTGGAGAGTATAGATGCCGAAAGAAGTGAATTTGACGGGCGATCAGGTAGTCGCTTTAACGAAAGAATATTTAACAAAGGAAGATGTTGCTTTTGTACAAAAAGCATTGATTTACGCAGTTGATTGTCATAGTGGGCAGTTTCGGAAATCAGGTGAGCCCTATATTATCCATCCCATTCAGGTAGCAGGCATTCTGGCTAAGCTCAAGCTGGATGCCGTAACCGTTGCCTGTGGTTTTTTGCATGATGTGGTTGAGGACACAGATGCGACATTGGATGATTTGGAGAGAGAGTTCGGTCATGATGTTCGGATTATCGTTGATGGGGTGACCAAGCTTGGTAAGGTTGAGTACAAATCACTCGAGGAACAATTGGCTGAAAATCATCGCAAGATGCTTATGGCCATGTCTGAGGATATCCGTGTGATCTTGGTTAAACTATCGGACCGTTTGCACAATATGCGGACTCTCAAACACCTGCGAAAGGATAAGCAAGAACGTATCTCCAGAGAAACTATGGAAATTTACGCACCACTTGCTCATCGTCTAGGGATTTCCAGTGTCAAGTGGGAGTTGGAAGATCTATCTTTCCGTTATCTCAATCCAACTGAGTTTTACAAAATCACCCACATGATGAAGGAAAAACGCAGAGAACGTGAGGCTTTGGTCGACGAAGTCGTAACCAAGTTGGAAGAGTATGCTACCGAACGCAATCTCAAAGGGAAAATCTATGGTCGTCCTAAGCATATCTATTCGATCTATCGCAAGATGCAGGATAAGAAGAAACGCTTTGAGGAAATTTATGACCTGATTGCCATTCGCTGTATCTTAGATACCCAGAGTGATGTCTATGCTATGCTGGGTTATGTGCATGAACTTTGGAAACCCATGCCAGGACGCTTCAAAGATTATATCGCCAATCGTAAGGCCAATGGTTACCAGTCTATCCATACAACCGTTTATGGGCCAAAAGGACCGATTGAATTTCAGATTCGGACTAAGGAAATGCACGAGGTGGCTGAGTACGGGGTAGCAGCTCACTGGGCCTATAAGAAAGGCATTAAAGGGCAGGTCAACAGCAAGGAATCTGCTATTGGAATGAACTGGATCAAGGAGATGATGGAGCTCCAAGACCAGGCTGATGATGCCAAGGAATTTGTGGATTCTGTTAAAGAAAACTATCTGGCGGAGGAGATTTACGTCTTTACTCCAGATGGTGCGGTTCGCTCCCTTCCAAAAGATTCAGGACCGATTGACTTTGCCTATGAAATCCATACCAAAGTCGGTGAAAAAGCGACTGGTGCCAAGGTCAATGGCCGTATGGTTCCACTGACAACCAAGCTTAAGACAGGGGATCAGGTTGAAATTATCACCAACCCCAACTCCTTTGGTCCGAGTCGTGACTGGCTAAACATGGTCAAGACCAGCAAGGCGCGCAACAAGATTCGTCAGTTCTTTAAAAATCAAGACAAGGAATTATCCGTTAACAAGGGCCGTGAAATGTTGATGGCTCAATTCCAAGAAAACGGTTATGTGGCTAATAAATTCATGGACAAGCGCCATATGGACGAGGTCCTTCAAAAGACCAGCTACAAGACAGAGGAAGCTCTCTATGCAGCCATTGGTTTTGGAGAAATTGGCGCTATTACGGTCTTTAACCGTTTGACCGAAAAGGAACGTCGTGAGGAAGAACGCGCTAAGGCCAAGGCGGAAGCAGAGGAGCTTGTCAAAGGTGGCGAAGTTAAGGTCGAAAACAAAGAAACCCTCAAGGTCAAGCATGAGGGTGGTGTGGTCATTGAAGGGGCCTCAGGTCTCTTAGTGCGGATTGCCAAGTGTTGTAATCCAGTGCCGGGTGACGACATTGTCGGTTACATTACTAAGGGACGCGGTGTAGCTATTCACCGTGTGGACTGTATGAATCTCCGTGCCCAAGAAAACTACGAGCAACGTCTCCTTGATGTGGAGTGGGAAGATCAATTCTCAAGCAAGGAATACACTGCCCACATCGATATCTATGGTCTCAACCGTACAGGGCTCTTAAATGATGTTCTGCAAGTTCTCTCCAACACAACTAAGAATATCTCAACCGTTAATGCTCAACCAACTAAGGATATGAAATTTGCCAATATCCATGTGTCTTTTGGCATCTCAAATCTCTCAACTCTAACGACAGTAGTTGACAAGATTAAAAGTGTGCCAGAGGTCTACTCTGTCAAACGGACCAACGGATAATTAAATAGAAAGGCGCTTATGAAAATCATCATTCAACGAGTCAAGAAAGCCCAAGTCAGTATCGAAGGTCAGGTTCATGGAAAAATTAATCAGGGACTTTTATTACTGGTCGGTGTAGGCCCAGAGGACCAAGAGGAAGATTTGGACTATGCTGTGAGAAAGCTTGTTAACATGCGGATTTTTTCTGATGCAGAAGGCAAGATGAATCTGTCTGTCAAGGATATTGAGGGGGAAACCCTTTCTATTTCTCAGTTTACTCTCTTTGCAGATACCAAGAAGGGCAATCGTCCCGCCTTTACAGGAGCAGCCAAGCCGGATATGGCAGCTGCCTTCTATGAGGCTTTCAACCAAAAGCTAGCTCAGGAAGTGCCCGTTCAGACAGGCATCTTTGGAGCGGATATGCAGGTGGAGCTGGTAAATGATGGGCCAGTTACCATCATTCTTGATACTAAAAATAGATAAGAAAACCAAGCCCAGCTGGCTTGGTTTTTGTTTATAGACACTCCCATAAAGAGGTATGTCGGTTGTAAAAGTCTGGATAGTTTTCTCTTAGGTGGCTAGCCGTTATATAATATAAAGTAGAATGACAGGAAGTAAAGACTGGAGTAAGAGAGTAGAAATATTGAGGGCCAGTGATGGATAAAAAGACAAATAATAGAAAATCGCTGATGAGCACTCCTAAATAGTAGAAGCGAATTTTTTTGTTCATCTGAGGATAAATCTCAGAGAAATGTTTTTTGAGTCGATTGACCAAGCGAAATAGCAGTAGTCCTTGAGCAAGGATGAAAATGAAGCAAAAAATCAGGCCTCTCTCCAAAGAAAGTTCGTATCGGGGTCTGAAAGTTACCAACAGTAGCAAATCGCTGACTACAATGGCTGCAAAATGGATTCTAAAGAGCTTTTTCATAGGAAGACCTCCCTCTTTTATCTAGCTTCATTCTACATCAAACGAATGGAACTTACAAGCAAAATAATAAAAATCCCTGAAAGGAATTTCTTTCAAGGATAAGGGCTTAGTTGATTTTTTCGACATAGAGTTGTTTGGCGATATCGATGCTAACTTGGAGATCTTCACCTCTGTTGACCAGTGTAAAAGTATTGGAAAAATTATCAAACTGTTTGACTTGGACTTGGTCACCGATATGAATTTCATGCTTTTCTAAGTATTTAAGCAAGTCAAAACTATCGTGAACCCGAGTCAGAAGATAGGTTCCAGCTTCCTTGGTCTCTGCTAGAGGTAGGTTGTTGATTTCAACCAAGAGCTCTCCCTTGGCTGGGATGGTCCCTCCGTGGGGGCAGGTTTTAGGGAAGCCAAGCAGTTTATCCAGTCTCTCTACGAAGAGGTCGGATACAGTGTGCTCTAGGACTTCAGCTTCCTCGTGGATTTGATCGCTGGTATAGTCAAGATGGTGGACTAGAAAGACTTCAATCAACCGGTGTTTGCGATAGAGCTCAGAAACCAGTTCGAGGCCGATATCTGTTAATAGATAGCCATTCTCCTTGTCCTTGAGGATGAGACTTTCACTTTTCATGCGTTTGATCATCTCTGTTACGGCAGGTGGAGAGACCTGCATACGGGCAGCAATTTCTTTATTGGTGATTTTCTGCATCTCTGTACCGATTTCATAAATACATTTTAGGTAGTCTTCTTTATTTGGCGTCATTCATTTCCTCTTGTCTTTTCTCTCCATCTAGTATATCAAAAAAAGCTAGATTTCTCTAGCCTTCTGCCCTAATGGTTTTGATTTTAGTCCAGTTCTTTCACTGCAGCAATGGCAGCTTCAAAGTCTGGTTCCGTGTTGATGTTGTCAACGTATTCCACGTAACGGATGACATTGTCAGTATCGAGAACAAAGACGGCACGTGCAAGGAGATGCCATTCGTTGATCAAAAGGGCATAATCGCGTCCGAAAGAATGGTCAAAGTAGTCTGAGAGCATGATGGCATTGTCAAGGCCTTCAGCCCCACACCAGCGTCCTTGGGCAAATGGTAGGTCCATAGAAACAGTAAGAACGACGGTGTTGTCAAGGTTGGCAAGTTCTTGGTTGAATCGACGTGTTTGCGTTGAGCAGACACCAGTATCGATAGAAGGGACAACACTCAAGACTTTTTTCTTTCCATCAAAGTCAGCTAGCGTTTTTTTAGAGAGATCGGTTGTCGTAAGAGAAAAGTCAAGTGCCTTGTCTCCGACTTGCAGTTGTTTACCTGTAAAAGTTACAGGATTTCCGAGAAAAGTGGTCATGAAACTACTCCATTCTTTTTTCTTTTATTTTACCGAGAATTGTCAGATTTTTCCAATGATTTGACCGGAAATTAAGTGATAAAAAAACGCCCATTCATGTGAGAATGACGTTTTTTAATGGATTATTTTGACAAACCTTCAGCAATCTTGTCAAGGTTGTATTTCATCATGCTGTAGTAGCTGTCGCCTTCTTTGCCTTCTTCAGCGATTGAGTCAGTAAAGATTTGTGCGTAGATTGGGATGTTTGTGTCTTGTGAAACAGTCTTCATTGGACGGTCATCGACACTTGATTCAACAAAGAGTGATGGAACTTTTGTTTGGCGAAGTTTTTCAACCAAGGTTTTGATTTGTTCAGGAGTACCTTCTTCTTCCGTGTTGATTTCCCAGATGTAGGCACTTGGAACACCGTAGGCTTTAGAGAAGTATTTGAAGCATCCTTCGCTGGTTACGATGAGTTTCTTCTCAGCAGGGATATTGTTAAATTTCTCTTTGGCTTCCTTGTCCAGTTTGTCTAGTTTTTCAGTATAGTCTTTGAGATTTTTTTCGTAGAATTCCTTGTTGCTAGGGTCCTTAGCAATGAGCTGTTTAGCGATATTTTTAGCATAAATCATCCCATTTTCAAGGTTGAGCCAAGCGTGTGGGTCTTCTTTGCCTTTCTCGTTTTGGCCTTCAAGGTAGATAACATCAACGCCTTCGCTGACTGCAAAGTAGTCTTTGTTTTCAGTTTTCTTGGCATTTTCGACCAATTTGGTAAACCAAGCATTGCCACCTGTTTCAAGGTTGATACCGTTATAGAAAATCAAGTCAGCTTGAGAAGTTTTCTTAACGTCTTCAGGAAGTGGTTCGTATTCGTGTGGGTCTTGACCAACAGGAACGATACTATGAAGATCGATCTTATCGCCAGCGATATTTTTGGTAATATCAGCGATGATTGAGTTTGTAGCAACAACTTTTAGTTTTTGACCAGAAGCCGTATCTTTTTTTCCGCTAGCACATGCTACAAGAGCAATGACGGAAAGAAAGAGTACAAGCAATGTACCTAATTTTTTCATTAGATTCCTCCAATTTATTGGGACTTTGCCCCTTATTTTAACAAATGTTTATTTTTTAGTTTCAAATATCGTTGTTTTGGAGCGATAAAGAAGCTAATGAGAAAGAAACTAGCAGCTGTGAGCACGATGCTCGATCCTGCTGCAAGATTTAAGCTATAGCCGATAAAGAGTCCCACAACAGAAGCAAGGGCTCCGAGACTTGATGAAAGGAAAATCATGCTCTTTAAGCTATTAGCATAGAGATAAGCCGTCGCAGCTGGGGTGATCAACATGGCCACGATAAGAATGGTTCCAACACTTTGCATGGCAGTGACGGACACAAGGGTCAAGAGCACCATGAGCAGATAGTGGTAGAAATTAACGGGCATTCCCATGGCTTTAGCCAGAAGCTCGTCAAAGGATGTAATCAATAGTTGTTTAAAGAAAATCCCGATAATCAAGAGAATCAATGCCCCCATACCAATGGTAATCCACATGTCTGTATCTTGGACAGCGAGGATATTCCCAAAAAGGATATGGAAGAGGTCTGTCGAACTCTTGGCAACACTAATCAAGATGACACCTAAGGCTAAGAAAGATGAAAAGGTAATACCAATGGCAGTGTCACTCTTGATGATAGAGTTTCCCTTGATGTAGGTAATGATGATGGAAGCCATCAAACCAAAGATGATCGCTCCAATAAAGAAATCAATTCCCAGAATAAAGGAAAGGGCTACGCCAGGCAAAACTGCGTGAGAGATGGCATCTCCCATGAGAGACATTCCACGCAGGATGATAAAACATCCCACAGCTCCAGCAACGACTCCGATGACAATAGCTGTGATCAAGGCGTTTTGTAGGAAATGGAAATTTTGTAATCCATTGATAAATTCTGCTATCATAGGTCACCTCCATTGAAAAAGAGTTTGCTACCATAAGCCTTTTTGAGATTGGCCTCGGTAAAGGTTTCTTCGGTCGGACCAAGGTCTATTAATTCTCGATTGAGAAGCAAAACTTGGTCGAAATAATGGGGGACTTTGCTGAGGTCATGATGGACGATGAGAACTGTTTTACCAGCTTTTTTAAGATCTCTCAGCGTGTTCATGATAATCTCTTCACTAACCGAATCAATCCCGACAAATGGCTCATCTAGAAAGATGTAGTCAGCTTCCTGCACTAAGCAGCGGGCAATCAACACACGTTGAAATTGTCCTCCTGAGAGTTGGCTGATTTGGCGATCAGCATAGTCTGAGAGCCCAACGATTTCAAGTGCATCTGCCACTTTTTTCCAGTGACTAGCCTTTAAGGTGTGAAAGAGTGGGATGGATGGATAGAGTCCCAGAGAGACACATTCCTTGACCTTGATAGGGAAATTGTAGTCGATATGGATCTTTTGCTCGACATAGGCAACTCGATGTAAAGATTTCTTGAATTCTTTGTCATCGAGAAAGACCTGACCTTCATGTGGGATAATTCCCAACATACTTTTTAATAAAGTTGATTTTCCAGCACCGTTTGGACCAATAATTCCGGTAATAGTTGGTCCTTGGAGCACTAGTGAAATATCCTTTAGTGCCAGCGTTTCTTTGTAGGAGACACTGAGGTTTTCGATACGTATCATACAGTTGTATTCCTCCTATCTTTTAATATACCTTAAAAAAAAAATTAAGTCAAGTTAATTTTTGAAAAATTTAAAATAATAACTGAAAAATGAGAGACCGTTTTTAATTGCATTCCCAAGTGTTTTCTGCTAAGCTAAGAATAAGTGAAAAAATGAAAGCGAGAACAAGATGACACGTTATCAAGATGATTTTTATGATGCAATCAATGGCGAATGGGAAAAAACAGCTGTCATTCCGGCTGACAAATCTCGAACAGGTGGGTTTATTGACCTTGATGAGAAAATTGAAGAGTTGATGCTGGCGACTACGGACAAGTGGTTGGCAGGTGAGGATGTTCCAGAGGATGCTATCCTCGCCAACTTTGTTAAGTACCATCGTATGGTACGTGATTTTGACAAGAGAGAAGCTGATGGGATCAAGCCTGTCCTTCCTCTACTTAAGGAATACCAAGACTTGGAGAGCTTCGCAGATTTTACCAGCAAACTGGCAGAGTTTGAACTAGCAGGGAAGCCAAACTTCCTTCCATTTGGAGTATCACCAGACTTTATGGATGCCAGAACCAATGTTCTCTGGGCCAGTGCTCCAGGAACTATCTTGCCAGATACAACCTACTACGCTGAAGACCATCCTCAGCGTGAGGAGTTGTTAGGTTTGTGGAAGGAAAGTACTACGAATCTTCTCAAAGCCTATGATTTTTCAGATGAGGAAATCGCAGATTTACTAGAGAAACGATTGGAATTGGACCGTCGCACTGCGGCTGTAGTGCTTTCTAACGAAGAAAGTTCAGAATATGCCAAACTCTACCATCCATACGCTTATGAAGATTTCAAGAAATTTGCCCCTGCCCTACCTCTGGATGATTTCTTCCAAACAGTTCTTGGACAAACTCCAGACAAGGTTATCGTAGACGAGGAACGTTTCTGGCAAGCAGCAGATCAATTCTATAGTGAAGAAGCATGGCCTCTACTTAAAGCAACCTTGATTTTGGGCGTGGTGAATCTCTCAACAAGCTACCTCACAGACGAGATTCGTGTCTTGTCAGGTGCCTATGGTCGTGCCCTTTCAGGTGTGCCAGAAGCTCAGGACAAGGTCAAGGCAGCCTATCACTTGGCCCAAGGGCCTTTCAAGCAGGCTCTGGGTCTCTGGTACGCGCATGAAAAATTCTCTCCAGAAGCCAAGGCAGACGTAGAGAAAAAAGTAGCGACTATGATTGACGTTTATAAGGAACGCTTGGCTAAGAACGACTGGCTCACACCTGAAACGCGGGACAAGGCCATTGTGAAACTCAATGTCATCAAGCCTTATATTGGTTATCCAGAGGAATTGCCAGAACGCTACAAGGACAAAGTAGTGGATGAAACTGCCAGCCTCTTTGAGAATGCCCTAGCCTTTGGGCGTGTGGAAATCAAGCACAGCTGGAGCAAGTGGAACCAACCGGTTGACTACAAGGAGTGGGGGATGCCAGCTCATATGGTCAATGCCTACTACAATCCTCAGAAGAACTTGATTGTTTTCCCAGCTGCCATTTTACAGGCTCCATTCTATGACTTGCATCAATCGTCTTCTGCCAACTACGGTGGGATTGGTGCTGTTATTGCCCACGAGATTTCTCATGCCTTTGACACAAATGGTGCTTCTTTTGATGAAAATGGTAGTCTCAAGGATTGGTGGACAGAAAGCGACTATGCTGCCTTTAAAGAAAAAACACAAAAAGTTATCGACCAGTTTGATGGGCAAGAATCTTACGGCGCAAGAATCAACGGGAAACTAACTGTATCCGAAAACGTTGCAGACTTGGGCGGGATTGCTGCAGCCCTTGAAGCTGCTAAGAGAGAACCAGACTTCTCAGCTGAAGAATTTTTCCACAACTTTGCTCGTATCTGGCGTATGAAAGGCCGTCCTGAGTTGATGAAACTCATGGCCAGTGTCGATGTGCACGCGCCTGCCAAACTCCGTGTCAATGTTCAAGTACCAAACTTCGATGACTTCTTTACAACTTACGATGTCAAAGAAGGCGACGGTATGTGGCGTTCACCAGAGGACCGTGTGATTATTTGGTAAGACAAAAACCAAGGAAATTATCCTTGGTTTTTTGCTTGCTAGAAAAAGGGATTAAAAGTTTTTTCGTGAGCGATAGTCGTAGATGGACCATGTCCAGGATAGACATCGTAATTAGGAAGCGTGAAGAGTTGCGTCTGAATGCTATGGAGGAGTTGTTCCATGCTACCAGTAGGAAGGTCTGTCCGACCGATGGTTTCTCGGAAAAGAGCATCTCCGGTCAAGACTAGATGGGCATCAGGAAAGACCAGGGAAACGCCGCCGATAGAGTGCCCTGGGGTTGGTAGAACTGTAAAATGAAATTCCTCAAGCTGGTATTCTTCATGAAAGACAAAGGTGTGTTCTGCAGGTTTTGCGACCACATCTGCCATATCATCGTGACGAGGGAGGCCAGAGAGATTGTCAACGGGGGTATAGAGCCAGCTAGCTTCACTCTCTGCTACATAAACTGGGGGATTTCCAAAAGTATCACGAACCAAGTCCAGACTCATAATATGGTCGTAGTGGGTGTGGGTCAGGAGAATCGCGCAGACGGGTTTGTTGATTTTCTCAATAGTTTTGCGAATAGCTTCCCAATGGCTACCTGGGTCAACCACAATCAGGTGTTGGTCTCCCTCTATGTAGTAGGTGTTTTCATAGGCAACAGGATTGACGGTTTTATGTATTTTCATAGGATTTCCTCTCTCAAAGAATGTACTGATATCAGTATAACACAGAAGAGAAGGCTTAGGGTATCAGAAAGTCTTTTTCTATCTTAACGATTTTTCCATGCTTGGTAACGGGTGTCAATCAAGAGTTGGGTTAAGCGTCCCATGGTTTCTCTTTCTTCGGGAGTGAGGGATTGAGCTTGGACAAAGAGATGGTGAATGTGTTCAATGACCTTGAAGGAAGAAAGGTCGTTGATAGAAGAGATGCCTGCATCGAGAATGATTCCAAAAAAGAGGTCAAAGTAGAGTTGCAGTTCCGTATCAGGGACCGTCTCAACCCATTCCTTGAAGGTTGTATCGACTTGCTGGCTGTCACTATTGGTCTCGTCCAGTTGGACAAAGTGTTTGTCTTCAACCTGCCAACTAAAGGTGTCGTGCTGAGCAAGGCCACCTAGGGCGGTGCTTCGAACGACGATTTTTTTATCCGGAATTTCCAGCATCATCCCGATGATAGAACCTTGTGGGACAAACACTTTCGTTCTTTCCATCATGTTTTGATAGCCTGATGTTTCGGTTAGTTCCTTGTGAAGTCCAGGGGCATCAAAAGTATAGACAGAGATAATGTTTTTCTGCAAGTTTGGATCAAGTTGACTGGCAGCATAGACAGCTAGATTGCCCCCTTTTGAGTGTCCTGCTAGGATAACCTTTTGGTTAGGATGTTGGGCAAAAAAGTTCTCTAAATACTGGAGGGCATGTTTTTGAGCAGGAATTTCCCTCATATAGGTCATATGGAAATCTTCTTTCCAACCAATGATGCTGTCATCCGTTCCGCGAAAAACAAGCAAATAAGTATCGAGACTGATACGATAAGTCATGGCTGCAAACTGTTTTTGCAATTCAGGATCAATATCGTTGATAAAGTCTGAGAGCTTGCAATTTTTAAAGCGTTTGTGTTGAGCGAGCTGATCTAACAATTGAAGACGATTTTTATTGGTCAACATCGTCGTGTCTCTAGGGATTTGAGGTGCAAGATCTATGAGGCGCTTTGGTTCTTGGGTGACTACATTATCAAAAGCAAGGTAGGTTAATTCAGTAAGGGCAAGAACATCTAACTCATTCACGGGGAGGTCATAAAAGGAATCGTATGCTACATCATTTAAGTAGTCAAAAATATTAGCCATAAAAGCTCCTTTCTCTATGTTTATCCTATCACATTTACCTAGAATTAGCTAGTAGGCTTACTGGATTTTACTACATGGCTAGCGAGCTGGTTTAAATACAGGTTTGCGTTTTATCCTAGGGGAAAATCTGTTATAATAAGACCAAAGGAGGAGCGCATGCACAAGATTTTACTAGTAGAAGATGACCAAGTTATTCGGCAACAAGTGGGAAAACTACTCTCAGAGTGGGGCTTTGAGGTCGTTTTGGTAGAAGATTTTATGGAAGTATTGAGCTTATTTGTCCAGTCTGAGCCTCATTTGGTCCTCATGGATATTGGTCTGCCTCTTTTTAATGGTTACCACTGGTGTCAGGAGATTCGTAAGATTTCTCAGGTACCCATCATGTTTCTATCTTCGAGAGATCAGGCAATGGATATCGTCATGGCAATCAATATGGGAGCAGATGATTTTGTGACCAAGCCTTTTGATCAGCAGGTGCTCCTTGCCAAGGTTCAAGGCTTGTTGCGCCGTTCTTACGAATTTGGGCGTGATGAAAGTCTGCTGGAGTATGCGGGTGTGATCCTCAATACCAAGTCTATGGATCTGCACTATCAGGGGGGAGTCCTGAGTTTGACCAAGAATGAATTTCAAATTATGCGAGTGCTGTTTGAACATGCTGGCAATATCGTGGCGCGAGATGACCTGATGCGAGAACTCTGGAATAGTGACTTTTTCATCGATGACAATACCTTGTCTGTCAATGTTGCTCGTTTGCGTAAAAAGTTGGAGGAGCAAGGCTTGGCAGGGTTTATCGAAACCAAGAAGGGAATAGGATACGGACTGAAACATGCTTGATTGGAAACTATTTTTTCTAGCCTATCTGCGTTCTCGCAGTCGCATTTTTGTCTATATTTTTTCATTAGGCTTTCTCGTCCTTCTCTTTCAGTTTTTATTTGCTAGTCTAGGAACTTATTTTCTTTATTTCTTTCTGCTCAGTAGTTTTTTGACTTTCTTATTTTTGGCTTGGGATATATTTGCAGAAGCTCAGGTTTACCGTCAGGAAGTACTCTATGCTGAGAGAGACCCAAAGTCTCCTCTGGAATGTGCGCTAGCAGAAAAGCTCGAAGAGCGTGAGTCTGAATTGTATCAAAAGAAGTCAGAGGCCCAAAGTAAACTGACAGATTTGCTTGACTACTATACCTTGTGGGTTCATCAGATAAAGACCCCTATTGCAGCGAGTCGACTTTTAGTGGCAGAAGTCTCTGATCGTGAGGTCAAGCAGCAATTGGAACAGGAAATCTTCAAGATTGACTCCTATACCAATCTGGTGTTGCAGTATCTACGTTTAGAGAGCTTCCATGATGACCTAGTGTTTGAAAAGGTTCAAGTGGAGGATTTGGTTAAGGAAGTGGTTCGTAAGTATGCCCTTTTCTTTATTCAAAAGGGACTGACAGTCAACCTACATGACCTTGACAAAATCATCGTGACCGATAAGAAGTGGTTGTTGGTTGTCATTGAACAAATCCTTTCAAATAGCCTTAAATACACCAAGAAAGGTGGACTAGAGATCTATATGGAAGGCCAGGAACTCTGTATCAAGGATACGGGAATCGGGATTAAAAACAGTGATGTGCTCCGAGTCTTTGAACGTGGCTTTTCAGGCTACAATGGTCGTTTGACCCAGCAGTCATCTGGACTTGGACTTTATCTATCTAAGAAAATTTCTGAAGAACTGGGCCACCAGATTCGTATTGAGTCTGAGGTTGGAAAAGGAACGACAGTGCGGATTCAGTTTGCTCAAGTGAACTTAGTCCTTGAGTGAGAAGAGTAGATAAGAGCCCAGGATAAGACAACTGGGCTTTTCTATCTTTAACTGTGTATCCTAGTAAATTATTTTATCTACTATAAACAAATCTCTGAGGGATATGAAGACCACGAACGAAAAGGTAGGTCTAGATCAAAAGCAGATTAAGCAAACCATTAACAAGCAAATCTTGACAGTTTTCTTCCTTCCTGTAATTTTTGCATTTCTCCATTGGCCTTTGCTTATCATATGCTTAGTTTAGTTCTCGAGGTCATTGAAGTAGTCGATGATACCATGAGGTTGACGATAACTTTCTCTATCTGTTCAATTGATAGATTTCTTCAGATAAAGACTGTAAAATTTTTGATATAATGCTAAGGATGGACTGACGGATATTTAAAGGATAATTTTCAAAAGAATAACAGGTGAGAATTAAAAATATGTAAGATTGGACAGAAGTCTCTCTACCATCATCCAAGCAGAAACAAGATTATATGAAATAAAAGGAGTAACCAATGACCGGAAACTATTCAACACGTGAATACCGTGAGAAATTATATGATGATCTTCATGTTCGATTAAGAGATACAGTGATTTTGATGTGTGCGATTTTTATTGCCTCTATCGGCCTAAATATGAATTCAACAGCTGTCATTATTGGAGCCATGCTGATTTCCCCTCTTATGACATCGATTGTTGGACTCGGATTTGGTTTAGCTATTTTTGATACGCGTTTAATCAAGCAATCTCTAGAGGTCTTATTTACTCAAGTATTGGTTAGCTTGCTTGTCTCGGCTCTGTATTTCTGGGTTTCTCCCTTATCTTATGAAAGTAGTGAATTGATTGCACGAACCTCTCCAACCATTTGGGATGTTCTCATTGCTATTGCTGGTGGGATAGCAGGTGTAATTGGGTCAAGGAAAAAAGAAGCAAACAATATCGTGCCAGGAGTAGCCATCGCAACAGCTTTGATGCCACCTATCTGTACTGCAGGCTATGGTTTAGCTAATGGAAATGTACGATTTTTATTTGGGGCTCTCTATCTTTTCTTGATCAACTGTGTCTTTATCATGCTAGCCAACATTGTTGGAACAAGAATTTTGATGAGAAAATCTCCCTTAAGTTCATTTAAAGAGCTAAACATTAAAATGAAAATTGGCTTGACATCCTTGATTGTATTATTGGTTCTTCCAGCCAGTTATTCAGCAGTCACTCTGACGATAGATCAAGCGCGAAAAGAAGGAATCAAACAGTTTGTAGGAAAAGAGTTCGCCAATCACACGGTCATTAATCAAGTCTACAAGTCAAGGAACAATGAATTGGTCTTGACGGTTGTTGGAGATCCGATTTCAGACGAAGAATTAGAAACGCTCCATCAAAAACAAGCCTCTTACGGTATTCAATCTGTTCAATTAAAAGTCAATCAAGTCCATAATTCGACAAAATTAGACAGTGATACGACCAAGGAATTTTATGAAAATATTAACAAGTATATCGATCAAAAACTCTCTGAAAAAGATTCACAAAAAGATCTCGTAAAAGAAAATGAGGCAGACAAGGATTGAGGATAGTCAACTTATCTAACTCATGAAAGCAAATCTTGAGAGGATATCCTATATCCAGCAGTTAGTGGATAGAAAGGATTGTTTATGAGGATACCATTTGTGCTGGTTTAACCAGTCACTACTAGCTCAGATTAAATAAAATATAAAAAGCAACAGCTGAAATAGTTGTTGCTTTTTCTGGCTCTGAAAAATGTTTCTCAGACTGTGATTGTTTTATTTCTCAACGCGTGATTTGTTGGCGATATCAGCTAGGATAGCTTGAACAAAGTCATCAACTGAGACAGTTTGTGTTTCTTTTTGGCCATAGCGACGAACGTTGACTGTTCCGTCTTCCATTTCCTTGTCCCCAACGATCAATTGGTAAGGAATCTTGCTAGTTTGTGAAGCACGAATCTTGAACTGCATTTTTTCATTGCGCTCATCCACATCCGCACGGACACCACGGTCACGGAGTTTCTTGGCTACTTCCCATGCGTAGTCCACGTGTTTTTCGTTAGAAACAGGGATGAGGGTCACTTGATGTGGTGCAAGCCATGTTGGGAAGGCGCCCTTGTAGTTCTCAATCAAGATAGCTGTAAAGCGTTCCATAGTTGAGATAACCCCACGGTGGATCATGACTGGACGGTGTTCCTCACCATCTGCTCCAACATATTTGAGGTCGAAGCGTTCAGGAAGCAAGAAGTCGAGCTGGATAGTAGAAAGGGTTTCTTCTTTTCCAAGGGCAGTTTTAACCTGGATATCCAATTTTGGTCCGTAGAAGGCTGCTTCACCTTCAGCTTCAAAGTAGTCCAGTTCCATATCATCCATAGCTGCCTTCAACATGCGTTGTGCATTTTCCCACATTTCATCGTTGTCAAAGTATTTGTGTTTATCTTCAGGATCGCGGTAAGACAAGCGGAAACGGTAATCTGTCAAATTAAAGTCTTCATACACGTCGATAATCAATTGAAGAATTTTCTTGAATTCTTCCTCAATTTGTTCTGGAGCTACAAAAGTATGACCATCATTTAGGGACATTTCACGTACACGTTGAAGGCCAGTAAGGGCACCAGATTTTTCATATCGGTGCATCATGCCAATCTCAGCGATACGGATTGGTAATTCACGGTATGAGTGTACATGGTGTTTATAAACTTCGATATGGTGAGGACAGTTCATTGGGCGGAGGACAAACTCTTCACCGTCTCCCATGTCCATAGTTGGGAACATATCTTCACGGTAGTGATCCCAGTGACCAGAAGTTTTATAGAGTTCCACGGAGGCAATTGGTGGAGTGTAGACGTGTTGGTAGCCTGCAGCGATTTCCTTGTCGACAATGTAGCGTTCCAATTCACGACGGATAGTCGCTCCGTTTGGTAACCAGAACGGTAAACCTTGTCCGACTTCTTGTGAAATCATGAAGAGGTCAAGCTCTTTACCGAGTTTACGGTGGTCACGTTCCTTGGCTTCTTCACGCATTTGAAGGTAGTTCTTCAAGTCTTTTTTGTCAAACCAAGCTGTACCGTAGATCCGTTGCATCATCGCGTTGTCGCTATTTCCACGCCAGTAGGCACCAGCTACGTTGAGCAGGTGGAAGATTTGGATACGACCTGTTGATGGGACGTGAGGACCACGGCAGAGGTCTACGTATTCGCCCTGACGGTAAATAGTCAGACCGCCTTCGTCTTCAGAGTGTTCTTCAATCAATTCCAACTTGTAAGGGTCATTTTTAAAGATTTCACGGGCCTCGTCTTTGGTAACTTCCTCGCGAATAGATGGGAAGTTTTCTTTGACGATTTTCTTCATTTCTTCTTCGATACGAGGAAGGTCTTCATTGGAGATTTGGCCAGCAGTATTGTCTGTATCGTAGTAGAAGCCATCTTCGATAGCTGGACCAACTCCTAAGTGAATGTCTGGGAAAAGGCGACGAGCTGCTTGGGCGAACAAGTGGGCAGCTGAGTGGCGCAAGATTGGAAGGGCATCTTCGTGGTCAGGTGTCACGATTTCGATGCTTCCATCTTCAGTGATAGCACGAGTAGTGTCGATGAGTTTGCCGTTGAATTTACCAGCCAAGGCTTTTTTAGCTAGGGAATTGCTGATGGATTGGGCAATTTCAAAAGTAGTAACGCCAGATTCGAATTCACGAACAGCGCCATCTGGGAAAGTAATCTTAATCATGGTTTTCTCCTTAAATATTTATTCTATTTTTGTTGGACAATTTTAAGAGCCGAGCAACTTCTTCCGCAGTCTGATTCTCTGATTGACTACCATCTGTTACGAGACTAGAATAACCTAATTTCATCGCTTCCTTACGAACCATTTGGGCAAAAAGAATGTCTCGTTGCATCCAATTTTCAAAAGCTTGTTCAGGGTTGGTTGTCCCCTCTAAAACATAAGGAACCCATTCTCTCTGTCTATAATGCTTTTTTTGAAAATCAGCTGTCGGAGTCAAGCATAGATAGGAAGACACTGGATATTCAAGCCCCTTTACCAAGTGAGGCAAAAGTCCTGCTCCCTCCACCAAGAGAGGTCTGTTTTGATTTTTTATCAAGTAAGATTTTACATAAGGAAAAATCTCTTCATAAAAGCGCCATTCTTCATCTGCCATTTCTTCTGGATTTCTCATCCAGATTTGTTCCGGATTTCTGCCCTGTCTAAGAAGGCAAATTGGCTGTGAGTCTGCACTTGCTTGACTCACCATCTCGTCTACTAAATCATCCAATTTGATATGAAGTAGTTGATACTGTCTTGCAAGAAGAGAGGCAATTGTTGACTTTCCACTACAAGGCGATCCGCCAATCATATAAAGCATCGTTCTTCCTCCTTCTGACAAATCAAAAAGCGACATCCTTAAAAGGACGTCGCAACGTGGTTCCACCTTCATTTATGTTCCTCAAAAAAGAGGGACACCTCAGATTGGCTTTAACGTGGCCACCGTTTTATGTTTTCATAAAAGTCAGTAGAGTAGTATCAGTTTAGGCTTTCTATGCGTTTCCAGCAACCACGCACTCTCTAGTAGAAAGGGACTAAGTGACTTGTCTCTATGCATTATTATAGCATGATTGAGAGAATTTTCAAGGATTTTGTGAAAGTTTTTTGTTTTTTCCCTGCTGGAGCATGTATTTGATACCTGAACCAGAAGCCATACCAAGTAGGGCAAAGAGTTCATAAGCTAGGAAATAAACGAGAATGAATTCATTGAAAGTGATGATGGTAAAGCAATAGAGAAGAGCAATACCGAGCAACCACCACAGTGAGAATTGGAAACGGTAGCTATAAAGAAGGGACACGATGAAGGTTGCCAAAGGTGAAAAGAGGATGATGTTGTAAATGTAAAGCCCTTTCAGCGTATAAGGATCAGATATCAGCAGCAAAAGCAACTCATAGAGGGGCCAGTAAAAGAAGAAAATGACAAGGCAGTATGGGATATACTTAAGATATTTCCGCATGGCAATAGTCCTCCAATCTGCAAAAATTGAGAGATGTTGAAGACCACATAATCCTAAATGAAGGGGAACTCTCTATTTATATTATAGCACGTCTTGGAAGCCTTTACAAGTCGATCCAGTGAGTAGTGATAGTGCTCTTTTTGAGTGTTTTCTGCTATAATACTAACAAAAGAAGTAAGAGGAAAAGAGGAGAAAGAATGACCAAAATAGCAGTTCTTTCAGACATACATGGGAATACGACAGCCCTGGAAGCTGTACTGACTGATGCTAAAAAGGCAAAGGTAGATGAGTACTGGCTTTTGGGAGATATTCTTATGCCAGGAACAGGACGTAGAAGGATATTGAATCTTTTAGTGGCTTTGCCTATTACTGTAAGAGTTCTTGGTAATTGGGAAAATAGTCTCTGGCGAGGTTTGCATCGTAAGCTAGATTTGACAAAAGCTAGTCATCGCTACCTCCTACGTCAATGCCAGTATATATTAGAAGAAATCAGCCCTGAAGAAATCGAAGACCTCCACAATCAACCCATGCAAGTTCATCGTCAGTTTGGTGATCTGATGGTAGGAATCACTCACCATCTCCCTGATAAAAACTGGGGTAGAGAGTTGATTCATACGGGAAAACAAGAAGATTTTGATAGATTGGTGACGAATCCACACGCCTCTATCGCAGTATATGGCCATATTCATCAACAGTTGCTTCGTTACGGAAGTGATGGACAGTTGATTCTCAATCCAGGTTCCATTGGACAACCCTTTTTTTTAGATGCGAAGTTGCGTAAGGACCTACGGGCTCAGTATATGATTTTAGAGTTTGATGAAGCCGGTTTGTCTGATGTTGATTTTCGTCGAGTGGATTATGATGTAGAAGCTGAATTGCAGTTGGCTAAAGATTTGAAGCTTCCCTATTTCCAGATCTACTATGAAAGTTTGGTAAATGGGATTCACCACACTCATAATCAGGAACTTCTGTATGAGATTGCTCAAGAACAGGGGCATGATATTGAGTTGGATGCATGGTTAGATAGTAGTAATGATTGACATGATATCAAAAAGGGGTATAATGAGTATGAGAAGAGAGATGATGAGAATCTCAGGTGAAAGGGGAACAAAATGCAAATTTCAAGTCGATTTACCATTGCGACCCATATGCTAATTATCATTGCTATCAAGGGCCAGGAAAGTAAGGTGACCAGTGATTTTCTCGCAGCTAGCGTTGGAGTTAATCCAGTCATTATCCGTAAGACTTTGTCGCAACTCAAAAAAGCAGGATTGATTTCAGTTGCGCGTGGGACGGGCGGAACTGAGATAATAAAAGACCTTCAGGATATCAGCTTGTTGGATGTCTACCAAGCTGTAGAGTGTCTAGGAAAATCTGGCAAACTCTTTAGTTTCCATGACAATCCCAATCCTAACTGTCCAGTAGGGGCTAATATTCATAAGGTCTTGGATCAGAAATTGCTGGATATCCAAGTAGCTATGGAAAATCAACTTCGTCAGATGAGTCTGGCTCAGGTTGTGGCAGATGCAGAAGCAAGAATTGTAAAATAATAAGAGGGCTAGGCTCCTCTTTTTCTATTGCTACAATTATGGTACAATGTAGTCATTAAAGGAGGAGACTATGTACTTTATCACAGGATTTTTTGTCCTACTTTTTCTAGTTTCGTTTTTTAGAGACAATCGTAGTCTTTGGAATCCAGCTCTCTTGCTTTTGTCTCTGCTCTTTTCTTATATGTCCATTGCCAATCTTTTTTACGAAGCTGGGCAGAAAGAAGTGCACATGGTTTTCTTTGCAGGGATTTTTCTCCTGCTACCTCTTTTGGTTTTTCTAAGTGGTTTTTTCCTTATTTATAATGGATTTGTGTTATTGAGAAAAGAAGGAAAATCCAAGGCAAATTATTTGTCTCTAGGATTAGGTTGCGTGATTCTATTCTTTTTTGTAATCATGGCAATTCGAGTGAGCGATACCAATGGCTTGTTCTACACCAATCATCTAGTGAATATTATCTTTTTCTTTTTGATTTATTCGTATTTGATTTTTGGTTTTGCCTTTGCAGGATTTCTGCTTTATTCCATTCTATATCTTTTTATTCCTAAGAAAAAATATTATGATTTTATTATCATTCACGGAGCAGGTTTGTTGAATGGAGAAAAAGTGACTCCCTTACTGAAGAGTCGTATTGATAAGGCAGTAGAAGCTTATCACCAGTCTCTCAATCCCAATGTTAAAATCATCGCAAGTGGTGGTAGAGGTGGGGATGAGAAGATTTCTGAAGCTCAGGCAATTTGTAATTATTTGTTGGAAGAGACAGATGTTCCGAGAGAAGCAATTCTCCTAGAGGAAGACTCAACGACAACCTATGAGAATCTTCTCTTCTCAAAAGAAATGGGAGAGAGGCTGGTGACCAGTCCACGTTTTCTCTTTGTGACCAATGATTACCATGTTTTTCGTACCAGTACCTATGCTCGCCGCATTGGGATGAAGGGAGATGGTCTTGGTTGCCGTACAGCCGCCTACTATATCCCATCGGCCTTTATCAGAGAATACATTGCTCTATGTGTGAAGATGAGATGGCTTTTTATCGCTTTCTATGTTTTATTGATTTTAGCTCTGATTTTCTCTTACAGAGGTATTTTATGGTAATCAGAAAGATGGAGCCTGCCCCGGTAATAGTTGAATTTAAGCCACGATACATATTTGGTCAAGCGCTTCCTAAAATAGCATCAGGTAAGCCTAAACTAATAAAGGCCAGATAGATGACTGCCAACAATAACGAAATCATTTAATTCTCCTTTTCAGATTGTTCTTCTTTTGATTTCTAGAATCTTGTTTTTTCCAATTGATTGAACTCCGTTCAGTATGAATGGGTCTATTTCAGTCACGCTTTCAAGGATTGGGTGGAATTCTTTAGGAAGATAGGTGTCGGAAATTTTTATATTTTCTTTTAAAGATGGACAATAATATGCAATAGCATCCGGAGCAATGACTGATGTTAGTGCTGTTATTTGATTTAACAAAAGAAATGTGAAGTCATTTGAACGTGATTGGCGATTTGGAGGTTTATATCCATTAATGAGATAGCCGACTTCCCCTGCAAAACCATTTCTTCCACGATACAATCTTTTATTGATGATAATACCAGAACCGGCAAAATCTGTATCTAGCTGGTAGAGAAGGGCCAGTGTTCTGAATTCTGGGTGAATACTACAATAACCAAGAGAAGCAACATTAACATCATTCTCTAATATTTGTAAGATATTGGTAGTTCCTGCCAGAGAAATCCCTGTTTGACAGGATAACTGATTCTTGGTCCATGTTCCTCCTTGATAAAAACAGGATCGTACTTTGTGAATATTTTCTTGCTTTAAATCAATTATTTTTGCCATCTTTTTACCTTTCGACACGTTTTGTCAAAAGCGTTGTAGCATATTATATTTTTGTTTGCAATAAGATATTTTTAAAAATCTTAGTTTCGCTTTCCTGATTTTAGGAGTGTCCTCTCTTATAGGAGAGAATAATGCTGTTTTTGATTCATGGCATCAATGTGCTTATGAATTTTTTTAATCCTCAATTTTGTTTGTAGTCACATATTTTCTAGAGAGAGTAGTTAATGAATAAGCACCACTTACAAAAAGTTAGGGTTAAGGTGTCTAAGATTCTTAGTTTTGGGATGAGTGGTACATATTTTTACGAGTATTTTATTATGATGGTAAATGGATGTGGTCTGCACTTGTATTATTTAGGATAAGTGGTATAATTAGTTATACAAATCATACCACAAAGGGGGTAATAGTTGTGAAAGCACCAAAAGGTAAATATGCTTGGACGGCTACAGTTGGAGAAAAAGGTCAAATAGTAATACCAAAACAGGCGCGCGATGTCTTTAATATCAAACCTGGCGATACGATTCTGCTTCTTGGTGATGAAAAGCGTGGAATTGCCATACCGCCGAAGGGAGCCTTTGCACACTTGATGGAAATTGCTTTTGAAGAGAAGGAGGATGAATAAAATGAAGTATGTTTTAGAGGTAAATGATATTACAAAAAAATATTCAGCATTTGAATTGAAACCTATAAGTTTTCATATTAAATCAGGTGAGGTTATGGGACTTATCGGTAGGAATGGAGCAGGTAAGACTACAGCGATTAAATCCATTCTAAATCTTGTTCATCCTGATGCAGGGAATGTCCGTATTCTTGGAATGGATTATCTGGATAATGAAGATGAAATCAAACAACGAATTGGTTATGCAGTGGGAGGAACCAATTATTATAAAAGAAAAAAATTAAAGGATATTGTCGCCATTACTCGTATTTTTTATGATAACTGGGATGATGAATCGTATCGTCATTATCTTGATGCATTTAAGCTTGATGAAAATAAGAAAATTATGGAACTGTCTGAGGGGATGAAAGTAAAATTTTATCTTACTTTAGCTCTTTCTCATCATGCTAAGCTTTTGATTTTAGATGAGCCAACTAGTGGACTTGATCCAGTATCTAGAGATGAGATGAATGAAATCTTTCGAAAACTAGCAGAAAAAGGGGTAGCAATCTTGTTTTCTACTCATATTACTAGTGATTTAGAGAAGTGTGCAGATACTATTACTTATATAAGAAATGGTGAATTGCTTTTATCTGAGAGAAAAGAGGATTTTATCAGTCATTACACGAAAGAAATAGGGCAGAAATCCACACTTGAAGATATTATGGTGCATATTGAAAGGGAAGAGGTGAATTTGTGATGAGAAGACTTCTCTATAAAGAAATGAAACTAACAGCAAATCCTTTGAGTTATTGGTTTATAACTTTTTCAGCTATTACGATGATTCCAAGGTATCCTATTCTTGTCGGTTCCTTTTTTATCTGTCTTGGTATTTTTTATACTTATCAACAAGTCCGAGAATGTGATGACATCACCTACACGATCATGTTGCCAGTTAGAAAACAAGATGTGGTTACGGCTAAATATTTATTTGTTTTATCTATCGAGTGCATAGCTTTCATATTATGTCTTTTTCTGACGATTATTCGGATGAGACTCTTAGGAGATGCCACACCGTATGTGACAAATCCGTTGATGAATGCAAATGCTGCATATCTTGGCTATATAATGCTTGTATTTGCAACCTTTAACAGTGTTTTTCTCGGAGGCTTTTTTAAAACAGCTTATAAGATTGGGAAGCCTTTTATCCTATTCTGCGCAGTCACAACTGTCATAATATTCATGGGAGAGATATTACACCATATTCCTGGATTAGAAAGTTTGAATGATTCTTCAAATTTGAACGTACCACAGATAGTAATATTACTTTTTGGTGTTGCCATATTTAACTTATGCACCTGGTTTTCTTATCAGAAAGCTATAAAAGACTTCGAAAGAATTGATTTATAAAATTGAATACATTAAGTGTCCGTATTTTGTCGGAGAAAATCCAATAGAAAATGGTACTGATAAAGAATTAAAAGTTGTGGAGCTGTTAGAACAGTGTTTCATATGGAAAAAATGTATGGGAAATACCAAAATTATAGGTATCAGAGTAGCAAAATAAATTTTTATTTCCGTTTGGTACCTATGATGGTGAAATTCCTGTTGGATTTATTATGATTGGCTATGATGTTGACGATTATTGGGACAATCCGCCTGAATGAAAATATAAAAATGTGAACGAAAAATAGACGTTCACATTTCTTTTTTATTCCGCAGCTTGTTGCCAACGTTTTGCTAGCTTATGAGACAGGCTAGAAATGGCAAAGTTAAAGATAAAGTAAATCAAGGCAATCAGGATATAAAGACTGAAGACCTGCTCTGGTTCGAAATAGCGTCCCATGAGAATTTGGCTGGCGCCAAAGAGTTCTTGTAGGGCGATAACAGAGTAGAGAAGGCTGGTATCCTTAATCACAGTTACAAACTGAGAAATGATGGCTGGCAACATTTTACGGATCGCTTGTGGGAGAATGATGTAGTAGAGGATTTGCGTAGAGGTGAATCCTTGTGACATTCCTGCTTCGTACTGTCCCTTGTCCACGGCATTGAGACCACCTCGGATAATCTCAGCTAAGGCTGCTGAGGTAAAGAGGGTAAAGGCTGTAATACCAGCTGGTGTGGACTTCATCTTAAACACCAAAAAGATGGTGAAAATCCAGAGGAGGTTGGGAACGTTACGTACAAACTCGATATAAATGCTGGAGATGATCCGTAAGACAGGATTTTTCCCATTTCTCATGACGGCTAGAACTGTACCGATAAGGGTCGAGAGGACGATAGCAATCAGAGAAATGTAGAGGGTCAAGCCAAATCCTTTAAAGATAAAGATTAGGTTATCTGGGGTCAAAACTTCTAAAATAGATTCCATAGTAACCTCCTAAAGTGAATAGGCTTTTTTGTTGGCTTGCTCCATCTTGCGACCAAACTGGGCAACAGGGAAGCATAGGGCAAAGTAGAGAAGAGCAGCGCCTAAAAAGGCTGGGATATAGTTTCCGTTGAGGGCTGACCAAGACTTAGTCACAAACATCAAGTCTACTCCAGAGATGATAGCTACGGTAGAGGTGTTCTTGATGAGGTTAACAATTTGGTTGGTCAATGGAGGGAGAATGATACGGAAGGCTTGAGGCAAGATAATCAAGCGCATGGCACTGATATAAGTAAAACCTTGCGACAGGGCGGCCTCCATTTGACCGCTAGGAATAGACTGAATCCCTGAACGAATAACCTCAGCGATATAGGCGCCGTGATAGAGTCCCACACAAAGTACAGCTGTCCAATAAATCGGAATCATGATGGTGTGGTCACTGATAAGAGGCAAACCATAAAAGACGATGACAAACTGCACCAAGAGGGGAGTATTTTGGTAAAATTCGACAAAGATACGAGCCAAAACACGCAAGAATGGGCGTTTGCTGGTTGACATGGCTCCAAAGAAGATGCCCAAAACCATGGCGAGGATAAAGGATCCAACCGCTAGGGCAAGGGTGAAGAGGAAACCATTGAAAAATTGTCCAAAATCCTGAAAATAGGCTGTCCAAGATGATAAATCTGTCATGGGGTGTCCCTCCTTAATCTGCAGTATGGCTAGATGGTTTGAGCTTGTAACGGTCATAAAGTTTCTGCAAACTACCGTCCTTGGTCCATTTAGTGACCAAGGTATCAAGATAGTCGTTGAGCTCGGTATTTGCTTTCTTGGTGACGATACCGTAGTCAGATGGCTTGAAACTATCATTTAGTAGTTCTGTCCGTTTGCTGATGTAGCCAGATAGGATAGAACGGTCTACAGAAAAGGCATCAATACGGTGAGCGTGAAGGGAAGTAATCAATTCTGGGTAGGAACCAAGTTCGACGAATTTAAAGGTTAGACCTTTCTTTTTACCCAGTTCAGTAATCAGGCGTTGGGTGATGGAGCCTTGAGCAACCCCAATGGTTTTACCGTTTAGGTCCTCAATGCTTTTAATGTTGGCAGATTTATTGACCAAAAAACCGGAAGCATCCGTATAGTAGGGACTGGTGAAGTTGTATAATTTTTTACGCTCGTCTGTGATGGTGAAGGTTGCGATATCCATGTCGACCTGTTCATTGTCTAGGAGCGGCCCACGAGTTTGCGCGGTAACTGGAACGTAGCGAACTTTGACCTTGAGTTCATCTGCAATCATCTTGGCAAGGTCCGTTTCGATACCAGAATAAGTCCCTGTCTTGGGATCCTTGTAGCCAAAATTAGGAACGTCTTGTTTGACACCGACAACTAGCTCGCCTCTTTTTTGAATGTCTGCGACATTGGTGTCGGCTTGGACTGGTTTTGCAGCAGCAAGGCCGAAAAGGCTAATCACTATTGCTGATAAAAAGAATTTCTTTTTCATAGAGACCTCCTTATTTTACTTTGTCACTTTCATGGTTGATAATTTTGCTGAGGAATTGTTGGGCACGAGGTTCGCTTGGATTGTCGAAAAAGCCGTCGACATTTGTCGTATCTACTAAAACTTCTCCGTCAGCCATAAAGATGATGCGGTCCGCAACTTCACGGGCAAAGCCCATTTCGTGGGTAACGATGATCATGTTCATCCCATCATGCGCCAGTTTTTGCATAACTGCTAGAACATCTCCGATGGTTTCAGGGTCAAGAGCAGATGTTGGCTCATCAAAGAGGAGGAGCTCCGGATGCATGGCAAGACCACGAGCAATGGCGATCCGCTGTTTTTGTCCACCAGATAGCATGGCGGGATAGGAATCTTTCTTGTCCCACATATTTACAAATTCCAGATATTTTTGCGCTGTTTTTTCAGCTTCTTTTTTATCAATTCCTAGAACTTTTATGGGTGCTAGTGTTACATTTTCTAACACTGTTTTGTGTGGATAAAGGTTAAAATGTTGAAAAACCATGCCGACTTCCTTACGGAGAGGAACTAAATCTTTCTGACTGGCACCTGCTACTTGGTGTCCATTGACTAGGGGACTTCCTTTGTCAACAGCCTCCAAACCATTAATTGTACGGATAAGAGTGGACTTTCCAGAACCAGAAGGTCCAAGCAAGACAACGACTTGTCCTTTTTCAAAACGGAGATTGATATCGCGGAGTGCGTGGTAGTCTCCGTAATATTTTTCGACATGTTTAAATTCTACTAAAGCCATGAGAGATCTCCTTTATGTTAGATTTTATAACATGATTCTACAACAAAAGAATGTTCTTGTCAAATCATATCTGAAAAAAAATCACTAAAATGTTATAAAAAAGCAATCTGGATAGAGAAAATGCCTAAATCATGTTATAATGAAACGATAGAATTCTTAGAAAGAGTGGATGTCTTTTTGATAACTCCTACTTATGAATGGCAGTTTGCCCCGCAGGTTGAAGATGCGGATTTTACAAAGATAGCCAAGAAGGCTGGATTGGGTCCTGAGGTGGCTCGCTTATTATTTGAAAGAGGGATTCAGAATGAGGAAAGTCTAAAGAAGTTTTTAGAACCTTCTTTAGAGGACTTATATGACCCCTATCTGCTCCATGATATGGACAAGGCAGTGAAAAGGATTCGTCAGGCTATTGAAGAAGGGGAGAATATTCTCGTCTATGGAGACTATGATGCGGATGGTATGACTTCAGCTTCGATTGTGAAGGAAAGTTTGGAACAGCTTGGCGCCGAGTGCCGAGTTTATCTGCCCAATCGTTTTACCGATGGCTATGGTCCCAATGCCAGTGTCTATAAATACTTTATCGAGCAAGAGGGAATTTCCTTGATTGTGACAGTGGATAATGGAGTTGCTGGTCACGAGGCCATTGAATTGGCCCAGTCTATGGGAGTGGATGTTATTGTGACTGACCACCATTCCATGCCGGAAACCCTTCCTGATGCCTATGCGATTGTTCACCCTGAGCATCCAGATGCGGACTATCCCTTCAAATGTTTAGCTGGTTGTGGAGTGGCTTTCAAGCTGGCTTGCGCCCTTTTAGAAGAAGTGCAAGTGGAATTGCTTGATTTGGTCGCTATCGGTACCATTGCAGATATGGTGAGCTTGACAGATGAAAACCGTATCATGGTTCAATATGGTCTGGAAATGCTGGGGCATACTCAGCGTATTGGCCTACAAGAAATGCTGGATATGGCTGGGATTGCTGCTAATGAAGTAACAGAAGAAACGGTTGGTTTCCAGATTGCCCCTCGTTTAAATGCCTTGGGGCGCTTGGATGATCCCAATCCTGCCATTGATTTGTTGACTGGGTTTGACGACGAGGAAGCACATGAGATTGCCCTCATGATTCACCAGAAAAATGAAGAACGTAAGGAAATCGTCCAGTCAATCTATGAAGAAGCTAAGGCCATGGTGGATCCTGAGAAGAAGGTCCAGGTCTTGGCCAAGGAAGGCTGGAATCCTGGCGTTCTGGGTATCGTTGCTGGTCGTTTGTTGGAAGAGCTAGGGCAGACAGTTATTGTTCTTAATATAGAAGATGGTCGTGCCAAAGGTAGCGCTCGTAGTGTGGAAACGGTCGATATTTTTGAAGCCTTGGATCCCCATCGAGATCTCTTTATCGCCTTTGGAGGCCATGCTGGTGCAGCAGGAATGACGCTGGAAGTGGAGAAACTCTCAGATTTATCTCAGGTCTTGGAAGACTATGTCCGTGAAAAAGGCGCAGATGCTAGTGGTAAGAACAAGTTAAATCTAGATGAAGAGCTAGACTTGGAGTCGCTTAGCTTGGAAACGGTTAAAAGCTTTGAACGCTTGGCACCTTTTGGGATGGACAATCAGAAACCTGTTTTTTATATCAGGGATTTCAATGTCGAAAGTGCTCGTACAATGGGAGCAGGCAATGCCCACCTCAAACTAAAAATTTCCAAGGGTGAGGCGAATTTTGAAGTGGTAGCCTTTGGTCAAGGTAGATGGGCGACAGAGTTTGCTCAAACCAAGAATCTAGAATTGGCAGTCACCTTGTCTGTCAACCAATGGAATGGCCAAACTGCCCTCCAGTTGATGATGGTGGATGCGCGTGTGGAAGGTGTTCAACTCTTTAACATTCGTGGGAAGAATGCAGTCTTGCCAGAAGGGGTTCCAGTTTTGGATTTCTCTGGAGAGGTGCCAAATTTGGCGAATAGTGAGGCGATTGTCGTAAAAAACATCCCTGAAGATATTACCTTGCTTAAGGCCATTTTTCAGGAGCAACATTTCTCAGCTGTCTATTTCAAAAACGACATCGACAAGGCCTACTATCTGACAGGTTATGGGACTAGAGAACAGTTTGCTAAATTGTACAAGACTATTTACCAGTTCCCAGAGTTTGATATTCGCTACAAGCTTAAGGATTTGGCGACTTATCTCAATATCCAACAAATCTTGCTGGTCAAGATGATCCAAGTCTTTGAAGAGCTAGGTTTTGTGACGATCAAAGATGGTGTGATGACAGTCAATAAAGAAGCGCCGAAAAGGGAAATTGCTGAAAGTCAGATTTACCAAAATCTCAAACAGACCGTTAAAGACCAAGAAATGATGGCGCTGGGTACCGTGCAAGAAATTTATAACTTTTTAATGGAGAAATAGTAGAAGTTAGGAAAGAGTTGGGTAACCAGCTCTTTTTTGAAAACAAATCTTCGTTTTGAAAATCGTCAAAAAAATGGTATAATGGTAGGAAAAGATTCGGCTGAAAGTTTTAGAACTTTTAGAATAAGAGGGTAAACCTACCCTATAATCAAGATAAATTAAGTTTCGGAGGGAAAATGAGTAATATCAGTTTAACAACACTAGGTGGTGTACGAGAAAATGGGAAAAATATGTACATCGCTGAAATAGGCGATTCGATTTTTGTTTTGGATGCAGGGCTTAAATACCCTGAGAATGAACAGCTTGGGGTCGACGTTGTCATTCCAAACATGGAATACCTTTTTGAAAATAGCAATCGTATCGCTGGGGTCTTCTTGACCCACGGACATGCGGATGCCATTGGTGCCCTGCCTTATCTCTTGGCAGAGGCTAAGGTGCCTGTATTTGGTTCTGAGTTGACCATTGAGTTGGCGAAACTCTTTGTCAAAGGAAATGATACGGTTAAGAAATTCAATGACTTCCATGTGATTGATGAAAACACGGAGATTGACTTTGGAGGAACTGTGGTTTCCTTCTTCCGTACGACTCACTCTATCCCAGAGAGTCTGGGAGTTGTGTTGAAAACACAAAAAGGGAACATTGTTTACACAGGAGACTTCAAATTTGACCAGACGGCTAGCGAATCCTATGCGACGGATTTTGCGCGTTTAGCCGAAATCGGCCGTGACGGTGTCTTGGCACTTCTCAGTGATTCTGCGAATGCAGACAGCAATATTCAGGTGGCGAGCGAGAGTGAAGTTGGGGATGAAATTACTCAGACCATTGCAGACTGGGAAGGTCGTATCATCGTTGCAGCAGTTGCCAGCAACCTCTCTCGTATCCAGCAGGTTTTTGATGCTGCAGCAGATACAGGTCGCCGAGTCGTTTTGACTGGATTTGATGTTGAAAATATCGTTCGTACAGCGATTCGTCTCAAAAAATTATCCCTAGCTAATGAAAGCCTTTTGATTAAACCAAAAGAAATGTCTCGTTTTGAAGACCATGAGTTGATTATCCTAGAGACAGGTCGTATGGGTGAACCCATCAATGGGCTTCGCAAGATGTCCATTGGGCGCCACCGTTATGTAGAAATCAAGGATGGGGACTTGGTTTATATTGTAACAACTCCATCCACCGCCAAAGAAGCGGTTGTGGCTCGCGTTGAAAATATGATTTACCAAGCTGGTGGTGTGGTAAAACTCATTACCCAGAGTTTGCGAGTATCAGGACACGGAAATGCGCGTGATTTGCAGTTGATGATCAATCTTTTGCAACCGAAATATCTTTTCCCTGTCCAAGGGGAGTACCGTGAGTTGGATGCGCATGCCAAGGCTGCTATGGCAGTTGGAATGTTGCCAGAGCGCATTTTCATCCCTAAAAAGGGAACAATCATGTCCTATGAACATGGAGACTTCGTCCCAGCTGGAACAGTTTCTGCAGGCGATGTCATGATTGATGGAAATGCCATTGGTGATGTTGGGAATGTCGTTCTTCGCGACCGTAAGGTCTTGTCAGAGGATGGAATCTTTATCGTGGCGATCACTGTTAACCGTCGTGAGAAGAAGATTGTGGCTAAGGCTCGTGTTCATACGCGTGGATTTATCTACCTTAAGAAAAGTCGCGACATTCTCCGTGAAAGTTCAGAATTGATTAACCAAACGGTAGAAGAGTATCTTCAAGGGGATGACTTTGACTGGGCAGATCTCAAAGGCAAGGTTCGTGACAATTTGACCAAGTACCTCTTTGATCAAACCAAGCGTCGCCCAGCAATCTTGCCAGTCGTGATGGAAGCTAAATAATAAGCAGAATACCTACAGAAAAAGTCGAAATTCGGCTTTTTCTTATAGAATAGCCAAAGGAGAAAATCATGGCAGTTATGAATATTGAGTATTACTCAGAAGTTTTGGATATGGAGTGGGGCGTTACAGTACTCTATCCAGATGCTAGTCGGGTGACTGAACCAGATTGCGCAGATATTCCTGTTCTTTACCTTTTGCACGGAATGTCAGGAAATCAAAATAGCTGGCTCAAACGTACCAATGTCGAACGCTTGTTGCGTGGAACCAATCTCATTGTTATCATGCCCAATACAAATAATGGCTGGTACACAGATACTCAGTATGGCTATAACTACTATACAGCTTTAGCAGAAGAACTCCCCCAAGTCATGAAACGCTTCTTCCCCAATATGACCAGCAAGCGAGAAAAGACCTTCATTGCAGGTCTCTCCATGGGTGGCTACGGCTCCTTCAAACTCGCTCTATCGACGAATCGTTTTTCTCATGCGGCTAGTTTTTCTGGTGCACTCAGTTTTCAGGAATTTTCTCCTGAAAGTCATGATTTGGGCTCTCTTGCCTACTGGAGAGGAGTTTTTGGAGAGATTAAAGACTGGACAGCTAGTCCTCATTCGCTTGAAAGCATGGCTGAAAAATCCGATAAAAAGACCAAACTATGGGCTTGGTGTGGGGAACAAGACTATCTCTACTCTGCCAATAACCTCGCAGTGAAAAACCTCAAAAAGCTTGGTTTTGAGGTGACCTATAGTCACAGTCCAGGTAAGCACGAGTGGTACTACTGGGAAAAACAATTGGAACGTTTTTTAGCTACTCTACCAATTGACTTTGTTTTGGAAGAGCGCTTATCTTAGTTTTAGGTTTCTTTCAGCTTTCTTCAGTAAAATAGAGAATCTATCTTGATCAAGGAGAATGTGATTTCAAGATAGGTTCTTATTTTTATGAAAGGTGGGGCGTCATGTTCTGGATTATTCGATTATTCTTCCGATTTCTTTTGGGAATTTGGCGTTTCTTCTGGCGTCTGGTTTGGACTGTAGTTATTCTACTGCTCATTGCTTTTGGAGTGGTTTGGTATCTGACAGGTGATTTTCATTCTGCGATCAATCAGGTTGAAAAAATGAGCAAGATTGGTCAAGATGGCTGGAATCAATGGAAGGAGACGGGAACGCTGGAAGTCTTGTCTCAGACAGACAGTCACCAACATGCAGAAGGCAAGTGGGCTCAGGCCTCAGCTCGCATCTATATTGAACCTCAAATGGATGAGACCTTCCAAGGTGCCTATGCAGAAGCCATAAAAAACTGGAATCAAACGGGAGCCTTTACCTTTGAGGTGGTTGCGGATCCTAGCCAGGCAGATATTGTGGCAAGTGAGATGAATGATGGATCGACCGCTGTAGCTGGTCAAGCCGAGAGTCAAACCAATTTGTTAACCAATCAATTTATATCTGTAACGGTTCGCCTGAATCACTATTATCTATCCAATCCAAGTTATGGTTATTCTTATGAATGGATCGTGCATACAGCGGAGCACGAGCTGGGACATGCCATTGGATTGGATCATACTAACGAAACTTCTGTCATGCAGCCAGCAGGTTCCTATTATGGGATTCAGCCTCAGGATGTGAGGGCAGTTCAAGAACTCTATACCAGTAGCGACTAGATGAAGTCGGTGCAATCTGAAATGAAATCAAAGCTCCTCCATCAAGTGATTGGTGGGGCTTTTTGTTCGTCCTGTTACGGCCTTTTTGTTATAATGGAACTATGAATAACTTGATCAAATCAAAACTAGAGCTCTTGCCGACCAGCCCTGGTTGTTACATTCACAAGGATAAAAATGGCACCATTATCTATGTAGGAAAGGCTAAAAATCTGCGCAACCGCGTACGCTCCTATTTCCGTGGCAGTCACGATACCAAGACGGAAGCTCTGGTATCTGAGATTGTGGATTTTGAATTTATCGTCACTGAGTCCAATATTGAAGCGCTTCTCCTAGAAATTAACCTGATCAAGGAGAATAAGCCTAAATATAATATCATGCTCAAGGATGATAAGTCCTATCCCTTCATCAAAATCACCAATGAGCGCTATCCTCGTTTGATTATTACCCGTCAGGTCAAGAAGGATGGAGGTCTTTATTTCGGTCCCTATCCAGATGTGGGGGCAGCCAATGAAATCAAGCGGCTCTTGGATCGGATTTTCCCTTTTCGTAAGTGTACCAATCCACCGTCTAAGGTCTGTTTTTATTACCATATCGGTCAATGTATGGCCCACACTATCTGTAAGAAGGATGAGGCCTATTTCAAGTCCATGGCTCAGGAGGTTTCTGACTTCTTAAAAGGGCAGGATGACAAAATCATCGATGATCTTAAAGGGAAAATGGCAGTTGCAGCACAAAGTATGGAGTTTGAACGGGCAGCGGAATACCGTGACCTGATTCAGGCCATTGGGACTCTTAGGACCAAGCAACGGGTCATGGCAAAAGATTTGCAAAATCGGGACGTCTTTGGCTACTATGTGGATAAGGGCTGGATGTGTGTTCAGGTTTTCTTTGTCCGTCAAGGAAAACTCATCGAGCGGGATGTCAATCTCTTCCCCTACTACAATGATCCGGACGAGGACTTTTTGACCTATGTGGGACAATTTTATCAAGAAAAATCTCACCTAGTTCCCAACGAGGTATTGATTCCACAGGATATCGATGAAGAAGCTGTCAAGGCCTTGGTGGATACCAAGATTCTCAAGCCCCAGCGTGGTGAGAAAAAACAGCTGGTCAATCTAGCCATAAAAAATGCCCGTGTTAGTCTGGAGCAGAAGTTCAATCTGCTAGAAAAATCTGTCGAGAAGACCCAAGGAGCTATTGAAAATCTGGGACGCTTGCTCCAAATACCGACTCCAGTTCGCATCGAGTCCTTCGATAACTCTAATATCATGGGAACCAGTCCTGTTTCAGCCATGGTGGTCTTTGTTAACGGAAAACCGAGTAAAAAAGATTACCGTAAATACAAAATCAAGACGGTTGTTGGACCAGACGACTATGCTAGTATGAGAGAAGTCATTCGCAGACGTTATGGCCGAGTTCAACGTGATGGTTTAACCCCGCCAGATTTGATTGTCATCGATGGGGGACAAGGTCAGGTCAATATCGCTAAGCAAGTCATTCAAGAGGAGCTGGGCTTGGACATTCCGATTGCTGGGCTGCAAAAAAATGACAAGCACCAAACCCATGAGCTGCTCTTTGGAGATCCGCTTGAGGTGGTGGAGTTGTCTCGTAATTCTCAGGAATTTTTCCTCCTCCAACGCATCCAGGATGAGGTGCACCGCTTTGCTATCACTTTCCACCGCCAACTGCGCTCCAAAAACTCCTTTTCATCACAATTGGATGGGATTGACGGTCTGGGGCCTAAACGCAAGCAGAATCTCATGAAGCATTTTAAATCTCTCACTAAAATCAAGGAAGCCAGTGTGGATGAGATTGTCGAAGTTGGGGTGCCAAGGGCAGTCGCAGAAGCTGTGCAGAGAAAGTTGAATCCTCAGGAAGAAGTGGAATGGGCTCAAGTGGCGGAACCATTAAAAGAATTAGAATAAGTATCTAGATAGAAAGTAGAAGAAATGAATAGGATTGAGATTGACAGAGATATACTCCTTTTTTTACGATTTGCTTACTTTGGGAATTCAAAAGATTTATTTTTAGCTGCAACTACTCGAGCCTATCTTGATTTTAATCGAACCTTGCGATTTCATGGCATGCCAGATGAACAGCGCTTGGAGATGAGAAATCGAGCTTCTAAGTGTATCAAAGAAGCGATTTTAAATCTCTTGAATCGGGACAAGCTGTGTCAAACTGATTTTGATAGTTGGCATCATAGGACTTGTGATGTTTTGATAGATTGCTATCGCTCAAATGGGATTCGATTCACTTACGGTCATGCTCAAAAGTGGATTAATATGACTTTCAAGTATCTGTATATGCTTGAAGCTGTAACCCTAGACTTCGTTTTTCCTTTTTTACACGTACCGATAGATAACATCGTGTTAGAGAGGGCGAACAAACAGTTGTGTATCCCAAGACCTTCTCAAGTGTGGAGTAGTTGGGGAAATTACGCTTTCTATCTTCAATATCAAGATTATTTGAGACAAAAAATAGGCAAGGAAGCTCCTCTTCGTTGGGAGTTTCACAATTGGCTAGATGAAATAGAAAAAGGAAATCATCATGAACCATAAAATCGCAATTTTATCAGATATTCATGGCAATGTGACAGCGCTAGAAGCGGTGATTGCAGATGCTAAAACTCAAGGAGCCAGTGAATATTGGCTTCTGGGAGATATTTTTCTTCCTGGTCCAGGTGCAAATGATCTGGTTGCTCTGCTAAAGAATCTTCCTATCACGGCAAGTGTTCGAGGCAATTGGGATGATTGTGTCCTTGAGGCTTTAGATGGGCAATATGGCTTAGAAGACCCACAGGAAGTCCAGCTCATGCGATTAACCCAGTTTTTGATGGAGCGAATGGATCCTGCAACGATTGTCTGGCTACGAAGCTTGCCTTTGCTGGAAAAGAAAGAAGTTGACGGACTGCGCTTTTCTCTTTCTCATAATTTACCTGAAAAAAACTATGGTGGGGACCTGTCTGTTGGGAATGATACAGATAAATTTGACCAACTCCTAGATGAGGAAACGGACGTGGCAGTCTATGGTCATGTCCACAAGCAATTGCTTCGTTACGGCAGTCAAGGGCAACAAATCATCAATCCAGGTACGATTGGCATGCCCTATTTTGATTGGGAGGCGTTAAAAAATCACCGTGCCCAGTATGCCGTGATAGAGGTTGAAAATGGGGAATTGGTAAACATTCTATTCCGAAAAGTTTCTTATGATTATGAAGCGGAGTTAGAATTGGCCAAGTCCAAGGGCCTTCCCTTTATCGAAATGTATGAGGAACTACGACGAGAAGACAATTATCGGGGGCACAATCTGGAACTCTTGGCTAGTTTAATCGAAAAGCACGGGTATGTAGAGGATGTGAAGGATTATTTTGATTTTTTGTAAAATTAGAAATAAAATGGACGCTCTTATTTGGAAGTGAGGTTTGTAGTCGAATTGCTTAGAAAAGATGCCTTAGCTAAAGTTTGACATTGAAATTATTTTGTTATACAATGAACTCAATTCTTAATAAAAAGGAGAACATTATGAAGAAAATTATTACAGCCAGTATGGCTCTTTTATCTGTTGTTGTTTTAGCAGCATGTTCAGGGAAAACAACGTCTGATTCTTCGACTAAGACTTCAAGCTCTGTAGAACAAACTTCTTCTTCAGAGACTTCATCAACAACGTCTAGTTCAAAGACAGAAAATAATGAGGTTGTTTTGATCACCGATGAAGAAATTGATAATGCTAAAACTGTTGGAGATGTGAAGAAAGTCTTTGGTAAATTAGTCGACAATTATAAAAAGCATGCAGTTGAAATTGGGGAAAAAATTCCAGAGAGTGGAAAAGAAGCATATAACGCCCAAGTTGAACCAGCGCTTAAGTCTATGGAGACTGTAAGAGAGTCATTTAACGAAAGCCTTTCAAGTATTGGTTCTGATGATACAGTAGTGCCAGAACAAACTCGTACTCTATTTGTTCAACAATTGAAAACTGGACGTGACACAATGAAGAAAGCGCTGGAAGCGGCTTATAAAGCAGTTGCTCCATACACATCTGGTCAATAATATGAGAAAGTAGGTGAGTTATCACCTGCTTTTTGATTTGTTTAAATCCAAAACGATACCTACTTAAAGAGCTACAAGTGAATAGTAGAGAGTTTGAAAGAAGTACTAACTCTATGAAAAATCTCTGCAAGCTCTTTCAAAATATGGTAAAATGGAAGCAGTAGAATTAGAAAAGGAAATCGATTATGAAATTTCTTGAATTAAATAAAAAACGTCATGCGACTAAGCATTTTACTGATAAACCAGTGGATCCCAAAGATGTGCGTACGGCTATCGAAATCGCAACCTTGGCTCCAAGTGCCCACAATAGTCAGCCATGGAAATTCGTGGTGGTTCGTGAGAAAAATGCTGAATTGGCAAAATTGGCATACGGTTCGAACTTTGAGCAGGTGTCATCAGCACCTGTAACCATTGCCTTGTTTACAGATACGGACCTTGCTAAACGTGCCCGCAAGATTGCCCGTGTTGGTGGTGCAAAGAATTTCTCAGAAGAGCAACTTCAATACTTTATGAAAAATTTGCCTGCGGAATTCGCCCGTTACAATGAACAACAGGTTAGCGATTACCTAGCCCTCAATGCAGGTTTGGTTGCCATGAACTTGGTTCTCGCTTTGACAGACCAAGGAATCGGTTCTAACATTATCCTTGGATTTGACAAATCAAAAGTCAACGAAGTTTTGGAAATTGAAGACCGCTTCCGTCCAGAACTCTTGATTACGGTGGGTTACACAGATGAAAAATTGGAACCAAGCTACCGCTTGCCAGTAGATGAAATCATCGAGAAAAGATAGAAGGAAGAAAAAATGACAGCAATTGATTTTACAGCAGAAGTAGAAAAACGCAAAGAAGACCTCTTGGCTGACTTGTTTAGCCTTTTGGAAATCAACTCAGAACGTGACGACAGCAAGGCTGACGCTCAGCATCCATTTGGATCTGGTCCAGTAAAAGCCTTAGAAAAATTCCTTGAGATCGCAGACCGCGATGGCTATCCAACTCAAAATGTTGATAACTACGCAGGACATTTTGAGTTTGGTGAAGGAGAAGAAGTTCTCGGAATCTTTGCCCATATGGACGTGGTACCAGCTGGTAGCGGTTGGGATACAGACCCTTATACACCAACTATCAAAGACGGTCGCCTCTATGCGCGTGGAGCATCTGACGACAAGGGCCCTACAACAGCTTGCTATTATGGTTTGAAAATCATCAAAGAACTGGGCCTTCCAACTTCTAAAAAAGTTCGTTTCATCGTCGGAACAGACGAAGAATCTGGCTGGGCAGACATGGACTACTACTTTGAACATGTAGGGCTTGCGAAACCAGACTTTGGTTTCTCTCCAGATGCTGAATTCCCTATCATCAACGGTGAAAAAGGAAATATCACAGAATATCTTCACTTTGCGGGTGAAAATACTGGTGCTGCCCGTCTTCACAGTTTTACAGGTGGTTTACGTGAAAACATGGTACCTGAATCAGCGACAGCAGTTGTTTCAGGTGACCTGGCTGACTTGCAAGCTAAATTAGATGCCTTTGTTGAAGAGTACAAACTCAGAGGAGAAATCAAAGAAGAAAACGGTCAGTACAAGGTGACTGTGATTGGTAAATCAGCTCATGGTGCTATGCCTGCTTCAGGTGTCAATGGAGCTACCTACCTAGCACTCTTCCTCAGCCAATTTGACTTTGCTGGACCAGCCAAAGACTACCTCGACATCGCTGGTAAGATTCTCTTGAATGATCATGAGGGTGAAAATCTCAAGGTTGCTCATGTTGATGAAAAGATGGGTGCCCTTTCTATGAATGCGGGTGTTTTCCGCTTTGACGAAGCAAGTACTGATAATACCATTGCCCTCAACTTCCGTTATCCAAAAGGAACAAGTCCAGAGCAAATCAAATCAGTTCTTGAAAACTTGCCAGTTGCTTCTGTTAGCCTTTCTGAACACGGTCACACCCCTCACTATGTGCCAATGGAAGATCCACTCGTTCAAACCTTGTTGAATGTCTATGAAAAACAAACTGGTCTCCAAGGTCACGAGCAAGTCATTGGTGGTGGAACCTTCGGCCGTTTGCTAGAACGTGGTGTTGCCTACGGTGCTATGTTCCCAGATTCTATTGATACCATGCACCAAGCCAATGAATTCATCGCCTTAGACGATCTCTTCCGAGCAGCAGCAATCTATGCAGAAGCTATCTATGAATTAATCAAATAAAACGATAGAAGTCTGAGATTTTATGCTTAGACTTCTTTTTGGAGGGAAAACAGATGTCTCAAATCGAAAGAATCAAGCAAGCCATTATGGCGGATCCACAGAATACCAGCTATACAGAACGTGGAATCGAACCTCTCTTTGCGGCGCCAAAAACTGCTCGCATCAATATTGTCGGTCAAGCTCCGGGGTTTAAAACGCAAGAAGCTGGGATTTATTGGAAGGATAAGAGTGGTGATCGTCTGCGTGAGTGGCTAGGTGTAGATGAAGATACATTTTACAATTCGGGCTTGTTTGCAGTTATTCCCATGGACTTTTATTTCCCAGGACATGGAAAATCGGGCGACCTTCCCCCCCGTAAAGGCTTTGCCGAAAAATGGCACCCACAACTCCTCAAGGAATGTCCAAATATTGAATTGACACTTTTGATTGGGCAATATGCCCAAGCCTATTATTTACAGGAGAAAATCAGTGGCAAGGTGACAGAAAGGGTAAAACATTACCAGAACTACTTGCCTGAGTATTTCCCCTTAGTTCACCCTTCTCCTCGTAATCAAATCTGGATGGCTAAGAATCCTTGGTTTGAGTCAGAAGTGGTGCCAGAGTTGCAAAGAAGAATTAAAACGATTTTAGGAGAAAAAGAATGAAAGAAATTTCCTTCGATGAATTTTATCAGCTTTACCAAAATGGTCAGCTTTCTCTAGTGGACGTGAGAGAAATAGAAGAGTTCAAGATGCTTCATTTAGAAGGTGCACACAACTTACCGCTTAGTCAACTGGCTGATACTTATGAGCAGTTGGACAAGGAGCAGTTACATTATGTTATTTGTAAATCTGGGATGAGATCAGCTCGTGCTTGCCAGTTTTTAGAGGAGCATGGATATAAGGTCATCAATGTTCAAGGTGGTATGACGGCCTTTGAAAATCTTTAAAATTTTGCATTTCTCCTACTTGGTGTGTACTAGGTAGGAGGATTTTGTTTTTAGATAATTCTTATTTTTAAAAATATTGAAAACATTCAATATTTACTTCGTGATGCTTTTTTCATACTCTTATTCGTGATATACTAGGTCAGTATTTTAGAAATATGAAGGAGATTCTTTATGGCTAAAAAAGGTGCCCTAACAGGTTTGCTCCTGTTTGGAATATTTTTTGGTGCGGGGAACTTGATTTTTCCGCCTTCTCTAGGTGCCCTATCTGGAGAACATTTTCTTCCTGCCATTGCAGGTTTTGTCTTTTCAGGCGTCGGTATCGCCGTTTTGACTCTCATTATTGGAACTCTCAATCCTAAGGGATACATTTATGAGATTTCTAAGAAAATCTCACCTTGGTTTGCGACGCTTTATCTCGCAGTCCTCTATTTATCAATTGGTCCCTTCTTTGCCATTCCACGTACAGCCACAACAGCTTACGAAGTCGGGATTAGCCCCCTTTTATCAGATGCGAATAAAGGACTTGGATTGATTGTCTTTACCGTACTATATTTTGTAGCGGCTTATTTGATTTCACTCAATCCATCAAAGATTTTGGATCGGATCGGACGTATCTTGACACCAGTCTTTGCTTTGTTGATCGTTATCTTGGTTGTACTAGGTGCCTTCAAGTATGGTGGAACAAGTCCTCAAGCGGCCTCAGAAGCCTATCAATCCTCTGCTTTTGGAACAGGTTTCCTAGAAGGGTATAATACCTTGGATGCTCTTGCTTCAGTCGCCTTTAGTGTGATTGCTGTTCAAACCTTGAAACAACTTGGATTCTCAAGTAAGAAAGAGTACATTTCAACTATTTGGGTGGTTGGTATCGTTGTAGCTCTTGCCTTTAGCGCTCTTTACATCGGTTTAGGATTCCTTGGAAATCACTTCCCGGTACCAGCAGAAGCAATGAAGGGTGGAACACCAGGTGTTTATATCTTGTCGCAAGCTACTCAGGAAATCTTTGGTTCAACAGCTCAACTCTTCCTTGCTGTTATGGTAACTGTAACCTGCTTCACAACGACAGTTGGCTTGATTGTGTCTACAGCTGAATTCTTTAATGGACGTTTCCCACAAATCAGCTACAAGGTCTATGCAACTGCCTTTACCTTGATTGGATTTGCTATTGCAAACCTTGGTCTTGATGCAATCATTAAGTATTCAGTTCCAGTACTGGTAATCTTGTACCCAATCACCATCGCCATTGTGATGATTGTGATTGTTAATAAGTTTGTCGCTCTATCAAAACCAGGTATGCAGTTAACTATTGGGCTTGTTACAGCGATTGCTCTTGCAAGCGTCCTTGGAAGTTCTTTTAAGATTGAGTTTCTAGCAAATCTCGTTAATGCTCTTCCGTTTGCAGCTGCCTCTCTACCATGGTTGGTGCCAGCAATTATTGGAATCTTGCTTTCACTGGTTCTACCAAACAAACAAGAGAGTGACGTTTTTGAGATGGAATAAAAAAATTCTTGGTCATCGACCAAGAATTTTTTGTATGAGCACGACTCATTAGTTGGTTTGTTCAGTATAACCAGCTTCTTTAAGCATTTTTTTCGAGGCAGCAAAGCTTACACGGTTTCCAATACCAGAATATTCGTTCGGCATTGCTTTTTTCAATTCGTCAAGACTCGCGACAGTCATGTCAACCTCGATGTTTTGGATAACTTTTTCGTCTTGAATTTCAACTTTTTGTGTAACCCCTTTGACCCCTTCATAACCTTTATAAGTATCATCAACAATTTCCTTAACACCTTCCGCGGTATTATTAAGTTTTTCAGGGTCAAGTACATTATGAACAGTTTGTTTTACAACGTCATCTCCCTTCACAGTATAAGTCAAGGTAGAATGAATTCCAGGTTTGCTATTGTGGACAAATGTGTGGGTTTCTGTCTCATCTTTCTTTTCAGATGATTGCTGACTGCTTTGTTTGGTCTCGCTTGACTGAGTTGTTGTGTCTTCTTTGCTACTGCTGTTAGTAGGTGTTGATGCTTGTTTGGAACATCCGAGTAGGAGGACAAGTGAAGCCACTAGGGCTAGTGATACTTTAAAGTATGATTTCATATTTTTTACTTTCCTTTTATAATCAAAGTATTTGTATTATAACATGGATCGATAGTGAAAGCAACTAAACACAGTTTTTCTCCTTTTTGAGAAGGAGTCTGACTAGAAAAATGTTATAATGGTAGGAAAGAGGTGAAGAAATGAATCAGACTGTAAACTATATCAAAGAACTAACCGCAATTGCATCTCCGACGGGCTTTACGCGTGAGATTTCAGACTACCTAGTCCATACTTTAGAAGAGCTTGGTTACCAGCCTATTCGAACAGCTAAGGGGGGTGTCAATGTGACCATTAAAGGTCAAAACGATGAGCAACAACGCTATGTGACTGCCCACGTGGATACGCTGGGTGCTATTGTTCGTGCAGTCAAACCGGATGGTCGTCTCAAATTAGATCGTATCGGTGGTTTTCCTTGGAACATGATTGAAGGGGAAAACTGTACGGTGCATGTGGCTAGCACTGGTCAAAAGGTATCTGGAACCATCCTCATCCACCAAACTTCATGCCATGTCTACAAGGATGCAGGAACTGCAGAACGCACACAGGACAATATGGAAGTGCGTTTGGACGCAAAAGTGACCAATGAAAAAGAAACTCGCGCCTTGGGCATCGAGGTCGGTGATTTTATCAGCTTTGACCCACGAACTATCGTGACAGAGGCTGGTTTTATCAAGTCCCGTCACTTGGATGACAAGGTCAGCGCAGCAATTTTGCTCAATCTCCTTCGAGTTTATAAAGAAGAGCGAATTGACTTGCCGATGACGACACATTTTGCCTTTTCAGTATTTGAAGAAGTGGGTCATGGTGCTAACTCAAGTATCCCAAGTCAAGTTGTCGAATATCTAGCTGTAGATATGGGAGCTATGGGCGATGACCAACAGACAGATGAGTACACAGTATCTATCTGTGTCAAGGATGCTTCAGGACCTTATCACTATGACTTCCGTCAACACTTAGTAGCTTTGGCGAAAGAGCAGGATATTCCATTTAAGCTGGATATCTATCCATTTTATGGTTCGGATGCTTCAGCAGCTATGTCAGCAGGTGCAGAGGTCAAGCATGCCCTCCTTGGTGCGGGAATCGAGTCCAGTCACTCTTATGAGCGCACCCACATTGATTCAGTAGTAGCGACTGAGCGTATGGTTGATGCCTATCTCAAGAGCGAGGGGGTATCATAGAATGTGCTTAATCTGTCAGAGAATTGAACTCATCAAAGCTGGACAAAATCCCTACTTTGTAAAAGAACTAGAAACAGGCTATGTTGTCATTGGAGACCACCAATACTTTAAGGGCTATACCTTATTTCTGGCAAAAGAGCATGTCACAGAACTTCATCAGATGGAAACCTCTGTAAAACTTCGTTTTCTAGAGGAAATGAGTCTGGTCCAAGAAGCAGTCGCCAAAGCGTTTAAAGCTGAAAAGATGAACATCGAACTTCTAGGAAATGGAGATGCCCATGTTCACTGGCACCTCTTTCCAAGACGATCAGGTGATATGAGGGGTCGTGGATTGAATGGCCGTGGTCCAGTCTGGTGGGTGCCCTGGGAAGAAATGGCGGCAGAAGATTGCCAAGTGCAATTCCATGAGTTGGAACAAATGATTAAAACCTTATCCGATGAATTAGAGAAGCATGTGATTTAAGAGAGGAAGAAAAAAATGAAAAAAAGATACATCGTTTTATCCGGTTTGCTAGCAGTAACCCTAGCAGCATGTTCTCAAGAAACACCTAAAAATGAAGAAAATACTCAAAAAACGGAACAGACTAGCCAATCTGAAGGGACTGTAGGAAGCAAATCTCAAGCTTCTAGTCAGAAAAAGGCAGAAGTTGTCAATAAGGGAGACCACTATAGTATACAAGGAAAATACGATGAAATCGTCGTAGCTAATAAGCACTATCCTTTGTCAAAAGACTACAATCCAGGAGAAAATCCAACAGCTAAGGCAGAGTTGGTCAAACTCATTGCAGCAATGCAAGCAGCTGGCTACCCAATCAGCGATCACTACAGTGGTTTTAGAAGTTATGAAACTCAAACCAAACTTTATCAAGACTATGTGAATCAAGACGGTAAGGAAGCAGCAGATCGCTATTCAGCTCGCCCAGGTTATAGTGAACACCAAACAGGTCTTGCTTTTGATTTGATTGGGACTAATGGAGAATTAGTGACAGATGAGAAGGCAGCTCAGTGGCTCTTGGATCATGCGGCTGACTATGGCTTTGTTGTTCGCTATCTCAAAGGAAAGGAAAAAGAGACTGGCTACATGGCGGAAGAATGGCATCTTCGCTACGTCGGAAAAGAAGCCAAAGAAATTGCTGCAAGTGGCCTTAGTTTGGAAGAATACTATGGCTTTGAAGGCGGAGATTACGTCGATTAAAAAAGAAATTTTTCTCTTGCATTTTTAGATAAATAGTGTATAATAGATGAGTATGTGTAAAGCATACTTGTGGGAGGTAAAAATCTTACATTACCGCCAAAACCACAAAGGAGGATTTAAAAATGGCTAAAAAAGTCGAAAAACTTGTAAAATTGCAAATCCCTGCTGGTAAAGCTACACCAGCTCCACCAGTTGGACCTGCTCTTGGTCAAGCTGGTATCAACATCATGGGATTCACAAAAGAGTTCAACGCTCGTACAGCTGACCAAGCTGGTATGATCATTCCAGTTGTTATCTCAGTATACGAAGACAAATCATTTACTTTCGTTACAAAAACACCACCAGCTGCTGTTCTTTTGAAAAAAGCTGCAGGTGTTGAAAAAGGATCAGGTACACCTAACAAAACTAAAGTTGCTACAGTTACTCGTGCACAAGTACAAGAAATTGCAGAAACTAAGATGCCAGATTTGAACGCAGCAAACATTGAGTCTGCAATGCGTATGATCGAAGGTACTGCTCGTTCTATGGGATTCACTGTTGTTGACTAATCAATAACACAGTAGAAATCTCACAGCAGTCTATTAGTTGCTTTTCATACTAGGCAAGTGACTGAGGCTTGTACTTAGGTACAGCAAAGGAACTGAACGAAGTAGGAAAAGGAAAATAATAGGCTGAAAACCCGCAAGACTTCATCATTTCGAGAAGTGACGTGGGAGATGAAAATCGATTGAACCACTTACAAGGAGAATAGAAAATGGCTAAAAAAAGCAAACAACTTCGTGCTGCTCTTGAGAAAATCGACAGCACAAAAGCATACAGTGTAGAAGAAGCTGTAGCACTTGCAAAAGAAACTAACTTTGCAAAATTCGACGCAACTGTAGAAGTTGCATACAACTTGAACATCGACGTTAAAAAAGCTGACCAACAAATCCGTGGAGCAATGGTATTGCCAAACGGTACTGGTAAAACTTCACGCGTTCTTGTTTTCGCACGTGGTGCAAAAGCTGAAGAAGCAAAAGCTGCTGGAGCAGACTTTGTTGGTGAAGATGATCTTGTTGCGAAAATCAACGACGGTTGGTTGGACTTCGACGTAGTTATCGCTACACCTGACATGATGGCTCTTGTTGGACGTCTTGGACGTGTCCTTGGACCACGTAACTTGATGCCAAACCCTAAAACTGGTACTGTAACAATGGATGTTGCTAAAGCAGTTGAAGAGTCTAAAGGTGGTAAAATTACTTACCGTGCTGACCGTGCAGGTAACGTTCAAGCAATCATCGGTAAAGTATCATTTGAAGCTGAAAAATTGGTTGAAAACTTCAAAGCTTTCAACGAAACAATCCAAAAATCAAAACCAGCTACAGCTAAAGGAACTTATGTAACAAACTTGACTATCACAACTACTCAAGGTGTTGGTATCAAAGTTGACGTAAACTCACTTTAATCAGTAGTTTATAAAAGAAAGGACGAGTACGAAAGTGCTCGTCTTTTTTATGAGTATGACCTTTTAGAAAAATCAGTTCATTGATCAGCTTTGTAGCAATAGTGCGTTTCCTCTTCTTCTTTCACAGAAAATATGGTATAATAGAGAGTAAAAAACTTTGAAAGAAAGAAAAAGATGAATTTAAAAGATTATATCGCAACGATTGAAAATTATCCTAAGGAAGGCATCACCTTCCGTGATATCAGCCCTTTGATGGCAGATGGAAATGCTTATAGCTACGCTGTTCGTGAAATTGTTCAGTATGCAACTGATAAGAAAATCGACATGATTGTGGGACCAGAGGCTCGTGGATTTATTGTTGGCTGTCCCGTTGCCTTTGAGTTGGGGATTGGATTTGCTCCTGTACGTAAACCAGGAAAATTGCCACGTGAAGTCATTTCTGCTGACTATGAGAAAGAATATGGTATTGATACCTTGACCATGCATGCTGATGCAATCAAGCCAGGCCAACGTGTTCTCATCGTAGATGATCTTTTGGCAACAGGTGGAACTGTCAAGGCAACCATTGAAATGATCGAAAGACTTGGTGGAGTTGTAGCCGGTTGTGCCTTCTTGATTGAGTTGGATGAGCTTAAAGGCCGTGAAAAAATCGGAGATTACGATTACAAGGTACTTATGCATTATTAATGAAAAACAGTCCTTGGGGCTGTTTTCTCTTCATCTGCTATATAAACAAACTATAGCTAGTTAGAGAAAAACTATAATTGAAAACTATATCTTCTTGCAGTATAATAAAAGGACTAAGTGTTTGAGATTTGACTTCAAACACATTCAATTATTTCTAAAAGAGTACAGTTAGGAGAAGGTTATGCCGATTAGAATTGATAAAAAATTGCCAGCTGTTGAGATTTTACGGACAGAGAATATCTTTGTCATGGATGATCAACGTGCGGCCCACCAAGATATCCGTCCCTTGAAAATTTTGATTTTAAACCTAATGCCCAAAAAAGTGGTCACAGAGACCCAGTTGTTACGGCATTTAGCAAATACTCCTTTGCAATTGGACATAGACTTTCTCTATATGGAGAGCCACCGTTCCAAGACGACTCGTGCAGAGCATATGGAGACTTTTTATAAAACTTTTCCTGAAGTCAAGGACGAGTATTTTGATGGGATGATTATCACAGGGGCTCCGATTGAGCATTTACCATTTGAGGAAGTGGACTATTGGGAGGAATTCAGTCAGGTGCTTGAGTGGTCCAAGACGCATGTTTTTTCTACCCTGCATATCTGCTGGGGGGCCCAAGCAGGTCTTTATGCTCGCTATGGCGTTGAAAAACACCAGATGGAGCAGAAACTGTCAGGCATTTACCCTCAGGATACCTTGAAAGAAGGCCATCTACTCTTTCGTGGTTTTGATGATCGCTATGTAGCTCCCCATTCTCGTCATACTGAGATTTTAAAAGAAGAAATCTTAAATAAGACCAATCTGGAGATCCTGTCAGAAGGTCCTGAGGTTGGGGTTTCTATCCTGGCTAGTCGAGATTTGCGTGAGATTTATAGTTTTGGTCATTTGGAGTATGATCGTGACACTTTGGCAAGAGAGTATTTTCGTGATTATGAGGCGGGACTCGACCCTCATATCCCAGAGAACTACTTTAAAAATGATGATGTAAATGAGACCCCCTGTCTCTGTTGGTCTTCATCAGCTGCCCTCTTTTTTAGCAATTGGGTAAACTATGCAGTTTATCAAGAAACCCCTTTTGACTGGAGAAAGGTAGAGGATGATGCGGCTGCATTTGGATATTTATAAGAGGAATTATGACATATTTTGACGCTTTTAAAACAGGGAACTTGGTTTTGCCAAGTGCCCTGCTCTTGCATTTTAAGGAACTCTTTCCTTCCAGCGAAGATTTTCTCGTCTGGCAATTTTTCTATTTACAAAATACCACAGCCTTAGGAGATATTTCGCCTAGCCAAATAGCTGAAATCATTGGGAAAGAGGTGGCAGATGTCAACCAATCTATTTCGAATTTGACTGAAAATGGTTTGCTGCAATATCGGACCATTGAACTAAATGGGGAAATTGAGCTCATTTTTGATGCTAGTCTGGCTTTTGAACGCTTAGATAGCTTGTTGGATACCCAAACTCCAGCTACAACTGCCCCAAACCCGCAGAATCAGTTGAAGGATCTGGTTGAAACTTTTCAGCAGGAATTGGGTCGCTTATTAACACCATTTGAAATCGAAGATCTTTCTAAGACTGTCAAAGAAGACGGAGTTAAGGCGGATTTGATCAAGGAAGCTCTCCGAGAGGCCGTTCTCAATGGCAAGCCAAACTGGAAATATATTCAGGCAATCCTACGAAACTGGCGCCATGAAGGTATTAAGTCTGTGACTCAGGTAGAGGCCAAACGAGCAGAGCGAGAAGCGAACAATCCCAAACAAGTTCAGGCTTCAGCTGATTTCCTCGATGCCATGAATTTGTGGCAAGATTAGTCGCTTGAAAAATCTTGAAAATTAGAGTAAGGTTTGCAAGCTCCTTATAAATATGATAGAATAATAGTGAATAAAATGAAAAAAGAGGTATGTGAAATGTCACGTAAACCATTTATCGCTGGTAACTGGAAAATGAACAAAAATCCAGAAGAAGCAAAAGCATTCGTTGAAGCCGTTGCATCAAAACTTCCTTCATCAGACCTTGTTGAAGCAGGTATCGCAGCTCCTGCAGTTGATTTGACAGCTGTTCTTGCTGCTGCTAAAGGTTCAAACCTTAAAGTTGCTGCTCAAAACTGCTACTTTGAAAATGCAGGTGCGTTCACTGGTGAAACTAGCCCACAAGTTTTGAAAGAAATCGGTACAGACTACGTTGTGATCGGTCACTCAGAACGTCGTGACTACTTCCATGAAACTGACGAAGATATCAACAAAAAAGCAAAAGCAATCTTTGCAAACGGTATGCTTCCAATCATCTGTTGTGGTGAGTCACTTGAAACTTACGAAGCTGGTAAAGCGGCTGAATTCGTAGGTGCTCAAGTATCTGCTGCATTGGCTGGCTTGACAGCTGAACAAGTTGCTTCAACAGTTATCGCTTACGAGCCAATCTGGGCTATCGGTACTGGTAAATCAGCTTCACAAGACGATGCACAAAAAATGTGTAAAGTTGTTCGTGACGTTGTAGCAGCCGACTTCGGTCAAGAAGTTGCGGACAAAGTTCGTGTTCAATACGGTGGTTCTGTTAAACCTGAAAACGTTGCTTCATACATGGCTTGCCCAGACGTTGACGGTGCCCTTGTTGGTGGTGCGTCACTTGAAGCTGAAAGCTTCTTGGCGTTGCTTGATTTTGTAAAATAATCTAGCTCATTCTAGACAGACAGTTAAAAGTACTAAGTGACTTTGACTGCCTGTCTTATTTTTACTTGGAGCATTCTTGTGAAAGAGGGATTTTTCTAGACTAGGAAAGTTCCTTAGGGAAAGAAAGGCGTGCAGATGCGCGCTCTTTTCTATATCAAAAAGTTATGAAAGGGGGAGTTATGCTCTATATTTGGTCTTATTTGAAAAAATACCCCAAGTGGTTATTCTTGGATTTCTTTGGAGCGGTTTTCTTTGTTGTCGTCAATCTTGGACTGCCAACTGTTCTGGCTCGGATGATTGATGAAGGTGTGAATAAAGGGAATGAACAGCAATTGTATGTTTGGGCTGCAATTATGCTGGTGATTATCCTATGTGGAACCTTGGGGCGTATAGTCTTGGCTTATGCTGCTAGTAAGCTGACGACCAATATGGTCAAGGATATGAGAGATGATCTCTATGCCAAATTACAAGAGTATTCTCATCGTGAGTATGAAAAGATTGGAGTGTCTTCACTGGTTACTCGTATTACCAGTGATGCCTTTGTTCTCATGCAATTTGCAGAACAGACCTTAAAACTGGGTGTCATCACTCCCATGATGATGCTGTCTAGTATTTTAATGATCTTTCTAACTAGCCCGTCATTAGCCTGGATAGTGGCCTTTGCAGTACCTTTCTTGGCTGTGGTGGTCATTTATGTTGCTGTTAAAACTCGTCCTTTATCAGAGAAACAGCAGAAAACTTTGGACAAAATCAATCAATACGCTCGTGAAAATTTGATGGGGCTTCGTGCCATTCGTGCCTTTGCCCGTGAGGAGTTTCAAGAGGAACGTTTTGCAGGACAAAATGCAGTCTATGCAGCCAATTCCAATCGTCTGTTTAAACTAACCGGTTTGACGGAACCCTTGTTTGTTCAGATTATCATTGCCATGATTGTAGCTATTGTCTGGTTTGCTCTGGACCCTATCAAACAAGGAAGCTTGCAAATTGGGGATCTGGTAGCCTTTATTGAGTATAGTTTCCACGCTCTCTTGTCCTTCCTTTTCTTATCCAATCTCTTCACCATGTATCCTCGTACAGCCGTTTCGAGTGAACGTTTGAAAGAAGTCATGGATATGCCGATTTCTATTGATCCCAATGAAGGAGGCGTCAGAGAGACAGCAACCCACGGCTATTTGGAATTTGAAAATGTCACCTTTGCCTATCCTGGTGAGACGGAAAATCCTGTTTTGCACAACATTTCGTTCAGCGCTAAACCGGGTGAAACCATTGCCTTTATCGGATCGACCGGATCGGGCAAGTCATCTCTTGTGCAATTAATTCCTCGTTTTTACGATGTCACACTTGGAAAAATTAAAGTAGATGGTGTTGATGTGAGGGATTACCGCCTCAAGTCTCTCCGTCAAAAGATTGGTTTTATCCCGCAGAAGGCCTTGCTTTTTACAGGAACTATCGCTGAAAATATCCGCTATGGGAAGGAAGATGCTAGTCACAAAGACCTACATCAGGCAGCGGACGTGGCGCAAGCCAAAGATTTTATTGAAAGCCGAGAAGAAGGCTTTGCGACCCATCTAGCTGAAGGTGGGAGCAACCTTTCTGGAGGACAGAAACAACGTCTCTCAATTGCCCGAGCGGTTATAAAGAATCCTGATATCTATATTTTTGACGATTCCTTTTCAGCCTTGGATTATCGTACGGATGCTATTTTACGTCGTCGTCTCAAGGAAGTTACTCAAAATGCAACGGTTTTAATTGTCGCTCAACGTGTCGGAACCATCATGGATGCTGACCAGATCATCGTTCTGGATAAGGGAGAGATCGTGGGTCGCGGTCGCCATGAGGAATTAATGGAAACCAATGATATCTATCGTGAGATTGCTGAGTCGCAGTTAAAAAATGCATCTCTAACAGAAGAATAGGAGGAAATATGAAAACACAATCTAGTTTGGCTCGTTTGTGGAGCTATTTGAAAGCCTACCGTTTTTCTGTCTTTTTTGCAGTCTTTCTAAAAGTTTTAAGCGTAGTCATGAGTGTCTTGGAGCCTTTTGTATTGGGGCTAGCCATTACGGAGTTGACAAAGAATCTCTTAGATATGGCTAATGGTCTTGCAGGTGCTCGTATCAATACTGGCTACATCGGAACTGTTTTAATCATTTACCTCTTTAGAGGTCTCTTGTATGAACTTGGGTCTTATTATTCCAACTATTTCATGACCAATGCGGTTCAGTCTATGACTCAGGATCTGCGAAATGAAATGACCGAGAAAATCAATCGTATCCCAGTATCTTTCTTTGACAAACACCAATTTGGTGATTTGTTGGGTCGCTTTACCAGTGATGTTGAGACGGTATCCAACGCTCTTCAACAGTCTTTTCTTCAAATTGTCAATGCTGTTCTGACGATTGTTCTCGTCATGGGAATGGTTTTATACTTGAACTTTCAACTGGCTATAGTGGTGATTCTATCCATTCCAGTGACCTATTTCGGTGCCAGAAGCATCCTGAAACGTTCTCAGCCTTATTTTAAAGAGCAGGCGGCTATTTTAGGACGGATGAATGGCTATGTACAGGAAAATCTTACAGGTTTTAATGTCTTGAAACTCTACGGTCGTGAGGAAACTTCTCATAAAGAATTTTCTAAGATTACAGACGACCTCCAACGTGTTGGTTTTAAAGCCAGCTTTATCTCTGGACTCATGATGCCAGCCCTTCATGCTGTATCGGACTTGACCTATCTGATCGTTGCAGTTCTTGGTGGTTTACAGGTTATCGCGGGCCGTTTGACAGTGGGGAATATGCAGGCCTTTGTTCAGTACGTTTGGCAGGTCAGCCAGCCTATCCAAAACATCACACAACTTGCGGGTCAAATGCAAAGTGCCAAGTCTTCGTTAGACCGTATCTTCGACATCTTGGATGAGACAGAGGAAGTCAAGGGAGAAGAACTCGAAATCCTTGAACCCTTAACAGGTCAGGTGACCTTCCAACATGTTGACTTCCAGTATGTTGAAAACAAACCATTGATTCGAGACTTTAATCTGGAAGTTCAACCGGGAGAGATGGTGGCGATTGTTGGTCCTACTGGAGCTGGTAAGACGACCTTGATCAATCTGCTTATGCGCTTTTACGATGTTACAGCAGGCGCAATCTTGGTTGACGGGCAGGATATTCGTCACTTGTCACGTCAAGACTACCGCCGTCAGTTTGGGATGGTCTTGCAGGATGCTTGGCTTTATGAAGGTACGATCAAAGAAAACCTACGTTTTGGAAATCTTGACGCCAGTGACGAGGAAATAATAGAAGCTGCCAAAGCAGCAAATGTAGACCACTTTATCCGAACTCTCCCTGGTGGTTACAACATGGAGATGAACCAAGAGTCAAGTAATATTTCCCTCGGACAAAAACAACTCTTGACCATCGCGCGTGCTCTCCTAGCCAATCCTAAAATTCTTATTCTGGATGAAGCGACTTCCTCTGTTGACACCCGTTTGGAACTCTTGATTCAAAAAGCTATGAAACGCTTGATGAAGGGAAGAACCAGCTTTGTCATCGCCCACCGTCTTTCTACCATTCAAGAAGCAGATAAGATTCTCGTTCTTAAGGATGGACAGATTATTGAACAGGGAAATCATGAAAGCTTGCTCCAAGCAAAAGGGTTTTATTATGACCTGTATCAAAGCCAATTTTCAAGTAAATCCGAGCAAGTCAGCTAATTAAAACTGTCCAGACTATTCTTAAATTATCAGTCTATTACAACTTTTCTCAGATAGTACACTTTTCTTGCTATCGTTTTCTGGTAGTAGTATACTTATACTGTAACCATTAATAGGATGGTTACAAAAATAATTTTACGAGGTGAAAAAAATGGTTGAATTGAAAAAAGATGCATTAAAAGACGTAACAACATTATCTAAATCAGCGCCTGAAGCGCTAGCAAAAACAAAGGAAGTGCTTAACCAAGCAGTAGCAGACTTGTATGTGGCTCACATTGCCCTTCACCAAGTTCACTGGTACATGCGTGGTCGTGGTTTCCAAGTATGGCATCCTAAGATGGATGAATACATGGATAGCCTAGATGGTTACCTTGATGAAGTCAGCGAACGTTTGATCACCCTTGGAGGCAAACCTTACTCAACTTTGACAGAATTCCTTCAACACAGTGAAATCGAAGAAGAAGAAGGAGAATTCCGTAACGTTGAAGAAAGCTTGGAACGTGTTCTAGCGATTTATCGCTACCTCATCGCTCTTTTCCAAAAAGCTTTGGATGTGACTGATGAAGAAGGTGATGATGTTACAAACGATATCTTTGTTGGTGCTAAGGCTGAACTTGAGAAAACAGTTTGGATGCTTGCAGCAGAACTTGGACAAGCTCCTGGTTTGTAAAATATAGTTGCTATCCCTTTTATCATGAGGTGCTTGATAAGTGCCCATGACCAATCATCTTTTAAAAGTCATGTAACTGTAAAAAGTTGCATGACTTTTTTATCTGCTAGACTTAGGATACATTGTCAAAAGTAGGATTTTACGGTATAATAGTTGCTGTTAGAGAAATTTTGATTTTCAAAGAATAGTGAAATGTTATAAGGAGAACCCATGAACAATTTACCAAATTGCCCAAAATGTAATTCAGAATATGTCTACGAAGATGGAAATCTCTTGGTCTGCCCAGAGTGTGCCTATGAATGGAATCCTGCTGAAGTTGCAGAAGTAGAAGAAGGTGTTGTCGCTATCGATGCTAACGGAAATAAATTGGCTGACGGTGATACTGTAACTCTTATCAAGGATTTGAAAGTAAAAGGTGCGCCAAAGGATTTAAAACAAGGAACTCGCGTTAAAAATATCCGTATCGTAGAAGGTGACCACAACATCGACTGTAAGATTGATGGTTTTGGAGCTATGAAACTCAAGTCAGAATTTGTTAAGAAAATCTAGCCATGAAACTGAATTATAAATTTATCTTTTATAGTCGTGTACTTTTGTTCTTAGCGGCATTTACAGGAGTTTATTTGGAGATTACCAAGCACGGTGGCTTTGGTATGCTCCTTTACTACACAGTGTTGTCCAATCTTTTGGTAACGATTTTCACGGGCTACCTGCTCCGTGTGATGAGCCGTTCAGGTGAAAATTGGCAAAGTCCGACCTTGCTTCGTCTTAAGGGTGGTGTTACCATGAGTATCATGATTACCTGTGTGATTTACCATTTTATGCTTGCACCGATTGCGACAGACTTTTACCGAGTGGAAAATTTCCTTTGCCACTATATCGTTCCACTCTGGTTTTTAGCCGACACCCTCTTCTTTGATAAACAGGGTCAATACAAGATCTGGGATCCAGTCTTGTGGACCATCTTGCCCTTGGTTTATATGATTTTTGCCTTGTTTAACGGCCTGGTCTTAAAACTCAATATTCCGAATTCCAAGGACAATCCCTTCCCTTATTTCTTTTTAAATGTGAACAAGGGTTGGGACACGGTTATCAAATGGTGTTTGATCATTTTTGCGGCGTATATGGTTGCAGGCTTCATCTTCTATCTGATCAAGCAAATCAAGCGAAAATAGTCTTCCTATGAGGAAAGTTAGGACGGAGTCTCTAGTTCAATCGGGCTCCTTCTTTTCTTGCCATCTTCCTTTTAAAAAGATCAACAGTGAGAAATATATAGAAAGAAAATCCATGAAACAATTTTTAGAACGGGCTAGTATTTTGGCCCTCTCCCTCGTTTTGATTACCTCCTTTTCCATATCAAGTGCTCTGCCAGCCATGTTTGACTACTATCAGGGCTATCCCAAAGAACAAATCGAGCTCTTGGTCAGCCTTCCTTCTTTTGGGATCATGATTATGCTGGTTTTAAATGGGTTTTTGGAGCGTTTGCTTCCTGAGCGTCTTCAGATTAGTCTGGGACTTCTCATCCTCTCTATCGGTGGAACAGCTCCCTTCTGGTATCAGGATTATAATTTTGTCTTTGCTATGCGGATTTTATTTGGCTTGGGTGTTGGGATGATCAATGCCAAGGCTATTTCCATCATCAGCGAACGCTATCATGGAAAGACACGGATCCAGATGCTGGGTCTCCGCGGATCAGCGGAAGTTGTCGGGGCGTCGATTTTGACTCTAGTGGTAGGTCAACTCTTATCCTTGGGATGGACAGTGACCTTCTTGGCCTACAGTGCGGGATTTTTAGTATTGATTCTTTATCTGCTCTTTGTCCCTTATGGGAAAGAAAAGAAAGAAACAAAGAAAAAAGAGGCCGAAACGACTCGTTTGACAGGACAGATGAAAGGCCTAATTTTTCTATTGGCTGTCGAAGCAGCAGTTGTTGTCTGTACCAACACAGCTATCACCATTCGTATTCCTAGTCTGATGGTGGAAAGAGGTCTAGGGGATGCCCAGTTATCGAGTTTGGTTTTAAGTATCATGCAGTTGATTGGTATCTTGGCAGGTGTGAGTTTTTCTTTCTTTATCTCTCTGTTTAAAGAAAGGTTGCTCCTTTGGTCAGGTATCACCTTTGGATTGGGGCAGATTGTGATTGCCTTGTCTCCGTCATTGGGTGTGATGGTAGTTGGAAGTGTTGTGGCAGGTTTTTCTTACAGTGTGGCCTTGACCACTGTCTTTCAGCTTCTTTCCGAAAGAATCCCAGCCAAGCTCCTTAATCAGGCAACGTCTTTTGCTGTTTTAGGATGTAGCTTTGGGGCCTTTACGACACCTTTCATTCTTGGAGCGATTGGTTTGGTAGCTCAAAACGGTATGTTGGTCTTCACCATTCTAGGATGCTGGTTGATTGTCACTTCTATCTTTGTTATGTACGCACTTCAAAAGAGAGCTTAGGATTGGTTTCCTAAGTTTTTCTTTCTGGAAAATTTGTACCCAGACAATTATTGGTTTTTAAACTTGTTTACACTTTTATTTCCTGATAAAATAGAAGTTATGACGAGATATAAAGCAACTATTTCTTATGATGGTTTTGCCTTTGCCGGTTTTCAGCGCCAGCCTCATGCGCGGAGCGTTCAAGAGGAAATCGAAAAAACCTTAACGAGACTCAATAAGGGGCAAGCCATCACTGTTCATGGTGCTGGTAGGACTGATAGTGGGGTTCATGCTCTTGGACAGGTCATTCATTTTGATCTGCCCTATCAGATGGATGAGGAAAAACTCCGTTTTGCCTTGGACACCCAGTCCCCAGAAGATATTGATGTGATTTCAATTGAGATTGTGGCGGATGATTTTCATTGTCGTTATGCAAAACATAGCAAGACTTATGAGTTTATCGTGGATAGAGGGCGCCCCAAAAATCCTATGCGTCGTCACTACGCTACTCACTTTCCCTATACGCTTGATGTGGAGCGGATGCAGATGGCAATCAAAAAGCTAGAGGGAACCCATGATTTCACCGGTTTTACAGCATCTGGAACCAGTGTAGAGGACAAGATTCGCACCATCACAGAAGCTAGTTTAACAGTCGATGAGACAGGCCAATTTTTGACCTTTACCTTTTCAGGAAATGGATTCTTGTATAAGCAGATTCGCAATATGGTGGGGACGCTACTTAAAATCGGAAATAACCGAATGCCAGTAGAGCAGATTGACTTGATTTTGGAGAAGAAGGACAGGCAGCTTGCAGGTCCAACGGCGGCACCAAATGGTTTGTATTTGAAGGAGATTCGATATGAAGAATAATCGTATTTTAGCCCTTTCTGGGAATGATATTTTTAGTGGAGGTGGTTTGTCAGCTGATTTGGCTACCTATACCTTGAACGGTTTGCATGGCTTTGTAGCAGTGACTTGTTTGACGGCCTTGACCGAAAAGGGCTTTGAGGTCTTTCCTACGGATGATACTATTTTTCAACATGAATTGGATAGCTTGCGTGATGTCGAGTTTGCAGGGATTAAGATTGGCCTTCTCCCTACTGTTAGTGTGGCTGAGAAGGCCTTGGACTTTATCAAGCAACGTCCAGGAGTGCCTGTGATATTGGACCCCGTTTTGGTCTGCAAGGAAACGTATGACGTGGCTGTTAGTGAGCTCTGCCAAGAGTTGATTCGTTTTTTCCCTCATGTCAGTGTGATTACGCCAAATCTTCCTGAAGCAGAATTGTTAGCGGGTCAAGAGATCAAAACATTGGAAGACATGAAAGCTGCAGCTCAAAAATTGCATGATTTAGGAGCGCCAGCAGTTATTATCAAGGGAGGCAATCGCCTCAGTCAGGACAAGGCTGTGGATGTCTTTTATGATGGACGAACCTTTACTGTCCTAGAAAATCCCGTTATCCAAGGACAAAATGCTGGTGCAGGTTGTACTTTTGCCTCAAGCATTGCCAGTCACTTGGTTAAAGGGGATGAACTTTTCCCAGCAGTAGAGAGTTCTAAAGCTTTCGTTTACCGTGCTATTGCACAAGCAGATCAATATGGAGTAAGACAATATGAAGCAAACCAAAACAACTAAAATCGCCCTTGTATCTCTATTAACTGCCCTTTCTGTGGTTCTAGGTTATTTCTTAAAAATCCCGACACCAACAGGTATTCTAACTCTCTTAGATGCGGGTATCTTCTTTGCGGCCTTCTACTTTGGCAGTAAAGAGGGGGCTGTCGTTGGAGGTTTAGCAGGTTTCTTGATTGACCTCTTATCAGGCTACCCTCAGTGGATGTTCTTTAGCTTGATCAACCATGGCTTGCAGGGATTTTTCGCAGGATTTAAAGGGAAATCTCAGTGGTTAGGACTTATCTTGGCAACGATTGTCATGGTAGGGGGCTATGCCTTGGGTTCAACTTTGATGAATGGCTGGGCGGCAGCCCTACCAGAAATCCTACCAAATTTCCTGCAAAATATCGTGGGTATGGTTGTAGGATTTGTAGTCTTTCAGAGCGTCAAGAAGATAAAATAAAAAAGTCAGCTTCAATAGCTGACTTTTTGCTTGTCTAGATTTAATCAAAATAAAGCAAATCTTTGCTGGTGCTTGTAAAGAGGTCAAAGCCATCCTTGGTAACAACACCACAGTCTTCGATACGAACGCCGACTTTACCAGGGATATAGATACCAGGTTCAACAGAGAAGCACATGCCTTCTTCGATGACCATGTCGTTTCCTTCCATGATAGATGGGAATTCGTGGACATCCATACCGATACCGTGACCGAGACGGTGGTTGAAGTACTCACCGTAACCAGCTTTTTCGATGACTTCACGGGCAGCGCGGTCTACTTCATGAGCAGTCACACCAGGTTTGATAAAGTCAAGGGCAGCTTGTTGGGCTTCAAGGGTCAAGTTATAGATATCTTTCTTGAATTGGTCAGGCTTACCGACAGCGACTGTACGAGTCATATCTGATGCGTAGCCATTGACCATAACACCCAGGTCAAAGAGGAGAAGGGCATCTTTTTCGACCTTGTTTGCACCAGGAATTCCGTGTGGATTTGCAGCATTGTCACCAGTCAAAACCATGGTATCAAAACTCATTTCATAGCCTTCACGTTTTAAGGCGAAGTCGATTTGGGCGATGATATCTGTCTCTGTTTTATCAAGAGAGATATTGTCAAAACCAACCTTAACAGCCTTATCAGCGTAGAGCCCTGCAACCATCATTTTTTGCACTTCATCAGCTGATTTGATGAGGCGCATGCGTTGGATGCGAGGAGTGAGGTTTTCAAACTCAGCAGTTTCAAAGACAGTTTTCAAACCATGGTATTTGGTCAAGATGAGATTGTCAAACTCAACAGCAACACGTTTGAAATCGTGCTGTGGCAAGGCATTTTTGATTTTTTGCCATGGATTTTCAGAATCCACATAGCCCACAACTGGGAAGGAAATGGTGCTACTTGCACGTTCTACTTCAAGAGCTGGGACAAAGAGGAGAGGTTCCTGATCTGCTAGAACAAAGAGGAACATTTGGCGTTCATGGGGATCACTGTAAAAGCCAGTGAGGTAATTAATAGTGACGGGGTCAGATACGACAGCGACGTCTAGTTTTTCTGATTCAAGATATGTTAGGATTTGTTGTAATTTAGACATATGCTACCTTCTTTCTACCCCTCTATTTTGGCAAAAAATGAGAGAAAATGCAAGAGAGAAGGGTAAAAGAATAGGCAAAAAGAACTCCGACAAGATAAGGGAGTTCTTTTATCTAATTTTCCTTAGTTTAAGAAAAGTCAGCCTTGCTTTTCACATCACTGTATTCTTCAGCGATTTCTTGACTGAGGATGTCCTCATAGGCAGGGAGTTGGATATCCTGACCGTATTTCTTCTTGAGGGCAGTAGTGACTAGGCGATAAGCTAGATTGGCATTACGAGAGAGGATAGGTCCGTGGAAGTAGGAACCAAAGACATTCTTATAATGAACCCCTTCGCCGACCTTTTCCTCGTTATTTCCATTTCCATAGACCACCTGTCCCAGCGGTTTTTGGTCATCTGAGAGGAAGGTGCGACCTTGGTGATTTTCAAATCCATAGTAGGTTTCATCGAAATCTTCATTGTGAATCTTGATGTCACCGATAAAGCGATTATTGGTCTGGTTGAGGGTATAGTGGCCCATGACACCGAGTCCTTCGATGCGTTTGCCTGAAGCTTCAATATAATATTGCCCCAAAAGTTGAAAACCACCACAGATGGCTAGAACTACTCCGTCGTTTTGGATGTAGTTGTCAATGCTCTCTTTTTTAGCAGGTAGGTCGCTTGCGATGATGCTTTGTTCAAAGTCTTGACCACCACCGAAAAAGGTGATATCGTAGTGGTTTTCATCAAAGTCATCATGGAGAGAAACGATGTCAACCGTCACATGAGCCCCCAATTTTTCAGCCACATACTTGAGCATAAGGATGTTTCCATTGTCCCCGTAGGTATTCATGAGGTTTCCATAGAGGTGGGCGATGTTGAGCTGATAAGGGTAGTTGCCAGCTTTTGAGGAAAGTGAAGTATAAACCATCAGTTCATCTCCTTTCTAACAATCTGACGACTAGCCAGCAGTTCGCGGAATTCTAGCATAGCAGTATAGGTAGCCAGAATATAGGCATGTTTGCAGTCTTGGTTCTCGATGGTTTTGAGAACTTGCTCCAGATTGCTTGTCTCAGTGATTTTATCAGCTGGATAGCCCGTCACTCGTAGACGGCGTGCAATTTCAGAATGACGAACACCGCCAGCGTTGATTTCAGGAATGTCCATGTCAGTGATTTGTTCAAAGTCCGCATCCCAGATCCAGCTAGTATCAATCCCATCAGCATAGTTGGCGTTGAGAAGGACAGATAGGCTAAATGGACAAGGCGCTAGTTTGATCATCTCGATAGCTTGAGTTGCACCGACTGGATTCTTAATCAAGACAAGGGTGCATTCCTTATCACCGATATGGAAGGTTTCCTGGCGTCCAAAGACAGCACGGCTTTTGTCAAATCCCTGCTTGATGAGTTGTGAATCGGCACCGAGGAAACGGGCAATAGCGACCGCAGCAAGGGCATTGTAGATATTGTAGAGCCCACCGATTTGGATTCCGTATTCTTGTCCGTCAATGACAAAGCGAGAGCGATTGTTAGTCAATTCAACCAATTCTGTCAGACGGTAGTCCAAGTCAGGACGTTTGCAACCACAATTTTCACAGATATAGGCCCCCAAGTTAGCATAGGTATTGTGCTCATATTTGAGGATGCCTTGACAGTCAGGGCAGAGAATACCTTCGGTATTGTAGTGAGCCAGTTGGGCTGGCCCTTTTTCCAAGTCAAAACCAAAATACTGAACAGGATTTGGAATAGCTGGCTTGTAGAAAAGCGGACTGTCACCATTGAGGAGAACAGTAGCCGTAGGCACCTTACGGATGGCATCTAAAATCATGTTATAAGTTGTGTAAATCTCACCGTAGCGGTCCATCTGGTCACGGAAAATGTTAGTGATGACAAAAAGGCTAGGATGGATATAGTCACAGATACGAGAAAGACTGGCCTCGTCAATTTCGAGAACGGCAATGTTTTTCCCAGTTTTAGAGGATTTGGCCGTCAAGAAGGTTGTCGTTATCCCTGTGATCATGTTGGCACCACTTGGATTGGTCAGAACCTGACCATACACCTCTTTTAAGATGCCGACAGTGAGGGCAGTTGTCAGGGTTTTGCCATTGGTTCCAGTGACCACGACAATCTCGTAGTTCTTAGCTAAATTTTGTAGAATATCTTTATCAAATTGAAGGGCGAGTTTTCCAGGGAGCGTACTTCCACGGCCAAGACGGCTCAAGATGAAGTGAGAAGAGCGCCCAGCTAGAAGGCCCAAAGTAGTTTTTAATTTCATGTTTCTATTATATCATAAAAGAGGGAAAAGACAGATTAGATACTCAATGAAAATCAAAGAGCAAACTAGGAAGCTAGCCGCAGGCTGTACTTGAGTACGGCAAGGTGAAGCTGACGTAGTTTGAATTTGACTTTCGAAGAGTATGAGATTTCGCAGAAACAAAAACAGCCCAAAGAGGGCTGTGAGTGATTAGTTCTGAAACCAAGTTGCGATTGGAAAGTCGTTTTGTTTCAGTTCCAGATTTGTTTTTGTTAGAAGTTGGCCATTTTCTAAGGAATACAATAACAAATGTTGATTGGTTACGACTAATACCTTGTTTGTCAAACTTGTATCGATGTGTATTATCTCTTCGGTAGAGTCAGGTAAATCTTTTCTAACATTGATTAGATAGCTGGATTCATCAGAGAGATTGACAATAGACAAGGCACAGCGATCATTTCCATCTGCCTCATGTTTTACAATCAATCGGTCTTCTTTCGGTGTTTTATAAAGAAGATTGGGATTGTTCTCTGGTAGCGTGATGAAGTGCTTTTCCTTCCTAGACAAGTTCATGACAAGTATGCGATTGTCTGGATCCTTAGAAAAGGTTTCCGTATTTCGGGTATAAGCAACGCTACTGTAATAATTGTCACCGATTAATTCAGAAGAAGTCAACATTTCAACGATCTTTCCTTCGCTTGTCAGAGGTGTGCGAGACAATTCTTTTAGTTGGTCATTTTCGTCTAATTCAACTAAATATCCATCAAACACTAAAGCGGGTCGTTGGCGAGGCTCATCATGAAACCCCAAACCGAGATAGAGGCGATTCCCTCTACCATGGAACTGGATTGGAAAGGAAGTGGATTCGGAGAATGTTTTCTGAGTAATCAGCTTTCCTGAGGTGTCAAACATACTGAGCACCCCATCCTCAGTTGTAGTTTGGCCTGTGTAGAAGAACTTGTCTGATACTCCAGCTCCCGAATAAGCATAGAAGGGAGTTGAAGTTTTCCGGATGTCCCCTGTCTGAAAGTCAAGGGATACGATGTTCTGAGTGGATGCCTTCCCTCTGGTATTTCCAGATGAGAAGACGAGATAGCGATTGTCAAACCGTCCCTGAGGAAACCAGAAATTGACATCTTCTGCAATGGAGAAATCCTCAGTCTTTATGAGCTGAAACTGATCGTTTTGCAACTGATAACTTTGAATAGATTTTGAATTGACAAGATAAAACTCAGCAGCTTGATTGACTGTGAATCGCTGTTTTTGAGGTAAAATCAAGCGAAAAAGTACCCAGCAAAGTAGGAGAAAAATGAAGACTATACTGACACAGAAAACCAGTGTTTTCATAGCCGTACTTTTTCCTTTGTATAGGAAGGAAAAAGGAGAGTGTTTTGGTGATTTAACTGGCATTCCCATGTGACTAGCCTCCTTTTTGAACAGAAAATGAAGACAACATCCTACACCTATATTATAAGCTTTTACAGCTAAAAGCACAAATAATCTTGCAAGGAAACTATGGACTGGATAGAAAAAGACAAACACCAAAATGGATGCTTGTCTTGTGGAGAATATCTGAAAACTTAAATCGCAAACAAGTCATTCAAGTTCTCAGCCAAGGTTGGGTGAGTGAAGATTTGTTTTGTGAAGTAAGTATAAGGAATCTTGTTGTCCATCGCAACAGTGATGATGTTAATGATTTCTTGAGAACCTTCTGAGAAGATAGTTGCACCGAGAATTTCTTTAGTTTCAGTATTCACAACAGCTTTGAAAGCTCCACGAAGGTCTCCGTTTACGTGACCACGAGGCATTGCTGCAACAGGGATTTCCTTAACGGCGTATGGAAGTTTCAAATCTGCTGCTTGGCTTTCCGTCAAACCAACTTGTGAAAGTGCAGGTGTGATGAACATGGTGTTTGGTACATTGAGACGGTCTTCAAGTGTGTAGCTGCCATCTCCAGCAAGGTAGCTGTAGACAACGCGGAAATCATCAAGTGAAATGTAAGTGAATTGAAGGCCACCGTTGACATCTCCAACTGCAAAGACACCAGGAACGTTTGTTTGACAATGTTTGTCGACCTTGATAGCACCACGTTCCGTTAGTTCAATATCGGTATTTTCAAGTTGAAGTGGTTCTACGTTTGGTTTACGTCCAGTTGCGTAGAGAAGGGCATCAAAACGGTAAGTTTCGTTTTCAGTTACGACGAGAACTTGGTCACCGTCGTTTTTGATTTCAGTAGTACGGATGTTTTGAAGCAGTTCAATTCCGTCTTCTTCCATGTATTGTTTAGCAAGAGCTGCGATGGAAGGTTCTGCACGAGGTAGGAAAGTATCCAAGGCATCTAGGACTGTAACTTTGCTTCCAAGTTTGTTGTAAAGACCTGCAAATTCAAGACCGATATTTCCGCCACCAAGGACACCGAGCTTTTCAGGCAATTTGTCCAAATTTTGGATACCTGTTGAGTCAAAGACGTTTTTGCTTGTAGCAAGTCCGGGGATTGGCAAGACGTTAGAAACAGCACCGGTATTGATAACGATAGTTTCAGCAGTCAGTTCTTGTTTTTCGTCACCAGCTTGGATTTCGATGACTTTGTTTGAAAGGAAGTGAGCTTCCGCATCAAAGATATCCACACCTGTACCAGCAACAGTAGCATAGTTTTTACCATTGAGGCGACTAGTGATAGTATTTTTGGTAGCAATGACTTCTTCAAAAGACAAATTTTTCTCAGCAGCAACTAGCAAGGTTTTAGTTGGGATACATCCGATGTTGATACAAGTACCACCATACATCGCTTTACTGCGCTCGATGACAGCAACTTTTTTTCCAGCCGCATTCATCTTAGCAGCCAAAGTCTTACCGGCTTTACCAAATCCAATGACAATTAAATCGTATGTTAACATTTTTAAATCCTCCTATTTGATTTAATTCTAGCACAAGAAAAAAACTTTTGCACAAATCTGCTACGGGAAATGAAGTAAGTTTGAAATGGTCCCTTCAAATCCTTTGATAAACAAGTTTCAGGCTACTTTACAGCTAGAAAATCGTTTACATGTTTTAATCAAGTGGTTAGACTATCTTTTGCCCCGCTCTTGTGTTATACTAGATAGGTTGCAAAGAAACTCGTACTTTTCTTTCGTGGAAAAGAAGCAACACGGTATCTCGTTTTTTAAGAAGATACATCATGAAAAGAAAAGTATAAACTAAAGCCCTATAGGGTGGCTTCGCACCACCTTTAGAAAGAAGAAAAACGTGAAATTTAATGAATTTAACTTGTCTGCTGAATTGCTAGCAGAGATTGAAAAAGCTGGATTTGTAGAAGCAAGTCCCATCCAAGAACAGACCATTCCATTGGCTCTTGAGGGGAAAGACGTTATCGGTCAAGCCCAGACTGGTACAGGGAAAACCGCGGCCTTTGGCTTACCAACCCTTGAAAAAATCCGTACAGAAGAAGCAACTATTCAAGCCTTGGTCATCGCTCCAACTCGTGAACTCGCTGTTCAAAGTCAAGAAGAACTCTTCCGCTTTGGTCGTAGCAAGGGAGTGAAAGTTCGCTCAGTTTACGGTGGTTCCAGCATTGAAAAACAAATCAAAGCCCTTAAGTCGGGTGCTCATATCGTTGTAGGAACACCAGGTCGTCTCTTGGACTTGATCAAACGCAAGGCTTTGAAATTGCACGATATTGAAACCCTCATCCTTGATGAAGCGGACGAAATGCTCAACATGGGCTTTCTTGAAGACATCGAAGCTATTATCTCTCGTGTCCCTGAAAGTCGTCAAACCTTACTCTTTTCAGCAACTATGCCAGATGCTATCAAACGTATCGGTGTTCAGTTTATGAAGGACCCTGAGCATGTCAAGATTGCTGCCAAGGAATTGACAACAGAGCTGGTTGATCAGTACTATATCCGTGTCAAGGAACAAGAAAAATTTGATACTATGACACGTCTTATGGATGTGGAACAACCTGAGCTTGCTATTGTATTTGGTCGTACCAAACGCCGTGTAGATGAATTGACTCGTGGACTGAAGATCCGTGGCTTCCGTGCTGAAGGAATTCATGGTGACTTAGACCAAAATAAACGTCTTCGTGTCCTTCGTGATTTTAAAAATGGGAATCTTGATGTTCTAGTTGCGACTGACGTGGCAGCACGTGGTTTGGATATCTCAGGTGTGACCCATGTCTACAACTACGATATTCCACAAGATCCTGAAAGTTACGTTCACCGTATCGGTCGTACAGGTCGTGCTGGTAAGTCAGGTCAATCTATTACTTTCGTAGCACCAAATGAAATGGGCTACCTTCAAATCATCGAAAACTTGACTAAGAAACGCATGAAAGGCTTGAAACCAGCAACAGCAGAAGAAGCCTTCCAAGCTAAGAAACAAGTAGCGCTCAAGAAAATCGAACGAGACTTCGCAGACGAAGCCATTCGTGGGAACTTTGAGAAATTTGCTAAAGATGCTCGTAAGTTAGCAGCAGAATTCAGTCCAGAAGAATTGGCTATGTATATCTTGAATCTGACAGTCCAAGATCCAGACAGCCTTCCTGAAGTGGAGATTGCGCGTGAAAAACCACTGCCATTTAAACCATCAGGTAATAGCTTCGGTGGTAAAGCTAAGGGAGGTCGTGGAGGCCGTCGTGGGGATGACCGTCGAGACCGTGATCGCCGTGGCAATGGTCGTCGTGATGAGTTCAAAAAAGGTAGTCGTGGAAACGACCGTTTTGATAAAGACAGACGTTACCGTAATAAAGACAATAAAAAACCTCGCAACACTTCAAGCGAAAAGAAGACCGGCTTTGTTATTCGTAACAAAGGAGACAAATAGAAAAAAGCGATTCACACTGTGAATCGCTTTTATATATAAGGAGACCGATAGTAAAAGAAGATGGTGATAGTAAAGGATAGGTGAAACGGAAAGGGATTTACCATGTCATCTTCTTATAATGTTATAATATCAAAAATAAAATAGGATGTCAATAAAAAATTGCTTTTTTTCTAAAATATTTTTGCTGTTCAAAATTGTAATTAAATAAGCAATTTTCAGATAATAATTGAAAATTCACGCTCTTTATGTTATAATGGTAGCGATTAAATGCGAGGTAAAAAATGGCACATTTATTAGAAAAAACAAGAAAAATTACTTCTATTTTGAAACGCTCAGAGGAGCAACTTCAAGATGAACTTCCCTATAATGCGATTACACGCCAGTTGGCAGATATTATTGATTGTAACGCTTGTATTGTGAATAGCAAGGGGCGCCTTTTAGGCTACTTCATGCGTTATAAAACGAATACAGATCGTGTAGAGCAGTTTTTTCAAACTAAGATTTTTCCAGATGATTATATTCAAGGTGCAAACATGATCTATGATACGGAAGCCAACCTTCCTGTTGAACATGATTTGACCATTTTCCCTGTAGAGAGCCGTGCGGATTTTCCAGATGGTTTGACGACCATTGCTCCGATTCATGTGTCAGGGATTCGCCTAGGTTCGTTGATCATTTGGCGCAATGATAAGAAATTTGAAGATGAAGATTTGATCCTTGTCGAGATTGCGAGCACGGTGGTAGGGATTCAACTCTTGAACTTCCAACGTGAAGAGGATGAGAAAAATATTCGTCGTCGTACTGCTGTTACCATGGCGGTCAATACCCTTTCTTATTCAGAACTTCGTGCCGTATCAGCTATTTTAGCTGAATTGGATGGAAATGAAGGACAGTTGACTGCATCTGTTATTGCAGACCGTATTGGCATTACACGCTCGGTGATTGTCAATGCGCTTCGTAAACTGGAGTCAGCAGGAATTATTGAGAGCCGTTCACTCGGAATGAAGGGGACTTATCTCAAAGTTCTAATTGCTGATATTTTTGAGGAAGTGAAAAAGAGGGACTACTAATGGCAAAGGCTTTAATCTCAATTGACTATACAGAGGATTTCGTAGCAGACCATGGAAAGCTGACTGCAGGGGCACCTGCTCAAGCCATATCAGAGGCAATTAATCGAGTAACCAGATTAGCTTTTGATCGTGGGGACTATATCTTTTTCACCATTGATGCCCATGAAGAGAAGGATACATTCCACCCAGAAAGCAAGCTCTTTCCGCCACACAACATCATCGGGACTAGTGGCCGTAACCTCTATGGCCCCCTAGCTGGCTTTTATGCTGAGCATGAGGCGGATAGTCGCGTCTTTTGGATAGACAAGCGTCACTATTCAGCATTTTCAGGTACGGACCTAGATATCCGCTTGCGAGAACGTCGTGTAGATACAGTCATTTTGACCGGTGTACTGACTGACATTTGCGTTCTTCATACGGCTATTGATGCCTATAATTTAGGTTATCAAATCGAGATTGTCAAGCCTGCAGTTGCCTCTATTTGGCCAGAAAATCATCAGTTTGCTCTTGGTCATTTTAAGAACACTTTGGGAGCCAAGTTGCTGGATGAAAATCTGGCTGAAATCCAAGAATAATTCCCTTGGAAAAATGAAAAAAATCTGAAAAAAGTGTTGACAAAGATTTTGAAAGTTGATATACTAGTAAAGTAATCGACGCGGGGATGGCGGAATTGGCAGACGCGCAGGACTAAGGATCCTGTGACCGCTTTAGGTCGTGAGGGTTCAAGTCCCTCTCTCCGCATAGGATAAGAGTTAGCTTTGGCTAGCTCTTTTTGTTTTTACAAAGAAGACTAGAGGCTACGTTTCGTATCTCGAAAAATATTGGCATCAAGAACAGTCATTGTATCAGAACATTTAAACTGAGTTTTCCATTTCATTCTATCAAGAATTTTCTCAGACACAAGTCAGAAAATGAAGAACTTAGGAAATGGAAAATGCTAAGCTGAAAGACGGTTCCAGCATTTATAAAATGGAGTATATTTTTGATTGGTAAAACGCATTCTATATGAGAAAAGTTAGCGTTCGCTAGCTTTTTTGTTTTTTTCAAAAAATTTTTTTGATTTCATAAACATTTCATATTTGGATTTTATAATAGTCTTACAAATATGGAGGTGACAAATGAATCCAATCCAAAGAGCTTGGGCTTATGTCAGCAGAAAACGACTGAGAAGTTTTATTTTATTTCTGATTTTATTTGTCCTTTTGGCAGGAATTTCAGCCTGTTTGACTCTGATGAAGTCCAACAAAACAGTAGAAAGCAATCTTTACAAATCACTCAATACATCTTTTTCTATCAAAAAGATAGAAAATGGACAGACCTTCAAGTTGTCTGACCTAGCATCCGTGAGCAAGATTAAGGGACTGGAAAATGTCTCTCCTGAACTCGAAACGGTCGCAAAACTGAAAGACAAGGAAGCGGTGAGTGGTGAGCAGAGCGTAGAACGTGATGATTTGTCAGCCGCGGACAAGAACTTGGTTAGCTTAACGGCTCTTGAAGATTCATCCAAGGATGTCACCTTTACCAGTTCGGCTTTCAATTTAAAAGAAGGGCGACACCTTCAAAAAGGAGACTCCAAGAAAATCCTCATCCACGAAGAGTTGGCTAAGAAGAACGGTCTTTCGCTTCATGACAAGATTGGCTTGGATGCTAGTCAGTCCGAAGCTGGAAAAGGGCAAACAGTTGAATTTGAAATTGTCGGCATCTTTTCTGGTAAAAAACAAGAAAAGTTCACAGGTTTGTCTTCCGACTTCAGTGAAAACCAGGTCTTTACAGACTATGAAAGTAGCCAAACGCTTCTGGGAAATAGTGAACCGCAAGTCAGTGCAGCGCGCTTCTATGTAGAAAATCCTAAGGAAATGGACGGACTCATGAAGCAGGTGGAAAACTTGGCTTTAGAAAGTCAAGGTTACCAAGTTGAGAAGGAAAACAAGGCCTTTGAACAAATCAAAGACTCAGTTGCAACCTTCCAAACCTTCCTCACCATCTTCCTTTATGGGATGTTGATAGCAGGAGCAGGAGCTTTGATTTTGGTCTTGTCTCTCTGGTTGAGAGAAAGAGTCTACGAAGTGGGAATTTTACTCGCACTTGGAAAAAGCAAGAGCTCGATCTTCCTACAGTTCTGTTTAGAGGTAGTGTTGGTATCTCTCGGAGCTTTGCTTCCATCCTTTATCGCTGGAAATGCCATCACATCCTATCTGCTCCAAACTGTACTAGCCAGTGGAGATCAGGCAAGCTTACAAGACACGCTGGCCAAAGCAAGCGGTCTATCAACTAGTCTCCTATCCTTTGCAGAATCCTATGTCTTTCTGCTCCTGATTGGTTGCTTGTCTGTAGCCCTTTGTTTCGTATTTCTATTCAGAAAATCGCCGAAAGAAATTTTATCATCTATTAGTTAATACTCTTCGAAAATCAAATTTAAACCGTGTCAGTCTTATCTGCAACCTCAAAGCTGTGCTTTGAGCAACCTGCGGTTAGCTTCCTAGTTTAATCTTTGATTTTCATTGAGTATAAGAAGGAGAAATCATGACTTTATTACAATTGCAAGATGTTACCTACCGTTATAAGAACACTGCTGAAGCAGTTTTATATCAGATCAAGTATAATTTTGAACCCGGAAAATTTTATAGTATCATTGGTGAGTCAGGAGCAGGAAAATCCACTCTCTTGTCCCTACTGGCTGGTCTAGATAGCCCTGTTGAAGGTTCTATCCTTTTCCAAGGAGAGGACATTCGGAATAAGGGGTATTCTTACCATCGCATGCACCATATTTCCCTGGTCTTTCAAAATTATAACTTGATAGATTATCTTTCTCCGCTGGAAAATATCCGCTTGGTCAACAAAAAGGCAAGTAAGGATACACTTCTTGAGCTTGGTTTGGATGAAAGTCAGATCAAGCGGAATGTTCTCCAGTTATCAGGTGGTCAACAGCAACGTGTAGCCATCGCTCGCAGTTTAGTCTCAGAAGCTCCGGTTATTCTAGCTGATGAGCCAACAGGAAATCTGGACCCTAAAACTGCTGGAGATATTATCGAACTGCTCAAATCACTTGCCGAGAAAACAGGTAAATGTGTGATCGTCGTCACCCACAGTAAAGAAGTGGCACAAGCGTCAGATATTACACTTGAATTGAAGAATAAGAAACTAACTGAAACTCGCAATACTACAAAATAAGATGAGCTTGTTTTGATAGAATTATAAAATCAAATCTAGAAAGGGAACCTATGTTACACAACGCATTTGCCTATGTTACAAGGAAGTTTTTCAAATCGATTGTTATCTTCCTGATTATTCTCCTCATGGCGAGCTTGAGTTTGGTCGGCTTGTCGATCAAGGGAGCTACAGCCAAGGCTTCTCAGGAGACCTTTAAAAATATCACCAATAGTTTCTCCATGCAAATCAATCGTCGCGTCAATCAAGGAACGCCACGTGGTTCTGGGAATATCAAGGGTGAGGATATCAAAAAAATCACCGAAAATAAGGCCATCGAGTCTTATGTTAAACGGATCAATGCTATCGGAGATTTGACTGGATATGACCTCATCGAAACACCAGAAACCAAGAAAAATCTCACTGCAGACCGTGCCAAACGTTTTGGAAGTAGTTTGATGATTACAGGTGTCAATGACTCCTCGAAAGAAGATAAGTTTGTCTCTGGTTCTTACAAACTAGTCGAAGGTGAGCACTTAACCAACGACGACAAGGACAAGATCCTCATGCACAAGGACTTGGCAGCTAAACACGGCTGGAAAGTTGGGGATAAGGTCAAACTAGACTCCAATATCTACGATGCAGACAATGAAAAAGGGGCCAAGGAAACAGTTGAAGTGACAATCAAGGGGCTCTTTGATGGCCACAATAAGTCAGCAGTAACCTACTCACAAGAACTCTATGAAAATACAGCTATCACAGACATTCACACTGCTGCAAAACTTTATGGATACACAGAAGACACAGCTATTTATGGGGACGCAACCTTCTTTGTAACAGCAGACAAGAACTTGGATGACGTCATGAAAGAGCTGAATGGTATCAGTGGTATCAACTGGAAGAGCTACACACTTGTGAAGAGCTCCTCTAACTACCCAGCTCTAGAGCAATCCATCTCTGGTATGTACAAGATGGCCAACCTCCTCTTCTGGGGTAGCTTGAGCTTCTCAGTTCTTCTCCTTGCACTCTTGCTCAGTCTTTGGATCAACGCCCGTCGCAAGGAAGTGGGAATTCTCCTCTCTATCGGTCTCAAGCAGGCAAGTATCTTGGGGCAATTCATCACTGAATCTATCCTGATTGCCATCCCTGCTCTAGTTTCTGCTTACTTTCTAGCCAACTACACAGCCCGTGCCATCGGAAATACTGTTCTTGCCAATGTCACTTCAGGTGTTGCCAAGCAAGCCAGCAAGGCTGCTCAAGCCTCTAACCTTGGTGGTGGTGCAGAAGTAGACGGCTTTAGCAAGACCTTGTCGAGCCTAGATATTTCTATTCAGACATCAGACTTTATCATCGTCTTTGTCCTTGCCTTGGTTCTAGTGGTTCTCGTTATGGCGCTTGCCTCAAGCAATCTCCTCAGAAAACAACCAAAAGAGCTCTTGCTCGATAGTGAATAAAAAACTTGCTACCTATTCTCTCCTAAATGGGGTATAATATAGGTAGCATTTTTATCTATTTCATCTTGATGGGAAGAGGTTTTATCAGGATGAAACTGAGATAATTTACAAGAAATTTAAAGGAATGAGAAACACTTTTCTATGAAAATTTTAATTGTAGAAGATGAAGAGATGATCCGTGAGGGAATCAGTGACTATTTGACGGATTGTGGCTATGAAACCATTGAAGCAGCAGACGGTCAGGAAGCTCTGGAAAAATTTTCCAGCTATGAAGTTGCTCTAGTACTGCTGGATATCCAGATGCCCAAGCTTAATGGCCTCGAAGTCCTAGCTGAGATTCGCAAAACCAGTCAAGTTCCTGTCCTGATGCTGACCGCCTTTCAGGATGAAGAATACAAGATGAGTGCTTTTGCTTCTCTGGCAGACGGCTATCTGGAAAAACCCTTCTCCCTGTCTCTCTTAAAAGTGAGGGTAGATGCAATTTTCAAGCGCTACTACGATACAGGACGAGTCTTCTCCTATAAGGATACAAAGGTGGACTTTGAGAGCTACAGTGCAAGCCTCGCAGGTCAAGAAGTGGCTATCAATGCCAAAGAGTTGGAAATTCTGGACTATCTGGTGAAAAATGAAGGACGGGCCTTGACTCGTTCTCAGATAATTGATGCGGTCTGGAAGGTGACAGATGAGGTTCCCTTTGACCGTGTCATTGATGTCTATATCAAGGAACTGCGGAAAAAGCTAGACTTGGATTGTATCCTCACTGTGCGCAATGTTGGTTATAAATTGGAGCGAAAATGAAACGAACAGGTCTATTTACTAAAATATTTATCTATACCTTCTCGATTTTTAGTGTTCTGGTTATTTGTCTTCATTTAGCTATTTATTTTCTCTTTCCATCGACTTATCTGAGCCACCGTCAGAAAACCATTGGTCAGAAAGCGACAGCTATTGCCCAGTCCCTAGAAGGAAAGGATAGGCAAAGTATCGAGCAAGTGTTAGATTTGTATTCCCAGACCAGTGATATCAAAGGGTCCGTTAAGGGTGAGATGACTGAGGACAAGTTAGAGGTTAAGGATAATTTTCCACTAGATACAGCTCGCCAGACAACCTCCCTCTTTATTGAGGAGCGTGAGGTGAAAACGCAAGACGGTAGCACTATGACTCTTCAGTTTCTAGCTTCCATGGATTTGCAAAAGGAAGCAGAGCAGATTAGTCTTCAATTTCTTCCCTATACCTTGTTGGCATCCTTTCTGATTTCCCTTTTGGTTGCTTACATCTACGCTCGGACCATTGTTGCCCCGATTTTGGAAATCAAGCGGGTGACCCGTCGGATGATGGATTTGGATGCCCAAGTGCGATTGCGCGTGGATTCTAAGGATGAGATTGGTGATCTCAAGGAACAAATCAATAGCCTTTACCAGCATCTCTTGACTGTCATTGCGGACTTGCATGACAAGAATGAAGCTATTCTCCAGCTGGAGAAGATGAAGGTTGAGTTCCTACGAGGGGCTTCTCATGAATTGAAAACACCTCTGGCTAGCTTGAAAATTCTGATTGAAAATATGAAAGAAAATGTCGGTCGTTATAAGGATAGAGACCACTATCTGGGAGTTGCCTTGGGAATTGTAGACGACCTCAGTCACCACGTTCTCCAGATATTGTCTCTTTCTTCTGTTCAGGAATTGCGAGACGAGAAAGAAGAGGTTGACCTCCTTCAGATGACGCAAAGTCTGGTCAAGGATTATGCTTTACTCGCCAAGGAGAAAGAACTTCAGGTAGACATTAGCCTAACCCATCAGCAGGCTTACATAAACCCATCTGTCATGAAATTGATTCTATCGAATCTCATCAGTAATGCTATCAAGCACTCCACTCCAGGTGGCTTGGTTCGTATCGGCGAGAGAGAAGGGGAATTCTTTATTGAGAATAGCTGTAGTCCTGAAGAACAAGAAAAGCTGGTCCAGTCTTTTTCTGAAAATGCTAGTCGCAAGGCCAAAGGTTCGGGGATGGGACTCTTTGTGGTCAAAAGTTTATTAGAACATGAGAAATTGCCTTATCGTTTTGAAAGGCAGGATGATCGCTTGACTTTCTTTATACGCTTTCCTAGAGTTAGCCAAGATTAAAAAAGAAAGGGTTTACATTGATCGGATTAGAAGAAATTCAATCTAAAGTATGGGAAAAACTAGCTTTTTTTATCAAAAAGTGATAAAATGAACAATGTAAATGGGTTGACCCATAAAAATATACAGGAGGCCTGATAAAATGGCAATCGTTTCAGCAGAAAAATTTGTCCAAGCAGCTCGTGACAACGGTTATGCAGTTGGTGGATTTAACACAAACAACCTTGAGTGGACTCAAGCTATCTTGCGTGCAGCAGAAGCTAAAAAAGCTCCAGTTTTGATCCAAACTTCTATGGGTGCTGCGAAATACATGGGTGGTTACAAAGTATGTAAACTTCTCATCGAAAACCTTGTAGAATCAATGGGAATTACTGTACCAGTTGCTATTCACCTTGACCATGGTCATTATGAAGATGCACTTGAATGTATCCGAGTTGGTTATACTTCAGTTATGTTTGACGGTTCACACCTTCCAGTTGAAGAAAACCTTGAAAAAGCTCGTAAAGTTGTAGAATTTGCTCATGCAAACGGCGTATCAGTAGAAGCTGAAGTTGGTACTATCGGTGGTGAAGAAGACGGAATCATTGGTGATGGCGAATTGGCTCCAATTGAAGATGCTAAAGCAATGGTTGCAACTGGTATTGACTTCTTGGCAGCTGGTATCGGTAACATCCACGGTCCTTACCCAGCAAACTGGAAAGGTCTTCACCTTGATCACTTGCAAAAATTGACAGAAGCAGTCCCAGGCTTCCCAATCGTGTTGCATGGTGGTTCAGGTATTCCTGATGACCAAATCCAAGCAGCTATCAAACTTGGTGTTGCGAAAGTTAACGTTAACACTGAATGCCAAATCGCATTTGCTAACGCAACTCGTAAATTTGTTGCTGAATACGAAGCAAACGAAGCAGAATACGATAAGAAGAAACTCTTTGACCCACGTAAATTCTTGAAACCAGGTTTCGAAGCAATTACAGAAGCTGTTGAAGAACGTATCGACGTATTCGGTTCAGAAGGTAAAGCATAATTTAGCTGAACAATACAGAAAGAACCTACCCATTAGGGTGGGTTTTTTGGTGTTTTAAGGAAACTACTAAACCAGAATTTTTGATTAAAACTATTATTTTTAGAGAGAAATCTCTAATTTCATAATCTTCAGGCAAACGCTTGCATTTTATTTTTTATTGGACTATAATAGGTTGGTATAAAGCCTTCTGTAATGATAAAATGTGGAAGGTGTAAAAAGTAAGGATTTAGAATATTTGTAGTCAAAAATACAATGTTGCTATTCCTTGCGACAGGGAGATAGATATGGCAATGATAGAAGTGGAACATCTTCAGAAAAATTTTGTGAAGACAGTAAAGGAGCCGGGGTTAAAGGGAGCTTTGCGCTCCTTTATTCATCCTGAAAAGCAGACCTTTGAAGCGGTCAAGGATTTGACTTTTGAGGTACCCAGGGGCCAAATTTTAGGCTTTATTGGAGCTAATGGTGCTGGGAAGTCGACAACCATCAAAATGCTGACCGGGATTTTGAAACCGACGTCTGGTTTTTGTCGGATTAACGGCAAGATTCCGCAGGACAATCGTCAAGATTATGTCAAGGATATTGGGGTTGTCTTTGGACAACGAACCCAGCTATGGTGGGATTTGGCTCTGCAAGAGACCTACACGGTATTAAAAGAGATTTACGATGTGCCGGACTTGCTCTTTCATAAACGCATGGACTTTTTGAATGAAGTCTTGGATTTGAAGAATTTTATCAAGGACCCCGTGCGCACTCTTTCACTGGGGCAACGGATGCGGGCGGATATTGCGGCTTCCTTGCTCCACAATCCCAAGGTTCTCTTTTTAGATGAGCCGACCATTGGTTTGGATGTTTCCGTCAAGGACAACATTCGTCGGGCCATTACTCAGATCAATCAAGAGGAAGCAACAACCATTCTCTTGACCACTCATGACCTGAGCGATATTGAGCAACTTTGTGATCGGATTTTCATGATTGACAGGGGGCAGGAGATTTTTGATGGAACGGTTAGCCAGCTCAAGGAGACCTTTGGCAAGATGAAGACACTCTCCTTTGAACTGGTGCCAGGTCAAAGTCATCTCGTCTCTCACTATGAAGGCTTGCCCGACATGACCATTGATAGACAAGGAAATAGCCTCAACATTGAATTCGATAGTTCCCGCTACCAGTCAGCTGATATTATCAAGCAAACCCTGTCTGATTTTGAAATCCGCGATTTGAAGATGGTGGATACGGATATTGAGGATATTATCCGTCGCTTCTATCGGAAGGAGCTTTAAGATGGTCAAATTGTGGAGACGTTATAAACCCTTTATCAATGCAGGGATTCAGGAGTTGATCACCTATCGAGTCAACTTTCTTCTCTATCGGATTGGTGATGTGATGGGGGCTTTTGTGGCCTTTTATCTCTGGAAGGCCGTCTTTGATTCTTCGCAAGAGCCTTTGATTCAGGGATTCAGTATGGCGGATATCACCCTCTACATCATCATGAGTTTTGTGACCAATCTGTTAACCAAGTCAGATAGCTCCTTTATGATTGGGGAGGAGGTCAAGGATGGCTCCATTATCATGCGCTTGCTGCGACCAGTGCATTTTGCGGCCTCTTATCTCTTCACCGAACTTGGTTCCAAGTGGTTGATTTTTATCTCTGTTGGACTGCCATTTTTAAGTGTCATTGTCTTGATGAAAATCTTATCTGGACAAGGGATTGTAGAAGTGCTGGGCTTAACTATCCTTTATCTCTTTAGCTTGATGCTGGCCTACCTGATTGACTTTTTCTTTAATATCTGCTTTGGATTTTCAGCCTTTGTATTTAAAAATCTATGGGGTTCCAATCTACTCAAGACTTCCATAGTGGCCTTTATGTCTGGAAGCTTGATTCCCTTGGCTTTCTTTCCTAAGGTGGTTTCAGATATTTTGTCTTTCTTGCCTTTCTCATCCTTGATCTATACTCCGGTCATGATTATCGTTGGGAAATACGATGCTAGTCGGATTCTTCATGCGCTTTTGCTTCAGTTTTTCTGGCTCTTAGTGATGGTGGGTCTGTCTCAGTTGATTTGGAAACGAGTCCAGTCATTTATCACCATTCAGGGAGGATAGTATGAAAAAATATCAACGTATGCATCTGATTTTTATCAGACAATACATCAAACAAATCATGGAATACAAGGTGGATTTTGTGGTTGGTGTGCTAGGAGTTTTTCTGACCCAAGGCTTGAATCTCTTGTTTCTCAATGTCATCTTTCAACACATTCCATCACTAGAAGGTTGGACTTTTCAAGAAATTGCCTTTATCTATGGTTTTTCTTTGATTCCAAAAGGATTGGACCACCTCTTTTTTGACAATCTCTGGGCATTGGGACAACGCTTGGTGAGAAAAGGTGAGTTTGACAAGTACTTGACTCGTCCTATCAATCCGCTCTTTCACATCCTAGTTGAGACCTTTCAGATTGATGCCTTGGGCGAACTCTTGGTCGGTGGCATTTTACTAGGGACAACAGTATCAAGTATTGCTTGGACTCTTCCCAAATTCCTGCTTTTCCTAGTCTGTATTCCCTTTGCGACCTTGATTTATACTTCCTTGAAAATCGCGACAGCCAGTATCGCTTTTTGGACCAAGCAGTCAGGTGCCATGATTTACATTTTTTATATGTTTAATGATTTTGCCAAGTATCCGATTTCTATTTACAATTCGCTTCTTCGTTGGTTGATTAGCTTTATCGTGCCTTTCGCCTTTACAGCCTACTATCCTGCCAGCTATTTCTTGCAGGACAAGGATGGACTCTTTAATATCGGTGGTTTGATTCTGATTTCCCTTGTTTTCTTTGCTATTTCTTTGGAACTCTGGAACAGGGGCTTAGATGCCTACGAAAGTGCGGGTTCGTAAAAGGAAGAATCTCAAAGCCTTGTCTCAGGACAGGCTTTTTCTAATGGAGATGAAAATTTCTTGACATCTATTCTCAGAGTGCTATACTAAAAGGGTAATCGCCGATTTAGCTCAGTTGGTAGAGCAACGCACTCGTAACGCGTAGGTCACAGGTTCGATCCCTGCAATCGGCAGAATGAAGAAGTCCATTAGGGCTTCTTTTCTTTTGTTACTACTATTCAACCACTTAGACCGAGATATTGACCAGATAGGCAAAAAGGCTTGTTCTTGAAAAAATCCTCTGCTATAATGAATTTTGTAAGGGATGTGAAGAGTTGGTGTCAGACAACTCAAGTTCCCAAAAAAGAAAATGGAGACAAAAAATGAAAAAATTATTAGGACTTGTATTTTTAGTAGCAGCAGCGCTAGTATTGTATTTCGGATCTGTTGGATGGCCAAGTTTGGATGTCAATCTCTGGTCACTCATTCCAGTAGGATTGTTCCTCTATTTTACACTAGAAAACTTTTTGAAAAAAGACTACAAGGCAAGCTTGATGTGCTTGATTATCGCCTTTATCATTGCAAATGCTATTTTTGATCTGTTGCCAATTTCAAGTGGTTTGGTGATTGGTGCCGGTGTGCTAGCTTGTGTAGGACTTGGCTACCTCTTTCCTGATAAAGATAAAAAAGAAGGCAAATAAAAAGTCTCGAGATTTCTCGAGACTTTTTTACTGACCAGCATAATATTTTTGGATCCCCTTTACGATGCCTGCGACCAGTTTATCTTGGTAGTGGCTATCTCTGATTTGTTGGTTTTCGGTGAAATTATCCATATAACCAAGCTCTAGGAGAACCGCTGGTTTGGCTGTTTCGCGTAGGACAGCAAAGCTGCTCTCCAACAGACCAGCATCCTTAGCTCCTGTTTCTGCTAGAAGAGAGGAGTGGATGGCAGCGGCGAGGCGTTTGCTTTCACTCATACGATCAGGGTGATTGTGCCAGTATTTATTAATCTTACTTGGATAATCAGGTTCATCTCTATAGGAGTAGGTTTGAATACCGCTCGCTTTTGAGTAGGTATTACCAGTAGCGTTGAAGTGAATACTGATAAAAATATCAGAGTTGGTTTTATTAACCATACGAGAACGTTCGGTAACAAAGTCAACGTCAATATCACTATCACGAGAGGTGAGGACCTTGTAGCCCAGTTCCTCTAACTTAGCACGAAGTTTACGGTAAATCTGCATGTTGAGATCTTTTTCAGCTACATTGTAGTAAAAGGCACCTGAATCTTGACCACCATGCCCAGGATCTAGGAAGATAGTATTGCTGTATTGACCTTTTACAAATCCACCTTCTGTTGAAACTTCAGAAATCCATTGGCCATATTTTTGGAACAAGTGCTCCTTGCCGTCTATCTTGTAAGTTCCTGAAACATAATGTCCACTATCGTCCAGATAGTAACGAGCCTTGTAATAGTCGTCGTAAATCCACTCATTCTTGGCCATATAACCGCCAGACTTGAGGTAGTATGCCCCAATCCACTCCTGATTTGCATAACGGCCATCCGCTTTTAGATAGAACCAGCTATTGTAGGATTTATCAAAAATCCACTCTTTTTCCGCCATGGCTCCACTGGCTTTGAGGTAGTAGCTTCCTTTCCATTTATTGGAAAGCATGACTCCATTTTGTTCAAAAGCATACCAAGAGCCATTGATTTTCTCCCATTTGTCTTGGCTATATTTCCCATATGCATTAGCGTAATACCAATTTTCATTGATTTTCACCCAAGAGTTTTCAGCCATGGCACCGCTATCGCCTAGCAGGTAGGCACCAATGGTTGTCTGGCTGAGCATCACGCCGTTTTTATCAAAATAATACCAAGAACCGTTGATTTTCTCCCACTTGTCTTGCGAGATTCTGCTAGATGGTGTGACATAATACCAATTTTGGTCTAATTTAATCCAACCCTTTTCTGCCATAGCTCCACTATTTGTGAGCAGATAGCCGTCAACGGAGGTGTCGCTGAGCATGCTTCCAGTTTGGTCAAAATAGTACCAGGAGCCGTTAATTTTTTTCCAGGTGTTCTGAGCTAGTCGTCCAGAGGAATCAGCATAATACCATTGGTTGTCCAAATTGGTCCAGCTATTTTCTACCATAACCCCATCTTGGTCAAAGGCATAGCCTTTGTAGATAGTAGAATGAAGACGATTACCATCTTGATCGAAGTAGTACCATTTGCCTTGGATTTGTTTCCAGTTCAAAGCAGGTTTATCATCTTGGTAAAAACGCCAGTGGTGATTTTCTTGGTACCACCCTTCTTTTGGGGGCTTGTCTTCTTGCACATCTACTTTCGGAAGCACCTCTGATTTAGAGTTTTCCTCAACACTCGACTCTTTCTTTTCTTCTTTGGCAATTGATTCCTTGACAGCAGATGTGGATTGAGTTGTATTTTCTTCTCCTAAGACGGATGCGGGTGCCAATCCTGCGATTGAAAGGATTAAAGCACTGGTCAGTAGTATCTTTTTCACTTTCTATTTCCTAACTTTTTCTTTTTCTCTTTTTCATTTTTCCTATTAATTATCGAATTGAACTTCTTCTAGTAAGTATTCGATAAAGCGTTCGCCCATCTTAGATAGGCTAGTTTTTTCATGCTGGATATAGACCAGTTCAATCGGGTCGTCAATGTCCAGTGGAATGGAAACGATATTGTCTCCGTTGAGGTTACTGTTCAAAATCCCTGTTGCAATAGTGTAACCATCCAAACCAATCAAAAGGTTAAAGAGGGTGGCACGGTCACTGACTACGATGGATTTCTTGTGGTGCTCTTGTGAAAGAATCTCCTCTGAAAAGTAAAAGGAGTTGTGCGTCCCCTGGTCATAACTTAGATAAGGGAAGTCTTCCAAATCAGCCAGTTTGACCTTGTCTTTTTTAGCTAGAGGGTTGGTCTTGCTGACAAAGATATGGGGTTGAGCGGTAAAGAGGTGGTGGGCTAGCAGGTGATTGTCATCTAGCATTTTCGTTAAAACATCGCGATTGTAGCTGTTTAAAAAGAGGACACCGACCTCACTGCGGAAGTTCTTGACGTCATCGATAATCTCCCAAGTCCGAGTTTCACGAAGGAAGAGCTCGTATTTTTCCATATCACTTTTCTTGAGCAGAGAGACAAAGGCATTAACTACAAAGGCATAGTGCTGAGAAGAAACGCTGAAAAGTTCGCGGTGGGCGACAGGGTTTTTATAGCGTTCCTCCAGAAGCTGAGTTTGCTCGACAACTTGACGAGCGTAGGAGAGAAACTCCATCCCATCACGGGTTAAGGTAATGCCCTTGGGATTGCGGATAAAGATTTCAATGCCCATTTCATTTTCCAAGTCTCGAACGGCATTTGAAAGACTGGGTTGGGTGATAAAGAGTTGCTTGGCTGCTTCATTCATAGAGCCAGTTTCGACGATTTTGATAATATAGTGTAGTTGTTGAATTCTCATGTTTTTATTGTACCACACTTGCGGAAGAATGGGCAATGAAGACGAAGAAAATAGGGGGAAAGAGCCGGTCCAGTATTGAAAAAAAGTCTAGAATCTGCTAAAATGGAAGCTATGAAAACATTCTATGATGTGCAGCAATTTCTCAAACAGTTTGGCATTATTGTTTACATGGGGAAGCGCTTGTATGATATTGAACTGATGAAGCTTGAACTCTCTCGGATCTATGATGCCGGTCTGATGGACAAGCTAGATTACCTAGAAGCGGAAGCTGTTCTCCGCAGGGAGCACAAGATAGAATTAGACTACATAGAGAAAAATGGAGATAAGAACTTATGACAATTTGGATTGTTTGGGGAATCGTATTGGCAATGGTGGCATGGATGGGTTATAACTACCTTCGTATTCGTCGTGCGGCTAAGATTGTGGACAATGCAGAATTTGAAGCCTTGATTCGGAAAGGGCAATTGATTGATGTCCGTGAACCAGCAGAATTTCACAGAAAACATATCCTCGGAGCTCGCAATATTCCTTCAAATCAGTTGAAGTCAAGCCTTGCAGCCCTTCGCAAGGATAAACCTGTCCTTCTCTACGAAAACCAACGTGGACAACGAGTGACCAATGCAGCACTTTATCTGAAAAAACAAGGTTTTTCTGAGATTTATATCCTTTCTTATGGGTTGGATTCTTGGAAAGGGAAAGTGAAGACTAGCTAAGATTCTTTAAAAAACTGTCGAATGATAGATAAAGCTAGTATCTTAAGGTATCATCATTTATAATAAATTTAAGGAGATTTTATAATATGAATTCACAACAAAAGAAAAAACCTTCACTTATTTTAGGTATCTTATCTATCGTCCTTGGTTTGCTATTTCCAATAGTAGGTCTGATTTTGGGGATCATAGGATTGGTCTTGGCTTTTTCATACCAAAAAGAATCTGGACTAGACTATAAAACAGAAAAAATTCTCAATATCGTAGGACTTGTGGTTTCTGTACTTAACTGGATTGTAACTGTCGCAGTATTTTTTAGATAAGCAATAAACAAAAAAGCTTTAAATTTAAAGCTTTTTTTCTTTTATCCACTTTTTTCTAAGTATTTTTTAATCATCTCTAATTCTTCTTGGTTTAAGGGACGGTATTGCCCTTCTGATAGCTCTGAATTTAATGTAAAGTCGCCGAACTGGACTCTTTTTAAGGCAGTCACCTTGACACCAACTGAGAGGAACATCTTCTTGACCTGATGAAATTTTCCTTCTGAGATGGTAATAGAGGCATGGCTCTCTGTTGGGCTTGCGTCTAGAATTTCAAGCTGAGCAGGTTTACAAGTGGTCCCATCTAAAAAGACAATCCCCTCTTTGAATGACTGGATATTGTCTGGTGTGAGCGGTCCGTTTACTACCACTTGATAGGATTTATCGACATGGTACTGGGGATGAAGGAGTTGGAAGCCAAGAGGTCCATTGTCTGTCAAAAGCAGCAGTCCCGTGGTATCGCGGTCTAATCTGCCGACAGCATAGAGCTGGTCAGACTGGATGTCAGGTGGAAGGAGGTCCATGACGGTTGGAAGTTTCTTATCCTTGCTAGCTGTAACGACTCCGTTTGGCTTATGAAGCATGAGGTAGTTGTGCTCGTAGCCTTGGATTTGTCGTCCTTGAAAGACTAATTTCTGCAACCCAGTATCGACATTTTGAGCGAGTGAGCGAGCTGGACAATCATCTACTAGGATTTCTTTTTTTAATAGAGCCTGTTTCATAGCCTTGCGGCTGACCTTTTCTTGGGCTAATAATCTATCTAAACGCATACCAGCTTATCTTATCATAAGTCTCTGACTTTGAAAAGAGTTGCCTTGACTAGAAAAGCGGAGTGAAAACATTTACACTTAGCTGAACTGTGATTTTTGAATGAGACTGTGGTATAATTGTTCAGTTAGAAATAAAAATTTAAAATATTAGAGGAAATCATGACAAAATTAAGAGAAGATATCCGTAACATTGCGATTATCGCCCACGTTGACCACGGGAAAACAACCCTCGTTGACGAATTATTGAAACAATCTGAAACTCTTGATGCACGTACTGAATTGGCAGAGCGTGCTATGGACTCAAATGATATCGAAAAAGAGCGTGGAATTACCATCCTTGCGAAAAACACTGCCGTTGCCTACAACGGAACTCGTATCAACATCATGGACACACCAGGACACGCGGACTTCGGTGGAGAAGTTGAGCGTATCATGAAAATGGTTGACGGTGTTGTCTTGGTCGTGGATGCCTACGAAGGAACCATGCCACAAACTCGTTTCGTATTGAAAAAAGCCTTGGAACAAGACCTTGTTCCAATCGTGGTTGTTAATAAAATCGATAAACCATCAGCTCGTCCAGCAGAAGTAGTGGACGAAGTCTTGGAACTTTTCATCGAGCTTGGTGCAGATGACGACCAGCTTGACTTCCCAGTGGTGTATGCTTCAGCTATCAACGGAACTTCTTCCTTGTCAGATGATCCAGCTGATCAAGAAAAAACAATGGCGCCAATCTTTGACACCATTATCGATCATATCCCAGCTCCAGTAGACAACTCAGATGAGCCTTTGCAGTTCCAAGTGTCACTTTTGGACTACAATGACTTCGTAGGTCGTATCGGTATCGGTCGTGTCTTCCGTGGTAGTGTGAAAGTTGGGGACCAAGTTACCCTTTCTAAACTAGATGGTACAACGAAGAACTTCCGTGTCACAAAACTCTTCGGTTTCTTTGGTTTGGAACGTCGTGAAATCCAAGAAGCTAAAGCAGGTGACTTGATTGCTGTTTCCGGTATGGAAGATATCTTTGTTGGTGAAACTATTACTCCGACGGATGCCATTGAACCACTTCCAATCCTACACATCGATGAGCCAACCCTTCAAATGACCTTCTTGGTCAACAACTCACCATTTGCTGGTCGTGAAGGAAAATGGGTAACTTCTCGTAAGGTGGAAGAACGCTTGCAGGCAGAATTACAAACAGACGTTTCCCTTCGTGTTGACCCAACGGATTCACCAGATAAATGGACTGTTTCAGGTCGTGGAGAATTGCACTTGTCAATCCTGATCGAAACCATGCGTCGTGAGGGCTATGAACTTCAAGTATCTCGTCCAGAAGTTATCGTAAAAGAGATTGATGGTGTTAAATGTGAACCATTTGAACGTGTTCAAATTGATACTCCAGAAGAATACCAAGGTTCTGTTATCCAAAGCCTTTCTGAACGTAAGGGTGAAATGTTGGATATGATCTCAACTGGTAATGGTCAAACTCGTTTGGTCTTCCTCGTTCCAGCGCGTGGTTTGATCGGATACTCAACTGAGTTCTTGTCAATGACTCGTGGTTACGGTATCATGAACCATACCTTCGACCAATACTTGCCATTGATTCCAGGTGAAATTGGGGGACGTCACCGTGGTGCCCTTGTTTCTATTGATGCTGGTAAGGCTACAACTTACTCAATCATGTCTATCGAAGAACGTGGAACCATCTTTGTCAACCCAGGTACTGAAGTTTACGAAGGAATGATCATCGGTGAAAATTCTCGTGAAAACGACTTGACAGTTAACATCACTAAGGCCAAACAAATGACCAACGTTCGTTCAGCTACCAAGGACCAAACAGCTGTTATCAAGACACCTCGTATCTTGACGCTTGAAGAGTCTCTTGAGTTCTTGAATGACGATGAGTACATGGAAGTAACGCCTGAGTCAATCCGTTTGCGTAAGCAAATCCTCAACAAGGCAGAGCGCGAGAAAGCCAACAAAAAGAAAAAATCAGCTGAATAAGAGCTAGAAAGAGATAAAGATGGTCTATTTAATCATAGGGATACTCTTATTATTACTCTATGTATTTGCGACACCCCAAAGTATCAAAGGAACAGTCAACATCGTTATCTTGGTCTTTGTAGTTGTTGCACTCTTGATTTTGCTGATGTTGTCCATCTTGCAAATCTTCCAATTACCGACAGAATTCTTTGTCACAATCGCCATGTTGGCCCTAGCTTACTTTAGCTTGAGAGACATTACGCTCATGTCTGAAAAAAAGAGCAGAAGAAGATAAAGAGAAAGAGAGCTAAGGCTCTCTTTTTCTATGCTAGAATGAGGACTAGAGCATTTTCGTTTAGTATTATTTCCATAAAAATGGTAAAATAGTAGGAGTAGAAATGGAGTTTGAGACATGAAAGTAATCAATCAGTTTAAAAATAAGAAAGTACTTGTTTTAGGTTTGGCTAAGTCTGGTGAGTCTGCAGCCCGTTTGTTGGACAAGCTAGGTGCTATTGTGACAGTAAATGACGGCAAGCCTTTTGAGGAAAATCCTGCTGCTCAAAGCTTGCTAGAAGAGGGAATCAAGGTTGTCACTGGTGGGCATCCTTTGGAATTATTGGATGAAGATTTTGCTCTGATGGTGAAAAATCCAGGTATCCCGTATAGCAATCCCATGATTGAAAAGGCATTGGCAAAGGGAATTCCAGTCCTGACTGAGGTGGAATTGGCTTATTTGATCTCAGAAGCGCCAATTATCGGTATCACAGGTTCAAATGGGAAAACAACCACAACGACTATGATTGGGGAAGTTTTAACTGCTGCTGGTCAACATGGTCTCTTGTCAGGGAACATCGGCTATCCTGCCAGTCAAGTGGCTCAAACTGCAACGGCTAAGGACACGCTTGTCATGGAACTTTCTTCTTTCCAACTGATGGGTGTTCAAGAATTCCATCCTGAGATTGCGGTTATTACCAACCTTATGCCCACTCATATCGACTATCATGGTTCTTTTGAGGCCTATGTGGCAGCTAAGTGGAATATCCAAAATAATATGACAGCAGCTGATTTCCTTGTCTTGAACTTTAACCAAGACTTGGCAAAAGAATTGGCTACTAAAACACAAGCCACTGTTGTTCCATTTTCAACAAAGGAAAAGGTTGATGGAGCTTATTTGAAAGATGGTCAACTCTGCTTCCGTGGCGAAGTGGTCATGGCAGCTAGTGAAATCGGTGTTCCAGGTAGCCACAATGTAGAAAATGCCCTTGCGACTATTGCTGTAGCCAAGCTTCGTGGTGTAGACAACCAAACCATCAAGGAAACTCTTTCAGCCTTTGGTGGTGTCAAACACCGTCTCCAATTTGTGGATGAAATTCAGGGTGTCAAATTCTATAACGATAGTAAGTCAACCAATATCTTGGCTACTCAAAAAGCCTTGTCAGGATTTGACAATAGTAAGGTTATCTTAATCGCAGGTGGTTTGGACCGCGGCAATGAGTTTGACGAATTGGTGCCAGATATTACTGGGCTCAAGAAGATGGTTATCCTCGGTCAATCTGCAGAACGTGTCAAACGGGCAGCGGATAAGGCTGGTGTGGCTTATGTAGATGCGACAGATATTGCTGATGCGACCCGCAAGGCTTATGAGCTCGCGACTCAAGGAGATGTGGTTCTCCTCAGTCCTGCCAATGCTAGCTGGGATATGTATGCTAACTTTGAAGTACGTGGAGATCTTTTCATCGACACAGTAGCGGAGTTAAAGGAATAATATGAAAAAAATTGTCTTTACAGGTGGGGGGACGGTTGGACACGTTACCCTCAACCTTTTGTTAATGCCCAAGTTTATCGAAGACGGCTGGGAAGTTCACTATATTGGTGATAAACACGGAATCGAGCACCAAGAAATCCTCAAGTCAGGCTTGAATGTGACCTTCCACTCCATTGCGACTGGGAAGTTGCGTCGCTATTTCTCTTGGCAAAATATGCTGGACGTGTTTAAAGTTGGTTGGGGAATTGTCCAATCCCTCTTTATCATGTTACGACTGCGTCCACAGGCTCTTTTTTCAAAAGGAGGATTTGTCTCTGTACCGCCGGTTATCGCAGCGCGAGTGTCAGGAGTGCCTGTCTTTATTCATGAATCGGACCTTTCTATGGGCTTGGCCAATAAAATCGCCTACAAATTTGCGACCAAGATGTATTCAACCTTTGAGCAAGCTGCTGGTCTCGTAAAAGTTGAGCATGTGGGAGCTGTCACCAAGGTTTCGAACCAAAAAACTCCTGAACCAGATGAATTGGTGGATATCCAAACCCACTTTAATCCTAAATTGCCTACAGTATTGTTTGTCGGTGGTTCTGCAGGAGCTCGTGTATTTAACCAATTAGTGACAGATCATAAGCAAGAACTGACAGAGCGCTACAATATTATCAATCTCACTGGAGATTCCAGCCTGAACGAGTTGAGCCAAAATCTCTTTCGTGTTGACTATGTGACGGATCTCTATCAACCTTTGATGGAGATGGCAGATGTGGTGGTGACACGTGGTGGTGCCAATACGATTTTTGAGCTCTTGGCCATGGCGAAACTCCATCTCATCGTACCATTGGGTCGTGAAGCAAGTCGAGGAGACCAGATTGAAAATGCAGCCTACTTTGTTAAGAAAGGCTACGCAGAAGAACTTCAAGAAAGTGACTTGACTTTGGAAAGCTTGGAGGAGAAACTCAGCCACTTGCTTAGTCACAAGGATCAGTACCAAGCTAGCATGAAGGCATCAACTGAATTGAAATCTCTTGCAGATTTTTACGATCTACTAAGAAAAGACCTATCATAAGGAATATCAATGTCAAAGGATAAGAAAAAAGAATCAAACGAGAAGCAAGAATTGTCTGAATGGCAGAAACGAAACCAGGAATACCTGAAAAAAAAGGCTGAGGAAGAAGCTGCCCTAGCTGAAGAGAAGGAAAAGGAAAAACAAGCTCGAATGGGGAAAAACTCTAAGTCGTTAGAGGAAAGTAAGAAGTCATCAAGTGATTCCGACCAGAACGAAACTGTTCCAGACGAGGAACCATCCGAAAAAGAAGAGAAATCTAAAAAGGATGATCCTAAAGTCAAAGAAGAAAAGAAGAAGAAAAAAGAAAAACCAGAGAAACCAGCCAAGCCTAAAATTGCACCTGTTCATATTTGGCGAGCTGTGAGTATCTTGGTACCGAGTGTCCTGGTCCTCCTTCTTTCAGTCTATTTGTTGACCCCGCTGTCGACCATCAAAAATATCGATGTTAAGGGAAATAGTAACACGCAGGCAGATGACATCAAACAGGCTTCTGGAATTCAAGATAGTGACTATACCTTAGCCCTATTGTTGGATAAGGAAACATACGCTGAGCGAATCAAGTCGAATCATTGGATAGAATCGGCGAAGATTGACTATCAATTTCCGACTAACTTTACGATTGAGGTTAAGGAATTTGATATTGTCGGTTATTATGTGTCTGGTGAAGAGTATTATCCAATTCTTTCTAGTGGTACAGTAGAGTCAACTCCTGTAAATCGCTTAAACTTGCCTGAGACTTATCTGACAGTTACCTTTAATGACGAGCAACAGGTGAAGGAACTGATCACAGGATTATCTACCATCAGTGAGGATATCAAGAGTCAAATCCAGAAAATCGAATTAGCGCCAAGCAAGGCAACAGCAGATCTTTTGAAAATTACTATGCTGGACACGGATGAGGTTTTGGTTCCCTTGTCAGAATTGAGCAAGAAATTGCCTTATTACAGCAAAATCAAGCCCCAATTGACAGAACCGAGTGTAGTCGATATGGAGGCTGGAGCATACAGCTATACCATAGCGGATAAGCTAATAGAAGAAGCAGAAGAAAAAGCCAAACAAGAGGCTAAGGAAGCTGAGAAGAAAAAACAGGAAGAAGAAAAGAAAAAACAAGAAGAACAGGGAAATCAAAGTCAAACGAGCCAGCAGTCACAGAGTCGTTAGACTAACTTTTTCTCTTGATTTTTGAATGGTATAGAAGTCCAGTTTCAAGTTTTTGCTTGACAAGTCCTAGTATAAATAATAGAATAGAAAAAAACCTTTAAAGCAGTCCAGAGAGGCAGCTAAGGTTAGACGGTGAAAGGGTGGAGACTCCCCATTTTTCGTGGAACCTTGCTGTTGGCAGGTTCCTTTTTTCGTGGTTTATTTTTGACCATACTCTCTTGCTCGTAAAGGTAAAAGGAGAAAGGTATGCGTGAACATCGTCCAGTTATTGCTCTTGATTTTCCTAGTTTTGAGGCGGTCAAGGAATTTTTATCTCTTTTCCCAGCAGAAGAAAGTCTTTATCTAAAAGTAGGGATGGAGCTTTATTATGCGGAAGGTCCAGAAGTTGTCCGTTATTTGAAGTCACTGGGGCATAGTGTCTTTCTGGACCTCAAGCTACATGACATTCCCAATACAGTTAAATCAGCCATGAAGGTCTTGTCTCAGCTTGGTGTAGACATGACAAATGTTCATGCTGCTGGTGGTGTGGAGATGATGAAGGCTGCGCGTGAAGGTCTTGGAAAAGAAGCAAAATTGATCGCTGTGACCCAGCTTACCTCAACGTCGGAAAGCCAGATGCAGGATTTTCAAAATATCCAAACCAGCCTGCAAGAGTCTGTGATTCACTATGCCAAGAAGACAGCTGAAGCGGGCTTGGATGGTGTCGTTTGCTCAGCTCAGGAAGTGCAACTCATCAAGCAGGCCACCAATCCAGATTTTATCTGTCTGACACCAGGAATTCGTCCAGCGGGAGCTGCGGTAGGAGACCAAAAACGCGTCATGACACCAGCGGACGCCTATCAAATCGGTAGTGACTATATCGTAGTAGGACGTCCCATTACCCAAGCTGAGGATCCTGTTGCAGCTTATCATGCTATCAAGGATGAATGGAACCAAGACAGAAATGAAAGAAATAGATTATAAAAACAAAAGGAGAATACTATGACACTTGCTAAAGATATCGCTAGCCACCTCTTGAAAATCCAAGCCGTTTACCTCAAACCAGAGGAGCCTTTCACTTGGGCATCAGGTATCAAATCGCCGATTTATACGGACAACCGTGTGACGCTTGCCTATCCAGAAACTCGTAGCTTGATTGAAAATGGTTTTGTGGAAGCTATTAAAGCAGAATTTCCAGAAGTAGAAGTGATTGCAGGAACCGCGACAGCAGGAATTCCACACGGAGCGATCATCGCTGACAAGATGAACTTGCCTTTTGCCTACATCCGTAGCAAACCAAAAGACCACGGTGCAGGAAACCAAATCGAAGGCCGAGTAGCCCAAGGTCAAAAAATGGTTGTTGTTGAAGACCTCATTTCAACTGGTGGATCTGTTCTTGAAGCCGTAGCAGCTGCCAAACGTGAAGGAGCCGATGTGCTTGGAGTTGTAGCGATTTTCAGTTATCAATTGCCAAAAGCAGATAAGAACTTCGCAGACGCTGGTGTTAAATTGGTGACACTTTCTAACTACAGTGAACTCATCCACCTAGCACAAGAAGAAGGTTATATCACGCCAGAAGGACTCGCTCTCCTAAAACGCTTTAAAGAAGACCAAGAAAATTGGCAAGATGCTTAAAACATAAAAAATCAGGTAGTCACTAGGATTACCTGATTTTTTATATGCGGGCAATAAAACAAAGGTTCCTAAAGGTAAAGAAGAATATAGGATAATGATAGAATGAGAGTCCTCTCTTTTTTGGGGCATATTCAGATAATCAGTTTGAAATTTCCAGACAAATTTTTTGAAAGGATTCTGAAAAAGAGGTAAGATAGTTTATGTAAGACAAAGTAAACGCTTACTTATCAAGGAGGACATTTTATGTCATACAAAACAAGCAATGCAGAAGGTCATGTAGATTTCATCAATACCTATGATTTGGAGCCAATGGCGCAACAAGTTATTCCTAAAGCAGCATTTGGCTATATCGCTAGTGGGGCGGAGGATACTTTCACTTTGCGTGAGAATATTCGTGCCTTTAACCACAAACTCATCGTTCCTCATACACTTTGCAATGTAGAAAATCCAAGTACAGAGATTGAATTTGCAGGCGAAAAATTGTCTTCACCAATCATTATGGCGCCTGTTGCGGCTCATAAATTGGCAAATGAACAGGGTGAAGTGGCGACTGCGCGTGGTGTGCATGAGTTTGGTTCTCTCTATACAACCAGCTCTTACTCTACTGTCGACCTTCCAGAAATTACGGAAGCCCTTCAAGGGACACCTCATTGGTTCCAGTTTTACTTTAGTAAAGATGATGGTATCAATCGCCACATCATGGACCGTGTGAAGGCTGAAGGTTATAAAGCGATTGTCTTGACGGCAGATGCAACTGTAGGGGGCAATCGTGAGGTCGATAAGCGTAATGGTTTTGTCTTCCCAGTTGGCATGCCGATTGTTGAAGAATACCTGCCAGAAGGTGCTGGTAAATCAATGGACTTTGTTTACAAATCAGCTAAACAGCGCCTATCTCCACGAGATGTAGAATTTATCGCTGAATACTCAGGACTTCCTGTTTATGTCAAGGGGCCACAATGCCGTGAGGACGTTGAACGTTCGCTTGCTGCTGGAGCTTCTGGTATCTGGGTAACCAACCATGGTGGCCGTCAAATCGACGGTGGGCCAGCTGCCTTTGACTCACTTCAAGAAGTAGCAGAAGCAGTTGACAAACGCGTACCAATTGTCTTTGACTCTGGTATTCGTCGTGGCCAACACGTCTTTAAAGCCTTGGCTTCAGGAGCAGACTTGGTAGCTATTGGCCGCCCGGTTATCTATGGCTTGGCTCTCGGCGGTAGTGTTGGTGTGCGTCAAGTCTTTGAACACTTGAATGCAGAATTGAAGACAGTTATGCAGTTATCTGGAACTCAGACTATTGAAGATGTCAAACACTTCAAACTCCGTCACAACCCATACAATCCAACCTTCCCAGTTGACCCTCGTGACTTAAAATTGTATTGATAAAATAGCTTGCCTCCACTTGATGTGGAGGTTTTTCTTCGTCTATAGGAAGAATAAATCACCATTGAAATCTATATAAATATATTTTTCAGTCAAATATCTTGCTAGGGCTTTCATTTTTTGCTATACTGGTGCAGTAATTAAATAATAAAGACATTTGGGGTGCTTTAGGCTGAGATGATACCCATTGAACCTGATACAGTTAAGACTGGCGAAGGGAAATGTGAAACGTTTTTTCGTATGGCGAAATGAACGATCTAATCTTGTAAGCTAAACTCTAATTCTCGTTTGTAATTGGAGTTTTTTTGTTTATATAAACTGGATGAAGGTGATACAAAGCATTTAGGTAGCTTTTCTTGAACGCCCTTGATTTTCTTTAAAAAGGTCAAGTAAAACTAGGATTTTCTTGATGTTTTGTTGATTACGAACGAGTAAAGAGAGGAAAAGTAAATATGGAAAGACAAGACTATGCATTTCAGCCAGGTTTGACTGTTGGAGAATTATTAAAAAGCAGTCAGAAGGATTGGCAGGCTGCAATCAATCATCGTTTTGTTAAGGAACTTTTTGCGGGGACAATTGAGAATAAGGTCTTAAAAGACTACCTAATTCAAGATTATCACTTCTTTGATGCCTTCTTATCCATGCTGGGTGCTTGCGTAGCCCACGCAGACCAGCTTGAATCCAAGCTTCGTTTTGCCAAGCAACTAGGCTTTCTTGAAGCAGATGAAGACGGTTATTTCCAAAAAGCTTTCAAAGATTTAAAAGTATCTGAGAATGACTATCTGGAAGTGACCTTGCATCCTGTAACAAAAGCCTTTCAGGAGCTTATGTATTCTGCTGTATCATCATCAGACTATGCCCATCTTTTAGTCATGCTGGTCATTGCAGAAGGTCTCTATTTAGACTGGGGTTCTAAAGATTTGGCTCTACCTGAAGCCTATATTCATTCGGAATGGATTAATCTCCACAGAGGTCCTTTCTTTGCAGAGTGGGTTCAATTTCTGGTTGACGAACTCAATCGTGTCGGAAAAGGTCGAGAAGATTTGACAGAACTTAAGCAACGCTGGAACCAAGCAGTCGCTTTAGAATTAGCCTTTTTTGATATTGGTTATGATGCTTAGGGAAAGTTCAGGATACTGACAAATTTGATGAGGTAAATCATTCAATGTAACTGAAAAATTTCTTAACGAAAGATAGAGATAAATCGAAATCAGTAGATCGTATAAAGTGAAAAGGAAGGATTTCAATATGACAAGTTTAAAATTATTAAAAGAAAAAGCACCATTAGTAATCTGTATCACCAATGATGTTGTAAAAAACTTTACAGCAAATGGATTAGTAGCACTGGGTGCCTCACCAGCTATGAGCGAGTACCCAGCAGACTTAGAAGATCTATTAAAATATGCTGGAGGATTATTGATTAACATTGGGACTTTAACGGATAATAATTGGAAGCTGTACCAAGAGGCACTAAAAATTGCTGAAAAATATAATGTTCCTGCAGTTTTAGATCCTGTAGCCTGTGGAGCAGGAGAATATAGAAAAAAAGTAGCAGATGATCTAATCAATAATTACAAACTGGCAGCGATTAGGGGAAATGCTGGCGAGATTGCCTCTTTAGTAGGAATAAATGTGGCATCTAAAGGAGTAGATAGTGCAGGCGTAGATAATATTGATGAAATTGCTCTAGCAGCAAATAAAAAGTTCAATATTCCAATAGTAGTAACAGGTGAAGTGGATGCCATTGCGGTTAATGGAGAAGTTGTAACGATTCATAATGGTAGTGCCATGATGCCAAAAGTTATTGGGACAGGATGCTTATTAGGTGCTGTAGTAGCAAGCTTTATCGGACTTGAAAAAGGTCAAGAATTGAAATCATTAGAAACAGCAATGTTGGTTTACAATATCGCTGGAGAAATGGCAGAAAAACGTCCAAATGGGCATCTTCCTGGAACATTTAAAGTTGAATTTATAAATGCCTTATACGAGATTACAGACGAAGATGTAAAGGAATTCAAAAGAGTGAAGTAAGATGTTTCATAAAGAATTACTAAAACTATATTTTATTTGTGGAACGACTACTTGCCAAGGAAAAGATATATATAGAGTCGTTGAGGAAGCCTTAAAAGGTGGTATAACCTTATTTCAATTCCGTGAAAAAGGTGAGGGAGCCTTAGAAGGTAAAGAAAAAGTCGAATTAGCAATTAAACTACAGGATCTTTGTAAAAAATACAATGTTCCGTTTATTGTTAATGATGATATTGATTTGGCAATGGAAATTGATGCTGATGGTGTACATGTAGGACAGGATGATCTTGGTGTTGATGAAATTAGAAAATTGATGCCAGATAAAATAATTGGTCTTTCTATAAAAAACGAGGAAGAATTTCAACAATCAAAAGTTGAATATGTAGATTATGTTGGTGTTGGTCCTGTATTTGATACCCAGTCAAAAGATGATGCTGGTGGTGCTATAGGTTATGAAGGTCTTAAATTGATGAGAAAACTATTGCCACAAATTCCCTTAGTTGCAATTGGTGGGATACAGACGCAACATATTAAAGATATTATGAAGACCAATGTTGACGGTGTTTCAATCATTTCAGCAATATCGTATGCAAAAAATATAGAAAAAACTGTTCGGGAAATGAGTGAACAATAGGCATCAATTTTTCCTTGGATTCTGAGGGAGTAGGATTTTCTTTTTTCTAAAAAGATATGTCCAGATTCAGTTCAAATAGCTAATCCATCAAATAAGTCATTTATTTTTTGCAAAAGAAAGATCTGCTGTCTTTTTGAGTACAAGGCTGTATTTCCAGTTCAATTCCTTGAACTAGAATAAATCGTCTGTTAAAATAATTATATAATTAAATAATAAAGACATTTGGGGTGCTTTAGGCTGAGATGATACCCATTGAACCTGATACAGTTAGTACTGTCGAAGGGAAATGTGAAAAGGTTTTTTTCGTATGTCGAAAAGAACTGTCTAATCTTGTAAGCTAAACTCTAATTCTCGTTTGTAATTGGAGTTTTTTTGTTTATCAAAAGAGGATAGGCTGGACGTTAAGCCTTTCGGTAGCTCACCTTGAATACCCCACTTTTCTTTAAAAAAGGAGTTTTTTATGTTGAAAAAATGGCAGTTAAAAGAGGTTATTTTACTTGCTTTCTTGTCTATCTTTTTTGGTGGCGTTTTTGTGGGTTCAGGCTATCTGTTTGATATCCTCACCCTGATTTTAGCACCTCTTGGTTTACAGGCCTTTGCCAATGAAATCCTCTTTGGTCTCTGGTGTATGGCTGCACCCATTGCTGCCATCTTTGTTCCAAGAGTGGGAAGCGCAACGATTGGAGAAGGGCTAGCTGCGCTTGCTGAAGTTCTTTATGGTAGCCAATTTGGTCTAGGTGCCCTTTTGTCTGGCTTGGTTCAAGGTTTGGGAAGTGAACTTGGTTTTATCGTAACCAAGAATCGCTATGAAAGTTGGCTCTCTCTAACTGCCAATAGTATTGGGATTACGCTTGTTAGCTTTGTCTATGAATACATTAAGTTAGGTTACTATGCCTTCTCCCTTCCTTTTGTCCTTTCCTTGCTAGTGGTACGTTTTATTTCCGTCTTTTTCTTCTGTACTATCTTGGTTCGTGCCATTGTCAAACTCTATCATCAGTTTGCAACTGGAGGAAAAGCATAGATGGGGCTGGAATTACGGGAGATTCAGTCCCCAATTTTTTCAGAACCGATTGATTTTACCTTTCATGGGCAAGCCTTTACCTTGTTAGTTGGGAGCAGTGGTTCTGGAAAATCAAGCCTCTTTCAATTGATTGCCCAAGTCAGTTCTCTTCCCTATAGCGGTCAAGTCCTGATAAATGGGAGCGAGGTCAGTCAGCTTTCTATCATCGAACGTGTCCAGACGGTTGGTATTCTCTTTCAAAATCCTAATCATCAATTTACAATGGAGAACTTGTTTGAGGAGCTGATTTTTACCTTGGAAAATATTGGGCATCCCGTTCAGGAAATTGATTCTAAAATAGCAGAGGTTGTCCAGCAATGTCGGTGCAAGGCAATCTTGCACCGTCCAATTCATCACTTATCAGGTGGAGAAAAGCAAAAGGCTGCACTGGCAGTTCTCTTTGCTATGAATCCTAGGGTCTATCTCTTGGATGAGCCCTTCGCTTCCATTGATCGTAAGAGTAGGATAGAGATATTGGAGATTCTAAAAGAGTTGGTCTCTGATGGGAAGACAGTTATCCTGTGTGACCATGATTTAACGGACTATGAAGCCTATATCGACCATATGGTGGAGCTAAGAGACGGTCAACTAAGAGAAGTGTTTCAAATCCCTTCCTCTGAGATGATACAGGTCGCTTCAAAGGAAGTTGCTTCTAGCCCAGAACTATTTCATATGGACCGTTTGACTTGTGAGCTGGATCATCGCCCCCTCTTTTCGATTGCGGATTTCACATTTTACCAAGGGATTTCCTGTATCTTGGGTGACAATGGTGTCGGGAAATCAACCCTCTTTCGGTCTATTCTTCAATTTCAAAAGTATAAGGGGCGCATTACTTGGAAGAGTTGTGTTCTAAAAAAGAAAAAAAGTTTGTATCGCGATCTGACTGGTGTTGTTCAGGAAGCTGAGAAGCAGTTTATCCGAGGCAGTCTGAGAGAGGAACTGCAACTAGATAGCCCAGACTCTGAAAGAAATCAGCGGATTCTCCAAGCTTTAGGATATTTTGATCTGGAGCAGGCGCTTGATAGGAGTCCCTATCAATTAAGTGGTGGTCAGCAAAAGATACTTCAGCTTTTGTCCATCTTGACCAGCAAGGCTTCTGTGATCTTGCTAGATGAGCCATTTGCTGGTTTGGATGATAGAGCCTGCCATTATTTTTGTCAGTGGATGTTGGAGGATAGAAATCAAGGAAGAAGTTTTTTGATCATTAGCCATCGTTTAGATCCCTTGATCTCTGTGGTTGATTATTGGATTGAGATGACTAGTCAGGGTCTTAGTCATGTGAAAGAAGTGACCATCAGCAAACCTCTCCCATCTCTGAAAAATGATACTCTAGGGGAGGTGAGGTAGTATGATCAAAGTAGCAACTAAGACACCGGTTATCAGTCTCTTCTTTCTAGTTTTATCCTTGGAAACATCTTTCATTCCTTCGATTAGTCTTAATCTTTCGGTAGTCGCATTTTGCATACTCTTTTTACTCTATTACCGTCGATTTAAAATATTGGCTTGGATGATTTTGCTCGCCATTTTACCTTCTTTCGCCAACTACTGGGCGGTTCAGTTACATGGGGATGCTTCGCAGGCAGTCATGCTTGGAACGAGGGCTTTTGTGACGGTTTGTATCGGTCTTGTCTTTGTTTCTAGTATTTCCCTAAAAGAGCTTCTCCTCTACTTGGCTCAAAAGGGGTTATCGCGTTCTTGGGCCTATGCCTTGATAGTTGTATTCAATGCCTTTCCCCTCATTCAGCAGGAAATCAAGTCCCTCAAGGAAGCTTGCCTATTACGTGGTCAAGAACTGCATGTTTGGTCGCCCTTGATTTACAGTAAGGTTCTGATGACAGTTTTTAGATGGCGCCATCTTTACTTGAGAGCTCTATCTGCGCACGGATATGACGAACATGCACAGTTGAAGAATAGCTATCGGATTTTTTATATTCCTAAAAAAACAAAATTAATCTACCTGCTGTTCTTTTTATTGCTTCAAACCAGTCTATTTTTATAAAGGAGTTATTATGGAATTTACAGATATTGCGATGGAATTATCCAAGGAAGCTTGGCAGACTTCCTTTCATCATCCCTTTGTTTTACAGTTACAAGAGGGAACGTTAGAACCTTCTATTTTCCGCTATTACTTAATTCAGGATGCTTATTACCTGAAGTCTTTTTCAGAAGCTTATCACCTCTTGGCTGATAAGACTTCAAATGAGAAGATGAAAAGACTCTTGAAACAAAATGCCCAGAGTCTAGTGGATGGTGAGTTGTTTATCCGCCAACAATTTTTCAAGGAATTAGGAATCAGTGACCAGGAGATGGACGAGCAACCGATTGCTCCAACCTGTTATCATTACATTTCTCACATTTATCGTCAATTTGAAGAAGCAAATCTAGCCATTGCTTTTGCTAGTTTGCTCCCATGTCCTTGGTTATACCATGATTTGGGCAAGGCACTGAATCGCAAACCATCCCCGAATCCTCTTTATCAACAGTGGATTGAAACCTATATCACCGATGAATTAGAACAGCAGATTAAAGAGGAAGAAGCACTGGTCAATCAGCTCTATCGAGAAAGCAATGAGACGGACAAACAAAAAATGCTAGAGGCCTTCCACCGAAGTGTCCACATGGAAGCCAAGTTTTGGGAGATGGCTTACCAACATCAAACATGGACGAGTGATTTGCAGTCCTTAGAAAAAGAGAAGAAATAGAAAATGAGAAACCACCAACTTCAAGTTCACAAATTAACCATTTTATCCATGATGATTGCCCTTGACGTAGTTCTTACACCCATTTTTCGAATTGAAGGAATGGCACCAATGTCCAGTGTAGTCAACATTCTTGCAGGGATCTTGATGGGGCCTGTTTATGCCTTGGTCATGGCTACAGTCACAGCCTTTATCCGTATGTCTACTCAGGGCATTCCCCCTTTGGCCCTAACAGGAGCTACTTTTGGAGCCCTCCTCGCAGGTCTCTTTTATAAGTACGGTAGAAAATTTTACTTTTCTGCCCTAGGAGAAATTTTGGGAACAGGGATTATCGGATCCATTGTTTCCTATCCTGTTATGGTACTTTTTACAGGATCGGCTGCTAAGCTCAGCTGGTTTATCTACACTCCGCGATTTTTCGGAGCGACCTTGATTGGTACAGCCATAGCTTTTCTTGCCTTTCGATTTTTGATCAAGCAGGAATTCTTTAAAAAAGTGCAGGGATATTTCTTTGGAGAAAGGATAGAATGATGCAGAAATTGACAAATCCTTTCCCTCTGGCAACCAGTTCCTTGATTCACTGTATTACCAATGAGATTTCTTGTGAGATGCTGGCTAATGGCATTTTGGCTCTGGGATGCAAACCAGTCATGGCAGATGATCCTCGTGAGGTTCTTGATTTTACTAAGCAAAGTCAGGCTCTCTTCATCAATTTGGGGCATTTGTCAGCTGAGAAGGAGAAAGCAATCCGTATGGCAGCTACTTATGCAAACCAAGCTTCTCTTCCAATGGTAGTAGATGCGGTTGGTGTAGCAGCGTCACCCATTCGTAAGGGGCTAGTCAGAGAGCTTTTAGAATACAAGCCCACGGTCCTTAAAGGAAATATGTCGGAAATCCGAAGTCTTGTTGGTTTAAAGCACCACGGAGTGGGAGTTGATGCTAGTGCTAAAGATCAAGAAACTGAGGATTTGCTTCAAGTCTTGAAAGACTGGTGTCAACTTTATCCTGGTATGTCGTTCCTAGTCACTGGACCCAAGGATCTCATCGTTTCGGAGAATCAGGTTGCAATATTGGGAAATGGCTGTGCAGAATTGGACTGGATAACAGGGACAGGAGACTTGGTTGGAGCCTTGACAGCCGTTTTTCTCAGCCAAGGAAAGACTGCCTTTGAAGCTTCGTGCCTAGCAGTTTCTTATTTCAATATCTCTGCTGAGAGAATAGTTGTTCAAGGAATGGGATTGGAAGATTTTCGTTACCAAGTTCTCAATCAACTCTCTCTCCTAAAAAGAGACGAAGACTGGCTAGAAGCCATCAAAGGAGATGTTTATGAATAGAGAAGCACTTAGACTGTATCTAGTAACCAATCGCTACCAAGATTCCTTGGAAAACTTTCTTGAAAAAGTTGAGACAGCCTGCCGTTCAGGTGTTACCATTGTCCAACTACGAGAAAAAAATCTCACCACCAATCAATACTATCAACTGGCAAAACAAGTCAAGGAAATAACAGATGCCTATCAGGTACCCTTGATTATAGATGATCGGTTGGATATCTGTCTTGCAGTCGATGCTGCTGGTCTGCATATCGGAGACGATGAACTACCAGTTTCAGTTGCCCGCAAAGTACTAGGTTCTGAAAAAATCCTAGGTGTTACTGCTAAAACAGTTAAAAGAGCTCTCAAGGCAGAAGAAGGTGGAGCAGATTACTTGGGAACAGGAGCCATTTTCCCGACTACGACCAAAGAAAATGCCCCCATCACCCTGATTTCAACCTTGAAAACAATTTGCCAAACGGTCGCCATTCCAGTAGTTGCTATCGGAGGCTTGACGTCAGAGAATATTGACAAACTTATCGGCACTGGTATAGCTGGAGTCGCTGTCGTCAGGGATCTGATGCAGGCAGAAGATATTGAAGCAAAAACGCAAGCCTTTTTAACAAAGCTGGATGATATGATTTCCTAATCAAAAACTCTCTAGTTCCCTTAAAGCGGGAACTAGAGAGTTTTTCTTAATCTTTAAAAGTTGTATGGTTGACTGGGCCAGAACCATGTCCGAGTTGAGGAGCGTCTTGGATGGCTTTCGTGATAAATGCCTTGGCCTTATCAACTGACTGGTAAAGGCTTCTGCCCTTGGCTAGTTCAGCCGTAATCACAGCAGCAAAAGTACATCCGGTACCATGGGTGTGACAGGTTTGAATTCTTGGACTTTCCCAGACAAATTGTTCATCCTTGGTAAAGAGGAAATCTTTGGCACCACCTTCCAGATGGCCACCTTTGATAACAACGGACTGAGGACCAAATTCTTTTATAATCAGGCGACCAGCACGCTGCATGTCTTCTGGATCATGAATCGAAAAACCAACAATCTCTTCTGCCTCAGGAAGATTCGGAGTGATAATGGTTGCAAGGGGAAGCAGATTTGTTTTTAGGTAGTCTCTGGCACTGGAATCAATCAGGGTGTCCCCACTCGTAGCGACCATAACAGGGTCAAGGACGTAGGGACAATCCAGTTTTTTAAGATAGGGCTGGATGATTTCCATGATTTCAGTAGTTGCCAACATCCCAGTTTTTACAGCCTGAGGTGGGATATCCGAAAAGACACTCTCCAATTGGGCTTTCAACATTTGAGGAGAAACGTGCTCGATTAGCTGAACGCCTCTGGTATTTTGAGCGACAAGACTGGTCACAACGGCCATTCCATAGACATCTCTAGCTTGGAATGACTTTAAATCAGCCATAATGCCAGCACCGCCACTAGGGTCAGTCCCTGCAATGGTTAGAGCAACGGGTAAATAAGTCATCTAAAACCTCCCAACCAACTGAAGTTTGTATTCTTAAGAACAAGCTAGTCAGTTTTAGAAAGGAAATAGAAGACCAGCTAGTCCTCATTATCATTTCCACTTCCATCAGCTAGCATTACCTAGATTGAGTCAAAGGGATCTAACAGTCGTTAATCTCAGCTTTACGCACCCCTAGCGGTTGTTTTCTTTTTTCTTCAGTATAGCATATTTTTATAGTTTATATAGTAAAATTTGACTGCAAATCTCTCGTTACATGATTAGAATTCTATTTTTCGAAAAAAAATAAAAATTATAGTTGACAAATGTAGATTTTCGAAGTATACTAATAACTGTAATCGACAAATGTAGATTTAGGAGGTGTGATTATGCAGATTTCAGATGCAGAATGGCAGGTCATGAAGATTATTTGGATGCAAGGAGAGCAGACCAGTAGCGATTTGATCAGGGTTCTGGCAGAGCGGTTCGACTGGTCCAAGTCGACCATTCAAACTCTTTTGGCTCGTTTGGTTGAGAAAGAGTGTCTGACAAGGAAAAAAGAAGGCAAGTTCTTTGTCTATTCAGCCCTTTTAACTTTGGACCAAAGTCGAAACTTGCTTGTCCGAGATATCAAATACAAGGTTTGCTCTCGTAGAATGAAGAACTTGTTGGCTGACTTGATTGTCGAATGTGACTTCACTCAGGCGGATTTGGCAGATTTGGAAGCTGTAATTTTTAAGAAAAAAGCTAGCGCAGTTGCGGAAGTAAAATGTAATTGTATGTAAAGGAGACGTCATGTTAAATAGTATTGTAACCATTGTTTGTATTGCCCTTATTGTGTTTATCTTGATTTGGTTTTTCAAAAAGCCTGAAAAATCTGGACAAAAGGCTCAGCAAAAAAAGGGCTACCAAGAGATTCGAGTGGAAGTCAAAGGGGGATATACGCCTGAGTTGATTATTCTTAAGAAATCAGTGCCAGCCCGTATTGTCTTTGATCGTAAGGATCCTTCACCCTGTCTGGATCAAATTGTTTTTCCAGATTTTGGAGTACATGCGGACCTGCCTATGGGGGAAGAGTATGTAGTGGAAATCACGCCTGAGCAGGCTGGAGAGTTTGGATTTGCTTGTGGTATGAACATGATGCACGGCAAGATGATTATAGAGTAGGAGGAAACTATGACAGAAATTGTGAAAGCCAGCCTAGAAAATGGCATTCAAAAAATCCGTATCACAGCTGAAAAAGGCTATCACCCAGCCCATATCCAGCTCCAAAAAGGGATTCCCGCTGAGATTACCTTTCATCGTGCAACCCCTTCAAACTGTTATAAAGAAATTCTTTTCGAAGAAGAAGGGATTCTAGAACCAATCGGAGTAGACGAGGAAAAGGTCATTCGTTTTACACCTCAAGAGTTGGGGAAACATGAATTCTCATGTGGAATGAAGATGCAAAAGGGAAGCTATACCGTCGTTGAGAAGACTCGAAAATCTTTGTCACTTTTGCAACGTTTTTGGATTACCAGTATCTTTACTGTGCCTCTTGTGATTCTCATGATTGGGATGTTGACAGGCAGCATTAGTCACCAAGTCATGCATTGGGGAACCTTTCTAGCCACAACGCCTATTATGTTAGTAGCAGGTGGTCCTTATATCCAAAGCGCTTGGGCCAGCTTTAAAAAACACAATGCCAATATGGATACCTTGGTTGCTTTGGGAACTCTAGTGGCTTATCTCTATAGTCTAGTTGCCCTCTTCGCTGGGCTCCCTGTCTACTTTGAAAGTGCTGGATTTATCCTCTTCTTCGTTCTTTTGGGAGCAGTTTTTGAAGAGAAAATGCGGAAAAATACTTCACAAGCTGTGGAGAAACTACTAGACTTGCAGGCTAAAACAGCAGAAGTCTTGCGTGATGATAGCTATGTTCAAGTTCCCTTGGACCAAGTCAAGGTAGGCGACCTGATTCGAGTGCGGCCCGGTGAAAAGATTGCAGTTGATGGTGTCGTAGTGGAAGGTGTGTCCAGCATAGATGAATCCATGGTGACAGGTGAGAGCTTGCCGGTAGACAAAACAGTTGGAGATACCGTCATTGGCTCAACCATCAATAATAGTGGAACGCTTATTTTTAGGGCAGAAAAGGTTGGCTCAGAGACTGTTTTGGCACAGATTGTAGACTTTGTAAAGAAAGCTCAGACTAGCCGCGCACCGATTCAGGACTTGACGGATAAGATTTCAGGGATTTTTGTCCCAGCAGTTGTCATTTTAGGAATCGTGACCTTTTGGGTTTGGTTCGTTTTGCTCAGGGATAGTGTAGTCGTGCTTGGAGCTAGCTTTGTGTCTTCTCTTCTCTATGGAGTTGCGGTTTTGATTATTGCCTGCCCTTGTGCCTTGGGTCTTGCAACACCGACAGCTCTTATGGTAGGGACAGGACGCAGTGCCAAAATGGGGGTTCTTCTCAAAAATGGAACAGTCTTACAGGAAATTCAGAAAGTCCAAACTATTGTGTTTGATAAGACAGGGACTTTGACGGAAGGAAAACCAGTGGTCACTGATATCATTGGCGATGAGACAGAAGTGCTCGGCTTAGCTGCCTCCTTGGAAGAAGCTTCTCAACACCCACTGGCTGAGGCTGTTGTCAAGAGAGCAAGTGAAGCTGGACTTGAGTTTCAAACTGTCGAAAATTTCCAAGCCTTGCATGGAAAAGGTGTTTCAGGGCAAATAGCTGGAAAACAAGTTCTGCTTGGAAATGCTAAAATGCTGGATAGTATGGATATTTCTAGCGCTTATCAAGAAAAACTAGAAGAACTAGAAAAAGAAGCTAAGACAGTTGTTTTCTTGGCTGTGGACAATGAAATCAAAGGCTTGCTTGCTTTGCAAGATATTCCCAAGGAAAATGCTAAGCTAGCCATCAGTCAGTTGAAAAAACGTGGTCTTAAAACAGTCATGCTGACAGGAGATAATGCTGGTGTGGCGCGTGCTATTGCAGATCAAATCGGAATCGAAGAGGTCATTGCAGGCGTCCTACCAGAAGAAAAAGCCCATGAAATCCATAAACTACAAGCAGCTGGGAAAGTAGCCTTTGTTGGTGATGGCATCAATGATGCTCCTGCCCTCAGTGTAGCAGATGTGGGGATTGCTATGGGAGCTGGAACGGATATCGCCATCGAGTCAGCAGATTTAGTGTTGACAACTAATAACCTCCTAGGAGTGGTTCGTGCCTTTGACATGAGTAAGAAAACCTTTAACCGTATTCTGCTCAATCTTTTCTGGGCCTTTATCTACAATGTCGTCGGAATTCCGATTGCAGCAGGAATCTTTTCTGGTGTTGGATTGGCCCTCAATCCAGAACTGGCAGGTCTAGCCATGGCCTTTAGTTCTGTATCTGTTCTGACCAGTTCACTCTTACTAAACTTTAGTAAAATAGACTAAAAGCGAGCTTGCTCGCTTTTTATTATAAAACAGTCACATAAAACGTTTTCAAACTGTACTGTAATAGAGAATAAAAACTTCTGAGCAGATTCTTAGTAAAGTCAAAATAATTGTGATAAATTAGTAGAGTAAAAATTTGCTGAAACGTTTTCAAATAGTATATGAAAACGGATGAATCAAGTTTTAAAAATATTTGAAGGAGAGTTATTATTATGACTCAAGGAAAAATTACTGCATCTGCAGCAATGCTTAACGTATTGAAAACATGGGGCGTAGACACAATCTACGGTATCCCATCAGGAACACTCAGCTCATTGATGGACGCTTTAGCTGAAGACAAAGATATCCGCTTCTTGCAAGTTCGCCACGAAGAAACAGGTGCTCTTGCAGCGGTCATGCAAGCTAAATTTGGCGGCTCAATCGGGGTTGCTGTTGGTTCAGGTGGTCCAGGTGCGACTCACTTGATTAACGGTGTTTACGATGCAGCTATGGATAACACTCCATTCCTTGCTATCCTTGGATCACGTCCAGTTAACGAACTCAACATGGATGCCTTCCAAGAATTGAACCAAAACCCAATGTACAACGGTATCGCTGTCTACAACAAACGTGTCGCTTACGCTGAGCAATTGCCAAAAGTAATTGACGAAGCTTGCCGTGCTGCAGTTTCTAAAAAAGGTCCAGCTGTTGTTGAAATTCCAGTAAACTTCGGTTTCCAAGAAATCGACGAAAACTCATACTACGGTTCAGGTTCATACGAGCGTTCATTCATCGCTCCTGTCTTGAACGAAGTTGAAATCGACAAAGCTGTTGAAATCTTGAACAATGCTGAACGTCCAGTTATCTACGCTGGTTACGGTGGTGTTAAAGCAGGTGAAGTGATTACTGAATTGTCACGTAAAATCAAAGCACCAATCATCACAACTGGTAAAAACTTTGAAGCCTTTGAATGGAACTACGAAGGTTTGACAGGTTCTGCTTACCGTGTTGGTTGGAAACCAGCCAACGAAGTGGTCTTTGAAGCAGACACAGTTCTTTTCCTTGGTTCAAACTTCCCATTTGCTGAAGTTTACGAAGCCTTCAAGAACACTGAAAAATTCATCCAAGTCGATATCGACCCTTACAAACTTGGTAAACGTCATGCCCTTGACGCTTCTATCCTTGGTGATGCAGGTCAAGCAGCGAAAGCAATCCTTGACAAAGTAAACCCAGTAGAATCTACTCCATGGTGGCGTGCAAACGTTAAGAACAACCAAAACTGGCGTGATTACATGAACAAACTCGAAGGTAAAACTGAGGGTGAATTGCAATTGTACCAAGTTTACAATGCTATCAATAAACATGCTGATCAAGACGCTATCTACTCAATCGACGTAGGTGACACTACTCAAACATCTACTCGTCACCTTCACATGACACCTAAGAACATGTGGCGTACATCTCCACTCTTTGCGACAATGGGTATTGCCCTTCCTGGTGGTATCGCTGCTAAAAAAGACAATCCAGATCGCCAAGTATGGAACATCATGGGTGACGGTGCATTCAACATGTGCTACCCAGACGTGATCACAAACGTTCAATACGACCTTCCAGTTATCAACGTTATCTTCTCAAATGGTAAATATGCCTTCATCAAGGACAAATACGAAGACACAAATAAACACTTGTTTGGTTGTGACTTCACAAACGCTGACTACGCAAAAATTGCTGAAGCACAAGGTGCTGTTGGATTTACAGTTGATCGTATCGAAGACATCGACGCAGTTGTTGCAGAAGCTGTTAAATTGAACAAAGAAGGTAAAACTGTTGTTATCGATGCTCGCATCACGCAACACCGTCCACTTCCAGTAGAAGTACTTGAATTGGATCCAAAACTTCACTCAGAAGAAGCAATCAAAGCCTTCAAGGAAAAATACGAAGCAGAAGAACTCGTACCATTCCGCCTCTTCTTGGAAGAAGAAGGATTGCAATCACGCGCAATCAAATAATTTCTCTCATCGAAAATCAAAGGTAAACTTTGTAGATTTTATTCTTTGATTTTCTTAGAGCAGAACTTGAAAAGATCGGAGCAATCCGGTCTTTTTCTGGAGGATAGTAAATGAATTTAAATCAATTAGATATCATCGTTTCAAATGTTCCTCAAGTCTGTGCCGACTTGGAGCGTATTTTGGATAAAAAGTCCGATTATGTTGATGACAGTTTTGCTCAGTTCACGATTGGCAGTCATTGTCTCATGTTGTCAGAAAATCATTTGATTTCTTTGGAAAACTTTCAGTCAGGAATCATTCTTCATATCGAGGTTGAGGATGTAGATCAGAACTACCAACGGTTGAAAGAGATTGGTGTCGAGATTTTACACGGTCCGGCTGTAACTGATTGGGGAACGGAATCCTTGCTTGTAAAAGGTCCAGCTGGTTTAGTGCTTGATTTTTATCGTATGAAGTAGGTAATTCTATTATCAAATTTTTTATCTAAAAATTTAAACATTCTTAGAGCGGAACTTAAAAAGATCGGAGCAATCCGGTCTTTTTCTTATCACAAGATTGTGATAGTTTACATCTTCATAACAAAAGCTACAAAGTCTTGATTGTTTTGAAAAAAGATTATAAAATATGATTCATAAAAATGAAAGAGATTTTGAAAATGTCTGAAAAACAAATGAAAATTTTGGGTTGGGTAGCGACCTTCATGTCTGTTATGATGTATGTCTCTTACTTCCCACAAATCATGAACAACTTGGCTGGTCAAAAAGGCAACTTCATCCAACCCTTAGTCGCAGCCATCAACTGTAGTCTATGGGTTTATTACGGTCTTTTCAAGAAAGAAAGAGATATTCCCCTTGCGGCTGCTAATGCGCCAGGTATCGTTTTTGGCCTAGTAACGGCTATCACAGCTTTGATTTAAAAAGAAGACTGGTTTCAGTCTTTTTTTCGTATATATAAGAGTAAGTTTAGTGCTATTATTATCCAGAGGGTTCCAAACTTTTTGCCTCCTTTTTAGTATAATAGAAGTAATAAATCAATCGAGGTAAAGTGATGACAGAAATACTACAATTTCCAGAAGGATTTCTCTGGGGTGGTGCAACGGCGGCTAATCAATGTGAGGGTGCTTATAATCAGGACGGTCGTGGTCTTGCTAATGTGGATGTGGTGCCGATTGGTCCAGACCGTGAAGCCATAATCACAGGTCAGAAAAAGATGTTTTCGTTTGAGGAGGGCTATTTTTACCCAGCAAAGGAAGCCGTCGATATGTACCATCATTACAAGGAAGATATTGCGCTTTTTGCAGAAATGGGCTTTAAAACCTATCGACTTTCCATTGCTTGGACTCGGATTTTTCCTCAAGGTGACGAAGCAGAGCCAAATGAAGCTGGTCTAGCTTTTTATGAGGATTTATTTAAGGAATGTCACAAGTATGGAATTGAACCACTGGTGACCATCACGCATTTCGACTGCCCCATACACTTAATTAGGGAGTACGGTGGTTGGCGCAATCGTCGTATGTTGGACTTTTACGCAAATCTCTGTCGCACCCTCTTTACCCGTTACAAGGGCTTGGTCAAGTACTGGCTCACCTTCAACGAAATCAATATGATTCTGCATGCCCCCTTTTTAGGAGCTGGGATTTGTTTTGAAGAAGGAGAAAATCAAGAACAGATCAAATACCAAGCAGCCCACCATGAGCTGGTGGCCTCGGCTATGGCGACTAAAATTGCTCACGAAATTGATCCAGAAAACAAGGTGGGATGTATGTTGGCAGCAGGACAATACTATCCCAACACTGCCCATCCGAGAGACTACTGGGCAGCCATGGAAGAAGACCGTAAGAGTTACTTTTTCATTGATGTTCAAGCGCGTGGGGAATACCCAAACTATGCCAAGAAGCAGTGGGAGCGTGAGGGAATTAAGATTGAAATGTCGACAGAAGATTTGGACTTGTTAAAGAATCACACTGTTGACTTTGTTTCCTTCTCTTACTATGCGAGCCGAGTGGCTTCAGGCGATCCAGAAATGACGGATCTGACAGCTGGAAATGTCTTTGCCTCTATCAAAAATCCTTATCTGAAATCCTCTGAATGGGGTTGGCAGATTGACCCACTGGGGCTTCGTATCACCCTCAATGCCATCTGGGATCGTTATCAAAAGCCTATGTTTATCGTGGAAAACGGTCTCGGTGCTATGGATACACCGGATGAAAATGGTTATGTAGCAGATGGCTATCGGATTGCTTACTTAGAGGCCCATATCAAGGCTATGCGAGATGCTATTTATCAAGATGGGGTCGACTTGCTTGGTTATACGACTTGGGGTTGTATCGATCTGGTTTCAGCTGGAACAGGCGAAATGAACAAGCGATATGGCTTTATCTATGTGGATCGTGATAATGCAGGTCAAGGAAGTCTCAAACGGAGCAAGAAGAAATCCTTCTACTGGTACAAGGATGTCATTGCCAGCAATGGTGCAAGTATTAAGTAGAGAACATTTGTTCACTATTTTTATAAAATCTTCTCCCTACTTTATAAGATGTGAAAAAGAGTTCAATTAGATCAAGCTTTTTGCTATAATGAAGTGAGAAAAACAAACAGGAGAATAAGATGTCAGAACCATTATTTTTACAATCAGTTATGCAAGAAAAAATCTGGGGTGGAACCAAGCTACGTGATGAGTTTGGCTACGATATCCCAAGTGAAAAAATCGGAGAATACTGGGCTATTTCAGCCCACCCAAATGGAGTTTCAAAGGTCGCTAATGGGCGCTTTGAGGGAACAGACCTAGCTACATTGTATGCGGAACACCGTGAATTATTTGGTAACCGTCCAGAGCCTGTATTTCCACTCTTGACCAAGATACTCGATGCCAACGATTGGCTCAGTGTCCAAGTTCACCCAGACGATGCCTATGGACTAGAGCACGAAGGCGAGCTAGGAAAAACAGAGTGCTGGTACATCATCGCAGCAGACGAAGGTTCAGAGATTATCTATGGCCATAATGCCAAGTCAAAAGAAGAACTCCGCCAGCAAATCGAAGACAAGAACTGGGATGCCTTACTGACAAAAGTGCCTGTTAAGGCTGGAGATTTCTTCTATGTACCAAGTGGAACTATGCACGCTATCGGGGCGGGTATCTTGATTCTTGAAACCCAGCAGTCTAGCGATACCACCTACCGTGTTTATGACTTTGACCGCAAGGATAACAAGGGCAACTTACGTGAACTTCACCTTGAAAAATCTATCGATGTTTTAAACATTGGAGAGCCTGCCAATAGCCGTCCTGTAACTATCAAAGCTGATGATTTGCGTTCAACTCTTCTTGTATCTAATGACTTCTTCGCAGTTTACAAGTGGGAAATCACTGGAAAAGTTGACTTTGAAAAGACAGTTGACTACAGCTTGTTGAGTGTCTTGGCTGGTCAGGGTCACCTGACTGTTGACGGGAAAAACTATCCAATCCAAAAAGGCAGCCACTTTATCCTACCAAGTGATGTTGAAGCTTGGACCTTGGAAGGGCAAGGTTTGGAATTGATTGTTAGCCATCCATAAAAAGAAAGGGCCTGAGTTTACTACTCAAGTCCTTTTTGATTACATAAATTGGGCGATAAAGACCACGATGATGATGATGGGAATGATAAAACGAAGAAGGAAGAGCCAGACTTGGAAAAGTCCCTGTTTCCATGCTCTTTCATCGAGATGGAGTTCCTCCTTAGCAAGAGCCTTTTTAAAGATATAGCCTGTAAAAAGTGACAGGCAGAGAGCTCCAAATGGCATGAGGAGATTGGAAACCAAGAAGTCCATAGCATCAAAGAAGGTCTTCCCAAAGATGTGAACATCCGCCATAACACCGTAAGAAAGGGCCGAAGGAATACCAAAGACAAAGGTCAAGATTCCTAAAATAGCACTCCATTTAGCACGCTTGCGGTTGTCCTGGTTGGTGATATTGCCCACATTGATTTCCAGCATCACGACAGAGGAAGTAACCGTCGCAAATAGGAAGAGCAAGAGGAAAAGGATGTAGAAAATAGTTCCAAAAGGCATCTTGTCAAAGAGTTGAGGCAAGACGATAAAGAGCAGGCTTGGTCCCTCTTCAGACTGGATATTGAAGGCTGACATGGCTGGGAAAATGGCAAGTCCCGCCATGATGGATACCGAGATGTTCATGGATACGACAGAAATCCCTGACTGGACCAGGTTGGTTTTCTTGTCCAAGTAGGAAGCATAGGTCAGCATGGCTGTAACCCCTAGTGAGAGGGCAAAGAAAGATTGTCCCAGAGCGTAGAGGAGGCCAGCGCTAGTTAGTTTTGTAAAGTCTGGTTTGAGGAAGTAGAGAACCCCTTCCATGGCATTTGGCAAGCTGAGAGAGCGCCCAATGATCACGACAAAGATGATAAAGAGCAGGGGCATCATGACTTTCGAAGCTCTTTCAATCCCTTTTTGAACCCCACGTGATACAATAAAGATATTCAATAAGATAAAGGCTGCTTGAGCTCCTAGGGCAATGGCCGGATTTGAAATGATTGAAGTAAATAACTGAGCATAATCACCCGTTCCACCAAGTTGGAACAATTTCCCAAACTCAATACCCAGATAGACTAAAATCCATCCTCCGATAACACTGTAGAAAGATAAGAGGATAAAAAGGGCAAAGGCACCAATCCAACCGATAAAGTTGTACTTGTTATTGTTGCCAAGTTTTCCAAAGGTTTTGATAGCAGAAACGCCAGCACTACGGCCAAGGGCAAACTCAGCAAGCAAGAGCGGAAAACCGATTAAAATGGTGGAAATGAGAAAGACCAGTAAAAAGCCTCCCCCGCCATTTGCAGCAGTCATGTAGGGAAACTTCCAAACGGCACCAAGCCCGATGGCTGAGCCAGCAGATGCTAGGACAAAGCCAAGTTTCGAGCCCCATTGCGATTTTTCTGACATAGTTGAAACTCCAATCTCGTTTTTTAAAATAAGAAAAGGCTACTTGAGTTGTCAAATAGCCTTCTCTCAATGGCTCTTTATGAGCCTTCTGTTTGATTGATAGACTTGACTATCCTATCATGTTTTCTAAGGTCTGTCAAGAAAACCATTTTCAAGTTTTCACACCTTTCTCAAAAAGTTAAAAATTTTTCGCAAAAACGCTTGACTCTGACCTAAGGGGAGGGGTTATACTATTTCTTGTAAGGAGGAAATCATGTACCATATAAAAGAAGCTGCGCAGCTTTCAGGTGTCTCTGTCAAGACTCTGCACCACTACGATAAGATAGGACTCTTGGTTCCCTTAAAGTCGGAAAACGGCTATCGAACCTATAGTCAAGAGGATTTGGAACGCCTTCAAGTCATTCTTTACTACAAATATCTAGGCTTTTCTTTAGAAAAAATAGCAGAGCTGTTAAAGGGAGAAAGGACAGATTTATTGCCTCATTTAACCAGGCAGTTGGACTATTTGACCCAAGAAAGGCAACATCTGGATACCTTGATTTCCACCTTGCAAAAAACCATTCAAGAACAAAAAGGAGAAAGAAAAATGACGATTGAGGAAAAATTCACTGGATTTAGCTATCAAGACAATCAAAAATACCACCAAGAGGCGGTAGAGAAGTATGGACAGGAAGTCATGGGCCAAGCGCTTGAACGCCAAAAAGGTCGCGAAGAAGAGGCCACAGCCGCCTTCAACCAAGTTTTTCAAGCCTTGGCACAAAACCTTAAAAATGGACTAGCTGCAACAGCGGTCGAAAACCAAGAAGAAGCAGCCAAACTCTTGCAAGCTATTCGTACTTATGGATTTGACTGTTCTATTGAGGTATTTGGTCATATCGGTAAAGGTTACGTCTACAACCCAGAGTTCAAGGAAAATATTGACAAATTTGGACCTGGAACAGCCCAGTACACATCAGATGTTATTGCTGCTTACGTTCAGACAAATGCAGAATAAATAGGCTAGGAATTTCCTAGCCTATTTTTTTACTTCAAGTCATAAAACCAGTCGTCACCGTCTTTGTAGTAAAAGAATTCACTGAGATCCTCTTCTAAAAAAACACGAAGCATATCAGACATATCATCAGTAGCAAGTTTTAGATGAGACAGATTGTCAAAATCTTCCCACCAAACCTTCCCTTCGTCTGAAGACTGGAGTTCACCTGAAAAGTGTTCTGTTTTGTAAAAGAGGACTACATAACGATAATCCTTGTCATCGTACCAGTTTTTGATACCACAGAGTTGGGGTTTGGAAATGGTCAGACCAGTTTCTTCTTTCACTTCACGAATGACAGCATCGACAAAGGATTCGCCACGCTCAACATGACCACCAGGAAAAGTAATGCCAGGCCAGTCAGGATTAACTCGATCTTGGACCAGGACCTTATCCCCGTTTTGAATCATACACATATTGACAAATTCGACTGTTTCTCTTTTGTTCATTTTGTTCTCCTATTTTGTTAGTAATTTTTCTACTACGTTTAACTTTCTCATGGTCAGATCCACGCCAAACAATTTTTCAAGATAGTTAGTATTGAGCTTTTTTGTCTTGCAGTTCTAGGAAGATAGAGGTAGAGACAGTAATCGCCTACACAGATTTCTTCCTCGCCGTAGTCAGCTTTCAATTTTTCTAGTGGCAGACTTTGGATAAGTCCTTGATAAAGAATTACATGCACACGATCATGAAGATAGTCTTCTTTAAATGGATTCTCATGAACAATCTTTTCAAAATCGTTCTTATTCTTGATAACCATTTTTAAGTCGGCCCCAATTTTTTTCTTTATCAAAGTATGAACGCGTTCTCGTATTTCTTCTGAATCTGAGTCACTCTCAAGAATGATATTCCCACTTTGAATATAGGTTCGAACGTGTTAAAACCCAGCTTCTGTTAAAATATCTATCAAATAAGACATTTTCGGGATAGCATTTTTTCCATTAGGAGTAACGCCTCTCAGTAAAATAATATGTTCCAAAGGACTTCCTTCCTTATTTGGTATTTATTGTATTGGAGCCTACCACCCAGCCGGTGCAGAGGGCAGAAGTGATGTTGAAGCCACCCGTGTGGGCATTGATATCCAGTACCTCGCCTGCAAAGTGGAGGCCAGGAACGAGCTTACTTTCCAGAGTTTTAGTATTGATTTCCTTGAGACTGACACCGCCTTTGGTGACAAAGGATTTGGCAAGAGACATTTTGCCAGTCATAGGGATTTTGAGAGCCTTGATGGACTGGAGAAGTTGTTCGCGTTCCTTTTCAGTCAGTTGTTTGACTTTTTCAGGATAGCCTTGCACAAGAAATTCTGCCAAGCGTTCTGGCAATAAGGTTCTTAAAGCATTTTTCAAGGATTTTTCACGGTTTTCTTCTAAAAATGCCACCAAGTCGCTCTCAGAAAGTTGAGGCAAAACATCCAGTGAAAGAACTTCTCTACCCTTGACAAAACTAGACATACGCAGAGCAGCAGGACCGGATAGACCAAAGTGAGTAAAGAGCAGATCGTGGGTGATGACATGCTTGCCGTAGCTTAGGGTCACATCGTCCAGTGAAATTCCCTGCAAGGCCTTATGGGGAAAATCTGTCAATAAAGGACTTTCAGCGGCTTCAAGTTCAGTAATAGTATGCTTAAAATGGCGGGCAATCTCGTGACCGAAACCAGTCGAGCCAGTAGAAGGATAGGATTTTCCACCAGTTGTGACAATGAGTTTATCACAAGTGAAGCTTTGGTCTGCGGACTTGAGGACGAACTGGTCGTCTATCTTTTTAACCGAAACAACCTCCGTTTGAGTAGCAACTTGACCACCGAGTTCGGTGATTTTCTTTTCTAGCGCCTCGATAATGGTCCGAGACTTGTCACTAGTAGGAAAGACGCGTCCGTGGTCCTCGACCTTAAGTTTGACTCCATTTTCCGTAAAAAAGTTGATAATATCATGGTTATCGAACTGGGAAAATACACTGTATAGAAAGCGCCCGTTACCAGGAATTCCAGCCATTAGGTCATCTAAGGTTCCATTGTTGGTCACATTACAACGACCACCGCCCGTTCCAGCTAATTTTTTGCCAAGTTTTCGATTTTTTTCGATGAGAAGAGTTTTCTGACCATAAAAGCTACTGGAAATTGTAGCCATCATGCCAGCAGGTCCCCCACCGATGACAATAGTATCAAAATGTTTCATAGCTCTATTGTACCACAAAAAACAAGAGATGCTTAGCATCTCTTGTTGCTCATAATCTTAGTTAATTTCATATCCCATCAACAAACCACCATCTTCTGCATAAAAACTGCAGAGACCAGATGTGGGAACGATTTTGATAGTGGCTTGTGGGAAGGTTTCCAGCAAGCGTTCTGACAATTGCTGACAGAATTTTTCATTGCTGCGATGAGCCATGACGATACGGCCACCAGCGTAGCCAGCCTTGATGAGTTCTTCATAGGCTGCTTGAAGGGATTTTTTTGGTCCACGCGCTTTTTGGAGTAGTTCTAGGGTTCCAGTTTCACTTGCTTCCCCAACCATACGGATGTTGAGAAGGCCAACAACTGTACCGATCAGCTTACTCAAACGACCATTTTTTACCAAGTTATCAACCTTAGCGAGTACAAAAAGCAACTTCGTTTTTTCTTGGTAGGCTGTAATAGCTTCAACAATTTCTTCAAAAGAAAGTCCTTGATCAATCAAGTCATTGATTTTTTCTACAATTAGGTCAACTTCCCCACCAGCAGATAAACTATCAATCACATGAATCTGAGTGTCAGGGTGTTCTTCAAGGTAGATATTCTTAGCGAGTTGTGCACTATTATGGCTACCTGAAAGAGTACCGGTGATAGTAACGACAAAGATATGCTTAGCACCTTCAAATGCACGCAAGTAATCATCAGGGCTAGGACAAGCTGATTTTGAAGCCTCAGAAGTCGCATACATGGTTTTCATCATATGGTCAATGTCGAGACTGGCATCATCGATAAAGACCTGATCAGCTACTTGAATGGTTAAAGGAACACTAACAAATTCAGTATCAATAGCAGGAGTTGCCAGTTGACGATAATCACAACCAGAGTCAGCCACAATCTTCCAAGTCATAGAAATTCTCCATCTTTGTCACTTATACATTGACAAAGGTTCTGTCTTTTTTTACAATTGTATCATGAATGCCCTTGAAACAAAAGCACCATCCGTCTGTTGTTACAAGTAGAAAGAAATTGTTATGTCTGAACGTAGAATATCTGAAAAATCTCTTGAAAATCTCAGAAAATCAAATCAAGAATCCAATTTTTTAACCAGAGAAGCAATCGAGACGGCTCTTTTGCAACTTCTAGAGAAAAAGGACTTGGCAAAGATCAGTATTTCAGAATTAGTCAAGCGGGCGGGCGTCTCTCGTGCCGCCTTCTATCGTAACTATGACTCCAAAGAAGAGATTTTGGAAAGCGTCTTTAAACGCAGTGTCCATAACATTATGGAACAGTTGAGCCACTACGATGTCAAAACGGATCTTTATCTAGTCTGGGTTCACCTTTTCCGTGCAGCCAAGAAAGAAGCCAAGGTCATCCAACTTGCTCTGGACTACCACTTGGAAAAGATTTTTGTCCAAGCTATGCAGGAATTTCTGGAAAAATATCACGGAAAATCAAAAGGTGTCAGCAGCTACCTTCATTCCTTTTGGAGTTCTGCCATCGTATCGGTTTTGCTCAAATGGATCAAGGATGGCATGAAGGTTCCAGCTGAAAAGATTGCCGATTTACGCTTGCCATTTTTCAAAAAATAGAGGAAAAGGAGAAGACTTATGACAGAAAAAAGACTGGCTTGGGATGAGTATTTTGCAGCCCAGGCTTTACTGATTGCTAATCGTTCGACCTGTAAACGTGCCAAGGTGGGAGCTGTCCTAGTCAAGGATAATAAAGTCATTTCAACGGGCTATAATGGTTCCGTATCGGGAACGGAGCACTGTATTGACCACGAATGTTTAGTCATTGAAGGTCACTGTGTCCGAACCCTTCACGCCGAGGTTAATGCCATCTTGCAAGGAGCCGAACGAGGGGTTCCCAGAGGTTTTACAGCCTATGTGACCCATTTCCCTTGTCTGAACTGCACCAAACAACTGCTACAGGTTGGTTGCAAGCGCGTGGTTTATATCAACCAGTACCGAATGGATGACTATGCCCAGTACCTTTATCACGAAAAAGGCACTGAGTTGACCCATTTACCATTAGAGACTGTTCAGACAGCTCTTCAAGAGGCAGATTTGATTTAAAAATTAATAAAAATAAATGGTTTAGAAAGCTTTTTAAACCGTTTTTTGATATAATAAGAAGAATAAATTGAAAGAAGGAACTCAGAAAATGGGAAAAATTGAAGTCATTAATCATCCACTCATTCAACACAAATTGTCAATCTTGCGTCGTACAGACACTTCTACAAAAGCTTTTCGTGAGCTAGTAGATGAGATTGCAATGTTGATGGGATATGAAGTACTTCGTGATCTTCCACTTGAAGACGTTGAAATTGAAACACCTATCACAAAGACCGTTCAAAAACAATTGGCTGGTAAAAAATTGGCGATTGTCCCAATTTTGCGTGCAGGTATCGGGATGGTAGATGGTCTCTTGAATCTGGTTCCAGCAGCAAAAGTTGGACACATCGGTATGTACCGTGATGAAGAAACCCTTCAACCAGTTGAATACTTGGTGAAATTGCCTGAGGATATTGACCAACGTCAAATCTTTGTCGTTGATCCAATGTTGGCAACAGGTGGCTCAGCAATCTTGGCTGTAGATTCACTAAAAAAACGTGGTGCATCCAATATCAAGTTTGTCTGCCTGGTATCTGCTCCAGAAGGTGTAAAAGCCCTTCAAGAAGCACACCCAGATGTAGAAATCTTTACTGCGGCTTTGGATGAACGCTTGAACGAACACGGTTATATCGTTCCAGGTCTTGGAGATGCTGGAGATCGCTTGTTCGGTACCAAATAAGATAGAGAAGTTCGTTTTTAACTTGAAAGGGGGTTGAGTTTTTGTTTCTGTTTAGAGAATAGAGCAAAAATTTGACCTTTTTTGACCAAAAAGATATAATAGTTCTGTATTGAGTCGTAAGACTAAGAAAATTCAACATTAAAAGGAGAAATGAATGATTCCTGTAGTTATTGAACAAACAAGCCGTGGAGAACGTTCCTATGATATTTACTCACGTCTACTAAAAGATCGTATCATCATGTTGACTGGACCAGTTGAAGACAACATGGCCAACTCCGTTATTGCCCAATTGCTCTTCTTGGATGCCCAAGACAGTACAAAAGATATTTACCTTTATGTAAATACTCCGGGTGGTTCTGTTTCAGCTGGTTTGGCAATCGTTGATACCATGAACTTTATCAAGGCAGATGTCCAAACCATCGTTATGGGGATGGCAGCCTCAATGGGGACTATCATTGCATCAAGTGGAGCAAAAGGCAAACGTTTCATGCTTCCAAATGCAGAGTACATGATTCACCAACCAATGGGTGGTACAGGTGGTGGTACCCAACAAACCGATATGGCAATCGCTGCAGAGCACTTGCTTAAAACTCGTAAGACTTTGGAGCAAATTCTTGCAGATAACTCTGGTAAAACAGTTGAGCAAATTCATGTAGACGCAGAACGTGATTACTGGATGAGCGCCCAAGAAACACTTGAGTATGGTTTTATTGATGAAATCATGGCCAACAATTCTTTGAGCTAACCAAGCTAAAAAGCAAACTCGACGGGGTTTGCTTTTTTTGATATAATAGGAGAAGATTTCTTAGAAAGAGGATTTATCATGTTTGAAAAGGTCAATCGATCAGGATTAATCATCTATCTTTACTATAATCGGGATGCAAAGAAACTTCAGGAATACGGTGACATCTGTTACCATTCTAAGAAGCATCGTTACTTGCAGCTCTATGTTCCAACTGAGGAGTTAGATGACTTAGTAGAGAGATTAGGTAAGGAAAGATTTATCAAGAAAATTAGACGGTGTCACATTCAAGAGTTAGAAACTCCCTTCGTTGGCAATCTCTATCGAAACGAAGAAAACGTTATCATTTAAAAAAGTGAATAAAAAGGTTGACAATTTTCTGATAATTCGGTATATTCTTAACATACTATTTTGGAACAATATTATAAGGAGATTAAAAATGAAGAAAAAATTTGCCCTATCTTTTGTGGCTCTTGCTAGTGTGGCTCTTCTTGCTGCCTGTGGAGAGGTCAAGTCAGGAGCGTCAAACACAACTGGAAATCCAGTAGACGAAAAAACAATCAAAATCGGTTTTAACTTTGAAGAGACAGGTGCTGTAGCAGCCTACGGAACATCTGAACAAAAAGGGGCCCAACTTGCCGTTGATGAAATCAATGCAGCAGGTGGTATCGATGGAAAACAAATCGAAGTTGTAGACAAAGACAACAAGTCAGAAACTGCCGAAGCAGCTTCTGTTACAACGAACCTTGTAACCCAATCAAAAGTGGCAGCCATTGTGGGACCTGCGACATCTGGTGCAACTGCTGCAGCTGTAGCTAACGCTACCAAAGCAGGAGTGCCATTGATCTCACCAAGTGCTACTCAAGATGGATTGACTAAAGGTCAAGATTACCTATTTATCGGAACATTCCAAGATAGCTTCCAAGGGAAGATTATTTCAAACTATGTAACAAACAAATTGAATGCTAAGAAGGTTGTTCTTTATACTGACAATGCTAGTGACTATGCTAAAGGTATTGCTAAATCTTTCCGTGAAACCTACAAGGGTGAGATTGTAGCAGATGAAACGTTTGTAGCAGGTGATACAGACTTCCAAGCAGCCCTTACTAAAATGAAAGGGAAAGAGTTTGACGCTATCGTTGTCCCAGGCTACTACACAGAAGCAGGTAAAATCGTAAACCAAGCCCGTGGTATGGGAATTGATAAACCAATCGTTGGTGGTGATGGATTTAACGGTGAAGAATTTGTTCAACAAGCAACAGCTGAAAAAGCATCAAACATTTACTTCATCTCAGGATTCTCAACTACAGTTGATGTTTCTGAAAAAGCTAAAGCCTTCCTTGAAGCATACCGTGCTAAATACAATGAAGAGCCTTCAACCTTCTCAGCCTTGGCCTATGACTCAGTTTACCTAGTAGCAAATGCTGCAAAAGGTGCTAAAAACTCAGGTGAAATCAAGGACAACCTTGCTAAAACCAAAGATTTTGATGGTGTAACTGGTCAAACAAGCTTTGATGCTGACCACAATACGGTGAAAACTGCTTACATGATGACTATGAACAATGGTAAAGTAGAAGCAGCAGAAGTTGTAAAACCATAACATTAGAATAGTAGTTGAAATAGGGAATGAGCCTTTGACTCACTCCCTGTTTCGGTGTTTATGAACTTGTGAAAATGATGAAAATTTTCTAAAAAATAACGATAGAAAAGAGTGAATGCTATGCTCCAACAACTTGTGAATGGTTTAATTCTGGGTAGTGTTTATGCACTTTTGGCCTTGGGTTATACTATGGTTTATGGAATTATCAAACTCATCAACTTCGCCCACGGTGATATTTATATGATAGGTGCCTTTATTGGTTACTTTTTGATTAATTCCTTCCAAATGGATTTCTTTTTAGCTTTGATTATTTCAATGGCAGGAACCGCACTACTTGGTGTTGTGATTGAATTTCTTGCCTACCGTCCTTTGCGACACTCTACACGCATTGCTGTATTGATTACTGCCATCGGAGTGTCTTTCCTACTGGAATACGGAATGGTTTATCTAGTAGGCGCCAATACTCGTGCCTTCCCTCAAGCAATTGAAACCGTCCGTTTTGATTTCGGGCCAATTAGCTTGACAAATGTTCAATTGATGATTTTAGCAGTTTCTGTACTCTTGATGGTTTTATTACAATTGATCGTCCAAAAAACAAAAATGGGGAAAGCCATGCGTGCGGTATCAGTTGATAGTGACGCAGCTCAATTGATGGGAATTAATGTAAATCGCACAATCAGCTTTACCTTTGCTTTGGGTTCAGCTCTTGCTGGTGCGGCAGGTGTCCTCATTGCTCTTTACTACAACTCTCTTGAACCTTTGATGGGCGTGACTCCAGGTCTGAAATCATTCGTTGCGGCCGTACTCGGTGGTATCGGGATTATTCCTGGTGCAGCTCTGGGGGGATTTGTGATTGGCTTGTTGGAAACATTTGCTACTGCCTTCGGTATGTCTGATTTCCGTGATGCTATCGTATATGGAATCTTGCTTTTGATTCTGATTGTTCGACCTGCAGGTATCCTTGGTAAGAATGTGAAAGAGAAGGTGTAAACAATGAAGACAAATCTTAAAGTAAATATTCTCTGGTTATTCCTTCTGTTAGCGGGTTATGGATTAATTAGCGTACTGGTTTCTGCTGGTATTCTCAATCTATTCCATGTTCAAATTTTAGAACAAATTGGGATTAATATCATCCTTGCAGTAGGTCTGAACTTAATCGTTGGTTTTTCAGGACAATTCTCACTCGGTCATGCAGGCTTTATGGCGATTGGGGCTTATGCAGCAGCGATTATTGGTTCAAAATCACCAACCTATGGTGCCTTCTTTGGAGCAATGATCTTGGGTGCCTTGATTTCTGGTGCAGTCGCTTTGCTCGTTGGGATCCCAACACTACGCTTGAAGGGTGACTACCTGGCTGTTGCAACACTAGGTGTCTCAGAAATCATTCGTATCTTTATTATTAATGGTGGAAGTTTGACCAACGGTGCTGCTGGTATCTTGGGTATTCCAAACTTTACCAATTGGCAAATGGTTTATCTTTTTGTGGTGGTCACAACTATTGCAACTCTCAACTTCCTACGTAGTCCAATCGGACGCTCTACTCTATCTGTTCGTGAGGATGAGATTGCTGCAGAATCCGTTGGGGTAAACACTACAAAGATCAAGATTATCGCTTTTGTCTTTGGTGCCATTACAGCAAGTATTGCTGGTTCACTTCAGGCTGGTTTTATCGGATCTGTTGTGCCAAAAGATTACACCTTTATTAATTCCATCAACGTGTTGATTATCGTTGTATTTGGTGGACTTGGATCTATTACTGGTACCATCGTTTCAGCGATTGTTTTAGGAATTTTAAATATGCTCCTTCAAGATGTAGCTAGCGTACGTATGATCATCTACGCTTTGGCTCTTGTATTGGTCATGATTTTCAGACCAGGTGGACTTCTTGGGACATGGGAATTGAGTCTATCACGTTTCTTTAAAAAATCTAAGAAGGAGGGACAAAACTAATGGCACTACTTGAAGTTAAACAATTAACCAAACATTTTGGCGGTCTAACAGCTGTTGGAGATGTCACTCTTGAATTGAACGAGGGAGAATTGGTTGGTCTGATTGGACCGAACGGGGCTGGTAAAACAACCCTTTTCAATCTCTTGACTGGTGTTTATGAACCAAGCGAAGGTACTGTGACATTAGATGGTCACCTCCTCAATGGGAAAACTCCCTATAAGATTGCTTCACTTGGACTCAGCCGTACTTTCCAAAATATTCGTTTGTTCAAGGACTTGACAGTTTTGGAAAATGTTTTGATTGCATTTAGTAATCATCATAAACAACATGTCCTTGCGAGCTTTCTACGTCTACCAGCTTTTTATAAGAATGAGGAAGAATTAAAAAGCAAAGCTTTGGACTTGCTGAAGATTTTTGATTTGGATAGTGACGCAGATACTCTTGCTAAGAATCTGGCCTATGGTCAACAACGCCGATTAGAAATCGTTCGTGCTCTGGCAACTGAACCTAAGATTCTCTTTTTGGATGAACCTGCAGCTGGGATGAATCCTCAAGAAACAGCTGAATTGACAGAATTGATCCGTCGTATCAAAGATGAATTTAAAATTACCATCATGCTCATCGAACACGACATGAATTTGGTTATGGAAGTCACTGAGCGTATCTATGTTCTTGAATATGGTCGCTTGATTGCTCAGGGAACTCCTGACGAAATTAAGACGAATAAACGTGTTATCGAAGCTTATCTAGGAGGTGAAGCCTAATGTCTATGTTAAAAGTTGAAAACCTCTCTGTGCATTACGGTATGATCCAAGCAGTTCGTGATGTAAGTTTCGAGGTTAATGAAGGTGAAGTTGTTTCCTTGATTGGTGCCAATGGTGCTGGTAAAACAACCATTCTTCGTACCCTTTCAGGTTTGGTTCGTCCAAGCGCTGGTAAAATTCAGTTTTTAGGAAAAGAAATTCAAAAGTTACCTGCGCAAAAAATCGTGGCAGGTGGGCTTTCACAAGTTCCTGAGGGACGTCATGTTTTCCCAGGATTGACTGTTATGGAAAACTTAGAAATGGGAGCTTTTTTAAAGAAAAATCGTGAAGAAAATCAAGCCAACTTGAAAAAAGTCTTTTCACGTTTCCCTCGTCTGGAAGAACGCAAAAACCAAGATGCGGCAACTCTTTCAGGCGGTGAACAGCAGATGCTGGCTATGGGACGCGCTCTCATGTCTACACCTAAGCTTCTCCTCTTGGATGAGCCGTCAATGGGACTTGCTCCTATCTTTATCCAAGAAATTTTTGATATCATTCAAGATATTCAGAAGCAAGGAACGACAGTTCTCCTAATTGAACAGAACGCTAACAAGGCTCTTGCTATCTCTGACCGTGGTTATGTACTTGAAACAGGCAAGATCGTCCTATCAGGAACAGGAAAAGAACTCGCCTCATCAGAAGAAGTCAGAAAAGCATATCTAGGTGGCTAAAACAATCCAGTGGATTGTTTTAGTCGGCGGATAAGAATTGTGCAAGCAATTCTCCTTTAGTCCGGGGGACCTTTTTAGTTGGCAGATAGAGATTGCGCACGCAATCCCTCTATAGACCGGGGGACATTTCAATCGTTATATGAAGATGGCCAAACAATCATCCTATAACAGGGGCTTACTTTCCTAATCATCAGATGATAAAATGTTCTGGAGCTCCAACTTAGGAGCTTTTTCGTTTATAGTTTGATTTTGGAAATAGATGAAATGGTGCCTTAATTTTAACTAGATGATTTCGTGTTTGAATTGGCAGTCATTTTTGTTCATATTATAATATGGGTAAGTGGAAATTGAACAGGAGGACTAAGAAATGGTGACAGAAAAACAATTTAAACTTTTGCAGTTTATGTTGATACATAAAGAAAAGACCTTTACTCAGCGACAGTTAGCTAAAGAGTTAGACCTATCTTTAGGAACAATCAACACATTATTGAAAAAACTGAAAGAAGAGAAGTGGCTTGATGAGGAGCTTCACTCAACAGAACTAGGTCAGAAAGTTTTAGAACCCTATCGAGTAAAAAATGCCATTATAATGGCTGCTGGCATGAGTAGTCGTTTTGCTCCTTTGTCTTATGAAATTCCTAAAGGATTGCTTCAAGTTAAGGGTGAACGCTTGATAGAGAGGGAAATCAGACAGCTGCAAGAAGCAGGAATAGAAGATATAACTGTTATCGTAGGCTATCTTCAAGAAAAAATGTTCTATCTTGCTGAGAAGTTTGGTGTAAAAATTGTAGTAAATAATGATTACTACAAATACAATAACTGTTCGTCTCTTATGTTGGTTAAAAATCAACTTTCCAACACTTATATTTGTTCATCAGATAATTATTTTGTGGAAAATCCGTTTGAGCAATATATTTATAGAGGTTACTACTCGACGATTTTTGCAGAAGGTCAAACGGACGAATATTGTGCTATAGAGGATTCGAATCACACCATCGTTGATATCCAGATTGGTGGAGAAAATACTTGGGCTATGGTGGGGCACGTTTATTTTGACCGTGCATTTAGCGAGAAATTCAAGGAAATTTTAGAAACCGAGTTTAAACACGAACCTTATCGTGAACAGCTTTGGGAGGATTACTATAGTCGCCATGTTAAAGAACTCCTTTTAGAAGCCCGCCACTATTCAGCGGATATTGTTAAAGAATTTGATTCACTAGATGAACTCCGTCAATTTGATGAACGTTATTTGGTAAATGCAGATTCGGCCATTATTGATAATATCTGTAAGACATTAAAGTGTGTGGCTTCAGATATTGTCAATATCAAACCTCTAAAAGATGGGTTAACCAACACATCATTTTCATTTGACTGTCTAGGAAAAAGATATGTTTACCGTCATCCGGGTAGGGGAACGGAAAATTATATCGACCGAGCTAGTGAAGCAGCTTCTATGGAAATTGCTGCAAAATTAAAGATTGACCGTACCTTCGTAGCCATGAACAAGGATGAGGGCTGGAAAATTTCAGAATTTATTCCCAATGCTAAGCAACTGGATTATGATAATTGGGATGATGTAGCACAAGCAATGGACCTCTTGAGACGGTTACACCAATCTGGAGAAAAAACGGAACATTCCTTTGACCAATTTGAGGGAATTATTGATTTTATAGAAAAATTGAAGGCTAGAAATCGATTTGAATTTGATGGCCTCGAGGAACTGGATGAAACTGTCTCACTTCTCAAAAATTATTTACAGAATGATCCGAAACAGGTTGCCCTTTGTCATGGAGATTCCTATAGTCCTAATTTTTTGTTAAATGAAGCAGGCGAAATGAGCTTGATTGATTGGGAATATTCTGGAATGGGAGAGCCAGCAGGAGATTTGGGAACCTTTATCGCGTGTTCCAATTATACTGTAGCAGATGCTGAAAAAGTACTGGAATTGTATCTACAAGGAGTTCCAGATAAGAAAACCAAACGTCACTACTTGGCTTATGTAGCAGTGACCTCATATTATTGGTTCTTGTGGGCGTTGTTCCAGGAGAGTGTCGGAAAACCAGTCGGTGAGTTTCTCTACATCTGGTATCGCTATACCAAACAATATGGACAACTGGCACTTGACTTGTATTTGGAGGAAAACTAAGATGAAAACGACATCCGAAATTGAAGAATTAGTAGCAGCTGAAACAAAGAGAAGATTGGAAGAAATGGAGTCACCAAACTACGAGTTTGTTCAACCCTTCCTAAAAAGTGATTTCATTTTAATCATCTCCATAGTCCTAATCAACCTTGTTTTGATTATCTTAGCAATGACGGGAGGAATTCAATAACATGTCTAAAATGAATGACTATATCCAACAAGAAACCATAACCGGAATTGTTCCCATGACCAATAAGGATCGTCAATATTCTTTCTGGGATCTCTTTCTATCAACAAGTGGTTTTGCCATTGCAACTTGGTGCTATACCCAAGGAGCTTATGTGGCTCAATATTTGACCTTTAATCAAATGTTGATTAATATTTTTAGTTTTAATATTATTTGGGTCTTTATTGAGTGTCTCCCAATTCTGTTTGCGGTTAAATATGGGATTGATTTGTGGATTTGGTTGAGAGCTGTTCTAGGAAAAAGAGGTGTAGCCCTGTTATCAACCATTATTAGCTTGGCTAACTTTGGATGGTATGCTGTTGCGGCCAATCTTTTTGCCAGTTCCATGATTCATTTAGCAAATAATTTTGGTCTTGGTTTGGACAAGGGAGTATGGGCGCCTATTCTTGGTACCCTCTGTGTTCTTCTTGGGACTCTCATTGCTCTTGGAGGTCCAGAAGTGATTAAATGGACCAATCGCTTCTTGGTTATCGCCTTATTGATTGTCGGTCTGATCATCGTTGGAATCTGCTTTGTCGCTGTTCCTATAACGGATATTATGAATATCCAACCAGCCACTCAAGGAGATTTGACGCCATTAGAACGCTTCATGCTCTCTGGAGAAGGAAATGTTGCATTTGCTTTCTCTTGGTCTACACAGGCATTGGTTTTACCACGTTTGGCAAAATCAGAACGCAGTGGTTATTGGGCTACAGCCTTATCATACGGAGTTGTGGCTCCATTCTTCGTTGCGACAGGTGGAGTCATGGCTCTAGCCATGTTTGTCAAAACAGGTGTTTATGAAAGTGATCCAACAACCATGCTATCAACTCTAAGCACCCCAGCCTTTGCTCTCTTAAGTCTACTACTAGTAGCCTTTGCCAATATTGGAACCCAGGGGACTGGATCGTATGTGAACTGTATGATTGTCAAAAGTGGGATGCCCAAAGTAAGCTATAAACTAATGGTTTGGATTGCCATGGTTTACGTGAGTCTACTCACTATCTGGGGAGGAGTAGAAGAGTATTTCGGATCCTTCATCTCCCTAGCAGCCTATATTCAGGGGCCAATTATTGGTATGATTGTTGTCGACTATTTTATCTTAAGAAAACGAAAACTCGACTTGCGTTCAGCCTATTTCCTTGAAGGGCATGACGCATACGAATTTACTAAAGGATTTAACTTAGTTGGCTTGTCTTGCGTATTTATCTCTTTATTGGTAGCGGTACTATTTGTTTACAACCCTGTAACTGCACAGATTCAAAGTCCAATCTTTTTAATCACAACGGGCAGTGGCTTTACTGCGCTATTTGGCGGTCTTACTATACTGGTTAGCTAGTCTTAGCCCACTGAAACGTTATATGATAAAAGATCGAGACACTATTACGATTTAAGAAGAGAGGGGACTTCGGTTCCCTTTTAACTTACACTGGCATTTTATGCAAACTTCTCAGATTATTCAAAATCTTGAAAAAGAGATGAAAGCGTTTGATAGATTTTCTAAGAAAGTGTATAATAAAAGTAGCAATATAGAAGGAGAAGTCTCATGGCAGTTAAAGATTTCATGACCCGTAAGGTAGTTTATATCAGTCCAGATACGACTGTAGCACACGCAGCAGATTTGATGCGCGAGCAAGGTTTGCACCGTTTACCTGTTATCGAAAACGATCAATTAGTCGGATTGGTAACAGAAGGAACCATTGCGGAAGCCAGCCCATCTAAAGCAACCAGTCTCTCTATCTATGAGATGAATTATCTTCTGAATAAAACCAAAGTAAAAGATGTAATGATTCGAGATGTCGTGACTGTTTCTGGATATGCTAGCCTAGAAGATGCGACCTATCTGATGCTGAAAAATAAAATTGGGATATTACCAGTCGTAGACAATCATCAGGTCTACGGCGTCATTACAGATCGCGATGTTTTTCAGGCTTTCTTGGAAATCGCTGGATACGGAGAAGAGGGGATTCGTGTTCGTTTTATTACAGAAAATGAAGTCGGTGTACTGGGGAAAATTGTAGCTCTAATCGTAGAAGAAAATCTAAATATCTCGCACACAGTTAACATTCCACGTAAGGATGGGAAGGTCGTCATCGAAGTTCAAATTGATGGAAAAATCGATTTGACTTCATTAAAGGATAAGTTTGAAAAAGAAGGAATTCAAGTGGAGGAGATTACTCAGACCTCTGCCAAAATCCTTTAAACCAGAGGCTTTAGGGCCTCTTTTTTCTGCCACAAAAAGCGGTGAAAAGCAAAATATGGAAAGAAATGAGAGATTATGGTATAATAAAACGATATGAAAAGGAGTATCTATGGACATTTCAGAAATTCGTCAAAAAATTGACGCAAATCGTGAAAAATTAGCTTCTTTCAGGGGGTCTCTTTGACCTCGAAGGCTTAGAGGAGGAGATTGCCATCTTGGAAAACAAGATGACAGAACCTGATTTTTGGAACGATAATATAGCGGCCCAAAAAACGTCGCAAGAATTAAATGAATTAAAAAACACCTACAACACCTTCCGTAAAATGGAGGAGTTGCAGGATGAAGTTGAGATTTTACTAGACTTTTTAGCAGAAGACGAGTCAGTCCATGATGAACTGGTCGAACAGTTGACAGAACTGGATAAGATGATGACCAGCTACGAGATGACTCTTCTCTTGTCAGAACCTTATGACCATAATAATGCTATCTTGGAAATTCATCCAGGATCTGGTGGTACTGAGGCTCAGGACTGGGGCGATATGTTGCTCAGGATGTACACTCGTTATGGAAATGCCAAAGGCTTTAAAGTAGAAGTCTTGGATTACCAGGCTGGTGATGAAGCGGGTATCAAATCTGTGACCTTGTCTTTTGAAGGTCCCAATGCTTATGGCCTACTTAAATCAGAAATGGGTGTTCACCGTTTGGTCCGTATCTCGCCATTTGACTCTGCCAAACGTCGCCATACTTCATTTACATCCGTAGAGGTTATGCCTGAACTGGATGATACTATCGAAGTGGAGATTCGTGAAGATGATATCAAAATGGATACCTTCCGTTCAGGTGGTGCTGGTGGACAAAACGTCAATAAAGTTTCAACAGGTGTGCGTTTGACACACATTCCTACAGGAACTGTCGTCCAATCAACGGTCGATCGTACCCAGTATGGAAATAGAGATCGTGCCATGAAGATGTTGCAGGCTAAACTCTATCAGATGGAGCAAGAAAAGAAAGCTGCGGAAGTTGATTCCCTCAAAGGTGAGAAAAAAGAAATTACATGGGGAAGTCAGATTCGTTCTTATGTCTTCACACCTTATACTATGGTAAAAGATCACCGTACAAGCTTTGAAGTTTCCCAAGTAGATAAGGTCATGGATGGAGACCTTGATGGTTTCATCGATGCCTACCTCAAGTGGCGAATTAGCTAAGAAAGAAAGGAACTCATATGTCAATCATTGAAATGAGAGATGTTGTCAAAAAGTATGACAATGGAACGACTGCCCTGCGTGGTGTCTCTGTCACCATTGAACCAGGAGAGTTTGCCTATATCGTAGGACCTTCTGGGGCAGGTAAGTCAACCTTTATTCGAGCTTTATACCGAGAAGTAAAGATCGAAAAAGGAAGCCTATCAGTTGCAGGCTTTAATCTAGTTAAAATCAAGAAGAAAGATATCCCGCTTCTACGTCGTAGTGTCGGGGTTGTCTTTCAAGATTACAAACTCTTGCCTAAGAAAACGGTTTATGAGAATATTGCCTACGCAATGGAAGTTATCGGAGAGAATCGCCGTAACATCAAAAAACGTGTTATGGAAGTATTGGACCTAGTAGGTTTAAAACACAAGGTTCGTTCTTTCCCGAATGAACTCTCAGGTGGAGAACAGCAACGGATTGCGATTGCCCGTGCGATTGTCAACAATCCTAAAGTATTGATTGCTGATGAACCAACAGGAAACTTGGACCCAGATAATTCGTGGGAAATTATGAATCTGTTGGAACGCATCAATCTTCAAGGTACAACTGTTTTGATGGCGACCCACAACAGCCAAATCGTAAATACCTTGCGCCACCGTGTCATTGCCATTGAAAACGGCCGTGTCGTTCGTGACGAAGCTAAAGGAGAATATGGATACGATGATTAGTAGATTTTTTCGCCATTTATTTGAATCATTAAAAAGTTTAAAACGAAATGGCTGGATGACAGTAGCAGCAGTGAGTTCGGTTATGATTACCTTAACACTCGTTGCCCTGTTTGCATCTGTAATTTTTAATACAGCAAAACTGGCTACCGATATTGAAAACAACGTTCGTGTTATGGTCTACATTCGTAAGGATGTAGCAGATAACAGTGAAACGATTGAAAAAGAAGGTCAGACAGTTACCAATAATGACTACCACAAGGTCTATGATGCTTTGAAGGCGATGCCTGCTGTAAAAAGTGTTACCTTCTCAAGTAAAGAAGAACAATACGAGAAACTGACGGAAACAATGGGTGACGATTGGAAGGTCTTTGAAGGGGATGCAAATCCTCTCTATGATGCCTATATCGTCGATACAAATTCTCCAAGTGATGTTAAAACAGTAGCTGAAGAAGCGAAGAAAATTGAGGGAGTATCAGAGGTTCAAGATGGTGGAGCCAACACTCAACGGCTTTTTGAACTAGCTTCCTTTATCCGTGTTTGGGGATTGGTTATTGCAGGGCTCTTGATTTTTATTGCAGTCTTCCTCATTTCCAATACCATCCGTATTACCATTATTTCACGTAGTCGTGAGATTCAGATCATGCGTCTTGTTGGAGCGAGAAATGGTTATATCCGTGGCCCATTCTTGCTAGAAGGTGCTTTTATCGGCTTGCTTGGCGCAGCGATTCCTTCAGTTCTTGTATTCTTTGTTTACAATATCGTTTATCAATCAGTCAATAAATCCTTGGTAGGTCAAAACTTATCAATGATTACGCCAGATGTGTTTGTCCCTTTGATGACAGTTCTACTATTTGTAATCGGAATTTTCATTGGTTCAATTGGTTCAGGAATTTCGATGCGTCGATTCTTGAAAATCTAATTGGATATAAATGCAAATTGCAGAACAAATCAGAAAAATGATACATTTTTAAAAGAGAAGTTTTCGTAAACTTCTCTTTTTTCTTCTAAAAATTAAAAAAAGTAGACAATTTTTTATAAAAGCCTTTACAAAAAAAAATAAAGTGGTATAATTGAATTATAAATAAGTGCAAACGTTTTCGTAAAACGTTTGCCTAAAAAAATATAAAGGAGATTTGAATGATGAAAGATACATTCAAAAATGTCTTGTCTTTCGAATTTTGGCAAAAATTCGGTAAGGCATTGATGGTGGTTATCGCGGTTATGCCGGCTGCTGGATTGATGATTTCAATCGGTAAGTCGCTTGCATTGATTGACCCAAATCTTGCCCCACTTGTTATTACAGGTGGAATTCTTGAGCAAATCGGTTGGGGAGTTATCGGTAACCTTCATATTTTGTTTGCTCTTGCTATCGGTGGTAGCTGGGCTAAAGAACGTGCAGGCGGTGCTTTTGCAGCAGGACTTGCCTTTATCTTAATCAACCGTATCACTGGTACTATCTTTGGAGTTACAAGTGATATGCTGAAAAACCCTGAGGCTATGGTCACTACTCTCTTTGGAGGCTCAATCAAAGTTTCTGATTACTTCATCAGTGTTCTTGAAGCACCAGCATTGAACATGGGTGTTTTTGTAGGGATTATCTCTGGTTTTGTAGGGGCAACTGCCTTTAACAAATACTACAACTACCGTAAACTTCCTGATGCGCTTTCATTCTTCAATGGGAAACGCTTCGTACCATTCGTTGTCATCCTTCGTTCAGCTATTGCAGCAATTGTACTTGCAGCTTTCTGGCCAGTTGTTCAAACAGGTATCAACAACTTTGGTATCTGGATTGCCAATTCACAAGAAACAGCACCTGTTCTTGCACCATTCTTGTATGGTACTTTGGAACGTTTGCTCTTGCCATTTGGTCTTCACCACATGTTGACTATCCCAATGAACTATACAGCTCTTGGTGGTACTTATGACATTTTAACTGGTGCAGCTAAAGGTACTCAAGTATTCGGTCAAGACCCACTATGGCTTGCATGGGTAACAGACCTTGTAAACCTTAAAGGTACTGATGCTAGTCAATACCAACACTTGTTAGATACTGTTCACCCAGCTCGTTTCAAAGTTGGACAAATGATTGGTTCATTTGGTATCTTGATGGGTGTCATCGTTGCTATCTACCGTAATGTTGATGCTGATAAGAAACACCAATACAAGGGTATGATGATTGCGACAGCCCTTGCAACATTCTTGACAGGTGTTACTGAACCTATCGAGTATATGTTTATGTTCATCGCAACACCTCTTTACCTTGTTTATTCAGTAGTTCAAGGTGCTGCCTTTGCTATGGCTGATATTGTTCACCTTCGTGTGCACTCATTCGGTTCAATCGAATTCTTGACTCGTACTCCACTAGCTATCAATGCTGGTCTTGGTATGGATGTCATTAACTTTATCTGGGTAACTGTCCTCTTTGCAGTCATCATGTACTTCATTGCCAACTTCATGATTCAAAAATTCAACTATGCCACTCCAGGACGTAACGGAAACTATGAAACTGCTGAAGGAGCATCAGAAGATGCAGCTCCAGGAGAAACAAAAGTTGCAGCAGCTTCTCAAGCTGTAAATATCATTAACCTTCTTGGTGGTCGTGCAAACATCGTAGATGTAGATGCATGTATGACTCGTCTTCGTGTAACTGTTAAGGATGCAGATCGTGTTGGTACTGAGGAACAATGGAAAGCAGAAGGCGCTATGGGTCTTGTCATGAAAGGACAAGGTGTCCAAGCTATCTACGGACCAAAAGCTGACGTATTGAAATCTGATATCCAAGATATCCTTGACTCAGGTGAAGTAATTCCTGAAACTCTTCCAAGTCAAATGACAGAAGCTCAAAAAAATACTGTACATTTTAAAGGTGTAACTGAGGAAGTTTACTCAGTAGCTGACGGTCAAGTTATTGCCTTGGAACAAGTGAAAGATCCAGTCTTTGCTCAAAAAATGATGGGTGATGGTTTTGCAGTAGAACCAGCAAATGGAAACATTGTATCTCCAGTTTCAGGTACTGTATCAAGTATCTTCCCAACAAAACATGCACTTGGACTTGTTACTGAATCAGGTCTTGAAGTACTTGTTCATATTGGTTTGGATACTGTAAGTCTTGAAGGAAAACCATTTACTGTTCACGTTTCTGAAGGACAAAAGGTTGCAGCAGGTGATCTTCTTGTGACAGCTGACTTGGATGCTATCCGAGCAGCAGGTCGTGAAACATCAACAGTGGTTGTCTTTACAAATGGTGATGCTATCAAATCAGTTAAATTAGAACAAACAGGTTCTCTTGCAGCTAAAACAGCAGTTGCTAAAGTAGAATTGTAATATACTCGAGGTTGGAAGCTGTTTTCCAACCTCTTGTTTTAGGAGAAAAGCATGAAATTTTTAACACTCAATACTCATAGTTGGATGGAAAAAGAAGCAGAGGAAAAATTCCAGCTCTTGCTCCAAGATATTCTTGACAAAGATTATGATTTGATCTGTTTTCAAGAAATTAATCAAGAAATGACTTCGCCTGAGGTAGAGGTTAACAATCACTATCAAGCTTTGCCATCAGCAGAACCCATTCATCAGGATCACTATGTCCGACTTCTGGTTGAAAAATTGGCTGAGAAAGGGAAAAACTACTATTGGACCTGGGCCTATAACCATATCGGTTATGACCGCTACCATGAAGGTGTAGCCATCTTATCCAAAACACCGATTAAGGCGCGTGAAATTTTAGTGTCAGATGTAGATGATCCAACGGACTACCATACTCGCCGTGTTGCCTTGGCGGAGACAGAAGTTGAAGGTAAGGAGCTTGCTCTTGCAAGTGTCCATCTCTCTTGGTGGGATAAAGGTTTCCAAGAAGAATGGGCACGATTTGAGGCTGTACTAAAAGAGTTGAACAAACCTCTGATTTTAGCGGGTGATTTTAATAATCCAGCTGGTCAGGAAGGCTATCAAGCGATTTTAGCTAGCCCATTAGGATTACAAGACGCGTTTGAAGTTGCGAAAGAAAGAAGTGGTAGCTATACCGTTCCACCAGAAATTGATGGTTGGAAAGGCAATACTGAACCACTACGAATCGACTATGTCTTTACGACAAAAGAGTTAGAAGTAGAGAGTTTGCATGTAGTTTTTGATGGCCAAAATGGTCCACAAGTCAGTGACCACTATGGTTTGAATGCTATTTTAAACTGGAAATAAAAATGAAAGGAAGTAATTCCTTTCATTTTTTGCTTCTCGAACTGGACTACTGAAAATGTTCAAAATATGGTATAATGGTTAGATGAATAGAATCGAGGATAATATGTCATTTACAAAATTTCAGTTTAAAAACTATATAGAAAAGGCATTGGAGGAGTTGAAGTTTACGACTCCTACCGAAGTTCAGGAAAAGTTGATTCCTATTGTCTTGGCGGGTCGTGACTTGGTGGGCGAGTCAAAAACAGGTTCAGGAAAGACTCATACTTTCTTATTACCAATTTTCCAACAATTAGATGAAACTAGCGATAGTGTGCAAGCGGTGATTACTGCACCAAGTCGTGAGTTGGCTACTCAGATCTACCAAGCAGCCCGTCAAATCGCAGCCCACTCAGAAGTAGAAGTTCGTGTGGTTAATTATGTAGGTGGTACGGATAAGGCGCGTCAGATTGAAAAACTTGCCAGCAATCAACCACATATCGTTATTGGAACGCCCGGTCGCATCTATGACTTGGTCAAATCTGGTGATTTAGCTATTCACAAGGCCAAGACCTTTGTAGTTGATGAAGCCGATATGACCTTGGATATGGGATTCTTGGAAACCGTTGATAAGATTGCAGGGAGCCTTCCAAAAGACTTGCAATTCATGGTCTTTTCAGCGACGATTCCTCAAAAATTGCAACCGTTCTTGAAAAAATACTTGTCAAATCCTGTTATGGAGAAAATCAAGACCAAGACAGTCATCTCAGATACGATTGATAACTGGTTGATTTCAACTAAGGGACGAGATAAGAATGCTCAGATTTACCAACTGACTCAGTTGATGCAACCTTATTTGGCAATGATCTTTGTTAACACAAAAACGCGTGCTGATGAATTGCATGCCTACTTGACTGCCAAAGGATTGAAGGTAGCAAAGATTCATGGAGATATTGCTCCTCGTGAACGCAAACGGATCATGAATCAGGTGAAAAATCTGGATTTTGAGTACATTGTTGCAACAGACTTGGCAGCGCGTGGAATTGACATTGAAGGGGTCAGCCATGTTATCAATGATGCCATTCCGCAAGACTTGTCTTTCTTTGTTCACCGTGTTGGACGTACTGGACGCAACGGACTGCCTGGTACAGCGATTACCCTTTACCAGCCTAGTGATGACTCGGATATCCGTGAGTTGGAGAAATTAGGGATCAAGTTTACTCCTAAGATGGTCAAAGACGGAGAGTTTCAAGATACCTATGACCGTGATCGTCGTGCTAATCGTGAAAAGAAGCAGGATAAGCTTGATATCGAAATGATTGGCTTGGTCAAAAAGAAAAAGAAAAAAGTCAAACCAGGCTATAAGAAGAAGATTCAATGGGCGGTGGATGAAAAACGTCGCAAAACCAAGCGTGCTGAAAATCGCGCACGTGGCCGTGCAGAGCGTAAAGCAAAACGCCAAACATTTTAAGAACAAAATTGGAGCTGAATGGCTCCTTTTTGTAACTTCATTTTATAAATTATCGAAAAGAATGCAAAAATGAGTAAAAAGTGGTATAATGATAAGGTTATATAGTCCCGATAAGATGGTAGAAATTTCTATCAGTACTTTGTAACTCGCAAAGAATGACAGCTCAAAAGTCGCTTGTCCTTCTACGGTTGCCGCTATAACGCGATCGCCATGTGCGCCTTACTAGCTTCAGAAATAAAAAAGTATCGTTTTATTTCTTTCGCGTCGTAACTCGCAAAGAATGATGGCTCCAAAGTCGCTCGTCCTTCTACGGTTGCCGCTATAACGCGGTCACCCTATGCGCCTTATTAGCTTCAGAAATAAAAAAGTATCGTTTTATTTCTTTCGCGTCGTAACTCTTAGACGATAGAAATACCTATCAGTACTTTGTAACTCTATAACAATATTTTTTAAGGGGGGACATTTTTATGTCAGAACGTAAATTATTCACGTCTGAATCTGTATCTGAGGGGCATCCAGATAAGATTGCAGACCAAATTTCAGATGCGATTTTGGATGCTATTTTAGCAAAGGATCCAGAGGCGCACGTTGCTGCTGAGACAGCTGTATACACTGGTTCTGTCCATGTTTTTGGTGAAATTTCTACAAATGCCTATGTGGATATCAACCGTGTGGTTCGTGATACCATTGCAGAGATTGGTTATACGAATGCAGAATATGGTTTTTCTGCGGAAACAGTTGGAGTTCATCCATCGCTTGTTGAGCAGTCACCGGATATCGCCCAAGGTGTTAACGAAGCCTTGGAAGTCCGTGGAAATGCAGATCAAGATCCGCTTGACTTGATTGGTGCTGGTGACCAAGGTCTCATGTTTGGATTTGCAGTGGATGAGACAGAAGAACTCATGCCATTGCCAATTTCACTCAGCCACAAACTGGTTCGTCGCTTGGCAGAACTTCGTAAGTCTGGTGAAATCAGCTATCTTCGCCCAGACGCAAAATCACAAGTTACAGTTGAGTATGATGAAAATGATCGTCCGGTACGTGTGGACACAGTCGTTATTTCAACTCAGCACGATCCAGAAGCTACTAATGAACAAATCCATCAAGATGTGATTAACAAGGTTATCAAAGAAGTTATTCCAGCTTCTTACTTGGATGAGCAAACAAAATTCTTCATCAATCCGACTGGCCGCTTTGTAATCGGTGGACCTCAAGGAGACTCAGGTTTGACTGGTCGTAAGATCATCGTGGATACCTATGGTGGGTATTCTCGTCATGGTGGCGGTGCCTTCTCTGGTAAGGATGCGACGAAGGTGGACCGTTCAGCCTCTTATGCGGCTCGCTACATTGCCAAGAATATCGTGGCAGCAGGTCTTGCTAAGAAAGTAGAAGTGCAATTGGCCTATGCCATCGGTGTGGCGCAGCCTGTCTCTGTTCGTATCGATACTTTTGGTACAGGAACAGTAGCTGAAAGCAAGCTTGAAAAAGCAGCGCGTCAAATCTTTGACCTTCGCCCTGCAGGAATTATTCAAATGCTGGATCTCAAACGCCCAATTTACCGTCAAACAGCGGCTTATGGACACATGGGACGTACAGATATTGACCTTCCATGGGAACGATTAGACAAGGTAGATGCTTTAAAAGAAGCGGTGAAATAGAATTAAAAGATTGGTAGCTGTGCACTACCAATCTTTTTTGCAAAAGAAAACCAGCTTTTGGCTGGTCTTCTTATTTCATAGGGATTGAAATCTCAATCAATTTATCTGAATAAAGCGTCTTGATATTGGCTTCATCAATGCTTCCTTTATCGATTTTACGTTTCAAGAAGAAGTCTTGGATGGTTTCGATTTCAGGTTCACGAATAGCTCGGTGTTTGTTGGAAATGAGGATTTCATAGTGAAGCGGGGCTTGTGTGAAAACTACATCTGTATTTCCAGCAGAATAGACCTCGACAAGAGTTGCGTCTGTGCTTTCTAATTGGCTTTTAACAAGTTGCGAGTGTGAGTTTGTCGTATTGATAAGCTTCATAACAGTTCCTCCGATTTTCTAACTCTATTATAGCACTTTTTGAATAAAATCGTGTATTTTAGCCAATTCCATGCTGGATTTTCCAAGCTTCAATTCCCCATTTATGGCTACCACGTTTGAGTTTTTCAATTGCTTCATCAATAGGAAACCAAGCAATATGATTAAAATCTTCCAATGGTTTTTGTACTTCTTGGAAAGAAATAGCTTCATAGAGATAAGCTGGATTATAGTAGTAGGTATCGCGGTGGCGAGAGTAGAAATACTCATCAGCTTGCCCATAATAGATTCCGATTTCAGCTGTAAAGCCAAGTTCTTCGATTAGTTCTCTCTTCAGTGCTTCTTGATGATCTTCGCCTGCTTCAATCTCTCCACCTGGCAAGAACCAAGCACCATTGGGAGCTTGAACTAGGACAATTTGTTTTTTCTCCGCATCCGGAATAACTGCGTACACACCATAGCGGGGCTGGTAGGTCACATTCTCTTTTTTATCACCAAAAGTTGGGTTTGCCATTGCATTTTCCTCATTCTCTAGTATCTTTATTATTATCATAATGGACGAGGGGCAAGCTGTCAAGGTTTTGCATTTATTTTAGTAAAAAAGGTGCAGAAAATGATAGACTTTCTGCACATGTTATATAGAATTATTCTTCTATTTCAGAAGCAATCTCTTCTGTTTTCTCAGTTTTTTTGGCAGATTTGATTTGAATCTTGCCATTGCTTGTCATAACTGCCTTGAGGTCTTTTTCACTTGGGTTTTCAAGGTAGTAGTCTGTGATAGCATCCTCGATATGGTCTTGAATGGTGCGGCGGAGTGGGCGCGCCCCCATTTTTGGGTCATAACCTAGGTCAACCAACTTTTCCTTGACTTTGTCCGTTACATCGAGATGGATGTTGTTGCTGGAGAGGCGTTTGTTGACATATGCAAGCATGAGTTCGACGATTTGGAGAAGATTGTCCTTGCTGAGAGGTTTAAATTCGATGATGCCATCAAAACGGTTCATAAATTCAGGGCTAAAGAAGTTGCCGAGTTCACCGAGAACAGAGTTGGTTCGACCTTCACGAGCTGCCCCAAAACCAACGCTGGCTTCGGCCTTACCAGTACCCGCATTTGAAGTCATGATAATGATAGCATCCTTAAAGCTAACTGTTCGTCCTTGCCCATCTGTCAAACGACCATCGTCCAAGACTTGAAGGAACATGTGCATGACATCTGGGTGTGCTTTTTCAACTTCATCGAGAAGGATGAGAGAATATGGGTTGCGACGAACCTTTTCAGTCAGCTGCCCAGCTTCATCATAACCAACATAACCTGGAGGGGCTCCGACCAATTTAGCTACACTGTGTTTTTCCATGTATTCACTCATATCAAAGCGAATCATGCTGTCAGCAGAACCAAAGAGCTCAATGGCTAGTTGTTTGGAAAGTTCTGTTTTACCGACACCAGTTGGTCCGACAAAGAGGAAGCTTCCGATTGGCCGGTTAGGAGTTCCAAGTCCAACACGATTACGACGGATGGCTTTGGCAATCTTATCGACAGCTTCATCTTGACCAATGACATGAGCTTTGAGGTCGTCTGCTAGATGGATAAGCTGAGACTGTTCTTTTTCTTTGAGTTCTCCAACAGGGATATTGGTTTTCTGCTCAATGATATGTTCGATGGTTTTCTCGCTGATAATTGGAGTATCCTGATCGGTCACCTTGTTTTTCTGCATTTCCTTGTACTTGGCAATCTGATCGCGGAAATAAGCAGCCTTTTCAAAGTCTTCCTCTCGTGTAGCCTGAGCTTTGAGATTCTCAGCTTCAATTAAACGCTGATCAATCACTTTAGGATCAACAAAGTTCAGCGTCAGATTCATCTTTGAACCAGCTTCATCCAACAGGTCAATAGCCTTGTCTGGCAAGAAGCGGTCTTGGATATAGCGATTGGAAAGATTCGCAGCAGCTTCGATAGCCGCATCAGTATACTTGACGTGATGGTAGTCTTCGTATTTCTTTTGAACCCCTTTAAGGATGGTAATGGTTTCTTCGACAGTTGGTTCATCTACCTTGACAGGCTGCATACGACGCTCTAGGGCAGCATCTTTTTCAATGATACGGTATTCATTGAGAGTAGTGGCACCGACCATTTGTAATTCACCACGGGCAAGGGCAGGTTTGAGGATATTTCCTGCATCCATATTGCCATCGCCAGCAGATCCCGCACCAACAATTTCATGGATTTCATCGATAAAGAGGATGATATCCTCACGTTTGCGAATTTCTTCCATGAGCTTTTGCATGCGTTCTTCAAATTGGCCTCGGATCCCTGTTCCTTGAACTAGGCTAACCACATCCAGACGGATGACCTGCTTGCCTTGGAGTTTATGGGGAACATCACCATCGACAATCTTCTGAGCTAGACCTTCTACAACAGCTGTTTTACCAACACCAGGTTCTCCGATAAGAACAGGATTGTTCTTGGTTCTTCGGTTGAGGATTTCGATAACGCGGATAATCTCCTCATCTCGACCGATAACAGGGTCAATATCTCCTCGACGAGCTATTTCAGTCACGTTGATACCATACTCCTCTAGGAGTCCTCTTTCTTGGCTAGGAGGAGGTGTTTGAACAGGTCCGCGGTTTTGAGGTCCATAACCACCGTTTCCTCCATATCCTCCACCAGATTGAGTTGGAGGGACGTTATTTGAAGAAGGTTTGAAATTGTTCAAATCATTGAAAAAGTCGCCGAAAGGATCAAAGTCATGATTATTTAAGTCAGTCATTCCTTTAAAGAGGGTATTATTTGGATCTGTTTTGATGATTTTATAGCAATTTTGACAGAGATCAATTTGCTTTTGCTGTCCATTGATATTGGTATACAGATGAATTGTTGAGTCGTTAATTTTACAGTTTTGACAGAGCATACATCTACCTCATTTCATTCTTATTCTTGGCCTAAGAAAAAGGTCAAAAATAGTCAAAGTTTTATACTCTCATTATAGCATGATTAAGGTGTAAAGCAAGTAAAAAGATTGGGAAGTGGTCGTTTTTAAAAGAGGGATTTATGGAGAATCCAGCGACATTGAAGGTAAGAAAAAATCCCATTTGTGGTGACAAAAAGGATTCTCATTCATCGGGACTTACTGCCCGTTGTTTTTATATTAGTAAAGGAGTTCGTAGATCTCCATTGCAATCAAATCAATGCTATCAAAGGTATAAGTTTCACGAGCTTCTACATCGCGAAGGGTGAAGAGTGATCCGTTTTCTTCGTCGTGGCTGTATGCAACCTCTGCGACAACAACACCTTCACGTTCAAAATTACGTTTTAGATTTCCACCATCTTTTGTCATTGCTTCTAGGCGGTTAATGATTCTAACCAAATGTGATTCCATTTTGATTCTCCTCCATTTCTTATCGTTTCTATTTTACCATAAACAAGAGGTAGTTGACTAGAAAAAAACTGTGATTTCTCTCTATTTCTCTATTCTATCAAGTTAATTGTTAAAATTAGGGAAAAAAGATTGCATTTTAATTCAATTCATGTTATAATCATACGATCTAATACATAGAAAGTTGATTGAATATGAATTTTTCTTTTTTACCAAAGTATTTACCATATTTTAACTATGGTGCTCTGATTACCGTATTGATTTCCATCCTTGTTGTCTGCTTAGGGACCATTATAGGTGTGTTACTGGCCTTTGCCCAACGTTCACGCTTTAAACCGATCGTTTGGTTTGCAAATGTGTATGTTTGGATTTTCCGTGGTACTCCAATGATGGTTCAGATTATGATTGCCTTTGCTCTTATGCATATCAATGCTCCGACTATCCAAGTGGGAATTTTAGGAGTAGACCTTTCTCGTTTAATTCCAGGTATTCTGATTATCTCGATGAACAGTGGTGCTTATGTGTCTGAAACCGTTCGTGCAGGGATAAATGCAGTTCCTAAAGGGCAGTTGGAGGCCGCTTACTCTCTTGGTATTCGTCCGAAAAATGCCATGCGTTATGTCATTTTGCCACAAGCTATCAAAAATATTCTTCCAGCGCTGGGAAATGAATTTATCACCATTATCAAGGATAGTTCCCTCTTGTCGGCAATTGGGGTGATGGAGTTGTGGAATGGTGCAACGACTGTAGCGACAACAACGTATTTACCGCTGACTCCCCTTTTATTTGCAGCCTTTTACTATTTGATTATGACCTCTGTTTTGACAGTGGCGTTGAAAGCATTTGAAAAACATATTGGACAAGGAGACAAGAAATAATGACAGAAACCTTGATTAGAATTGAAGAACTACATAAGTCTTTTGGGAAAAATGAAGTTTTAAAAGGTATCAACCTTGAGATTAAACGAGGAGAAGTTGTGGTCATTATCGGTCCGTCAGGGAGCGGGAAATCAACTCTCCTTCGTTCGATGAATCTCCTTGAAGAAGCAAGTAAAGGTAAAGTTATCTTTGAAGGAGTTGATATTACAGATAAGAAAAATGACCTTTTTGCTATGCGTGAAAAGATGGGCATGGTATTCCAACAATTCAACCTCTTTCCCAATATGACAGTGATGGAAAATATCACTTTGTCCCCAATTAAAACCAAAGGTGAAAGCAAGGAAGTTGCGGAGAAAAGAGCACAGGAACTGTTAGAAAAAGTTGGTTTGCCAGATAAGGCAACGGCCTACCCACAGAGCTTGTCAGGTGGTCAGCAGCAACGGATTGCCATTGCACGTGGACTTGCTATGGAACCAGATGTTTTGCTCTTTGATGAGCCGACTTCAGCCCTAGATCCTGAGATGGTTGGAGAAGTTCTAGCTGTTATGCAAGACCTCGCTAAGTCAGGGATGACTATGGTGATTGTGACTCATGAAATGGGCTTTGCGCGTGAAGTAGCAGACCGTGTTATCTTTATGGCGGATGGAGTTGTTGTCGAAGATGGAACACCAGAGGAGATTTTCGATCAAACAAAAGAACAACGGACCAAGGAATTTTTGAGTAAGGTTTTGTAAGACCTCATTTTTAGAAGAAATGGAGTAGGCATCATGGCTTCCAGTAAAGAATATTTAGATTTCATTCTCGAACAGCTATCAGAGCTAGAGGAGATGAGTTATCGTCCAATGATGGGAGAGTATATCCTTTATTATCGTGGGAAGATTATTGGGGGAGTCTATGATAATCGTTTGTTACTGAAGCCTGTGAAGGTGGTCATGGATCAACTGGGAAAGACTAGGCTTGAACGTCCTTATGAAGGAGCTAAGGAGATGATTTTGATAGAAGACATTGAGGATAAGTCATTTCTAACGAGATTAATTAAGGATATGTATGAAGTCTTACCGGCTCCAAAAGTTAAAAAGAAAGCATGACAGATTTACCCGGTATAAATAGGTACAAAAGCTCGATAAGGGCTTTTTCTTATAGTTTCAGACTATAAGGTCTATTAGTCAAGAAATGTTAGAATGACAAGGTATTTTTTGATATAATAGAGGATATTTGATAGAAAAGGGAAGAGATATGGCACGGATTATCGATGGGAAGGCTCTTGCAGCTAAGTTACAAGGACAATTAGCTGAAAAGACTGCCAAACTAAAAGAAGAAACAGGTTTAGTTCCAGGCTTGGTGGTGATTTTGGTGGGGGACAATCCTGCCAGCCAAGTCTACGTTCGCAACAAGGAACGGTCAGCTCTCGCTGCTGGCTTCCGTAGTGAGGTAGTGCGAGTTCCTGAGACCATTACCCAAGCGGAATTGTTAGACTTGATTGCCAAATACAATCAAGATCCAGCTTGGCATGGGATTTTGGTCCAGTTACCTTTGCCAAAACATATTGACGAAGAGGCAGTTTTATTAGCCATTGACCCCGAAAAAGACGTGGATGGTTTCCATCCCCTAAACATGGGTTGCCTCTGGTCTGGTCATCCAGTTATGATTCCTTCGACACCTGCAGGAATTATGGAAATGTTTCATGAATATGGGATTGAGTTGGAAGGTAAGAATGCGGTTGTTATCGGTCGCTCAAATATCGTTGGAAAACCGATGGCTCAGCTTCTTTTAGCCAAGAATGCGACTGTGACCTTGACCCACTCACGCACCCATCATCTTGCCAAGGTGGCTGCAAAGGCGGATATTCTTGTGGTTGCAATCGGTCGTGCTAAGTTTGTGACTCCAGACTTTGTCAAACCTGGCGCGGTTGTCATTGACGTTGGGATGAACCGAGATGAAAATGGCAAGCTTTGTGGAGATGTTGACTATGATGCCGTTGCACCACTTGCCAGTCACATCACACCTGTACCGGGTGGAGTTGGTCCTATGACGATTACCATGCTGATGGAGCAAACCTATCAGGCAGCGCTTCGAACACTAAACAAGGACTAGGAAGATGAAATTCGTATTTGATCTGGATGGGACACTATCTTTTGACTACATGACCATAGATGAAGAGATTCAGCAGGTTCTTTTAAAGGCTGAAGATTATGGGCATGAGGTTGTGTTTGCCTCAGCTCGCTCTTATCGGGATTGTTTGGGTTTATTAGGTTCTGAACTCAGTCAGCGCTTAGTCATAGGGTTGAATGGTGGCGTAGCCTATCATTTGGGGAAGGCTATCTTCGAAAGGAATCTTGATGCTAGAGTTTATCATGCGCTAGTTGATTATTGCCAGACCTACAATCTCCCTTTTTTTGCAGATGATTGCTTTGACTATAGCGGTCAGATTGTAGAGAAGATTCCATTTATCTCCAGTGTAGATCCCCTAAAGGTGGCTCGTCATCAGAAACTTGAGGACTTGGGGACTCCGATTAAAGTAGTCGTTTATATGGGTGACCACGAGGATTTGCTTGATGATCTGCTTGGTCAGCTAGAAAGACTAGGACAGGCTCATCTCTCCTATCATGCGCATGAAAAGTGCCTTTATGTTAATCCCTTGGATACTCATAAGGCAACAACTGTTGAAAAGTTATGTGGGGAGAACTTCATCGCTTTTGGAAATGACCAAAACGATATTGAACTATTTAAAACGTCTCTCTATTCTGTCCAGATAGGAGATTTTGCCGGCCTTACTCCATATGCAGATGACACGTTAGAGCTAAAAGGAGCTCCTTCTCCAGCAGTGGCAGCTAAAATCTTACAGACCTTTGCGGAATTTAAGGGAAAATAGATAGAAGGAGGTTTGCCCCTCCTTTTGTAGTATAATGGAGTGAGAGGAAAAAACGATGAAAGTGATTGATCAAACTTTACTAGAAAGAGTCATTATTGAACGGCCTTGTCACAGTCATAAGGGAGATTACGGTCGTCTGCTCTTGCTGGGAGGGACCTATCCTTATGGGGGAGCTATCATCATGTCAGCCATTGCAGCTGTTAAAAGTGGGGCAGGTTTGGTGACTGTTGGCACGGATAAGGAGAATATCCCAGCCCTGCACAGCCATTTACCTGAGGCCATGGCATTTTCTCTTCAAGACCAGCAATTGTTAAAAGAACAGTTGGAAAAGGCTGAAGTTATCTTGTTAGGTCCGGGTTTGCGAGAGGATGCATTCGGAGAAGAACTCGTAAAACGGGTCTGTAACAGCCTTAGAAAAGACCAGATTATGATTGCAGATGGCGGTGCTTTGGGCATCTTAGCAAAAGCTCATTTGACATTCCCATCTAGTCAGCTCATCCTAACTCCCCACCAAAAGGAATGGGAAAGACTGTCTGGTATAGTTCTTGACCATCAAAATACAGAGGCGACTGCTAGGGCTCTTTCTGCTTTTCCTAAAGGAACGATTTTAGTTGAGAAAGGTCCGGCAACTCGTATCTGGCAAGCTGGTCAGTCTGAATATTATCGGTTACAGGTTGGAGGCCCCTATCAAGCAACTGGTGGGATGGGAGATACTCTTGCTGGGATGATTGCAGGATTTACAGGTCAGTTTCATCAAGTCAGTCTCTATGAGAGGGTAGTGGTAGCAACTCACCTTCATTCAGCTATCGCGCAAGAACTTGCTCAAGAAAACTACCTTGTCTTGCCAACCGAAATTAGCAAGCTACTTCCGAAAGCAATGAAAAAAATATCTCAAAAAGGCAGCTAATACCTTGGTTGTCTTTTTTATGTTGATGTAGCTTTGTTAATAAGGTTTTCAAATACCTCAGAACTAGCGACCAACTGCTGAATTTGCGTGAAATTCTCACTTTTAAGATCTTGATTTTTAGTCAAACTCACAATTAAAGTGAGATTGTTATCAAAGTTGAGGGGTGTCAAATCATGCTTTTTTTGATATAATTTTTAATGATGAATGCGAGAAATGATCGGTATGTGGTCGTTGATTTAGAGGCGACCAGCACTGGAAGCAAGGCAAAAATTATTCAAGTAGGCATTGTGGTGATTGAGAATGGTGACATCATCGATCAGTATGCGACCGATGTCAATCCCCACGAACCCTTGGATTCTCATATCAAAGAATTAACGGGTCTGACCGATCAGCGTTTGGCTGCGGCACCAGAGTTTTCTCAGGTGGCTGGAAAAATTTTTGAATTGGTTAAGGACGGTATTTTTGTTGCGCACAATGTACAGTTTGATGCCAACCTTCTTGCAGAATTTCTCTTTTTTGAAGGATATGAATTGCGCACACCGCGGGTGGATACAGTTGAGCTTGCCCAAGTTTTGTATCCTCAGTTTGAAAAGTATAACTTAGGTATCCTTTGTCAAGAGTTGGGCATTGAGCTGGAACATGCCCATACTGCCCTGTCAGATGCTCAGGCAACAGCTGAACTCTTGCTTTACATGCGTCAAAAACTATTTGAGTTACCAAAAGGGCTCCTAGAAAGCTTATTAAACCTTGCAGACAACCTTCTCTATGAAAGTTATCTGGTCATTGAGGAGGTCTATCAGCAACAATCTCTCTTATCTTCGCCAGACTTGATGGAGCTTCATGGGCTTTTCCTCAAAAAGGAAAGCAAATGCTTAGTCCCACGAAAGTTATCCAAAGATTTTGCTAAAAATATTTCTTTATTGGGGCTGGAGGAACGTCCACAGCAGCTGGATTTTGCGGAGAAGGTTGAGCAATTATTGGAAGAACACCAAACTTCCTTTATCCAAGCCCAAACGGGACTGGGCAAGACTTATGGTTATCTCCTCCCAGCTTTGAACTTGGAGAGTCAAGCAGGGATCCTAGTGAGCGTTCCGACCAAAATTCTTCAAAATCAAATCATGCAAGAAGAAGGTCAGAGCTTAAAAGAGGTCTTCCATCTGGAAATTCATAGTCTCAAGGGGCCTCAAAATTACTTGAAATTGGATGCCTTTCACCGAGTTCTCCATCGAACGGAGTCCAATCGCCTCTTCACACGCTTTAAAATGCAACTGCTCATCTGGCTAACAGAGACAGAGACAGGTGACTTGGACGAAATCGGGCAGCTTTATCGCTACCAGCATTTTCTGCCAGAACTAGTCCACGATGGCAAGCTTTCAAAGAAAAGTTTATTTGCTACAGAGGATTTTTGGAAACGAGGGCAGGAAAAGGCCAAGACCAGTCGTGTTCTCTTGACTAATCATGCCTATCTGGTCACTCGTTTGGAAGACAATCCAGAGTTTGTTGATAACCGTTTGGTGATTTTGGATGAAGCTCAAAAAATGCTGCTAGCTCTTGAAAATCTAGCCCAGCAGGCTTATCGCCTTGAGGAGCTTGTAACCCAAATTGAAAAGTCCTTGGAGACAGAGGAAGATTTGGTTCAGAAGCGCTTGCTTGAGAGTATCGGTTTTGAATGTCGATACTTGATAGAGCACTATCAGTCAGGCTTTAAGAATGGAAAGTGGTTGGATTCTCTTGAACAGTTGCGCCAGCATTTTTCGGAGTTAGCTCTCCCAGAGTATAGAGAAATTGCAAATTTTTTCACATCGGACCGTGAATTTTGGCTTGCTGCAACTGAGAAGTCTAGCAAGGATGTTTTGATTTGTTCAAGCAAAAAAGGCCGCTTTATACTAGCAGACCTATTGCCAGAAGATTGCAGGCTCCTAGGAGTATCGGCCACTCTTGAAATCAGCAATCGGGTTTCCTTAGCAGATTTATTGGGATTTCCAGATGCTCCGCTTGTTAAGCTTGATGTAGCAAAACAGGAGCAACAAGAAGTCTTTCTAGTCGATGATTTTCCTCTTGTGACAGAAGTTTCACCTGTTGACTATGCTAGTGAAGTGGCTTCTGTTATCCGAAGGTTACAAGCCTTTCAAGAACCCATACTGGTCTTGTTTACCTCAAAAGAGATGTTGCTGGCAGTTTCAGACTTGCTCGACCAACCGCATCTAGCTCAGTATAAAAATGGGGAACCAAGCCAACTGAAAAAACGTTTTGAAAAAGGTGAACGCCAGATCTTGCTTGGAACAGGTAGTTTCTGGGAAGGGGTTGATTTTTCAACCCATCCTTGTGTAATTCAAGTGATTCCGAGATTGCCTTTCCAAAACCCCCAAGAACCGTTAACCAAAAAATTAAACCAAGAACTGCGTCAAGAAGGGAAAAATCCTTTCTATGATTATCAGTTGCCGATGGCGATTATTCGGCTAAAACAAGCTCTGGGCCGTACTGTTAGACGAACTGACCAAGGTTCGATTGCTCTAATCTTAGACAGCCGTATCGTTAGCAAGCGTTACGGCAAACAAATCGCTCAGGCCTTGTCAAAAGAAAGGGCTGTTCAGGTTCTTTCTAGAGAACAGCTAGAGCCTGCTGTAGCTGATTTTTTCCAATCCCGTCGCAATAGAATGAAAGAAAAATCCAAGAAAGAGAATAGGTGAAAAATATGAAACGTTCCTTCGACTCTCGAGTCGATTATAGCCTCCTTCTACCTGTATTTTGTTTACTGGTGATTGGAGTAATGGCAATTTATATAGCAGTTAGCCATGACTATCCCAATAATGTACTTCCAATTCTAGGTCAGCAAATCGCCTGGATTGCTTTAGGGCTTGTCATTGGCTTTGTCGTCATGTTCTTCAATACTGAGTTTTTATGGAAGGTGACTCCTTATCTCTATGGTTTAGGCCTAGCCTTGATGGTCCTCCCTCTTGTTTTCTACAATCCAAATCTTGTAGCGTCAACAGGTGCCAAAAACTGGGTATCGATTGGTGGAACGACACTCTTTCAGCCATCGGAGTTCATGAAGATTTCCTATATCTTGATGCTAGCTCGAGTCATCGTACAATTCACTCAAAAACACAAGGAATGGCGACGGACTATTCCTTTGGATTTCCTATTGATTGGTTGGATGATTGCCTTTACCATCCCAGTCTTGATCCTCTTAGCCCTACAAAGTGACTTGGGGACTGCCTTGGTCTTTGTAGCTATTTTTTCCGGTATGGTTCTCCTTTCGGGTGTTTCGTGGAAGATTATCATTCCGGTTTTTGCGACAGGAGTTACTGCGGTTGTAGGATTCATGGCCATCTTTATAAGCAAGGATGGACGTGCCTTCTTGCATCAGATTGGAATGCCAACCTACCAGATTAACCGTATTTTGGCCTGGCTCAATCCCTTTGACTTTGCGCAAACAACGACTTACCAACAGGCGCAGGGACAAATTGCGATTGGAAGTGGTGGCTTGTTTGGACAAGGTTTCAATGTGTCCAATCTCCTCATTCCAGTACGTGAGAGTGATATGATTTTTACCGTAATTGCTGAAGACTTTGGCTTCATTGGTTCGGTCTTTGTCGTTGCCTTGTACTTACTTCTCATCTATCGAATGTTAAAGATTACGCTCAGGTCAAATAACCAGTTCTACACCTACATTTCGACTGGTTTTATCATGATGTTGCTCTTCCATATCTTTGAAAATATCGGTGCCGTGACAGGCTTACTTCCTTTGACAGGGATTCCTCTACCTTTCATTTCTCAAGGGGGCTCCGCTATTATTAGTAACCTCATCGGTGTCGGTCTCCTCTTGTCTATGAGTTACCAGACCAATCTAGCAGAAGAGAAAAGTGGAAAAGTTCCATTCAAACGAAAGAAAGTCGTCCTAAAACAAATCAAATAAGGAGGCCACTATGGCAAAAGTAGCAGTTATCTTAGCCCAGGGTTTTGAAGAAATTGAAGCCTTGACAGTAGTTGATGTCTTGCGTCGAGCAAACATTTCATGCGATATGGTAGGATTTGAAGAGCAGGTGACAGGATCACATGGCATTCAGGTAAAAGCCGACCGTATCTTTGATGGCGATTTGTCCGACTATGACTTGGTAGTTCTTCCAGGTGGTATGCCAGGCTCAGCTCACCTACGGGATAATCCAGCCCTCATTTCTGAGATTAAAGCCTTTGACCAAGCAGGAAAGAAAATTGCAGCTATCTGTGCAGCTCCAATCGCCCTCCATCAAGCAGGTGTGCTGAAAGACAAGCACTTTACCTGCTATGACGGTGTTCAGGAAAACATCAGTGACGGAATTTACCGAAAGGAAACAGTAGTTGTGGATGGCAATCTAATAACTAGCCGAGGACCGTCAACTGCCCTTGCCTTTGCCTATGAGCTGGTAGAGCAGTTGGGAGGAGATGCAGAAAGTTTACGAGTCGGCATGCTCTATCAAGATGTCTTTGGAAATTAACAGTAAGACGAGAGTTCGGCTCTCGTTTTTGCTTGGAAAAATCTAGGAAATCATCGCTTTTTTCGTAAAAAAATGGTATAATGAAGGATATGAAATATCGTGACTATATATGGGATTTAGGTGGTACCCTATTGGATAATTATGAGACTTCTACAGCGGCCTTTGTAGAGACCTTAGCCCAATACGGAATAGAGCAAGAACACGACCGTGTTTACGAAGCCTTGAAGGTTTCGACAGCTTTTGCCATTGAGAAGTTTGCCCCAGCCATCGAGAATTTTTTAGAAAACTACAAAGAGAATGAAGCGCGTGAGCTAGAGTACCCAGTTTTGTTTGAGGGAATTCCAGAGTTACTAAAAGACATCTCTGACAAGGGTGGCCGTCATTTCTTAGTCTCTCATCGAAATGACCAAGTGCTAGAACTTCTTGCAAAGACTCAGATAGCTGACTATTTCACAGAAGTCGTGACTGCCAGTTCTGGTTTCAAACGAAAACCAAATCCAGAGTCTATGATTTATTTACGTGATAAATATCATATCTCATCCGGTTTGGTCATTGGAGACAGAAATATTGATGTAGAAGCAGGTAAAGCTGCCGGCTTAGATGCCTATCTTTTTAAAAACGTTGCGACACTGAGACAAGCAATAGACATGTAAGAAAAGGGAAAAAATGACAGAAGAAATCAAAAATCAACAGGCACAGGATTATGATGCCAGTCAAATTCAAGTTTTGGAGGGGCTGGAAGCTGTTCGTATGCGTCCAGGTATGTATATTGGATCGACTTCAAAAGAAGGTCTTCACCATCTAGTATGGGAAATCGTTGATAACTCAATTGACGAAGCCCTAGCTGGATTTGCCAGTCATATCCAAGTCCTTATTGAGCCAGATAATTCCATCACCGTTGTGGATGATGGACGTGGTATTCCTGTTGACATTCAGGAAAAGACAGGACGTCCTGCTGTTGAGACCGTCTTTACTGTTCTTCACGCTGGAGGAAAGTTCGGCGGTGGCGGATACAAGGTTTCAGGTGGATTGCACGGTGTAGGTTCATCAGTAGTAAACGCTCTTTCAACTCAACTGGATGTTCGGGTTCATAAAAACGGAAAAATTTATTATCAAGAATACCACCGTGGGAATGTCGTTGCTGATCTTGAGGTGGTTGGAGATACGGATAGAACCGGAACAACAGTTCACTTCACACCGGATCCAGAGATTTTTACAGAAACAACGACCTTTGATTTTGACAAATTGAATAAACGTATTCAAGAACTAGCTTTTTTGAACCGAGGTCTTCGAATCTCCATCACAGATAAGCGTGAAGGTCTCGAACAGACTAAACATTACCACTATGAGGGTGGGATTGCTAGCTATGTTGAATATATCAACGAGAACAAGGATGTGATCTTTGATACACCAATCTACACAGACGGTGAGATGGATGATATCACAGTTGAAGTAGCCATGCAGTACACAACCGGTTACCACGAAAATGTCATGAGTTTCGCCAATAACATTCACACCCATGAAGGTGGAACGCATGAGCAAGGTTTCCGTACAGCACTGACGCGTGTTATCAACGATTATGCTCGTAAAAATAAATTACTAAAAGACAATGAAGACAATTTAACAGGGGAAGATGTCCGTGAAGGTTTGACTGCTGTGATTTCTGTCAAGCATCCAAATCCGCAGTTTGAAGGGCAAACCAAGACAAAGCTGGGCAATAGTGAAGTAGTTAAGATTACCAATCGCCTCTTCAGCGATGCCTTCTCTGATTTTCTCATGGAAAATCCACAGATTGCCAAGCGTATCGTGGAAAAAGGAATTTTGGCTGCCAAGGCTCGTGTGGCTGCCAAGCGTGCGCGTGAAGTCACTCGCAAGAAATCTGGTTTGGAAATTTCCAATCTTCCAGGAAAACTAGCAGACTGTTCTTCAAACAACCCAGCTGAAACCGAACTTTTCATCGTCGAAGGAGACTCGGCTGGTGGATCAGCTAAATCTGGTCGTAACCGTGATTTCCAAGCTATCTTACCAATTCGTGGTAAGATCTTGAACGTTGAAAAGGCTAGCATGGATAAAATTCTTGCTAACGAAGAAATTCGGAGTCTCTTCACAGCCATGGGGACAGGATTTGGCGCAGAATTTGATGTTACTAAGGCTCGTTACCAAAAACTCGTTTTGATGACCGATGCCGATGTCGATGGAGCCCACATTCGAACTCTCTTGCTAACCTTGATTTACCGCTACATGAAACCAATCCTAGAAGCTGGTTATGTTTATATTGCCCAACCACCGATTTATGGGGTTAAAGTTGGAAGTGAGATCAAAGAATACATTCAGCCAGGTACAGATCAAGAAATTAAACTCCAAGAAGCCTTAGCACGTCATAGTGAAGGACGCTCAAAGCCAACCATCCAACGTTATAAGGGGTTGGGAGAAATGGATGACCACCAATTGTGGGAAACAACCATGGACCCAGAACATCGCTTGATGGCGCGTGTTTCAGTAGATGATGCTGCTGAAGCAGATAGAATCTTTGATATGTTGATGGGCGATCGGGTAGAACCTCGTCGCGAATTTATCGAAGAAAACGCTGTTTACAGTACACTTGACGTCTAAAAAATGTGGGAAATAGTTCCCTTGGTTTAAAAAATATGATATAATCATTACGATTGTTTCTAGTATAAAAGGAGTTTGATATGTCTAATGGACAACTAATTTATCTAATGGTTGCGATTGCGGTCATTTTGATTTTAGCTTATGTAACAGCCATTTTTCTACGTAAGCGTAATGTAAGCAGATTAACGGCGCTTGAAGAAAGAAAAGAAGAACTCTACAACCTTCCTGTAAATGATGAGGTTGAAGCCGTTAAAAATATGCACTTGATTGGTCAAAGTCAGGTAACCTTTCGTGAATGGAATCAAAAATGGGTTGATTTATCTCTGAACTCATTTGCAGACATCGAAAATCACCTCTTTGAAGCTGAAAACTACAATAATTCTTTCCGTTTCTTTAAAGCAGCTCACAAGATTGATCAAATTGAAAGCCAGATTAGTTTGATTGAAGAGGATATTGCAGCTATTCGCAATGCCCTTTCTGAACTTGAAAAGCAAGAATCTAAGAATAGTGGTCGTGTCCTACATGCTTTGGACTTGTTTGAAACCCTTCAACATACCGTTGCAGAAGACTCAGAGAAATATGGAAAAGCTCTTCCTGAGATTGAGAAACAATTGGAAAACATCCAATCGGAATTCTCTCAATTCGTTACCCTTAACTCATCAGGTGACCCAGTTGAAGCTGCAGCAATCTTAGATGATACTGAAAATCATATTCTTGCTCTAACGCATATTGTTGATCGGATTCCAGCTCTTGTTGAAACCTTGACAAAGGAATTACCAGATCAATTAGCAGATTTGGAAGAAGGCTATCGCAAGTTGTTGGATGCCAACTACCACTTTACTGAAACAGATATTGAGTCACGTTTCCAACTTTTGCATGAATCTTTGAAGAATAATCAAGAAAACATTCGTCAGTTGGAGTTGGACAATGCAGAGTATGAAAATAATCGCATTCAAGAAGAAATCAACGCACTTTATGATATTTTCACTCGTGAAATTGAGGCTCAAAAAGTCGTTGAGAATCTCCTCTCAACACTTCCAACCTATCTCAACCACTTGAAAGAAAATAACCAGGTGCTTGTTCAGGATCTTGAACGCCTGAATAAAACTTACCTTCTTCCAGAAAGTGATGGAAATCATGTTCGCCGACTTCAAGAAGAATTAGCTGCACTTGATACCGCTATTTTAGAAGTAACAGAGGATCAAAGAGAATCTGCTCAAGCCTATTCTGTTCTTGAAGAACAGTTGGAAATGCTTCAAAGCAATCTCAAAGATATTGAAGATGAGCAAATTTCTGTGAGCGAACGACTTGCGCAAATTGAAAAAGACGACCTCAATGCTCGCCAAAAAGCAAATGTCTATGTGAATCGTTTGCACACCATCAAACGTTACATGGAAAAGCGAAACTTACCAGGAATCCCTCAAAGTTTCTTGAAACTCTTCTTTACTGCAAGTCATAACACTGAAGATTTGATGGCGGAGCTAGAACAACCGCAGGTTAATATTGAATCTGTTAAGCGAATTCTTGAAATTGCAACGAATGATATGGTAGTACTTGAGACAGAAACATACGATATTGTTCAGTATGCAACTTTGACAGAGCAACTTCTCCAATACTCAAATCGTTACCGTTCATTTGATGAACGCATCCAAGAGGCTTTCAACGAAGCACTTGAAATTTTTGAGAAAGAGTTTGACTATCGGGCATCATTTGAGAAGATTTCTCAAGCCTTGGAAGTTGCAGAACCAGGAGTTACAAATCGTTTTGTGACTTCATATGAAAAAACACGTGAAGCAATTCGCTTTTAAAATAGAAGCTTAGAGAACTCTAAGCTTTTTCTTTATTTTTGAAATGGAGCTAGATTACCTGTTTATCATTGAAATAATAGCTTTGATTTGATATGATGGAAATATGAAGAAAAATATGAACCGTGTTTCTCACGATAAAAAGAGAAGGTTATTGCTTTCCTTTGTTGGGATCTTAGGAATCGCTATGATTCTTTTGGGAAGTGCCATTGGCTACAAGGTTCTACAAAAGCAATCTTATGAACAAAAAATTGAAGCGTTAAAAAGCGAAAAGGATCAGCAATTCAACTCAGGTAGTCAGAGGGACAATTTCCGAAAAGGGCAAGCGGAGGTGATTGCCTACTACCCTCTGCAAGGAGAGGAAGTTATTGCGTCTATTAGAGAAAAAATCAACCAAGACATCAAAGAAAATCTAGAAGATAAAGAGGATCTGGTCTTTTATTATACTGAACAGCTGGATCCTGTCTTAAAGGGAGTTGTTGCTCGTAATATCAGCAAGCAAGTCTACGATTTGTCTGCATCAAAGGTTGAAGAAAAAGAAAAGACTTCTTTAGAAAAAATTTTCTTGACTGAAGATGGGAAAGATTTTGACCTCAGTAAACTTTTTAAAGATGCAAGCAAGGCTAAGGAACTCTTACTAAGTCAAATCAAATCAACTCTAGAAGATAAGAAACTTGACCAGGCAAAAATTGATCAGGTTGTCAAAAACTTCACAGATCAGGATTTGGCATCTTGGAGTTTTGATTATAAAGATAGTCAAATTATCCTTTATCCTGCTAATCCTGGAGAGACTGTTGAAGAAATTGCTTTACCAATATCCAGTTTCTTTGATGTCATTGATTCCTCTTATTTACTAGAAAAAGATGCTGAACTTTATCAAGCTTACTTTGCCAAGAAAAATAAAAAGGTTGTAGCCTTGACCTTTGATGATGGTCCAAATCCGACTACAACTCCACAAGCCTTGGATACCTTGGCTAAGTATGGTGTAAAAGCAACCTTCTTTGTACTTGGAAAAAACGTAGCAGGAAATGAGGATCTTCTGAAACGAATGAAATCGGAAGGTCATGTTGTGGGAAATCATAGCTGGGATCACCCTATCCTTTCTAAATTATCCCTCGAAGATGCTAAAAAGCAAATCACTGATACAGAAGATTTGTTGACTCAAGTTTTAGGATCAAGCTCTAAACTGATGCGTCCACCTTATGGTGCCATCACTGATGATATTCGAAATAGTCTTGACTTGAGTTTTATCATGTGGGATGTGGATAGTTTGGACTGGAAGAGTAAGAATGAAGCTGCTATTTTGACAGAAATTCAACACCAAGTTCGTAATGGTTCTATCATTCTCATGCATGATATCCATGGTCCTTCTGTTAATTCTCTACCAAGTGTCATTGAGTATTTAAAGGGTGAAGGGTATACATTTGTGACTGTTCCTGAATTGCTCAATTCTCGCTTGAAGGCTCACGAGATCTATTACGATCGTGATCAATAATTGTTAAAATCTAAAGGAGCAAGTGTTCTGATAATCAGGATTTTGTTTCTTTAGATTTTCTTCACATAGAAAGGAAAAACGATGAAATCTTACACCCTTAATAATGGAGTTTCCATTCCTGTACTAGGATTTGGAACATGGAAGGCTGAAAATGGAGAGGTGGCCTACCAAGCCGTTTTAGAAGCCTTAAAGGCTGGTTATCGTCATATCGATACTGCAGCTATCTATAAAAATGAGGAAAGTGTTGGTCGTGCTATTCGAGATAGCGGTATTCCACGCCAAGAAATCTTTGTAACGACCAAACTCTGGAATACCAATCACAGCTATGATGAAACTCGCCAAGCATTTGAAGAATCAATGGAAAAACTGGGATTGGATTATCTAGATTTGTACCTTATCCATTGGCCAAATCCAAAACCTTTAAGAGAAAATGACGAATGGAAAACTCGCAATGCTGAAGTCTGGAGAGCGATGGAGGATCTTTACCAAGAAGGCAAAATACGTGCTATCGGCGTTAGTAATTTTCTTCCCCATCATTTGGATGCTTTGCTTGAGACAGCAAGAGTCATTCCAGCGGTCAATCAGGTGCGCTTGGCGCCAGGGGTTTACCAAGAGGAAGTGGTTGACTACTGTAGAGAGAAAGGAATTCTCTTAGAGGCTTGGGGACCATTTGGGCAAGGAGAGCTGTTTGAACAGAAAGAAGTCCAAGAAATTGCTGCTAAGCATGGGAAATCAGTTGCTCAAATTGCCTTGGCTTGGAGCTTGGCAGAAGGATTTTTACCCCTACCTAAGTCAGTGACAGCCTCTCGCATTCAGAGCAATCTTGACTGTTTTGAAATTGAACTCAGCAAAGACGAGCGAGAAGTCTTAAAGACAATTTCAGTGACTTCGGGCGCACCTCGTGTGGATGAGATGGATTTTTAGTTTGTGAAATCTATTTATACCGAAATAACAAAGACTAGGAATTTTAAATCCTAGTCTTTTTGTGTATAAAAAATCTAAATAATTTGTATAATGAAATAGTTTTATAAATTGAAATAAATGAACAAGTTTAGAAAACATTACCTTGATAGAACAAATAACACGAACGATAAAACTAAATAAGAACATTACATACGCAAATATTACATTTTTGTGACAATTCAGATTTTTATGAAAATTTTTGATTATTTGCGTTATAATAGGTATACTTTAAAGAAAAAGGAGATTATTTATGGATAGACGACAACGTTTTTCATTACGGAAATACAAATTTGGTCTTGCTTCAGTTTTATTGGGAACTGCTTTGGTTTTTGGAGCAAGTCAAGTTAATGCCAATGAGCAGAGTACAGGTGAAAATCAAGCCCAAACTCAGGCAATCAAGACAGAGCTAAAAGACGATAAACACTCAAACTCTTCAACTGACCAAACCAATACTAATGTGATAGCTCCAGTAGTTGGAGAGAAACAAGAAGCTGAAACTTCTAAAGAGGATGCTAGTAAACAAGATGCTAAGGTAGAAACTTCGGTTGATAAAACTGCTGAGCCCCAAGAATCAGGAAAAGATAGCACAGTTGCAAATGAAGAAAATCAAGGTGTCGTTCAAAAAGAAACAACAGTAGCTACCAGTCCAGCGCCTGCTACTGAGAAGGCTTCTAACATAGAGAACAAAGAGGCTCAAGCAACGACAGCTCCTAAAACTACTGGAGAAACGGCAACTACTGACAAAGAACAAGAAAAAGCTGAGTCTGCAAAACCCAATAGTCTTTCAAGTAATGATATCATCACAGTACCAAAAACTTGGAAGGCTGGTTACAAGGGGACGGGGACCGTTGTTGCCATTATTGACTCTGGGCTTGATTTGAATCATGAGGTTCTTCGAATTTCGGATCCGTCAAAAGCAAAATTTAAAAACAAGGAAGCCATCGAAGCAGCTAAAAAGGCTGCTGGAATAGACTACGGTAAATGGTATAGTGATAAGGTTGTCTATGCCTACGATTACTTTGACGGAACAGATAAAATCAAAGAAGCAGAAAGAACTTCTCATGGGATGCACGTAACAGGGATTGCTGCTGGAAACCCTGATAAAGAAGCACCAAATGGTGAAAAGGTCTATGGTGTGGCGCCAGAAGCTCAAGTTATGTTTATGCGTGTCTTTTCAGATCGCCAAAAGACGACCAGTTCTGCCCTTTATGTAAAGGCGATTGATGACGCAGTTGCCTTGGGAGCAGATGCCATTAATATGAGTTTGGGATCTAGCACAGGTTCTATGGTGGATGCTGGTTCTGATATTGTGGATGCCATCAAACGGGCTCGTGCCAAGGGAGTTTCTGTTCTTATCTCAGCAGGAAATAGCAATACATTCGGAAATGGTTATTCAAAACCGCTAGCCGAAAACCCAGACTATGGCTTGGTTGGAAATCCATCCACTGTTGAAGACTCAATTTCAGTTGCTTCTGTCAACAATAAAACATTGACAACAGCCGTTTTTGAAGTTAAAGGTCTAGAGGGAAATGCCGGCCTTCATAACGGAAAATTTGATTATAATCAACCTGAAGCAGATAAGGACTTTGAAAAAGGAAAAGAGTACGAATACGTCGAAGCAGGGTTAGGTCGTGAAGAAGACTTTGCGAAGTTGGATTTAACTGGGAAACTTGCCCTCATTCAGCGTGGAGCCATGAACTTTTCAGAGAAGATCAAAAATGCACGAAAACACGGTGCAGTTGGTGCTTTGATCTACAATAATGTAGAAGGTGCAAACATCAATATGTCTATTGATGATGAAGCAAAGAAAATTCCTTCTGTATTTATTTCTAAACAGTATGGTGAAGCCTTAAAATCAGGAAACTACAAGATTGTTTTTAATGGTAAGATGGATAATCGTCCTTCTGATGTAGCCAATCAGCTATCTGACTTTTCGAGTTGGGGAGTGACTACCGATGGACAATTGAAACCGGACGTGACAGCTCCTGGCGGAAATATCTATTCATCCTTTAATGACAATACCTATGGTAGTATCAGCGGAACCAGTATGGCGGCTCCTCACGTTACGGGTGTTGCAGTTCTGGTTAAGGAATACCTTCAAAAACACCATCCAGAATTGACTCCTGAGCAAGTATCAGAGACTGTCAAGGCCTTGATCATGTCAACTGCAAAACCACATGTTAATAAGGACACAGGCACTTATACCTCTCCTCGTCAGCAAGGTTCTGGTATTGTGGACACAGCTGCTGCAGTGTCAACTGACCTCTATGTAACGGGTGAAAATGGTTATCCGAGTGTGACTTTAGGAAATGTTGGAGACCAATTTACTTTCAAGGTCACTGTACACAATATTTCAGATACTGACCGCACTCTCAAGATGGTGGTGAATACCAATACAGACGAAGTCCAAGATGGAAAATTCACCCTTCGACCTCGAAAACTAACGGAGACAGTCTGGCCTGAAGTGACGGTCAAAGCCCACAGCAGTCAAACAGTCACTGTTAAAGTGGATACTCGAAAATTTGCTGATCAACTCAGCAAACAAATGCCAAATGGCTATTTCCTTGAAGGTTTTGTTCGATTTGTAGATCCAGCAGATGATGGGGATGTTGTGAGTCTTGCATTTATGGGCTTCCGAGGAGAATTCCAAAATCTCCCTGCTGTCGAAAAACCAATTTACAATCTTGTCCGAGAAGGGAAAAATGGATTTTACACGGAAGTAGACAAGGAAAATCCTGCCGTTAACTACTCTAATGATGCTACCTATCTAGCTACCTTGCAAAATGACCTTCTAGTGTCTAAAGGTCAACGCCAAGGACGCCGAATTACTGTTCTTGGGATTGAACAAAATGCTGAAGGTAAGCATGTTCTTCAGTTGGACGAAAAAGGGAATGTCCGTATTGCCATTTCTCCAAATGATGATGGAAACAAAGACTTAGTCGAATACAAAACGGTTGCTTTGAGAAATCTTGTAAATCTTCGGGCTACAGTTTATGCTGCTACAGATACCAAGCATGAACATCCTATTTGGGAGGGCGATGCAAAGGATCTTCGTAAGAATTATTTTGATGGTGACAGTAGAAATCTGAAGAGTTATATTCTAGATAATACTGCTTGGAGAGGTCAGGATTTTGATGGCAATACCGTTGCAGATGGTTTATATGACTATGTTATTAGTTACACACCAGACGTTCCAGGAGCCAAAGAACAATACACGACCTTTAAAATTCAAATTGATACTCAAAAACCTGTCATCACAAGTGGTTATATTCGCTTTAAAGATGGAAACCAAGAATTCGTAGCCCGCAAACCAAAAGATGTGGGTCAAGGCGGTATCCTTTCAGAAAAAGTCTTCTACCTCACACCATTTGACCAGAAAGGGACCATGGTTCTATCTGAGAAAGACCAGTCTGGAACTCGTGCGCTTGAGAACACCCATCTGATTAAGGCAAATGCTGACGGTAGTTATACACTTCCTAAGGATGTTGACAAGGCTAATATTTACTATCTTGTTGAGGACTATGCAGGAAATGTAGACTATATTTCGCTTGCTGAACTTGTGCGCGATCAAAATAGTGGTCGAGTGAAAATTGCCTTGAAGGATGCGAAAACAAACCAAGATATTGATACCCTCTACGTCTATCGAATCAAAAATAGCAAGGGGCAATATATTGATGTTGACAAGACAAAAGCGATTCATTTCTTACAATTTGGTCATTATACAGCAGAAATTTTCAGTTATGATCGAACAGAATTGAAATTTATCAGTGCCTTGTCCCAAGAGTTTGACTTGACGGAAGAAAATAGTTTCCAAACCATTACCTTCCTAGCAAATCTCCTAGAATATGCACCTGTGTCTGTTTCCTTTAATCGAGCAGTTCCAAAGACGACTACAGTAGTTTTGAAAGGAGAAGATGGGACAAGTATCACTCTTCCTGCTGAAAAATACGGTCAATACGCCTTTGGTAAGAAAGTTGCTACAGGTCGTTATACTGTACAAGTCACCTTGCCAACTGGATATGAACTCCTTGAAGATCTCGTTTCCTTGCTCGTTCAGCCAGGTCGAAATAATGCTTTGCGTCTATCTGTTGTGTCTAAGTTGGCCTTGATTGCTGCGGTAAATCAACAAAAAGAACTGGTAGAAACGTCTCGTTACTTTAATAGTAGTGCAGATAAGAGAAAAGCTTATGACCGAGCTTTCCAAGTGGCACAGTCAGCCTTATCAAGCAAGTTGAAGCAAGAATTGATTGATGGCGTTCTCGCTAGTATTGAGGCTGCTGGTAAGGCTTTGGATGGAAAAGATTCGAACGTTACAGCCTTGAAAGAAGCTATGAAAGCTTACTACGCAACGACTAAAACTGGACGATATGCTAATGCCAAGGAAAAAGTACGTCGTGCTTATGATCGTGCCTTCCAAGAAATTGCTTTACTCGCTGTGGACCCTAAAGTCAAACAAGATCAAATTGACCAATCTCTTATTGCCCTAGCTACAGCTAAAAGTAAACTAAATGGCAAGGCCACAGACTTCTCTAGTCTAAAGAAACTGGTCAAGGATGAACGTCTTTTCCAAGAAAAGAACGCGAGATTTATCTATGCAGACAAGAAAGAAAAAGCAGCTTATCTTCTAACTTTTAAAGAGGCACAGGAACTCCTTAAAGATCCAGGAGCGAGCCAAGAAGATGTCAAAGATGCCATTACAGCATTGAAACAAGCCAAGAGAAATCTACATGGCAAAAAACCGAAAGCGAAAAGACATCCTTAAATAGGACTTTCTGAAGTTTTACTATTAAATGAGTCTGGAACTTTGTTTTCAGACTCATTTTTGGTTTACACTAACTAGAAAATCTGTTATAATACTAGCTAGGAAAGAAAGTCTTATGGCGTTCTTCAAGCGAGCTTGGGGTAGTGGGAGCCAAGTAGAACAAGGTAAGAAACTGGCGCTTTCTGTCGTATTTTTAAAAACAATGAAGTAATAAATTAGGGTGGAACCGCGTTTCTGACGCCCCTAGGTCACAGACTTAGGAGCAAAGACACGGTTCTTTTTGCATCCAAAGTCATAAGAATTTATAAAAAAGGAGTAAACAATGTCTAAGAAATTGACTTTCTACTGCGTCAGTGGCAGAGACCTCCTTACAGTCGGACTGCCCCACGTTCAGCACTAGGGTGCTGAGCTAGACGCAGTACTAACTCGTCTTGCCTCGTATAATCGACGAGGCAGACTCGTGTCGCAAGAAATCATTTTTTAATAAGGAGTATTCAATGTCTAAGAAGTTAACATTTCAAGAAATTATTTTGACTTTGCAACAATTTTGGAATGACCAAGGTTGTATGCTCATGCAGGCTTATGATAATGAAAAAGGTGCGGGGACGATGAGCCCTTACACTTTCCTTCGTGCTATTGGGCCTGAGCCATGGAATGCAGCGTATGTAGAGCCATCACGTCGTCCTGCTGACGGTCGTTATGGGGAAAATCCTAACCGTCTCTACCAACACCACCAATTCCAAGTGGTTATGAAGCCTTCTCCATCAAATATCCAAGAACTTTACCTTGAGTCTTTGGAAAAATTGGGTATCAATCCTTTGGAACACGATATCCGCTTCGTTGAAGATAACTGGGAAAATCCTTCTACTGGTTCAGCTGGCCTCGGTTGGGAAGTTTGGCTTGATGGGATGGAAATCACTCAGTTCACTTATTTCCAACAAGTTGGTGGATTGGCAACTGGTCCTGTGACTTCGGAAGTTACCTATGGTTTGGAACGTTTGGCTTCTTACATTCAAGAAGTGGACTCTGTCTATGATATCGAGTGGGCTGATGGCGTAAAATATGGAGAAATCTTCATCCAGCCTGAGTACGAGCACTCAAAATATTCATTTGAAATTTCGGACCAAGAAATGTTGCTTGAAAACTTTGATAAGTTTGAAAAGGAAGCTGGTCGTGCCTTGGAAGAGGGCTTGGTTCACCCTGCCTATGACTATGTTCTCAAATGTTCACATACCTTTAACCTACTTGACGCGCGTGGTGCCGTATCCGTAACCGAGCGCGCTGGCTATATCGCTCGTATCCGTAACTTGGCCCGTGTCGTAGCCAAAACCTTTGTCGCAGAACGCAAACGCCTAGGCTACCCACTTTTGGATGAAGCAACACGAGCTAAACTCCTAGCAGAAGACGCAGAATAGTAAGTAATACTGTGCTCTAAAATCGTTAAAGGCAAGTCGAAGCCTTGCTAGAGGGATATGCACCGCCGTACTGTTATGTGGGGATTTTTGAAACCTTGGGTTCAAAAATCAGTCAGCTAAATCCACTTTGATGAGACTGTTGGAAATCTTAGTTTATTTGGTATAAGATTTCCTTACAGACTCACAAAAGTTAGTTAGCGACGTCCCCAGTACCTAAGGTGTATATCAAAAAAGATTGAAGAAAATGTAAAGGAAAAAACATGACAAAAAACTTATTAGTAGAACTCGGTCTTGAAGAGTTACCAGCCTATGTAGTAACTCCAAGTGAAAAACAACTAGGTGAAAAAATGGCAGCCTTCCTCAAGGAAAACCGCCTGTCTTTTGAAGCCATTCAAACCTTCTCAACACCACGTCGGTTGGCTGTTCGTGTGACTGGACTTGCAGACAAGCAATCTGATTTGACAGAAGATTTCAAGGGACCAGCAAAGAAAATTGCCTTGGATAGTGATGGAAACTTCACCAAAGCAGCTCAAGGATTTGTCCGTGGAAAAGGCTTGACAGTTGAAGATATTGAATTCCGTGAAATCAAGGGTGAAGAATATGTCTATGTTACTAAGGAAGAAGTGGGCCAACCAGTTGAATCCATTGTTCCAGGTGTAGTAGACGTCTTGAAGTCACTAACTTTCCCTGTCAGCATGCACTGGGCTAACAACACCTTTGAATACATCCGTCCTGTACACACTTTGACAGTTCTTTTAGATGAAGAAGAGTTTGACTTGGATTTCCTTGATATTAAAGGCGGTCGTGTGAGTCGTGGTCATCGTTTCTTGGGACAAGAAACTAAGATTCAGTCAGCATTGAGCTATGAAGAAGACCTTCGTAAGCAGTTTGTAATCGCGGATCCTCGTGAACGTGAGCAAATGATTGTTGACCAAATCAAGGCAATCGAAGCTGAACATGGTGTACGCATCGAAATTGATGCTGACTTACTGAACGAAGTCTTGAACTTGGTTGAATACCCAACTGCCTTTATGGGAAGTTTTGATGCCAAATACCTTGAAGTTCCAGAAGAAGTCTTGGTAACTTCGATGAAAGAGCACCAACGCTACTTCGTTGTCCGAGATCAAGATGGAAAACTCTTGCCAAACTTCATTTCAGTCCGTAACGGAAACGCAGAGCATTTGGAAAATGTTATCAAGGGTAATGAAAAAGTCTTAGTTGCTCGTTTGGAAGACGGTGAATTCTTCTGGCGTGAAGACCAAAAATTGCTTATTTCAGACCTTGTCGAAAAGTTAAACCATGTGACCTTCCATGAAAAGGTTGGTTCCCTTCGTGAACACATGATTCGTACGGGTCAGATTGCCGTCCTTTTGGCGGGAAAAGCTGGTTTATCAGTGGATGAAACGATTGATCTTGCCCGCGCAGCATCCATTTACAAGTTTGACTTGTTGACAGGGATGGTTGGTGAGTTTGATGAACTCCAAGGAATTATGGGTGAGAAATATGCCCTTCTTGCTGGGGAAACTCCAGCAGTTGCGGCTGCCATTCGTGAACACTACATGCCTACATCAGCGGACGGAGCTCTCCCAGAGAGCAAGATTGGAGCCATTCTAGCCATTGCAGACAAATTGGATACGATTTTGAGTTTCTTCTCAGTAGGCTTGATTCCATCAGGTTCTAATGACCCTTATGCCCTTCGTCGTGCAACTCAAGGTGTAGTTCGTATCTTGGATGCTTTTGGTTGGCACATTGCTATGGATGAGTTGATTGATAGCCTTTATGCTTTGAAATTTGACAGCTTGACTTATGGAAATAAAGCAGAGGTCATGGACTTTATCAAGGCTCGTGTTGATAAGATGATGGGTTCTACTCCAAAAGACATTAAGGAAGCGGTCCTTGCAAGTTCGAACTTTGTCGTGACGGATATGTTGGAAGCAGCAAGTGCTCTTGTAGAAGCAAGCAAGGAAGAAAACTTCAAACCGTCTGTAGAATCTCTTTCACGTGCTTTCAACTTAGCTGAGAAAGCGGAAGGATATGAAACAGTTGACCCTGCTCTCTTTGAAAATGAAGAAGAGAAAGCCTTGGCGGAATCAGTAGAGTCACTCATTTTATCAGGGACTGCAAGTCAGCAATTAGAACAACTCTTTGCGCTTAGTCCAGTTATTGATGCTTTCTTTGAGAATACTATGGTAATGACCGATGATCAAGATATTCGTCAAAATCGATTGGCCATCTTGTCGCAATTAACCAAGAAAGCAGCTAAGCTTGCACGCTTTAACCAAATCAATACCAAGTAGACTCTCTATTAAACGAACTGTATCTTTTTACAAAGGAGATAAACATGGATTCAAAAAAAATCGCTCGTATCAACGAGCTCGCTAAAAAGAAAAAAACAGAAGGCTTAACTTCTGCTGAAAAAGTGGAACAAGCTAAACTTCGTGAGGAATATATCGAAGGCTATCGTCGTGCTGTTCGTCACCATATTGAAGGAATTAAGATTGTTGATGAAGAGGGAAATGACGTCACACCAGAAAAACTACGCCAAGTGCAACGTGAAAAAGGTTTACACGGTCGCAGTTTAGATGATCCTAACTCATAAAATGAAAGGGGGCTGTAGATGATTTACAAGCCCTTTTTCTGTTGTAATAACAAAAGGAGCCATTTGGCTCCTTTTGTGTTTCTTAGTTACTTGCGCCAGAAGTAGCGTCTGCGCCACCACCGTGGCCTCCAGCGTCACCTGAATCAGAAGCGCCAGAAGTAGCATCAGCGTCTCCATGACCTCCAGCGGCAGGAGCAAATGGTCCGCTACCACCTACCAAACGTTGACCAGTCTCTTTTAGGTACCAGTCAAGCCATGGTTGGAAGTTAAAGACAATTTCATTGATACCAGCGTATGATCCGTCAGGATAGTACATCGCTTGGTAGTTGTGGGTGTTGATGACACCTGCAGGAGAACCTGGAACGATTGTACGGACGTATTCTTGGTTTCCGTTACGAAGTGTTCCGATAACCCACTCTACATTCTTCATACGTGCTGGTGGAAGAGATCCATGAACAGTCGACATACGGTTACCTGATTGAGGTGGTACACGTTTGGCAAACATGGTGTCTGGATCTTGGTGAGCGTTATTGTAGTAGAGGAATTGGTTGTTATCGTCAGCGTATGTCAATTCAAATGGCATAGCTTTCAAGAACATATCAATTTGGTTAACTGTCAGGATACCGTGGTCCAGTTTGACATAGGTATCACCAGAAACAGCTCCAGTGATTGCAGCAACTTTTTCTACCCATTCTGGATCGTCAGGATCAACTTCTGTGATGGTTGTAGCGATTGGTTTTCCACAATCCAAGTCTTCTGGTTCGATTGGTTTTGGTTTTTTCAATTTCGAAACGACTCCTACGTATTTTACAAAGTTATCTAAGCAAGTTTCAAGGAATTTAACAGTTCCTTCATTGGTGATATTTCCGTCGTTATCAAAAGCTTCCTTAGCTTTACCAAGAAGGAATTCATTACCTGGAAGCGTGTAGGCATTAACACCTGGAGCGTCAAGGATTTTACGAAGGTGAACTTGGGCACGTGATGTTCCTTGGTCATAGTATGATGCACCCACAATCATAACAGGCTTGTTTTCAAATGGATGAACTTCGTATGAAAGCCATTCGAGTACAGATTTGAGTGAAGCTGAGATAGTGTGGTTGTGCTCAGGAGTAGCGATAATGACACCATCAGCACGTGTAATCTTGTTATACAAGAAACGCAATTGGAAGCTTTCGTCCCATTTTTCGTCTTGGTTAAACATTGGAACTTCGTCAATTTCAAGAACTTCTAATTCAAATTTGAATTTGAAATTTCGACGGATAAATTCCAAGAGTTTGCGGTTATATGATTGATCGTAGTTTGATCCAACAAGTCCAACAAATTTCATTCTTTCGGTCTCCTATCTTACAAATTTTCCCAGTCAAATTCTTCTGCATCTTTGCGAAGCAATTCTTGTGCATTGCGCAATTTTTCAGTAATTTTCACGAAGATACGGAAGTCATCAAAGATGGCATCCAATTTCTTGATGACATCAAGGTCAACCAAGTCGCCACTTGGGTTAAATGCTTGAAGAGAGTGTGAGAGCAAGAATTCATCTGGTAGAACATTTGCCTTAATTTCAGGAGCGTTCAAGATTTGACGAAGTTGCAATTGGGCACGAGATGAACCAAGTGTGCCATAAGAAGCACCAGTGATCATAATTGGTTTGTTCAAAAGTGGGTAGATACCATAAGATAGCCAAGCAAGAGCGCTCATCAAAACTGCAGGGATTGAGTGGTCGTACTCAGGAGTACCGATAATGACACCATCAGATGCTTCAATTCTAGCAGCAATTTCAAGAATTTCAGCAGGAAGAAGTTTATCTGCTGGTTTGTTGAAAACAGGAATGTCCTTGATTTCAACGAGTTCAATTTCAGCTTTATCAGCAAAGTGTTTTTGCATGTATTGGAGCAGTTGGCGATTTGTAGAACGTTTTGAATTTGTTCCAACAATGGCAATAAGTTTTAACATGAGATTTCCTTTCTCTTTTTACATAATACAATTTTGAAGGCCTGAAGAACATGCAAGGCGTCCCTCTTTGTCGATGAGGATGGCTTCAATCCCATCTATACTTTCGACTTGCCAGAGGATAGAAGCGCTTCGTTCTCCGAAAAGGCGTGTTGTCCATATCTCACCATCAACGGATTTATCAGAGACAATCGTTAGGCTAGCAAGATCGGTTTCGACAGGAAATCCTGTCTTACTATCAAAGATATGGTGGTAGTCTTTTCCATCTACTGTCAGGTGGCGTTCATAGATACCTGAAGTGACAACGGATTTGTTAGAAGCTGGGATGGTTAGGAGATGATTGCCACGAGGATTTCGCGGATCTTGAATCCCAATCTGCCAGGCTTTCCCTTCTTTGGCTTGGTTATTCCCGATGGTGAGGATATTTCCTCCGAGATTGATCAAGGCAGAGGTGACACCGTGTGTTTTCAAATACTGGGCAACCTTATCTGCACTATAGCCCTTGGCTAAACAACCTAAATCAAGCTTCATTCCTTTCTTCTCTAAAAAAATAGTAAAGTTAGTCGGATCCAACTTGATAAAATGCGGGTTAACTAGAGGCAAGACAGCTTCGATTTCGTTTAACTCTGGAAGTCGTGCATCTGCAAAGCCGATTCGCCAGGTTTGAATCAAGGGACCGATACTGATATTTAGATGGCTAGAGGGAGCTAGGCTGTGCTCTAGTCCAAGAGCAATCAGTTCAAACAGGTCAGGATGAACCTTAACAGGTGTGATTCCAGCCTGGTAGTTGATTTCCATCAGTTCGGATTCTTGACTATTGGCGTTGAAGCGGTATTCGAGCTCTTTGAGCAAGTCAAAAGCGCCCTGAAGCAGGATTTCTGCCCGCTCATCTACTAATGAAATCGTGATAGTTGTTCCCATTAGCCGTTCAGAACGTGAATGAAGAGGCAAGCTACCAGCTCCTTTCTTTTCATAGGAAATCATTCAATATAAGTTGGTTAAAGAAAAAGTAAACCCCTTACATTTTATTTCCATGTAACTAGCATACCATAAAGTCAGCGTTTTCACAAATGTATTTTGACAAAAAGTCAAGAAATATGCTCAAAATTAGAATGAAAACGATAGAAAAATAAGGTTTGTTAATATTAAGTGTATTTTTTTCTGAAAAAAAGAGAATTCTGAGCAAATGTCTTGTAAACGCTAACAGTAAATGATATACTAGAAAAGTAAATCAAAAATTAAAGGTAGGAATTTTTCTATGAGTAAAATCGTTGTAGTTGGTGCTAACCACGCTGGTACAGCTTGTATTAATACGATGTTGGATAACTTTGGTCATGAGAACGAAATCGTAGTATTTGACCAAAACTCAAATATTTCATTCCTTGGTTGTGGAATGGCGCTTTGGATCGGAGAACAAATTGATGGCCCAGAAGGTCTCTTCTACTCTGATAAAGAAAAATTGGAAGCAAAAGGTGCTAAAATTTACATGAACTCACCAGTTCTTTCAATTGACTACGATAACAAAGTTGTGACTGCTGAAGTTGAAGGTAAAGAACACAAAGAGTCTTATGATAAATTAATCTTTGCAACTGGTTCAACTCCAATCTTGCCTCCAATCGAAGGTGTTGAAATCGTTAAGGGTAACCGAGAATTCAAAGCAACACTTGAAAATGTTCAATTTGTTAAGTTGTACCAAAATGCAGAAGAAGTCATCGAAAAACTTGCTGACAAGAGCAAACACCTTGAGCGCATTGCCGTTGTTGGTGGCGGTTACATCGGTGTTGAGCTGGCTGAAGCTTTCGAACGTCTTGGAAAAGAAGTGGTGCTTGTTGATATCGTAGACACTGTTTTGAACGGCTACTATGACAAAGACTTTACCCAAATGATGGCGAAAAACTTGGAAGACCATAACATCCGCTTGGCACTTGGTCAAACAGTTAAAGCCATCCAAGGTGATGGTAAAGTTGAACGCTTGGTAACAGACAAAGAAACATTTGATGTGGATATGGTGGTTCTTGCTGTTGGTTTCCGTCCAAACACAGCTCTTGCAGATGGTAAGATTGAACTTTTCCGCAACGGTGCCTTCCTTGTAGACAAGAAACAAGAAACATCTATCCCAGGTGTATACGCTGTTGGTGACTGTGCGACTGTTTATGACAATGCTCGTAAAGATACAAGCTACATCGCTCTTGCATCTAACGCTGTACGTACTGGTATCGTTGGTGCTTATAACGCTTGTGGACATGAATTGGAAGGAATCGGTGTGCAAGGATCAAACGGTATTTCAATCTATGGTCTTCACATGGTTTCAACTGGTCTGACTCTTGAAAAAGCAAAAGCAGCAGGTTACAATGCAACTGAAACTGGCTTTAACGATCTTCAAAAACCAGAATTTATGAAGCATGACAACCACGAAGTTGCCATCAAGATTGTCTTTGACAAAGACAGTCGCGAAATCCTTGGTGCACAAATGGTTTCACATGATGCTGCTATCAGTATGGGAATCCACATGTTCTCACTTGCTATCCAAGAGCATGTAACGATTGATAAATTGGCATTGACAGACCTATTCTTCTTGCCACATTTCAACAAACCATACAACTACATTACAATGGCTGCACTTACAGCTGAAAAATAACAATAGCTGAGCTATCTGGCCTTATATTAAGGTCAGATAGTTTTTTATGTTACTGTACCCAGACAATTATTGTTTTTCTATCTTGTACTTCATTCTAATCTGGCTTAAAATGAAATGGTAGCTACCAATACAAATGATGAGGATAAAGAAATGACTGAAAATCGTTATGAACTAAATAAAAACTTGGCACAGATGCTCAAAGGTGGGGTTATCATGGACGTTCAGAACCCTGAACAGGCTCGTATCGCAGAGGCTGCTGGTGCGGCAGCTGTTATGGCCTTGGAGCGAATTCCAGCTGATATTCGTGCGGCTGGTGGGGTTTCCCGTATGAGCGATCCAAAGATGATTAAGGAAATCCAAGAAGCGGTGAGCATTCCAGTGATGGCCAAGGTCAGAATCGGGCATTTTGTAGAAGCTCAGATTTTAGAGGCTATTGAGATTGACTATATCGATGAGAGTGAAGTGCTGTCTCCAGCTGACGACCGTTTCCATGTGGACAAGAAAGAATTCCAAGTTCCTTTTGTCTGTGGGGCTAAGGACTTGGGTGAAGCCTTGCGTCGTATCGCTGAAGGAGCTTCCATGATTCGTACCAAAGGAGAACCAGGGACAGGAGATATTGTTCAAGCCGTTCGTCATATGCGCATGATGAATCAAGAAATTCGCTGTATTAAAAATCTACGCGAAGATGAACTCTATGTCGCAGCAAAAGAACTCCAAGTTCCTATAGAATTAGTCCAATACGTCCATGAACATGGTAAGTTGCCAGTTGTAAACTTTGCGGCTGGAGGTGTTGCAACACCAGCAGATGCTGCATTGATGATGCAACTGGGGGCAGAAGGTGTTTTTGTTGGATCAGGTATTTTCAAGTCAGGAGATCCTGTTAAACGAGCAAGTGCCATTGTCAAAGCTGTAACCAACTACCAAAATCCTCAAATTTTGGGTCAAATCTCTGAAGACCTAGGGGAAGCCATGGTTGGTATCAATGAGAATGAAATCCAAATTCTTATGGCAGAGCGAGGAAAATAGATGAAAATCGGAATATTAGCCTTGCAAGGTGCCTTTGCAGAACATGCAAAAGTGCTAGAAAAGTTAGGTGTTGTTAGTGTAGAAATCAGAAATTTAGATGATTTTCAACAACATCAGAGTAACTTGGCGGGTTTGATATTACCTGGCGGTGAGTCTACAACCATGGGCAAACTCTTGCGTGACCAACAGATGTTGATTCCCATCCGAGAAGCCATTCTATCTGGATTACCCGTTTTTGGGACCTGTGCGGGTTTAATCTTGCTAGCTAAGGAAATTATTTCTCAGGAAGAAAGTCATCTAGCGACTATGGACATAGTAGTTGAGCGCAATGCCTATGGGCGTCAACTAGGAAGTTTTTATACAGAGGCAGAATGTAAAGGAGTCGGTCAGATTCCCATGACCTTTATTCGCGGTCCGATTATCAGTAGTCTTGGAGAGGGTGTGGAAATCCTAGCAACTGTAGATGACCAAATCGTTGCTGCGCAAGAACAGAATATGCTGGTAACCTCTTTTCATCCGGAATTGACTGATAATGTGCGCTTGCACCAGTATTTTATCAATATGTGTAAAGAAAAAAGTTGAGAAAAGATTCTCAACTTTTTTACATGTAATAAACAATCGCGATATATTGGAGTGCAGATGCCGCTAGGATAAAGAGATGCCAAATCATGTGGAAATAAGGTTTTTTCTTAGCGTAAAATCCAGCTCCAACTGTATAACAGAGTCCGCCAGTTACCATGAGACTCCAGAAAATTGGCGTTGTTTGACTGATAATGGCAGGAATGATAGCTAGAACCAACCAGCCCATAATCAGGTAAAGGGCAAGGCTGAATTTCTCATTAACCTTTTTAGCAAAGATTTTATAGAGGATGCCAAAGATGGTTGTTCCCCACTGAATGGCAATGATCAGATAGCCAAACCAGTTATTCATCAAGGTCAAGACGACCGGCGTATAAGAGCCTGCGATAGCTACGTAAATCATAGAATGGTCGATGATTCGTAAGACGTATTTGTGGGTCGAACCATAGGCCATAGAGTGGTAAATGGTTGACGAGAGGAACATGAGAAAGAGACTGATAACAAAGATAGAAACACCAAAAGATGATAAAAATCCATGTGCTTCATAACTATAGGTGGATGAAATAGGGAGTAGGATGAGCATGATAACGGCACCTACAGCATGGGTCACGCTATTAGCAATCTCCTCTCCAAAACTGAGTTTTTTACTGAGCTTTAGACTGGTATTCATTGGATTTCCTCCTCTTCTTTGATAAGGATTAAGTCTAGAGTTTGATGATAGAGTTTAACCGTTTGACAGCTAGTTTGGATAATAGGATTTTCTGGATCAATCCCATGGTTCATGTAGTCTACAAAAGCATCGTAGAGCTGGTCTGAGCTCGCTTGAGTTTGCAGAGTATTAAGGGTCTGAGCGATTTCTTGGATCGAAAAGACAGACTTGAGAGTGGTGATGGCAATCAAACGGGCGATCTGTTTGCGTTGGTATTTTTTCTTGTCTGGCTTTGTCAGGTAACCATGTTTGACATAGTTATTGACCATAGATGCTGTTAGTCCCTTGTCCTTATCTGGAGAGATAGGGGCACAGACCTGATTGACATAAAGTAAAACCTGATCCAGATAGAGGTCAATGTTTGGAATGTCTTCCCATTTTGGGTAGGAAAAGTTAGAATTCATTTCCAACTCCTTTTTATCTAGTTTTAATAACTAGATTATAAAATAATAAAAAACAAAAGTCAAGTTTCAACTGCTTGTAGAAAGCTTTAAATTATGCTATGATGAGAGAAAATAGTTAGAAATGAGGGGAAAAGATGGAGATTCGTTTAGCTTTTCCAAACGAAGTGGATGCGATTATGCAGGTGATGGAGGATGCTAAAAAGTGCTTAGCCAAATCTGGTAGCGACCAGTGGCAAAATGGCTATCCAAATGCAGATATCATTATTGATGATATCATCTCAGGCCAAGCCTATGTGGCCTTGGAAGAAGGAGAACTGCTAGCTTATGCTGCTGTGACCAAGAGTCCAGAGGAAGCCTATGAAGCCATTTATGAAGGGAGTTGGCAGGGGGGAGAATCAGAATATCTGGTCTTTCACCGTATCGCTGTGGCAGCAGATGTCCAAGGACAAGGTGTTGCTCAGACTTTCCTAGAAGGCTTGATTGAAGGTTTTGATTATCTAGATTTTCGTTCAGATACGCATGCAGAAAACAAGGCTATGCAGCATATCTTTGAAAAGCTAGGCTTCCAACAGGTTGGTAAGGTTCCAGTTGATGGAGAACGCTTGGCCTATCAGAAATTAAAAAAATGATGCAGAAAAAGTACGCAAAAATGCTCTACCCGTCGCCAATTGGGACCTTATCCTTAGTTGCTGATGAGCAATATTTGTTTGGAATATGGGTGCAGGACCAAATTCATTTTGAGAGAGGTATCGAGACGGATGGGATAGAAATCGTTAAGGAACATCCTGTCCTCGACAAAGTTATTTCCTATTTAGATACCTATTTCGAAGGCAGTGTTCAGGATCTATCTGACTTATCTTTGGCTCCTATTGGAACAGATTTTGAAAAGCGGGTTTGGGATTACTTACAGGCCATTCCTTATGCTCAAACAGTAACTTACGGACAAATAGCTCAAGACCTGCAAGTGGCTTCTGCTCAAGCGATTGGAGGAGCAGTGGGGCGCAATCCTTGGTCCATACTTGTTCCCTGTCATCGGGTGCTGGGGTCAGGCAATCGCTTGACAGGCTATGCATCTGGAGTCGAAAAGAAAGCCTGGCTCTTGCAACATGAAGGTGCAGCATTTCAAGAAAATAAAAAATAGAAAGAAAAGAAGATGTTAGAATTTATCGAATACCCAAAATGTTCAACTTGTAAGAAAGCAAAAAATGAATTGGATCAACTTGGACTGGACTACAAAGCTGTCCACATCGTAGAAGAAACACCAAGTGAAGATGTGATTTTGAAGTGGTTGGAAACTTCCGGTTTTGAAGTGAAACAATTTTTCAATACTAGCGGGATCAAATACCGCGAACTGGGCCTAAAAGATAAGGTGGGAAGTTTGTCAAAACAAGAAGCAGCCAAGCTTCTAGCGAGTGATGGTATGTTATTGAAACGTCCAATTTTGGTGGAGAATGGTGCTGTTAAACAAATCGGCTATAGAAAACCCTATGAGAACTTAGGTTTGAGATAGTTTTTATTTATCTCCTTGATAGGTAAAATATATAGCCTCCCTGTTTTAAAGTGTGATAAACTAGAAGATAGACAAAGTCTGAGTAGCCCGTAGCAAATAATTTGCTTGCGAGCAGAAGTATGATAGAATGAATCATTATCAGGAGAGGATGTTTTTATGACTGTTACAACATTTTTAGCATCAGATTGGTACCAAAGTTTGATGCAACTCATTCCGGATGGTAAACTCTTTAGTTTGCGTTCGGTCTTTGATGGAATTCCAAGGATTGTCCAACAACTGCCTACAACCTTGATGTTGACGCTTGGAGGTGCACTCTTTGGTTTGCTACTTGCCTTGATTTTTGCCATTGTTAAGATCAATCGTGTTAAAATTCTATATCCCTTGCAGGCCTTTTTCGTTAGCTTCTTAAAAGGTACTCCAATCCTAGTTCAACTTATGTTGACCTACTACGGAATTCCTTTGGCACTGAAAGCTATCAACCAACAATGGGGGACTGGTTTCAATATCAATGCGATTCCAGCAGCGCTTTTTGCGATTGTGGCCTTTGCTTTTAATGAGGCGGCTTATGCAAGTGAAACGATTCGTGCAGCCATCCTTTCTGTTAATCCAGGTGAAATTGAGGCGGCACGTAGTTTGGGTATGACTCGTGCGCAAGTTTACCGTCGCGTGATTATTCCAAATGCGGCGGTGGTAGCGACGCCGACTTTGATTAACTCCCTTATCGGTTTGACCAAGGGAACATCTCTAGCCTTTAGTGCGGGTGTTGTGGAAGTCTTTGCCCAAGCTCAGATTTTGGGTGGAGCCGATTATCGCTATTTTGAACGCTTCATCTCTGTTGCCCTTGTTTATTGGGTAGTCAATATTGGAATTGAAAGCCTCGGTCGTTTCATCGAGAGAAAAATGGCTATCTCAGCACCTGATACAGTGTCTACAGATGTGAAAGGAGACCTTCGTTAATGATTAAGATTTCGAATTTAAGCAAATCCTTTTCAGGACAAACTGTCTTGGATCATCTGGACTTGGATATCCAAAAAGGGGAGGTAGTGGCCTTGATTGGTTCATCTGGAGCTGGGAAATCAACCTTTCTTCGTAGTTTGAACTATCTTGAAACTCCAGATAGTGGAACGATTCAGATTGACAATTTTAAAGTTGATTTTTCTCAGATTAGCCAAGAAGAAATCCTAACCCTTCGTCGCAAGTTGTCTATGGTTTTCCAACAGTTTAATTTGTTTGAACGCCGAACAGCTCTTGACAATGTCAAGGAAGGTTTGGTTGTTGTTAAAAAATTATCCGACGAGGAAGCAACAAAAATCGCCAAGGAAGAGTTGGCTAAGGTTGGGCTTTCTGATCGTGAAAACCATTACCCTCGCCACTTATCAGGTGGACAAAAGCAACGGGTTGCCCTCGCGCGTGCGCTTGCTATGAAACCAGATGTCTTGCTCTTGGACGAACCCACTTCAGCTCTAGACCCAGAATTGGTCGGTGAGGTAGAAAAATCTATTGCAGATGCTGCCAAGTCAGGTCAGACCATGATTTTGGTCAGTCACGATATGTCTTTTGTAACCCAAGTGGCAGATAAGGTTTTATTCCTAGATAAAGGGAAAATCATCGAGTCTGGCACACCGGATGAAATCATCAATCATCCAAAAGAAGAACGGACAAAAGAATTCTTCGCTAGTTACAAACGGACTTATATTTGATATAATAGAAAAAGGAAAACTCAGTTAGTTGGACTAGCTGAGTTTACTCTTTAAAAAAGATAGAAACGAGAGAGATCATGCTGCTGCAACTGTTTTCTTTATATTTCGAGAGTTTGATCTTAACGACCATCCTTGTCGTGATTTTTCTGGGGATTTGGATTGGATTGAGAGCCATGTCTGGTGTGGACAAGACAGCCAAGGCTCGTCAAGCTCATCTCTATGATATGATTATGATTGGAGTTTTGGTCGTTCCGGTGTTATCCTTTGCCGTCATGAGTTTGCTCTTGGTTTTCAAGGCATAATCCTTGCGTGACTAGCAAGAATAAGTTAGAATAAAGATAGTTACAACAAGAAAGAAGGAATCGAAATGTACGATACGATTATTATCGGTGCTGGACCTGCGGGAATGACCGCTGCCTTATATGCTGCTCGAAGCAATCTGAAAGTAGGCTTGATTGAAGGTGGTCTGCCAGGCGGGCAAATGAATAACACATCTGATATCGAAAACTATCCAGGTTATGCCAATATCAGTGGACCTGAATTGGCTGAAAAGATGTTTGAACCACTTGAAAACCTTGGAGTAGAGCATCTTTATGGCTATGTTGAAAATATTGAAGACAAGGGTGACTATAAGAAGGTAATCACTGATGATCAAGTTTACGAAACCCGTACTGTCATCGTGGCAACTGGGTCAAAACACCGTCTTTTGGGAGTTCCCGGAGAAGAAGAACTGAACAGTCGTGGTGTTTCTTACTGTGCAGTCTGTGATGGAGCTTTCTTCCGTGACCAAGACTTGCTCGTAGTCGGTGGTGGAGATTCAGCGGTAGAAGAAGCCCTCTTCTTGACTCGCTTTGCCAAGACTGTTACCATTGTTCACCGTCGCGACCAACTTCGTGCCCAAAAGGTGTTGCAAGACCGTGCCTTTGCTAATGAGAAAGTCAACTTTATCTGGGACTCTGTCGTCAAGGAAATCAAAGGTGAAAACCGAGTAGAATCTGTCGTATTTGAAAATGTAAAAACAGGTCAAATAACAGAGCAAGCCTTTGGTGGTGTCTTTATCTATGTTGGTTTGGATCCCGTTAGCGATTTTGTTAAAGAATTGAATATTCAAGATCAGGCTGGCTGGATTATGACAGATAACCACATGAAAACTGCCGTTGACGGTATCTTTGCAGTTGGTGATGTTCGCCAGAAAGACCTTCGTCAAGTAACAACAGCAGTTGGAGATGGAGCTATCGCTGGTCAAGAAGCCTACAAGTTTATCACCGAACATAGTTAGGCAAAAAAGTTTCCAATCAACTGATTGGAAACTTTTTTATAGTCTATTTCGGAAAACTTCGTACATGAGAATGGCTGCAGCAACACTGGCATTGAGGCTTTGAACATGCCCGTTCATTGGAATGGTGATCATCTCATCGACCTGTTTTTTGATGTTGCTAGAGATACCTTTTCCTTCATTTCCGATGATGAGGGCGATTTTCCCTTTTGTATTCCACTTGTGGCAAGGAGTACCGTTCATATCCGTTCCAAAGGTCCAAAATCCTTCATCTTTGAGTTTGTCTAGAGTTTGACTGAGGTTGGTCACTCGCGCAATTGGAACGTGCTCGATAGCACCTGTGGCCGTTTTGGCAACGACAGGAGTCACTCCGACGGCACGGTGCTTGGGAATGATGACACCTGAAACATTGGTCGCATCAGCAGTCCTTAAGATAGAACCTAAGTTGTGAGGGTCAGTTAGACCATCCAGAATCAATAGAAGTGGATTTTCTTCTTGGCGTGTTTTGGCAAGGATGTGATCCAGATCGCTATAGGCAAATTCGGACACTCGTAGAACAAAACCTTGGTGGACAGCGCCTTCGGTCATTTCAGAGAGGGATTTTTTTGAGGTCCAAGAGATGGAGACCTTTTTCTCAGCAGCCAGTTCCTTGACTTTCTCAACATTCTTACCTCGGAGATCATCTTGGAGGTAGAGTTTGTTTCCTGTATTTGCAAGGAGGGCTTCGGTAACGGCGTGGACGCCATAGACAATATCATTTGTTTTCATGCCTTTATTATAACACAAAACCCCGTCTTGCAACGGGATTTTCTTTATTCGAGGATGAGGAGTCCATCTTTGATAGCAAATGGGTCTTTCTCATTGATACGATCGTAGAACATGATTCCGTTGATGTGGTCAATTTCATGTTGGACAACGATAGAGTTGTATCCTTTAAGCTTGATACGGTGTTTTTCTCCGTCCTTGTCAAAGTAATCAACAGTAACGCGAGCATGACGAACAACATAGCCTGGAACTACACGGTCGACAGATAGGCACCCTTCTCCTTCACCGAGGGCAGCGTCCTGAACAGAGTGGGATACGATTTTTGGATTGTACATAATAGCTTGCAGATCGTAGGCTTCCTGTGGAGTCTCACCTTCTTCCGCAATATTTGGCACTAAAACAGCGATAATGCGTTTTGAGATATCTAACTGAGGAGCAGCCAATCCAACCCCACCACGCAAGCCCATTTTCTCAGCCATAACGGGATCCTGAGAATGTTTGAGGAATTGCATCATCTTTTCTCCAAGGATGATTTCCTGGTCAGACAGTGGGAAAGTGACCTCCTCAGCAACCGCGCGTAAAGTTGGGTTCCCCTCACGGATAATATCGTTCATATTAATTAAATGAGCAGCTTTTGTAATACGTTCTATAGCAGACATTTTCTCTCCTTTCATTACCTCTACATGATAACACAAAATAGACGAGAAAGAAAGTCACAGAAGTTCCTAAAAAATAATATAATAAACGGTATTCCTCTTTTGTCTGTGGTATAATAAAAGAAAAGACTTGCAGTAAAAGCAAGGGGGGAATAAAGATGGAAAAGCGACAAGATAGACGGCCTCATGGTCCTATTTTTGGATTGTTGAAGAGTAGTATTGGTTTCTTTAGGAATTATAAATCTTGGACAAATGCCCAGTTTATTACGGTGTTGTTGCTTGCAGTTTCCTTGTCTATGGGGCTGAACTTGTTGACCCAAGCAGTACAAGGGAACAAGGGAACAAGTCCGAGTGGTCAAACAGTTGATTCTGCTCAAACGTCTGGTCAGTCTAAGGAAAATCAGTCTGCCGAAACGACAGCTCGTATCATGGCAAATGGTGACCTTCTCTACCATATTCCTATCTACCGAACAGCTCTGAAAGAAGATGGTAGCTACGATTTCCACGAAAATTTTGAATATGTGAAACCATGGCTCAAGCAAGCGGATTTAGTGCTTGGTGATTTTGAAGGAACGGTGAACAAGGACCACTACTTGGCAGGTTACCCTCTCTTTAATGCACCTGGAGAAGTCATGGATGCGATCAAAGATGCAGGCTATCAAGTTCTAGACTTGGCTCATAATCACATCTTGGATTCTCAGATAGAGGGAGTGGTTTCAACAGCAGAAGCTATTGAAAAGGCAGGGATGACACCCATAGGGGTCTACACACATGAATCCCGTGACCAAGCTCCACTAGTTATCAAGGAAGTCAATGGTATCAAGGTAGCTCTCCTGGCCTATTCTTACGGTTTTAATGGCATTGAGCAGTATATCTCTCAAGAGGATTATAATCGCTATCTTTCTGACCTGAATGAAGATAAGATGAAGGCAGAAATTGAACGAGCTGAGCAAGAAGCGGATATTACTGTCATCATGCCTCAGATGGGAATTGAGTACCAGCTAGAACCAACGGAAGAACAGAAAACACTGTACCACAAGATGATTGACTGGGGAGCTGATATTATTTTTGGAGGGCATCCTCACGTCGTTGAACCTGCTGAAACGGTTGAAAAAGATGGTGATAAAAAACTGATCATCTACTCCATGGGGAATTTCCTCTCAAACCAGCGCATTGAAACCATGCAAGACGAGGAAAATGCCAAGTGGACGGAGCGAGGAGTTCTCATGGATGTGACCATTAAGAAAAAAGATGGCAAGACAAGGATTGAAACTGCTAAAGCGCATCCAACTTGGGTTAATCGAACTCCAAAAGGTACTTACTCTCCAGAAGGCTATCCGCTCTTCCTCTATCAGACCTATATCCTAGAGGACTTCATCGAGGGAGGCAGTCATCGTGATCAGTTGGACGAGGCGACCAAGGAACGAATTGACACGGCCTATAAAGAAATGAATGAACATGTAGGGTTGAAGTGGTAGGTGCTCACCCTAAAGGAGATAGGATGACGATTAAATTAATTGCAACAGACATGGATGGAACCTTGCTAGACCCGAGAGGTCAGCTGGATCTGCCCCGCTTGGAAAAGATTTTAGATCAGCTGGATCAAAGGGATATCCGTTTTGTCATTGCGACGGGGAATGAAGTTCACCGTATGAGGCAATTACTAGAACACTTGGCGAGTAGAGTTGTCCTAGTCGTTGCCAATGGGGCGCGTATTTTTGAAAATAATAAACTGATTCAAGCACAGATCTGGGATAATGCTATGGTTGACAAGGCTTTAGTTCATTTTAAAGGGAGGGAGTGTCGAGATCAATTTGTTGTCACTAGTATGAATGGGAGTTTTGTCAAGAAAGGAACTGTTTTTACAGAACTTGATAAATTTATGACTCCTGAGATGATTGAAAAACTCTATCGGCATACAAACTTTGTTGAAGAGCTCAGATCGGATCTCTTCGGTGGGGTGCTAAAGATGAGTATGGTCGTCGGTGAAGAACGCTCTAGTTCTGTTTTGCGGGAAATCAATGACCTCTTTAATGGGCATGTAAGAGCTGTTTCCAGTGGTTATGGTTGTATCGATATCCTACAGGCTGGTGTTCACAAGGCTTGGGGATTGGAAGAATTACTCAAGCGCTGGGATTTGAAATCGGAACAAATCATGGCTTTCGGTGATAGCGAAAATGATATCGAAATGTTAGAACTGGCTGGAATTGCCTATGCGATGGAAAATGCAGATGATAATGTCAAGGCAGTTGCGACTGCCCTAGCACCAGCTAACAGCCAGGCGGGCGTTTATCAAGTCCTAGAGAATTGGTTAGAGAAAGAGGGATAAGGTGGCAGTACAGTTATTAGAGAATTGGCTCCTAAAAGAGCAGGAAAAAATTCAAGCCAAGTATCGTGGATTGAATCAAGTATCTGTTCTAGAGCCAGATATCATCTTTATTGGTGATTCGATAGTGGAATATTACCCTCTTCAAGAGTTGTTTGGGGTTGCCAAGACGATTGTTAATCGTGGCATCCGAGGCTACCAGACGAGATTGTTATTAGAGAATTTGGATGCTCATCTTTATGGTGATGCTGTGGATCAAATTGTTCTCCTAATAGGAACAAATGATATTGGAAAAGATATTCCCTTGAATGAAGCTTTGGATAATCTTGAGCGAGTGATCCAATCGATTGCCCGAGATTATCCGTTGTCACAAATAAAGCTCCTTTCCATTTTGCCAGTCAATGAGGGAGAGAAATACAAGCAGACCGTTTATATCCGAACCAATGAAAAGATTAGAGAATGGAATCAAGCCTATGAGGCTCTAGCATCCGCCTATATGCAAGTAGATTTTGTGCCGATTTATGATAGTTTGACAGATTCAGAAGGGCAACTCAAAAAAGACTATACAACAGATGGTCTCCATCTAAGTGTAGCCGGTTATCAAGCCTTATCGGAAGCCTTAAAAGAGTATCTTTTCTAAAGAGGTGGCTTGATTTTGCATTTTTCATGAAGATAGGTTATAATGGTTCTATCGTCTTTTGGGGTCGTTACGGATTCGACAGGCATTATGAGGCATATTTTGCAACCCGTGTGGCGACGTAAACGCTCAGTTAAATATAACTGCAAAAAATAACACTTCTTACGCTCTAGCTGCCTAAAAACCAGCAGGCGTGACCCAATTTGGATTGCTCGTGTTCAATGACAGGTCTTATGATTAGCGAGATACGATCAAGCCTTGTCTAGTGGTTTGATAAGAGATTAATAGACTCGCAGTTCCTAGGCTTGAGTTATGTGTCGAGGGACTGTTAAAACAATACATAACCTATGGTTGTAGACAAATATGTTGGCAGGTGTTTGGACGTGGGTTCGACTCCCACCGGCTCCATTATTCTTTCGCTAAACTTGGAAAAACGTTGTTAAATCAACGTTTTTTGTTTTTGCCTTTTGTATTCCTTGGTATTCTTTTGCTAAAAAAGGATACAAAAAAAGATACAACATTGTTGTATCTAAAAAAATAATTTTGCTTTTCTACGGAAGACATGGGATTCGAACCCACGCACGCTGTTACACGCCTACCGCGTTTCCAACACGGCCTCTTAAGCCTCTTGAGTAATCTTCCAATACTTACTAAAATAGTCTACCATAAAGCCACTTATCTTGCAATAAAAATTCTGGAAATAAGAAAAATGATAGAATTTGAAAGAAAATGATAAAAAATGCTTGACTTTGGTAGAGAATATGCTAGAATGAATAGTGTAAACGATAACAGGAGGTGATTTGGTGTTAAAAACTGAGCGGAAGCAACTGATTTTAGAGGAGTTAAATCAACATCATGTAGTTTCCCTAGAAAAATTGGTCAGTCTATTAGAAACATCAGAATCAACGGTACGAAGAGATTTGGATGAGTTGGAGGCGGAAAACAAGCTTCGCCGTGTGCATGGAGGAGCAGAATTGCCCCACTCCTTGCGGGAAGAAGAAACCATCCAAGAAAAATCTGTCAAAAACCTTCAAGAGAAGAAGTTGCTAGCTCAGAAGGCGGCCTCTCTCATAAAGGAGAAAGATGTTATCTTTATCGATGCTGGCACAACAACTGCTTTTTTAATCAAGGAACTGGTTGATAAGAATATCACAGTTGTGACCAACTCCATTCACCATGCGGCTCAGTTGGTTGAAAAGCAGATTCCAACTGTCATGGTTGGAGGTAGTGTCAAGATGGCGACAGATGCTAGTATCGGGGGCGTTGCTCTTAACCAGATTAACCAATTGCACTTTGACCGTGCCTTTATTGGGATGAATGGTGTAGACGATGGTTATTATACGACTCCTGATATGGAAGAGGGAGCTGTGAAACGTGCCATTTTGGAGAATGCCAAACAAACCTATGTCTTGGTTGATTCGTCTAAGATTGGACAAACTTGCTTTGCCAAGGTAGCACCACTTAAACGCGCCATTGTTATTACAAGTCAAGGGCATGAGCTCTTGCAGGCTATTAAGAAGAAAACGGAGGTAATAGAAGTATGATTTATACAGTCACACTCAATCCATCCATTGACTATATCGTGCGCTTGGACCAAGTCCAAGTCGGCAGTGTCAATCGTATGGACAGTGATGATAAGTTTGCTGGTGGGAAAGGAATCAATGTCAGTCGTGTCTTGAAACGCTTGGGTATTCCCAATACTGCGACTGGATTTATCGGAGGTTTTACTGGTAAATTTATCACAGATACTTTGTCAGAAGAGAAAATCGAAACGCGTTTTGTTCAAGTAGCAGAAGATACTCGTATCAATGTTAAAATCAAAGCAGACCAAGAAACAGAAATCAATGGAACGGGTCCAAATGTGGAACCAGCTCAGCTAGAAGAATTGAAAGCTATTTTGTCTAGTCTGACAGCAGATGATACGGTGGTGTTTGCAGGTTCGAGTGCTAAGAACCTAGGCAATGTTATCTATAAGGATTTGATTGCATTGACACGCCAGACTGGTGCGCAAGTGGTTTGTGACTTTGAAGGACAGATCTTGATTGATAGTTTAGACTACCAGCCACTTTTGGTTAAACCAAACAATCACGAACTTGGAGCTATCTTTGGAGTGAAACTCGAAAGTTTAGATGAAATCGAGAAATATGCTCGTGAGTTACTAGCTAAAGGTGCTCAAAACGTTATCATTTCTATGGCTGGCGACGGTGCCCTTCTTGTCACATCTGAGGGAGCATACTTCGCTAAACCAATCAAGGGAACTGTGAAAAATTCAGTCGGAGCTGGTGACTCTATGGTTGCTGGATTTACCGGTGAATTTGTCAAATCAAAAGACGCAGTAGAGGCCTTCAAATGGGGAGTGGCTTGTGGGTCAGCAACTACTTTCTCTGATGACTTGGCAACTGCAGCATTTATAAAAGAAACTTATGAAAAAGTTGAGGTAGAAAAACGATGAAAATTCAAGACCTATTGAGAAAAGATGTTATGTTGCTGGATTTGCAGGCAACTGAAAAAACAGCAGTTATTGAAGAAATGATTAATAGTCTAGTAGAGCATGGCTATGTGACAGATTTTGAAACCTTTAAAGAAGGAATTTTGGCACGTGAAGCTCTAACTTCCACTGGTTTGGGTGACGGAATTGCTATGCCTCACAGCAAGAACTCTGCTGTAAAAGAAGCGACCGTTCTTTTTGCAAAGTCAAACAAGGGTGTTGACTATGAGAGTTTGGATGGGCAACCAACTGATCTCTTCTTCATGATTGCGGCTCCAGAAGGTGCCAATGATACTCACTTGGCTGCCTTAGCCGAATTGTCTCAATACTTGATGAAAGACGGTTTTGCTGACAAACTTCGCCAAGTAACTTCAGCTGATCAAGTTATCGAGCTTTTTGACCAAGCTTCAGAAAAAGCTGAGGAGCCTGTCCAAGCACCTGTAAATGAATCTGCTGACTTTATCGTTGCTGTTACGGCTTGTACAACAGGAATTGCCCACACTTACATGGCCCAAGAAGCTCTTCAAAAAGTGGCTGCTGAAATGGGAGTCGGCATCAAGGTTGAAACCAACGGTGCTAGCGGTGTTGGAAATCAACTAACTGCAGAGGACATCCGCAAGGCTAAAGCTGTTATCATCGCTGCTGACAAGGCTGTTGAGATGGATCGTTTCGATGGCAAACCATTGGTTAATCGTCCAGTTGCAGACGGTATCCGTAAGACAGAAGAATTGATCAACTTGGCTCTTTCTGGGGATGCTGAAGTTTACCATGCTGCTAACGGAGCAAAAACTGCAACAGCATCTAATGAAAAACAAGGCCCTGGTGCTGCCTTCTACAAACATTTGATGAGTGGTGTATCTCAAATGTTGCCATTCGTTATCGGTGGTGGTATCATGATTGCCCTTGCTTTCTTGATTGATGGTGCTTTGGGTGTGCCACAAGATAGTCTTGGCAATCTCGGATCTTACCATGAGCTCGCTTCTATGTTCATGAAAATTGGTGGTGCTGCCTTTGGCTTGATGCTTCCAGTCTTTGCAGGATATGTTGCCTACTCTATCGCTGAAAAACCAGGTTTGGTAGCAGGTTTTGTGGCTGGTGCTATTGCTAAAGAAGGTTTTGCCTTTGGTAAAATCCCTTATGCAGCTGGTGGTGAAGCAACTTCAACACTTGCAGGTGTCTCATCTGGTTTCCTAGGTGCCCTTGTTGGTGGATTTATCGCAGGTGCCTTGGTTCTTGCTATCAAGAAATACGTTAAAGTTCCTCGTTCACTTGAAGGTGCTAAATCAATCCTTCTCTTGCCACTTCTTGGAACAATCTTAACAGGATTTGTCATGCTAGCTGTTAACATCCCGATGGCAGCAATCAACACTGCGATGAATGACTTCCTAGGCGGTCTTGGAGGCGGTTCAGCTGTCCTTCTTGGTATCGTTCTTGGTGGAATGATGGCTGTCGATATGGGTGGACCAGTTAATAAAGCGGCCTATGTCTTTGGTACAGGTACGCTTGCAGCGACTGTGTCAACAGGTGGTTCTGTAGCCATGGCAGCAGTTATGGCTGGAGGAATGGTTCCACCACTTGCTATCTTTGTCGCAACCCTTCTTTTCAAAGATAAATTTACCAAAGAAGAACGTAACTCTGGTTTGACAAACATCATCATGGGCTTGTCATTTATCACTGAGGGAGCGATTCCGTTTGGTGCAGCTGACCCAGCTCGTGCTATCCCAAGCTTCATCCTTGGTTCTGCAGTAGCAGGAGGACTCGTTGGTCTTGCTGGTATCAAATTGATGGCACCACACGGAGGAATCTTCGTTATCGCTCTAACTTCAAATGCCCTTCTTTACCTTGCTTCAGTCTTGGTAGGAGCAATCGTAAGTGGTGTGGTTTATGGTTACTTACGTAAACCACAAGCATAAAAATTAGATATAAAACGAAAAGATTGTACCGATTGGTGCAGTCTTTTTCTCTTTCCGAAATGGCTGTGAAATATGTTATAATAGAAGAATGGCAAACAAAAATACAAGTAAAACAAGACGGAGACCGTCTAAAGCAGAACTCGAAAGAAAGCAGGCTATCCAGAGGATGTTGATTTCCTTAGGGATTGCCTTATTATTAATCTTTGCAGCCCTCAAACTAGGTGCAGTTGGTATCACTCTTTACAATCTCATTCGACTGTTAGTCGGAAGTTTAGCTTATGTGGCTATAGGTGGTCTCCTCATCTATCTTTTTCTTTTTAAATGGATACGCAAGCAAGAGGGGCTTCTGTCAGGCTTTCTCTGTATCTTCGCTGGCTTGCTCTTGATTTTTGAGGCCTATCTTGTCTGGAAGTTTGGTTTGGAGCAGTCAGTTCTAAAAGGGACCTTGGCTCAAGTTATGACGGATCTGACTGGTATGCGGGTGACTAGCTTTGCTGGTGGAGGCCTGCTAGGTGTTGGACTTTATATCCCCATAGCCTTTCTTTTCTCCAATATCGGATCGTACTTTATTGGAGTTCTTTTGATTCTAGTTGGGGCTCTCTTGGTCAGTCCTTGGTCTATTTATGATGTTGCAGCCTTTATTGGAGCTCAGTTCAGATCCTTCATGGAAAAACAGGAACAGAGAAAACAGGAACGCTTCATCAAGAGAGAAGAAGAGAAGGCTCGTCAAGAAGCTGAAGAAGCAGCCAGAATCAAGAGAGAACAAGAAGAACAGGATGCACTACCGCTTCCTCCTGTAGATCCTGAAACTGGAGAAATCTTACCAGAAGTTCCAGACTATGATCTTCCACCAATTCCTGAAAAAGAATGGAGTGAACCCGAGATTATCCTCCCTCAAGCTGATGTTGAAGTTCTAGGTGAGAAAGAAGATTTTGATGATGAAGAGTTACAGGTCGACTTTTCAGCCAAGGAAGCCCTTGAATACAAGCTACCAAGCTTGCAACTCTTTGCGCCAGATAAACCCAAAGATCAGTCCAAGGAAAAGAAGATTGTTCGAGAAAATATCAAAATCTTAGAAGAAACCTTTGCCAGCTTTGGTATCAAGGTGGCGGTTGAACGGGCTGAAATCGGCCCATCAGTAACCAAGTATGAAGTCAAGCCAGCAGTTGGCGTACGGGTTAACCGCATTTCCAATCTGGCAGACGACTTAGCGCTGGCTCTGGCGGCCAAGGATGTTCGGATTGAGGCTCCAATACCTGGTAAATCCTTAGTCGGAATTGAGGTTCCTAACTCTGAGATCGCGACCGTTTCCTTCCGCGAACTCTGGGAACAGTCTCAAACTAAACCAGAAAATCTCCTCGAAATCCCTCTAGGTAAGGCCGTCAATGGAACTGCTCGAACCTTTGACCTTTCCAAGATGCCGCACCTACTCGTGGCAGGTTCGACAGGATCAGGGAAGTCAGTCGCAGTTAACGGTATTATTGCCAGCATTCTCATGAAAGCAAGACCTGACCAGGTCAAGTTTATGATGGTGGATCCTAAGATGGTTGAGTTATCGGTTTACAATGACATTCCTCACCTCTTGATTCCAGTTGTGACCAATCCACGCAAGGCCAGCAAGGCTCTGCAAAAGGTTGTTGATGAGATGGAAAACCGTTATGAACTCTTTGCTAAGGTTGGAGTACGAAATATCGCTGGCTATAATGCTAAGGTCGAGGAATTTAATAGCCAGTCTGAGTACAAACAAGTACCGCTTCCTTTGATTGTTGTCATTGTAGATGAGTTGGCAGACCTCATGATGGTGGCTAGCAAGGAAGTAGAAGACGCCATCATTCGTCTCGGACAGAAGGCGCGTGCTGCAGGGATTCACATGATTCTCGCAACGCAACGTCCATCAGTCGATGTTATCTCTGGTCTTATCAAGGCCAATGTCCCATCTCGTGTGGCTTTTGCAGTTTCATCAGGTACTGATTCACGAACCATCTTGGATGAGAATGGAGCAGAAAAACTGCTTGGTCGAGGAGACATGCTCTTTAAGCCGATTGATGAAAATCATCCAGTTCGTCTGCAAGGATCCTTTATCTCGGATGACGATGTCGAACGCATCGTAAACTTCATCAAGGCTCAGGCAGACGCGGACTACGATGAGAGTTTTGATCCAGGTGAAGTTTCTGAAAATGACGGTGAATTTTCAGATGGTGAAGCTGGCGGCGATCCGCTTTTTGAAGAAGCTAAGGCTCTGGTTATCGAAACGCAGAAAGCCAGTGCTTCGATGATTCAGCGTCGTTTGTCGGTTGGATTTAACCGTGCGACCCGCCTTATGGAAGAACTCGAAATGGCGGGTGTTATCGGTCCAGCTGAAGGAACCAAACCACGAAAAGTATTGCAACAATAAAAAATAGCTTCTTTCCAAAGCTGGAAGGAAGCTATTTTAGTAGTTATTGATTGCTTTTGTTTTCGGAACTAGTCGTTTTGGACGAGTTTCCACTATCAGTTGTTTCTTTTGTTGAGGAAGGTGTAGAAGAATCCTGAGTTGTTGTTTTCTTCTCTTCTTTTTGCTCTTCCTTTTTATTGGATTGAGGAGTTTCTTCCTGCGAGGTATTTTCTTTAGTGGAAGTGTTGTCCTTGTTAGGTGTAGTATTTTCCTGAGGGGCTTCTTTTTGAATTTCCTTGACAACAGTTGTTTGAGTTGTCGTCGGTTCTTTTTTGTTATTCTTGTTATTATCCATAGCGTTCATGATGGTGATAGTAGCAGTGATGAGACCAAGGATACTACCGATGGTAGCAATCGTTTTTTGAAAGACAGTAAAGCCCTTTTTGATGTGTTCTGTTTTTGGTTTTGAAGTTCTATGATAGTTAGACATGATACTCTCCTTTAATTATGATTTATTATACCTCATTTCTTTAAAAAAATCTTAAAAAAAGAGGACTTGCCCTTTCTTGTCGCAAGCTTCGTTTCATGATACAATAGAAGAAGTGATTTTAGAAAGCGTGAGAAAACATGATCTACTTTGATAATTCGGCAACGACCAAGCCTTATCCTGAAGCACTTGAAACCTATACGCAGGTCGCTTCGAAAATTGTAGGAAATCCTTCTAGCCTCCATCGTTTGGGAGACCAGGCGACACGAATTTTAGATGCTTCCCGGCAGCAAATTGCAGATTTGATTGGCAAGAAGAGTGATGAAATCTTCTTTACCTCAGGTGGTACAGAAGGAGATAACTGGGTCATCAAGGGGGTGGCCTTTGAAAAAGCCCAGTTTGGCAAGCACATCATCGTATCAGCCATTGAACATCCAGCAGTTAAGGAATCAGCCCTCTGGCTGAAAAGTCAGGGTTTTGAGGTGGATTTTGCTCCAGTTGATGAGAAAGGGTTTGTGGATGTTGAGGCTCTAGGAGCTTTGATACGACCTGATACGACCCTCGTCTCCATCATGGCAGTAAACAACGAAATTGGGTCTATTCAACCTATTGAGGCCATCTCAGAACTGTTGGCAGACAAGCCAACTATTTCCTTCCACGTTGATGCAGTTCAGGCACTCGCTAAGATTCCGACTGAAAAATATCTGACAGATCGTGTAGATTTTGCGACCTTCTCAAGTCATAAATTTCATGGTGTCCGAGGTGTTGGCTTTGTCTATATCAAGTCTGGTAAGAAAATTACGCCTCTTTTGACAGGTGGTGGTCAAGAGCGTGATTATCGTTCAACAACTGAAAATGTGGCAGGGATTGCAGCGACAGCCAAAGCTCTCCGTTTGTCTATGAAAAAGTTAGATATCTTTGTTAGTAAGACTGGGCAGATGAAATCAGTCATTCGCCAAGCGCTTTTGGATTATCCAGATATTTTTATCTTTTCAGATGAGGAAGACTTTGCCCCTCATATCCTGACTTTTGGGATTAAGGGTGTTCGTGGTGAAGTCATCGTTCACGCATTTGAAGACTATGATATTTTCATCTCCACAACCTCGGCTTGTTCATCCAAGGCTGGGAAACCTGCGGGGACTTTGATTGCCATGGGAGTGGACAAAGATAAGGCCCAGTCAGCTGTTCGTCTAAGCCTAGACTGTGAAAATGATATGAGTCAGGTTGAGCAGTTTTTGACCAAGCTAAAATTAATTTACAATCAAACTAGAAAAGTAAGATAGGAGCATTCATGCAGTATTCAGAAATTATGATTCGCTACGGAGAGTTGTCAACTAAGGGCAAAAACCGTATGCGATTCATCAATAAACTTCGCAATAATATTTCGGGCGTTTTGTCCATTTATCCCCAAGTTAAGGTAACCGCTGATCGCGACCGTGCCCACGTTTACCTCAATGGAGCCGACTACACAGCAGTTGCAGAATCTCTCAAACAAGTCTTTGGGATTCAAAATTTTTCTCCAGTATATAAGGTTGAAAAATCTGTAGAAGTTCTGAAGTCTTCTGTCCAAGAGATTATGACAGATATCTACAAGGAAGGCATGACCTTTAAGATTTCTAGTAAGCGTAGCGATCACAACTTTGAGTTCGATAGTCGTGAACTCAACCAAACACTTGGTGGAGCTGTATTTGAGGCAATTCCAAATGTCCAAGTTCAAATGAAAAATCCTGATATCAATCTTCAGGTGGAGATTCGTGAGGAGGCGGCCTATCTTTCTTATGAAACTATTCGTGGAGCAGGTGGCTTGCCTGTAGGGACTTCTGGTAAGGGGATGCTCATGTTGTCAGGAGGGATTGACTCGCCTGTAGCAGGTTATCTAGCCCTTAAACGTGGAGTAGATATTGAGGCCGTTCACTTTGCCAGTCCACCTTACACTAGTCCAGGTGCTCTCAAAAAAGCCCAAGATTTGACTCGTAAATTAACCAAGTTTGGCGGCAATATCCAATTTATCGAAGTGCCTTTCACTGAGATTCAAGAGGAAATCAAAGCCAAGGCGCCAGAAGCCTACCTCATGACTTTGACCCGTCGTTTTATGATGCGCATTACCGACCGTATTCGTGAGGTACGAAATGGTTTAGTTATCATCAATGGGGAAAGTCTCGGTCAAGTAGCTAGCCAAACTCTTGAAAGTATGCAGGCTATCAACGCTGTGACCAACACTCCTATCATCCGCCCTGTGGTTACTATGGACAAGTTGGAAATCATTGACATCGCTCAGGAAATTGATACTTTTGAAATTTCTATCCAACCGTTTGAGGACTGCTGTACCATTTTTGCACCTGATCGTCCTAAGACCAATCCTAAAATTAAGAATGCAGAGCAGTATGAAGCACGCATGGATGTTGAAGGTTTGGTTGAGCGAGCAGTGGCTGGTATCATGATTACTGAGATTACACCTCAAGCTGAAAAAGATGAAGTCGATAACTTAATTGACAATCTCCTCTAATCAGAAAATCCAGAAGAATTCAGAAAAACAAATGAAAAAGTTAGTTATTTATCCTTAAAATGGACATTTACTGACTTTTTTTCTATTTTTTATGGTATAATGAGATAAAATTTTGAATATAGAGAGTTTTCTGACAATGAATCATTCCTACTTTTACTTAAAAATGAAAGAACACAAACTCAAGGTTCCTTATACAGGAAAGGAGCGTCGTGTGCGTGTTCTTCTGCCTAAGGACTACGAGAAGGACACAGACCGTTTTTATCCTGTAGTTTACTTTCATGATGGGCAAAATGTCTTTTACAGCAAGGAGTCTTATATCGGACACTCTTGGAAAATTATTCCAGCCATTAAGCGAAATCCTGACATCAGTCGCATGATTGTCGTTGCTATTGATAATGATGGTATGGGACGGATGAATGAGTACGCAGCTTGGAAGTTTCAAGAATCTCCTATTCCAGGGCAGCAGTTTGGCGGTAAGGGTGTGGAGTATGCCGAGTTTGTCATGGAGGTGGTCAAGCCTTTTATCGATGAAACCTATCGTACCAAAGCTGATCGCCAGCACACGGCTATGATTGGTTCGTCTCTAGGAGGCAATATTACCCAGTTTATCGGACTAGAGTACCAAGATCGAATTGGTTGTCTAGGTGTCTTCTCATCTGCCAACTGGCTTCACCAAGAAGCTTTTAACCGCTATATCGAGCGTAAGAAATTGACGCCTGAACAGCGCATTTTTATCTATGTAGGAACAGAAGAAGCAGACGATACGGACAAGACCTTGATGGCTGGCAATATCAAGCAAGCCTATATCGACTCGTCGCTTCGCTATTACCGTGATTTGATTTCAGGTGGAGTAGGCTTGGATAATCTTGTCTTGAAAGTTCAGTCCGGTGCCATCCATAGTGAAATTCCATGGTCGGAAAATTTACCAGACTGTCTCCGATTTTTTGCGGAGAAATGGTAAGTTAGGAAAGGAGAAAGCCAATGCATATTGAAAACCTTAGCCATTGGAGTGGCAATCTTAATCGTGAAATGTACCTCAACCGTTATGGACATGCTGGGATTCCAGTTGTGGTTTTTGCTTCATCTGGTGGCAGTCACAATGAATACTATGATTTTGGCATGATTGATGCCTGTGCTTCCTTTATCGAGGAAGGGCGCGTCCAGTTCTTTACTCTCTCCAGTGTCGACAGTGAGAGCTGGTTGGCTACTTGGAAAAATGGTCATGACCAGGCGGAGATGCACCGCGCCTACGAACGCTATGTGATTGAGGAGGCCATTCCTTTTATCAAGCATAAAACAGGTTGGTTTGATGGCATGATGACGACAGGTTGCTCGATGGGGGCCTACCATGCACTTAATTTCTTCCTCCAGCATCCAGATGTCTTCACCAAGGTGATTGCTCTCAGCGGTGTTTACGACGCACGTTTCTTCGTTGGCGATTACTACAATGATGATGCTATTTACCAAAACTCACCAGTAGATTATATCTGGAATCAAAACGACGGATGGTTTATCGACCGTTACCGTCAGGCAGAAATCGTCGTTTGTACGGGCCTTGGTGCTTGGGAACAAGACGGTCTACCATCTTTCTACAAGCTCAAAGAAGCCTTTGACCAGAAACAAATTCCAGCCTGGTTTGCTGAATGGGGACACGATGTCGCCCACGACTGGGAATGGTGGCGTAAACAAATGCCCTATTTTCTTGGACACCTGTATCTATAAAAGGAGTTGCCTATGAATTACCTTGTTATTTCTCCCTACTATCCGCAAAACTTTCAACAGTTTACCATCGAGCTAGCCAATAAAGGCATCACCGTTCTAGGGATTGGGCAAGAACCCTATGAACAACTAGATGAACCATTGCGCAATAGCTTGACCGAGTATTTCCGTGTGGACAATCTTGAGAACATAGACGAAGTCAAACGTGCTGTTGCCTTTCTTTTCTACAAGCATGGACCAATCGACCGCATCGAATCCCACAATGAATACTGGCTTGAGCTGGACGCAACACTCAGAGAGCAATTCAATGTCTTTGGTGCCAAACCAGAGGATCTCAAAAAGACCAAGTTTAAGTCTGAAATGAAGAAATTTTTCCAAAAAGCAGGTGTCCCTGTGGTACCTGGGGCTGTCATCCAGACGGAAGCAGATGTGGACCAAGCAGTTGAGACGATTGGCCTACCAATGATTGCCAAACCTGACAATGGAGTGGGAGCGGCAGCCACCTTTAAGTTGGAAAGTCAGGAAGATGTGGACCGATTCAAGCAAGAATGGGATCATTCGACCGTTTATTTCTTTGAGAAATTTGTCACTTCTAGCGAAATCTGTACCTTTGACGGGCTTGTGGATAAGGATGGCAATATCGTATTTTCAACGACTTTCGATTATGCCCATACACCACTTGATCTCATGATTTATAAGATGGACAATTCCTACTATGTGCTCAAGGATATGGATCCAAAACTGCGCAAGTATGGCGAGGCCATTGTCAAGGAATTTGGTATGAAAGAGCGCTTTTTCCATATCGAGTTTTTCCGTGACGGGGACGACTATATTGCCATTGAGTACAATAATCGTCCTGCAGGTGGCTTTACCATTGATGTTTATAACTTCGCTCACTCCTTGGACCTCTACCGAGGTTATGCGGCGATTGTTGCAGGTGAAGAATTCCCAGCATCAGAGTTTGAACCACAATACTGTTTAGCTACATCACGTCGTGCTAATGCTAACTATGTTTATTCAGAGGAGGACCTTCTTGCCAAATACAGCCAGCAATTCAAGGTCAAAAAAATCATGCCAGCAGCCTTTGCAGAGCTACAAGGGGACTACCTTTATATGCTGACTACTCCGAGTCGCCAAGAGATGGAGCAGATGATTGCGGACTTTGGTCAGCGTCAAGAGTAACGAAAAGGATGAAAGGAGTTTGACTTCTTTTGTCCTTTTCTTAAAGATAAGTTAAATAAAGCGTTTTCCATAGATTCTTTTAGAAAATCTGTTGCTAAAAGGTTTAAAAATTGATAGAATAAGGATTATCTAAAAAAATTAAGGAGAATCTATCAAATGGATTTTACATGGGCTATTAAATATGCCACTGAATTTTTGGGAACTGCCATTTTGGTCATTCTTGGTAATGGTGCAGTTGCTAACGTTGAACTTAAAGGTACGAAAGGTCACCAAAGTGGCTGGCTCGTTATCGCGGTTGGTTACGGTATGGGGGTTATGATCCCAGCCTTGATGTTCGGTAATGTATCTGGTAACCACATCAACCCAGCTTTCACACTTGGACTTGCTGTGAGTGGACTTTTCCCTTGGGGACAAGTACCATATTACATCCTTGTGCAAGTTTTAGGAGCGATTTTTGGTCAAGCTATGGTCGTTGCAACTCACCGTCCTTACTACTTGAAAACAGAGAATTCTAATAACATTTTGGGTACTTTCTCAACGATTTCAAATGTTGATCACGGTACAAAAGAATCACGTTTCGCAGCAAGTGTAAATGGTTTTATCAATGAGTTTGTCGGTTCGTTTATTCTGTTCTTTGCAGCCCTAGGAATGACTAAAAACTTTTTTGGTGCAGAAGTAATGCAATACATGAAGCAAATGGCAACGCAGGCTAATCAAACAGTTGACTTCTCTGAATTAGCTATCAAAGCTCAAATAGCACCACACACAGCAGCAGGTCTTTCAGTTGCTCATTTAGGGCTTGGTTTCCTAGTAATGGCCTTGGTAACTTCACTCGGTGGACCTACTGGACCTGGTTTGAACCCAGCTCGTGACTTTGGACCACGTCTTCTTCACGAACTCCTTCCAAAATCAGTTCTTGGTCAACACAAGGGTGATTCAAAATGGTGGTATGCTTGGGTTCCAGTTGTAGCTCCAATTGCAGCGGGTATTGCAGCAGTAGCACTATTCAAACTACTTTACCTATAAGAAACGAAACTGGGGAAACCCAGTTTTTTTCTTGGGAAATTTTCTAATTTAAACAAATATGGCTTGTAAAATATTCTAAAATCCTTTAAAATAAAATAGTTGGAGGAATTTATGGATGTGAATGAGATTGTTCGGATCATTCCGACTTTGAAAGTTAATAATCGAAAATTAAATGAGATATTTTACATTGAAACTCTTGGGATGAAACCCTTATTAGAAGAGTCTGCCTTTCTTTCATTAGGCGACCAGACGGGTACGGAGAGATTGATTTTAGAAGAGGCTCCAAGCATGCGAACTCGCAGAGTTGAAGGACTTAAGAAGCTAGCTAGGCTCTTGATAAAGGTTGAGGATCCTTCCGAAATCGAGGCCCTTCTTTCTCAAATGAAGTCTCTTCCTCGCTTGTTTAAAGGAAGTCGTGGATATGCTTTTGAGATTGTTTCTCCTGAAGAGGATGTGATCCTTGTTCATGCGGAAGATGATATAAGAGATTTGGTTCCACTGGAAACTGTTCCTGAATTTTATTCAAATACAAGTATAAAATATGTGAGCCAATTTGAGGTTTCTATGGAGTTGCGTATGCCTGAGGGAACAGAGAGTTTACTTGATCCTGAAGGAGTAGCGCAAGCAATCACCTTTACTAAAGGGCAAGGGCCAGATTTGGCTGTTGAAAACAATGTCACTTGGGACCTGACGATGTTGAAATTTTTAGTAAGAAATTTTGATTTAAGTAGCCTTCGTAAGAAATTTGAAAAGACAGGTTACTTTGTCCCTAAGTCTGAAAAATTCTTCCTTGGTAAAGATACCAATAACATTGAATTGTGGTTTGAAGAAGCATGAAGTGGGAAAAAATTCTAAGAAAAATAGAAAATCAAATCGAGGCAGGGATTTATCCCGGGGCCTCTTTTGCGTATTATAAGGATGGTGAATGGAAAGAATCTTATCTAGGATTGAGTGATCCAGAAAGGGGCTTGAAAACAGAGAGCGGTTTGATTTATGATCTGGCTAGTGTGAGTAAGGTTGTGGGAGTGGGGACGGTTTTTACCTTCTTGTGGCAGCAGGGCAAATTAGATATTAATCGACCGGTGACGGATTTTTTACCGGAGTGTGATTATCCTGATATCACTATACGGCAACTTCTGACTCATGCAACAGACTTAGACCCCTTTATTCCAAATCGGGATCTCTTGACTGCCCCTGAATTAAAAGAAGCCATGTTTCACCTCAACAGACGAAGTCAGCCTGCTTTCTTATACTCAGATGTTCACTTTTTACTCTTGGGCTTTATTTTGGAAAAAATCTTTGACCAAGACTTGGATCAGATTATAGAAGAACAAGTTTTGGGACCATGGGGAATGACGGGAACCAAGTTCGGCCCCGTTGAGCAAGCTGTCCCAACAGTGAGAGGAGTGGAGGCCGGAATCATTCACGATCCCAAAGCCCGTCTACTAGGGAAACACGCTGGAAGTGCTGGTTTGTTTTCGACTGTTAAGGATCTGCAAATCTTTCTGGAACATTATTTGAAAGATGATTTTGCAGCAGATTTGTGCCGAAATTTTTCTCCTTTAGATGATAAGGAGCGTTCCCTAGCCTGGAATCTGGAGGGAGTTTGGCTCGACCATACGGGCTATACGGGTACCTTTATCATGTGGAATCGAGAGAAACAAGAAGCTGCTATCTTTTTATCCAATCGAACGTATGAGAAGGATGAGCGTGCCCAGTGGATAGTCGATCGAAACCAAGTCATGGAAATGGTTCGTCAAGAAAAGTAGGGGTGAAGTATGTCAAAAACCGTAAAAGGAACTCTGTATACAGTAGTGGCAGGGATTGCTTGGGGCTTGTCTGGAACCAGTGGCCAATACCTGATGGCACACGGGATTTCCGCTCTAGTCTTGACCAATTTGCGACTTATCATTGCAGGTTTGGCACTGGTAGCCTTATCCTATATGACTGCAAAGGATAAACTCTATGCTTTTTTTAAAGACAGAAAAAGCCTTTTATCTCTGCTGTTGTTTGCCTTGTTTGGACTTTTCTTAAACCAGTTTGCCTATCTTTCTGCCATTCAGGAAACCAATGCTGGAACGGCGACAGTTCTCCAGTATGTATGCCCCGTTGGGATTTTAGTTTATACTTGTATGAAGGATAAGGTGGCGCCTACTCTGGCTGAGATTATTTCGATTGGATTGGCTATAGGAGGAACTTTTCTGATTGCGACGCACGGGAAAGTTGACCAGTTGTCTGTCACACCCCTAGGTCTGTTCTGGGGCCTCTTTTCAGCCTTGACCTATGCCCTCTATATCATCCTTCCTATTGCTTTGATTAAGAAGTGGGGCAGTATTTTGGTGATTGGTGTCGGGATGGTTATTTCTGGTGTAGTGGCTATTCCTTTCACAGGAGTCTTACAGGCCAGCATACCGACTAGCCTAGATTTTCTCTTTGCATTTGCTGGGATTATCATCATCGGAACGGTCTCTGCATATACAGCTTTCCTAAAGGGAGCTAGTCTGATAGGTCCTGTTAAGTCTAGTTTATTGGCTTCCATAGAGCCAATTTCTGCTGTTTTCTTTGCCTTTCTGATTATGAAGGAACAGTTTTATGCGATTGATTTTGTCGGTATGGCCATGATTTTACTAGCCGTGACCATTATTTCATTGAAAGATTTGCTGTTGGAAATAAAGAGTAAGTAATTAAAAAATCCACTCAATCGAGTGGATTTTTTGTGTATAGATGATTAGTCTTTATTTTCGTGTGGCAAAATCAAGTTTAAGATGATTCCTGTCATGGCTGATAGAGCAGTACCTGAAAGTGTAACTGGGCCAAGTTTGAGGATAGCCCCACCAAGTCCAAGTACCAACATGGCACTTGCGATGATGAGGTTACGCATTTGGCTGAAGTCAACGCGTTCCTTAATCAAAACTTTCAAACCATTGCTGGCGATAACTCCGTAGAGAAGGATGGACATGCCACCAAGCACAGCATTTGGAATGGTTGAAATCAAGGCAGTGAATTTACCTAGGAAGCTAAGAGCAATTGCGATGAAGGCCGCGTTACGGATAACAGAGACAGAAGCGATACGAGTCATCCCGATAACTCCTGTATTTTCTCCGTAAGTCGTATTAGCTGGTCCACCTAGGAAGGCTGATACAGATGTCGCGATACCGTCACCAAGAAGCGTACGGTGAAGTCCTGGTTCTTTCAGGAATTGACGGCCACAGATTTGGCTTAAAACTGTGTGGTCTCCGATGTGTTCTGAAATGGTTACAATAGCGATTGGCAAGATAGCAATTGTTTCAGGACCGAAGTACAAGTTGTACTCTTTAAAGGCTCCACCTGTACTAAATGGCAAGTAGAAACCAGGAATTTCAAACCAATTGGCTTGAAGGACTGGGGTAAAGTCAACCAAACCAAGCATCATAGCGAAGATATACCCACCGATGATGGCAAAGAGGAAAGGAATGATACGAAGGAAACCTTTTCCTTTTGTATTGATAAAGGCGGCAATCAAGAATGTAACAACGGCTACAAGAGCGTTCTTCCAGTTTCCGTCTGCTACAAGTCCAGCATTCGTTACAGCAGAACCAGCAAGACCAAGACCGATAACGATGATCATAGGTCCGATAATGATTGGTGGCAAGAGTTTGTCAATCCATTTCGTACCTGCAAAACGAACACTTGCTGCTACAAGGACATAGACCAAACCAGTCAAGATTACCCCCGTTTGAGCAGCAGATACATCGCCCCCCATTTCTTTCATGGCTAGAGACATCGCTGTGATAAAGGCGAATGAAGAACCTAGGTAAACTGGAACCTTAAAGCCAGTAGAAATCATGTAGATAAGTGTTCCAATACCGGATGCAAAGAGAGCAACCGATACGGGCATTCCCAAAATTAAGGGAACGAGAATGGTTGCACCAAACATGGCAAATACGTGCTGGAAGCTTAGAAGAATACCTTTACCAGCAGAAGGACGTTGATCAACGTCTAGTAACAAGTCAACAGTTGATTCCTGTTTCATAAAAACCTCACTTTTGGGCACCAAAAAAGAGCCCATTATTTTGCAGCAATAGGCCCTCAGAGTAAGACTTTTTAAAAAATAGCTATCTTTTAAAAATTTATATAAATCTGCGCCTTCGTCACCTCACAGGATGACATTAAAAACCTTTGCTTGTGATAGTATAGCAGAAAAAAATGATTTTGTAAATCATTTTTTCCCGAGCCTAGAAATGTGAGAGCGAGGTTGATTTTGTAAATTGTTTAAAGTGGGCGTTTGTTGGGCATGCCAGCCTTACGTGGATATTTGTTTGGGGTTTCCTTTTTCTTTTCAACCACAGTGATGTAGCGCGGATCTCCATTTGGTAGAGCGTAGCTGAGATTGTCTTTGACCTTACTGAAGAGGAGGTTGAGAGCGTTCTTGGCTTCTAGCAATTCCTCAGGAGCATTGCTGGCCTTGAGTGCCAATAGTTTTCCTCCGACTTTAAGATAGGGAATGGTCAGCTCAGACAAGACCTGCATACGGGCAACCGCACGAGCCGTCACCACATCAAACTGGGCACGGAAGTTCTTGTCTTGAGCAAAGTCTTCAGCGCGTCCATGGTAGAAGTGAACACCATCCAAATCCAACTCCTGAGCCAAAAGCTGAAGGAAGTTGATGCGCTTATTGAGCGAATCAATGATGGTCACATCTAGCTGAGGATAGAGAATTTTCATGGGTAGACTAGGAAATCCTGCCCCCGCTCCGATATCAAGAAGTTTGATATCTTCATTGGGAATCAAACCCTGCAGGATGGGAGCAATCGAATCATAAAAATGTTTGAGATAAACTTCTTCTTTGTCTGTAATAGCCGTCAAATTAATCTTTTCATTCCACTCGACCAAGAGCTCAAAATAACGTTCAAATTGGTTCTTTTGCTGGTCAGAAAGTGGAAGATTTTGCTCAGCTAGTAGTCTGTAAAATGTTTCTGGTTTCATAGTAGTTTCCTTCTCTAGTATCATCTTATTTTACCATATTCGTTAAAATTTTGATATACTGGTATTAATCTAAAAGCAGAAAGGAATAAGATTATGACTTGGATTATTCTTGGAGTTTTGGCTCTGATTGTTATTTTTGTGATTGTTAGCTATAACGGTTTGGTTAAAAATCGTATGCAGACCAAGGAGGCTTGGAGCCAGATAGATGTTCAGTTGAAGCGTCGTAATGATCTCCTCCCAAACTTGATTGAAACAGTTAAAGGCTATGCGAAATATGAAGGTTCTACTTTGGAAAAAGTAACAGAACTTCGTAGACAAGTAGCCGCAGCAACTTCACCGGCAGAAGCTATGAAGGCCAGTGATGCCCTTACCCGCCAGATTTCTGGTATCTTTGCAGTAGCAGAGAATTACCCAGACTTGAAAGCTAGTGCTAACTTTATCAAATTGCAAGAAGAGTTGACCAATACAGAAAATAAAATTTCTTACTCACGCCAACTCTACAACAGTATTGTCAGCAACTACAATGTAAAACTTGAAAGTTTCCCAAGTAATGTCATCGCAGGACTATTTGGCTTTAAAGCTGCAGACTTCCTTCAAACGCCTGAAGAGGAAAAGGCAGTTCCTAAAGTTGACTTTAGCGGATTAGGTGACTAAGATGTTGTTTGATCAAATTGCGAGCAATAAACGAAAAACCTGGATTTTGTTGCTGGTTTTCTTCCTACTCTTGGCCTTGGTTGGTTATGCGGTTGGCTATCTCTTCATGCGCTCAGGTCTTGGTGGCATGATTATTGCCTTGATTATTGGTCTTATCTACGCTCTGACCATGATCTTTCAATCGACAGAGATTGTCATGTCCATGAATGGGGCGCGTGAGGTTGATGAGCAAACAGCACCAGACCTCTACCATGTAGTAGAAGATATGGCCATGGTCACTCAGATTCCCATGCCGCGTGTTTTCATCATTGAGGATTCATCTTTAAATGCCTTTGCAACAGGTTCAAACCCGCAGAATGCAGCAGTCGCAGCAACATCGGGTCTTCTGGCAATCATGAATCGTGAGGAGCTAGAAGCTGTTATGGGTCATGAAGTCAGTCATATCCGAAACTACGATATTCGCATTTCGACCATTGCTGTCGCCCTTGCCAGTGCCATTACCCTTCTGTCTAGTATGGCAGGACGGATGATGTGGTGGGGTGACACTGGTCGCAGACGGAGTGATAATGATCGTGACGGAAATGGTTTGGAGATTATCATGCTTGTTGTCTCTCTCTTAGCCATTGTTCTGGCACCTCTCGCAGCAACCCTGGTGCAATTAGCCATTTCCCGTCAGAGGGAATTTCTAGCGGATGCATCCAGTGTGGAGCTGACTCGCAATCCTCAAGGGATGATCAATGCACTGCGCAAGTTGGACAATAGCGAGCCGATGCACCACCATGTTGACGATGCCAGCAGCGCTCTTTATATCAATGATCCCAAGAAAGGTGGCGGACTTCAAAAACTCTTTTATACCCACCCACCTATCTCAGAACGAATCGAACGTTTGAAACAGATGTAAAAAAATCCAGAGAGGTTTCTCTGGATTTTTGCTTTTAGTATCTCGCTTTTAACTTGTTATCTCACCGAAAAATAGTATAATATATGTAATTCCATATAATTGAGGTGAATGATGTATAAGCGCTGGATGACGTTTTTCTTGATTTTGATTTTTATGCCAATTCATTTGAGTATAGCAGAGAAAATCATGCGAATAAATTCATTACCGCTATCAATCCTTTTTACACTTGTCGAACTTGCATTATTTTTATATGTAGGAAAAAAGTATGACTTGTTTCACATTCGGAAAATCTGCCTAAAAGATATTTTAAAATGTTTTCTTTCATACGCCTTGCTTTTCCTGTTTTATATTATGGTCAATTTTTTAGGCCCTACCCAATCAGACACAACTCAAGCTGTGCAAAGTTTATCACTTTCATGGTCTGTACTTTTTGTGGATCTCTGTGTTTTGGCACCTGTCACGGAAGAAATCTTTATGCGAGGTATGTTACAGGGGATAGTATTTAAGAATACATATTTTGGATTGTTTGCCACATCGCTTCTTTTTGCTTATCTGCATGGTCCCTATACTATTCCTAGCTTTATAACCTATTTAGGTATGGGATTTGCATTTGGGATAAGGTATAAGACTTCTGATAACCTATGGAATTCCATTCTTTTGCATGTCCTTAATAATCTGGTTGCGCTTTGCTTTTTGTATATGAGATAATGCTACATTAGAATGCTTTGAGCTGTAAGATAGTAAAAAATGATTTCTAGCTTATACAATTTAAACAAAAGTCTGTCACGTAGACGATGCCAGCAGCGCTCTTTATATTAATGATCCTAAAAAAGACGTATGTAAAAAAATCCAGAGAAATCTCTCTGGATTTTTGCTATGTTCAACATTTATAAATCTTGTAAATCGACGACTTCCAAACCATTTTCTGTTAAACGATAGATACTCGTACAGACCTCTTTTAAGAAGCGTCTGTCATGCGAAACAGTGATCAGACCGCCGGGATAGGAGGCAAATAGTTTTCTGATTTCGGGTTGAGAAGTGGGAGAAAAGTTTCGTGTAGGCTCATCGAGAATCAGAAAGTTTGGTTTTCGCAGGACTAATTCCAAGAGAAGGAGTTTGCCTTGTTGACCACCAGATAAGGAGCGGATTTGGTGCTGCATCTCTGGATAGCTGAAATTGAGACTGGCTAAGTGGGATTGGATTTTCTGTAGTTCCTCTTTTTGTCCAGTGTGGCTGAGATAGGCTACTGGAGATAGATCCAATTGTAGTTTTTTATGGTAATCTTGTGGCATAAAACCAAGCGATATTTCTCTTTTGGCGCTGAGCAGTTGTTGAAACTTGGCTAACAGAGTTGATTTTCCAACACCATTTGGCCCGATGATACCGATTTTATCTTGGCCACGGACCGTTAGTCGTAACTCCTGAGCTAAAATACGCTCGCCAATGGACAAATTTTCTTTTTCCAGTTGGACTAAGACTTTAGAAGATGGTAATGGTTGGATGTCTGAAAAGAAAAGTTGGATTTGTTCCTCTTCAAGTGGCTTTTGGATCATGGACTGAGCTTCCTTTTCAAAGCGTTTTTCTTGAGAGAGAATAGTTTTCATCTTTTTAGCCAATAGGCGACCAGCAGTACTGTCTTTGGTAGCTCGAAGTGCAGTTTCTACATTTTGCTTGACGCGACGATGTTTTTCCAAGGTTTTTTCATAGGCTCTCTGGTCGTTAGCAGCTTGCTGACTTTGTCTTGCAAAACTAGCCTTTCTCTGCTCACTATAGCGATCATAGTCTAAATGCTCGACTAGCGTTTCAGCTTCTTTTCGGTGCTTGACCAGTCGCAAGTGGACAATTGTATCTGCCGTATGAGAAAGAAAATCTTCATCATGGGAAATGAAAATAACAGTTTGCCTAATCTTTCGAATCTGACCTTTTAGCCAATCAACTGTCTCAAGGTCCAAGTCATTTGAAGGTTCATCTAAAAATAGAATCTCAAAAGGTTTGGCTAACTCATGAATGAGCTGAATTTTCAAAGCTTCGCCCCCTGATAGACTGCCAATTTCTTGGTCGCTAGCAAAACGGTCGCTATCAAAGTGCAACTCCTCCGCCAAACGATAAAGAATGCTGTAGTCTAAATCAGCAGAATCCAAAAAGAAGTAGTCATGGAGAGTCCTACTTTTCAGAAACTCGGGGAGTTTTTGAGGAATGTAGGCCAGTGATTGAAGATCAGACTGTATGTCGCCCTTGATAGTAAAATCAGGTAATGCTTCCCCCATTAAAGCTCGTAGTAAAGTCGATTTACCATTTCCTTCTTCACCAATAATAGCAACCTTTTCCCCGTCTTGGATAGTCATGCTTAGGTCAGATACAAGATCTCGTAGATCTTTGTTTTGAGTGATGGTTAGATGATTGATTTTTATCATATTGTTGCCCTTTCTAGAATGTCGATAGTGCATAACAAAAAGCTCTACTTTATCTAGTAGAGCCCAAAGTCACTGTCCAAAACTCTATTATCCTCGTTGAAAAACTCGTCAAACTAGCTTGGAGCTGCCTAACCCAACCCAAGAGGAGCATAGCTTTCTAGTTTTTTGATTTTCAATGAGGACAAGATACTAGAAAATCTAGTATAAAAAGAGCACACAAAAAGAGACAAAAACAAGATCTACTAAATAAAGATTCTTTATTTGATAGATTAGTTGTTCATGTCTCCCTTACCTCCGAGTATTAGTACCTCTATCCTATACCTTTCAGGAAATTTTGTCAATAGAAAACAAGTAATTTCAAGCTCTAAAATCCGAAAACAGGTCCATAGAGAGTCAGTACGTGTTTGACATGTTCGTAGTGGAACTTGTCATAGTTGCGCCAAGCAGTACGAACTTGATCGTTTAGTTTTAGGCTACCAAGTCCAATCAGAAGACTGGTACGTTGGTAAAATTTCTCAAGGTCGATTAAGATACTGTTGTCCAGCTTTTCTGCTTTTTTTAATTCCTTAAGAGTGGTGTTCAGCAGCTCTTGCAGTCGAAGATCATCGGCTGTACCTTGTTTGCAACTTTGGTAGCTTTTATTTAACTCGGAAAGGAGTTGGTAAGCTTCAGTGATGAGTGCTTTATCTTCCATATGAGCATCCTCCTTGCTCTGGTGTATTCTTGCCTATAGTATAGCACTAATAGGAAAGTTTGTCATAGTAAATATGTTAAAAAATGAGATTTTAATATCAAAGTTTGGAAGGCTGACTTATAGCCTTTTCATGGTATAATCAAGTGAGTACATCTTTATGGAGGAAATATGAAGTTAAACATTCAAGAAATTCGTAAGCAACCTGAAGGCCTGCATTTTGAACAAACTTTAGACCTGGCAGCAGACTTGAGTAAACGGAATCAAGAAATTTTAGATGTCAAAGATATCCTTGCAGTGGGGAAGGTGCAGTACGAAGACCGTCTGTATTTCTTAGACTATCAGTTGTCATATGCCATTGTTCTTGCTTCCAGTCGTAGTATGGAACCAGTTGAGTTGGCTGAGTCTTATCCAGTCACAGAAGTTTTCATGGAAGGAGCGACCAACCAACTGGACCAGGAAGTTCTAGATGATGACTTGGTCTTGCCTATCGAAAATGGGGAAATAGACCTTGCTGAGAGCGTAGCAGATAATATTCTGCTCAATATCCCTATCAAAGTCTTGACAGCAGAAGAAGAGGCGGGCCAAGGTTTTGTGTCAGGAAATGACTGGCAAATCATGACTGAAGACGAATATCAAGCCCAACAAGCAGTCAAGAAAGAAGAAAACAGTCCATTTGCTGGCTTGCAAGGACTGTTTGATGGAGACGAGTAGATGGTTTTATCCAAGAAACGTGCCCGTCATGTCATAGAGGAAATAATTGCCCTCTTTCCAGATGCTAAGCCTAGTCTTGATTTTCGCAATCATTTTGAACTCTTGGTTGCAGTGATGTTGTCAGCCCAGACGACAGATGCAGCGGTAAATAAGGCCACACCAGGTCTCTTCGCTGCCTTTCCAACGCCACAAGCCATGTCTGTCGCGACAGAGAGTGAAATTGCTTCACACATTTCTCGCCTGGGACTGTATCGAAATAAGGCTAAATTCCTTAAAAAATGTGCCCAACAGTTACTAGACGATTTTGATGGTCAAGTCCCTCAGACACGTGAAGAATTAGAAAGTCTAGCAGGTGTTGGTCGTAAAACAGCAAATGTCGTCATGAGTGTGGGCTTTGGGATTCCTGCTTTTGCAGTGGATACTCATGTGGAGCGTATCTGTAAGCATCACGATATCGTAAAAAAATCGGCTACACCACTTGAAGTAGAAAAACGTGTTATGGATGTCTTGCCACCAGAAGAATGGTTAGCAGCTCACCAGGCCATGATTTACTTTGGACGAGCTATCTGCCATCCCAAAAATCCAGAATGTGACCACTATCCCCAACTGTATGATTTTAGTAATGTTTAAGGGGACTCTGAAAAAGTTTTTGCTTGATTTTAAGGGTGCTTTGTGCTATAGTAAATGGTAACTAAATAGTCCTTTAAACCTGTCCCGTGAGGCAGGCAAGGAGCGCGATAAAGTAGAAGGGTGAAGTCTATACTGTTTATAGTAGGGCTCGCTTGGCTATACATTTCAAGTCTCCTTGTAGAAGGAGACTTTTCTTTTTGGAGGTTTGTCATGAAGACAAAAGAAGTTGTAGACGAATTGACTGTCAAACGAGCGATTACGCGAATTACTTATGAGATTATTGAGCGCAATAAAGACTTGAATAAGATTATCCTAGCAGGGATAAAAACGCGTGGTGTTTTCATCGCTCATCGTATCAAAGAACGCCTGGAGCAGTTGGAAAACATCACTGTACCTGTTGTGGAATTGGACACCAAACCTTTCCGTGACGATGTTAAAAGTGGAGAAGATACTTCTTTGATTTCTGTTGATGTGACAGACCGTGAAGTTATCTTGGTCGATGATGTACTCTATACAGGTCGTACCATCCGTGCTGCTATCGATAATATTGTTGGTCATGGTCGTCCTGCGCGCGTGAGTTTAGCAGTTCTAGTCGATCGTGGACATAGAGAATTGCCTATCCGTCCAGATTACGTTGGGAAAAATATCCCAACCAGTCGTTCTGAAGAAATCATCGTAGAGATGACAGAACTTGATGGCCAAGACAGAGTTCTGATTACTGAAGAAGCTTAGAAAGCTGAAGGAGTAGCCATGTCAGAAAATCAACAAGCATTGAACCATGTGGTTTCTATGGAAGACCTCACTGTTAATCAAGTGATGAAATTGATTAAGCGAGGAATTGAGTTTAAAAATGGAGCCCAGCTTCCTTATGAAGACCATCCGATTGTTTCAAATCTTTTCTTTGAGGATTCTACACGGACACATAAGTCCTTTGAAGTGGCAGAGATTAAGCTAGGGCTGGAGCGGCTTGACTTTGATGTGAAGACCAGCTCGGTCAATAAGGGTGAGACATTGTATGATACCATCTTAACCTTGTCTGCGCTTGGTGTAGATGTCTGTGTGATTCGTCACCCAGAGGTCGATTATTATAAAGAACTGATTGCGAGTCCAACCATTACGACTTCCATTATCAATGGTGGTGATGGTTCGGGACAACATCCTAGCCAGAGCTTGCTTGATTTGATGACCATTTATGAAGAATTTGGTCACTTTGAGGGTCTCAAGATTGCTATTGCAGGCGACTTGGATCATTCACGTGTTGCCAAATCCAATATGCAGATTTTGAAACGCTTGGGTGCTGAACTTTTCTTTGCAGGGCCTGAGGAATGGAGAAGTCAAGAGTTTGCGGACTATGGACAGTTTGTAACTATTGATGAGATTGTTGATCAGGTGGATGTTTTGATGTTACTCCGAGTTCAACATGAACGCCACGAAAGTGGAGCCGTTTTTTCAAAAGAAGACTACCATGCTCAACACGGCTTGAACCAAGAACGCTATAATCGCTTAAAAGAAACAGCAATCATTATGCATCCTGCTCCAGTTAATCGAGATGTGGAAATTGCTGACCACTTGGTTGAAGCGCCAAAATCACGCATTGTCCAACAAATGACCAATGGTGTCTTTGTTCGGATGGCAATCTTAGAATCCGTATTGGCGAGTAGAAACGCCAACTAAAACACAAGACGTTAAAAGACGCCAGTGAGCGTCCACGAGAGGTGAAAATATGACAAAAAGACTTCTAGTATTAGAAGATGGCACAGTTTTTGAAGGCAAGGCCTTCGGAGCAGACATTGATGTAACAGGCGAAATTGTCTTTAATACAGGGATGACCGGCTATCAAGAATCCATTACAGACCAGTCTTATAATGGACAAATCTTGACCTTTACCTATCCTTTGGTGGGGAATTATGGAATTAACCGTGATGATTATGAATCCATCATTCCAACTTGTAAAGGAGTTGTTGTTTTCGAAGAAGCGCGTAGAGCAAGTAACTGGCGCAACCAAATGACCTTGGATGAATTTTTGAAAGCCAAGAAAATCCCTGGTATTTCAGGAATTGACACCCGTGCTCTTACAAAAATTATCCGCAAGCATGGTACGATGCGTGCAACCCTTACACATGTTGGCGATACCATGGACCATATCACAGCCCAGCTCCAAGCAACAGTCTTGCCGACAGACAATATCAAACAGGTTTCTACTAAAACTTCCTATCCAGCTCCTGGAGTTGGTTTGAGCGTGGTGCTAGTGGATTTTGGACTCAAGCACTCAATCCTACGTGAACTTTCTAAGCGTAACTGTAACGTGACGGTTGTTCCGTATTCAACAACAGCAGAAGAAATTCTCCACCTCAATCCTGACGGAGTTATGTTGTCAAATGGTCCAGGTAACCCAGAAGACGTTCCAGAAGCACTGGACATGATTCGTGGTGTGCAAGGGAAAATTCCAATTTTCGGTATTTGTATGGGACACCAACTCTTTGCCATGGCAAATGGGGCTAAGACCTACAAGATGAAATTTGGTCACCGCGGATTTAACCACGCGGTACGTGAGATTGCTACAGGCCGTATAGACTTCACCAGCCAGAACCACGGTTATGCAGTTAGCCGTGAGGACTTGCCAGATCATTTGATCATTACCCACGAAGAAATCAATGATAAATCAGTTGAAGGAGTTCGCCACAGATACCAACCAGGTTTTTCTGTACAATTCCACCCAGACGCAGCTCCTGGTCCACACGACGCAAGCTACCTATTTGACGAATTTATCGAGATGATGGAAGCCTTTAAACAATCAAACTAAGAACGAGTAAAATCTCGTCGGAGAATTTATTTAATGGCAACCAGAGAGTTGCCGAATAGAAAGGAGAAGGGTGGTCCGTATTTGCTGAACTGAATACGGGCTACGGACGGCGCTAAAAAGATAGTTATTCCTAGAACTGATAGTTCTTCGTCATAACTCCTATTTTAGCTTTGTCCGCTTGACGCCCTTAATATCTTAAAAATGCCTAAACGTACTGATATTCAAAAAATTATGGTGATTGGTTCTGGTCCGATTATTATTGGTCAAGCTGCTGAGTTTGACTATGCTGGAACTCAGGCCTGCTTGTCTTTGAAAGAGGAAGGTTATGAAGTTGTCTTGGTGAACTCAAACCCTGCCACCATCATGACGGACAAGGAGATTGCGGACAAGGTCTACATCGAACCGATCACACTCGAGTTTGTGACACGTATTCTCCGTAAGGAACGTCCAGATGCTCTGCTTCCAACTCTTGGTGGGCAAACAGGGCTCAATATGGCCATGGAATTGTCTAAAAATGGAATTTTAGATGAACTTGGTGTTGAACTTCTCGGGACTAAACTATCTGCCATTGACCAAGCTGAGGACCGTGACCTCTTTAAACAATTGATGGAAGAACTTGAGCAACCAATCCCAGAATCTGAAATTGTCAATACAGTAGAAGAAGCGGTTTCCTTTGCAGCATCGATCGGCTACCCAGTGATTGTCCGTCCAGCCTTTACCCTAGGTGGTACTGGTGGTGGTATGTGTGCCAACGAGGAAGAACTACGTGAAATCGCTGAAAATGGGTTGAAATTGTCACCTGTTACTCAATGTTTGATTGAACGTTCAATCGCAGGTTTCAAGGAAATCGAGTACGAAGTCATGCGCGATTCAGCTGACAATGCCCTCGTTGTTTGTAACATGGAAAACTTTGACCCAGTTGGGATCCACACAGGGGATTCCATCGTATTCGCCCCTGCGCAAACTATGTCAGACTATGAAAACCAAATGCTACGTGACGCGAGCTTGAGCATTATCCGCGCTCTCAAGATTGAAGGTGGGTGTAACGTTCAGCTGGCCCTTGATCCGCATAGCTTCAAGTACTATGTTATCGAAGTAAACCCTCGTGTATCGCGTTCGTCAGCCCTTGCTTCTAAGGCAACTGGTTACCCAATTGCCAAATTGGCAGCTAAGATTGCTGTCGGTTTGACCTTGGATGAGGTCATCAACCCAGTCACAGGTTCAACCTATGCTATGTTTGAGCCGGCCCTTGACTACGTCGTTGCTAAGATTCCACGTTTCCCATTTGACAAGTTTGAAAAAGGTGAGCGTCGTCTTGGAACTCAGATGAAAGCGACTGGGGAAGTCATGGCCATCGGTCGTAACATCGAGGAATCTCTTCTAAAAGCCTGTCGTTCACTTGAAATTGGCGTTCACCACAATGAAATGCCTGAACTGGCAACCGTTTCTGATGATGCCTTGATTGAAAAGGTTGTCAAGGCCCAAGATGACCGTCTCTTCTACGTATCAGAAGCTATTCGCCGTGGTTACACACCAGAAGAAATTGCTGAATTGACTAAGATTGATATCTTTTATCTTGATAAACTCTTGCACATCTTTGAAATTGAGCAAGAGTTAGGTGCCCATCCACAAGATCTAGAAGTCTTGAAAACAGCTAAACTCAATGGATTTTCAGACCGTAAGATTGCGGAGCTTTGGGAAACGACAGCTGACCAAGTTCGCCAACTACGTTTGGAAAACAAGATTGTTCCAGTCTACAAGATGGTCGATACCTGTGCGGCAGAATTCGACTCTGAAACACCATACTTCTATTCAACCTATGGCTGGGAAAATGAGTCTATCAAGTCTGATAAGGAATCCGTCCTAGTCCTAGGTTCAGGTCCAATCCGTATCGGACAAGGGGTTGAGTTTGACTACGCAACCGTTCACTCTGTTAAGGCTATCCAGGCTGCTGGTTATGAAGCTATCATCATGAACTCAAATCCAGAGACCGTTTCAACAGACTTCTCGGTATCAGACAAACTTTACTTTGAACCATTGACATTCGAAGATGTCATGAATGTTATCGACTTGGAGCAACCAAAAGGCGTTATCGTTCAGTTTGGTGGTCAAACAGCCATCAACCTTGCGGAACCTTTGGCAAAAGCAGGTGTGACCATTCTTGGTACCCAAGTAGCTGACTTGGACCGTGCCGAAGACCGTGACCTCTTTGAGCAAGCTCTGAAAGACTTGGATATTCCACAGCCACCAGGACAAACAGCAACTAATGAAGAAGAAGCTGTGCTTGCTGCTCGCAAGATTGGTTTCCCAGTCCTCGTTCGTCCATCTTATGTCTTGGGTGGACGTGCTATGGAAATTGTTGAAAACGAAGAAGACCTTCGTTCTTACATGCGTACAGCCGTTAAAGCAAGTCCAGACCACCCAGTTCTTGTTGACTCGTACATCGTTGGACAAGAGTGCGAAGTTGATGCCATTTCAGATGGAGAAAATGTTCTCATCCCTGGTATCATGGAGCATATCGAACGTGCCGGTGTCCACTCAGGTGACTCAATGGCTGTTTATCCACCACAAACCTTGTCTCAAAAGGTGCAGGAGACCATCGCAGACTATACTAAACGCCTAGCAATCGGTCTCAACTGTCTTGGTATGATGAACATTCAGTTTGTTATCAAGGATGAGAAAGTCTATGTTATCGAGGTCAACCCACGTGCCAGCCGTACGGTTCCATTCCTTTCTAAGGTAACCAATATCCCTATGGCTCAGGTAGCGACTAAGTTGATTCTTGGTCAAAGTCTCGAAGAACTTGGTTACCAAGATGGACTTTACCCTGAAAGCACACGAGTTCATATCAAAGCGCCAGTCTTCTCCTTTACCAAGCTAGCGAAAGTAGACAGCTTGCTCGGTCCTGAAATGAAGTCAACAGGGGAAGTCATGGGTTCTGATACTACTCTTGAAAAAGCTCTCTATAAGGCCTTTGAAGCTTCTTACCTGCACTTGCCAACCTTTGGGAATGTTGTCTTTACCATCGCTGATGATGCCAAAGATGAAGCCTTAAATTTGGCTCGTCGTTTCCAAAATATCGGTTATGGTATCCTTGCGACAGAAGGGACAGCAGCCTTCTTTGCCAGTCATGGACTCGAAGCCCAACCTGTTGGTAAGATTGGTGACGATGAACAGGATATCCCAAGCTTTGTCCGCAAAGGGAAAATCCAAGCGATCATCAACACTGTCGGAACCAAACGAACTGCTGACGAAGATGGTGAGCAAATCCGTCGTTCAGCCATTGAACACGGTGTGCCCCTCTTCACAGCCCTAGACACAGCAAATGCCATGCTCAAGGTGCTAGAAAGTCGTAGTTTTGTCACAGAAGCGATCTAGTTGAGACAGAATTTTCACAGTTTTAAAGCCAGCGTCAGAAAACGCTGGCTTTTGCAATACTGATATTGCTTATTTCAACTATCATTTTTTTATTTGTAATCATTCTAAAATGTGATATAATAAGCGTGAATTGGAAATAGGTAAACTATTTTCATCATTCTTTCAAAAAATATTCTATTAAGAAATATGTAAAGACAGATTAGAAAGTGTAAAATCCCTATGTCCTCTTATAAAAAAGTCTCTCTTTCTGAGATCAATCAATCTATTGAGACTCCAAATAACAATCATTTTTGGCAAAATCTAAAAGCATTCTTAGGACCTGGTGCACTTGTGGCAGTTGGCTACATGGATCCAGGAAACTGGATCACCAGTGTGGTTGGTGGTGCCTCCTACAAGTACAGCCTTTTATTTGTTATTTTGATTTCCTCCATCATTGCTATGCAGCTACAACAGATGGCTGGAAAGCTCGGTATCGTGACTAGGATGGACCTAGCACAGGCAACAGCACATCATGCTCCCAAGTGGCTTCGCTATAGTTTGTGGGTGATTTTAGAATTAGCTTTAATGGCGACAGACTTGGCTGAGGTTCTAGGTTCAGCGATTGCCTTAAATCTTTTGTTTAAAATACCGATTATGGTCGCTATCCTCTTAACCGTTTTAGATGTATTTCTTTTGTTGTTGTTGATGAAATTTGGCTTCAAAAAAATTGAAGCCATTGTTACGACCCTAATTTTAACCATATTAGCCATCTTTACCTATCTGGTGGCCTTATCCAGTCCAAGTATTCAGGGTATTTTTGGTGGTTACTTACCAACTCCAACATTATTTGAAACACCATTACCTGGTCATGAAAGCCAATTGACCTTGGCTTTAGGGATTGTAGGTGCGACAGTCATGCCCCATAATCTCTATCTCCATTCCTCTCTATCCCAAACAAGGAAAATCAATCACAAAGATAAGAAGGATGTTCGAAAAGCAGTTCGCTTTATGACCTGGGATTCAAATCTTCAGTTGTCCCTAGCCTTCATTGTCAATTCCTTGCTTCTCATTTTAGGTGCCTCCCTCTTTTTTGGTCATGCATCTGAAATTTCAGCTTTTTCTCAAATGTACAATGCTTTACAGGATTCGACAATAGCAGGAGCAATAGCCAGCTCAACCTTGTCAACTTTATTTGCTCTAGCCCTCCTAGCAAGCGGCCAAAATTCGACTATTACAGGCACTTTGACAGGACAGATTGTCATGGAAGGCTTCTTACATCTAAGATTGCCTCAGTGGCTCATCCGTATCGGTACACGTATTTTTGCCTTGCTACCTGTGATTATAGTCGCCGTTTTGTTTGGATATCAAGAAAAAACCTTGGATCAGTTATTGGTCTATTCACAGGTCTTTCTGTCAATCGCTCTTCCGTTTTCAATCTTTCCCTTAATCTATCTGACCTCTAAGAAGTCACTGATGGGAGAATTCACTAATGCCAAGTGGAACACCATCCTAGGTTACGCAGTTTCAATCATCTTGACCATTCTCAATATCAAGCTTCTTTTCGATATTTTTTAACCTCGTTTGAAATCAATCATAGTGTCAGCGTGAAGCTTGACAAAGAGAAAGTAGTAGTGGTTGGTTCATAAAAATAAGTACAAAAAAAGAACAGTTGAAACTGTTCTTTTTATGATTATTTGAGACCGTATTTTTTGTTGAAACGATCCACACGTCCATCTGCTTGAGTGAACTTTTGACGTCCAGTGTAGAATGGGTGTGAGTCTGATGAAATTTCCACACGGATCAATGGGTAAGTTTCGCCTTCGAACTCAACAGTTTCGTTAGAGCGTTTTGTTGAACCGCTAAGGAATTTGTAACCAGTAGTTGTGTCCATGAAGACAACTGGGCGATATTCTGGATGGATATCTTTTTTCATTTTGCAATATTTCCTTTCTGCCATGGTCTCTTTGCGAGCCATAGATTGTTACCTTACTAGTCTATCAGATTCTGAAAAGTTTGGCAAGTATTTTATCAGTTTTTAAGTAAGTTTTTTAACTTTTGGTAGATGATTTCGTTTTCTTCTAGACTATAGGAATTGGCGCCACTAGCTAATGGATGTCCTCCTCCGTCGTGTTCTTTGGCAATTTCATTGATAGGGGTAATTTTACTGCGCATACGCACACGGAAGTGACCATCAGCTTGCTCAACAAAGATAGCCCAAGCCTTAACGGTATCAATTCGGCCAGGTGCTCCGACAATTGCAGCTGTTTCAGCATCCGTAACCTTATATTCTTTCAGGATTTCTTGAGTAAGCAGAACGCGTGCAGCCCCGTTTTCATCAACTTCTAAATGATCATAGACAAAGCCTTGCAGTTTTGCAATCTTGAAGCTCATGGTATCCATTTGACGAGACAATCCAGCAAAGTCAAAATCAATTTCTCGGAGCTGGCCAGCTATTCTAAAGGTACGGGCACTAGTTGACGGGTAGAGAAAACGCCCTGTGTCCCCGACAATTCCTGCATAGAGAAGTCGTGCTGCTTCGCTAGACAAAGCCAACTGATTTTCTTGAGCAAATAGGGCAATCATCTCACTGGCACTGCTTGAACTTGTATCCACCCAAGATAGGTCACCATAAATATCATCATTTGGATGGTGATCGATTTTGATGGTGAAAGCAGCTTGTTCGTATCGTTTATCATCGATACGAGGACGATTCGCTGTATCACAAATAATAGCAAGAGCTCCTTTGTAGTCACTGTCTTGAACAGTATCCATTTCCGCCATCCAAGTTAGAGTGGGTTCGTTAAAACCGACTGCTTTGATGGTCTTTTCTGGAAAATGGTGAGTGAGAAGAGCTTTCAAACCTACCTGACTCCCTAAGGCATCAGGATCTGGTTTCATATGACGATGAATGATAATGGTATCGTATTCTTTGATTTTCTCTAATATTTGCTGGCAAATTTCCATAAATAACCTCAATTCTTTCTCATTTCATTGTAGCACAAGAATTTTTATTTTTAAAATGAAAAAGATATGATATAATGGAGAAAGATAAATTGAGGAGGACGTTATGGCATTAGCAAAAATTGTATTTGCCAGTATGACCGGTAATACCGAAGAAATTGCAGATATTGTAGCAGACAAATTACGTGACTTGGGCTTGGATGTCGATGTGGATGAGTGTACGACTGTTGACGCTTCAGACTTCTTGGAGGCGGACATCGCAATCGTTGCGACTTATACTTACGGGGATGGAGAATTGCCTGATGAGATGATGGACTTCTACGAAGACCTAGCAGATCTCAACTTGAATGGCAAAATCTACGGAGTGGTCGGTTCAGGAGATACCTTCTACGACGAATTCTGTAAGGCTGTCGATGACTTTGATCGTGTATTTGTAGCGACAGGAGCAGAAAAAGGTTCAGAGTGTGTTAAAGTGGACCTCTCTGCCGAAGAAGAAGACATCGAACGCTTGGAACAATTCGCAGAAGAATTGGCTGCAAAAGTAGGATAAGAAGCGAACTGCGCTGGCTGGAATAAGTCGGTGTAGTTTTTTATTAGTTATTTTGGGATTTTACTAGCCTATTTATACGCTTTTTGATACAATAATTCAAATAAAGGAGGAGACTGTATGAACTTAGATATTATTCGGCAAGAAATTGATCAAATCGACGACCAAATCGTCAAGCTCCTAGAAGAACGGATGCACTTAGTTGAAGGGGTTGTTGCTTATAAGAAAGCCTCAGGAAAACCTATTTTAGATTCTAAGAGAGAAGCGGTTATTTTTGAAAAGGTTAGAAGTCGTGTAGAGGACAAGTGCTATCAGGAGACTATTGTTGCGACTTTTTCTGACATACTCAAACATTCGCGTGATTATCAGGATCAAAATATCAAATGAAAAAAGAACAATTTTATCCGCTAGGAATTTTTCTAGCTGCAATGGTGGGAGGCCTTGTCCGCTACCTGGTTTCCACTTGGTTACCAGCCAGTCCCGACTTTCCTTGGGGCACCCTCCTTGTCAACTATCTGGGCATTTTCTGCCTGGTCTATCTGGTGAAAGGCTATCTGGTCTATAAGGGAACTAGTAAAGGCTTGGTTTTAGCGCTGGGGACGGGGTTTTGCGGAGGTTTAACAACCTTTTCTAGTCTAATGCTTGATGCAGTAAAACTGCTTGATGCCGAGTGTTATCTTAGTTTAGGGATCTACTTATTTTTGAGCATTGGTGGAGGTCTACTCTTGGCTTATTTTCTAGGGAGGAAGAAATGGTAATCGTTTATCTTGCAATCGCCTGCGGGTTCGGAGCCTTGGTTCGTTATTTCTTTTCCCGCTATAATCAAGCTTCTAAATTGCCCCTAGGAACTCTCATAGCCAATTTTCTAGGATGTTTTTTAATTGGCCTACTCTACAATCATGTGGAGTCTAAGGAAGTCTATGCTATCCTAGCGACAGGTTTTTGTGGAGGTTTGACGACCTTTTCAACCTTGAATGACGAGCTGCAAAGACTATTAAGTGACAAGAAGGTATTTTATAGCTATTTAGTCATAACTTACATAGGCGGCTTAGTGGCGATTTTTTTAGGAATTCTGCTATAAATTTCTTTACTTTTAGGTAGAAATTTGGTAAACTATATCCTGTGTGTAATGGACGCACAAAAATACAGTTTATCCGCTGAGGAAGGTTCCTCAAGATTGACAAAGATAGGAGAATAAAATGAATCCATTAATCCAAAGCTTGACTGAAGGTCAACTTCGTACAGATATCCCATCATTCCGTCCTGGTGACACTGTTCGTGTACACGCGAAAGTTGTCGAAGGTAACCGTGAACGTATCCAGATTTTTGAAGGTGTTGTTATTGCACGTAAAGGTGCTGGCATCTCAGAAAACTACACAGTTCGTAAAATCTCTAACGGTGTAGGTGTTGAGCGTATCTTCCCAATCCACACTCCACGTGTTGAAAAGATCGAAGTTGTTCGTTACGGTAAAGTACGTCGTGCGAAATTGTACTACTTGCGTGCTCTTCAAGGTAAGGCAGCTCGTATCAAAGAAATCCGTCGTTAATTCGACTAAAAACTCTGCTTATTCAGCAGGGTTTTTCTCTAGCTCCCTTAGTTCAATGGATATAACAACTCCCTCCTAAGGAGTAGTTGCAGGTTCGATTCCTGCAGGGGGCATAGAAACTATTGATTTTTATGTAGAAATCACTCAAGTTAAATACAACTCCAAAGCGTGAGATCACGCTTTTTTGTTTTTTATCAATGATGAAAACGTGAGAATTTGCATATAATTATAAAAAATAGGATATTTTAGTTAAATGCATATAATGATTTGATTTTTTAGGAAGTAAGGAGTAAAATTTAATTAATATGATGATTAGTTAGGAGTATAATTATGAATGGTTTAGTTTTAGGATTAGATATTGGTATTGCATCCGTAGGAGTGGGAATTCTAGAAAAAAATTCTGGAAAGATTATTCATGCGAATTCACGACTTTTTCCAGCTGCAACAGCTGATAATAATGTTGAGAGAAGAAAAAATAGACAGGCTAGACGATTAAATCGTCGGAAAAAACACCGTGGTGTTCGCTTTCAAGATTTATTTGAAGACTATGGTTTGTTAACTGATTTTTCTAAGGTATCCATTAATCTTAATCCATATCGACTTCGTGTAGATGGCTTGAATCAGCAACTAACGAATGAAGAGCTGTTCATAGCTTTAAAGAACATTGTTAAGAGACGTGGTATTAGCTATTTAGATGATGCTTCTGAGGATGGGGGTGCAGTATCTTCAGATTATGGCAAGGCCGTTGAGGAAAATAGAAAATTACTTGCTGAACAAACACCTGGTCAAATCCAACTAGAGCGTTTTGAAAAATATGGTCAGGTAAGAGGAGATTTTACTGTTGTGGAAAATGGTGAAAAACTCCGATTGATCAATGTTTTTTCAACATCTGCATATAAAAAAGAAGCTGAAAGAATTTTAAGAAAACAGCAAGAATTTAATAATCAGATTACGGATGAATTTATAGAGGATTATCTAAAAATCCTTACAGGTAAAAGAAAATACTATCATGGACCAGGTAATGAAAAATCTCGGACGGATTATGGACGGTATACTACTCATAAAGACTCTAAAGGGGAGTACGTAACATTAGATAATATTTTTGGTGTTTTAATTGGTAAATGTACATTTTATCCTAATGAATACAGAGCTTCAAAAGCTTCCTATACTGCTCAAGAGTTTAATTTACTAAATGATTTAAATAATTTAACAGTTCCTACAGAGACCAAGAAACTGAGTGAGGAACAAAAGAAAACAATCGTTGAATATGCGAAGTCGGCGAAAACATTAGGGGCTTCAACCTTATTGAAATACATTGCTAAAATAATTGATGCTTCAGTAGATCAGATACGTGGTTATCGAGTTGATGTAAACAATAAACCTGAAATGCATACTTTTGAAGTATATCGAAAAATGCAATCGCTAGAAACAATTTCAGTTGGGGAATTGTCTAGAAATGTTCTAGATGAGCTTGCACATATTTTAACTCTAAATACTGAACGAGAAGGTATAGAAGAAGCGATTAACACAAAGTTAAAAGATTCTTTTAGTCAAGATCAAGTACTTGAATTGGTTCAATTTAGAAAAAATAATAGCAGTCTATTTAGTAAGGGATGGCATAATTTTTCCCTTAAACTCATGATGGAATTGATACCAGAACTCTATGAAACTTCAGAAGAGCAAATGACAATTCTAACACGATTGGGGAAACAAAAATCTAAAGAAACATCAAAAAGAACCAAGTATATTGATGAAAAAGAATTAACAGAAGAAATTTATAACCCTGTAGTAGCAAAATCCGTCAGACAAGCTATAAAAATAATCAACGAAGCAACTAAAAAACATGGTATCTTTGATAATATCGTTATCGAAATGGCGCGTGAAAATAACGAAGAAGATGCTAAGAAAGATTATATAAAACGTCAAAAGGCAAACCAAGATGAGAAATATGCGGCTATGGAAAAAGCGGCGTTTCAATACAATGGGAAAAAAGAGTTGCCGGATAACATTTTTCATGGGCATAAGGAATTAGCTACTAAGATTCGTTTATGGCATCAACAGGGAGAAAAGTGTCTCTATACTGGGAAGAGTATTCCGATTTCAGATTTAATTCATAATCAGTATAAGTACGAAATCGACCATATTTTACCTCTTTCTTTATCGTTTGATGATAGTCTATCTAATAAAGTATTGGTTCTAGCTACAGCAAACCAAGAAAAAGGCCAACGTACTCCGTTTCAGGCTTTAGATAGTATGGATGATGCCTGGTCCTACCGTGAGTTTAAATCTTATGTAAAAGAGTCTAAATTATTAGGTAATAAAAAGAAAGAGTACCTTTTAACGGAAGAAGATATTAGTAAAATTGAAGTGAAGCAGAAATTCATCGAACGAAATTTGGTTGATACTCGATATTCCTCTCGCGTTGTTTTAAATGCTCTACAAGATTTTTATAAAGCTCATAAATTCGATACAACTATTTCGGTGGTACGTGGACAATTTACCTCTCAGCTAAGAAGAAAGTGGAGGCTTGAAAAGTCTCGTGAGACTTACCATCATCATGCTGTTGATGCCTTAATTATTGCCGCTTCGAGTCAATTAAGATTATGGAAAAAACAGAATAATCCTCTGATTTCTTATAAAGAAGGACAGTTTGTTGATTCAGAGACTGGAGAAATAATTTCATTAAGTGATGATGAATACAAAGAGTTAGTGTTTAAAGCTCCTTATGACCATTTTGTTGATACATTAAGTAGCAAGAAATTTGAAGATAGCATCCTATTTTCTTATCAAGTGGATTCAAAATTTAATCGAAAAATTTCAGATGCAACCATTTACGCAACAAGAAAAGCGAAATTGGATAAAGATAAATCCGAAGAAACTTATGTTTTAGGTAAGATTAAAGATATTTATAGTCAAGCAGGGTATGATGCTTTTATTAAAATTTACAATAAAGATAAGAGAAAATTCTTGATGTATCATAAAGACCCACAAACATTTGAAAAAGTGATTGAAGAAATTTTAAGAACCTATCCATCTAAAGAACGGAACGATAAAAATAAGGAAGTTCCTTGCAATCCTTTTGAGAAATATCGACAAGAAAATGGGCCAATCCGTAAGTACAGCAAAAAAGGTAATGGACCAGAAATTAAATGTCTGAAATACTACGATAATAAACTAGGTAATTACATTGATATCACACCAGATGGTAGTGATAATCAAGTGGTTCTTCAGTCACTTAAGCCTTGGAGGACGGATGTTTATTTTAATCATCAGACTAAAAAATATGAATTGATGGGTTTGAAATATTCTGATTTATCTTTTGAAAAAGGTAGTGGGAAATATAGTATTTCTAATGAGAAGTATAATTCTATAAAGAGAATTGAAGGCGTTGATGAGCAGTCTGAATTTAAATTTACTCTCTATAAAAATGATTTGATATTAATAAAAGATTCAGAAAACAATGAACAAAAATTATTTAGATTTAATTCAAGGAATGATACGGCAAAACACTATGTAGAACTAAAACCTTATGATAAAGCTAGATTTGATGGTCAACAAGAATTGATAACGATACTTGGAAATGTTGCCAAAGGAGGACAGTGTTTGAAGGGATTAAATAAATCAAATATTTCTATTTTTAAAGTCAAAACGGATGTTTTAGGAAAAAAACATATCATTAAAAAAGAGGGTGACGAACCAAAACTCAAATTTTAAAAAATATTTAAAAAAGAGTTGCAAACGCTTGTACAATGTACTATAATAGTAACCGTAAGGGACGCCTTGCACAGTTACTTAAATCTTGCAGAAGCTACAAAGATAAGGCTTCATGCCGAATTCAACACCCTGTCATTTATGGCTGGGTGTTTTCGTTTTGTGAAAGAGGAAAATACGATGACTTGGAGAATTGTGCATGTCTGTCAGAGTGAAAAAATGCAATTGAAGTTGGATAACCTTCTAATTAAGAAAATGGGTCAAGACTATGTTATCCCACTGAGTGATATTTCGATAATTGTAGCAGAAGGAGGGGAGACTGTTGTAACTTTAAGGTTGTTAAGTGCTTTAAGTAAGTATAATATTGCCTTAATTGTCTGTGATAATGAGCACTTGCCTACAGGAATTTATCATTCTCAAAATGGTCATTTTAGAGCCTATAAAAAATTACAGGAGCAATTATTGTGGACGCAGGAACAGAAAGACAAATTATGGCAGATAGTTACTTATTTCAAAATAAACAATCAGCAAGATGTTCTTGCAATGTTTGAGAAAAATATTGAATGCATTCAATTATTAGCAGACTATAAAGATCATATTGAATATGGAGATAAAACCAATCGTGAAGGTCATGCTGCTAAAGTTTATTTCAATGAATTATTTGGAAAGAAATTCGTACGTCTTACACAACAGGAAACGGATGTCATCAATGCTGGCCTAAATTATGGTTATGCAATCATGAGAGCGCAGATGGCACGTATTATTGCTGGTTATGGTTTGAATCCCTTGATTGGCATTTTCCATAAGAATGAATATAACCAGTTTAACTTGGTTGATGATCTAATGGAACCTTTTCGGCAGATTATCGATGTCTGGGTCTATCAAAATTTACGAGATGAAGAGTATTTGAAATATGAATTTCGTCTTGCGTTGACGGATACACTAAATGCGAAGATTCGTTATGGGAAAGAAACGTGTTCTGTAACGGTAGCAATGGATAAATATGTAAAAGGTTTTCTAAAATGTATCTCTGATAAGGATACCAGTAAATTTTACTGTCCAATGGTTTCGAGTGTAGAATGGAGCTAAAGAAATGAGGTATGAAGCATTGAGATTATTGTGTTTTTTTGATCTACCAATGGAAACAAATCAAGAAAAAAGAGTCTATCGTAATTTTCGGAAAGACTTAATCGCAAACGGTTTTGAAATGTTGCAGTTTTCTGTTTATTATCGAACCTGTCCGAACCGAAGTTTTGCTAGTAAATTCTATAAAAAATTAAGTCAGAGTAATTTACCAAGTGGGAATGTCCGTTTGCTAGCTGTGACTGAGAAACAATTTTCTGAAATGGTTTTAATCATTGGTGGAAAAACAAAGCAAGAAGAAGTAGTCAGTGATAATAAGTTGGTAGTTATATGAAAATGAACATTAGTCATCCGTATAAGGATAATATTTCATTAAGTTTTGGCCAATTTACTCAAATTGTAGGTCAAGATCAGCAATTAAAATATTATATTTGGCAGATACTATTATGGTATTTTGGAGGAAAAAAATATAGTGAGGAAGATTTAGTTCTATTTGAACAAAATGAGCCTAAAATACTAATAGACGATATAATGGTTTCCCGGTCAGAATTCAGTGTTATTCAAGTGTCCAATATCAATGATTTAATTGAACAAATGGAATATAAAAAAGGAACAGTAGCCTATGATTATATAAAGAAAAAGATTAATTCTATAGAGATAATGGAGCAAATTGAAAATATCAATGACAATCTAGATAGGATTTCACTTCTATTGAATCAGAAGTTGAATCTTCAAATAGATGATATTGTCTATCATACTGAAGCAAAATATTTTAATACGGATCAATTAATTCAAAAAAATTTTTTACCATACTTTGGGAAAAATGATAAAAATATATCCTTTGAATTTGTAGACAATAAGACAAAGTTTTTATTATTTCTTTCCATGTTAGAAGTCATGGCGACGAACAGTTATGAAAAATTTTTACTTGTCTTACGAAATTTGGATGATTTTCTATCCTATAGTGATTTTGTTGAATGTTGTGAGAAAATGGAATTTCTTACTAATCATAATGATTCATTATATATTGTTTTGTTTCCTTCCAATGAAGGTTATCTTCATGTCACGAAAGAAGTTTTAGAGGAAATCAATATTGTTTCCGATTATGTTGATCATTTTTATTCGCTAGAATTCATGTATGATCGCTTTACCAATCAGTATCCAATAAATCAAATACCTGATGAACAAGAATTTTTAACTTCTTTAAGAAAAATTGGATCCTATTTATTTAGCTCGGACATTCTCCACATGAGTCTATCTGTAGAAGATCAAGTGGCATTAAAAATTTTGAATAATTTGTATCAGTATGAAATGAAAACAAAATTCCGTATTGAATCAATCAATCCAATGTTATTGAAATATTTGGAAGAATAGTATTGACGAGTGGAATTTAAGAATTTATAATATTTTTGAGGGGAGCAAAAATCAAAATTGACGAATTTGAGGTTTTTGTACTCTCAAGATTTAAGTAACTGTACAACAAATCGATAAATTGAAAGCTCTTCAAGAGAGTTTTTGTACTCTCAAGATTTAAGTAACTGTACAACTAATACATTATAGGAGGTAAACTACATGGCGTTTTTGTACTCTCAAGATTTAAGTAACTGTACAACGAGGAATTACATAAAGAGAACCCAACAACCAGTTTTTGTACTCTCAAGATTTAAGTAACTGTACAACTAAAGCGAATCAAGACATTAAGAGCAAGCGGTTTTTGTACTCTCAAGATTTAAGTAACTGTACAACAATCCAACCAGACGGATTGATAACCGTAGTGTTTTTGTACTCTCAAGATTTAAGTAACTGTACAACTGATTAGATTCCCACCAAGCAATCATTCCTGTTTTTGTACTCTCAAGATTTAAGTAACTGTACAACTCCAAGACCATTACGGCGCTAAGGTGTCCGGTTTTTGTACTCTCAAGATTTAAGTAACTGTACAACGATTCAATCAGCAGCTTGTATGATAATTAGGTTTTTGTACTCTCAAGATTTAAGTAACTGTACAACCTTCTTGAGGTGCACCATTTGCAACGGCATGTTTTTGTACTCTCAAGATTTAAGTAACTGTACAACTATATGATGAAGTTCTCATCGACGTTACAAGTTTTTGTACTCTCAAGATTTAAGTAACTGTACAACGTCAATTCTTTGACTACGGTTGCTGAGTCAGTTTTTGTACTCTCAAGATTTAAGTAACTGTACAACCATATCTTTTCGTGTAAGTCAGTGACTTCAGTTTTTGTACTCTCAAGATTTAAGTAACTGTACAACAATGAGTACGAGCAGAATTTCAAAAAATATGTTTTTGTACTCTCAAGATTTAAGTAACTGTACAACTTCAAATTGGACCAAATGGAGTATCGATGCGTTTTTGTACTCTCAAGATTTAAGTAACTGTACAACCAAATGAGCAAATCATTTAAATCTGGATTGTTTTTGTACTCTCAAGATTTAAGTAACTGTACAACCGATCAATCGGTAATTGTGTTCAGTAATTGTTTTTGTACTCTCAAGATTTAAGTAACTGTACAACCCCAAAAATCGAGAGGCTTGCCCCCGATATGTTTTTGTACTCTCAAGATTTAAGTAACTGTACAACATGCTGTTGATTGGGACGGTCAAACATATAGTTTTTGTACTCTCAAGATTTAAGTAACTGTACAACACCTCATGCTTGAAGATGGCCGATTGGCTGAAAAAGAAAGTTTCAACATCGAGCCTGACGGATTGATCACTACAAAATAATTTTTTAAAAATAGAAAGGAAATTTTCTAAAATATTGTTCGAATTGTAACCGCAGGCTCAGGCTTGCGGGCTTTCTTGTTTGCAATAATAAAAGCAGTGACGGAAATCACTGCTTATCAGCTGTAGCAAATTCATAAAGTTTTTCTGCTGTGAGAAGTGCCATTTTGTCCATGCTTGTTTTTCCTTTTCTGAGGTCAGAAACGGTAGTCCATGGCACACCGGCACCTTGTGAAATAGCAGATGTAGAAATAGAACTATTAAGTAATTCTTGAATAACTTTTCTCATATTTTTCTTTACCTCAATTTTTATCTTAATCATATTATATAACGGAGAACCGAGATGTCAAGCGTTTTGATAAATTATTTCTAAATATTTTCGCCCCAAACTTGCCCCCAAAAAATTATTTTTTTATATTTTTTAATAGTTTTTCTCTTTTTAAAAACCATGAATAACAACAAACCAGAAAGACTGATATATATTATTATGTTTGCAGGGGGCATATAAACAGTGTAAAAAACCGCTCAGCTGAGCGGTTTTCGTATTTTATCATACTTTACAGCACCCACGTACGGATAGCATGGGCAACGCCAGATTCGTCATTTGTTTTGGTGATGTATTTGGCGATTTTTTTGAGTTCTGGATTTCCATTTTCCATAACAACGGGGTTGCCAACGACTTCCAACATGGCACGGTCATTCTCTTCGTCACCGATTGCCATGGTTTCATCTTTGGTCAATCCGAGTTTTTCAGCTAGGTGAGTAATAGCTGAACCCTTGTCTACATTCTTTTTAAGGAGTTCGAGGTAGAAAGGAGCAGATTTGTTAATAGAGTAGCGCTCATAAAATTCTGCTGGTATCTTTTCAATGGCAGCATCGAGGATTTCTGGTTCATCGATAAACATACACTTGACGATTTCCTTGTCAGCCATTTCTTCAGGAGTGCGGTAAAAGATAGGCATGTTGACGAGGGTTGATTCGTGAACTGTGTATTTTCCGATATTGCGATTGGCAGTATAGATACCGTCCTTGGTAATAGCGTGCATGTGAACACCGAGCTTGCGACTGAGAAATTCCATATCTAGATAATCCTCATAGGTCAAGGATTCGCTGATAATCTCATGGCCAGTAGCAGTTTCTTGGACAAGGGCACCGTTGAAGGTTACAACATAGTCACCCTCATCTCTCAATTGTAAGTCGTCCAAAAGTTTGGCAACGCCTGCGATAGGACGACCTGTTGCAATGACGACTTTGACACCGGCTTGTTTGGCATCTTGGATGGCAGAAAAGACTTCAGGAGTGATTTCCTTTTTACTGTTAACCAGGGTACCATCGATATCGACGGCGATTAGTTTAATACTCATAAATTTCCTCTATTCGTTCTTATTTGGGGTAAAATGATCGTTCTCAATCAAGTGTAAAAATTGCTGGGTAATGCTTGCGAAGATACTGTTTTGGTCCAACATTTCTTTAGGAAAATAGAAACGATTGTCTCCGTGGCGGCTGCCAGCAAGGGATTGGACGATAGGGGACAAGCTAGAGAGTTCTGCCAGTTCACCATTTTTCTGTAGAATCTCAATCTGTGTCCGTGGATTTTCAGATTCGGGACGATAGATATCATAAGGGAGGTCAAAATTCTTATGAATAGCAGTATAGTAGTCTGGATCAAAACCGATTTCTTCAACCAGTTGTCTCATGGTTGCGAGTTGGTCTTGGTCTTTTTCTGAAAAAGTAATGGATTTAAAGACCTTGCGGTTGACAAAACGTTGCGACAAGTCGGCTAGTATCTTGTCAGGACTGGTCATCCAGAGTTGGAAGTAGGTATTCATCACGCCATCATCCAGAGCCAGATAGTCAGACAAGGTCACATTTTTTTCAAAGAAAGGAAGGAGATGTGGAGAAGTTCGTGCAAAAAAATCTTTGTCTTCAGGATAGAGTTCCTTAGCGCGTTTGAGGAGATTCTGTAGAAGAACTTCCATGGCGCGTGTTGCTGGGTGGAAATAAACCTGCATATACATCTGATAGCGACTGAGCACGTAGTCTTCGATGGCATGCATGCCATTGCGCTGAAAGGCGATGCCATTTTCAACAGGACGAATGACTCGGAGGATGCGAGTCAGGTCAAATTCCCCATAAGATGCTCCTGTAAAATAGGAGTCGCGCAAGAGATAGTCCATACGGTCCGCATCAATCTGACTGGAAATGAGTTGCACGACCTGCTTGTTAGGATAGGTATGGTCGATGACGCTGGCAACCTTTTTGGGGAAATCTGGCGCTACTTGTAGTAGGACTTGATGAATCTCTGTCTCAGGACTTTGGATGATTTCCTGGGTAATGGCCTCATGATCTGTATCAAAGAGATGTTCAAAAGTATGCGAGTAGGCACCATGCCCGAGGTCATGAAGAAGCGCAGCGGTCATGGTCAAGAGAGACTCAGCAGGATCCCATTCTTCAGGATATTTTTCTTCAAAAATCTCCGTGATACGACGAGCGATCTCATAGACCCCCAAACAGTGGGAAAAGCGACTGTGCTCCCCACCATGGAAAGTATAGCTGGAAGTCCCTAGCTGTTTGATACGACGCAGACGTTGAAATTCTTTTGTATTGATCAAGTCATAGATGACCTGATTATTAACATGGATATAATTGTGAACAGGGTCACGGAATACTTTTTCGTTCATATGACCATTATAGCAAAATCCTGCTCTTTTTGGTAAAATAGTAGAACAAGAGACAAGAAAGAGGACCTGATGTGAAGATTCGGATGCGAAATACGATTCAGTTTGATGAACAGTTGGAAGTCATAGACCAACTCTATGACGTGGAAGTGCGTGAAAAGGGAGATTATAGCTATCTGCTTTTCTACAATGAGGAAAAGGAAAAAGTGGTTCTCAAGTTTCATGAAGAAGAACTGGTGATGACCCGTTTCTCGAGTCCCAAAACCATCATGCGTTTTCTAAAGTCTAGTGATAGTTTGGCCTATATTCCGACTCCTATGGGGATGCAGGAGTTTATCATCCAGACCAGTTGTTACGAGGTTGAAGGACAAAAAATCCACCTAGACTATCAACTGCAAAACAAAGAGGGACTTCCCTTTGCCTCATATCGTTTAGAAATTACTTGGGGATAAGAAAAAGGTTGGCGAATGCCAACCTTATTTGATATAGAGTTCTTGATTTTTTAGAACAATTTCACGTACACTTGCGAATTTCTTGAGTTTTTTAAGTTCTTCAGGATGGGTTACGAGAGTGATAACATAGCCCTCTTTGCCCATGCGACCTGTACGGCCAGCACGGTGAGTGTAGGTTTCGATATCTCTAGGAACATCAAAGTTTACGACACATTCTAGACTATCGATATCAATTCCACGTGCCAGAAGGTCAGTTGCAAGGAGCAGGGTTAGTTGCTTATCTTTAAACTTTTCTAAGATGACTTTTCGAAATTTAACATTGACATCGCTAGCGAGGGAGACAGCCAAGACATCCCGATACTGTAGTTTTTCCTCCGCACTTCCAAGATCTGATAGGCTATTAAAGAAAACTAGTCCGCGGAAATCCTCTACATGAGCCAATTTTCGCAGCATATCCACTCGGTGACGTTGGTCTACCTGCATATAGAAATGTTGGATGTTGTCCAGTTTTTGATCAGAGAGATCAATAGTGCGCGTGTTTGGTGCAATCTTTTCTTGGTCAAACTTGGTCGTCGCACTCATATAGATGAGTTGGTGGTCACGAGGTGCGTAGTGAGTGATTTTCTCGACAAAGTGAATCTGAGAATCATCGAGCAATTGGTCAAATTCATCCAGAATGATGGTTTCCACATTCATCATCTTGATTTTTTTCAATTTAATCAACTCAAAGATACGGCCAGGAGTTCCAATCAGAATTTCTGGTCCTTTTTTGAGGCGTTCAATCTGGCGTTTTTGACTGGAACCTGATAAGAAGAGCTGAGCAGTCAAACCGATGGCTTCTGCCCACGTTTTACATACGTCAAAAATCTGTCCAGCTAGTTCTGTATTTGGTGCTAGGATCAAGAGTTGTTGGGCTTTTTTCTTTTGTAGTCTGAGAAGACTTGGCAGGAGGTAAGCTAGGGTCTTACCAGTTCCTGTCGGGCTTACTCCCAGGAGGTTTTCTCCAGCAAGTATAGGCTCAAATAGTTGAGTTTGAATGGGAGTAAATTCTTGGAAACCGAGTTGGTCGCTCAGTTTTTGCCATTCAGTGGGTAGTTTGGTTTTCATTTTTCTGCCTCAAATCTAATGCCAGCAGTCTGGCGCATGGTATAGAGTAGCTCATGAATAGAACTTGCATCATCCAGCCAAGTCTGGTAAAGTTTTTGGTCTGGTTGCTGGATCATGTGTACAAATGCAGCAACTTCCTCAGTCATTGTATGGGGAACCTGTTGGATAGGGAGCTGGACTTGATTTCCTTGGTGGTTAGTAAAAATAGCTGAGCGGATATGTTCAATCGTATTGAGGGTCAAGGTTCCATCCGCTGTGTAAATCTCACAAGGAAGATTGGAAGTGATGTTTTTCCCAGCTTTGATATGAACTTGAAAGTCAGGGTAGAAGAGGATACCGTCTCCATTTAGGTCAATACTATTGTCAAGCTGTTGAGCCTGATAAGTCGCGTCTTGAGCTTTTCCAAAGAGGCGAACGGCAGCGTAGAGAGGATAAATCCCCAAGTCCATAAGGGCTCCACCAGCAAAACGATCTGAAAAGACATTTGACGTCTGCCCAGCTAACAAGTCCGGCATCTTGGAAGAATACTTGGCATAGTTGAAATCAGCTCCCAATACTTGCTTGTCTGCCAAAAAATCCTTAATAGTAGTAAAAGCTTCCTCGTGGTAATTACGAGCTGCCTCAAAGATAAAACAATTATTTTTCTCAGCCAATTGCCTCAAATCTAGCCATTCTTGTGGCTGAGTGACAGCTGGCTTTTCAAGAATGACGTGCTTACCAGCAGACAAGGCAGCCTTGGCTTGAACAAAATGCAAGGAGTTTGGACTAGCAATATAGACTACATCAAAGGAAGACTTAAAGAAGTCTTCTAATTGATCAAAGAGTTGGACATTTTGATAGCGGGAAGCAAAGGTTGCGGCAGTTTCTAGTTTTCTAGAATAGACTGCGACCAGCTGGTATTCTCCGCTGGTATGGGCTGCTTCTATGAAGTGATGGCTAATAGCACCTGTTCCGATGACACCTAATTTTAGCATAAATACTCCTTTTCCGATTTTAAAACCTTCCTTCATTATAACACAGAAAAGAAGGACTATCCAACAGATGGTAAAAATTTTCAAATGGACTACGCATTTCTTGGAGAAAGTGGTACAATATTTAGATAAGTAGATGAAATGAAGAGGGGGAGAAAATGAGATTATTACCAATAAGAAAAATATCACGTCAGTCTAAGAGGCTAGCGCTTTTTTTGACTTTTTGCGCAGGATATGTAGATGCCTATACCTTTATCGTGCGAGGAAATACTCTTGTGGCAGGACAGACTGGGAATGTGGTTTTTCTATCAGTAGGACTCATTCAACACAATGTGTCAGATGCCAGTGCCAAAGTAATGACCTTGCTAGCTTTTATGATGGGGGTCCTTTTATTAACTGTCTATAAGGAAAAATTGAGAATTGTTAAAAAGCCAATTTTGTCTGTAATTCCACTTGCAGTCTTGTCCCTAATTATTGGCTTTGTGCCGCAAACTGTAGAGAATATCTATCTCGTACCGCCCTTGGCCTTCTGTATGGGACTGGTGACAACTGCTTTTGGAGAAGTGTCTGGTATTGCCTATAATAATGCTTTTATGACCGGGAATATCAAACGAACCATGTTAGCTTTTGGAGATTATTTTCGGACCAAGCATACGCCTTTCCTACGAGAGGGCTTGATTTTTGTTAGCTTGCTTAGCAGTTTTGTCTTCGGAGTTGTTTTTTCAGCTTATTTGACGATTTACTATCAGGAGAAGACAATTCTAGGTGTTCCTCTTATGATGAGTATCTTTTACTTCAGCATGCTTTTTGCTTCTTGGAGAAAAAAAGGGAAAGAAAAAGCTTAATTTTAATTGATTTTACTTGTAAGAAAAAAGAAGATATGCTATAATCGAAGAGTTGACTATGCACAGTCCTGTGCAACCGCACGAACATCGTTGCTCATCGTATACAAAATTTAAACTTTGTTATACTTAGAGCTCTTCTTTTAAGTGGTTCGTCCCACGATGCTAGGCGAGTCTTCACAAAAATACGGGGAAACCCTAAAAATCATAGGAGGTGCATAATGAGCACATACGCAATTATCAAAACTGGCGGAAAACAAGTTAAAGTTGAAGTTGGTCAAGCAGTTTACGTTGAAAAATTGAACGTTGAAGCTGGTCAAGAAGTTACTTTTAACGAAGTTGTTCTTGTTGGTGGTGAAAACACTGTTGTCGGAACTCCACTTGTTGCTGGAGCTACTGTAGTTGGAACTGTTGAAAAACAAGGAAAACAAAAGAAAGTTGTTACTTACAAGTACAAACCTAAGAAAGGTAGCCACCGCAAACAAGGTCACCGTCAACCATATACAAAAGTTGTCATCAACGCGATCAACGCTTAATTTTTAAGGAGAACACATGATACAAGCAGTCTTTGAGAGAGCCGAAGATGGCGAGCTGAGGAGTGCGGAAATTACTGGACACGCCGAAAGTGGCGAATACGGCTTAGATGTCGTGTGTGCATCGGTTTCTACGCTTGCCATTAACTTTGTCAATTCCATTGAGAAATTTGCAGGCTATGAACCAATCTTAGAATTAAACGAAGATGAAGGTGGCTATCTAAAGGTTGAAATACCAGCGGATCTTCCTTCGCACCAGAGAGAAATGACGCAGTTATTCTTCGAATCATTTTTCTTAGGTATGGCAAACTTATCGGAGAACTCTTCTGAGTTCGTCCAAACCAGAGTTATCACAGAAAACTAACACGGAGGAAAACATTATGTTAAAAATGACTCTTAACAACTTGCAACTTTTCGCCCACAAAAAAGGTGGAGGTTCTACATCAAACGGACGTGATTCACAAGCGAAACGTCTTGGAGCTAAAGCAGCTGACGGACAAACTGTAACGGGTGGATCAATCCTTTACCGTCAACGTGGTACACACATCTATCCAGGTGTAAACGTTGGACGTGGTGGGGACGATACTTTGTTCGCTAAAGTTGAAGGCGTAGTACGCTTTGAACGTAAAGGACGCGATAAAAAGCAGGTTTCTGTTTACCCAATCGCTAAATAAAAAGGTTCAGTGAACCTTTTTATCCCGAGCCTTAAAATGAAAAGGCGAGGAAGCTAGAAGTAGCATAAAATAAGGCTTTCCGAGTTTTCGGAGAGCCTATTTTTTTGTTTTGATACCCATAATTCTTTGTTACTAGTGTAGATGAATTTTATGAATGGCATTATTTTTCCTAGGTGGAAAATTTCTAAAATATGGTATAATGAACAGATAGAGAAGTTGGGGGTAAAAGATGAACATTCAACAATTACGCTATGTTGTGGCTATTGCCAATAGTGGTACTTTCCGTGAAGCTGCTGAAAAGATGTATGTTAGTCAGCCGAGTCTGTCTATTTCTGTGCGAGATTTGGAAAAAGAGCTTGGCTTTAAAATTTTCCGTCGGACGAGTTCAGGAACATTTTTGACACGTCGCGGTATGGAATTTTATGAGAAAGCGCAAGAATTGGTCAAAGGATTTGATGTTTTTCAAAATCAGTATGCCAATCCTGAGGAAGAAAAGGATGAATTTTCCATTGCCAGTCAGCACTATGACTTCTTGCCACCAACCATTACGGCCTTTTCAGAACGTTATCCTGACTACAAGAACTTTCGTATTTTTGAGTCTACCACAGTTCAAATTTTAGACGAAGTAGCTCAAGGACATAGTGAGATTGGGATTATCTACCTCAACAATCAAAATAAAAAGGGCATCATGCAACGGGTTGAAAAGTTAGGTCTCGAAGTCATTGAGTTGATTCCTTTTCATACCCATATCTATCTGCGTGAAGGCCATCCCTTGGCGGAAAAAGAAGAACTGGTCATGGAGGATTTGGCTGATTTACCAACCGTTCGGTTCACTCAAGAAAAGGACGAGTATCTTTACTATTCAGAGAACTTTGTTGATACCAGTGCGAGCTCCCAGATGTTCAATGTGACGGACCGTGCTACTTTGAATGGTATTTTGGAGCGGACGGATGCTTATGCGACTGGGTCTGGATTTTTGGATAGTGACAGTGTTAATGGCATTACAGTTATTCGTCTCAAGGATAATTTAGATAACCGCATGGTTTATGTCAAACGGGAAGAAGTTGAGCTTAGTCAAGCTGGGACACTCTTCGTTGAGGTTATGCAAGAATATTTTGATCAGAAGAGGAAATCATGAAAAAAAGAGGAATAGTGGCAGTGATTGTACTGCTCTTGATAGCACTGGACCAGTGGGTCAAAGCCTATGTTGCCCAGCAGATTCCACTGGGTGAAGTGCGTTCGTGGATCCCCAATCTTGTTAGCTTGACCTATCTGCAAAATCGTGGGGCAGCCTTCTCCATGCTGCAAGATCAGCAGTGGTTATTTGCGGTCATTACACTGGTCGTCATGGTAGGAGCCATTTGGTATCTACATAAACACATGGAGGATTCTATCTGGTTGGTTTTTGGACTGACTTTGATCATCGCGGGAGGTCTGGGCAACTTTATTGACAGAATGAGTCAAGGTTTTGTGGTGGATATGTTTCACCTAGACTTTATCAACTTTGCGATTTTCAATGTGGCTGACAGCTATTTGACAGTTGGTGTCATTGTTTTATTGATTGCAATGCTTAAAGAGGAAGTAAATGGAAATAAAAATTGAAACTGGTGGGGTGCGCTTAGACAAGGCTCTGTCGGACCTGACAGAATTGTCACGCAGTCTCGCTAATGAACAAATCAAGGCTGGACAAGTTTTGGTGAATGGGCAAGTAAAGAAAGCCAAATACACTGTCCAAGAGGGGGATGTGATCACTTACCATGTGCCAGAACCAGAGGTTTTAGAGTATGTGGCTGAGAATCTTCCACTTGATATCATCTATCAAGATGAGGACGTAGCCGTCGTTAACAAGCCTCAAGGGATGGTTGTTCATCCGAGCGCAGGTCATACTAGTGGAACCTTGGTCAATGCCCTCATGTTCCATATCAAGGACTTATCAGGTATCAATGGGATTCTCCGTCCAGGTATCGTTCACCGCATTGACAAGGACACGTCTGGTCTCCTTATGATTGCTAAGAATGATGAGGCCCACTTAGCACTCGCTCAAGAACTCAAGGACAAGAAGTCTCTCCGCAAATACTGGGCGATTGTTCATGGCAATCTTCCCAATGATCGTGGTGTCATTGAAGCGCCGATTGGTCGTAGTGAAAAAGACCGTAAGAAACAGGCTGTGACTGCTAAAGGAAAGCCTGCAGTAACACGTTTTCACGTCTTGGAACGCTTTGGAGATTATAGCTTAGTGGAGTTGCAACTGGAAACAGGGCGTACCCACCAGATTCGTGTTCATATGGCTTATATTGGCCATCCAGTCGCTGGTGATGAAGTCTATGGTCCTCGAAAAACACTGAAAGGACATGGACAATTCCTCCATGCCAAGACTCTAGGTTTTACCCATCCGAGAACAGGTGAGACCTTGGAATTCACAGCAGATATTCCAGAGATTTTTAAAGAAACGCTGGAAAGATTGCGTAAAACTGAGAATAGATAAAAGAGTTGAGATGCCTTGTCTCAACCTTTTTCATTTCAAGTCTTTTCTATTTTAAAGCATTCATGTTATAATGGATAAATATGAAGAATCGGAGTGAGAATATGAAGTACAAACGAATCGTCTTTAAGGTAGGGACCTCCTCCTTGACAAATGAAGACGGGAGTTTATCAAGAAGCAAAGTAAAGGCAATTACCCAGCAATTGGCTATGCTGCATGAAGCTGGGCATGAGTTGATTTTAGTCTCATCTGGGGCAGTAGCGGCTGGATTTGGTGCTTTGGGTTTTAAAAAACGTCCGACCAAGATTGCAGATAAACAAGCTTCGGCTGCAGTTGGTCAGGGACTTTTGTTGGAGGAATACACAACCAATCTCCTCATGCGCCAGATCGTTTCTGCACAAATCTTGCTGACACAGGATGATTTTGTAGATAAACGTCGCTATAAGAACGCCCACCAGGCCTTGTCTGTATTGCTTCATCGTGGGGCAATTCCCATCATCAACGAGAATGACAGTGTCGTCATTGATGAGCTCAAGGTTGGAGACAATGACACTTTGAGTGCCCAAGTGGCGGCGATGGTTCAAGCAGACCTTTTGGTTCTCTTGACTGATGTGGACGGCCTCTATACTGGCAATCCCAACTCAGATCCAACAGCCAAACGTTTAGAGACAATCGAGACTATCAATCGTGAGATTATTGATATGGCTGGTGGAGCAGGTTCTTCAAATGGAACTGGGGGTATGCTGACAAAAATCAAGGCGGCTACTATTGCGACGGAATCAGGTGTGCCAGTCTATATTTGCTCCTCCATGAAATCTGATGCCTTGATTGAGGCAGCTGAAGAAACTAGGGATGGTTCCTTCTTTGTTGCGCAAGAGAAGGGACTTCGTACCCAGAAACAATGGCTGGCCTTCTATGCTCAAAGTCAGGGAATGATTTGGGTAGATGGTGGAGCTGCAGAGGCACTTTCAAAAAACGGAAAAAGTCTCCTTTTATCGGGTGTGGTAGAAGTGGAAGGAAACTTCTCTTACCACGATATTGTCACAGTGGCAGATAAAGAAACAGGTCAATCTCTTGGAAAGGGACGTGTCCAATTTGGCGTCTCAGCCCTAGAAGATATGCTCCGTTCTCAAAAAGCTAAGGGAGTCTTGATTCCCCGTGATGACTGGATTTCCATCACTCCTGAAATCCAGCTGCTCTTTACAGAATTTTAGAGGTGAACGATGGTAAGTACACAAGAACAATTTGAACAGGTACAGGCTGTTAAGAAATCAATCAATACTGCCAGCGAAGCAGTGAAAAACCAAGCCTTGCTAGCTATGGCTGATCAGTTATTGGCAGCTACTGAGGAGATTTTAGCGGCCAATGCCCTCGATATGGCATCGGCCAAGGGGAAAATCTCAGATGTTATGCTAGACCGTCTTTATTTGGATGCGGGACGTATAGAAGCGATGGTAACTGGGATTCGTGAAGTGGTTGCTTTACCAGATCCTATTGGCGAAGTCCTAGAGACAAGTCAGCTTGAAAATGGTTTGCTTATTACCAAGAAACGGGTGGCTATGGGGGTTATCGGTATTATCTACGAAAGCCGTCCAAATGTGACGTCGGATGCGGTTGCTTTGGCTCTCAAGAGTGGGAATGCTGTCGTTCTTCGTAGTGGTAAGGACGCCTACCAAACTGCTCATGCTATTGTCACAGCTCTGAAGAAGGGTTTGGAGACGACTACCATACATCCAGAGGTGATTCAACTAGTGGAAGATACCAGTCGTGAAAGTAGCTATGCCATGATGAAGGCCAAGGGCTATCTAGATCTTCTCATTCCTCGTGGAGGAGCTGGCTTGATCAATGCCGTGGTTGAAAATGCTATCGTACCTGTTATCGAGACAGGAACTGGAATTGTCCATGTCTATGTGGATAAGGAAGCCGATGAAGGCAAGGCTCTATCGATCATCAACAATGCTAAAACCAGTCGTCCTTCTGTTTGTAATGCCATGGAGGTTCTCCTCGTTCATGAAGACAAGGCAGCAAGCTTCCTTCCTCGCTTGGAACAAGTGCTGGTTGCAGATCGAAAAGAAGCTGGACTGGAACCAATTCAATTCCGCTTGGATGAGAAATCAAGTCAGTTTGTTTCAGGTCGAGCAGCTGAGGTCCAGGACTTTGACACCGAGTTTTTAGACTATGTCCTAGCGGTTAAGGTTGTGAGTAGTTTAGAAGAAGCGGTTGCCCATATTGAAGCCCACAGTACCCATCATTCGGATGCCATTGTGACGGAAAATACTGAAGCTGCAACTTACTTTACAGATCAAGTAGATTCAGCAGCGGTTTATGTCAATGCCTCAACGCGTTTCACTGATGGTGGGCAATTTGGTCTTGGATGTGAGATGGGGATTTCTACTCAGAAACTGCATGCGCGTGGGCCAATGGGCTTGAAGGAGTTGACTAGCTACAAGTATGTGGTTACTGGTGACGGACAGATAAGGGAGTAAGAGATGAAGATTGGATTTATCGGTTTGGGGAATATGGGTTCTAGCTTGGCGAAAGCTGTCTTGCAGGCCAAAACGGGTGCTCAGATTCTCCTTGCCAATCGTAGTCAAGCGAAAGTAGATGCTTTCATCACTAATTTCGGTGGTCAGGCTTCCAGCAATGAAGAAATTTTTGCAGAAGCAGATGTGATTTTTCTAGGAGTTAAGCCTGCTCAGTTCTCAGACTTGCTTTCTCAATATCAGACTATTCTTGAAAAACGAGAGAGTCTTCTTTTGATTTCCGTGGCGGCTGGATTGACTTTGGAAAAACTGGCAAGTCTTCTGCCAAGTCAACACCGAATTATTCGCATCATGCCCAATACACCAGTGGCTATCGGCCAAGGAGTGATTAGTTATGCCATGTCAGCAAACTGTTGTGCTGAAGACAGGGAGCTCTTTTGTCAGTTATTAGCCAATGCGGGTCTATTGGTTGAGCTGGGGGATGGCTTAATCGATGCTGCGACAGGTCTTGCAGGTTGTGGACCAGCCTTTGTCTACCTTTTTATCGAGGCTTTAGCAGATGCGGGTGTGCAGACAGGATTGCCCCGAGAAAGGGCCTTGAAAATGGCAGCCCAAACAGTAGTCGGCGCTGGGCAAATGGTTCTCGAAAGCCAGCAACATCCTGGAGTTTTGAAAGACCAAGTTTGTAGTCCAGGTGGTTCGACTATCGCTGGTGTAGCAAGTCTGGAAGAACATGCCTTTAGAGGTACAGTCATGGACGCAGTTCATCAAGCCTACAAACGAACGCAAGAACTAGGTAAATAAGAGGTGGCTTTGTCTACCTCTTTTATGGTCGATTGAAGGGAGAAGACACAAAAAGATTGTCACAAACCCCTATTTTTTTGATAGAATAGAAGTAGTAAAAAAGAAATGAGTTAGACATGTCAAAAGGATTTTTAGTCTCTCTTGAGGGACCAGAGGGAGCAGGCAAGACCAGTGTTTTAGAGGCTCTGCTCCCAATTTTAGAGGAAAAAGGAGTAGAGGTGCTGACGACCCGTGAACCTGGCGGAGTCTTGATTGGGGAGAAAATTCGTCAAGTGATTTTGGATCCAAGTCATACTCAGATGGATCCTAAAACGGAACTCCTTCTCTATATTGCCAGTCGCAGACAGCACTTGGTGGAAAAAGTTCTCCCAGCACTTGCAGCTGGCAAGTTGGTCATTATGGACCGCTTCATCGATAGTTCCCTTGCTTATCAGGGATTTGGCCGAGGCTTGGATATTGATGCCATTGATTGGCTCAATCAATTTGCGACAGATGGCCTCAAACCCGATTTGACACTCTATTTTGACATTGAGGTGGAAGAGGGGCTGGCTCGCATTGCTGCCAATAGTAATCGCGAGGTCAATCGTTTGGACTTGGAAGGCTTAGACTTGCACAAAAAAGTCCGTCAAGGTTATCTTTCTCTTCTGGACAAAGATGGAAATCGCATTGTCAAGATTGATGCGAGTCTTCCTTTGGAGCAAGTTGTGGAAACAACTAAGGCTGTCTTATTTGACAGAATGGGCTTGGATAAATGAAACAAGATCAACTAAAGGCTTGGCAGCCAGACCAGTTTGACCGCTTTGTCCGTATCCTAGAACAAGACCAGCTCAATCATGCCTATCTCTTTTCAGGTTTCTTTGGAAGCTTGGAAATGGCGCAGTTTTTGGCTAAGAGCCTCTTTTGTACGGATAAAGTAGGCGTTTTGCCGTGTGAGAAATGCCGAAACTGTAATCTGATTGAACAGGAAGAGTTTCCCGATGTCACCTTGATTAAGCCAGTCAATCAGGTCATCAAGACAGAACGGATTCGGGAATTGGTGGGTCAGTTTTCCCAAGCAGGGATTGAAAGTCAGCAACAGGTTTTTATTATCGAGCAGGCGGAGAAAATGCATCCTAACGCGGCTAATTCTCTGCTCAAGGTCATCGAAGAACCTCAGAGTGAAGTTTACATTTTCTTCTTGACCAGCGATGAGGAAAAGATGTTGCCAACTATCCGGAGTCGGACCCAGATTTTCCACTTTAAAAAGCAAGAAGAGAAGCTCATCTTGCTCTTAGAACAAATGGGTCTGATCAAGAAAAAAGCGACTTTCTTAGCTCAGTTTAGTCAATCGCGTGCTGAAGCTGAAAAGTTGGTCAATCAGGCTAGTTTTTGGACCTTGGTGGATGAGAGCGAACGCCTGCTGACCTGGTTACTAGCTAAGAAAAAAGAAAGTTATCTCCAAGTTGCTAAATTAGCCAACTTGGCAGATGACAAGGAAAAACAGGATCAGGTCTTGCGAATCCTCGAAGTTCTCTGTGGGCAGGATCTCTTGCAAGCAAGAATTCGACAGATTCTACAAGATTTGCTAGAAGCTAGAAAAATGTGGCAGGCCAATGTCAGCTTTCAAAATGCCATGGAATATCTGGTCTTGAAAGAAATATAAACTCAATGAAGGATAAAGAAAGGAAAGGGCTGGTTTATGGACAAAAAAGAATTATTTGATGCACTGGACGATTTTTCCCAACAGTTATTGGTGACCTTGGCCGATGTGGAAGCCATCAAGAAAAATCTCAAGAGCCTGGTAGAGGAAAATACAGCTCTTCGCTTGGAAAATAGTAAGTTGCGCGAACGCTTAGGCGAGGTGGAAGCAGATACACCCGTTAAGGCCAAGCACGTTCGTGAAAGCGTCCGCCGAATCTATAAAGACGGGTTTCACGTATGTAATGATTTTTATGGACAACGTCGCGAGCAGGACGAGGAATGTATGTTCTGTGATGAGTTGTTATATAGGGAGTAAGCATGCAGATTCAAAAAAGTTTTAAGGGACAATCTCCCTATGGCAAACTTTACCTAGTAGCAACACCGATTGGCAATCTAGATGATATGACTTTTCGTGCCATCCAGACCTTGAAAGAGGTGGATTGGATTGCTGCTGAGGACACGCGCAATACAGGACTTTTGCTCAAACATTTTGACATTTCGACCAAGCAGATCAGTTTTCACGAGCACAATGCCAAGGAAAAAATTCCTGATTTGATTGATTTTTTGAAATCAGGACAAAGTATTGCTCAGGTATCCGATGCGGGTCTGCCTAGCATTTCGGATCCTGGGCATGATTTGGTCAAGGCAGTCATCAAGGAAGAGATTGCAGTTGTCACAGTTCCGGGTGCCTCTGCAGGGATTTCGGCCTTGATTGCCAGTGGCCTAGCGCCACAGCCACATATCTTTTACGGTTTCTTACCGAGAAAATCAGGCCAGCAAAAGCAATTTTTCGACTTAAAAAAAGATTACCCAGAAACTCAGATTTTCTATGAATCACCCCACCGTGTAGCGGATACGTTAGAAAATATGCTAGAAGTCTACGGCGATCGCACGGTGGTCTTGGTCAGGGAATTGACTAAAATCTATGAAGAATACCAACGAGGAAAGATTTCAGAGCTACTAGAAAGCATCGCTGAAACGCCACTCAAGGGGGAATGCCTTCTCATCGTTGAAGGTGCCAGTCAGGATGTGGAGGAAAAGGACGAGGAGGACTTGTTTTCAGAAATCCAATCTCGTATCCAGCAAGGCATGAAGAAAAATCAAGCCATTAAGGAAGTTGCGAAACTCTACCAGTGGAATAAAAGTCAGCTCTACGCTGCCTACCACGACTGGGAAGAAAATTAAGAAAATGACTAAACAGGGAAGTTTGCCTTCTTCCCTTTTTTTGTTATACTAGTAAAAGAAAAATTAGAAAGATTTGTGGGTGTCAAACAATCCAGTGGCTTGTTTGGATATGGACTGATGTTCCACCCAAAGAGGTATTAGTGTCGTGTCTCAATCTTATATCAATGTTATCGGAGCAGGTCTAGCGGGGTCTGAAGCTGCCTACCAAATCGCAGAACGTGGTATTCCAGTTAAACTCTATGAAATGCGTGGTGTCAAGTCAACACCTCAGCACAAAACAGACAATTTTGCAGAGTTAGTTTGTTCCAATTCCTTACGTGGGGATGCTTTGACAAATGCCGTTGGACTCCTCAAGGAAGAAATGCGCCGCTTGGGTTCTGTCATCTTGGAGTCTGCTGAAGCTACACGTGTTCCTGCAGGCGGTGCCCTTGCGGTGGACCGCGATGGTTTCTCTCAAATGGTGACCGAAAAAGTGACCAATCATCCCTTGATTGAAGTGGTTCGTGATGAAATTACAGAATTGCCGACCGATGTTATTACAGTTGTCGCGACTGGTCCTTTGACCAGCGATGCCCTAGCTGAAAAGATTCATGCCCTTAATGACGGCGATGGTTTCTATTTCTACGACGCAGCAGCGCCTATTATCGATATCAACACCATCGATATGAGCAAGGTCTATCTCAAGTCTCGTTATGACAAGGGAGAAGCAGCCTACCTCAATGCCCCTATGACCAGGCAAGAGTTTATGGATTTCCATGAAGCCTTGGTCAATGCGGAAGAAGCACCACTGAATTCCTTTGAAAAAGAAAAGTACTTTGAAGGTTGTATGCCTATCGAAGTCATGGCCAAGCGTGGCATTAAAACCATGCTTTATGGTCCTATGAAGCCAGTCGGTCTGGAGTATCCAGACGACTATACAGGCCCTCGTGATGGAGAATTCAAAACACCGTATGCGGTTGTCCAGCTTCGTCAGGATAATGCGGCTGGTAGCCTCTACAATATCGTCGGTTTCCAGACCCACCTCAAATGGGGAGAACAAAAGCGTGTTTTCCAAATGATTCCAGGTCTTGAAAATGCAGAGTTTGTTCGTTATGGTGTCATGCATCGTAATTCTTACATGGATTCACCCAATCTTCTTGAACAGACCTACCGTTCTAAGAAACAGCCTAACCTCTTCTTTGCTGGTCAGATGACGGGTGTGGAAGGCTATGTTGAGTCAGCAGCGTCAGGCTTAGTTGCGGGAATTAACGCGGCTCGACTCTTCAAGGGTGAAAGTGAAGCTATCTTCCCAGAGACCACAGCGATTGGAAGTCTGGCTCATTACATCACTCACGCTGACAGCAAACATTTCCAACCAATGAATGTCAATTTTGGTATTATCAAGGAATTGGAAGGCGAGCGTATCCGTGATAAAAAAGCTCGTTATGAAAAAATTGCAGAGCGTGCTCTTACCGACTTAGAGGAATTTTTAACGGTTTAATTTTTTTCAAAGAATTGCCCATGATACTATAAAAATCTTAGAAATTGTGATAAAATAGGTAGGATAAAAAAAGGAGAGTAAAAATGGCGAATCCCAAGTATAAACGTATTTTAATCAAGTTATCAGGTGAAGCCCTTGCCGGTGAGCGTGGCGTAGGGATTGATATCCAGACAGTTCAAACAATCGCAAAAGAGATTCAAGAAGTTCATAGCTTAGGTATCGAAATTGCCCTTGTTATTGGTGGAGGAAATCTCTGGCGTGGTGAACCTGCTGCAGAAGCAGGAATGGACCGTGTTCAGGCAGATTACACTGGAATGCTTGGGACCGTGATGAATGCTCTTGTGATGGCAGATTCATTGCAACAAGTTGGTGTCGATACGCGTGTGCAAACTGCCATTGCCATGCAACAAGTGGCAGAACCTTATGTACGTGGACGTGCCCTTCGCCACCTTGAAAAAGGTCGTATCGTTATCTTTGGTGCTGGAATTGGTTCACCTTACTTCTCAACCGATACAACAGCGGCCCTTCGTGCAGCTGAAATCGAAGCGGATGCCATTCTTATGGCTAAAAATGGCGTAGATGGTGTTTACAATGCCGATCCTAAGAAAGACAAGACAGCCGTTAAGTTTGAAGAATTGACCCACCGTGACGTTATCAACAAAGGTCTTCGTATCATGGACTCAACAGCTTCAACCCTCTCTATGGACAACGACATTGACTTGGTTGTCTTCAACATGAACCAACCAGGCAACATCAAACGTGTCGTATTTGGTGAAAATATCGGAACAACAGTTTCAAACAATATCGAAGAAAAGGAATAAGAAAATTATGGCTAACGCAATTGTAGAAAAAGCTAAAGAGAGAATGACCCAGTCTCACCAATCACTTGCTCGTGAATTTGGTGGTATCCGTGCCGGTCGTGCCAACGCAAGCTTGCTAGACCGTATCCACGTAGAATACTATGGAGTCGAAACTCCTCTTAACCAAATCGCTTCAATTACCATTCCAGAAGCGCGTGTCTTGTTGGTAACACCATTTGACAGGTCTTCATTGAAAGATATCGAACGTGCCTTGAACGCTTCTGATCTTGGTATCACACCAGCCAATGACGGTTCTGTGATTCGCTTGGTTATCCCAGCTCTTACAGAAGAGACTCGTCGTGACCTTGCTAAAGAAGTGAAGAAGGTTGGCGAGAATGCTAAAGTGGCTGTCCGCAATATCCGTCGTGATGCTATGGATGAAGCAAAGAAACAAGAAAAAGCAAAAGAAATCACTGAAGACGAATTGAAGACTCTTGAAAAAGATATTCAAAAAGTAACAGACGATGCTGTGAAACACATCGACGATATGACTGCCAATAAAGAAAAAGAACTCTTGGAAGTCTAAAAATAAACAGAAAAACTCAGTTGGCATTGCTGGCTGAGTTTTATTCGAAAGAAGGAAATATGAATACAAATCTTGCAAGTTTTATTGTTGGACTTATCATCGATGAAAATGACCGTTTTTACTTTGTGCAAAAGGATGGTCAGACCTATGCTCTTGCCAAGGAAGAAGGTCAGCATACGGTAGGGGATTCGGTCAAAGGTTTTGCCTACACGGATATGAAGCAAAAACTCCGCTTGACCACTCTAGAAGTGACTGCCACTCAGGACCAATTTGGTTGGGGAACCGTAACAGAAGTTCGTAAGGACTTGGGTGTCTTTGTTGATACCGGTCTACCTGATAAAGAAATCGTTGTGTCACTCGATATCCTCCCTGAGCTCAAGGAACTCTGGCCTAAGAAAGGTGATAAACTTTACATCCGTCTTGAGGTGGACAAGAAAGACCGAATCTGGGGACTTTTGGCGTATCAGGAAGACTTCCAACGTCTGGCTCGTCCTGCCTACAACAACATGCAGAACCAAAACTGGCCAGCTATTGTTTACCGTCTCAAGCTGTCAGGAACATTTGTTTACCTACCAGAGAATAACATGCTTGGTTTCATTCACCCAAGTGAACGCTACGCAGAGCCACGTTTGGGGCAAGTGTTAGATGCGCGTGTTATCGGTTTCCGTGAAGTGGATCGTACCTTGAACCTATCCCTCAAACCACGTTCCTTTGAAATGTTGGAAAATGATGCTCAGATGATTTTGATCTACTTGGAAAGTAATGGCGGTTTCATGACCTTGAATGATAAGTCGTCTCCTGAGGACATCAAAGCAACCTTTGGCATTTCTAAAGGTCAGTTCAAGAAAGCACTCGGTGGCTTGATGAAGGCTGGCAAAATCAAGCAAGACCAGTTTGGTACAGAGTTGATTTAGACCTTATAGACATGATAAAGAAACTTGAAGAAATGAGTTTAGAGGAACTCTGGCAACTTTTTCCTATTTTTCTAGTAGAGCACAAGTCAGAGTGGAAAGACTGGTATGAATCGGAAAAAACAAATCTGAAAAAAATATTGGGTGCAAATGTTATTAAAAGAATAGAACATATCGGTAGCACTGCTATCCCTAATATTTGGGCCAAAAATATCGTTGATATTCTGTTAGAAGTAGGTAGGATAGAGGATTTAGCAAGAGTCAGGGATTTATTGGTGAAGAATGGGTGGCTAGTGATGTCGGAGAGTCCTAACAGGATTTCGCTAAATAAAGGATATACAGAGCAGGGATTTGCTGAGAAAGTTTTTCATTTACATTTGCGAATGACGGGAGATCATGACGAGATTTATTTTAGAGACTATCTCTGCCAGCATCCAGATATTGCCCAAGCGTATCAGGAATTAAAACTAAGTTTGTGGAAAAAATTTGAACACAATCGAGACGCCTATACAGATGCTAAAACTGATTTTATAAACCACTACGTTTCAGAGGCTAAGTCCAGTAATTTTCAAGAATCAGAAAAGTGTCATCAAAAAACTCTTGATAGGAGAAAGAATTGAGAAAATCATTTTACACTTGGCTCATGACCGAGCGCAATCCTAAAAGTAATAGCCCAAAAGCCATCTTGGCAGATCTCGCTTTTGAGGAGTCAGCTTTTCCAAAACACACGGATGATTTTGATGAGGTGAGTCGTTTTTTGGAGGAGCATGCCAGCTTCTCTTTTAACCTAGGAGACTTTGACGCCATCTGGCAAGAATATTTAGAACACTAGAGACAATGAGATGAGGCTAGTATTTTATTGTTCTCTTTGCTATAATAAAAAGAAATAAAACGGATTAGAGAGGTTCTTTATTTGAAGGAACATTCAATAGACATTCAACTGAGTCATCCAGATGACTTGTTTCATCTTTTTGGTTCCAATGAACGCCATCTTCGTTTGATGGAAGAAGAGCTCGATGTGGTGATTCATGCCCGTACGGAAATTGTCCAGGTTTTGGGAGAAGAGTCTGCCTGTGAGGAAGCCCGTCAGGTTATCCAGGCTTTGATGGTCTTGGTGAATCGGGGGATGACAGTTGGGACGCCAGATGTGGTGACTGCGATTAGCATGGTCAAAAACGATGAAATTGACAAGTTTGTCGCCCTTTACGAAGAAGAAATTATCAAAGACAATACTGGGAAACCGATTCGTGTCAAAACCTTGGGTCAAAAGCTTTATGTGGACAGTGTCAAACAGCATGATGTGACCTTTGGAATTGGACCAGCAGGGACAGGGAAGACCTTTCTTGCAGTGACCTTGGCAGTAACGGCCCTTAAACGTGGGCAAGTCAAGCGGATTATTCTGACTCGACCAGCAGTCGAAGCAGGTGAGAGTCTTGGATTTCTTCCGGGAGATCTCAAGGAGAAGGTAGATCCTTATCTTCGACCAGTTTATGATGCCTTGTATCAGATTCTTGGCAAAGACCAAACGACTCGTCTCATGGAGCGTGAGATTATCGAAATCGCGCCCCTTGCCTACATGCGTGGTCGGACCTTAGATGATGCCTTTGTCATCTTGGATGAAGCACAAAATACAACCATCATGCAGATGAAGATGTTCCTGACTCGTTTAGGATTTAATTCGAAGATGATTGTCAATGGAGATATCAGCCAGATTGACCTGCCACGCAATGTTAAGTCCGGTTTGATTGATGCCCAAGAAAAGCTCAAGAACATTCACCAAATCGACTTTGTTCATTTTTCAGCCAAGGATGTGGTTCGCCATCCGGTTGTCGCTCAGATTATTCGAGCTTATGAACCAGCTCCAGTTAAAAATGAAGAAAAGAAGGAAGAGACAGAATAGCAAAAAAAGAGCAGTTCCATTTGAACTGCTCTTTTTTTGATTTAATGACTGATTGTTGTTAAACAAGTTCGTCGATAGACGTATAATCTTTAACGAGGCCTTGAGCAACTGGGAGGCTGGTTAAGTAACCTTGATAAGTGGTCACACCTTGACGCAAGCCTTCATCTTCAGCAATTGCATGTGTGAATCCTTTGCCAGCCAATGCCTCGATATAAGGAAGAGTGACATTGGTTAGGGCGATAGTAGAAGTACGGGCGACCGCACCAGGGATATTGGCAACGGCATAGTGGAGAACACCGTATTTTTCATAGACAGGTTCATCGTGTGTTGTCACACGGTCAGCTGTCTCGATAACACCACCTTGGTCAACAGCAACGTCAACGATGACAGATCCTGGACGCATTTGTTTGACCATCTCATCTGTCACCAATTTCGGTGCTTTGGCACCAGGGATGAGAACTGCACCAATCACCACATCAGCATCTCTCACACTTGCTTCAATATTGAAAGAATTAGACATAAGAGTTTGAATTTGATTTCCAAAGACTTCTTCTAGTACAGAGAGACGCTTCGCACTGATATCTAAAATAGTCACTTGAGCACCAAGACCAAGGGCGATGCGGGCAGCATGTGTACCGACGACACCACCACCGATGATGGTTACTTTTCCTTTTGGAACACCTGGTACACCACCAAGTAGAACACCAGAGCCACCAGCTTGCTTAGTAAGGAAGTGGGCTCCGATTTGAACAGCCATACGACCTGCAACCTCACTCATAGGAACGAGGAGTGGTAGTTGTCCTTGATTGTCACGAACAGTTTCATAGGCAATTCCTGTTGTTTTGGCTGCTAACATAGCACCTGCTAATTCTGGTGCAGCGGCCATGTGCAAGTAGGTGAAGAGAAGAAGATCGTCGCGCAAATAACCATATTCAGAAGCTAGTGGTTCTTTTACTTTCACGACCAACTCGGCAGCCCAGGCTTCAGCAGCAGTTGCGACAATCTCAGCTCCTTGCTTTTGATAGTCTGCATCAGTAAATCCTGAACCGAGACCAGCATTTGTTTCGATGAGAACACGATGTCCACGACTGACTAAACTGTGGACGCCAGCAGGAGTGAGGGCAACGCGGTTTTCGTTATTTTTAATTTCTTTTGGAATTCCGATTAACATAGAGATAACCTACCTTTCAATTGACGGTCTTGTTTTGGTTGTCACATTCCAGTTCATAAATCAAAAATGTGATGGTTTTATTGTATATGAAACCGCTTCAAAAATCAAGAAAAACTTGTCATCCAAATTTATTTATGCTAGACTAGTGAGAATCAAGCTCTAATGGAGGGAAAAGTATGGAATCAATATTTGTGAAATTTGCCCAGTATCCATCTATAGAAACGGAGCGTTTATTGCTCCGACCTGTAATCTTGGATGATGCGGAAGCTATGTTTGAGTATGCCTCAGACAGAGAAAATACACGCTACACTTTTCCAACAAATCAAAGCTTAGAAGAAACCAAGAACAACATCGCTCAGTTTTACTTGGCTAATCCCTTGGGACGGTGGGGAATCGAACTAAAAAGCAATGGTCAGTTTATTGGAACTATTGACTTGCATAAGATTGACCCCATTCTCAAAAAAGCAGCCATTGGCTACATTATCAATAAAAAATATTGGAATCAAGGATTGACGACAGAAGCCAATCGTGCCGTGATTGAACTGGCTTTTGAGAAGATTGGAATGAACAAGTTGACCGCTCTTCACGATAAAGACAATCCCGCATCAGGAAAGGTCATGGAGAAATCAGGTATGCGTTTTTCCCACGAAGAACCCTATGCCAGAATGGATAATAAAGAACCAGGTCGAATTATCACAAGGGTTCATTATGTCTTGACTAAGGAAGACTATTTTGCAAATAAATAAGCAGTTGAAAAGAAATTTTCGACTGTTTTTTTATTTCTCTTGCGAATAATCTAAGAGAGGAGAAAATATGGAAGCAATTATCGAGAAAATCAAAGAGTATAAAATCATTGTCATTTGTGCTGGTTTGGGTTTGGCCTTGGGCGGATTTTTCCTACTAAAGCCAACTTCACAAACACCTGTGAAAGAAACAAATTTGCAGGCTGAAGTCGCAGCTGTTTCAAAGGATTCATCTTCTGAAAAAGAAGTGAACAAGGAAGAAAAGGAAGAGTCTGCTGAACAAGATCTAATAACAGTAGATGTTAAGGGTGCTGTTAAATCGCCAGGGATTTATGATTTGCCAGTAGGAAGTCGAGTTCATGATGCCGTTCAGAAAGCTGGTGGATTGACAGATGAGGCAGATAGTAAGTCGCTCAATCTCGCTCAGAAAGTCAGTGACGAGGCTCTTGTCTATGTTCCAACTAAGGGAGAAGAAGCGGCTAGCCAGCAGGTTGCCTCTGGAACGACTGCTTCGACAAGTAAAGATAAGAAGGTCAACCTCAATAAAGCTAGTCTGGAAGAACTCAAGCAGGTCAAGGGACTGGGTGGCAAACGAGCTCAGGATATTATTGACCATCGTGAGGCAAATGGCAAATTCAAGTCGGTAGATGAACTCAAGAAAGTCTCTGGCATTGGTGCTAAGACCATAGAAAAGCTAAAAGATTATGTCACAGTGGATTAAGAATTTCCCTATCCCCTTAATCTATCTGAGTTTTCTATTGCTCTGGCTTTACTATGCCATTTTTGGAGTGTCCTATCTCGCATTGCTAGGTTTTGTTTTTTTGATCGTCTGTCTCTTTTTCCAATTTCCTTGGAAATCGGCTGGAAAAGTTCTAGCGATTTGTGGAGTTTTTGGTTTTTGGTTTTTGTTTCAAAACTGGCAACAGACACAAGCTAATCAAAACCTAGTGGATTCTGTTGAGAGGGTACGGATTTTGCCTGACACTATTAAGGTCAATGGAGATAGTCTGTCCTTTCGGGGCAAGGCTGAGGGTCGCACCTTCCAAGTTTACTATAAACTCCAGTCTGAGGAGGAGAAAGAGCAATTTCAAGCCTTAACAGATCTTCACGAGATAGAGCTAGAAGGGAAAGTTTCTGAGCCTGAAGGGCAGAGAAATTTTGGTGGATTTGACTACCAAGCCTATCTGAAGACTCAAGGAATTTACCAAACTTTGACTATCAAGAGCATCCGGTCACTTAAAAAGGTTAGCAGTTGGAATATAGGAGAAAATCTGTCGGTTTTACGTCGAAAGGCTGTAGTTTGGATCAAGACGCACTTTCCAGATCCTATGCGCAATTATATGACGGGGCTCTTGCTGGGACATTTGGACACGGACTTTGAGGAGATGAATGAGCTTTATTCCAGTCTTGGAATTATTCACCTTTTTGCCTTATCTGGTATGCAGGTGAGCTTCTTTATGGATGCCTTTAAGAAACTCCTCTTACGATTGGGCTTGACCCAAGAAAAGTTGAAGTGGCTGACCTATCCCTTTTCCCTAATCTATGCAGGTCTGACAGGATTTTCAGCATCTGTTATTCGCAGTCTCTTGCAAAAGTTACTGGCCCAACATGGCGTTAAGGATTTGGATAATTTTGCCTTGACGATCCTTGTCCTCTTTATCATCATGCCCAACTTTTTCTTGACAGCTGGAGGGGTCTTGTCCTGCGCTTATGCTTTTATCTTGACTATGACTAGCAAAGAAGGCGATGGGCTCAAGGCTGTTGCCAGAGAAAGTTTGGTCATTTCTTTGGGAATATTGCCTATTCTATCCTTCTATTTTGCAGAATTTCAGCCTTGGTCTATTCTTTTGACCTTTGTCTTTTCCTTTCTGTTTGATGTGGTCTTCTTGCCACTTTTGTCCATCTTATTCATTCTGTCTTTTGTTTACCCAGTCACTCAGTTTAACTTTGTCTTTGAGTGGTTAGAGGGCGTCATTCGCTTGGTATCGCAGCTGGCAAGCAGGCCTCTGGTCTTTGGTCAACCCAACGCATGGCTTTTGATTCTACTGTTAGTTTCATTAGCCTTGGTCTATGACATGAGGAAAAACATCAAAAGACTAGCAGGATTCAGTCTCTTTATTGTGGGTCTCTTTTTCCTGACCAAGCATCCACTTGAAAATGAAATCACCATGCTAGATGTGGGGCAAGGTGAAAGTATTTTCCTACGGGATGTAACTGGGAAAACCATTCTCATAGATGTGGGAGGAAAGGCAGAGACTGACAAGAAAATCCAAGCTTGGCAAGAAAAGACGACGACCAGCAATGCTCAGCGCACCTTGATTCCCTATCTAAAAAGTCGTGGAGTAGCCAAAATTGACCACTTGATTTTGACCAACACAGACAAGGAGCATGTTGGAGATTTGCTGGAGGTGACCAAGGCTTTCCATGTAGGGGAGATTTTAGTATCAAGAGGAAGTTTGACGCAGAAGGAATTTGTAGCGGAACTAGAAGCAAGTCAAACCAAGGTACGCAGTGTGACAGCAGGGGAGAGCTTGCCGATTTTTGGCGGTTACTTAGAAGTCCTATCTCCAAGGCAGGTTGGAGATGGGGATCGTGATGATTCCCTGGTTCTTTATGGGAGACTTTTGGATAAGTACTTTCTCTTCACAGGAAATTTGAAAGAGAAGGAAGAGAAGGACTTGCTGAAGCATTATCCTGACCTAGATGTGGATATATTGAAGGCAGGTAAACATGGTGCTAAAACGTCATCAAATTCAGTTTTCCTAGAAAAAATCAAACCAGAAATTACACTCATTTCAGTTGGAAAGAGCAATCGTTCGAAACTCCCCCATCAGGAAACCTTGACACGACTGGAAAATATTAATAGCAAAGTTTACCGAACTGACCAGCAAGGGGCTATCCGCTTTACAGGGTGGAATAGTTGGCGAATTGAAACGGTTCGATAAAATAGACAAACTTTTCGAAAAAATAACTTTTTATCTTGACAAGGGATAGAAAACTTGGTATCATATAAAAGTTGAGAAAAGCAGAAGTGAGAGCTTCTCGCCTTGTGACATTAAGTTGCCTGGCCCTACGGATGAAAAGTTTCTAAGAAACGCTATCATAACGTGCGGGCTTGTATTATTACGAGTCCGCTCTTGTTTTTCTCTAATAATAAAAAAGAGGTGAAAACCATAGCAAAGCAAGACTTATTCATCAATGATGAAATTCGTGTACGTGAAGTTCGCTTGATCGGTCTTGAGGGAGAACAGCTAGGCATCAAGCCACTCAGCGAAGCGCAAGCATTGGCTGATAGTGCAAATGTTGACTTAGTATTGATTCAACCCCAAGCAAAACCACCTGTTGCTAAAATTATGGACTACGGTAAGTTCAAATTTGAGTATCAGAAAAAGCAAAAAGAACAACGTAAAAAACAAAGTGTTGTTACTGTGAAAGAAGTTCGTCTGAGTCCAACTATTGACAAGGGTGACTTTGACACAAAACTTCGCAATGCACGCAAGTTTCTTGAAAAAGGAAATAAAGTTAAGGTATCTATCCGCTTTAAGGGTCGTATGATTACCCATAAAGAGATTGGTGCAAAAGTTTTAGCCGAGTTTGCTGAAGCAACACAAGATATTGCGATCATCGAACAACGAGCTAAGATGGATGGACGCCAAATGTTCATGCAGTTGGCGCCAGCAACTGACAAAAAATAATTGTCAGAAAGTTAAATAAAGGAGAAAAAATCATGCCAAAACAAAAAACACACCGCGCATCAGCTAAACGTTTCAAACGTACAGGTTCTGGTGGACTTAAACGTTTCCGTGCTTACACTTCTCACCGTTTCCACGGAAAAACTAAGAAACAACGTCGTCATCTTCGTAAAGCATCTATGGTGCATTCAGGAGATTTCAAACGTATCAAAGCAATGCTTACTCGCTTGAAATAATAGCCTAACAGTAAGTAAACAATTCTAGGAAATATTTGGAGGAAATAAAACATGGCACGTGTTAAAGGTGGCGTTGTATCACGCAAACGTCGTAAACGTATTCTTAAATTAGCAAAAGGTTACTATGGAGCTAAACACATCTTGTTCCGTACTGCAAAAGAACAAGTAATGAACTCTTACTACTATGCATACCGTGACCGTCGTCAGAAAAAACGTGACTTCCGCAAATTGTGGATCACTCGTATCAATGCGGCAGCTCGTTTGAACGGACTTTCATACTCACAATTGATGCATGGTTTGAAATTGGCTGAAATCGAAGTTAACCGTAAAATGCTTGCTGACTTGGCTGTTAACGATGCAGCAGCTTTCACAGCTCTTGCAGATGCAGCTAAAGCAAAACTTGGTAAATAATAATTGATAAGACTGGAACAGGATTGTCCCAGTCTTTTTAAAAATAAAGGAGAATATATGGCTTCAAAAATGCTACACACTTGCTTGCGAGTAGAAAACCTTGAAAAATCAATCGCATTTTATCAAGATGCTTTTGGTTTTAAAGAATTACGTCGCAGAGATTTTCCAGATCATGCTTTTACCATTGTCTATCTAGGACTTGAGGGGGATGACTACGAGTTGGAGTTAACCTATAACTATGATCACGGTCCTTACGTGGTAGGAGATGGCTTCGCCCATATCGCCCTCAGTACACCTGACCTTGAGGCACTACATCAAGAACATAGCGCTAAAGGCTATGAGGTGACAGCCCCTAATGGACTTCCAGGAACTCAACCAAACTATTACTTTGTCAAGGATCCTGATGGCTACAAGGTCGAAGTCATTCGTGAAAAATAATCGAGTGAAGTCAAGTAGAATGTTCGTTTTCTACTTGACTTTTTTTCTTTGAAAGAGTATACTAATACAAATTTAACCTTTAAGGGGAGTCCAGAGAGACTCACAAGGTGTCAGATAAAAGGGATAAGGGGACTCTCTGTGGAGACTTTTTAAGTGTGCGCATGAGTTCTAGCCTAACCCAACTGAGGCCTTGCATTAGCAAGGCCTTTTCTTTATCTGGTCCCCTTAAATTTAAGGAGGAAATTCATGAATCCCACATGTAAGAAACGTTTGGGTGCTATTCGTTTGGAGACCATGAAGGTGGTCGCTCAGGAGGAAATTGCGCCAGCAATCTTTGAATTAGTTCTAGAAGGAGAAATGGCTGAAGCCATGCGAGCAGGCCAATTTCTTCATCTGCGTGTGCCTGATGACGCCCATCTCTTGCGCCGTCCTATTTCAATTTCGTCTATTGACAAGGCAAACAAGCAGTGTCATCTCATTTATCGGATTGAGGGTGCTGGTACAGCTATTTTTTCAACCTTAAGTCAGGGAGATACTCTTGATGTGATGGGGCCTCAGGGAAATGGTTTTGACTTGTCTGATTTAGACAATCAGAGCCAAGTTCTCCTCGTTGGTGGGGGGATTGGTGTTCCGCCCTTGCTCGAAGTAGCCAAGGAATTGCATGCGCGTGGGGTGACAGTAGTGACAGTCCTCGGTTTTGCGACTAAGGATGCTGTTATTCTCGAAACCGAATTGGCCCAATATGGTCAGGTCTTTGTAACGACAGATGATGGTTCTTATGGCATCAAGGGAAATGTTTCTGTTGTTATCAATGATTTAGACAGTCAATTTGATGCGGTTTACTCATGTGGTGCTCCGGGAATGATGAAGTATATCAATCAAACCTTTTATGACCACCCAAGAGCCTACCTATCTCTGGAATCTCGTATGGCTTGTGGGATGGGAGCTTGCTATGCCTGTGTCCTAAAAGTCCCAGATAGTGAAACCGTCAGCCAACGTGTCTGTGAAGATGGCCCTGTTTTCCGCACAGGAACAGTTGTATTATAAGGAGAAAATGATGACTACAAATCGTTTACAAGTTTCTCTACCAGGATTGGATTTGAAAAATCCCATCATTCCAGCATCAGGCTGTTTCGGTTTTGGCCAAGAGTATGCCAAGTACTATGATTTAGACCTTTTAGGCTCCATTATGATTAAGGCAACGACTCTAGAACCACGTTTTGGCAATCCTACTCCCAGGGTGGCAGAGACACCTGCTGGTATGCTCAACGCAATCGGCTTGCAAAATCCTGGTTTAGAAGCTGTTTTAGCTGAAAAACTGCCTTGGTTGGAAAGAGAATATCCAAATCTTCCCATCATCGCTAATGTAGCTGGCTTTTCAAAACAAGAGTACGCTGCCGTTTCTCGAGGAATTTCCAAGGCAGCAAATGTAAAAGCTATCGAGCTCAATATCTCCTGCCCGAATGTAGATCACGGCAATCATGGACTTTTGATTGGGCAAGATCCTGACTTGGCTTATGAAGTGGTAAAAGCGGCTGTGGAAGCCTCTGATGTGCCAGTCTATGTCAAGCTTACTCCTAGTGTAACAGATATTGTCACCGTCGCAAAAGCCGCAGAAGATGCAGGGGCAAGTGGCTTAACCATGATCAATACTCTAGTCGGTATGCGCTTTAACCTCAAAACTAGAAAACCAATCCTAGCCAATGGTACAGGTGGAATGTCAGGTCCAGCAGTTTTTCCAGTAGCCCTCAAACTCATCCGTCAAGTTGCCCAAACAACAGACCTGCCCATCATTGGAATGGGAGGAGTGGATTCGGCAGAAGCTGCACTAGAAATGTATCTGGCTGGAGCGTCTGCCATCGGAGTTGGAACAGCCAACTTTACCAATCCTTATGCCTGTCCTGATATCATCGAACATCTACCAAAAGTCATGGACAAATACGGCATTAGCAGCTTGGAAGATCTCCGTCAGGAAGTCAAAGCCAGTCTGAGATAAGCTAGGTCTTCCTTATCGTCAACAAGACATAGAATCTTCATCAATTTGTAATATTTTCGTCTGTTAACTGTGTTACAATAGGGTTTAGAAAACATTATTGGAGCATTTAAATGAAACGATGGAAAGTGGCCCTAGTAAGTGCTGGCTTATTGGGGTGTTTTTTTACTGTACTAGAAACAGCTAAAGCAGATGAAGGGACTTGGAAAGGAAAGACCTACCTCAAAGCTGATGGAAAACCAGTAACCAACCAATGGATCTTTGACCAAACGTATCAGAATTGGTTTTATCTTAAGGCTGATGGGAATCGTGCTGAAAATCGCTGGCTGACTGTTGGTGGTAAGGATTACTATTTTAACGAGACCGGAAAATTAGCCACAAAAACTTGGATCAACCAGTACTATGTGGCTGAAAGTGGTGCTAGGGTCAAGAATCAATGGGTGTTTGACCAAGAAAAACGGTCCTGGTATTATCTCAAGTCTGATGGTCGGAAAGCTCAAAATGAGTGGATCCAACAAGGTCAGGAAAAATATTACCTTAAAGAAGATGGGAAAATGGCCAAAGATGAGTGGGTCACTCAAGGTGGAAACGAATACTACGTTAATTCTCAAGGTAAAATGCTGAAAAGTACTTGGCTTGGTAAGACCTATTTGTCAGAAAATGGTAATAAGGTCAAACAAGGTTGGATCTATGATGCTAATTATAGCAGTTGGTTCTACATTCAACAAGATGGTACCTATGCTGAAAATGGCTGGCGAACCATAGACGGAAAGGACTACCATTTCAAATTTGGAGGCTATCTTTCTACCGAGCGCTGGATTGGCCGCTTCTATGTTGCAAAGAGTGGAGCCAAACTGAAATCCGAATGGCTCTTTGATAAGAATTACGATTCTTGGTTTTACTTGAAAGCAGACGGTAGCTATGCCGAAAAAGGCTGGGAAACGATTAAAGGTAAAGATTACCATTTCAAATTTGGAGGCTATCTTTCTACTGAACGTTGGATTGACCGCTTCTATGTTGCAAAGAGTGGAGCTAAACTGAAATCCGAATGGCTTTTTGACAAAAATTATAACTCGTGGTTTTACTTGAAAGCAGACGGAACCTATGCTGAAAAAGGCTGGGAAACGATCAAAGGCAAGGATTACCATTTCAAATCCGGTGGCTACCTCTCCACAGAAACTTGGATTGACCGCACCTATGTGACGAGCAGTGGAGCAAAAGCAGGTAAAGGTTGGCTCTTTGATAAGAATTATAACTCTTGGTTCTATATCAACTCTGATGGAAATTATGCTGATAAAGAATGGATCTGGGATAATGGTTACTACTATCTCAAATCTGGCGGTTATATGGCTGCAAGTGAGTGGGTATGGTACAAGAACAATTGGTTCTACTTCAAGTCAAATGGAAAGATGGCTGAGAAAGAGCTTATCTACGATTCATCCGACCAATCATGGTATTACCTTAAATCAGGCGGTTATATGGCAAAAAACGAGACTGTAGATGGTCATACCTTGGATGCTTCCGGTAAATGGCATGTTGCGGATAAAACCAAATATTACAAAGTTAAACCCATTACAGCCTATGTCTACAGTGCATCTGGAGAAATCTTGAGTTACATTAATCAAGGAAGTATTGTTTCACTGGATAGCTCGACGCGAAAAGGCGGCCGACTTGCAGTTTCGATTTCTGGCTTGTCTGGCTATATGAATCAAAGTGATTTGACAGCAGTAGATGAAGGAAGCGAGTTTATCCCTCATTATACTAGTGATGGGAAATTCCTCTACCATGAACTCTCTCCTTATACGAGTATCAAAGTAGCTCCACACACATCTGCAATGATTATTGGTAAGAAGTACTACTCAACTGACGGAGAGCATTTTGATGGCTTTACCATTAAAAATCCTTTCCTTTATAAAAACTTGAGAGAACCAAGTAATTATAGTGCAGCTGAATTGGATAAACTGTATTCGATGATGAACTTGCAGGATAGTCCTCTTGCAGGTAAAGGAGCGACTTTCAAAGAGGCTGAGGAACGCTACGGTGTCAACGCCCTTTACTTGATGGCACATAGCGCTCTTGAAAGTGCGTGGGGACGCAGTCAAATTGCCAGAGATAAGAACAACTTCTTTGGTATTGCAGCCTATGATACTAGCCCATATCTATCAGCCAAGAGCTTTGATGATGTGGACAAAGGAATTCTCGGAGCGGCCAAGTGGATCCGTGAGAACTACATCGACTATGGCAGAGACCACCTTGGAAACAAGGCAACAGGAATGAATGTTCGCTATGCTTCCGATCCATACTGGGGTGAGAAAATAGCTAGCATCATGATGACCATCAACAGCAAACTTGGTGGGAAAGACTAATCAAAAGAAACCAACGGTAACTACTGAAAAGTGGTTATCGTTTTTGTTTTGGACATTGGAGGATAAATAGTATAATAACAGACTTTTTACTCTTGAACAATTAACAAAATGATAGTAAAATGTAATAGGAGATATTAATCTAATTACTATATAAAAAGGAGAATTTTATGAAAAAGTTACTATCCTTCTCAATTGCCTTGCTTTCAATCACAACACTAGTTGCTTGTTCTGGACATAAGGCGGAATCAAAGGTCCCAGAAGAAAAAATTGAACAGAAGCAAATCAAGTTTGATGAGAAGTTGTTTAAAGAAGCTGGACTCTTGCCTTTTAAAAATGAGAAACAACTAGAACTTGGAGAATTGGATTCTAAATCACGCGCAACGGGTGCTCATATTCAACTTAAGGACAGTGATGAGCCAACTGAGAAGAGAGAGTCCAAGTTGACTTATGATCCAGTTGGATGGCACAATTATAAATTCTTTTATGGTGATGGTAAAAAAGAAGCTTGGTTGATGAGTAGAGGTCATCTGATTGGTTACCAATTTAGCGGATTAAATGATGAAAAGAGGAATCTGGTTCCAATGACTAACTGGCTAAATGCTGGAAATTATTCTGGAACAGATGACCAAAACCAAAGTAGCATGCTTTACTATGAAAATCGATTGGACTCTTGGTTGGCCAACCATCCGAACTACTATCTTGACTACAAGGTGACCCCAATCTATCAGAAAGATGAATTGATTCCGAGACAAATTGAATTGCAGTATGTGGGAATTGATGAAAATGGCAAACTTTTGGAAATCAAGCTGGGTGGTAGTAAAGAAAAGGTTGATCAGTATTCAGTGACGCATGTCGTTTTAGACAATGTTTCAGCTAATGCGGAAATCAATTACTTGGATGGTACTGCTAAAAATACAGTTGAAGATGCAAAGATAAAAGAAAAGGCTAAGAAGGAAGCTGAGGAAAAAGCCAAGAAAGAGGCTGAAGAAAAAGAAGCGGCTGAAAAGAAAGCAAAAGAAGAAGAGCAAGAAAAAGCTCGCCAAGCCACACAAGAAAAGGAAGAAAGCCAGGAATCAAATTCGCAATCAACAAATTCAGGTGGCTACTTTAGAGATAGAAAAGGAAGATGGCACAGACCAAATGGTAAATTCGCTTCCAAGAAAGAAATCAGAGAAGCCGGATTGCAGTGGTAAGAAGAATTTAGTAGATACACAGTCAAAAAGCCGTTGGAAAACGGTTTTTTGTTATAATTAATTGAAGAATGTAGAATTAAAGGAGAACACCATGACTTTTGAAGAAATCCTGCCTGGGTTAAAGGCTAAGAAAAAATATGTACGAACTGGTTGGGGAGGGGCAGAAAACTATGTCCAACTTTTTGACACCATAGAGCAAAACGGGGTTGCACTTGAAGTGACGCCTTATTTCCTAATCAACGTGTCTGGAGAAGGGGAAGGTTTTTCGATGTGGAGCCCGACACCTTGTGATGTTTTGGCAACGGATTGGGTAGAAGTGCATGACTAGACGTGTATTGATGACGGGAGTAAGTTCAGGGATTGGTCTGGCTCAAGCTCGACTCTTTTTAGAGAAGGGTTATCAAGTTTATGGAGTTGACCAAGGTGAAAATCCACTCTTAGAGGGTGATTTCTACTTTTTACAGAGAGATTTGACCTTGGACTTGGAGCCTATTTTTGACTGGTGTCCTTATGTGGATGTTTTGTGCAATACTGCAGGAGTTTTGGATGCTTACAAACCCCTTTTGGAGCAAACAGCGCAGGAAATTCAAGAGATTTTTGAAATCAACTACGTGACTCCTGTTGAGTTGACTCGCTATTATTTGACACAAATGCTGGAAAATAAAAAAGGAATCATTATCAATATGTGTTCGATTGCCTCAAGTCTAGCTGGCGGAGGTGGTCATGCCTATACTTCCTCTAAGCATGCCTTGGCAGGATTTACCAAGCAGTTGGCCCTAGACTATGCTGAAGCTGGAATTCAGGTCTTTGGTATCGCTCCAGGAGCTGTTAAGACAGCTATGACTGCTACGGACTTTGAACCCGGTGGATTGGCTGACTGGGTGGCTAGTGAAACGCCAATCAAGCGCTGGATTGAGCCAGAGGAAGTAGCAGACCTTAGCCTTTTCTTAGCAAGTGGAAAAGCAAGCGCCATGCAAGGACAAATCCTGACGATTGATGGTGGCTGGTCTTTGAAGTAGCATAGTTGGTATTTAGTGAATATGTGGAGGTAAGCTATGAAAAGAGATGAGTTCGCATTTGTGTTACCAAGCCTCTATTATCAGTTTTTATCAGAATGGGACGAAGTGGATCCTTATGAGATTGGTGACTCAGTTATCTGTTTATATGCTAAGGAGGATCTCTTAGAGCGTAATGAGACCTATCAGATAGAAGTAGATGAACCAGACTTCTTTATGATTGGTCAAGAGGGAGATTTGGCCTACTTTATCAAGAAAAATGCTGATGATTGCATTTATGAAAATGATTTGGGTGCTTTGGGCTCTTTAGAAATGCAAAAAGTTTCTGCAACTGTCTATGACTTTATTGACAAGGTCTTAGAAGAAAGATTATAAAAACCGGAGGGATAATTATGCTGAGAGCAACAGATGCGAATGAGCCAATTACAAGAGAAGACCTTTTACAATTTGAGGAGAACCTTGGAAAGAAATTGCCGGAAGCCATGTTAAACTTTTATCTCAAGTACAATGGTGGTCAATCTTGTGTGTCTGGTGTTCATGATGACAAACATCTCTTTCCTTTCAATGCTTTTTATTCATTAGAGGAGATGGAGAAGGCCCTCAACTGGTTTGACGATGAGGTTGTTCCTGCTGGATTTCAGGCTAAAGACCTCCTTCATTTTGCCTATGATCCTGGGTCTGGAAACTATGCTCTGTCTCTAAGGGAAGAAGATTATGGCAAGGTTTACTACTATGTTTTAGAAGAAAGAGCTGAGATTTTTGGTCAATGGCTTTCATTTGAGGCTTTTCTGACTAGTTTTGTGGAAGGTGAGTAGAAATAAAAGGAGCAATCATGCGTAAACACCAATTCTTTTCATTAGCAGATATTTTAGAGCAAGTTAAGTTAGAACAATGTACTCAAGATGACTTTTGCCTCTATGGCAATGATGAAGGGAATTTGGCTTTCGATAGCCTTTATTTTGGTGTCGGATTATCTAGTTGTAGTTGATGATAAAGATGTCTACCCTGTGGAAGTAGTAGAGAGAAATCTTAATCTGGTATATTATGGTGAGCATCTGATAGATGTCCTTCTAGTGCATTGGATGAAAAGCCAGACGCAAGCCCTGAATACTTGGTCGATGCCTTAATTTATTATAATCAACATGATACTTTTATTCCCTTTGCCTAGTAACTAAGCTGGATTTGCATAGTTCTATTAAACATAAGCGAATACAGTAAGGAGTCAAGAAATGATAGATTACAAAATGGTAAATAAAAAAATTTCACCTTTTAAATTTTTAGTCCATGATGAAGAGACACAAAGTGTTCGAGGGTCGCTCATTTATTATCCTGATGGAGAATACAGACAGGAAGTATTCGACACTCGGGAAGATGAGGGATTCGAAGGAAATGGATACGATTGGGCATCTCTTGCTTTGATATTTTTAGAGGAAAAAATGCCTGAATTAAGCGAATCTATTGACTTTGATCCAGAAGGAAGTATGTTTTGTGCCTATTCTTCCAATATTGATGCCTTAGCAACATTTGCTTTAGGTTTTAAGGAGTTTTGCGACGATTCTGAGTCTATGATAGACTTGTTTAGTCGAGCAGAGTTAGATTAGCTGATTAGAAAAGCTTTAACTACTAGATATTTGACTAGGGAAAAGACACAAAGGAGTTAAGATGAAGCTGATAGAAGTATTTGAGCTAGTGGAAAATCATTCTGATTTAAAACCCTATGTAGAAAAGATTTTAAAAAAGCACATGAAGACCAACTGTTCCTATCTTGAGTCTCTTAATCACCTTGCTTATTTACTCTATCTAGATGGTCAAAAAGAACTAGCTAAAAAGTTGTTAGATATTTTGCTACAAATTCCCTTTGAAGGAGATTATAATAGTTGGACCTTTGTTGAGAGTTCGATAGTCTTGTTGGCCTATATGGAAAAGCAGACGGAAAATCAGGTGTCCATCTATCAAAATCTCCTTTTAAGTCCACTAGATTCTGGGGAGGAATCAACTAGAAAAATAAGAAGGAGAGTACATCAGAGATTTTTGAATGGTGATACTTTGGAACAAAAGCTTGCAAAAATCGAGCAAGCTTCGACCTTTACATCTGAAATTGAATGGCGCTTACTTTACTTAGCAGACTTGTTAAAACTTCAGTTGTTTAGTGCGGAATCAACTCTGGACGAGGCGGATATCCAGTCTAAAATAGAAGAACAAATCGAAAGATTACAAAGCTTTATCAAGGAGCAAGGTATTGTTAGCCTTTTCCCTTTTAAGGGATGAGGAAGTGTGGCTAAATTTGAAGGATGGAAAGAGGTGAATGGATATGCAAAACCAACTGGCTCTTAGTGGAGAGCAAATTGATGAAAAAGTTTACCCACAACTATTTCATCAAGTTGGAATGATTCGTGGGGAATACTTACTGAGAGAGCTTAATCAAAACATCCTATTAGCAAGTTGTCAGCAATTTGTAAAAGATTATCTAGATACCATTTGCTCCTTGTACTCAGATGAAGAGGCTTGGTATCGTTTTTCAGAGTTAACAAATACAGAAGCTAATTGTTTAGAGGGGATTAAAGAGCATTTTGATGAAAATCATCCCTTGTTTGGATATAGAGGGATAAGGCGTTTGCTGGCGTGTCCGAATGAATTTCAGGCTGAGGCACATGTCGTTACAGAAGTTTATCAAACCAATTCCAATCTGTCTGTTATTTTTCCTTTTGTCAATGATGCCGACCAATTAAAACAAGCTATTAGAGTATTGCGTGAGCATGGTTTTACTGGAAAAGTCGGTACAATGATTGAATTACCGTCAGCATATTTTGACTTGGACAGGATACTGGAAACTGGCATTTCAAAGATTGTAGTTGGAATGAATGATTTGACTTCCTTTGTTTTTTCGACTGTGAGAAACAGTCAATGGCATGATATGGAAAGTCCAATAATGTTAGATATGCTAAGACAGATGCAGGATAAAGCAAGGATGAAAAAGATTGACTTTGCTGTAGCAGGCTATCTGAATGCTTCTTTCATACAAAAAACGAATCAGATGGGTATCAAATGCATTATCCACCACAGTTCTATTCCAGAGATTTTTGATTTAGAGATTGACCATCCAGACCACCTCAAACGTGTAAAAGAAGAAAGTAAAAAATTACAAAGGAGCAACCCATGACACCTCAAGAAATGTGGAATGCGTATAAGCATATTAACCCCGTGATTGGAGATGAGATAGATGCCTGGGCTTTTGGAGTGGAAGCCGATCTCTTGGCAGATTTGGTTTTAAAAGGTGAAAAGACGGCAACTGCATCAGCCTATGACCTCTATGCACTAGAAGACGAACCTCTTCCGCGAGAAGGTACCTTTGACGTCATTTTAGACAGTCAAGATCAGGCTGTCTGCATTGTCGAAATTACCAAGGTTTCCGTTCAGCCTTTTCATCAAGTTTCTGCTGACCATGCCTACAAGGAAGGTGAGGGGGATAAATCTTTGGACTATTGGCGCCAGGTTCATGAGGCCTTTTTTACGGAGTGTCTGAGTGAGGCTAGACTGACTTTTACACCTGATAGCAAGGTCGTTTTGGAAGAATTTCGCAAGGTCTACCCACTGTAGAATGTAAAAGGAAGAAAGTTTTGGAAATCACCGTCCAATCCTTTTTTCTTAAGCAAAACATGATATAATAAGTTTGTTTGAAGAAGAGTAAAACTCTTAAACTTAGAATAGGAGAAAACTATGCAAGCAGTTGAACATTTTATTACGCAATTTGTTCCTGAACATTATGATTTATTTTTAGACTTGAGTCGTGAGACCAAGACCTTTTCTGGGAAGGTGACCATTACTGGTCAAGCACAGAGTGACCGTATTTCCTTTCACCAAAAAGACTTGGAAATCACTTCTGTAGAAGTTGCGGGTCAAGCTCGTCCATTTACAGTTGACCATGACAATGAAGCCCTTCATGTCGAATTGGCTGAGGCTGGTCAAGTTGAATTGGTCATCGCCTTTTCAGGAAAAATTACAGACAACATGACAGGGATTTACCCTTCTTATTACACAGTTGATGGTGTCAAGAAGGAAGTCTTGTCTACTCAGTTTGAAAGCCATTTTGCGCGTGAAGCCTTCCCATGTGTGGACGAGCCTGAAGCCAAAGCAACTTTTGACCTCGCTCTTCATTTTGACCAAGCAGAAGGTGAAGTGGCCTTGTCAAATATGCCTGAGATTGATATGGAAAACCGCAAGGAAACAGGCATCTGGAAGTTTGAGACAACACCTCGCATGTCTTCTTACTTGTTGGCCTTTGTAGCTGGGGATTTGCAAGGGGTAACGGCTAAAACTAAAAACGGTACCCTCGTAGGTGTTTACTCAACCAAAGCCCATCCACTATCTAACCTTGATTTCTCACTGGACATCGCCGTTCGCTCGATTGAGTTTTACGAAGATTACTACGGAGTTGAGTACCCAATTCCTCAATCTCTCCATATCGCCCTTCCTGACTTCTCAGCTGGTGCTATGGAAAACTGGGGTCTTGTGACCTACCGTGAAGTGTACTTGGTTGTCGATGAGAACTCAACCTTTGCTAGCCGTCAACAAGTAGCTCTTGTTATCGCCCACGAGCTTGCCCACCAATGGTTTGGAAACCTCGTGACTATGAAATGGTGGGATGACCTCTGGCTTAATGAAAGCTTCGCTAACATGATGGAATACGTCTGTGTGGATGCCATCGAGCCAAGTTGGAATATCTTTGAAGACTTCCAAACAGGTGGGGTTCCAGCTGCGCTTAAACGCGATGCGACAGATGGCGTTCAGTCTGTCCATGTCGAAGTCAAACACCCAGATGAAATCAATACGCTCTTTGATGGCGCTATTGTCTATGCCAAAGGAAGCCGTCTCATGCATATGCTTCATCGTTGGCTAGGTGATGCTGATTTCGCTAAAGGCTTGCATGCCTACTTTGAAAAACACCAGTACAGCAACACTATCGGTCGTGACCTTTGGAATGCCCTTGGTCAGGCATCAGGACGTGATGTCGCAGCCTTCATGGATTCTTGGTTGGAACAGCCTGGCTATCCAGTTCTCACTGTCAAAGTTGAAAATGATGTCTTGAAGATTTCACAAAAACAATTCTTTATCGGTGAGCATGAAGACAAGAATCGTCTCTGGGTGGTGCCACTCAACAGCAACTGGAAGGGTCTACCAGATACACTTGAAACTGAAAGTATCGAAATCCCTGGCTATGCTGCTCTTCTTGCTGAAAACGAAGGAGCACTTCGTCTCAACACTGAAAATACAGCCCACTACATTACAGACTATCAAGGAGACTTGTTAGAAGCTGTTCTTGCTGACTTAGAAACACTTGATAACACAAGCAAACTGCAAATCGTTCAAGAACGTCGTCTGCTTGCAGAAGCAGGGCATATTTCTTATGCGGACTTGCTCCCAGTCCTTGATAAACTTGCTAAGGAAGAATCTTACCTTGTCGTTTCAGCTGTTTCTCAAGTGATTTCTGCCCTTGAGCGCTTTATCGATGAAGGAACAGAAGCAGAAACAGCCTTCAAAGCACTGGTTGCTAAATTGGCTCGTCACAACTATGACCGTCTTGGCTTTGAAGCCAAAGACGGGGAGTCAGATGAGGATGAATTGGTTCGTCAGTTGGCAATCTCTATGATGATTCGCTCCAATGATGCAGGAGCTAGTCAAGTCGCTAGCCAAATCTTTGCAACTCATAAGGAGAACCTTGCAGGACTTCCAGCAGCCATCCGTGCACAAGTTCTCATAAATGAGATGAAACACCATGAGACAAAGAACTTGGTCGCAACTTATCTGGACCTCTACACTCATGCCACAGATGCTGTTTTCAAACGCCAGTTGGCAGCTGCTCTAGCCTACAGTACAGATGCTGACAATATTCAAACCTTGGTTGGCTCATGGAAGGATAAGTTTGTTGTGAAACCACAAGACTTGTCTGCTTGGTATTACCAGTTCCTAGATCATCAAACAACTCAAGAAACTGTTTGGGTATGGGCGCGTGAAAACTGGGATTGGATCAAGGCAGCTCTTGGTGGGGATATGAGCTTTGATAGCTTTGTTATCCTACCTGCCCATGTATTTAAGACAGAGCAACGCTTGGCAGAGTACAAGGAATTCTTTGAACCGCAACTTTCTGACCTTGCTCTTAGCCGTAACATTCGTATGGGGATCAAGGATATCGCAGCGCGTGTTGACTTGATCAAGCGTGAGAAAGCAGCAGTCGAAGCTGTTGTAGCTCAATATGGCAAAGCTTAATTCATTCGAAATGTAAATAAAAAACTCAACTTTCTATCTGAAAAGAAGAGAGAGTTGAGTTTTTTTTAAGGCAATTTTGGTATAATAATCATAGCAAGGAGGAGTTTCTGATGATAAAAATCTTATTAGTAGAAGATGACCTAGGCCTGTCAAACTCAGTATTTGACTTTTTAGATGATTTTGCAGATGTTATGCAGGTTTTTGACGGAGAAGAAGGTCTCTACGAAGCTGAAAGTGGCGTCTATGACTTGATTTTACTTGACCTGATGTTGCCGGAAAAAAATGGCTTCCAAGTTCTGAAAGAATTGCGTGAAAAAGGAATTACAACACCAGTCCTTATCATGACTGCCAAAGAGAGTTTGGATGACAAGGGACACGGTTTTGAACTTGGAGCGGATGACTACCTCACTAAACCTTTCTACCTAGAAGAACTCAAAATGCGGATCCAAGCCCTTCTCAAACGTTCAGGTAAGTTTAATGAAAACACATTGACCTATGGAGATATTGTCGTCAACCTTTCGACGAATGAAGTGAAAGTGGAAGATACTCCTGTAGAACTACTCGGAAAAGAGTTTGAGTTATTAGTTTACTTCCTTCAAAATCAAAATGTCATTCTTCCCAAGACGCAAATTTTTGACCGTCTATGGGGATTTGATAGCGATACGACGATTTCCGTTGTAGAAGTCTATGTTTCAAAAGTTCGTAAGAAACTGAAGGGTACAGCTTTTGCTGAGAATCTTCAAACCTTGCGTAGTGTCGGGTATATTTTAAAAGATGTTCAATAAACTAAAAAAAACATGGTATGCGGATGATTTCAGTTATTTTATTCGAAACTTTGGAGTGTTCACCCTGATCTTCTCTGCGATGACCTTGATTATCCTCCAGGTCATGCACTCGAGTCTCTACACTTCTGTAGATGAAAAACTCCAAGCTCTTAGTAGTAGTCCCCAAGCGGTTATCCAGTTAGCCCTGAATCGGGCAACTGAGGAAGTCAAGGATATTCAACCAGCAACAGCGGATGCCAGCAAGGCTGAAATCAAACCCAATGTCAGCTCCAATACGGAAGTCTTGCTCTTTGACAAGGATTTTAACCAACTCTTACTGGGCAATCGTTTTTTAGGTTTGGATAAGATCAAGCTGGACAAGAAAGAGTTGAATCACATTCGTCAAATCCAAGTTGTCAATAGCTACGGTCTGGAAGAAACCTACCGGATGATCTTGATGGAAACCAATTCATCCACTGTTTCAAGTAATGTCAAATATGCGGCAATCTTGATCAACACTAGTCAGCTTGAGCAGATTAGCCAAAACCATGAGCATTTAATCGTAGTGGTCATGGCCAGTTTCTGGCTCCTATCTTTAATTGCCAGTGTTTATCTGGCACGTGTCAGTGTCAAACCTCTGCTGGAAAGTATGCAAAAGCAGAAGTCCTTTGTTGAAAATGCGAGCCACGAACTGAGAACGCCTTTGGCCGTTTTACAAAATCGTTTAGAGACTCTCTTTCGAAAACCAGAGGCAACGATTATGGAATCCAGCGAAAGTATCGCTTCGAGTCTTGAAGAAGTTCGCAACATGCGTTTCCTCACGACCAATCTTCTCAACCTTGCACGTCGAGATGATGGAATCAAACCAGAAATAGCAGAAGTATCACCACAGTTTTTTAAGACTACCTTTGCCAACTATGAGTTGATTGCTTCTGAAAATGATCGTATTTTTGAGTATGAAAATCGGATTTATCGTTCTTTTATGACCGATCAGTTGCTTCTAAAACAGCTCATGACCATCTTATTTGATAATGCCATTAAGTATACTGAAGAAGATGGGAAAATTGAGTTTGTGGTCCATGCTACGGATCGCCACCTCTATCTATCCGTAACGGATAACGGAATTGGGATTTCAGCTGCCGATAAGAAGAAAATCTTTGACCGCTTTTATCGTGTAGACAAGGCGAGAACTCGTCAGAAAGGCGGTTTTGGTCTAGGTTTGTCTTTGGCCAAGCAAATTGTTGATGCCTTACGAGGAACGATTACCGTTAAAGATAACAAGCCTAGAGGAACAATTTTTGAAGTTAAGATTGCTATTCAATCTCCTCCCAAACGTAAGAATAAATAAAAAGACAGTTCTATAACTGTCTTTTTTGATAACTAGAAAAGAGGTTGGTACCACTACCAACCTTTATTTTGAAATTTTTCGTTTAATGATCTTTCGTTGGAGTTGGAGGAGTGCCAAGCTTGCCCCTATAGCAGCAACAAATGATAAAGCTGTGTTCAATTTTAAGGCTAAAAAGATAAAACTAAAAAACACCATAAAAATACAAAAACAAGCAATATTTACAAAAAATAAAATTTCTTTTAAATTGGAGCTAACAGGAGCTTCCAGTGTATAGTCTTGATAAAGCGGAGTTTGATTCGATTCGGGAGTTTGTTCAAACTCATAAGCTTCTAATTTTCTTGCGGGCATGATTCTCTCCTTAACAGTACATAACTATTTTATCATTTTTTATGCAGAGAATTATTACAGGATTGTTACAAAACTACTAAAGTCTCTTATCATCTTCTAAGTCACTCTTCTTGACACCCACTAGAGAAAGTGATAGCATGGATGTTACACTTAAAACAGATGACCTGACCTTCTCTATTATAAATATACTGAGAAAGGAAAGGATAACTTATATAAATTGATAGCAAGCTGAGGCTTTTTCCTAAGATGATTTGTTGAGTTGCTACCCTGATTCATTTTAAAAGAATAGGTAGGAGTTGTTTTGAATGGATGGAAGGACAGAGATTCTGTCTATTGGACTGGGTGGCCTTCTTGCTACCTCTGGGGGAAAGTTAAAGGAGATAAGCATGTATCTTGCTATCAAAGAAATAGTACGAAACAAACTTCGATATAGTTTGATCTTAACGACCATTTTTCTTATCGCTTTTATGGTCTTTTTTATGACCAGTCTAGCTCTTGGTCTCGTGCGAAACAACCGAGCAGCTATTGATAATTGGCAAGCAACGGGTGTCGTTTTATCCGACTACGCAAATGATAATTTGACAGCGTCCTTTATTCCTGAAAAGGACTACAAGGATAAAAATTCTGAAGAGGCCGCTCCATTGGGCTATATGTTTGCTGTAACCAATCTAGTCGATGGTAGTGAAAAGGTCAATGTTTCCATTTTTGCTCAAGACTGGGACTCTTTTATCTCTCCTAGTTTGACGGAGGGTCGTTATCCTGAAAGAGATGATGAGGTTGTTGTGGATCAGTCTTTTGAGAACTATGGGATAAAGCTAGGTGATGCCATTCAGCTTAATGGAAGCGAGGCAAGTTACAAGATCGTAGGCTTGACTCAAGGAAATAAATTTTTCACCGAGCCTGTTGTCTTTACGAGTCTGACAACTTATTGGACCTTACAAGGAACCTTGAAGGCCAATCGTTCCATCTCTGCCTTGGTATTGAAAAATGACATAGAGGTGGTTGGCGATGGACTGAAACAGATTTCCATTCCAAAAATGATATCGAAAATTCCTGGCTACACACCTCAGGTTAATGTATTTTCAGGGATGATTCTTGCTATGATTGTTATCACAGGCTTGATTGTGGGGATTTTTGTTTATATCATTACCATCCAAAAACTAGGTCTTTATGGAATAATGCGAGCTCAAGGGATACAGATCAAAACCATTGTATGGTCTCTATTCTGTCAAATCTTCCTCCTAGCTGGTATGGGGATTGCTTTAGCCTTGCTGGCAATCGGAGGAGTGATTTTAGTCTTACCAGCTACCTTCTTTTTCTATCCAAGTTGGATTGCCTACTCTGTCCTAAGCTTGGTAATTTCCTTGATGGCCCTTCTAGGTGGTGTCATTTCACTTCCACGCTTGCTAAAGGTGGACCCGATTACTGCGATTGCAGAGTGATAAGGAGAATAGTATGACAACATTGATAGAAATGAATCAAGTGACAAAAACCTATGGGGAAGGAAAGATGAAAGTCGTAGCCCTGCATGAGACGAATTTTCAGCTAAATGCGGGAGAGTTCGTAGCTATCGTTGGGCCTTCAGGTTCTGGAAAGACGACCTTTCTAACAACTCTAGGACAACTACAGGAAGCTTCGAGTGGAAAGATTCTAGTCAAAGGGAAGGAAACAGGCAGTTTGACGGAGAAGGAAAAAACAGATCTCCGTTTTAGAGAGTTTGGGTTCATTCTTCAGGCTTCAAACTTAATTCCTTTTCTAACGGTCAAGGAACAGCTGGATTTGATTGACAAACTGGATAAGGGAAAAAATAGTAAAAGTGATCGAAAAGAGCTGTTTGACTTGTTGGATTTGGAAAAAGTTCAAAATCATTATCCCAAAGCTCTATCAGGTGGTGAACGTCAACGTGCCGCGATTGCTAGAGCGCTCTATAACAATCCGAGTATCGTTCTTGCAGATGAGCCGACAGCAAGTCTAGACACCGAGCGTGCTTACCAAGTAACGGAGATGCTGGCTGCTATTGCCCATGAACAAGGTAGAGGAGTTGTTATGATTACGCATGATACTCGCCTTCTTGATAAGGTTGATCGTATTTATGTCATGAACGATGGCCACCTAGTTGAAGAAGTACATGCATAAAATAGAGTGAATGGTACAAGTTACTGTTCACTTTTTGATTGCAAACTTTAAAAAAGACTTTGACTTTTTATAAAACTACTAGTATTCATAGCTGATTTTTGAGAATTGTGGTATAATTTTCCTTATGGAAAAGATTATTATTACAGCAACTGCTGAAAGTATTGAACAAGTTGAACAACTGCTTGAAGCTGGTGTAGACCGTATCTATGTCGGTGAGAAAGATTTTGGTCTTCGTCTGCCAACGACTTTTAGTCATGACCAATTGCGTGAGATTGCTAAGTTGGTTCATGAAGCAGGCAAGGAATTGATTGTCGCGGTTAATGCCCTCATGCACCAAGATATGATGGACCGTATCAAGCCTTTCCTAGATTTCTTGGAAGAAATCAAGACAGACTATATTACTGTTGGGGATGCAGGTGTTTTTTACGTAGTCAACCGTGATGGCTATTCCTTTAAGACCATCTACGATGCTTCAACTATGGTGACAAGCAGTCGTCAGATTAACTTCTGGGGTCAAAAGGCTGGCGCATCTGAGGCGGTTTTGGCGCGTGAAATTCCATCTGCCGAGCTCTTCAAGATGCCTGAGATTTTGGCAATTCCTGCTGAAGTCTTGGTTTACGGAGCTAGCGTCATCCACCATTCTAAGCGTCCGCTCTTACAAAACTACTATAACTTTACGCATATCAATGATGAAAAGACACGTAAACGTGACCTCTTCTTGGCAGAGCCAAGTGACCCAGAGAGCCATTACTCTATCTTTGAAGACAATCATGGTACCCATATCTTTGCCAACAATGACCTTGATTTGATGACCAAATTGACAGAGTTGGTGGATCACGGCTTTACTCATTGGAAGCTAGAAGGTCTCTACACCCCAGGTCAAAATTTTGTAGAAATTGCCAAACTCTTTATTCAAGTGCGTAGCTTGATCCAAGAGGGAAATTTCAGCCATGACCAAGCTTTCTTGTTAGATGAGGAAGTGCGCAAGTTACACCCTAAAAACCGTTTCCTTGATACAGGATTCTATGATTACGATCCTGATATGGTTAAATAGGACACCAAAACCCGAAATAAAAATGTTCGGGTTTTTCAAGTGTATTCATGAAATAAAAACGGATACATGTTATAATAAAAGTAGCTCTTTAATGGAGGTGTTTAAGTGGAGAATCTGAAAAAGATGGCAGGTATCAAGGCTGCTGAGTTTGTCAAGGATGGTATGGTAGTCGGTCTGGGAACTGGCTCTACTGCCTACTATTTCGTAGAAGAAATCGGTCGTCGGATTAAGGAAGAAGGTTTGCAGATTACTGCTGTAACGACTTCCAGTGTGACCAGTAAACAGGCTGAAGGTCTTAACATCCCGCTCAAGTCGATTGATCAAGTAGACTTTGTCGATGTGACGGTTGACGGGGCGGATGAAGTAGATAGTCAGTTTAACGGAATCAAAGGTGGTGGTGGTGCCCTTCTGATGGAGAAGGTTGTCGCAACGCCCTCAAAAGAATACATTTGGGTGGTCGATGAAAGCAAACTGGTCAAGAAACTAGGTGCTTTTAAATTGCCTGTAGAAGTGGTTCAGTATGGTGGAGAACAGGTCTTTCGTCGGTTTGAGCGAGCTGGCTACAAACCAAGTTTCCGTGAAAAAGACGGCCAACGTTTTGTGACCGATATGCAGAACTTTATCATTGACCTAGCCTTGGATGTCATTGAAGATCCAATTGCCTTCGGGCAAGAATTGGACCATGTCGTTGGTGTCGTAGAGCACGGCTTGTTCAACCAAATGGTGGACAAGGTCATCGTAGCGGGACGAGATGGGGTTCAGATTTTAACTTCAACAAAAGCAAACTAATCAACATAATAAGGAGACAAACTATGTCAAAATTTAATCGTATTCACTTGGTTGTACTGGATTCTGTGGGAATCGGTGCTGCGCCAGATGCCAATAACTTTGTCAATGCAGGAGTTCCAGACGGTGCTTCTGACACACTTGGACACATTTCCAAAACAGTGGGTTTGAATGTGCCAAATATGGCTAAAATCGGTCTAGGAAATATTCCTCGCGAAACGCCGCTGAAGACTGTACCAGCTGAAAGCAACCCAACAGGTTATGTAACGAAATTGGAAGAAGTTTCCCTTGGTAAGGATACCATGACTGGGCACTGGGAAATCATGGGACTCAATATTACCGAGCCTTTCGATACTTTTTGGAACGGATTCCCAGAAGAAATCCTGACAAAGATCGAAGAATTTTCAGGACGCAAGGTCATTCGTGAAGCCAACAAACCTTACTCAGGTACAGCTGTTATCGACGATTTTGGACCACGCCAAATGGAAACTGGGGAGTTGATTATCTATACCTCAGCTGACCCTGTTTTGCAAATTGCTGCCCACGAAGACATTATTCCTTTGGATGAACTTTATCGTATCTGTGAATACGCTCGTTCAATTACCCTTGAGCGCCCAGCCCTTTTAGGTCGTATCATTGCCCGTCCATATGTTGGTGAACCAGGTAACTTCACTCGTACGGCAAATCGTCGTGACTTAGCCGTTTCTCCATTTGCACCAACTGTTTTGGATAAATTGAACGAAGCAGGTATCGATACGTACGCTGTTGGTAAAATCAACGATATCTTTAACGGAGCTGGTATCAATCATGACATGGGACACAACAAGTCAAACAGCCACGGAATTGATACATTATTGAAGACGATGGGACTTGCTGAATTTGAAAAAGGATTCTCCTTCACAAACTTGGTGGACTTTGATGCCCTTTACGGCCACCGCCGCAATGCTCATGGTTACCGTGATTGCTTGCATGAGTTTGATGAACGCTTGCCTGAAATTATCGCAGCTATGAGAGAGAACGACCTTCTCTTGATTACTGCAGACCATGGAAATGACCCAACCTATGCAGGAACAGACCACACTCGTGAATATATTCCACTTTTAGCTTACAGCCCTGCCTTTAAAGGAAACGGTTTGATTCCAGTTGGACATTTTGCAGATATCTCAGCGACAGTTGCGGATAACTTTGGTGTTGAAACTGCCATGATTGGGGAAAGTTTCTTAGATAAATTGGTATAAGATGGCGCGATATGCTTTACTTGTTCGGGGCATTAATGTAGGTGGGAAAAATAAAGTTGTCATGGCGCAACTTCGTCAAGAACTGACAGAGTTGGGACTGGAAAAGGTTGAAACCTACATCAACAGTGGCAACATTTTCTTTACTTCGACAGCTCCCAAAGCCCAATTGGTTGAAAAGTTAGAGGCTTTCTTTGAAATCCATTATCCATTTATTCAGAGCTTTTCTTTGCTGAGTCAGGAAGATTATGAAGAAGAGCTGAATAATCTGCCAGATTGGTGGACCAAAGACCTAGCTCGAAAAGATGTCCTCTTCTACACGGAGAGCTTGGATGTGGATCAAGTCATCGAGAAAGTTGAAAGTTTGGAACTGAAAGATGAAGTGGTTCATTTTGGAAGACTTGGGATTTTTTGGGGGAAATTCTCTGAAGAATCCTACTATGCAACTGCCTATCACAAGTACTTGCTCAAGATACCTTTTTATTGCAACATCACCATTCGCAATGCAAAAACCTTTGACAAAATCGGTCAAATGCTAAAAAATAATAAGGGAGACACAGAATGACATTTTTAGATAAGATCAAGGAAACAGCTGCTTTTCTGAAAGACAAGGGAATCCAATCTCCCGAGTTTGGTCTAATCCTTGGATCAGGTCTTGGAGAATTGGCAGAAGAAATCGAGAATCCAGTTGTAGTAGACTATGCAGATATTCCAAACTGGGGCCGTTCGACAGTAGTCGGTCACGCTGGTAAATTGGTATATGGTGAACTTTCAGGGCGAAAGGTCTTGGCTCTTCAAGGTCGCTTCCATTTCTACGAAGGCAATCCTCTCGAAGTCGTGACTTTCCCAGTACGTGTGATGAAAGTTCTCGGATGTGAAGGTGTCATTGTAACCAATGCAGCTGGTGGTATTGGTTATGGACCTGGTACCTTGATGGCTATCTCAGACCATATCAACATGACGGGTCAAAATCCATTGATAGGTGAAAACTTGGATGACTTTGGTCCACGTTTCCCTGATATGTCTAAAGCCTACACACCAGAATACCGTGCTACTGCCCATGAAGTGGCTAAGAAACTTGGTATCAAGCTTGATGAAGGTGTCTATATTGGTGTAACAGGTCCGACTTATGAAACTCCAGCAGAAATCCGTGCCTATAAGACATTGGGAGCAGATGCAGTTGGTATGTCCACTGTTCCTGAAGTTATTGTAGCCGCTCACTCAGGCTTGAAAGTTCTCGGTATTTCATGTATCACTAACCATGCTGCTGGTTTCCAAGAAGAACTCAATCACGAAGAGGTTGTAGAAGTGACTGAACGTGTTAAAGGCGACTTCAAAGGCTTGCTTAAAGCGATTCTTGCAGAATTGTAATGTCATGAGAGTTCACTTTATTTTACATGAGACATTTGAGGTTCCAGGTGCATATCTAAAATGGGCTCTAGAACGAGGTCATCACATTACATCAACAAAGGTTTATGAAAAAGAACCTCTTCCTGAAACAATTGACGGGATTGATTTTCTGATTGTTATGGGTGGTCCTCAATCACCTGATGAGGATAGAGAAAACTTCCCATACTATGATCCAAAGGCTGAGCTTGCTTTTATGAAAGAAGCGATTGCTGCAGATATTTATATTGTTGGTGTCTGTCTTGGTGCGCAACTCCTATCTGTTGCCTATGGTGCGAAGTATGAACATAGTCCAGAACGCGAGATCGGAGTTTATCCTGTGACATTGACGATGCAAGGTCTAACAGATCCTCACGTCAGCTTGTTCGGAAAAAACTTAGAAACCGGCCACTGGCACGGTGATATGCCAGGGCTGACAGAGGATGCTGTTGTTCTTGCGACCAGTCAAGGTTGTCCACGCCAAATTATTCGCTTCAGTCCGAAACATTATGCCTTTCAGGCTCATTTGGAATTTGATCCCGAAGCAGTAGAACTCTTAATTACTGCGGATGGTGAGGAGCAATTAAGGGAGCAAAGTGAAAAGTTCACTTTCGTTCAAACACCAGAAGAATTACGTGAAAATCATTACTCCGAAATGAATGCAAAACTGTATGCATTTTTAGATTCATTGGTAAACTAGGAACTACAGAAATCCAGAGTATCTGAGTTATAGTCAAACTCGGGCTAACTGTTCTGCAAAATATTTAAATTTAAAATCAAGAAAGAAAGGATGGGTAAACCGTATTTGTTGAACTGAATACGGGCGGAGAACTGTGTAAAAAAGATAAACTGTCTAGCATCTGCGATGCTTCGTCAGTTTCCTATTTTTACTTTGTTCTCTGTCGCCCTTTATATCTTAACTATGTCTATCCATATTGCTGCTCAGCAGGGTGAAATTGCTGATAAAATTCTTCTTCCGGGGGATCCTCTTCGTGCTAAGTTTATTGCGGAGAATTTCCTTGAAGATGCTGTTTGTTTTAACGAAGTGCGTAACATGTTTGGCTACACTGGTACTTACAAGGGTCACCGTGTATCTGTCATGGGAACTGGTATGGGAATGCCGTCCATTTCTATATATGCGCGTGAGTTGATTGTAGACTACGGAGTGAAGAAATTGATCCGTGTGGGAACTGCGGGCTCTTTGAATGAAGATGTCCACGTCCGTGAATTGGTTTTGGCGCAAGCAGCTGCAACCAACTCAAACATCATTCGCAACGACTGGCCACAGTATGATTTCCCACAAATCGCTAGTTTTGACTTGCTAGACAAGGCCTACCATATCGCCAAAGATCTCGGTATGACCACCCACGTTGGGAACGTTTTGTCATCAGATGTCTTTTATTCAAACTACTTTGAAAAGAACATCGAACTTGGTAAATGGGGAGTTAAAGCTGTCGAAATGGAAGCAGCAGCCCTTTACTACTTGGCTGCCCAACACCACGTCGATGCACTTGCTATCATGACCATTTCTGATAGCTTGGTCAATCCAGATGAAGACACTACTGCAGAAGAACGCCAAAACACCTTCACTGATATGATGAAGGTTGGATTGGAAACATTGATTGCAGAGTAATCAGAGAATAGATTTTCAATTACATTAGTTACAAGAACTGTTGTAAGTGATTTATTTTCAATATCTAAGCAATGATAAAGAAAGAGTTGAAAATCCAACTATTGATTTTCAACTTTTTTAGAACCCAGCTTAAGGAGAGATGTGATGGATAAAATAGAACTATTACAAGATTTGATTGATAAAAGCCACAGAATAGTCTTTTTCGGAGGGGCAGGAGTGTCAACCGAGTCTAATATCCCAGATTTTCGTAGTTCAGATGGTGTTTATAGTCATCAGTTAGGCCGTCATTTTACGGCAGAGCAACTCGTTTCTCGGACCATGTTTGAGCGCTATCCAGAAGATTTTTTTGACTTTTATAAGAAATACCTGATTTATCCAGAAGCCAAGCCTAATGCTGCTCATACTTATCTAGCTGCTTTGGAAAAGACAGGCAAGCTAAAGGCTGTTGTGACACAAAATATTGATAGTCTTCATGAAATGGCAGGCTCCCAAAAGGTCTTTAAATTGCATGGGAGCGCGGACCGAAATTACTGCTTAGGTTGTCAACGTTTCTATAACTTAACTGGTTTTCTGGCCCTCGAGGGACCTGTTCCCCACTGCCTAGACTGTGGCAAGGTGGTCAAGCCTGACGTGACCTTGTATGAAGAATCACTTGACATGGATGTCTTTAGCCAAGCTGCACAAGCTATTCGGCAAGCTGACTTGCTGATTATTGGTGGGACTTCCTTAGTTGTTTATCCTGCAGCTAGCCTAGTAAACTATTTTTCTGGGACAAATCTGGTCGTTATCAATAAAACCAGTACTCCACAAGACAGCCAAGCTACATTGGTCATTGAAGGTAAGATTGGGGAAGTCTTTTCGAAATTGAGACAATAAAAGAATTTTAGAAGATAGCAACAAAACCTTGTTACTTGAAAGAGAAAACTATCTCATTTATTGACCACTATCTCGCTCTTTTAGAGTTATTAAAAACTGGCTGAGAAAATCAAAACACCTTCACCGATATGATGAAGGTTGGTTTGGAAACCTTGATTGCAGAGTAAAATGTAAAAGAAAATCCTGAATTCACTTGAAATCAGGATTTTTTCATAGATGCGATTTTTTCTGGGTCTGGTGTAACGCGGAGGGTCTTTTGTCCTGTGTAGGTTACAAAACCGGGTTTGCCACCAGTTGGTTTGTTGAGTTTTTTCACTTCAATCATATCCACTTGCACGAGATTTGACAGGCGCCCTTTGGAGAAGTAGGCAGCTAACTCTGCTGCGTCTGTCTTGACTTCGTCAGAAGGATTGAGATTTCCTGAGATGACGACATGACTTCCAGGGATGTCCTTGGCATGGAACCAAAGTTCCTCCTTGCGGGCCATTTTAAAGGTCAATTCTTCGTTTTGAAGATTGTTTCGACCGACATAGATAATGGTTTTGCCATCGCTGGCCAGATACTGCTCTGGTTTTTTGCGCTTGTGAATTTTCTCCCGTTGTCTTCTACGGATAAAGCCTGTTTGGATCAATTCTTCACGGATTTCAGCGATTTCTTCCAGTCCAGCTTGGTTGAGAACGGTCTCCACGCTTTCTAGATAGAGAATAGTTGCCTTGGTTTCTTCGATCAACTCAGTCAGATATTTTACGGCTTCTTTGAGCTTCTGGTAGCGTTTAAAGTAGCGTTGAGCATTCTGGCTGGGAGTCAAGGCCTTATCAAGCGCAATGGTGATAGGTTGATTGGTGTAGTAGTTGTCTAGGATAACCTGGTCTTGGTCATTGGGAACTTGGTGGAGGAAGGTTGTCAACAATTCCCCTTTTTGGCGAAATTCCTCAGCATTGTCTGTTGCCAGTAACTCTTTTTCTTGTTTTTTCAGCTTATGGCGATTTTTTTGAAGTTCATTTTCAACGCGGCGAATGAGTTCACTGGCTTGCTGTTTAACGCGGTCGCGCTCGGCTTTATCCTTATAATAGGTATCCAGAAGATCAGAGAGACTGGTAAAAGACTCTCCTACACTATTTTCGAAGGGAATTGGACTGAATGAGGTCTCTGTTAGGTAAGGCTTGGTTTCTTGTGCGAAAAAGTTACGGAAAGTAGACAGTTTATCACTGACAAGAATGTTTTCCAATTCATTTGCTGTATCGCGTCCCAGACCTTGAAAGAGACTTTGAAGATTTTTAGCTGTTAATTCCTGTGTTTGCAGGATTTCAAAGAGTTTCTCATCCTTGACTGTAAAAGGATTGAGAGAATCGGTACTTGGCGGAGCGATATAGGTCGATCCAGGAAGTAAGGTGCGGTAGCTATTTTGTGAAAAGCCGACGTGTTTGATGACTTCGAGGATTTTATGGCTACTTTTATCCACGAGGAGAATATTGCTGTGTTTACCCATAATCTCGATAATCAAGGTAGCCTGAATGTGGTCCCCAATTTCGTTCTTATTGGAAACGGTGATTTCCACAATACGGTCGTTTTCCACTTGCTCAATCGACTCAATCACGGCACCCTGCAAATACTTTCTCAAAACCATGATAAAAGTCGAAGGTTGGGCTGGATTTTCAAAAGTCGTTTGGGTTAGCTGGATGCGCCCAAAAACAGGATGGGCAGAGAGGAGCAGGCGATGGCTTTGGCGATTGCTGCGGATTTGCAAGACCAACTCTTGTTCAAAAGGTTGATTGATTTTCTGGATGCGACCATTGACCAACTCGCTTCGCAATTCCTCAATCATGTGGTGTAAAAAAAATCCGTCAAATGACATCGTTCTCTCCTTGTGATTGTATTCCATAGTATTATATCAAAAAGGTAGAATAAAATCATGGAAATGTGGTATAATAAAGCCAAGTAAAGAGAATCGAGAAGTACATGTATATTGAAATGGTAGATGAAACTGGTCAAGTTTCACAAGAAATCTTACAACAAACCCAAGAAATTTTGGAATTTGCAGCCCAAAAAATAGGAAAAGAAGACAAGGAGATGGCAGTCACTTTTGTGACCAACGAGCGTAGCCACGAACTCAATCTCGAGTACCGTGACACGGACCGTCCGACAGATGTCATCAGCCTTGAGTATAAACCAGAGTTGGACATTGCCTTTGACGAAGAGGATTTGTTTGAAAATCCTGAATTAGCAGAAATGATGTCTGAGTTTGATGCCTACATTGGGGAATTGTTCATCTCTATCGATAAAGCGCATGAGCAGGCTGAGGAATACGGTCACAGCTTTGAGCGTGAGATGGGCTTCTTGGCAGTACACGGCTTTTTACACATTAATGGCTATGATCACTACACTCCGGAAGAAGAAGCGGAGATGTTCGGTTTACAAGAAGAAATTTTGACAGCCTATGGACTCACAAGACAATAAACGAAAATGGAAAAATCGTGACCTGGTATCTAGTTTAGAATTTGCTTTGACCGGTATTTTTACCGCTATCAAGGACGAACGTAATATGCGCAAACATGCAGTGACGGCACTAGTAGTCGTCCTTGCAGGTTTTGTTTTTCAGGTGTCACGGATCGAATGGCTCTTTCTCCTAATGAGCATTTTCTTGGTAGTAGCATTTGAGATTATTAACTCTGCTATTGAAAATGTAGTGGATTTAGCCAGTCACTATCACTTTTCTATGTTGGCAAAGAAAGCCAAGGACATGGCAGCAGGTGCCGTGCTGGTGGTCTCTCTTTTTGCTGCAGTGACAGGTGCACTTATCTTTCTCCCACGCATTTGGGATATACTATTTTAAACACTAAGAGGAAATTATGACATTTAAATCAGGCTTTGTAGCCATTTTAGGACGTCCCAATGTTGGGAAGTCAACTTTTTTAAATCATGTTATGGGGCAAAAGATTGCCATTATGAGTGACAAGGCGCAAACAACGCGCAATAAAATCATGGGGATTTACACTACGGATAAGGAGCAAATCGTCTTTATTGACACACCAGGAATTCACAAGCCTAAAACAGCTCTTGGGGATTTCATGGTGGAATCAGCCTACAGCACCCTTCGTGAAGTGGATACTGTTCTCTTCATGGTGCCAGCTGATGAGCCACGTGGTAAGGGCGACGACATGATTATCGAGCGTCTGAAAGCTGCCAAGGTTCCTGTGATTCTGGTGGTGAATAAGATTGACAAGGTTCATCCAGACCAGCTTTTGTCTCAGATTGATGACTTCCGCAACCAGATGGACTTTAAGGAAATTGTTCCTATCTCAGCCCTTCAGGGAAATAACGTATCTCGTCTGGTGGATATTTTGAGTGAAAATCTGGAGGAAGGTTTCCAGTATTTCCCAGCTGATCAAATCACAGACCACCCTGAGCGTTTCTTGGTTTCAGAAATGATCCGTGAGAAGGTTCTTCATTTAACGCGCGAAGAGATTCCTCACTCAGTTGCAGTGGTAGTTGACTCCATGAAGCGTGATGAAGAGACAGACAAGGTTCACATCCGTGCAACCATCATGGTGGAGCGTGATAGTCAAAAAGGTATCATCATCGGAAAAGGTGGCGCCATGCTCAAGAAAATTGGGACCATGGCTCGTCGTGATATCGAACTCATGCTAGGGGACAAGGTTTTCCTAGAAACTTGGGTCAAGGTCAAGAAAAACTGGCGCGATAAAAAGCTAGATTTGGCTGATTTTGGCTATAATGAAAAAGAATACTAAGTAGAGGTGGGCTCATGCCTGCTTCTTGTTTTTACAGAAGGAGGAACTATGCCTGAATTACCTGAGGTTGAAACCGTTCGTCGTGGCTTAGAAAAATTGATTTTGGGAAAGAAAATTTCGAGTATAGAGGTTCGTTATCCTAAGATGATTAAGACAGATTTGGACGAGTTTAAAAAGGAAGTGCCTGGCCAAGTAATTGAGTCCATGGGACGCCGTGGGAAATATTTGCTTTTTTACCTGACAGACAAAGTCTTGATTTTTCATTTGCGGATGGAGGGCAAGTATTTTTACTATCCAGACCAGGTACCTGAACGCAAGCATGCCCATGTTTTCATTGAGTTCGAAGATGGAGGCACGCTTGTTTATGAAGATGTACGCAAGTTTGGTACTATGGAACTATTGGCGCCTGACCTTTTGGATGCCTACTTTATTTCTAAGAAACTAGGCCCTGAGCCAAGAGAGCAGGACTTTGATTTGCAGGTCTTTCAAGCTGCCCTAGCCAAGTCTAAAAAGCCTATCAAATCCCATCTCCTAGACCAGACCTTGGTAGCTGGTCTTGGCAATATCTATGTGGATGAGGTCCTCTGGCGAGCTCAGGTCCATCCAGCTAGACCTTCCCAGACTTTGACGGCAGAAGAAGCGTCGGCCATCCATGACCAGACCATTGCTGTTTTGGGACAGGCAGTTGAAAAGGGTGGTTCCACTATTCGAACCTATACCAATGCCTTTGGGGAAGATGGAACCATGCAGGACTTCCATCAGGTCTATGATAAGACTGGACAAGCATGTTCACGCTGCGGGACAGTGATTGAGAAATTCCAGCTCGGTGGACGAGGAACTCATTTTTGTCCTCAGTGTCAAAGGAGGGACTGATGGGAAAAATCATTGGAATTACAGGAGGAATTGCCTCTGGTAAGTCAACTGTGACAAATTTCCTAAGAGAGAAAGGCTTTCAAGTGGTGGATGCTGACGCAGTCGTTCACCAACTACAAAAATCTGGTGGTCGTCTTTATCAACTCTTAGTTCACCACTTTGGGCAGGAAATTATCTTAGAAAATGGAGAACTCAATCGCCCTCTACTAGCTAGTCTCATCTTCTCAAATCCTGAGGAGCGGGAATGGTCTAAGCAAACCCAAGGGGAAATTATTCGTGAGGAATTGGCTGCATTGCGAGACCAGTTGACTCAGACAGAAGCGATTTTTTTCATGGATATTCCCCTACTTTTTGAACAGGACTACAGTGCCTGGTTTGATGAAACATGGCTGGTCTATGTGAACCGTGATGTTCAGGTGGAACGTTTCATGAAACGAGATCATCTTTCTAAGGAAGTAGCAGAGTCCCGTTTGGCCGCCCAATGGTCTTTAGAGAAAAAGAAAGATTTTGCCAGTCATGTTCTAGACAACAATGGCAGTCGTGATCAGCTTGTGGCTCAAGTAGTGAAGTTACTTGAAGGAGGCGATAGCTGTGCAAGAGATTAGTTGGAAAGAGAATCTTCGTGTCGCCTGGTTCGGTAGTTTTCTAACGGGAGCCAGTATTTCCTTGGTTGTCCCTTTCATGCCTATCTTTGTAGAGCAGTTGGGAATTGAAGGGGACCAAGTTGCTTTCTATGCTGGATTAGCTATCTCAGTTTCGGCTGTTTCAGCAGCTCTAGTTTCTCCTATCTGGGGTATTCTTGCTGACAAATATGGTCGAAAACCCATGATGATTCGAGCAGGTCTTGCCATGACCATTACCATGGGAGGTTTGGCCTTCGTGCCAAATATCTATTGGCTACTCTTTCTGCGCTTGCTCAATGGTGTATTTACTGGTTTTGTCCCCAATGCAACGGCCTTGATTGCTAGTCAGGTACCGAAAGATAAGTCGGGAGCGGCTCTGGGGACTCTATCTACAGGTGTTGTTGCAGGAACACTGACGGGCCCCTTTGTTGGAGGCTTTATTGCTGAAATTTTTGGCATTCGCAATGTCTTTTTATTGGTAGGCGCTTTCTTATTTTTAGCTGCAATCCTAACTATTTTCTTTATCAAGGAAGATTTTCAGCCAGTGGCTAAGGAGAAGGCTATCCCAACGAAAGAATTATTTTCTTCTTTCAAGTATCCTAGACTCTTAGTAAACCTATTTTTGACGAGTTTTGTCATTCAATTTTCAGCTCAATCAATTGGCCCCATTCTAGCTCTCTATGTGCGGGACTTAGGGCAGACTGAGAATCTCCTCTTTGTATCAGGATTAATCGTATCCAGCATGGGATTTTCTAGCATGATGAGTGCTGGAATTCTAGGAAAACTTGGCGATAAGGTAGGGAATCATAGATTGTTGGTCGCGGCGCAGATTTATTCCGTCATCATTTACCTTCTTTGTGCCCATGCAACCAGCCCCCTTCAACTTGGCTTGTATCGTTTTCTCTTTGGTTTGGGAACGGGAGCTCTCATACCGGGAGTCAATGCCCTTCTCAGCAAAATGACTCCCAAATCAGGTATTTCAAGGATCTTCGCCTTCAACCAAGTCTTTTTTTACCTTGGTGGAGTGATCGGACCTATGGCGGGATCCGTAGTTGCAGGATATTTGGGCTACCATGCTGTCTTTTATGCGACAGCAGCCTGTGTAGCTTTTAGTTGTTTATGTAACTTAGTGCAATTTAGATCGTTATTAAAAGTAAAGGAAATCTAGTGCGAGTAAAAATCAATCTCAAGTGCTCCTCTTGTGGCAGCATGAATTATCTAACCAGTAAGAACTCCAAAACTCATCCTGACAAGATTGAGGTTTTAAAGTATTGTCCCAAGGAAAGAAAAGTAACCCTACATCTTGAATCTAAGTAGATTTTATGGTAAAATAATAGGGATTTTAAGGAGTTTGATATGTATAACCTATTGTTAACCATTTTATTAGTATTATCTGTTGTGATTGTGATTGCGATTTTCATGCAACCAACTAAGAACCAATCCAGCAATGTATTTGATGCCAGCTCAGGTGATTTGTTTGAACGTAGTAAAGCGCGTGGTTTTGAAGCTGTGATGCAACGTTTGACAGGTATTTTAGTCTTTTTCTGGCTAGCCATTGCCTTAGCATTGACGGTATTATCAAGTAGATAAGAAATGGGCGAGACTAGGTCTTAGCCTCTTTTTATTTTTATACTCTTCAAAAATCAAATTCAAACCATGTCAGCGTCGGCTTGTCGTACTCCAGTACTGCCTGCGCCTAGCTTTCTAGTTTGCTCTTTGATTTTTATTGAGTATTAAATGATGTTTGAGAAGGTCTTACAGTAAAAGAAAATTAAAAAATCTAGAAAGAAAACATGAAAGATAAAATTAAAGAATATTTGCAAGAGAAGGGGCGAGTGACGGTAAATGACCTTGCTCAGGCTCTCGGAAAGGATGGATCCAAGGATTTCCGTGAGTTGATTAAAACCCTGTCTCTGATGGAAAGAAAGCACCAGATTCGTTTTGAAGATGATGGTAGCTTATGTCTGGACCAAAAGAAGAAACATGAAATCACCCTCAAAGGGATTTTTCATGCCCATAAAAACGGCTTTGGCTTTGTCAGTCTAGAAGACGAAGAGGACGACCTTTTTGTAGGAAAAAACGATGTCAACTATGCCATAGATGGTGATACCGTTGAGGTCGTGATTAAGAAAGTCGCTGACCGCAACAAGGGAACAGCAGTAGAAGCCAAGATTATTGATATCCTAGAGCATAGTCTGACAACAGTTGTCGGACAAATCGTTCTGGATCAGGAAAAGCCCAAGTATGCGGGCTACATTCGTTCAAAAAATCAGAAAATCAGCCAACCGATTTATGTGAAGAAACCGGCTATCAAGTTGGAAGGTACAGAGGTTCTCAAGGTTTTTATCGACAAATACCCAAGTAAGAAACATGATTTCTTTGTCGCTAGTGTGCTGGACGTGGTGGGACACTCGACTGATGCTGGGATTGACGTTCTTGAAGTCTTGGAATCCATGGATATTGTTTCAGAATTTCCAGAAGCTGTTCTCAAGGAAGCAGAAAGTGTGCCAGAAGCTCCGTCTCAAAAGGATATGGAAGGTCGTCTGGACCTGAGAGATGAAATCACCTTTACCATTGACGGTGCGGATGCCAAGGACTTGGACGATGCGGTCCACATCAAGCCTTTAAAGAATGGCAATATCGAACTCGGAGTTCACATTGCAGATGTTTCCTACTATGTGACCGAGGGTTCTGCCCTTGACAAGGAAGCCCTTAACCGCGCGACTTCTGTCTACGTGACAGACCGTGTGGTGCCAATGCTTCCAGAGCGTTTGTCAAACGGCATTTGCTCGCTCAATCCTCAAGTAGATCGCTTGACCCAGTCTGCCATTATGGAAATTGATAAACATGGTCGTGTGGTTAATTACACTATTACCCAAACAGTTATCAAGACTAGCTTCCGTATGACCTATAGCGCTGTCAATGACATCCTAGCTGGCGATGAGGAAAAGAGGCAAGAGTTTAAGAAGATTGTTCCTAGTATCGAACTCATGGCCAAGCTTCATGAAAGGCTAGAAAGCATGCGTGAGAAACGTGGTGCCCTTAATTTTGATACCAGTGAAGCTAAGATCTTGGTGGATAAAAAAGGTAAGCCTGTGGATATCGTTCTTCGTCAGCGTGGTGTTGCTGAGCGGATGATCGAGTCCTTCATGTTGATTGCTAATGAAACAGTTGCCGAGCACTTTAGCAAGCTGGACCTACCTTTCATTTATCGAATCCACGAGGAGCCCAAGGCTGAAAAAGTTCAGAAGTTTATTGATTACGCTTCGAGCTTTGGTTTGCGGATTTATGGGACTGCCAGTGAGATTAGCCAGGAGGCGCTTCAAGACATCATGCGTGCTGTTGAGGGAGAACCCTATGCGGATGTATTGTCCATGATGCTTCTCCGATCCATGCAACAAGCTCGCTATTCAGAGCACAATCACGGTCACTATGGTCTTGCTGCTGATTATTACACTCACTTTACCAGCCCTATTCGCCGTTATCCAGACCTCCTTGTCCATCGAATGATTCGGGATTACGGCCGTTCTAAGGAAATAGCAGAGCATTTTGAGCAAGTGATTCCAGAGATTGCAACCCAGTCTTCCAATCGTGAGCGTCGTGCCATCGAGGCCGAGCGTGAAGTCGAAGCCATGAAAAAGGCTGAGTACATGGAAGAATACGTTGGTGAAGAGTACGATGCAGTTGTATCCAGCATCGTCAAGTTTGGTCTCTTTGTTGAATTGCCAAATACAGTCGAAGGCTTGATTCACATTACCAATTTGCCTGAATTTTATCATTTCAACGAGCGTGACTTGACACTCCGTGGAGAGAAATCAGGAACAACCTTCCGTGTAGGTCAGCAGATTCGCATTCGAGTTGAAAGAGCCGATAAGATGACAGGTGAGATTGATTTCTCTTATATTCCAAGTGAGTTTGATGTCATCGAAAAGGGCTTGAAACAAGCTGGTCGCAAAGACAGAGGTCGTGGTTCAAATCGTCGTTCAGACAAGAAGGAAGACAAGAGAAAATCAGGGCGTTCAAATGATAAGCACAAGCATTCACAAAAAGATAAAAAGAAAAAAGGCAAGAAACCTTTTTACAAGGAAGTAGCTAAGAAAGGAGCCAAGCATGGCAAAGGGCGAGGGAAAGGTCGTCGCACAAAATAAAAAGGCGCACCACGACTATACAATCGTAGATACGCTAGAGGCAGGGATGGTCCTGACTGGAACTGAAATCAAGAGCGTTCGAGCTGCTCGAATCAATCTCAAGGACGGCTTTGCCCAAGTAAAAAATGGGGAAGTCTGGCTGAGCAATGTTCATATCGCCCCTTACGAAGAGGGCAATATCTGGAACCAAGAACCAGAACGTCGTCGAAAACTTCTGCTCCATAAGAAGCAAATTCAAAAATTGGAACAAGAGACCAAAGGGACAGGAATGACCCTTGTTCCCCTCAAAGTCTATATTAAAGATGGCTATGCCAAGCTTCTTTTAGGACTTGCCAAAGGGAAACATGACTACGATAAACGGGAGTCGATCAAGCGTCGTGAACAAAACCGCGACATCGCGCGTGTGATGAAAGCTGTCAACCAGCGTTAAGAAGAGGAAGTAAAATGGAAAAATTAATTGCCTATAAACGGATGCCCTTGTGGAATAAACAGACCATGCCTGAAGCTGTTCAGCAAAAGCACAATACTAAAGTCGGGACTTGGGGCAAGATTACAGTTGTAAAAGGAGCACTCAAGTTTATTGAGTTGACTGAAGATGGTGAGGTTCTAGCTGAGCACCTCTTTGAGGCAGGAGCTGACAACCCTATGGCACAACCGCAAGCCTGGCACCGAGTGGAGGCCGCAACAGACGATGTAGAATGGTACTTGGAATTTTATTGTAAACCTGAGGATTATTTCCCTAAGAAATACAATACAAATCCAGTCCATTCAGAGGTTCTAGAAGCCATGCAAACGGTAAAACCTGGAAGAGCCTTGGATTTGGGTTGTGGTCAAGGCCGTAACTCTCTCTTCTTAGCACAACAAGGTTTTGATGTGACAGCTGTGGATCAAAATGAACTATCTCTGGAAATTTTAAAAAGCATCGTAGAGCAAGAGGATCTAGATTTGCCTGTTGGACTTTATGATATCAATTCAGCCAGCATCAGCCAAGTCTATGATTTCATCGTATCGACAGTTGTTCTCATGTTTCTTCAAGCAGATCGTATTCCAGCTATCATCCAGAATATGCAGGAGCAAACTAGTGTTGGAGGCTACAACCTTATCGTCTGTGCCATGGACACAGAGGATTATCCTTGCTCGGTTAACTTCCCATTCACCTTTAAAGAAGGGGAGTTGGCGGCCTACTACAAAGATTGGGAATTGGTTAAGTACAATGAAAATCCAGGACATCTGCACCGTCGTGATGAAAATGGCAATCGCATTCAACTACGCTTTGCGACCATGTTAGCCAAAAAAGTCAAGTAAATCAAACTTAACCCAGCGAATAGAAATCACTTTGCAAGGTTTCTATTCGTTTTTGTTTGCGTTGGTTGATTGGGACGAGCAGGTTTTATGCTATACTAGAAGTAGGAAATCTGAGCAGTAGAGGTCTATTACTGTCTCTCTGCTTAATCAGTTGTAGATGATGGAGGTGATCAAATGACGAGTCTTTTGGTGGAGCTGTATGATCGGCATGTATTGGAAAAGAATGTCTACCAAGCCTTTATCAGTGATTGTGACGAGATTCTTTTTCTATCTTTGACGAAAATAAGCAATGATGAGAAAGTCTCCCTCCGTCAGTTTATCATGGATGAGGTGCCTCATATCCAACGAGTGACCTTTCGTCAGCTCTCCTTAGAACAACTAGTGGACCAGTTAGATTATTGCCTAGCAGGTTACGACCAAGTCCTTCTCGATGTTTTTGGTGGGGATTCGCTACTGGCCTTATCTCTCTATCAATACGGCTTGGATCGCTATCTTCCCATCGTTGCCATGGATGTCGAGCGAGGAAAACAATACAAGTGGATAGCCGGCCAGTTAGAAAAAGAAGACTTGGACATTCCAACCCTAAGCATCCAACAGTTGATAGCCTTGCGTGGTGGAAAAATGCTCAAATCCAAACGCCCTATCCACTCAGCTCAGCAAATTGCAGCCATCAAAAAGCTAGCCAGCTCAGCTATTGCCAATCCTGCCCACTGGTACCAAGTGACCCAATTTTTCTCTCTAGCTAAGACCAATGACCTCCATGCTGAGACCGAAAAAATACTGGATAACAACGGCAAGTATTATCACTATCCAGAATCCCTGATCCCCTTACTAGTAGAAGCGGGGATGCTTCGTATTGAAGGCGAAGATAAGAAACGAGTAGCTTACAGTTTTCCAAGTCAAGAAGCTCAAGTCTTTTGCCGCAACAAGGGGCATATTTTAGAGGTATATCTCTATCTCTTGGCGCTTGAATCTCAGCTGTTTGATGAGTGCATGATAGGCGGTGAGATTGATTGGAATGGCATCTTTCCAGAGGCAGACAATGTTCAAAATGAGATTGATGTCATTCTGAGAAAGGGACGCTCGATTACCTTTATCTCCTGCAAAATGACAGATTTATCAGTTGAAGCCATCAATGAGCTAGAAGTCTATGCTAATCATTTTGCTGGGGAAAGTTGCCTTAAGTTAATTGTCTGTACGGGGAAAATCAATCCTGTTTATGCCAATCGCTGTCAGGAATACGGCGTGCTGGTCATTAGAAGTGAGCAGATTCCTAATCTCATTCCCATGCTAAAAAAATATTCTAAGAGATTTAAAAGGTAAAAGAGCAATGTGAAAGGCTGGAATTCCAGTCTTTTTTAGTTCTTTTTCGAATAAATGAGAAAAGGAGGTAGACCATGTTTGTAGCCAGAGATGCCAAGGGAAATTTGGTGAATGCCCTTGAAAAAGACGTAACTAAGCAACCCTACACTTGTCCAGCCTGTGGTGGCGGACTACGATTACGTCAGGGACAGAGTATTCGAACGCACTTCGCTCATGAATCTTTAAGAGATTGTATGGCTATTTTTGAGAATGAAAGTTCAGAACACTTGAGCAACAAAGAGGCCCTCTATCACTGGGCCAAGAAGGACAATCAGGTTGCCGTAGAATATAGTCTGCCCGCGATTCAGCAGATAGCGGATGTTCTCGTAAATGAGAAACTAGCTCTAGAGGTCCAGTGCAGTCCCTTGTCTCATAAGCTTTTAGGCGACAGAAGTCAAGGCTACCGTAGTCAGGGCTACCAAGTTATCTGGCTATTGGGAGAAAAACTCTGGTTAAAAGAGCGACTTACGCAACTGCAAAGGGGGTTTCTCTATTTTAGTCAAAATATGGGTTTCTATGCTTGGGAACTAGATTTCAAAAAGCAAGTTTTGAGACTGAAATATCTTTTACATCAGGACCTACGTGGAAAGCTTCATTTTCAGGTCAAGGAATTTCCCTATGGACAAGGAAAACTCTTGGAAATTCTACGATTTCCTTATCAGAAACAAAAACTGTCTTGTTTTGCAGTTGTGCAAGATACCACTATCTGTCACTACATTCGCCAACAGTTGTACTACCAAACGCCTTACTGGATGAAAAAACAGGAGAAGGCTTACCAACGAGGAGACAATCTATTAAACCGTCAACTGGACGACTGGTATCCCCAAGTCAGACCAATAGAATCGGGTGATTTTTTGCAGATTGAAACGGATTTGACTAGCTATTATAGAAATTTTCAGGCTTACTATCAAAAAAATCCGAAAAATAATCGCCAAAAGCTCTATCCACCAGCCTTTTATCACTTATATTTCTCAAAAAATGTGGTAAAATAGAAAGGATGGAGGAATCTTATGGTATTACAACGACATGAAATAAATGAAAAAGATACATGGGATCTTTCAACAATCTACCCAACAGACCAGGCTTGGGAAGAAGCCTTGAAAGATTTAACTGAAAAAGTACAAACAGCATCTCAGTATGAGGGACATCTTTTGGACAGCGCAGACAGTTTGCTTGAGATCACAGAATTCTCACTCGACTTGGAACGCCAAGTTGAAAAGCTTTATGTCTATGCGCATATGAAAAATGACCAGGACACGCGTGAGGCCAAGTATCAAGAGTACTATGCTAAGGCAATGACCCTATACAGTCAGTTAGAACAAGCCTTTTCATTCTATGAACCTGAGTTTATGGAGATTAGCGAAGAGCAGTATGCGGCCTTCCTAGAAGCTCAACCAAAACTCCAAGTTTACAAGCACTTTTTTGACAAGCTCTTGCAAAAGAAAGACCATGTTCTTTCGCAACGTGAGGAAGAATTGCTTGCTGGAGCAGGAGAAATCTTTGGCGCTGCTAGTGAAACTTTCGCTATTTTGGATAATGCGGATATTAGCTTCCCATACGTTCTTGATGACGAAGGCAATGAAGTACAACTCTCACACGGTACTTACATCCGTTTGATGGAGTCTAAAAACCGTGAAGTGCGTCGTGGTGCCTATGAAGCCCTTTATGCGACATACGAGCAATTCCAACACACTTATGCTAAGACTTTGCAGACAAATGTTAAAGTGCAAAACTACCGCGCAAAAGTTCGCAACTATAAGAGTGCTCGCCATGCAGCCCTCGCAGCAAACTTTGTTCCAGAAAGTGTCTATGACAATCTAGTAGCAGCAGTTCGCAAACATTTGCCACTCTTGCATCGATACCTTAACCTGCGTTCTAAAATCTTGGAGATTTCAGATCTCAAGATGTATGATGTTTACACACCACTATCTTCAGTAGAATTCAGCTTTACCTACGAAGAAGCCTTGAAAAAGGCAGAAGAAGCCTTGGCAGTCTTAGGTGACGACTACTTGAGCCGTGTCAAACGTGCCTTTAGCGAGCGTTGGATTGATGTCTATGAAAACCAAGGCAAGCGTTCTGGTGCCTACTCTGGTGGTTCTTATGATACTAATGCCTTCATGCTTCTCAACTGGCAGGACAATCTAGACAATCTCTTTACCCTTGTCCATGAAACAGGTCACAGTATGCACTCTAGCTATACTCGTGAAACTCAGCCTTATGTTTACGGGGATTACTCTATCTTCTTGGCTGAGATTGCCTCAACGACCAATGAAAATATCTTGACTGAGAAATTGTTGGAAGAAGTAGAAGACGATGCGACACGCTTTGCTATTCTCAATAACTTCCTAGATGGTTTCCGTGGAACAGTCTTCCGTCAAACTCAATTCGCTGAGTTTGAACATGCTATCCATCAAGCAGATCAAAATGGAGAAGTCTTGACAAGTGATTTCCTTAATAAGCTCTACGCTGACTTGAACCAAGATTACTATGGACTCAGCAAGGAAGACAATACTCAAATCCAATATGAGTGGGCGCGCATTCCACACTTCTACTATAACTACTATGTTTATCAGTATTCAACAGGTTTTGCAGCTGCTTCAGCCTTGGCTGAGAAGATTGTCCATGGTAGTCAAGAAGATCGTGACCGCTATATCGACTATCTCAAAGCAGGTAAGTCAGACTATCCACTCAATGTTATGAGAAAAGCGGGAGTGGATATGGAAAAAGAAGACTATCTTAACGACGCCTTTGCAGTCTTTGAACGTCGCTTGAACGAGTTTGAAGCTCTTGTTGAAAAATTGGGACTAGCTTAAGATGGTAGAGTCTTATAGTAAAAATGCCAATCACAATATGCGTCGTCCCGTCGTCAAGGAAGAAATCGTTGAACTCATGCGCCAGCGTCAAAAGCAGGTGACTGGTTCTTTGAAAGAATTGGAAGCCTTCGCTCGCAAGGAAAATATCCCAATCATTCCTCATGAAACAGTTGCTTACTTTCGATTTCTCATGGAAAGTCTGCAGCCTAAGAATATTTTGGAAATTGGGACAGCTATCGGTTTTTCAGCTCTTTTGATGGCGGAGCATGCGCCAGATGCTAAGATTACAACCATTGACCGCAATCCTGAGATGATAGGCTTTGCCAAGGAAAACTTTGCCCAGTTTGACAGTCGTAAGCAAATCACCCTCTTAGAGGGAGATGCCGTAGATGTTTTGTCTAGCCTGACAGAAACTTATGACTTTGTCTTTATGGATTCGGCTAAGTCCAAGTACATCGTCTTTCTACCTGAAATCCTCAAACGACTTGAAGTTGGTGGAGTGGTTGTCTTGGATGATATTTTTCAAGGAGGAGATGTTGCCAAGGACATCATGGAAGTCCGCCGTGGTCAACGAACCATTTATCGTGGTTTGCAAAGACTTTTCGACGCAACTTTGGACAATCCAGGTCTAACAGCAACTCTAGTTCCTCTTGGTGATGGCATTCTCATGCTACGAAAAAATGTAGCAGATGTACAGCTACCTGATGAAAAATGATTTTCAGAAAAATTTAAGAAATTATAGTAAAATAGATAAAGTAACACTTACCGTAAAAGGAGTAAACATGAAGAAAAAACTTATGGCAGGAGCCATCACACTTTTATCAGTAGCAACACTTGCAGCTTGTTCAAACAGTTCTGAAGGAAAAGATTTGATCAGCATGAAGGGTGATGTGATTACAGAACATCAATTCTTTGAAGAAGTAAAGAATAATCCAACTGCGCAACAAGTCTTGCTAAATATGACCATCCAAAAAGTATTCGAACAACAATATGGATCAGAGGTAACTGATAAAGATGTGGATGACGCCGTTGCTGAGGAACAAAAGAAATACGGCGATAGCTACAATAGCGTACTTCAACGGGCAGGTATGACACCTGAGACTCGTAAAGCTCAAATCCGTACTAGCAAATTGGTTGAATTGGCGGTTAAGAAGGCCGCTGAGAGCGAATTGACAGATGAGGCTTACCAAAAGGCTTTTGAGTCCTATACACCAGATGTGACAGCTCAAATCATCCGTATGGATAATGAAGACAAGGCAAAAGAAGTGCTTGAGAAAGCCAAAGCAGAAGGTGCAGATTTTGCTCAGTTGGCAAAAGACAACTCTAACGATGATAAGACAAAAGAAAATGGTGGAGAAATCACTTTTGACTCTGCTTCAACAGAACTTCCAGAACAAGTCAAAAAAGCAGCCTTTGCCTTGGATGTGAACGGTGTTTCTGATGTGATTACGGCTACTGGAACACAAGCCTACAGCAATCAATTCTACATCATCAAAGTAACGAAGAAAACAGAAAAATCTTCTAATATAGAGGATTACAAAGAAAAATTGAAGACCATCATTTTGACTCAAAAACAAAATGATTCAGCCTTTGTTCAAGGAGTAATTGGTAAAGAATTACAAGCTGCTAATATCAAAGTCAAAGACCAAGCCTTCCAAAACATCTTCACCCAATACATCGGTGGTGGTGACTCAAGCTCAAGCAGTAGCTCTTCATCTAACTAAGCAATGAAAATACAAATCTCATTTGAGGTTTGTATTTTTTATGCTTGAAGACAAAAAATAAGTAAAATTCGAAGGATTAAAGGATAATAGTTTTTTTCTTTCTGAAAAAGTGGTATAATAACAATCAAAACTAGAAAATAAAACGGAATTAGGGACAACCACCTCTGTTCCTATTAGAGTGGTGAAATATGAAAATTAGTAAAAGGCACCTACTAAACTATTCCATTTTGATTCCTTATTTTCTTCTGTCGATTTTGGGATTGATTGTAGTTTACTCGACAACGAGTGCAACCCTAATTGAAGAAGGAAAAAGCGCTTTTCAATTGGTACGTAACCAGGGGATTTTCTGGGTAGCTAGTTTGGTTTTGATTGCCTTAATCTATAAATTAAAATTAGGTTTCCTGAGAAATGGACGTCTCATTTTTATTGTGATGATTGTGGAGATAGTTCTTTTAGCCCTAGCGCGTCTGGTCGGAACACCTGTCAATGGAGCATACGGATGGATTTCTGTAGGACCTGTAACGATTCAGCCAGCTGAATACCTTAAGATTATCATCATATGGTACTTGGCACATCGTTTTTCAAAACAGCAAGATGAGATTGCGGTTTATGATTTCCAGGTTTTGACAAAGAATCAGTGGCTGCCTCGAGCTTTTAATGACTGGCGTTTTGTTCTGCTGGTTCTGATTGGTAGCTTGGGGATTTTCCCCGACTTGGGAAATGCGACCATCTTGGTTTTGGTGGCGCTCATTATGTACACCGTTAGTGGAATCGCCTATCGTTGGTTCTCGACCATTCTAGCTCTCTTGGCAGGGAGTTCAATTTTATTCTTATCTGTCATTCGTCTTGTTGGAGTTGAAAAATTTTCTCAGATACCGGTATTTGGTTATGTTGCTAAACGTTTTAGTGCCTTCTTTAATCCCTTTAATGACTTGGCGGGTGCAGGACACCAGCTTGCAAATTCCTACTATGCCATGGTTAATGGAGGCTGGTTCGGACTAGGATTGGGAAATTCTATCGAGAAGCGTGGTTATCTGCCAGAAGCCCATACGGATTTTGTCTTTTCGATTGTCATCGAAGAGTTTGGATTCGTAGGAGCCAGTATGATTTTGGCTTTACTCTTCTTCTTAATTTTACGAATCATCTTGGTTGGTATTCGAGCAAAGGATCCCTTTAACTCCATGGTTGCTATTGGTGTCGGAGGGATGATCCTTGTTCAGGTCTTTGTCAATATCGGTGGGATTTCAGGGTTGATTCCTTCTACAGGGGTAACCTTCCCCTTCCTTTCACAAGGTGGGAACAGTCTATTGGTATTATCCGTAGCCATCGCGCTTGTACTGAACATTGATGCAAGCGAAAAGCGTGCCAAACTTATCAGAGAATACGAGAATCAAACCGATGAAAATCTGTAAGGATTGTATGGAAAGGAAAGTATATGTCTCTTCAAAAATTAGAAAACTATAGTAATAAAGCAGTCGTCCAAGAAGAAGTCTTGATTCTGACTGAGCTATTAGAAGATATCACAAAAAATATGCTGGCGCCAGAAACCTTTGAAAAGATTATCCAGTTGAAGGAATTATCAACTAGCGAGAATTATCAAGGGCTCAATGACCTAGTGACCAGTCTTTCCAATGAAGAAATGATTTACATTTCTCGTTATTTCTCTATCCTTCCACTCTTGATTAATATATCTGAGGATGTGGACTTAGCCTATAAAATTAACCACCAGAACAATGTGGACCAAGACTATCTAGGGAAATTGTCTACAACCATAAAGATGGTAGCTGAAAAAGAAAATGCAGCTGAAATTTTAGAAAAGTTAAATGTCGTTCCTGTCTTGACCGCCCATCCAACGCAAGTACAACGCAAGAGTATGCTGGACTTGACCAACCATATCCATACGCTCTTGCGCAAGTACCGTGATGTCAAACTAGGCTTGATTAATAAAGAAAAATGGAACATGGATCTCCGTCGTTACATTGAAATTATCATGCAAACAGACATGATTCGTGAGAAGAAGTTGAAAGTAACTAACGAAATCACGAACGTGATGGAGTACTATCAAAGTTCCTTCCTGAATGCTGTTCCGCGTTTAACGGCTGAATATAAGAAACTAGCTAAAGAACAAGGAATTGAGCTCCAACATCCAAAACCAATTACTATGGGGATGTGGATTGGAGGAGACCGTGATGGAAATCCTTTCGTAACAGCGGAAACCCTCAATAAATCAGCTTTGACTCAGTGCGAAGTCATCATGAACTACTACGATGAAAAGATTTATAATCTTTATCGTGAATTTTCACTGTCAACCAGTATCGTGAATGTCAGTGATAAAGTTCGTGAGATGGCGCTGAAGTCACAAGATAACTCCATTTATCGCGAAAAAGAACTCTATCGTCGTGCTCTTTTTGATATCCAAGCTAAGATGCAGGCAACTAAAGCTTATCTCATTGAAGATAAGGATCTTCAGCCTAGATATGCTACTGCAGATGAATTCTATCAAGACTTGTTGGCCATTCGAGATTCTCTCCTTGAGAACAAGGGAGAATACCTGATTTCAGGAGAATTTGTTGAACTGATGCAAGCCGTTGAAATCTTTGGCTTCTACCTTGCTTCTATTGACATGCGTCAAGACTCTAGTGTTCATGAAGCCTGTGTGGCTGAATTGTTAGCATCTGCTGGCATCAACGACCATTATAGCGATCTCTCTGAAGATGAAAAATGCGCCCTCCTCTTAAAAGAGTTGGAAGAAGATCCTCGTATCCTCTCAGCTACTAATGCTGAAAAGTCAGAACTGCTTGAGAAAGAATTGTCTATCTTCAAAACTGCTCGTAAGTTGAAGGATAAACTGGGGGAAAATGTCATTCGCCAAACTATCATCTCTCACGCGACAAGTGTATCTGATATGCTAGAATTAGCCATCATGCTCAAGGAAGTAGGCTTGGTGGATGCTCAAAAAGCGCGCGTTCAGATTGTTCCCCTCTTTGAAACGATTGAAGACTTGGATCACTCGGAAGAAACCATGAGAAGATATTTCTCTCTTCCATTGGCTAAAAAATGGATTGCTTCAAAAGACAACTACCAAGAAATCATGCTTGGTTACTCTGATAGTAACAAGGATGGTGGTTATCTATCATCATGTTGGACTCTCTATAAAGCACAACAACAACTGACTGCTATCGGGGATGAATTTGGCGTTAAAGTTACCTTCTTCCATGGTCGTGGTGGTACTGTAGGTCGTGGTGGTGGCCCAACTTATGAAGCCATCACATCTCAACCGCTCAAGTCTATCAAGGACCGTATCCGTCTGACTGAGCAAGGAGAAGTCATTGGAAACAAATACGGTAATAAAGATGCTGCCTATTATAACCTTGAAATGTTGGTTTCTGCAGCCATTAACCGTATGATTACCAAGAAGAAGAGCGATACCAACACGTCAAATCGTTATGAAGCTGTTATGGATCAAGTGGTGGACCGTAGCTACGATATCTATCGTGATTTGGTCTTTGGAAATGAACATTTCTATGACTATTTCTTCGAGTCAAGCCCAATCAAGGCTATTTCCAGCTTCAATATTGGTTCGCGTCCAGCAGCTCGTAAGACCATCACTGAAATCGGTGGTCTACGTGCCATTCCTTGGGTCTTCTCATGGTCACAAAGTCGTGTCATGTTCCCAGGATGGTATGGTGTGGGATCAAGCTTTAAAGAGTTCATAGATCAAGATCCGAAGAATATCGAGTTTCTTCATGACATGTACCAAAACTGGCCTTTCTTCCAATCTCTTCTTTCCAATGTGGACATGGTCTTATCTAAGTCTAACATGAACATTGCTTTTGAATATGCCAAGCTCTGTGAAGATGAAGAAGTGCAGGCTATCTACTACACTATTTTAGATGAATGGCAGTTGACTAAGGACGTTATTTTAGCTATTGAAGGCTATGACGAACTTTTGGCAGAAAACTCTTACCTAAAAGACAGCCTAAACTATCGTATGCCTTACTTTAATATCCTTAACTACATCCAGTTGGAGTTGATCAAACGTCAACGTCGCGGCGAATTGTCAGTTGACGAAGAAAAACTGATCCATACAACTATCAACGGAATTGCAACCGGTTTGCGTAATTCAGGCTGATATTCTACAAACTTCCTCTTTTTTCAAGGGGAAGTTTTTGAATTGTTTAAAAAATTCTAAAAATAGTCTTGACAAGTAGTTGAAAAATGATATAATTTAAACATTCAGAAAGTAATCATTGAAGTTTTTTAGAGAGTCTGTGGTTGGTGGAAACAGATAGATGAAAGTGATGAAAATTGGGCTGAATGTACTTAAGAATTTGAAATCATAAGAATTCGGTGAGCACACCTTACAGTGCAACTCGTTATTGCGAGAAAGAGCGATAGGGATATTCCCTATAATTGAGGTGGCACCGCGCATCGACGTCCTCACACAAGTTTTTTGTGTGAGGACTTTTTCTATGGGAGGAAAGATATTGGAATTTAAACGATGGAATCGCTTGTTTTGTTGAAAAGAGCATTATACAAGTGATTTAAAAGGAGAAAGAATATGAAAAATAAACGTTTAATGGGAATTATCGCTGGATTAGCAGTATTGGTAGTGGCTAGCTTGATTTATTCATCTATGAACAAGCCGGTAGCTAAGGAAGAGCAAAAGGTTGCTAAGGTTGGTGTCCTTCAATTTGTTAGTCATCCATCCTTGGACTTGATTTACCAAGGGATTCAAGATGGACTAGCTGAAGAAGGCTATAAGGACGACCAAGTAAAAATCGACTTTATGAACTCTGAAGGCGATCAGAGCAAGGTTGCAACCATGAGTAAACAATTGGTGGCAAATGGAAACGATGTAGTTGTTGGGATTGCAACACCAGCAGCTCAAGGACTTGCAAGTGCTACTAAAGATCTACCAGTTATCATGGCTGCTATTACAGACCCAATCGGTGCTAACTTGGTCAAAGATTTGAAAAAACCAGGTGGCAACATTACAGGGGTATCAGACCATAACCCTGCTGAACAACAAGTAGAGTTGATTAAAACCCTCACACCAGATGTCAAAACAATCGGCGCTCTCTACTCAAGTAGCGAAGATAACTCAAAAACACAGGTAGAAGAATTCAAGGCTTATGCTGAAAAAGCAGGCTTGACAGTCGAACCATTTGCCGTTCCATCGACTAACGAAATTGCTTCAACAGTTAATGTCATGACAAGTAAGGTTGATGCGATTTGGGTTCCAATTGACAACACCATTGCATCCGCATTCTCAACAGTTGTTTCAAGCAATCAAACAGCTAAAAAGCCAATCTACCCAAGTGCCACTGCCATGGTAGAAGCAGGTGGATTAGCATCTGTAGTAGTTGACCAACACGATCTTGGAGTGGCTACTGGTAAAATGATTGCCAAAGTTTTGAAAGGTGAAAAACCGGCTGATACTCCAGTTAATGTCTTTTCAACTGGTAAGTCAGTGATCAACAAAAAACTAGCACAGGAACTTGGCATCACAATCCCTGAGTCCGTTCTAAAAGAAGCGGGGCAAGTGATTGAATAAGGATAAAGGGGGAGTTGGAGACATCTCCTCCCATTTTTACTAAAGAAAGAAATGAGTGAAAGATTATGATAGTATCCATTATTTCTCAGGGGATGGTTTGGGCGATTCTAGGTTTGGGAATCTTTATGACTTTCCGAATTTTGAATTTTCCAGATATGACTACTGAGGGCTCTTTTCCTCTAGGGGGAGCAGTAGCTGTAACCTTAATAACGCAGGGAGTCAATCCGTTTTTAGCGACCTTAGCTGCAGTAGGAGCGGGATGCCTAGCTGGAATGGCGACGGGACTCTTATATACCAAAGGAAAAATCCCAACCCTCTTATCAGGAATTTTAGTAATGACTTCCTGCCATTCCATCATGCTCATGATTATGGGGCGTGCTAATCTGGGGCTTCTTGGAACCAAGCAAATTCAGGATGTCTTGCCTTTTGATTCAGACCTTAACCAACTCCTGACTGGATTAATCTTTGTAGCTCTTGTAATTGGTCTTATGCTCTTTTTCCTAGATACTAAACTAGGTCAGGCCTACATCGCTACAGGTGACAACCCTGATATGGCTCGTAGCTTTGGTATCAATACGGGACGTATGGAACTCATGGGCTTGGTTCTCTCAAATGGGATTATCGCGCTTGCAGGGGCTTTAATTGCTCAACAGGAAGGATACGCGGATGTTTCACGAGGAATCGGAGTGATTGTCGTAGGGCTTGCTAGCTTGATTATTGGTGAGGTATTGTTCAAGAGTTTGACCTTGGCAGAGCGACTTATGACCATCGTTGTAGGCTCTATCGCTTATCAGTTCCTCGTTTGGGGAGTGATTGCTCTTGGGTTTAACACAAGTTATCTTCGTTTATACAGCGCCTTGATTTTGGCAGTTTGCCTTATGATTCCAACCTTCAAAAGCAAATACCTGAAAGGAGTCAAGTTTAGCAAATGACAGCAATTGTAGAATTAAAAAATGCTACCAAAGTTATCACGAATGGCTTTGATGAGGAAAAAATCATTCTGAATGATGTTTCTCTTGAAATTTTCGAACATGATTTCATTACCATCTTAGGGGGAAATGGAGCGGGGAAGTCAACGCTTTTTAACACTATTGCAGGTACCTTACCTTTAACAAGTGGAAGTATCCATATCATGGGCGAGGACGTGACGAATTTTTCACCTGAAAAGCGGGCTAAGTACTTGTCTCGTGTCTTTCAGGATCCTAAGATGGGTACGGCTCCCCGTATGACGGTGGCGGAAAATCTCTTAATTGCCAAGTTTCGTGGTGAGAAGAGAGGACTCCTTCCTAGAAGGCTTTCAAGCTATAGGGAAGAGTTTCAGGCTACCATTGAAAAAGTGGGAAATGGTCTTGAAAAGCATCTAGATACTCCGATTGAGTTTCTTTCAGGTGGACAACGTCAGGCCTTGAGTCTCTTGATGGCAACCTTGAAGCGACCAGAGTTGCTCTTGTTGGATGAACACACAGCAGCTCTCGACCCAAAGACTAGTGTTGCCTTGATGGAGTTAACAGATGACTTTGTCAGCAAGGATCATCTAACAGCTTTGATGATTACCCACCATATGGAAGATGCACTAAAGTATGGCAATCGTCTGATAGTCATGAAGGAAGGCCGTATCATCCAAGATCTCAATAAAGAAGAAAAAGCTAAGATGAAAATCTCAGACTACTATCAATTATTTGAATAGATGAGCCAGTATTTGATCAAAAAATAGTGAAGATTAACTTAGAAACATGCAGATGTTTCTAGGTTTTTTAGTTTCATAATTAGATGAATTGGTGCACTTGTCCAAGTTGCTTCATTTTATAGTATAATAAGTATTAGCATGGAGTATAAATATAAGATTATTCCTAGACTCTTTAAGATTAAAGAGTTGAGAAAGTGATAGAATGTCATCTTTTAAAGTGGTAAACCAAAAATTTTTCAGAACCATTCAAGATAGAATTTAAAATCAGCCATTCTAGACATAGAATTCGTCAATTCTCAGAGTTTTTGACAGTTCGAGCTATCGAATGGTTTAAAAATTAAAAAAGTAGCAGTTCAAACACTTCGAAGATTTCTAAAACTTTTATATTATGGTAATTCTAAACCTAGATTTAAAAGGATATTCATGCAAATTAACGAATTGATAGATTTGATTGTTCAAATCTAAGAATATTGAAGCAGTCAAAGAATAATGAATACAAATCTATAAGTGACCTTCAGCTTATCCAAGGTTTAAGTAAGGAAAAAGGTAGATAAAAAAATTTTAAAAATCGTACTCATAATTTTATTAGTTTTTCTAACTTTGTTTGGTCTATATCGTGTCTATCAAAAGTATTATTATAAAGGAGTGCATGAATCTTTAAGTAATGTTTTTTTAGAAATGAACTATGCAGAGATAAATAGTGGTGTTTTACCTGGCCTCGCTGATTTTAGTACAGCCGTTGACGGAGGTGAATCATATCGCGATAAGGATATTATAGTTGGTATGAGTCTTGAATCAGGCTTATCTGAGAGTGAAACTATATTAGTGTATGTAGGTATTGAAGAAACATTTCTAATTGAGTATAGACGATCGTTACCTAATGGCAGATATCTTTTTATTGACTATGATTATAGAGATAAGATGCTCAAACAAACTATTGAAATTTCAGAATCTGATCAATCATTAGCTTACGGGTTAATTGGTTATAATATAGAAGTGAAGAGTGGAAAAGAATCTGATTTAGAGCTACATTTAAAAAGTTCCTATAGTTTTAGCTCGACTAAAGGCTTACCAAATTTTCAGATAACAAATCCAAACGAAGTACTAGAGTATTTAAAGCCTTATGGGATTGATGAAGCTTGGATTAAAGAAAAATCCCACTTCATGCTCTATGATGTCGTTCTAGAACGCTGGTTTAAAAATGGTAGTCAACGTTACTCGGTTGATAATCTTGGGGATGTAGAGATTGTGCCACTAAGTTTTTCTGAATAGGATGGAGCCGACTCAAACTTATTTTTCCTATACTTTTAAGAAAATATCAAAATCAAGGATATCTAGGATAATAATAAGTCATTCAAAGTGAAAAAAATTCAATAAAACATATTGTTTATGGAGGTAAAAAATGACTTACACACAAGAAGACTTTCAGGAATGGATTTTCCAGATTGAATTTAAAATGGATTATTTTACTAAGGATTTTGCCCAAGAGCAAAATTTAATCTTGGACTATAGCATGCAGTCCTTGGATGATTTGGAGGCTTGGATTTTGGCTCATTATGAAAATCACCATGTCTTGATAGAGGATAGAAAAGTCTTGGATTATTTAACTGTCTATATCGGAGAAACCTTCCGCAAGCACTTAGGTGGAAAGTGGTTCATTGACCTAAAGAATAAAAAGAATGCTTATTATTCCATGCCTGTGTTGGTTGATCCTTCCTATCGAGGAGAAGTATATAAAGCACCCATGACTTTTGCAACGGCTTGTATCAGCAGAAAAGATGGACAATATATTAGCAGAATACTGAAAAATAATCTTCAAGAACAAGCAAAATAAAAATAACTTATGAGCAATCTTACAAGAAAATAAAAGGAGAAGTTGGAGGAGTTAAGGAGAAGATTTCCGATAACAGGATAACAGTGAGTTTTTATGAAATATAAGTAGGGAAAGCGTATGAAATGGTTTACTTTTTTTCAGAAATAAGCTATACTAGTTAACGTAAAACTATGATAAGATGGAGGTATTGTGTATGGTTGACAAGCAAGTCATTGAAGAAATCAAAAACAATGCCAACATTGTGGAAGTCATAGGTGATGTGATTTCTTTACAGAAGGCTGGACGGAACTATTTAGGGCTCTGTCCTTTTCATGGTGAAAAGACCCCCTCTTTCAACGTTGTGGAAGACAAGCAGTTTTATCACTGTTTTGGCTGTGGGCGTTCAGGAGATGTTTTTAAGTTCATCGAAGAATACCAAGGCGTGTCCTTCATGGAAGCCGTTCAGCTCTTAGGAGAGCGCGTCGGTATTCAACTGGCTATGCCGGTACAGTCTCGTCCTCAACAGGCCTCACCTCATCAAGCTCTATATGATATGCATGAAGAAGCCGCCCGCTTTTACCATGCCATCCTCATGACGACCAAGATGGGAGAAGAAGCAAGGGCTTATCTCTACAAACGTGGATTGACGGATGATGTTCTGAAGCACTTTCAAATTGGACTGGCTCCAGCAGAGAGAACCTATCTCTACCAACGTTTATCTGACAAGTTTGAGGAAAAGGATTTATTGGATTCGGGCTTGTTTTACTTGTCAGATGGCAATCAATTTTATGATACTTTTTTCGGACGTATCATCTTTCCTTTGACCAATGATAAGGGGCAGGTTATTGCATTTTCAGGTCGTATCTGGCAAGAAACGGATAGTCAGACTGCCAAGTATAAAAATAGTCGCTCGACTGCAATTTTTAACAAGAGTTACGAATTGTATCATTTGGACAAGGCAAAAAAGGGAACAGGTAAGATTACAGAGCTCTATCTGATGGAAGGCTTCATGGATGTGATCGCAGCCTACCGTGCTGGTATAGAAAATGCTGTGGCTTCTATGGGGACAGCGCTGAGCAAGGAGCATGTTGAGCACCTCAAACGCTTCACCAAAAAGATTGTTCTCAGTTATGATGGTGACAAGGCAGGACAGGCAGCGACAGCCAAAGCTCTGGAAGAATTAAAAGATTTCTCAGTGGAGGTTGTCCGAGTACCTGATGCTATGGACCCAGATGAGTATTTGCAAAAGAATTCTCCTGAAGATTTGGCCTACCTCTTAACCAAGACTCGGATTAGTCCTATAGAGTTCTATATACACCAGCTCAAGCCAGAAAATAGTGATAACTTGCAGGCACAAATCGAGTTCATTGAAAAAATAGCTCCCTTGATCGCCAAGGAAAAGTCTATCACTGCCCAGAATTCTTATATTCACATTCTGGCGGATAATCTACCTTCCTTTGATTACCAGCAGGTGGAGCAGATTGTAAATGAAAGTCGGATTGTTCAGAGGCAGGAGAGAGTCAAAGAGGAGCAACCTCCAGCAGCGATTAGTTTACCTGTAACGCGACAATTGACAGCAGTCATGAGAGCAGAGGCTCATCTCCTTTATAGGATGGCTGAAAATCCAGTTGTGTTAAATGACTACAGATTAAGAGAAGATTTTTTCTTTGATACCCCAGAATTTCAGATTCTTTACGAATTATTAAGTGAGCAGGGAGAAATCGGCTCAGAGGAACTTTCTCATCAGACACCTGAAGTTGAAAATGCCTGGTACCACGTGCTTAGCCTGGATTTGCCAGCTGAGATGTCGCCTCAGGAGCTCGCGGAAGTCGAAGAAACTCGAAACCGTGCCCTCCTCAGCAAGGACAACTTACGAATTAAAAAGAAAGTGCAGGAAGCTAGTCATGTAGGAGATACAGACACAGCCTTGGAAGAATTGCAACGATTGATTTCCCAAAAGAGAAGAATGGAGTAATAATGGCAACAAAACAAAAAGAAGTAACCACATTTGATGTGCAAGTAGCAGATTTTATCCGTAACCACAAAAAAACAGGAACAGCAACAGATGATGAAATCAACTCAAGTCTGGTTATTCCTTTTACCCTTGATGCAGACGGTATTGAAGACCTTTTGCAACGGATTCAGGATGCTGGAATTTCTATCACTGATAACGAAGGAAATCCAAGTGCGCGTGTCCTTAGTACAGAAGAAGAGCCAGAGCTCAGTGATGAGGATTTGATTGGTTCTACCTCTGCTAAGGTTAATGACCCTGTCCGTATGTATTTGAAGGAAATTGGGGTTGTTCCTCTTTTGACCAACGAAGAAGAAAAAGAATTGGCTCTAGCAGTTGAAGCAGGTGATATCGAAGCTAAACAACGTCTTGCGGAAGCCAACCTTCGTTTGGTGGTATCCATCGCTAAACGCTATGTAGGACGTGGTATGCAGTTTCTTGACTTGATTCAAGAAGGAAACATGGGCTTGATGAAGGCAGTTGACAAGTTTGACTACTCAAAAGGATTTAAGTTTTCTACTTACGCAACTTGGTGGATTCGTCAGGCGATTACTCGTGCCATCGCTGATCAGGCGCGTACTATTCGTATCCCTGTCCACATGGTAGAAACGATAAATAAGCTTGTCCGTGAACAGCGTAATCTCCTTCAAGAATTGGGGCAAGATCCAACTCCTGAACAAATCGCTGAGCGTATGGATATGACACCTGACAAGGTGCGTGAAATCTTGAAAATCGCTCAAGAACCAGTATCGCTTGAAACACCGATCGGTGAAGAGGACGATAGCCATCTTGGGGACTTTATCGAAGACGAAGTGATTGAAAATCCAGTAGACTACACAACTCGAATCGTTTTGCGTGAGCAGTTGGATGAAGTCTTGGATACTCTCACAGACCGTGAAGAAAACGTCTTGCGCTTGCGCTTCGGGCTAGATGATGGGAAAATGCGTACTCTTGAAGATGTTGGTAAAGTCTTTAACGTAACTCGTGAGCGTATCCGTCAGATCGAGGCCAAGGCTCTGAGAAAATTGCGTCAACCAAGTCGCAGCAAACCGCTTCGTGATTTTATTGAAGATTAGAGTGAGGATGAACATGGCTTATACAGAAGAGCAAATTGAAACGATCAAAACACGTATTTTAAATGCCTTGGAAGAAGTAATTGACCCTGAGTTGGGGATTGATATTGTCAACCTAGGTTTGATTTATGAAATTCGTTTTGATGGTGAAACAGGTCACACTGAAATTGATATGACCTTGACAACTATGGGCTGCCCATTGGCTGACCTTTTGACAGACCAGATACACGATGTGATGACAGATGTGCCTGAGGTAACTAATACCGAGGTCAAATTGGTCTGGTATCCAGCTTGGACGGTTGAAAAAATGAGTCGCTATGCGCGTATCGCCCTAGGAATTAAGTAATCGATTGGAAAATTGCGAGAGACGATTGGAAAAGAGAGGGGCTCCTCCATTTTCCTCTGGTCTCTTCTTTCTTTTACTGATTTTCTTGAAATAAAATGGTATAATGAGTAGTATGGAAAACAAAAAATTGCGTATTAATATGCTAAGTTCAAGTGAAAAGGTGGCTGGTCAAGGAGTGTCAGGAGCCTACCGTGAATTGGTGAGTCTACTTCATCGTGATGCCAAAGATCAGTTGATTGTTACGGAGAATCTTCCTGTAGAGGCAGATGTAACCCACTTTCATACCATTGATTTCCCCTATTATTTATCTACTTTCCAAAAGAAACGCTCTGGGAGAAAAATTGGCTATGTGCATTTTTTGCCTGATACGCTTGAGGGGAGTTTGAAGATTCCATTTTTCCTAAAAGGAATTGTCAAACGCTATGTTTTTTCCTTTTACAACCGAATGGAACACCTGGTGGTGGTTAATCCCATGTTTATAGAGGATCTAGTTGCTGCGGGTATTCCACGTGAAAAAGTAACCTATATTCCAAACTTTGTAAATAAAGAAAAATGGCATCCATTGCCAGCTGACCAAGTAGCAAAACTTCGTCAGGAAATGGATTTAGCTGAAGAACAGTTTGTTGTTATCGGTGCAGGTCAGGTCCAGAAACGTAAAGGAATTGATGACTTTATTCGTCTTGCGGAGGAATTGCCAGAAATTACCTTTATCTGGGCTGGTGGTTTTTCATTTGGTGGAATAACAGATGGTTATGAACGCTATAAGAAGATTATGGATAATCCACCTAAAAATCTAATTTTCCCAGGTATTGTGTCACCGGAGAGGATGCGGGAACTGTATGCTTTGGCTGATTTGTTCTTACTACCTAGCTATAATGAACTATTCCCTATGACCATCTTAGAGGCAGCTAGTTGCGAGGCTCCTATTATGTTAAGGGATTTGGACCTGTATAAGGTCATTCTTGAGGGAGATTATCGTGCTACAAGTGATGTCTCTGAGATGAGAGAAGCAATCCTAGAATATAAAGAAAATCCTGCAGCATTGAAAGAATTGAAAGAAAAAGCGAAAAGGATATCCAAGCAGTATTCGGAAGAGCGTTTACTGGGAATTTGGTTAAAATTTTATCGGGAACAGGCTGCTCTAGGTAAAAAGTGAGGTAATCTATGCGAATTGGTTTATTTACAGACACCTATTTTCCTCAGGTTTCCGGGGTTGCGACCAGTATTCGAACCCTGAAGACAGAGCTTGAGAAGCAAGGCCATGCAGTTTTTATCTTTACAACAACAGATAAAGATGTGAATCGCTACGAGGATTGGCAAATTATTCGCATTCCGAGTGTCCCTTTCTTTGCATTTAAGGATCGACGATTTGCCTATCGAGGTTTTACAAAGGCACTTGAAATCGCCAAGCAGTATCAACTCGACATCATTCACACCCAGACAGAATTTTCACTTGGATTATTAGGGATTTGGATTGCACGAGAATTGAGAATTCCTGTTATCCATACTTACCATACCCAGTACGAAGACTATGTGCATTATATTGCTAAGGGAATGTTGATTCGTCCAAGTATGGTAAAATATCTGGTACGTGGGTTCCTTCGTGATGTAGATGGAGTGATCTGTCCTAGCGAGATTGTTCGGGACCTTTTATCTAAATACAAAGTGAAGGTTGAAAAACGTGTCATTCCAACCGGAATTGAGCTAGCTAAGTTTGAACGACCTGAGATTAAAGAGGAAAACTTGCAAGAACTTCGTTCGAAGTTAGGTATTCAGGAAGACGAGAAAATGCTACTGAGCCTTTCGCGTATTTCTTACGAGAAGAATATCCAAGCAGTTCTAGATGCTTTTGCTGAAGTATTGAAAGAAGAAGATAAAGTAAAGCTGGTCGTTGCTGGAGATGGTCCTTATCTGGATAGTCTGAAAGAGCAAGCAGTGAAATTAAACCTGCAAAAACATGTGATTTTTACAGGGATGATTGCTCCAAGTGAGACAGCCTTATACTATAAGGCTGCAGATTTCTTCATCTCTGCCTCTACTAGTGAAACCCAAGGATTAACTTATCTAGAGAGTTTAGCCAGTGGAACGCCCGTCATTGCTCATGGCAATCCTTATCTTGATAACCTGATCAGTGACAAAATGTTTGGAACCCTCTACTATGGAGAACAGGAGTTAGCAGGGGCCATCCTTGAAGCCTTAATCGCTACTCCGGATATGTCTGAACAAAAGTTGGCGGATAAGTTGTACGAAATTTCGGCTGAAAACTTTGGAAAACGAGTACATGAGTTTTACCTTGATGCCATTATCTCCAATAACTTTGAACATGAATTACATGATGGGAAACCTGTCAGTCAGCGCTTTTTGAAAACGATTTTATATCTACCCCAACAGGCTGTTACAAGCCCAGTAAAAGAGTCTAAGCGTATTTTGCGGGCTTCTCGGAAGCAATTATCCAGCATCAGAGATTATTGGAAAGATGAATTCAAATAATAGAATAAGAGGAAAATATTATGAAAAAATTAATGCGAAGTGGAAAAAATCAAATAATTGGTGGAGTCTGTGCAGGAGTTGCCCATTATTTTGATATTGACCCAACAATTGTTCGTGTTGTTTGGGGTGTTCTTGCATTTTGTTATGGAGCAGGAATCCTTGCTTACATCATTTTATGGGTGGTTGCACCAGTTTCGACAGACTATTAAACTAGAATTATAAAGTGAAAAGGAGAAGTTATGGCTTTTGGAGATAATGGAAAACGTAAAAAAACATTGTTTGAGAAAGTGACACTTGTTGTCGTGCTCATCATGTTGTTTGTAACCCTTGCTGGTATCTTTGCGACAGCACTTGGAGCGTTTAGCAGATTCTAAGCAAGCTGCGAGGATAGAAACAATAACTAATGACTGGGTTCTCCCCAGCCTTTTTAAAGTGAGAAGAAATATGAGTATGTTTTTAGATACAGCCAAGATCAAGGTCAAGGCTGGTAATGGTGGCGATGGCATGGTTGCCTTTCGCCGTGAAAAATATGTCCCGAATGGTGGCCCTTGGGGCGGTGATGGTGGACGTGGTGGTAACGTTGTTTTCGTTGTAGACGAAGGTCTGCGCACCTTGATGGATTTCCGCTATAACCGTCATTTCAAGGCTGATTCTGGTGAAAAAGGAATGACCAAAGGGATGCATGGACGTGGTGCAGAAGATCTTCGTGTTCGTGTGCCACAGGGAACTACTGTACGTGATGCTGAGACAGGAAAAGTTATTACAGACTTGATTGAGCATGGCCAAGAATTTATCGTGGCACATGGTGGTCGTGGTGGTCGTGGAAATATCCGTTTTGCAACACCAAAAAATCCCGCCCCTGAAATCTCTGAGAATGGAGAACCAGGTCAGGAACGTGAGTTGCAACTGGAATTGAAGATCCTAGCAGATGTTGGTCTAGTCGGTTTCCCATCAGTCGGTAAATCAACCCTTCTTAGCGTGATTACCTCTGCTAAGCCAAAAATTGGTGCCTACCACTTTACGACAATTGTCCCAAATCTAGGGATGGTTCGTACGCAGTCAGGTGAATCGTTTGCTGTAGCAGACCTTCCAGGTTTGATTGAAGGGGCCAGTCAAGGTGTTGGATTGGGAACTCAGTTCCTTCGTCACATCGAGCGTACACGTGTCATCCTTCATATCATCGATATGTCGGCTAGCGAAGGGCGTGATCCTTACGAAGATTACCTTGCTATCAATAAGGAATTGGAATCCTACAACCTTCGTCTGATGGAGCGTCCACAGATCATCGTGGCCAACAAGATGGATATGCCTGAAAGTCAGGAAAATCTGGATGCCTTCAAGAAAAAATTGGCAGCAAGCTACGACGAGTTTGAGGAACTACCAGCTATTTTCCCAATTTCTGGATTGACCAAGCAAGGATTGGCGACTCTTTTGGATGCGACAGGTGAATTATTAGACAAGACTCCAGAATTCCCGATCTATGACGAGTCTGATATGGAAGAAGAGGCTTACTACGGCTTTGATGAGGAAGAAAAAGCCTTTGAGATTAGCCGTGATGATGATACGACTTGGGTACTTTCTGGTGAAAAACTGATGAAACTCTTTAACATGACCAATTTTGACCGTGACGAATCTGTCATGAAGTTTGCCCGTCAGTTACGTGGAATGGGGGTTGACGAAGCCCTTCGTGCGCGTGGAGCCAAAGATGGTGATTTGGTTCGCATCGGTAAATTTGAGTTTGAATTTGTAGACTAGGAGATTGATATGGGAGATAAACCGATATCATTCCGAGATGCAGATGGAAATTTTGTTTCTGCAGCAGATGTATGGAATGAAAAGAAACTAGAAGAATTGTTTAATCGTCTCAACCCTAAACGTGCCCTTCGATTAGCACGTACAAAGAAAGAAGAAACACAGTCCAAGAAATAAAAAATTCCCGTGATTTTTTGATCACGGGATTTGTGTTATTCACCAAAGAAAAATGGTGGTGCATATTTTTTAAGACTTTCAAAACAAGCTTGCGCTTTTGTAGCATCCTCACAGATAATCATGCAGACATCATCTCCACAAAGCGTTGCAATGACATCTGGAAAGTCCAAGGAATCAATTACAGATCCAAATGATTGAGCTAAACCGGGTAAGGTTTTCAAAATAACTTGGTGTTGGACAGGACGCAACATAACAAGAGCATCTTCCATATAATTTTCAAGACGTTTTTCCCACTTGGAGATAGAGCCTGTATTTAACACGTAGTAAGAATGATCTTCTTCTCGTACTTTTGAAAGGTTCATGGTTTTGATATCGCGTGATAAGGTAGCCTGTGTAACTTGGATATCGTTTTCGGCTAACAAGGCTTGCAATTCCGCTTGGGTATGGATTTTATTTTTTGAAACGAGGGCACGAATAAGTTGGTGTCTGTGTTCAGATTTGTTCATAAGTGTTAATAGCTCCTTTTATGAGGGAATAGTGATAGTAGATTGTGCTAAATCAACAGTCAAGTGATAGTCTGTATTATCTCGAATTGTAATCTCAAAGTCTGTTGTGTAGAGCACTAAGCGGAGAATGTCTCCTTCCTTAAGTTTGTAAATAGTTGGTTGAAGCTCTAGCTTGAAGTCCATCCATTCATTTGGTTGGATTTCTTCGATTGTCAAGAGATCATCTCGGTTTTGAAGATTGAGGTAGCCTTTAGTGATGACACGTTGAGCACTTGGATTGAATGGCAGTTCACAGAGATTTTCTAACATGTGGTAACGACCATTATCAATTGTTCGGACTGATTGAACCGCTGGATAGGGTTGAAGGTACTTCTGTTGTCCTAGTTGGAGGACTTGAGCAGACAATAAGCCCTTGTTTGTACTTGATTTGACACGAAGTTTCAGCTCCACTCGACCATTTAAGTGAATGTCTTGACTTACTGGGAGGTCAATGGTGATCTGATTAGCTTTTCCTTGGTAAAGTTCAGTGTTGAAGGTCTGGTAAGTCTTTCCATAACGTTCAAAATCTTTTTGATCATACTGGTTTTGAATTACTTTTTCTTCAGTTCCAAGTGGGAAAGTATGCAGTTTATTCTGTTTGCCAAAGTCGTCAAGGCTCTGCCATGTTTGCGGTTCAGTATTGTCCTGCCAGATGATAGTAGGGAGTTGATAGCTTGAGTCAAGTCCTAACAATTTCTTACTCAACAAGGCATTCATGGACTCGCGGAAGTCAATTGACTGCCAGTTGTTCATATAGACATGGGCACCATGATGGAAAAAGAGGTGCTTCTTGATATGAGTTGGAAGGGCATGAAACATCTGGTAAACATGAAGAGGTTTGACATTCCAATCCTGAGAACCATGCGTAAAGACGACCTCAGCTTGAACCTTGTGAGCATTGAGTAGATAGTTGCGGTCATGCCAAAACTGATTGTAGTCACCAGTCTTGCGATCGAGTTTCTCTTTAACCTTTTCTAAGTCTGCTTGATGAGCTTCATTGGCACGAATATAGTCACCGGCTTGGAGGTTGCGAGAGTAGGTCAATTCAGCAAGTGAGTCAAAATCCTCACCTGGATAGCCACCTGGGCTAGTCACCAAACCATTTTCTCGATAGTAGTTGTACCAAGAGGAAATACCTGCTTCAGCGATAATGACCTCTAAGCCATCAACACCAGTGGTGGCGAGACCATTGGACATGGTGCCTAGATAGGAAATTCCTGTTGTTGCAACTTTGCCGTTTGACCAATCAGCCTTGACTTGACGTTTGCGTGTGTGGTCTGTGAAAGCACGGCAACGACCATTAAGCCAGTCAATCACGTTTTTATATGCTTCAATTTGCCGGTAGTCCCCATTGGTCATGAGACCTTGGGAATCTTTGGTTCCAACACCCGATACATAGAGATTGGCAAATCCACGTGGGAGGAAGTAGTCGTTGAGAGTGTATGAGCTATTGATATGAGCTAACTTTTCTTCAGCTTCAGAGACGGGTTCAGCTTGGCCGATAGGCTCGACTAAATTCAGCTTGGGCTCCTCAAGCTGAATGGTGTGGGCAGGTTTGACCTCAAGCTCCCCTTCCATTTTGTAGAGAGCTTTATCGCTAGCTTTGACGTTGGTCCCTTGGTGATAAGGGCTGGCAGTCATAACTGAAGGAATTTGTCCATCATAACGCGGGCGAATAATGCTGACCTTGACTAAGTCAGGGAGACCGTCTTTATCAGTATCCACACGACTCTCGACATACACGACTTCACGAATGACATCATGAGTAGAGAAGGTTGCCAAGCTCTTACCGTTAAAGTAGTGGTAGTGATTGTCTTCTAAAATGAGTCCGTCACTAACAAATTGGTCGATGAGCGTATTTCCTTTTTTCGTTCGCGTATTGAGTAACTGATAAAGATTTTCGATGAGATCTCCATAAACAATAGGAAATCCAGTTTCTTTACGGAATTGTTCGGCGTCCTCAAAGTCAACAAGATAGTTAAACCCTAAAAGTTGAAAAACTACCGTGTAGAAAACATCAGCAGTTAAATCACGCTCTGATTGGAAAAAAGTTAATAGATCTGTTTCGTTATCCGCAGCCAAAGTGGATAAGGCATAATCCGTGTTAGAATAAGTGAAAAAACTCCAACGGATGAAGTCTTCAAATTGCTTTTTTAAGGGCAGTTGAGGGGACAATTCCAGACCAAGACTTGCTAATTCATCTAATTGTTGAGAACTAGTGGTCGGAAGATAGCTAAATTGATTAAAACGCATGGTTCTCTCCTTTGAAAACAGACTGAATTTATTATATCAAAAAATAAGGAAAAATGGAATAAATAAACTTTAATGCAAGAAATTTCGTGAAGCGGAATACCTATTTAGTAAGTTATTATAAAATGATGAATAAATACTATAATAAAAAGCTCTTTCTTAGAATTTTTTATATGTGAAATTGCATATAGAATCCGGCTTTATTATACTTTACTTAGTATAAAAATGTCTAAAATGACATTCAAATCCATCTTATAATATTAAAAATTAAAGGGAAGAAAGACGGAGAGGGTGTAAATGCTGATGTTAAAAAGAAAGCATCCGAGTTGCTTCAATATCCAACTTTAAATGGTATAATAGTAGTAAAACGAAAGCAAGGAGGAGAAGAAATGATTGCACAGCTCGACACCAAGACTGTTTATAGTTTTATGGAAAGTGTGGTTTCGATTGAAAAATATGTACAAATGGCTAAAGAATACGGCTATTCTCACCTTGCTATCATGGATGTGGATAATCTCTATGGAGCCTATCATTTTCTAGAAGCAACTCGTAAGCATGGCATTCAACCTTTAATTGGTTTAGAAATGACCTTGGTCAAAGATGAGGAGAATCTCTCTCTACGTTTTCTAGCCCTATCCACTAAAGGTTATCAAGAGTTGATGAAGTTATCCACTTTAAAAATGACTGGACGGAAAAATTGGTCTGACTTCACCTCCCACCTCGAAGATGTTGCTATTATTGTTCCCTATTTTAATGGGGTCGAACAGTTAGATTTAGGCTATGACTATTATATCGGTGTCAGTCCAGATGCTCCTCAAGAAGTCTTTACCAGACCCATTCTTCCACTCTACCAAGTCAACTCTTTTGACAAAGAAGACCTACAGGTTTTACAAATCTTGTCAGCAGTCAAGGACAATGTCAGTCTAAGAGAAGTGGATGTGCATTCACAACAGGGGATCTTTCTAACTGCCTCAGATTTAGAAGCTCGGTTTAAAAATCGCTTCCCTCAGGCGCTTGCCAATCTCCAGGATTTGATAGAGAATGTAAGCTATCAAATCGACCCAAGTTTAAAACTTCCTCGCTTTAATCCTGAAAGACCAGCGGTGGAAGAGCTTCGAGCAAGAGCTGAGAAAGGCTTGATTGACAAGGGGCTAACCTCAGCTATTTATCATGAGCGACTGAATGAGGAATTAGCTGTGATTCATGATATGGGATTTGACGACTATTTTCTTGTAGTTTGGGATTTGTTGCGTTTTGGACGTTCCCAAGGCTACTATATGGGAATGGGGCGTGGGTCTGCTGTGGGTAGTCTAGTAGCTTACTCACTGGATATTACAGGAATTGACCCGGTTGAAAAGAACCTGATTTTCGAGCGCTTTTTAAATCGTGAGCGTTACACCATGCCTGATATCGATATCGACATCCCTGACCTCTATAGACCAGAGTTCATTCGCTATGTTCGTGATCGGTATGGTAGTCAACACGTGGCACAGATTGTCACTTATTCGACCTTTGGAGCAAAACAGGCAATTCGTGATGTTTTTAAACGCTATGGCGTTCCAGAGTACGAATTAACAAATATTACGAAAAAAATCAGTTTCCGAGATACGCTAACGACAGCCTATGAAAAGAATTTGCAGTTTAGGCAGATTATCAATAGCAAGATTGAATACCAAAAAGCTTTTGAGATTGCTCGAAAGATTGAAGGTTATCCTCGTCAGACCTCTATCCATGCGGCAGGAGTTGTTATGAGTGACCAAGACCTGACAGACTATATTCCACTTAAATACGGTGAGGATATGCTGATCACTCAATATGATGCACATGCAGTTGAAGCTAATGGCCTTTTAAAAATGGATTTCCTAGGTCTGCGTAACTTAACTTTTGTCCAAAAAATGCAGGAATTACTGGCTGTGTCAGAAGGTATTCATCTGAAAATCGAAGAGATTGATTTGGAAGACAAGGGAACTCTTGCCCTCTTTGCTGCTGGAAATACCAAGGGGATTTTCCAATTTGAACAACCTGGTGCCATTCGACTCTTGAAACGAGTTCAGCCACAAGTCTTTGAAGAGGTAGTAGCCACAACCTCCCTCAACAGACCAGGGGCTAGTGATTATATTGATAACTTTGTCGCTCGGAAGCACGGCAAAGAAAAGGTGACGGTGCTGGATCCTGTCTTGGAGAACATTCTGTCATCAACCTACGGTATTATGCTCTACCAAGAGCAAGTCATGCAGGTAGCTCAGCGCTTTGGAGGTTTCAGTCTTGGTAAAGCTGACATTCTCAGACGAGCCATGGGTAAGAAAAATGCTAAAGAGATGCATTTGATGAAGGAAGATTTTATCACGGGAGCTATGAAATTGGGGCATTCAGAAGAAAAAGCTAACCAAGTCTTTGCAGTGATGGAAAAGTTTGCGGGCTATGGATTTAACAGATCCCACGCTTATGCCTACTCAGCGCTGGCTTTCCAGCTTGCTTATTTCAAGACACACTATCCTGCTATTTTCTTCCAAGTCATGTTGAATTATTCCAGTAGCGATTACATTGTGGATGCATTGCAGATGGGCTTTGAAGTAGCCCCGTTAGCAATCAATAGCATTCCCTATCACGATAAAATTGCTCAGAAGAAAATATATCTTGGTCTAAAAGCCATTAAGGGCATCCCAAGAGATTTTTCTTACTGGATCATCGAAAATCGTCCTTTCTCAAGCATTGAAGATTTTGTCACACGTCTTCCCAAGAATTACAAGAAACTGTCGCTTTTGACTCCTTTGGTTGAACTAGGGCTCTTTGATGAATTTGACAAGAATCGCCAGAAAATCTTAGTGAACCTACCAAACTTATTTGTTTTTGTTGAGGAGTTAGGTGGACTCTTTGCGGATACAACCTATAGTTGGACTGAAGCTGATGATTTTACTGAGACGGAGAAATTTTACAAGGAGCAGGAATTGATTGGGGTAGGTATCAGTGCCCATCCTCTCCAAACTCTTGCCAAACAAGCCCTATATCCGACGACCCCGATTGCTAATCTTACTGAGGGAGCTCAAGCTACTCTCCTAGTTGAAGTGCAAAAACTAAAAGTGATTCGAACCAAGAAGGGCGAGAACATGGCTTTCCTACAGGTTCATGACAGTAAGTCTCGGATGGATGTGACTGTATTTTCAGATCAATATAGAAAATTCGCCCCCATCCTCTCCGAAGGGAAATTTTACTATATCAATGGGAAGGTTCAATCTCGAGATGGCCGTCTGCAAATGATTGCACTAGATTTGAAGGAAGCAGTGGCGGAACGATTCTGGATTCAAGTTAAAAATCATGAATACGATAAAGAGATTTCAAATATCCTAGAACAATACAAAGGCCCAATACCTGTCATTATCAGGTATGAAGAGGAAGGAAAAACGGTTGTTTCTACACGGCATTTTGTAAAAAAAGAGCCTGCTTTACAGGAGAAATTAAAGGAAATTACCATGAAAACGATTTATCGCTAAAAATACGAAAAATAGAAGAATTTTCGATTTAAATATGGTATAATCAGTAAGAATGTTAAAAGGAAAAGGAGCAAAAACCAAATGAAACGTATTGCTGTTTTGACCAGTGGTGGAGACGCCCCTGGTATGAATGCTGCCATCCGTGCAGTAGTTCGCCAAGCAATCTCAGAAGGAATGGAAGTTTTCGGTATCTATGATGGGTATGCAGGTATGGTTGCCGGCGAAATTTATCCACTTGATGCTGCTTCAGTAGGAGACATCATTTCCCGTGGTGGTACTTTCCTTCACTCTGCTCGTTACCCTGAGTTTGCACAACTTGAAGGTCAACTTAAAGGGATTGAGCAGTTGAAAAAACACGGTATCGAAGGTGTCGTTGTTATCGGTGGTGACGGTTCTTATCACGGAGCTATGCGCTTGACTGAGCATGGATTCCCTGCTATCGGACTTCCAGGTACAATCGATAACGATATCGTAGGTACTGACTTCACAATCGGATTTGATACTGCAGTTACTACTGCAATGGATGCAATCGATAAGATTCGTGATACATCATCAAGTCACCGTCGTACTTTCGTTGTTGAAGTAATGGGACGTAATGCTGGCGATATCGCACTTTGGGCAGGTATTGCAACTGGTGCTGATGAAATCATTATCCCTGAAGAAGGCTTCAAGATGGAAGATATCGTAGCTAGTATCAAAGCTGGTTATGAATGTGGTAAAAAACACAACATCATCGTTTTGGCCGAGGGGGTTATGTCTGCCGATGAATTTGGTAAGAAACTAAAGGAAGCAGGAGATACTAGTGACCTTCGTGTGACTGAGCTTGGACATATCCAACGTGGTGGTTCACCAACCGCTCGTGACCGTGTATTAGCGTCACGTATGGGAGCACACGCTGTTAAACTTCTCAAACAAGGAATCGGTGGTGTCGCTGTTGGTATCCGTAACGAAAAAATGGTTGAAAACCCAATTCTTGGAACAGCAGAAGAAGGAGCCTTGTTCAGCCTAACAGCTGATGGCAAAATCGTTGTTAACAACCCTCACAAAGCTGACCTTGAACTTGCTAGCTTGAATAAGAGCTTGTCATAATCAACTTTAACTAATCTGGTAAAATGACCATAAAAGGTCAAATTATATAAAGGAGTCACAAATCATGAATAAACGTGTAAAAATCGTTGCAACTTTGGGTCCTGCGGTTGAAATCCGTGGTGGAAAGAAATTCGGTGATGACGGATACTGGGGTGAAAAACTTGACGTTGAAGCTTCAGCAAAAAACATTGCTAAATTGATTGAAGCAGGAGCTAACACTTTCCGTTTCAACTTCTCACACGGTGACCACCAAGAACAAGGTGAACGTATGGCAACTGTTAAACTTGCAGAAAAACTTGCAGGTAAAAAAGTTGGTTTCCTTCTTGATACTAAAGGACCAGAAATCCGTACTGAATTGTTCGAAGGTGAAGCTAAAGAGTACTCATACAAAACTGGTGAAAAAATCCGTGTTGCAACTAAACAAGGAATCAAATCAACTCGTGAAGTGATTGCTTTGAACGTTGCTGGTGCTCTTGACATCTATGATGACGTTGAAGTTGGTCGCCAAGTATTGGTTGACGATGGTAAACTTGGTCTTCGCGTTGTAGAAAAAGACGATACAACTCGTGAATTTGTAGTTGAAGTGGAAAATGACGGTGTGATTGCTAAACAAAAAGGTGTAAATATCCCTAACACTAAAATTCCTTTCCCAGCTCTTGCTGAACGTGATAACGATGATATCCGCTTTGGTCTTGAACAAGGTATTAACTTCATCGCGATTTCATTCGTACGTACTGCAAAAGACGTTAACGAAGTTCGTGCAATCTGTGAAGAAACTGGTAACGGTCACGTTCAATTGTTCGCTAAAATCGAAAACCAACAAGGTATCGACAACTTGGATGAAATCATTGAAGCTGCTGACGGTATCATGATCGCTCGTGGTGACATGGGTATCGAAGTACCATTCGAAATGGTTCCAGTTTACCAAAAAATGATCATCACTAAAGTGAATGCAGCTGGTAAAGTCGCTATCACAGCAACAAACATGCTTGAAACAATGACTGAAAAACCACGTGCCACTCGTTCAGAAGTATCAGACGTATTTAACGCTGTTATCGACGGTACTGACGCTACAATGCTTTCAGGTGAGTCTGCAAACGGTAAATACCCACTTGAATCTGTTCGTACAATGGCAACAATTGACAAGAATGCTCAAACCCTTTTGAAAGAATACGGTCGCTTGTCGTTTGTTAACTTGCCACGTAATTCTAAGACTGAGGTTATGGCTTCAGCTGTTAAGGATGCGACAAATTCTATGAATATCAAGTTGGTGGTTACTCTTACTAAGACAGGTCACACTGCTCGTTTGATTTCTAAATACCGTCCAGATGCTGATATCTTGGCAATCACTTTCGATGAATTGACTCAGCGTGGTTTGATGCTTAACTGGGGAGTTATTCCAGTAACCACTGATCGCCCATCAAACACTGATGATATGTTTGATCTCGCTGAAAGAATTGCAGTTGAGCAAGGTTTGGTAGAATCTGGTGATGATATGATTATCGTTGCAGGTGTGCCACTTGGCGAAGCTGTTCGTACAAACACAATGCGCATCCGCACTGTACGCTAATCTAACATTACAAAGCCTATCATATCAAGCTGTTCAGCTTGAATGATAGGTTTTTTTATCGAAATGGAATGTTTAATCAATAGGAATGGGAAAAAATTGAAAATTGTGGTATAATAGAACGAAAAGACCTTTTTAGTAAATTTTGAAAGAGTAAAACATGAGAAAAATTGTCATCAATGGTGGACGTCCATTGCAAGGTGAGATCACCATTAGTGGTGCTAAAAATAGTGTTGTAGCACTTATTCCAGCTATTATCTTATCAGATGATATTGTCACTTTAGATTGTGTTCCAGACATTTCAGACGTTGCTAGTCTTGTCGAAATCATGGAAATTATGGGGGCGACTGTTAAGCGTTATGAGGATGTCTTGGAGATTGATCCAAGAGGCGTTCAAAACATTCCTATGCCTTATGGTAAGATTAATAGCTTGCGTGCTTCTTATTATTTCTACGGAAGTCTTTTAGGTCGCTTTGGTGAAGCTACAGTTGGACTTCCTGGTGGATGTGATCTGGGGCCTCGTCCGATTGACCTTCACTTAAAAGCCTTTGAAGCCATGGGTGCTAAGGTCAGCTATGAGGGAGATAATATGAATTTATCTGCCCAAGGTAAGGGACTTCACGGAGCAAGTATTTACATGGATACCGTCAGCGTTGGTGCAACGATTAACACTATGATTGCTGCGGTTAAAGCTAAGGGACGCACTGTCATTGAAAATGCGGCTCGTGAACCGGAAATTATTGATGTCGCTACCCTTTTGAACAATATGGGGGCCCACATTCGTGGTGCGGGGACTGATATTATCATTATTGATGGTGTTGAGAAACTTCATGGAACGCGTCACCAAGTCATTCCAGACCGTATCGAAGCTGGAACCTATATTTCACTTGCTGCAGCGGTAGGAAAAGGAATTCGCATTAACAACGTTCTCTATGAGCACTTAGAAGGGTTTATCGCCAAACTAGAGGAAATGGGCGTTCATATGACAGTCTCAGAAGACAGTATCTTCGTTGAAGAACAGTCTGATTTGAAGGCCATCAATATCAAAACAGCTCCTTATCCTGGATTTGCAACCGATTTGCAACAGCCTATAACTCCGCTATTGCTGACTGCTCAAGGTCGTGGAACTATTATTGATACGATCTATGAAAAACGTGTTAACCATGTTTTTGAATTAGCAAAAATGGATGCGGATATTACGACTACGAATGATCATATTATCTACAACGGTGGTCGTAGGTTGCATGGGGCAAGCGTAAAAGCTACAGACTTGCGAGCTGGTGCAGCGCTTGTTATTGCTGGTTTGATGGCTGAAGGTAAAACTGAAATTACAAATATTGAGTTTATCCTGCGAGGCTACTCAGATATTATTGAGAAATTGCGTAGTCTTGGAGCAGATATTACACTCGTTGAAGACTAAACCGTTGAGGTGATTATGAATATTTGGACCAAATTAGCAATGTTTTCTTTTTTTGAAACGGAGCGCTTGTATTTGCGTCCTTTCTTTTTTAGTGACAGTCAAGCATTTTACGAGATTGCTTCCAATCCTGAAAATTTACAGTTTATTTTTCCCAGTCAAGCAAGTTTAGAAGAAAGTCAGTACGCACTTGCTAACTATTTTATGAAGACTCCTCTAGGTGTTTGGGCTATTTGTCTCCAAGGAAATCAGGAAATGATTGGCTCCATTAAATTTGAAAAGATTGATGAAATCAAAAAAGAAGCAGAAATTGGTTATTTCTTAAAAAAGGATTCTTGGTCACAAGGTTATATGACAGAAGTGGTTACCAAGCTTTGTCAGCTTTCCTTTGAAGAATTTGGTTTAAAACAATTATCCATCATCACTCATCTGGAGAATCAAGCTAGTCAAAAAGTAGCCTTAAAATCAGGCTTTAGTCTCTTCCGACAGTTTAAGGGGAGCGACCGCTATACACGAAAAATGAGGGACTATCTTGAATTTCGATATATAAAAGGAGAATTCAATGAGTAAACACCAGGAAATTTTGTCCTATCTGGAAGAGTTGCCAATTGGGAAAAGAGTTAGTGTTCGCAGTATCTCTAATCACCTAGGTGTTAGTGATGGAACCGCCTACCGAGCTATCAAAGAAGCTGAAAATCGTGGCATCGTTGAAACTCGGCCACGTAGTGGAACCATACGAGTTAAGCCAAAGAAAGTGGCTATTGAACGGCTAACCTATGCTGAAATCGCTGAAGTCACCTCCTCTGAGGTTTTAGCTGGTCAGGAAGGGCTGGAGAGAGAGTTTAGCAAATTTTCCATTGGGGCCATGACAGAGCAGAATATCCGATCCTATCTCCATGATGGTGGTCTTGTGATCGTAGGTGACCGTACTCGCATTCAGCTTCTAGCCTTGGAAAATGAAAATGCGGTCCTCGTGACAGGTGGTTTTCATGTTCAGGATGATGTTCTTGAGTTGGCCAATAAAAAAGGGATTCCAGTTCTAAGAAGTAAAGATGACACTTTTACAGTAGCGACCATGATTAACAAAGCTCTCTCAAACGTTCAAATCAAAACCGATATTCTGACAGTTGAAAAGCTCTATCGCCCCAGTCATGAGTATGGTTTTTTGAGAGAAACCGATACAGTCAAAGACTATCTAGACTTGGTTCGTAAGAACAGAAGTAGCCGTTTTCCAGTCGTTAACCAACACCAAGTGGTTGTTGGGGTTATTACTATGCGTGACGCAGGAGACAAGTCTCCCAGCACGACGATTGACAAGGTGATGACGCGTAGTATCTTCGTAACAGGGTTAGCGACGAATATTGCCAATGTCAGTCAACGAATGATCGCAGAAGACTTTGAGATGGTTCCCGTTGTCAGAAGCAACCAAACCCTACTCGGTGTCGTAACACGACGAGATGTCATGGAAAAGATGAGCCGTTCCCAAGTTTCTGCTTTGCCGACTTTCTCAGAGCAAATTGGGCAAAAACTCTCTTACCATCATGATGAAGTCGTCATAACTGTTGAGCCCTTCATGTTGGAGAAAAATGGGGTCCTTGCTAATGGAGTCTTGGCTGAAATCCTCAACCATATGACCCAAGACCTAGTTGTGAATAGCGGACGTAATCTCATCATTGAACAGATGTTGATTTATTTCTTGCAGGCTGTACAGATAGATGATACTCTGCGGATTCAGGCTCGTATTATTCACCACACGAGACGCTCAGCTATTATTGATTATGATATTTATCATGGTCATCAGATTGTTTCAAAAGCAAATGTTACGGTTAAAATTAATTAGAATCTAGGAGAAAAAATGATAACTTTAAAATCAGCACGTGAAATCGAAGCCATGGACAAGGCTGGTGATTTCCTAGCAAGTATCCATATCGGCTTACGTGATTTGATTAAGCCAGGCGTAGATATGTGGGAAGTTGAAGAGTATGTTCGTCGGCGTTGTAAAGAGGAAAATTTCCTTCCTCTACAGATTGGCGTGGATGGGGCAGTTATGGATTACCCCTATGCCACTTGTTGCTCTCTCAACGACGAAGTTGCTCATGCTTTTCCACGTCATTACATCTTGAAAGATGGCGATTTGCTCAAGGTTGACATGGTTCTAGGTGGTCCGATTGCCAAATCAGACCTCAATGTATCTAAACTCAACTTTAACAATGTTGAGCAAATGAAAAAATACACCCAGAGCTATACTGGTGGTTTAGCAGACTCATGTTGGGCTTATGCGGTTGGTACACCGTCTGAAAAAGTGAAAAACTTGATGGACGTGACCAAGGAAGCTATGTATATAGGGATTGAGAAAGCAGTTGTCGGCAATCGTATCGGCGATATCGGTGCGGCCATTCAAGAATACGCTGAAAGTCGCGGTTATGGTGTCGTACGTGATTTAGTTGGTCATGGTGTCGGTCCCACCATGCATGAAGAGCCAATGGTTCCTAACTACGGTATTGCAGGCCGTGGACTCCGTCTCCGTGAAGGAATGGTACTAACCATTGAACCCATGATCAATACTGGTGACTGGGAAATCGATACAGATATGAAGACCGGCTGGGCTCATAAGACTATTGATGGCGGCCTATCTTGCCAATATGAACACCAGTTCGTGATTACCAAAGAGGGTCCAGTTATCTTGACAAGTCAAGGTGAAGAAGGAACGTATTAAAACGAAAGGAGCTTAGCTCCTTTTTTTGTGTCAAATTTAGTCAAAATAAATAAGCGTAGCAGACTTCTTACAAATTTATTCTTTTGTAGTAAAATAGGATTAGAATTTTGAGAAAGTAGGTAATTCGTTGGAGTCGATTATATTTCTAGTATCCGTTTTTTTAGCTGGCATTCTGTCTTTCTTTTCACCCTGCATCTTCCCTTTGCTACCAGTCTATGCAGGTATTTTACTGGATGATCAGGGAAATTCAAAAAGCTTTCGATTTTTCGGAAGAGACGTTGCCTGGTCAGGCTTAATTCGGACCTTGTGCTTTATTGCAGGAATCTCCCTAATTTTCTTTATTTTAGGATTTGGAGCTGGATTCCTAGGGCACATGCTCTATGCAGCCTGGTTTCGTTATGCTATGGGAATAGTCATTATTCTTTTAGGGCTTCACCAGATGGAAATCTTGCATTTCAATAAACTGGAAGTTCAAAAGACAGTCACCTTCAAACAATCTAAGTCTAATCACTATCTATCAGCCTTTTTACTTGGGATAACCTTTAGTTTTGGTTGGACCCCTTGTATCGGACCGGTCTTAAGTTCAGTCTTGGCCCTAGCAGCTTCAGGTGGCAATGGTGCTTGGCAAGGAGCCATACTAACTTTAGTGTACACATTGGGAATGGCTCTACCTTTCATCGTTTTGGCCTTAGCTTCGGGATGGATTATGCCCTATTTTAGTAAATTAAAACCCCATATGATTCTACTAAAAAAAATCGGGGGAGCCCTGATTATTTTGATGGGATTATTATTAATGCTAGGGCAGTTAAATGCCTTGTCAGGAATTCTTGGATAAAAGGAGAAAAAGATGAAAAAAGTTATTTTTGCGGGATTGAGTCTCATGTCTTTATTTTTGTTGATTGCCTGTGGTGAAAAAGAAACCAAACAGACAAGCAGTCCAAAACAACCCGCTGTACAACAAATCGCAGTCGGTAAGGATGCACCAGACTTCACCTTGCAGTCTATGGATGGCAAAGAAGTGAAGTTATCAGACTATAAAGGGAAAAAAGTTTATTTGAAATTCTGGGCTTCTTGGTGTGGACCATGTAAAAAAAGCATGCCTGAGTTGATGGAATTAGCTGCCAAACAAGATCGAGACTTTGAAATCTTGAGTGTCATTGCACCTGGTCTACAAGGTGAAAAAACAGTTCAAGACTTTCCAAAATGGTTTCAAGAGCAAGGGTATAAGGATATTCCAGTCTTGTATGATACCCAAGCAACTGCCTTTCAAGCCTACCAAATTCGTAGTATTCCGACAGAGTACTTGATTGATAGTCAAGGTAAAATTGGGAAAATTCAGTTCGGTGCTATTAGCAATGCAGATGCAGAAGCGGCTTTTAAAGAAATGAAATAAAGAAAAAATCGCGATTCTTCGCGATTTTTTTATAGCTTCTCATTGATAAAGCGGATAAAACGATTCCACCAAACCTTTAAAAAGAAGGCTTTTTCTACTTTCTTTTCAGCGACCATTTCAAAAGAAGGTTTTTCAGAAGTGAGATAACCTTGACCGACCAAATCCTGATCGTCATAGGTTAGAGTACCGACAACCTTGCCTTCTTCCAGTGGAGCTATTTCTGATTTTGGCGTGAATTGAAGAGCTGATGTTGTTTCACTTCCAACTCGTTGGACGATTGCAATATCTGACTTAGCAATTGCGGCTACCTTATCTTCTTTCCCGTCAAGGACTGTCACTTTACTATCTTTGTAGGTTTCGCCTTTCTGAACGACAGTTTTTAAAGCAAAGTTCGCAGAAACATAATCTAAAAGTGAAGAAGTTGCAGTAAAACGTGCATAAGGGTTGCTATCTTGTTGGTCCGCATTTAAAACAACCGTAATGATACGCATTCCTTTTTCAACGGTTGTTCCAACGAAAGAGGCACCGGCTTTGTCGGTAGTACCTGTTTTCAAACCGTCGACACCACCACGATAGGCTGGCATTCCTTCCAACATATAGTTGGTTGAGTGGATTTCAAGTCCAGCAAAAGTAGAAGTTGGCTTTTTAGTGATTTCCAAAACTTGAGGATAATCTCGGATGAGATTACGAGCGACGATTGCAACGTCGTATGCACTCAACTTGTTTTCATCGTCTTTTTTAGAACCAGGATATATATTATCGCCAAGGGTCTCATTATTTAAACCAGTAGTGTTTACAATAGTAGCATCTTGGATTCCCCATTCAAGAAGTTTAGCCCTCATCTTGTCTACAAAGTCTTTCTCAGAACCAGCAATCTTTTCTGCTAGCGCAATCGCAGCGCTGTTTGCACTGGATACCATTGTAGCCTCTAATAGTTGTTCAACAGTATAATTTCGAGCTTCCATAGGGACGTTACTGGCCTCAGAATTAGTTGTAAGTTTGTAAGGATAGTCCGAAATATCAACAGGTGTTGACAGACTGATAGTCCCTTGTTCCAAGGCTTCATAGACCAAATAAACTGTAACTAGTTTCGTAATAGAAGCAATTTCTACAGGCTGATTTGCATCTTTTTCGTAGAGGATTTTTCCAGTTGTAGCCTCGACAGCAATGGCATGTTTAGCAGCAACATCAAACTCCTGAGCAGAAACAGTAGAAGCTGTTCCAAAAACAAAAAGTGTTATAAAAGATAAAATTATTTTTTTCATATTAGCTTTATTTTATCATAAAGAAAAAAAATATTCTCGCTTTTTTACTAAAGCCATCTTATCTTTTTAAGAAATATGATAAAATAGAGACAAGGAGGATGCCTATGTTCCGTAGAAACAAATTATTTTTTTGGACAGCTGAAATTTTATTATTAACACTGATTTTCTATCTTTGGAGAGAAATGGGTGCCATCATTACTCCCTTTGTGACGGTTGTGAATACCATCATGATTCCATTTTTGCTTGGTGGATTTTTTTACTACATTACCAATCCAATCGTTACCTTTTTAGAAAAGAGATGTAAGGTCAATCGTCTAATTGGTGTCTTGGTCACTCTTTGTGCCTTAATTGGCGGAATCGTTGTAGGGGTCGTTTATCTCTTGCCGATTTTGATTAATCAGTTGACCAGCTTGATTATTTCTAGTCAAAACATCTATAGTAGACTACAAGATTTGATCATTGATTTGTCCATGAATCCAGTTTTCCAAAATATTGATATTCAACAAACAATTCAACAACTTAATCTCTCCTATGTGGATATCCTCCAGAATATCCTTAATAGTGTCAGCAACAGTTTAGGAAGTGTTCTTTCAGCCTTGTTTAGTACAGTTCTGATTCTCATTATGACCCCTGTATTCTTGATTTATTTCTTGTTGGATGGTCATAAGTTGCTACCAATGTTGGAACGTACTGTCTTAAAACATGACAAATTGAATCTTTCTAGCCTCTTAACCAATCTCAATACAACCATAGCGCGCTATATCAGTGGAATTGCGATTGATGCTGTTATTATCGGATGTTTAGCCTATATTGGTTATAGCGTTATCGGATTAAAGTACGCTCTTGTTTTTGCTATTTTCTCTGGAATCGCAAATTTAATTCCTTATGTTGGTCCAAGTATTGGCTTGATTCCGATGGTGATTGCCAATGTGTTCACGGATCCTCATCGTATGTTGATTGCGGTTGCCTATATGCTTATTATTCAGCAAATCGATGGAAATGTTCTCTATCCACGTATCGTTGGAGGGGTTATGAAAGTGCATCCGATTACGATTTTGGTGCTCCTCTTACTGTCAAGTAATATCTACGGCGTCATAGGGATGATTGTAGCAGTGCCAACCTACTCTATTCTCAAAGAAATCACTAAGTTCTTGGCAAAATTATATGAAAATCATAAGGAAGCTAAAGAACTGGAAAAATCAGAATCCATTTAGAATCAGGGGAACCTGATTTTTTTGTGAGCATAATACCGCTAGAATGAAATAAGCTTGAATTGTATAAAGAAGCAGAAGAACAGCACTTTGTAAGATTCAGATTAATTCATAAAATATGTGTAAAACACTTGCAATTTAGCAGAAATTTGATAAAATAGTAAGGAAAGTTAGACTGTATTGCCTACTGTCTATCTATAAAATATATTTTATTGGAGGCTTTTACTCAAATGGCAAAAGAAAAATACGATCGTAGTAAACCACACGTTAACATTGGTACTATCGGACACGTTGACCACGGTAAAACTACTTTGACTGCAGCTATCACAACTGTTTTGGCACGTCGCTTGCCTTCAGCAGTTAACCAACCTAAAGACTATGCGTCTATCGATGCTGCTCCAGAAGAACGCGAACGCGGTATCACTATCAACACTGCGCACGTTGAGTATGAAACTGCAAAACGTCACTATGCTCACATCGACGCTCCAGGACACGCGGACTACGTTAAAAACATGATCACTGGTGCCGCTCAAATGGACGGAGCTATCCTTGTAGTAGCTTCAACTGACGGACCAATGCCACAAACTCGTGAACACATCCTTCTTTCACGTCAAGTTGGTGTTAAACACCTTATCGTCTTCATGAACAAAATTGACTTGGTAGACGACGAAGAATTGCTTGAATTGGTTGAAATGGAAATCCGTGACCTCTTGTCAGAATACGACTTCCCAGGCGACGATCTTCCAGTTATCCAAGGTTCAGCTCTTAAAGCACTTGAAGGTGATACTAAATATGAAGACATCATCATGGAATTGATGGATACTGTTGATGAGTACATCCCAGAACCAGAACGTGATACAGATAAACCATTGCTTCTCCCAGTCGAAGACGTATTCTCAATCACTGGACGTGGTACTGTTGCTTCAGGACGTATCGACCGCGGTACTGTTCGTGTCAACGACGAAATCGAAATCGTTGGTATCAAAGACGAAACTAAAAAAGCAGTTGTTACTGGTGTTGAAATGTTCCGTAAACAACTTGATGAAGGTCTTGCCGGAGATAACGTAGGTGTACTTCTTCGTGGTATTCAACGTGACGAAATCGAACGTGGACAAGTTATCGCTAAACCAGGTTCAATCAACCCACACACTAAATTCAAAGGTGAAGTCTACATCCTTACTAAAGAAGAAGGTGGACGTCACACTCCATTCTTCAACAACTACCGCCCACAATTCTACTTCCGTACTACTGACGTTACAGGTTCAATCGAACTTCCAGCAGGTACTGAAATGGTAATGCCTGGTGATAACGTGACTATCGACGTTGAGTTGATCCACCCAATCGCCGTAGAACAAGGTACTACATTCTCTATCCGTGAGGGTGGACGTACTGTTGGTTCAGGTATGGTTACAGAAATCGAAGCTTAATTCGATTAAGTTCCCAGAAGAACAATTATTTAAGTCAGACACTAAAAGAATCTTGCCTTGCGAGGTTCTTTTTTTGTTCTTGATCTATTTAAAGTGCTCCTACTCTAGCAGTATAATCGTTTTTTTGGTATAATAAATGTTATGGAAATCGAAAAAACCAATCGTATGAATGCGCTTTTTGAATTTTATGCTGCGCTTTTGACAGACAAGCAGATGAACTATATTGAACTCTACTATGCTGATGACTACAGTCTTGCTGAGATTGCTGAAGAGTTCGGTGTCAGTCGTCAAGCTGTTTATGATAATATCAAGCGGACGGAAAAGATTCTAGAAGATTATGAGATGAAACTGCACATGTATTCGGACTACATTGTCCGCAGTCAGATTTTTGACCAGATCTTGGAGCGTTATCCCAAGGATGACTTTCTGCAGGATCAGATAGAAGTTTTAACAAGCATTGATAATAGAGAATAAGTGTGGGAAGTATAGTCATCTACAAAGGTATACCCTGTACACTATTAGCTGCTGAGGACCCTTTTCCCATAAGACTACAAATCTTCTCACCTGATTCTATCTCCCGAGCTTTCAAGAGGGATTTAGCTGTTGGGGATATCCAAATGAGATAATGAAAGAAGTCACTCCAGAAGAACTTGTTTGTTTACAAGATTTTGGACGTTTTCCACCGAATTAATGAAACATAGGAGAAAAAAATGGCATTTGAAAGTTTAACAGAACGTTTGCAGAACGTTTTTAAAAATCTACGTAAAAAGGGAAAAATCACTGAGGCTGATGTCCAGGAAGCAACCAAAGAGATTCGTTTGGCCTTGCTGGAAGCTGACGTTGCCTTGCCTGTTGTAAAGGATTTTATCAAGAAGGTTCGTGAGCGTGCTGTCGGGCATGAGGTCATTGATACTCTTAATCCTGCCCAACAGATTATCAAAATCGTTGATGAGGAACTGACAGCCGTTTTAGGTTCTGATACGGCAGAAATTATCAAGTCCCCTAAGATTCCTACGATCATCATGATGGTTGGTTTGCAGGGGGCTGGTAAAACAACCTTTGCTGGTAAGCTGGCTAATAAACTCAAGAAGGAAGAAAATGCTCGTCCTTTGATGATTGCGGCAGATATTTATCGTCCAGCAGCCATCGATCAGTTGAAAACACTTGGACAACAAATTGATGTTCCTGTCTTTGCACTTGGAACAGAGGTTCCAGCTGTTGAGATTGTTCGTCAAGGTTTGGAGCAAGCACAAGCCAATCACAACGACTATATCTTGATCGATACGGCAGGTCGTTTACAGATTGATGAGCTCCTAATGAATGAGCTTCGTGACGTAAAAGCATTGGCCCAACCAAACGAAATTCTACTCGTAGTGGACGCCATGATTGGTCAGGAAGCGGCTAATGTTGCCCGTGAGTTTAATGCTCAGTTAGAAGTAACTGGTGTCATCCTTACCAAGATTGATGGGGATACTCGTGGTGGTGCGGCTTTGTCTGTTCGTCACATCACTGGTAAACCAATCAAGTTCACTGGTACAGGTGAAAAGATTACAGATATTGAAACCTTCCACCCAGACCGTATGTCTAGCCGTATCCTTGGTATGGGGGATATGCTGACCTTGATTGAGAAAGCTTCTCAGGAATACGATGAGCAAAAAGCTCTTGAAATGGCTGAGAAGATGCGTGAAAACACCTTTGATTTCAATGATTTCATTGATCAATTAGATCAGGTGCAAAACATGGGGCCGATGGAAGACTTGCTCAAGATGATTCCAGGGATGGCTAATAATCCAGCTCTTCAAAATATGAAGGTGGATGAGCGCCAAATTGCGCGTAAACGTGCCATCGTATCTTCGATGACTCCTGAGGAGCGTGAAAATCCTGATTTGTTAAATCCAAGTCGTCGCCGTCGTATCGCTGCAGGTTCTGGAAATACCTTTGTCGAAGTCAATAAATTCATCAAGGACTTTAATCAGGCCAAACAGCTCATGCAAGGGGTCATGTCTGGTGATATGAACAAGATGATGAAACAAATGGGCATCAATCCAAATAACCTCCCTAAAAACATGCCAAATATGGGCGGAATGGATATGTCTGCCCTTGAAGGCATGATGGGACAGAGCGGCATGCCTGACTTGTCAGGTCTCGGAGGCGCAGGCATGCCAGATATGAGCCAGATGTTTGGTGGAGGTCTCAAAGGTAAAATCGGTGAATTTGCCATGAAACAGTCTATGAAACGTATGGCCAACAAAATGAAAAAAGCGAAGAAAAAACGTAAATAAAAAAGGAAAGCAGAAGTGCTTCCCTTTTTGGTATAAAATATGTGCTTCCTATGATTAGGCAATTTTCTTAATTGAAAAATGACTAAATAGAAAGAGAGATTTCAAAGCCTTGCATCCATTCGGATTTTACTGTGATTTCGATTTTTAAAGCATCTGCTAATTGTTTGACCAGATAAAGGCCCATGCCTGTTGATTTTTTCCTTGTCTCTCCTGAATCACCTGTAAAACCTTTCTCAAAGATATGAGGGAAGTCACAAGCTTTAACTCCGCAGCCATTATCCCTAATAATCAGACTTGTACGTCCCTTATCTTTTGATATATAAATATTGAGTTCGGGCTTGTCGGAGCTATATTTAATGGAGTTGGCTAGGATTTGAGAGAGGATAAATTCAAAACTGCGTTGATCGGTGTAGCAGATTCCTTGTATGTTTTCTACCTTAATCGTAAATTTCTTTTCTTTGAGCAAGGGATCAAAGTTTTCCAAAAGATCTTGGATACACTCTTCTAGGTCAAGGTATTCAAATAGAAAATCATTTTTCTCACTTTTCACCCTGTAGTAGAATAGGATCTGTGATACATTTTCTTGGATTTGCTTTTTCACATAGTCCAACTTAAAAGCTGTATCCTCAGGCAACTGGTCGCTTTGATTGTCCAAAAGGAGGGAAAGAAGCGACAGAGGGAGTTTAATCTCATGCGCCCATTTTTCAACATAGTCCTCATACTCGGCTAGTAATGAGTTGAGTTTTCCTATTTCAGCCTGCTTTTGATAAAGTGTATCTGCTATTTTTTCAATGCTTTCTTTTTCTGAGGCACTTGATAAATGCAATAATTCAAGCTCAGTATCCGTCTTGGGATTGGCTATGAAGGCTTTATAGGCAGATGATTTTTTTCTTTCTGTTCTTATAAGTAAGAATGATAGGATGAAAAAAAGCAGGACGGTGGCTAAAATATAGAGAAGGATGAGGGCTTGAAACATTCTCACATCTGAAAGCCAAAGCAGGACAGCTGTAAATAGATCAAATGCTAAGAGAACAAGTAACCAAGGCAGATAACTAGCTAGATATTTTAGATTATGTTTCATCTGGACTTACCTCTTCAAGCTTGTAACCAATACCTCTGACGGACTTGACTTGAAGAGCAATGCCAGCCTGTTTCATCACCTTTTTTAGTCTTGCAATGTTTACTTGTAGGGCATTTTCATCGATGAACTCAGTTGTATTCCACAGTTTCAGACTTAGTTCTTCTTTTGTGACGACAGGAGCATTAGTAACCAATAAGGTTTCTAACAATTTCCCTTGATTTTGGGGGAGTAAAATAGAGTGTCCATTGATATAAAGGGTATAGGTCTGTCTATCCAGCAGAAAATTATCTTTTTCAAGTAGATTTCGTCTACCTTCATAGCGTTTCAAGATATTTTCTATACGTGCCAAAAATCTTCCTTTCTTGAAAGGCTTTGTTAGATACTCATCTGCCCCTAATTTCAGGGCGTAAATCTCATCTTTTAGTTGTTCACGGGAGGTGAGAACCAATATGGGCACAGAGCGTTTGGACTTGAGATTTTTACAAATTTGAAAACCTGTTTCTCCCGGCAAATTCAAATCCAGTATGATTAAATCCGTATCGTATTGCAGTACTTGCTGGCTTGTATCTTTGAAGTCAGTCAACTTATCAACTTGATAACCCGTTTTCTCTAACAAAATAACAATTTCATCTCGAATCAAGGCTTCATCTTCAATAACCAGAATATGCTTCATACCGGTTCCTCCTTTTCCTAATTTATTTTACCTTATTCATCTCTTTTAGGTTCCATTAAGGACAACAAGTACTTGTTGCTATTTTTCTTTACAATTCTTATATAGATGATTTCAAATCCAGTTAAGAGAAGTACTATCAGCATGGCTGTGATAAATTTCTGCCCCATGGCCATTCTTGCGCTAGCGGGTACTATTCCTGTGAGGAGGGAGCTTACTCCGAAGCTACTACTGATAAGTGCAAGGGCTATTGGCAGACCAAAATACCAATTGATTTGCTTTTCTGAAGATTTACAAAGAGTTTCGTAGTTTGCTCCAAGATGGATTAAGGTCTGGTATCGTCTGTAGGATTGTCTTTGTCCCATCAAAAACTGAACGCCGATGATTGTATTTGCGACAACAAGGAAGATGATAGCCAGATAGATGGTGACATAGCTGGCAGAGATAATGTAAAATAATTGTCTTCCCATATTTTGTATATAGCTTTCATAACTAAGAGAGGTTTGATTCAGCTTTTCATTTGTATCTGAGATAGCTCTCATCAGGCCTTTTTCCTTGACTAGCTCAGGAGCCAAGATACCACTAACATAATTTGAATACCGACCATCTGTATAGCTCATAAAGGTTTCATCTGGGACTATGAGGGCTACAGAAATGGTTATTTCACGATCCGTTACAATCGGTAAAGACTGAACCTCTCCAATCAATTTTACCTCATTCCCCATGACTTTGATTTGAGGCTTCGTCTTCAGAACAGAGTTGACGAGACTTTCATCTGGGAGAAAATCTTTCCCCATATACAAGTAGGCTTCCTTGCTAGTTAATTCTAGAGGAGGGAGATTGGCAGCCTTTCTAAGTTCATTGTATTCGGAAACTGGTATGAGGTGGGAAGTAGTAGACTGTTTAAATCTTTGGTGCATAATTTCCATGTTCTTGCTGCCCTTTTGCTTTTTCAACTCCTTGATGATCTCTTCGAAGGACACGGACTCGTGTTCTTTCGGTTTGCCGACTTTGATTTGTAGAATCTTTGAAAACTGTGATGCCAGTCCAGCAGCTTCAAGCTCATTTTTTACTGTATTTACATCAAGATTTTCATCTGTATCCTGCTTGCTATCTCTGAATGTATAATCCAATACGTGGGTTTGATTGCCTGAATTGCCACTTGCAATGGCAACACCTGCTCCAAAGAGGCACAAGGCAGAGAAGATTAAGAGGGAGCAGATGGCCAGTATAATTGAGCGCTGGATAACTAATTCCTGAATCTGTCTAAAATTATAGGCATGAAGTTTTCGATTGCTTCCAAGCTTAACCAAAAAGTCTATAAATAAACGCATACCAAAGAAGAGGAGGATAGTTCCTAGAGTCCCCAAGAAAACAGTGATGCCCATGGTTATGACACTCTCCCAAGCTCGTCCACTCATCCCCAAGTAATAGGCTGTTCCAAGAAGTAAAATCCCTAGGACGGAAGCAAGAAGGTACACACCCTTGGGGAGTAGTTTCTTCATTCCAGAGGGTGAATAGGCAAGCAGGTTTCCGATTTCCTTATTGGCCGTCTTTGCACTTAAAAGGACAAAAACAGCTAATTTGACGGCTAGGAAGCCGATGACTGTATAGAGTAGAGCTGTGGTAGATAGAGAAAATTGATGTTCAATAATCCCTAGTCCCACAATTTTAGCGGTTATTAGGCTGATTAGTTCTGAAATCAAGATTGAAATTGGAAGACCTACTCCAAGGGCAAGGACACTGTTTCTCAAATCCTCGAGCAGGAGTAGCAAGAACAGTTTGGTTCTTCGCATGCCTAATGTGAGATAGACACCGAATTCATGCTTTCTTCTTTCCATCTGCATACTGCTTGCGAAGTAGACTAGAAAAAAAAGAATAAAGAGCGTTGCTACGTAAAGAATAGGAATCATGCTAAAGAGTTTATTTACAGCGTCACTTTCTATTTGTTTTAGAAAGATCATCACATCTTGATGGGACAAAGAAAGGATGATGTAAAAGGAAATAATAGAAAGAACCATGGAACTGAAGTACAAGCCATTATTCTTTCGGTCTCTCTTGCTATTTCTTGAGACTAATTTAGAAAACATTGCCATCACCTCCAGCCAGTGCAGCCATGACCTTTAGTATTCTGTGGTAAAAATCTTCCTGACTTTCTCTTGGATAATCGCGTCGGATTTCATGGAATAGTTTTCCGTCCTGGATAAACAAGATGCGGTTGCAAAAGCTAGCTGCGACTGAATCGTGTGTCACCATGAGAATGGTGGTTTCTTCCACTTGATTCATTTCAGCTAATTTTTGCATCAAAATGGTCGCATTTTTTGAATCCAAAGCTCCTGTGGGTTCATCTGCAAATACAATCTTAGGGTCTAAAATCAAAGCACGCGCAGCAGCTACCCTTTGCCGTTGACCACCTGATAATTGAGATGGGAACTTATCCAGAAGTTCAGAAATATCCAGATATTGGGAAAGCAATTCTAATCGAACCTTACTTTCGTTGGCATCGACCTTGTGCAAAGATAAGGGAAGTAAAATATTTTCTTTGGCTGTCAGATTGTCCAAAAGCTCAAAATTTTGAAAGAGGTAGCCGATTTCCTTGCCACGATAATCAGCTAACTGACTACCTTTTAACTGACCTAAATCCTTTTCTTGCATTTGAATGGATCCGTCAGTTGGTTTGATAATGGTAGCGAGACAGTTAAGAAGGGTTGTTTTCCCAGAACCACTGCTCCCCATAATCCCTAAGAATTCACCTTTGACAACTTGAAAAGATATACCGTTCAAGGCTTTGGTGATATTCGGCTCTTTTCCATAATGCTTTTTTAATGATTCTACTCGTAAAATGGTTTCCATGTGAAATACCTCCATCTTTTGTTACTTTCATTATAATATGAATCAGAGTAGAATAACACTTACGGATGATGTAAGAATTCTTTATCGCTGACTTTTATAGTCAGGTTATTGGAGCTATACTTATTATATTATAGCATGGTTTTAGGGATTTAAAAAGGGAGTCTCAGAAGATACTCCAATTTAAAAGCAAATGCTATGAGAGAATAAGTAACCAGAATGATTGGGAAAGTAGTGGTAAGTGATAATAATATCAGAAAGAGTAAATTTAATGGGAATCAGCATAGAATTAAATTGCGTTAAATAGATAAGTGAATCTTATTTCTCTAACTAATAATATAACAGTAAATGAATTGATTTTACTGTTATTTTAATTTATAATTATAATAGGTCAAACTTTCAGTTTTTGTTTAGAAGTATATCTAATACAAAACATAAAACTATGTAATATTATATTAAGTTATTGGAGGATGCATTGATGCCAAGAAAAGGAGTGACTGTTTACGATTTATTGATTTCTTGCCCTGGAGATGTTAATGATTATCTTGAGTTAATTAAAGAAGCTGTTGATAACTTTAATAAAGTTTATGGTAGTTTGAATAATATACAAGTATCAGTCAAGCATTGGTCAACGGATAGTTTTCCTGAGTCGGGTGATAAACCACAGGAATTATTAAATAAGCAAATTGTTAGGGACTGTGATGCAGCTGTTGCTATATTTTGGACAAGATTTGGCACTGCAACAGATAGGTATGGTTCTGGAACGGAAGAAGAAATTGAGGAGATGTTATTAGCAAAAAAACAAGTTTTTATGTATTTTCTAGATATTCCTATAACTCCTTCAGAAATAAATGAGGAGCAATTTGCCGCTGTAAAAAATTTCAAAGAAAGATATAAGGATAGAGGAATATTTTTTACAGTTAAGGACAAAAGTGAATTTAAACGTCATTTTACAAATCACTTAACATTATATTTTTTAAATTTAGTTGACGAGAAAGAAACTTTTCAAAATGAACAAGTAAAACCTCTTTTAACGATAAGAGATAAGAATACATCTTCTGACGAATGTTCTGTTCCTATAAAATTTAATTTACTAGAGTCAAAATTTTTAAATGAAAACTACAAGAAAATTATTGACTATATTGAAGAATTAAATAAAACTGTTATTTCTGAGGTTCCAACTAAAGTAGATAATAATACTAAAAAGTTGACTCTTTCTCTAAATGAAGAAGATAACGTTAATTTTCTGTCTAAAATAGCTGATGATGTGACTATTAGTGATGATTTTAAAAAACTCATAAACGATTTTGCAATCAAAGAGGAAATCAAACTACATGAGAATTTCTGGTGTTTAGGAAATTTGAAGAAACATAAAATTCAAGTGCCAACGCCTTTCGGAAAAAGTGCGCCTTCGTATATTGGAACTGATGAAGAAAGGAACCGATTTTCTTTATTAAAAAAATTATACTGGGAAATAATATCATTCAATGAATACACAGAATATTTTACATTCATGGATAACATTGAATATATAGAGTTAATGGTTTCTAATATAGGTAAGACATATGATGAAGATATTGATATTAAACTAATTGTACCTAAAGGTTGTCTTTTGAAACAACATGACTTATTGTATCCAGGAGAAAATATAATAGGGGAGGTACAGGAAATTAAAATAGAAGAAATCCTATTTAAAATTGAAGAAACTGATACTGTTTGCGCATATGATTATCCTCAGCAACCCTTATTACGGTCAGAAGAAATAAATGTTTCTCCACTTCTAACATATAATAGAACATCTAGTTATGAAAGCCAAAAAAACTATTATAAAGATTCATTAAACGATATATTTATATACAGATATTTTGATAAACCAGAATCTGATATTTTAAGGTTTGATATTGAGTATTTGAAACATAACATTTCAATGGCATTTCCTTCTAAACTATTATTTAAAAATGTTCCTAGAACAATTGAATATGAAATAACATCGAAGTTTACACCAGATATGGTGAAAGGAAAAATAAATCTAAAATCCGATTAATTTGCTAATAAAGTAGGTTGTTTTATAATAAATATATGAATAGGAACATGATTTAATGACGGTAAAATGAATCAGAAAAAAAGTTAAGTAGCGAGTTAGAAGTTAAAAATGATTTATATCGTGTTTATGAATTAAATGAAAATGATAGTGATTATTTCAGAATTGTTAGCGAATCAAAGAAGGGAATATATGTAGAGAGTACTAAAACTGTTAAAAAGATTTTAGATTTAGACACTGAAGAATAGTTTTGGTGCTAAATTGGTGCTATGGGAAAAATAAAAACGCTGAAATCATTGATTTCAAGCGTTTTTTTGAATAACTTACTCTACTCCCACTCAACAGTTGCAGGTGGTTTACTTGTAATGTCGTAGACGATACGGTTAACGTGATCCACTTCGTTTACGATACGTACAGAAATTTTTTGAAGGACTTCCCAAGGAATCTTGGCAAAGTCAGCTGTCATACCATCGATAGAAGTAATCGCACGAATGGCGATGGTGTAGTCATAAGTACGACCATCACCCATAACACCGACTGAACGAACGCCTGTGTTGACAGTGAAGTATTGCCAGATATCACGGTCAAGACCAGCTTTAGCGATTTCTTCACGTAGGATAGCATCAGACTCACGAACAGTTTCTAGTTTTTCTTCAGTGATTTCACCCATGACACGGATAGCAAGTCCTGGTCCTGGGAATGGTTGGCGCCATACGATGTGGTCTGGCATGCCAAGCTCTGTACCGAGGGCACGGACTTCGTCTTTATAAAGAGTGTTCAATGGCTCAATCAATTCAAACTGCATGTCTTCTGGAAGACCACCCACGTTGTGGTGTGATTTGATGGTTTGAGCAGTATCTGTACCAGACTCAATCACGTCAGTGTAAAGCGTTCCTTGAGCAAGGAATTTCACATCTTTTAGCTTGCTTGCTTCGTCATCAAAGACATAAACAAACTCGTTTCCGATGATTTTACGTTTTTGTTCAGGGTCAGAAACACCTGCAAGTTTATCAAGGAATCGTTTAGCAGCATCTGCCTTGACGATATTCAACCCAAACTTACCACCAAGCATGTCCATAACTTGGTCAGCCTCTCCCTTACGGAGAAGACCGTGGTCAACAAAGATACAGATCAATTGATCGCCGATTGCTTTTTGGAGAAGAACTCCAACAACAGAAGAGTCAACACCACCTGATAGACCTAGAAGAACACGCTTGTCACCTACAGTTTCACGGATTTTCTTGATCTGCATGTCGATGAAGTTGTCCATTGACCAGTCGCCTTTAGCCTTACAGATGTTAAGGGCAAAGTTGCGAAGGATATCATTTCCGTATACAGAATGGCGCACTTCTGGGTGGAATTGGATACCGTAAATGTGCTTTTCTGGGTTTTCAATAGCTGCATAAGGACAGTCAGCAGAAGTGCCAGTACGAACAAAATCAGCTGGAATCTCTGTAACAGCATCGCCATGACTCATCAAAACAATCTGTTCTTCAGGAGTCCCTTCAAAGAGGGCAGAAGTGGTATGAGTAAGTGGTGATTGGCCATACTCGCGGTTACCAGCATCACCTGCAGGAACAACTTTTCCTCCAAGTTTATGAGTTAAAAGTTGCATACCATAGCAGATTCCCAAAATTGGAATGCCAAGTTCAAAAATTTCTGGGTCAATATCAAATGAACCATCTTCGTATACAGAGTTTGGTCCACCAGAGAGGATGATCCCTACAGGGTTAATCGCACGAACCTCTGCAGCTGAGATTTTGTGACTTTTTAGCTCTGAAAAAACACCAATTTCACGAATACGGCGTGAAATCAGCTGGTTGTATTGGCTACCATAGTCCAGCACAATGATCTTTTCGACATCTTGCAAATCAGTTGAAATGTTGCTCATCTTTTTCCTTTCTCAAAAGAAATATCTTTTTCAATATTTTATCACAAATAGGGGCGAATTACCAACTAAACAAGGCAAAGTTTGACTTTTTCTTAGCAAATACGGTACAATGGAGAAAATAAAGAAAAGAAGTGAAAATCATGTTACCAGCTTATATGAAAATCCACGATCAGATCAAGAAGGATATAGATGAGCATTATTGGAAAATCGGAGAGAGGCTTCCAAGTGAGCGAGATTTAGCTGAACAGTTTCAAGTTAGCCGGATGACATTACGCCAAGCTATCTCTCTCTTGGTCGAGGAAGGAGTTTTGGAGCGTCGTGTAGGAAGTGGGACTTTTGTCTCTAGCACTCGTGTCCAAGAAAAAATGCGAGGAACAACCAGTTTTACGGAGATTGTCAAATCTCAAGGGAAAGTACCTTCCAGCCAACTCATTTCTTACAGAAGAACCATTCCAAATGAGCAAGAGGTCGCTAAGCTAGGGATTACTCCAACAGAGAATATTATCCGCATGGAACGGGTGCGTTATGCTGACCAAGTTCCGCTAGTCTATGAAGTCGCATCCATTCCTGAGAAATTCATTAAGGATTTCAAAAAAGAAGAAATCACCAGTCACTTCTTTCAAACATTGCAGCAGCATGGCTACCGAATTGGCAAATCCCAACAGACCATTTATGCGAGATTGGCTAAGGAAAAAATTGCTGACTATCTAGAAGTCGAAAAGGGGCATGCGATTTTAGCCTTGACTCAGGTTTCTTATCTTGAAGATGGGACAGCTTTTGAATATGTAAAGAGTCAATACGTGGGTGAACGCTTTGAATTTTATCTTGAAAATAACTAGTTTAGAAAGGCTAGTTTTTTGTTTTCTTAAAAGATTAGAATTGTCAAAACAATCTGTCTAGGCTTGATTTTATCCTTTATTTACTATAAAATGAGAAGGAAAAACGTCAAACTTTTATATTGCAAATAGGAGAAAAAATGACAAAAACATTAAAACGTCCTGAGGTTTTATCGCCTGCAGGGACTTTAGAGAAGCTAAAAGTGGCTGTTCGGTATGGAGCTGATGCTGTTTTTATAGGTGGACAAGCTTATGGTCTTCGTAGCCGTGCAGGAAACTTCACCTTTGAACAGATGGAAGAAGGCGTGCAGTTCGCTGCCAAGTATGGTGCCAAGGTCTATGTAGCTGCCAACATGGTTATGCACGAAGGAAATGAAGCTGGGGCTGGTGAGTGGTTCCGTAAGTTGCGTGACATTGGGATTGCGGCAGTTATCGTGTCAGATCCGGCCTTGATCATGATTGCAGCAACTGAAGCGCCAGGTCTTGAAATTCACCTCTCTACTCAAGCCAGTGCGACGAACTATGAAACTCTTGAGTTCTGGAAAGAACTTGGTCTAACTCGTGTGGTTTTGGCGCGTGAAGTTTCAATGGAAGAATTGGCAGAAATTCGCAAACGTACAGATGTAGAAATTGAAGCCTTTGTCCATGGAGCCATGTGTATATCCTACTCAGGACGCTGCACTCTCTCAAACCACATGAGTATGCGTGATGCTAACCGTGGTGGTTGTTCACAGTCTTGCCGTTGGAAATACGACCTTTACGATATGCCCTTTGGCCAAGAACGTAAGAGTCTTAAAGGTGAAATTCCAGAAGAATTTTCAATGTCAGCCGTTGATATGTCTATGATTGATCATATCCCAGATATGATTGAAAATGGTGTAGATAGTCTAAAAATTGAAGGTCGTATGAAGTCAATCCACTATGTTTCAACAGTAACCAACTGTTACAAGGCGGCTGTGGATGCTTACCTTGAAAGCCCAGAAAAATTTGAAGCTATCAAACAAGACTTGGTAGATGAGATGTGGAAGGTTGCCCAACGTGAATTGGCAACAGGTTTCTATTATAGTACACCTACAGAAAATGAACAGTTGTTTGGTGCACGCCGTAAAATCCCTGAATACAAGTTTGTTGCTGAAGTGGTAGCTTATGATGAAGCAACCCAGACAGCAACTATTCGTCAACGGAATGTAATTAACGAAGGCGATCAAGTTGAGTTTTACGGACCAGGTTTCCGTCATTTTGAAACCTATATCGAAAATCTTCACGATTCTAAAGGAAATAAAATTGACCGTGCTCCAAATCCAATGGAACTCTTGACCATTAAGGTTCCACAACCTGTTCAAGCTGGGGACATGGTTCGAGCTCTCAAAGAAGGTCTTATCAATCTCTATAAGGAAGACGGGACAAGTGTCACAGTTCGTGCTTAGAGAAGGAAAAGTGAATGATTCAAGTGCAAGGATTGTTGGTAGATAATGAAAGCAGATGTGTTCACTATCATGGTGAAAAGGATATTATTTCCCTCCAGTGCTATGAGTGTAAAAAATACTATGCTTGCTATCAGTGTCACAATGCTATAGAAACGCATTTGTTTTCACCTTACCCCTTGACGCTTGCGGAGGATCGACCGATTTTATGTGGGGCTTGTATGAGGACAATAACATTTCAAGAATATCAAAAACAAATAGCCTGCCCTTATTGCAAATCTCCATTTAATCCAGGGTGTAAACAACACTATTCCTACTATTTCAAATAAAATGAATCTATCCAAGTTCTAAACTTGGATTTTTCAATTTATTTCGGAAAATATAGAAAAAGTGGAAACACATTTCATCATAAAATGAGAAACTTATCTATACAGTGGTATAAAAATAGCAAAAATAGAAATAAATCATCTGAAACGCTTCCAACGTAAGTAAAAAGTTGACAAAAACAAATTTTAGGACTAAACTAAGTAAGTAAATTTTAAATAAAAGGAGAATTCATCATGAATTTAACATTTTTCGGTCTATGTCTTGCCTGTATGGGTGTATCTCTTGCAGAAGGATTTTTGATGAACGGTTTGTTCAAGTCTGCAGCACGCCAACCAGACATCATCCCACAATTGCGTAGTTTGATGATCATGGGGATTGCCTTTATCGAAGGAACATTCTTTGTAACTCTCGTATTTTCATTTATCATCAAATAAAGAGAAGTATAAAATGGAAAAGGGAGGATTCTAGATGGAAGAAAGTATCAATCCAACCATCAATATTGGTCCTGTTACCTTTGATTTAACCTTGACAGCATTGACTTTGTTGTCTGTGGCACTGATTTTTGGCTTTATCTATTGGGCAAGTCGTAATATGACTGTGAAACCCAAAGGAAAGCAAAATGTACTAGAGTATCTCTATGACTTTGTAGTCGGATTTACAGAACCCAACGTAGGTTCTCGGTACATGAAAGATTACTCACTCTTTTACTTGTGTTTATTTCTTTTTATGGTTATCGCAAACAATCTTGGTTTGATGGCGAAACTTCAAACTACAGATGGGACAAACCTTTGGACATCGCCAACTGCAAATCTCCAGTTTGACTTGGCTTTGTCATTTGGAATTATCCTGATGACCCATATAGAAGGAATTCGTCGTCGTGGTATTAAAAAATATCTGAAAGGCTTTGTTACCCCAGGTTTTATGACACCGATGAATCTCCTTGAAGAAGTCACGAATTTCCTATCACTTGCTTTGCGGGTATTCGGGAATATCTTTGCCGGAGAAGTGATGGCAAGCTTGCTTATTACTCTTTCTCATCAGGCTCTTTATTGGTATCCAGTGGCATTTGTTACCAATCTTGTCTGGACGGCATTCTCTGTGTTTATTTCCTGTGTTCAGGCTTATGTATTCACAGTCTTGTCTTCAATGTATCTAGGAAATAAAATTAATGATGAAGAGTAGAAAGGAGTAAATGATGCACGTAACAGTAGGTGAATTGATTGGTAACTTTATTTTAATTGCTGGCTCTTTTATCCTTTTGGTCGTCTTAGTCAAAAAATACGCGTGGTCAAACTTGACAAGTATCTTTGAAGAACGAGCTGAAAAGATTGCTGCTGATATTGATGGCGCTGAACAAGCTCGTCAAAAAGCAGAGACTCTTGCTCAAAAGCGCGAAGATGAATTAGCAGGTAGTCGTAGTGAAGCTAAAACTATCATTGAAAATGCTAAAGAGACAGCTGAAAAGAGTAAATCAGATATTTTGGCTGAAGCTAAGCTAGAAGCTGGTCGCTTGAAAGAAAAAGCTAACCAAGAAATTGCGCAAAACAAAGCTGAGGCTTTACAAAGTGTTAAGGGCGAGGTGGCAGATTTGACAGTTAGTCTAGCTGGGAAAATCATCTCACAAAACCTTGACAGTCATGCCCATAAGGAACTCATTGATCAGTATATCGATCAGCTAGGAGAGGCCTAATGGACAAGAAAACAGCAAAGGTAATTGAAAAATACAGCATGCCTTTTGTCCAATTAGTGATTGAAAAAGGAGAAGAGGACCGGATTTTTTCAGACTTGGATCAAATCAAGCAAGTCGCAGAAGAAACGGGCTTACCTTCTTTTTTAGCTCAGGTAGCAGTTGATGAGTCAGATAAGGAAAAAACAGTTCGTTTCTTTCAAGACTCTGTGTCACCTTTAATGCAAAACTTTATTCAAGTCCTGGTTTACAATCACAGAGCAAATCTTTTTTATGAGGTAATTGCGGATTGTTTGAATCGCCTTGAAAAAGAGACCAATCATTTTGTAGTCACGATTTCTTCAGCCCATCCTTTAACAGATGAACAGAAGGAACGTCTGCTCCCATTGATAGAGAAAAAAATGTCTCTGAAAGTGCGGAGTGTCAAAGAACAAATTGATGAAGGACTCATTGGTGGTTTTGTCATTTTTGCTAATCACAAGACAATTGATGTGAGTATTAAACAACAACTTCGAGTTGTTAAAGAAAATTTGAAATAGAAAGTGGTGTTCTTTTGGCAATTAACGCACAAGAAATCAGCGCTTTAATTAAGCAACAAATTGAAAATTTCAAACCCAATTTTGATGTATCTGAAACAGGTGTTGTAACCTATATCGGGGACGGAATTGCGCGTGCTCACGGCCTTGAAAATGCCATGAGTGGAGAGCTGTTGATTTTTGAAAATGGCTCTTATGGGATGGCGCAAAACTTGGAGTCAACAGACGTAGGGATTATCATCCTAGGTGACTTTACAGATATCCGTGAAGGCGATACCATTCGTCGTACAGGTAAAATCATGGAAGTTCCTGTTGGTGAGAGTCTTATTGGACGTGTTGTGGATCCACTTGGTCGTCCAGTTGACGGTCTTGGAGAAATCCATACTGATAAGTCTCGTCCAGTAGAGGCGCCGGCTCCTGGCGTTATGCAACGTAAGTCTGTATCAGAACCATTGCAAACAGGTTTGAAAGCTATTGATGCCCTTGTTCCGATTGGTCGTGGTCAACGTGAGTTGATTATCGGTGACCGTCAGACAGGGAAAACAACCATCGCTATTGATGCTATTTTGAACCAAAAAGGTCAAGATATGATCTGTATCTATGTAGCGATTGGGCAAAAAGAGTCAACTGTTCGTACGCAAGTTGAAACACTTCGTCAGTACGGTGCCTTGGACTACACAATCGTTGTGACAGCTTCTGCTTCACAACCTTCTCCATTGCTCTTCCTAGCTCCTTATGCTGGGGTTGCTATGTCAGAAGAGTTTATGTACCAAGGGAAGCATGTTTTGATCGTTTATGATGATCTTTCAAAACAAGCGGTCGCTTATCGTGAACTTTCCCTCTTGCTTCGTCGTCCACCAGGTCGTGAAGCCTTCCCTGGGGATGTTTTCTACCTTCACAGCCGTTTGCTTGAGCGTTCAGCTAAGGTTTCTGATGAACTTGGTGGTGGTTCAATCACAGCTCTACCATTTATCGAGACACAAGCAGGAGATATTTCTGCTTATATCGCAACCAACGTGATTTCAATCACAGATGGTCAAATCTTCCTTGGCGATGGTCTCTTCAATGCAGGTATTCGTCCAGCCATCGATGCGGGTTCATCTGTATCTCGTGTAGGTGGTTCTGCACAAATCAAAGCTATGAAGAAGGTTGCTGGTACACTTCGTATTGACCTTGCTTCATATCGTGAGTTGGAAGCCTTCACTAAGTTTGGTTCTGATCTGGATGCGGCTACTCAAGCTAAGTTAAATCGTGGACGTCGTACCGTTGAAGTTCTGAAACAACCAGTTCACAAACCATTACCTGTTGAGAAACAAGTAACCATTCTCTATGCTTTGACACATGGTTTCTTGGATACGATTCCTGTAGATGACATTGTTCGTTTTGAGGAAGAGTTTCATGATTTCTTTGATGCACAACATCCAGAGATTTTGGAAACTATTCGTGAAACAAAAGACTTGCCAGAAGAAGCAGTCTTGGATGCTGCGATTACAGAGTTTCTCAAACAATCCAGCTTCCAATAAGAATAGAGGTGTCAGATGGCAGTATCTCTAAATGATATTAAAACAAAAATCGCCTCAACAAAAAATACTAGTCAAATCACTAATGCCATGCAAATGGTATCGGCTGCTAAACTAGGTCGCTCTGAAGAAGCGGCTCGCAACTTCCAAGTTTATGCTCAGAAGGTTCGTAAGCTTTTGACGGATATTCTGCATGGTAACGGATCTGGTGGTTCAACCAATCCGATGCTCATCAGTCGCCCAGTTAAGAAAACAGGCTATATCGTTATCACTTCAGACCGTGGCTTGGTTGGAGGTTATAATGCTTCCATCCTTAAAGCTGTTATGGAGTTGAAAGAAGAATACCATCCAGATGGTAAAGGTTTTGAGATCATTTGTATCGGTGGTATGGGAGCTGATTTCTTTAAGGCTCGTGGTATTCAGCCAATCTATGAACTACGTGGCTTGGCAGATCAACCTAGTTTTGATGAAGTTCGTAAAATTATTTCAAAAACGATTGAGATGTACCAAAACGAACTTTTTGATGAATTATACGTCTGCTACAATCATCATGTCAATACTCTCACAAGTCAAATGCGTGTGGAACAAATGTTGCCGATTGTTGACTTAGATCCAAATGAAGCGGATGAAGAGTATAGCTTGACATTTGAGTTGGAAACGAGTCGTGATGAGATTCTAGAGCAGTTGTTACCTCAGTTTGCAGAAAGTATGATTTACGGGGCTATTATCGATGCCAAGACAGCTGAGAATGCTGCAGGTATGACAGCCATGCAAACGGCAACTGATAATGCCAAGAAAGTCATCAATGATTTGACAATCCAGTATAACCGTGCCAGACAGGCGGCGATTACACAAGAAATTACAGAAATTGTAGCGGGGGCTAGTGCCTTAGAATAAGGCTTTGCCTCCCTCGTATCAAAATGAACTTAGGACCTAGGTGAACTAGGAACCGACAGTATCTTATATAGAATAGGAGAAGGAGATGAGTTCAGGTAAAATTGCTCAGGTTATTGGACCCGTTGTCGACGTCTTGTTCGCAGCAGGTGAAACACTTCCTGAGATTAATAATGCACTTGTCGTCTACAAAAATGACGAAAGAAAAACAAAAATCGTCCTTGAAGTAGCCTTGGAGTTGGGTGATGGTATGGTTCGTACTATCGCCATGGAATCAACAGATGGTTTGACTCGTGGAATGGAAGTTTTGGACACGGGCCGTCCAATCTCTGTGCCAGTAGGTAAAGAAACTTTGGGACGTGTCTTCAACGTTTTGGGGGATACGATTGACTTGGATGCTCCTTTCGCTGAAGACGCTGAGCGTCAGCCAATTCATAAGAAAGCTCCAACTTTTGATGAATTGTCTACCTCATCTGAAATCTTGGAAACAGGGATCAAGGTTATCGACCTTCTTGCCCCTTACCTAAAAGGTGGTAAAGTTGGACTTTTCGGTGGTGCCGGAGTTGGTAAAACTGTCTTGATCCAAGAATTGATTCACAATATTGCCCAAGAACACGGTGGTATTTCAGTATTTACTGGTGTTGGGGAACGTACTCGTGAAGGGAACGACCTTTACTGGGAAATGAAAGAATCAGGTGTTATCGAGAAAACAGCCATGGTATTTGGTCAGATGAATGAACCACCTGGAGCACGTATGCGTGTTGCCCTTACTGGTTTGACAATTGCTGAATACTTCCGTGATGTAGAAGGCCAAGATGTGCTTCTCTTTATCGATAATATCTTCCGTTTCACTCAAGCTGGTTCAGAAGTATCTGCCCTTTTGGGTCGTATGCCTTCAGCCGTTGGTTACCAACCAACACTTGCTACGGAAATGGGTCAATTGCAAGAGCGTATCACATCAACTAAGAAAGGTTCTGTAACCTCTATCCAGGCTATCTACGTGCCTGCGGATGACTATACTGACCCTGCGCCAGCAACAGCCTTTGCTCACTTGGATTCAACGACTAACTTGGAACGTAAGTTGGTACAGTTGGGTATCTACCCAGCCGTTGATCCACTGGCTTCAAGCTCTCGTGCCTTGGCACCTGAGATTGTTGGTGAGGAGCACTATGCAGTTGCTGCTGAGGTCAAACGTGTCCTTCAACGTTACCATGAATTGCAAGATATCATTGCTATCCTTGGTATGGATGAACTCTCTGATGAAGAAAAGACTTTGGTTGCTCGTGCCCGTCGTATCCAGTTCTTCTTGTCTCAAAACTTTAACGTTGCCGAACAATTTACTGGCCAACCTGGTTCTTATGTACCAGTAGCGGAAACAGTTCGCGGCTTTAAGGAAATCCTTGAAGGAAAACATGACCATCTACCAGAAGATGCCTTCCGTGGTGTCGGTTCAATCGAAGATGTGATTGCAAAAGCTGAGAAAATGGGATTTTAAGAGGTGATTTATGGCTCATTTAACTGTCCAGATCGTGACACCAGATGGCCTCGTCTATGATCACCATGCCAGCTTTGTATCGGTACGAACTCTGGATGGTGAGATGGGGATCTTGCCACGACATGAAAATATGATTGCGGTTTTAGCGGTTGATGAAGTAAAGGTAAAACGAATCGATGACGATACTCATGTGAACTGGATTGCAGTGAACGGAGGAATTATCGAGATTGCCAATGACATTATTACTATTGTAGCAGACTCAGCAGAACGTGCTCGTGATATCGATATCAGCCGTGCCCAACGTGCTAAACTTCGTGCTGAACGTGAGATTGAAGAAGCACAAGATAAACACTTGATTGACCAAGAACGGCGAGCTAAGGTTGCTTTACAACGTGCCATTAACCGTATCAATGTCGGAAATAAACTATAAAAAAAAAATGAACTTGCTTATGCAAGTTCATTTTTATTTTACATTAATGTTTAAATGTGATGCAAACGGCTTCGGGAACTTGGAAATCGTTAGAAAGCTCAGCTAATCGACCAGTTTCGGGATTACGTTTAAAGACGGTTGCATTATCTGAATCTTGGTGAACAGCAATGAGAAATTCTTGGTCAGGAGTAAGATTGAAATCGCGCGGATTTTGTCCATGGCTGGGCACAATTTCTAATAATTCCAGACTACCATCAGCTAGGATGCTAAATACAGCAATGGAATCATGACCTCGGTTTGATGCATAGAGATATTTACCATCTTTTGAAAGACGAATGGCGGCAGTAGCATTAAATCCCTCATATCCATCTGGCAAAGTCGAAATGACTTGCATGCGTTCAAATTCACCAACACCATCGTAAATCAAGACTTCAATGGTACTGTTGAGTTCACAGATGAGGTAGGCAATCTTATAATGATGATGGAAAACGATGTGGCGAGCACCTGCCCCAGCTTGGCTGTTATAAGTGTAGAGTTTACTTAGTTTTCCTTCTGGGCTAACATCGTAGGTAGTTACTTCATCCGTGCCTAGATCACATGTAACGAGATACTGGTCAGGTGTTAGATCCGTAAAGTGTACATGTGGGGAAGCTTGGTTTTCATGAGGGCCTTGTCCGCTATGCTGATCCAGATCTGTTTGGATGAGGCTACCATCTGTTTGACGTTTATAAACTAGAACTTGACCTTTATGATAGTTGGCCCCATAAACGAGATTACGTTTTTCATCTACTGCCACATAACAATGAGGAGCGCCTTCTTCCACCACATGATTTAACAAAGTGCCATCTGTCTTGTAAGCAGCGATTCCACCCAAGCCATCCTGGCTCCCTACGGTGTATAAATGTTGCTGTTGGTCAAAGGCAAGGTAGGTCGGACTTGGTTCAGCAGCAAAGAGTTCAAGATTTGCAAGCTGGCCTGTTTCTGTATTAAAATCAGCTTTGTAAATCCCTTTAGATAAGCGACGAGTGTAAGTTCCAAAATAAACAGTTTCTTTCATGTCCATACCTCTTAATAATGATAAATTTATTATACCACAAAATGAAATTCTTAACTGACTTTCATCATTTTTTGAAAATTACAGAAAACACCTTAGGGAGATTTATTTAGTTTTTACCTTGCTTTCAAAAATCAAAGTGATATAATAATCATATATTTGATTTAAAGGAGTGCCTTATGAAAAAACGTATTTTTCTAACGGCTGCAGTAGCAGTGTTGTCCTCAGCACTACTAGCAGCTTGTTCGTCTGGTGGTAAAAATGCCAACCAACCTGTGACTTATACTTATGTCTTCTCATCGGATCCCGCAACTTTGGACTACACAGTTTCTGGAAATTCCAGTACCAAACAGGTGACTGGGAATGTCATCGATGGTTTGCTTGAGAATGACCAATATGGAAATCTTGTACCGTCTATAGCAGAGGACTGGAGTGTTTCTAAAGATGGTTTGACTTACACCTATAAAATCCGAAAAGGGATTAAGTGGTACACTAATGAAGGCGAAGAATATGGTGAAGTAAAGGCTCAGGATTTCGTGACAGGTTTGAAACATGCTGTCGCTAAGAAATCACAAGCCCTCTATCTCGTACAGGATTCAATCAAAGGGTTGGATGATTATATTAACGGGAAAACAAATGATTTTTCTACTGTTGGAATTAAGGCGACAGATGATTATACACTCGTTTATACGCTTAATAATCCTGAATCTTTCTGGAATTCCAAGACAACGATGGGTGTTTTAGCACCAATCAATGAAGACTTTTTAGCCTCTAAAGGGGATGATTTTGGTAAACCTACTGATGTTACAAGTATTCTATACAATGGTCCTTACCTTCTGAAAGGTCTCACATCGAAATCTTCAATCGAGATGACAAAAAACCAAAACTATTGGGATAAAGGAAATGTCTTCATTGATGATATAAAATTGACCTTCTTTGATGGTCAAGATGCAGACTCTCTTGGTCGTGGTTTTGATGAAGGCCACTACCCAGCAGCTCCGCTCTTTAAGAATTCTGCAAACTATGATCGATTTAAAGAAAAATACAAAGACAACATTGTGTATGGTCAACAAAGAGGAGGTAGCTACTACATTTCAACTAATATTGACCGTGTAGCCTATAACCATACTTCTAAAACAACGGACGAAGAAAAAACATCTACTAAGAAAGCTTTGTTGAACAAAGATTTCCGCCAAGCCTTGGCTTTTGGAGCAGATCGTAAGGCTGCTGTCTCTCAAGTATTTGGTGATGAAGTTGCCCCTCGTAAATTACGTACTAGCTTTACACCTCCAACATTTGTTCAAATTGGAGATCAATCTTTTGGTCAAGTAACAAAAACAGAACTTGACAAGTTGGATACTGCTTGGAGCGATGTTAGCTTAGATGATGCACAAGATTCACTTCATAATGTAGATAAAGCTAAAACTAAACTTGAAGCGGCTAAGAAAACTCTTCAAGCTGACGGTGTTCAGTTCCCTATTCATTTGGACTTGCCAGTTTCCTCTACTCAAACAGATTTTGTACGTCAAGCTCAATCGTATAAACAATCAATAGAGGAAGCTCTTGGAGTTGAAAATGTAGTGGTTGATATCCAACAAGTTTCTGATGATGAATTGGGAAGTATGACCGTTCTTGCAACTTCAAAAGACAATATCGACTGGGATATCAATCCAAACAGTGGATGGAGCCCAGACTATGCAGATCCATCAACCTATCTTGATGCATTTGATCCAACATCTGGACCAACTCTTCTTGGAGCACTTGGTATTGCACCAGGATCAGATAGTTCAGCCATTAAGGCAGTAGGATTGGATAAATACAAAGAATTACTTGATGATGCAAACAGTGAGAAAACAGATCTCGAAAAACGCTATTCAAAATATGCTAAAGCTCAAGCATGGTTGACAGATAGTGCTCTAGTTATTCCTGTACACTCAGACGGTGCCCAAATGCTTGTTACAAAGAAAGTTCCAGGAACAGGAGCAGATGGTTGGGTCGGCGATAAAACAGGCGAAAACAGTTATAAATATCTGAAGATTCAAGATAAGATTGTGACAAGTAAAGAAATGGAAGAATTCCGCAAGAAATTTGCTGAAGAAAAAGCAAAATCAAACGAGGAATACCAAAAACAACTATCAAGTCATATTAAAGATTAAATAAATCTCCTCAATTGAGGAGATTTTTCTTTTTGTCTATCTATGTAAGCACTTAAAAAAAGAGTTATTTTAGTCTAAAAATGGTATAATGAGAGAATGACAGAAAGGATGTATTTATGGAACATAAAGAGAAACATTTTAGCCTATCTTGGTTCTTCAAGTGGTTTTTAGATAATAAAGCTATTACTGTATTCTTGGTGACCTTGTTACTGGGCTTGAACCTTTTCATTCTAAGTAAGATTAGTTTTATTTTTTTACCAGTTTTAGATTTTCTAGGAGTTGTCATGTTGCCAGTTATTTTATCTGGTTTACTTTATTATCTCCTCAATCCGATTGTTGACTGGATGGAGAAACACAAAATCAATCGTGTTCTTGCCATTAGTATTCTCTTTGTTATAATTGGTCTCTTTATCATTTGGGGGCTAGCGGTTGCTATTCCAAATCTGCAACGTCAGGTCTTAAATTTTGCGAAGAATGTGCCGACATACCTGGAAGATGCTGATAAGGTGATCAATGATCTTGTAACCAAACGTTTACCAGATGATTTTAGACCGCAATTGGAGCAGGTTCTTGCCAATATTTCTACTGAAGCGACCATGTGGGCGAGCAAAATCTCTTCCCAAGCCGTTAACTGGGTGAGTGCCTTTGTCAGCAGTGTATCCCAGGTTATTGTAGCGGTCATTATCGTACCTTTCATGCTCTTTTATCTTTTACGCGATGGGAAAGGTTTGCGAGATTATTTGACTAAGTTTATTCCCACGAAGTTAAAGGAACCAGTAGGACAAGTTTTGTCAGATGTTAATAAACAGTTATCAAACTACGTTAGAGGACAGGTTACAGTTGCTATTATAGTGGCGATTATGTTTATTATCTTCTTTAGGATTATTGGTCTCAGATATGCTGTGACCCTGGGGATTACGGCTGGTATCCTCAATCTAGTACCTTACCTGGGTAGTTTTCTAGCGATGTTGCCTGCTTTGGTTTTGGGCTTGATTGCAGGACCTGTCATGCTTTTAAAAGTAATTATTGTCTTTATTGTTGAACAAACGATTGAGGGTCGCTTCGTTTCCCCACTTATTTTAGGTAGTCAGCTAAATATCCATCCGATCAATGTCCTCTTTGTTCTCCTAACTTCAGGGTCTATGTTTGGTATTTGGGGAGTTTTGCTGGGAATTCCTGTCTATGCCTCTGCTAAGGTCGTTATCTCAGCTATCTTTAACTGGTATAAAAAAGTCAGCGGTTTGTATGAAGAAGAAGGGGAGGAAATCAAGAGTGAACAATAGTCAACGCATGCTCCAAGCTTTGGATGAACAGGATTTAACCAAAGCGGATCAGTATTTTCATAAAGCCCTCGAAACGGATTCGACCGAAGTTCTCTACGAACTAGCTAGTTATCTCGAAGGAATCGGCTTTTATCCCCAAGCTAAGGAAATCTATCTAAAAATTGTGTCAGAATTTCCAGAAGTGAATCTGAACCTGGCAACCATTGCTAGCGAGGATGGCAATGTTGAGGAAGCCTTTGCTTACCTTGAGGAAATCACACCCGAAAGTGACTGGTATGTATCGGCCTTGGCCTTGAAGGCAGACCTCTATCAGTTGGAAGGATTGACAGATGTAGCACGAGAAAAGTTACTGGAAGCCTTAAATTACTCAGACGATCCCTTATTAGTTTTTGGTTTGGCTGAATTGGATAGCGAGTTAGGGAACTATCAGGAAGCTATTCAGGGTTATGCTCAATTAGACAATCGCTCTATCTATGAGCAAACGGGCGTCTCAACTTATCAGCGAATTGGCTATGCTTATGCCCAGTTAGGTAAGTTTGAAGCTGCAACAGAATTCTTAGAAAAAGCTTTAGAATTAGAATATGATGACCAAACTGCCTTTGAACTGGCTAGTCTTTACTTTGACCAAGAAGAGTATCAAAAATCTGTTCTTTACTTTAAGCAGATTGATACCATTTCACCAGATTTTGAAGGATATGAATATGGTTATAGTCAAGCCTTGCATAAGGAACATCAGGTGGAAGAGGCCCTTCATATCGTTAAAAAAGGACTGGAGAAAAATCCATTTGAGACTCGGCTCTTACTAGCTGCTTCTCAGTTCTCGTACGAATTGCATGATACTAGTGCTGCAGAGCAGTTTCTCCTTACTGCTAAGGATGATGCAGAGGATACAGAAGAAATTTTCCTTCGCCTTGCAACTATTTATATGGAACAAGAGCGGTATGAAGATATCATTGCTCTCCAAAGTCAAGAACCTGAAAATCTCTTGACTAGGTGGATGATTGCCCGTTCTTACCAGGAAATCGAGGATTTAGATAAGGCCTATGAGCTTTATCAGGAACTATCGTCTGACCTCAAGGATAATCCTGAGTTTCTGGAGCAGTATAGCTATCTATTGCGTGAATTAGGATATTTTGAAGAGGCCAAGATACAAGTTGAAGCTTATTTAAAACTCATTCCAGATGATGTTCAGATGCAAGAACTCTTAGAAACACTTTAAAAGTTATCTCTCGAAAAACGTATCCGTCAATTTGTCAGATACGTTTTTTTAGGAGAAATGGAATTTTTTTACAATTACTCTTGCTAAATTGTTTATTTATGCTATAATAGGAACAATTATTTTTAGGAGGTGCAGTATGTCTTATATGTTTGAGATATTACCAAGTTTGTTAAACGGTGCAAGTATGACACTTCAAGTCTTTGCTCTGGTTTTAATTTTTTCAATTCCCTTAGGTATTGTCGTTGCCTTTGCTTTGCAAGTCCGTTGGAAACCCCTCCATTATCTTATTGACCTTTATATTTGGGTAATGCGAGGAACTCCCTTGCTTTTGCAATTAATCTTTATTTACTATGTGCTCCCTAGTGTTGGGATACGTTTAGATCGTTTGCCAGCTGCTGTGATTGCTTTTGTATTGAACTATGCAGCCTACTTTGCCGAAATCTTTCGTGGTGGGATCGAAACCATTCCAAAAGGGCAGTATGAAGCCGCAAAAGTGTTAAAATTTAGCTCCTTTGATACAGTTCGCTACATCATCCTTCCTCAGGTTACAAAGATTGTCTTACCGAGTGTCTTTAATGAAATTATGAGTCTGGTCAAGGATACTTCTTTGGTCTATGCTTTGGGGATTTCAGATTTGATTTTGGCTAGTCGGACTGCAGCTAATCGAGATGCCAGTCTTGTGCCTATGTTTTTAGCTGGAGCGATTTATTTGATTATGATTGGTCTTGTAACCATTGTAGCGAAAAAACTTGAGAAGAAGTACGGTTATTACAGATAGGAGGATTGCTATGTTAGAATTACGAAACATCAACAAGGCCTTTGGTGGCAAACAAATCTTAACCAATTTCAGCCTATCAATTCCTGAAAAGCAAATCCTCGCAATCGTAGGTCCATCAGGAGGTGGAAAGACCACCCTATTACGTATGCTAGCTGGACTGGAAACCATCGATTCTGGGGAAATCTACTATAACGGCGAATCGCTAGCTATAGACGAACTAGAAAAGCGAAATCTTCTAGGATTTGTTTTCCAAGATTTTCAACTCTTTCCGCATTTGTCAGTTCTAGATAACTTAACTCTGTCGCCCATAAAAACGATGAGCATGGAGAAGGAAGTTGCAGAGAAGAAGGCGCGTGGTTTGTTAGAACAACTTGGGTTAGCAGGGTATGCAGATGCCTTTCCTTTCTCGCTTTCAGGTGGGCAAAAACAACGGGTGGCCTTAGCACGCGCCATGATGATAAACCCAGAAATTATTGGATATGATGAGCCTACATCGGCCTTAGATCCAGAGTTGCGATTAGAAGTAGAAAAACTTATCCTTCAAAATAAAGAGCGTGGGATGACTCAGATTGTTGTGACCCACGATCTTCAGTTTGCGGAAAACATTGCTGATCAGATTCTTAAGGTTGATCCAAAGTAGGACTAGGAGGTGCCTATGAAGAGAAAGAAAATTGCCCTTGTACTTGCTCTGTTCTTTAGCTTCTTCCTGACGGCTTGTACTCAGAAGGCAAGTGATCCAAATCAGGATAATTGGGCCAAATATCAAAAACAGGGAAGCATTACCATTGGCTTTGACAATACCTTTGTTCCCATGGGATTTGAGGAAAAGAATGGCCAGTATGCAGGCTTTGATATTGACCTGGCCCAAGCTGTTTCTGAAAAGCTAGGAATTCAGATTAAATTTCAACCCATCGACTGGGATATGAAAGAAACCGAGCTACAAAATGGTACCATTGATGCCATCTGGAATGGCTATACAGCTACAGATGAACGGAAAGAGAAGGTTGCTTTTACCATTCCTTACATGGAAAATCAACAAGTTTTAGTCTCTAAAAAGTCTCAAAATATCCACTCAATTCAGGATATGACTGACAAAGTTTTAGGGGCCCAGGCAGGATCTTCTGGCTATTTGAATTTTGAAGGACAACCAGAACTACTCAAGAATCGAGTGAAAGATCAGAAGGCCAATCAATACCAAAGTTTCAATGAAGCCTTAATTGATTTGAAAAACGATCGGATTGATGCCTTGTTGATTGACCGGGTATATGCCAATTATTATCTCCAGTCTGAAGGAATATTAAATGACTACAATGTCTTTTCAGCTGGATTTGAAAGTGAAGCTTTTGCAGTGGGTGTTAGACCTGCTGATAAAACTTTGCTAGCTGCTCTGAATCAGGCTTTTGTATCACTATACCAAGAAGGAAAATTCCAGGAAATCAGCCAGAAATGGTTTGGACAGGATGTAGCCACCAGTCAAGTTAAAAATCAAGAATAAGAAAAGAGATTGAGTTTTTTCTCAGTCTCTTTTTGTATCGAAAAATCCTCTGGCAAGTACCAGAGGATAGGGGTTTATACTCAATGAAAATCAAAGAGCAAACTAGGAAGCTAGCCGCAGGCTGCTCAAAACACTGTTTTGAGGTTGTAGATAAGACTGACAAAGTCAGGAACATATATCTACGGCAAGGCAACGCTGACGTAGTTTGAAGAGATTTTCGAAGAGTATTATTTCATTGTTGGGAAGAGCAATACATCACGGATAGTGGTTGTATCAGTGAGGAGCATGCAGAGACGGTCGATACCGATACCCAAACCACCTGTTGGTGGCATACCGTATTCAAGAGCCTCGATGTAGTCGTAGTCGATACCTGTTGCTTCATCATCACCAAGTTCTTTGGCTTTTGCTTGGGCTTCAAAACGGCTAAGCTGGTCGATTGGGTCGTTCAACTCAGAATAGGCATTACCGTACTCCTTAGTCATGATAAAGAGCTCAAAACGGTCAGTAAAGCGCTCGTCTTCAGGGTTTTTCTTAGCAAGTGGAGAGACAGCTACTGGATGCCCATAAACGAAGGTTGGTTGGATCAATGTTTCTTCGACAAATTCTTCAAAGAAGGCATTGATGATGTGACCAACTTCAGTGTAGTGTTTCTCAACTGGAACTTTCTTCTCAGCAGCGATAGCTTTGGCTTCCTCGAAAGTCATATCTTGCCAGAAGTCTACACCAGTAATTTCTTTGATAGCATCCACCATGTGAACACGTTTAAATGGTTCATTGATTTTGATTTCAGTACCTTGGTAGTTGACTGGACCATCACCTTTGACAGCCTTTGCAGCATGCTGGATAATACCTTCTGTCAAATCCATAATATCATGGAAATCGGCATAAGCTTGGTAAACCTCAATCATAGTAAATTCAGGATTATGAGTTGCATCCATTCCTTCGTTACGGAAGATACGGCCAATCTCATAGACGCGTTCCATACCACCGACAATTAGACGTTTAAGATGAAGTTCTAGAGCTATCCGAAGCACCATGTCAATATTTTGAGCATTGTGGTGTGTAATAAATGGTTTGGCAGCAGCACCACCGGCCTCGTTGTGAAGTACAGGTGTTTCCACTTCAAGAAAATCATGTCCATCTAGATAACGACGGATTTCAGAGATGATTTTTGAACGAGTGACAAAACGTTCAAAACTTTCACGGTTAGAAATCAAGTCAAGGTAGCGTTTACGGTAAATTGTTTCAACGTCAGTCAAACCGTGGAATTTCTCAGGAAGAGGGCGAAGTGCTTTTGACAAGTGTGTGATGTGAGTTGCCTTGATAGAAAGTTCTCCCATATCTGTACGCATGACTTCACCTTCGACACCGAGGAAGTCACCGAGATCAGCCTTCTTAAAGATTTCGTAGTTTTCTTCACCGACTTCGTCTTTACGAACGTAGATTTGGATTTGACCTTCTCGGTCTTGAAGATGGGCGAAGCCGACTTTTCCTTTACCACGTTTACTAACTAAACGTCCAGCGATAGTAGCAGTTTCGTTTAATTCATGTAATTGTTCTTTATCGAGTTCTGCAAATTTGTCTTTTAGTTCTTGAGAGTTAGCAGTACGTTCAAAACGTTTACCGAAAGGATCAATTCCTTGTTCACGGAGCGCAGCCATTTTTTCACGGCGAACGATCTGCTGGTCATTTAGTTCTTCCATATGTTCTGTAGACATGAAATCCTCCTAATTTTACTCAAAATTTGATACGATGAGTCTTTTTGCGATACTCCCATTTTATCATAAATAGTCAAGAAATTCACGGATATTCTTTGAAAACTAAAAAGAACTTGACCATTAAGATCAAGTTCCATTATTTTCCTTGATAGGAAGTGTCATTCCACCTTTCCAGAGTGAAGGTTTCAAAATCCTTGGTTTCTAAAACTGTTAGACTAGCATTGGCTAAGCCTCCATCTTTGCGAAGGTGAGCTTCTTTATAGCCTAAAAGTGTGCGTAGGCTAGCAGTGAGATTTGCCCCATGTCCGACAATCAAAATTCTTTCAGCCGGACTTTCTTTCAGAGATTTGATAAACTGAATGGTGCGTTGAGTTGTAGAGTAGAGGGATTCTGCTTCAAACATTCTTGTATCGAACTTAGCTAAGTTTGTACGAAAAGCCTTGATTTGTTGTGGGTAGATGGCCTCTAATGTTGCAATTTTTAATCCCTCTAGTTTTCCGAGATGCCATTCACGCAGGTCAGGAATAGCCTTTAAAGGACATTGTATCTGGAGTTGACTTTGGATAATTTTAGCAGATTTGACCGCTCTTGGTAAATCACTTGAATAAATCTCATCGAAAGGAATATTGCTGAGATATTGACCGAGCGCCTTTAAGGTATCAATAGACTCAGGAAGAAGAGGTGAGTCCCCTCCGGCACCTTGGAAACGTCCTTCAAGATTCCAGATAGTTCGGCCATGACGCACAAAATAGAGTTTCATCAGTTGTTTTCCTCCAAGATATCTGCAAAATCTGCTTTCACAAAGCTAGCCAAATCTTGTGGAGCAATAATGATACTATGCCCGACTTCCCCAGCAGAGACGATCATTTTGTCTAAATCTAAAGCTGTTTTATCAATAAAAATAGGATAGTTGTGTTTTTGGCGAATGCCGACGGGGTTATTAGCTCCATGAATGTAGCCTGTCGTTTTTTCTAGGTCTTTTTGTGGAATCATACTCACTTTTTTATTACCAGAAACCTTTGCTAATTTTTTTTCAGCGAGGTGTTCTGTTATGGGGACGATTCCGATAATTGGGCCTGTCTTGTCCCCCAGCAGAGCCAAGGTTTTAAAGATATGTGTTCGATCATATTCCGAAGGAAGTTCACCCTCAAGCGCATTGATTTGAATCCCTGTATGCTCAATTCCTGCTTTGGTTAAGATTTGCTCGACAAGAGTTTTTTTAATTTTTACTTTTTTTGCCATTATTTATACTTATCCTCCAATTGACTCATCCAGATACCAAGCCAAATGCCAAGCGCAAAGAAGAAGGCGATGAGAACATAGCTCACGATAGAAAGTCCAGTATATTGGATACTTTCAGCACTTCCAGCATTTGGAATCAAAATCAAGAGAGTGCTTGATAGCACAATCCCAATAATAAAGTGATAAACACGGGAGTGGTAATTGTTCAAGGCATGGTCCATTAATTTTGAAAAGATAATGAGAGTTGCTCCTGCACCAATCCCGATAGGAAGGAAGGTACCAAATAAATCAAAGGTCTTAAAGCCAGTTAGCATTGGAGCGTACAGTCCTAAAATCAAGAGTAGATTTGATGGACTTAAACCAGGCACCAAGACACCAAGAGCTAAAAGAACACCTGCCAAGATGAAACTAGCGAAACTGGCGCTGAGAGATCCAACAACAAAGTTTAGCGCGTAGAGCCCTAGACCTGAAAGGATAAAGGTAGTCCAGAACCAGACTAGGTCAATCTTGTCACGATCAGATTCTCGAGTAGATTCTCTAAGGAGGCTAGGAACTGTACCGATGATAGCTCCAGCAAAGCTCCATAAAACATAGACTTGGTAATTTTCTAGCAAATACTCAATCGGATAGGAAAACAAACCAATACCTAGCAACATCCCGATAGCTACTGGGATAAAGTATAGGACATTCTCTTTAAAATCCTTAAAGGGATGAGCCAGAAAACTAATCATTCGCTCGTAAATTCCCAAAATCGCTGCTAGAACACCACCAGAAATTCCGGGTAGGATAAATCCTAAGGCGATGACGATTCCTTTGATAACTCTTGCAATCCATGAAAACATATTAGACTCCTCAATTTCATAAATTTCTTTCTCTGTCTTATCAATTATAACACAGACAGCAAAAAAATGAAAAAGCAAGTGAAAAAGTTGCGATTTTCACTTGCTTTATGGTCTTAAAAATAGCTTTCGGAAGGTTTCTTCTTTTTCCTTATCAGTAGAAATGAGATTGATGTCTAGGTGATGTTCAAATCCTGCAATTTTTCCTTTGGAAGTATACTGATGGAGGTCATAGTCTAAATCAGTATTGGGTGTGGACTCAAAGTAGCCTGAGTCTGTCCCATAAGAAGGAATCCAAACAGCGGAGAAATTTTCCGTATTGATGCTATGTTCTTGCATGAAATAGACACCAATGTAAATCCCGATATTTTTAGCGCCCAGCGATTCAAGCTTAGCTCGAAAAGCTTCGACTCCGTCATTCATATCTGCCATTGTTTTTTTCTCAACGTCAAGCCAGTAATAACTAGGGTTGTATGGAGAAGCAGAATTGTAGAAAACTTCAGCCGCTTTTTCCATTTCTTCTTTGTTCGTACCAGCTAGATAAGCATAGACGGCTACGGGAACATTGCGCTTTTGAAATTCTGAAATGTGATTTTTATAGGCTTTATCGACCCCGTTGATAAAGGCTGCATCATTTGCTTCCGTGTGTTGAGTACCACTGTGCACGCGAACAATAGCTCCAGAAATATTTTGAGATAAAATATCGTAGTTTATCTCCTCCGGTCTTTGCCAACCAGAAATGTCAATAATGGGTTTATCAAGATTATGCAAGGCCTGGTTTTCAACTTGGACAGTGTTGCTTTTTGACTTGACCGAATGGTCTTCATAAGCTGGTTTATTAAAGATTAAAATAGCTATAACAATGGTGAATAGACTAAAAATAATAGCTGGATGAATCTCTTTTCTCATATCTAATTAGTTTAACGTAAATAGATAAAAAAATCAAAGAAAACGTTGAAAAGATGAATGAACTAGCATGTTTTCCCCTATTTCTCTGTTTGTTTACTCCTAAGGAAGTAAATTATGGTATAATATAAGGGAATTTTTACAGAAAAGAGAATAGTATGTCAAATTATGCCATTATCTTAGCAGCGGGTAAAGGTACTCGCATGAAATCAGATCTTCCAAAGGTACTTCATAAAGTAGCAGGAATTTCGATGTTGGAGCATGTTTTTCGTAGTGTTGATGCTATTCAACCTGAAAAAACAGTCACTGTTGTGGGACACAAGGCGGAGTTAGTTGAGCAAGTATTGGCTGGTCAGACAGACTTTGTCACTCAATCGGAACAACTAGGAACTGGGCATGCCGTTATGATGGCAGAGCCTATTCTCCAAAATCGCTCTGGGCACACCTTGGTTATTGCTGGAGATACTCCTCTGATTACAGGTGAAAGCTTGAAAAATCTCTTGGATTTCCATATCAATCACAAAAATGTGGCGACTATTTTAACGGCTGAAGCAGCAGATCCTTTTGGGTATGGTCGTATCGTCCGTAACGATAATGCTGAAGTTCTTCGCATTGTGGAGCAGAAAGATGCCACAGATTTTGAAAAGCAAATTAAGGAAATCAATACAGGAACATATGTATTCGACAATGAACGTCTTTTTGAGGCCCTTAAAAACATCAACACCAACAATGCCCAAGGTGAATACTATATTACTGATGTGATTGGTATTTTCCGTAACGCAGGTGAGAAGGTTGGCGCCTATACTCTCAAGGATTTTGATGAAAGTCTTGGAGTAAACGACCGTGTGGCTCTTGCCACTGCGGAAGCAGTGATGCGCCGCCGTATCAATCAAAAGCACATGGTTAATGGTGTTAGCTTTGTCAATCCTGAAGCAACTTACATTGATATTGATGTCGAGATTGCACCCGAAGTCCAAATCGAAGCCAACGTTACCTTGAAAGGTCAAACGAAGATTGGGGCGGAAACTGTTTTAACAAATGGAACTTATATCGTGGATAGTGCTATCGGAGCTGGAGCTGTGATTACGAATTCCATGATTGAGGAAAGTACAGTTGCAGATGGTGTGACAGTCGGTCCGTATGCTCATATTCGTCCAGGCTCAAGTCTAGCTTCCCAAGTTCACATTGGAAACTTTGTTGAAGTAAAAGGATCTTCAATCGGTGAAAATACCAAGGCAGGTCATTTGACCTATATCGGAAACTGTGAGGTAGGTAGCCATGTTAACTTTGGCGCAGGCACGATTACAGTTAACTACGACGGGAAGAATAAGTACAAGACTGTCATTGGCAATAATGTCTTTGTTGGATCAAACTCAACCATCATTGCTCCAGTGGAACTTGGTGATAATTCACTAGTTGGAGCTGGTTCAACGATTACAAAAGATGTTCCAGCTGACGCCATTGCTATTGGACGTGGACGTCAAGTTAATAAAGATGAATATGCATTACGTTTGCCTCATCATCCTAAGAATCAGTAGGAGTCTATCATGGAATTTGAAGAAAAAACGATTAGCCGGAAGGAAATCTATCAAGGTCCTATTTTTAAGCTGGTGCAAGATCAGGTGGAACTACCAGAAGGGAAGGGAACTGCCCAACGTGATCTGATTTTTCACAATGGAGGCGTATGTGTTCTAGCTGTGACAGCTGAGGATAAAATCGTCCTTGTTAAGCAATACCGAAAAGCTATTGAAGCTATCTCTTATGAAATTCCTGCTGGTAAACTGGAAATTGGTGAAAATGCAGATCCCATGTCGGCGGCTCTTCGTGAATTGGAGGAGGAAGTTGCCTATACGGGTAAGTTAGAGCTTCTATATGATTTCTACTCTGCTATTGGTTTTTGTAATGAAAAATTAAAACTCTACCTCGCAAGAGATTTAACTAAGGTGGAAAATCCTCGTCCGCAAGATGATGATGAAACCTTGGAAGTTCTAGAGGTCAGCCTTGAGGAAGCAAAAAACTTAATTCAGTCTGGCCATATCTGTGATGCCAAGACGATTATGGCAATCCAGTACTGGGAATTGCAAAAGAAATAGAGGAGTAGCCCATGGGAAAACCTTTGTTAACAGATGAAATAATCGAACGTGCCAATCGTGGGGAGAAAATCTCTGGGCCACCTCTTCAAGATGACGAGGAAACTAAAATTTTATCAACTTCTTCACAAAACTTTGGTTATTCACGTTCTAGAGACTATAATTCTATTCAAGATACCTTAACAATTGAAGTAGAGCCAACGATTCATAAGAGCCGTCGCATTGAGAATACTAAGAGAAATGTTTTTAACTCGAAACTAAACAGAATCTTATTTACAGTTATCCTTCTCTTGATTTTACTTGTGTTGGCGATGAAACTTTTGTAATAGAAAAGGAAATAAAATGAAAATTGGAATCATTGCAGCAATGCCAGAAGAGCTCCTACACTTGACTCAGAATTTAGATAGAGCGCAAGAAGTCCAAGTCCTCGGAAATACTTACTACACTGGCACTGTTGGCAAGACAGAAGTTGTTCTAGTTCAGAGTGGGATTGGAAAGGTCATGTCAGCTATGAGTGTAGCTGTTCTAGCTGACCATTTCCAAGTAGATGCCGTTATCAATACAGGATCAGCAGGTGCAGTTGCAGAAGGGATTGCCGTTGGAGATGTAGTGATCGCGGATAAATTGGCTTACCATGATGTGGATGTAACTGCTTTTGGCTATGCTTATGGTCAGATGGCTGGTCAACCTCTTTACTTTGAATCCGATAAGAACTTTATCGCTAGGATTAAAGAGAATTTATCTCAATTAGAACAGACCTGGCACCTAGGATTGATTGCCACAGGGGATAGCTTTATAGCTGGAGATGATAAGATTGCTAGTATCAAATCCCACTTTCCGGATGTTTTAGCAGTTGAAATGGAAGGGGCAGCGATTGCACAGGCAGCTCAGGCTCTTGGCCTACCTTTCCTAGTCATTCGTGCCATGAGCGACAATGCCAATCACGAGGCTTCTATCTCTTTTGATGAGTTTATCATTGAAGCTGGACGTCGTTCTGCCCAAGTTTTACTGGCCTTTTTAAAGGTTATGGATTAAGCGGAAATTTGACAGTTTATCTAGCTTATGATAAGATTTAAGTAAAGAAAAGCTAGAAAACGTTTCAGAGGATATTATGAGTATTGAAATGACCGTCAGTGAGATTGCAGAGGTCCTAGGACTCTCTCGTCAAGCAATCAACAATCGTGTCAAAGAACTTCCAGAAGAGGACACGAAAAAAAATGACAAAGGTGTAACTGTAGTTACTCGAAGTGGCTTGATTAAGCTAGAAGAAATCTATAAAAAAACGATTTTTGAAGATGAACCAGTCAGTGATGATGTCAAACAACGCGAACTGATGGAAATCTTAGTCGATGAGAAAAATGCTGAAATTCTTCGTTTATATGAGCAGCTCAAGGCCAAAGACCAGCAGTTGGCAGAAAAAGATGAACAGATGCGTGTTAAAGATCGACAGATTGCTGAAAAGGACAAACAATTGGACCAACAGCAACAATTAACTCTTCAAGCTATGAAGGATCAAGAAAGTTTGAAACTAGAGTTGGACCAAGCAAAAGAAGAAGTTCAAGCTACCAAAAAAGGCTTTTTTGCTCGCTTATTTGGAGGAAAATAAAGAAGCTGTTTGGGTTATTCACTAACCTGATAGCTTCTTTTATTATTTATGGTTTAAATTGAGTCGGAACTGAGGTAAAAGATGGAAAAATTAAGAGATTACATTGCCTTTGATTTGGAGTTCAATCAATACGAAGGGGTTACCCATTTGATTCAAGTATCAGCAGTTCGCTTTCAAAATGGTCAAGAAATAGGTGCCTTTGATTCTTATGTTCATACTACAGCACCTTTGAAGAGTTTTATCAATGGCTTGACTGGAATCACAGCTGAAACCTTAAAAGATGCGCCAATGGTGGAGCATCTTTTAAGGGATTTTCAGATTTTTGTTGGTAATTTACCTATGGTTGGATACAATGCGGCCAAAAGTGATCTGCCTATTCTCTTGGAGCACGGTATTGATTATCATGACCAGTATAAGGTTGATTTATATGATGAGGCTTTTGAACGGCGTAGTTCTGACTTACACGGCATAGCCAATCTTAAATTACAAACTGTTGCGAATTTTTTAGGTTTTCATGGGAAGTCTCATAATAGTTTAGAGGATGCCCGCATGACGGCGCGTGTTTACGAAGCATTTTTGGAATCGGATGAAGGAAAGCTATTATTAGAAGACCAGAGTAGTTTTTCTATGAATCCCTTTAATAGCTTAGACTTATCTCAATTTTTAGATTAGGAGTGCCTATGAAACCTGAAAAACCTAAAAAGCTAGGTTTTAGGAAAATTTACTATAACCTAGATAAAATACTATTTCTATTTTTCTTGATTTTCATGATGGTAGAGTTTGTTTGGTTACCATTGAATTCATGGATAGCTGGCATACTTCTAAGACAAACAGGTTACTTGTTTATCTCCTACAATAACTTTTGGGCGATTATACAAGGCTCGCCTTTTGTCAGTTTAGCCTTTCTCATTTTAATAGCAATCAATCTTTTAGTGGCTTATTTTCAAATCTGTCTTTTGTTCATCGGGGCGCGTCACCTTCTCTACCATGAAAAGAGAACCCTGATTGAATATAGTCGAAAAGTCTTTCACCAGAGCTTTCTATTTGTCAAACGATTGAGCTTTTGTAAGATGGCCTTTGTCTTCTTTTATGTAGCTCTACTTTTTCCTTTTATTAGGAAAATTTTAAAAATCTACTATCTCAATAAAATTATTATCCCCGATTTTATCGTTACATATCTAGAAGATAAGAACTGGCTGGTAGGGCTGTTGATCATAGCATCCGCTTGGATCTTTCTCTACATTTCTGTTCGTTTCATGTTTGCTCTTCCTAAGATTCTCTTTGAAAGAAAGACAGTAAGAGAAAGTGTGAAATATAGTCTCCAAAAGACGAAGAAAAACGTCCTTTTCTTCTCTTGGCATCTCCTACTCATTATCATTAAAACCTATCTCTTCTTCTTTGTCTTGTTAATTCCCTTGCTCTTTGCTCAGGCTGTAATGGATAATTTTACTCAAAAAGAATCCTTGATTCTTGGTGTGATTAATTTTATCTTGATTAAAAACCTCCATTACATGACCCTGACTTATTTTCTAGTGAAGTTTGTTTCCTTCCTGACAGGAGAAGAGTTGGAGATCATGCCAAGGAGAAAGAAAGACCATCTGATGAGGTGGGGAGTCATGGGGTGTGCAAGTATCTTTTTTGCTTTAGAAGGTTATATCTATCTGGAGTCTCCGGATACCAATACACCTTTAGTGATTTCACACAGAGGAGTAAGTAATAAAAATGGTGTTCAAAATACGGTACAGTCTTTAGAAAAGACAGCCCAACTAAAACCAGACCTCGTCGAGATGGATGTGCAAGAAACGAAAGACGGTCAGTTCGTGGTGATGCACGACGCTAACCTTAAATCGCTAGCAAGAATTAATGCTACACCGCAAGACTTAACTCTGGATGAATTAACAAATACAGATATTTACGAGAATGGATATCAAACAAAGATTTCAAGTTTTGATGATTATTTAGAACGCGCAAATGCTTTAAACCAAAAATTGCTGATTGAGATTAAAACCAGTAAAAAAGATAGTCCACAAATGATGGACCATTTTCTCGAAAAGTATGGAGCGACTATCAAGAAATATGGCCATCAGATGCAATCACTAGACTATCATGTGATTGATAAGGTCTTGGCTTATGATTCTGAAATTCCAGTGTACTTCATTCTGCCATATAATAGTGTGTTTCCGAGAACCAAGGCGACTGGCTATACCATGGAGTATTCAACTTTGGATGAATACTTTGTCAACAAGCTCTGGACAACAGATCAGAAACTATATGTTTGGACTGTGAATAGTTCTGAGTCCTTTGATAAGGCAGTCAGACTTGGAGCAGATGGCGTGATAACGGATGATCTTGAAATGGTCCAGTCACAAGTCACAATGGCTCAAGACGATCCGGAATACACGGAATTACTCTTAAAGAAAGCAATGGAATTCTTTGATTTCTAAGAAAAAAAGAGAAACATCTGTTTCTCTTTTTTTGTGGATTAGAAAGGCAATTTTCCAGCGAAAGCACCGAGTTTCTTCTTAGTCGTTTCATCAATTTGTTCAAGAGCAGCGTTAATCGCTTGAACAGTCATGTCAGAAAGGGTTTCGAGATCTTCTGGATCTACAACTGCTGGGTTGAAGTCAATGCTGACAACTTTTTTGTCACCAGTTAAGGTCGCTTGGACAAGGTCCTGAGCAGATTTTCCAACAAATTCCATGGCAGCGAGTTCTGCTTGGCTTTGTTCCATTTGTTTTTGAAGTTTTTGTGCTTGGCGCATCATGTTTTGCATGTTCATCATGGCGGTTTACAGTTTCCTTTTTCTATTATTTTCTTTTTTATTTTACCAATTTTAGGAGCAAAAGTCTAACAATAGTTTAAAACATCGTAAAGATTGCTTTCTTAAATTTACAAAAATGGATGCCATAATTTTCCGAGCTTTTTCTTGTATTTCAAAAAATATGTTTAAGTTTTCTTTAAGGTTTCTATTATATTCTAAAGAACTCTATATTAACCGAACGTTGAATAAGGGGGATAGAGAATAACCTAAATTTATTTCTTAATTTGTTATGATTTTTCAGATTTTGTTGAATATTGTTCATTTTTCATCCTAAATAATGAGCCGATTCATATAGTGGCTCTTTATCTTTTCTTCATGATAGGCATATATTGTGATATAATAGATGGTAATGAGTTTTTTAGAATAAACTAAAGGAGAATATAAATGATCTATGCAGGAATCCTAGCCGGAGGAACTGGCACACGCATGGGAATCAGTAATTTACCAAAACAATTCTTGGAGTTGGGTGATCGACCTATTTTGATCCACACAATTGAAAAATTTGTCTTAGAACCAAGTATTGAAAAAATTGTAGTTGGAGTTCATGGAGATTGGGTATCTCATGCTGAGGACTTGGTTGACAAGTATCTTTCTCTTCACAAGGATCGCATCATCATTACCAAAGGTGGGGCTGATCGCAATACCAGTATCGAGAAGATAATAGAAGCCATTAATGCCTATCGTCCAATCACTCCAGAAGATATTGTGATTACTCACGACTCTGTTCGTCCATTTATCACACTTCGCATGATTCAGGACAATATAAAACTGGCCCAAAATCATGATGCGGTTGACACAGTAGTAGAAGCGGTTGATACCATTGTTGAAAGTACCAATGGTCAGTTTATCACTGATATTCCAAATCGTGCTCACCTCTATCAAGGACAAACGCCTCAGACTTTCCGTTGTAAGGATTTCATGGATTTGTATGGTTCCCTATCTGATCAAGAAAAAGAAATCCTGACGGATGCATGTAAGATTTTTGTTATCAAAGGGAAGGATGTTGCTCTAGCTAAAGGGGAATATTCAAATCTTAAAATCACAACTGTGACAGACTTGAAAATCGCGAAAAGCATGATTGAGAAAGATTAGGGCTATGATTAATCAAATTTATCAACTGACAAAACCAAAGTTTATCAATGTAAAATACCAAGAAGAGGACATTGATCAGGAGAATCATATCCTGATTCGTCCAAATTATATGGCGGTTTGTCATGCAGATCAACGTTACTATCAAGGGAAACGCGATCCAAAGATATTGGCCAAAAAGCTTCCTATGGCGATGATTCACGAGTCTTGTGGAACTGTTATTTCAGATCCAACTGGGACTTATGAAGTCGGTCAAAAGGTAGTTATGATTCCCAATCAACCGCCTATGCAGAGTGACAAGGAGTTCTACGAGAACTACATGACAGGGACCTACTTCCTATCTAGTGGCTATGACGGCTTTATGCGAGAATTTGTCTCTCTTCCAAAAGATCGTGTTGTGTCTTATAATGACATTGAGGACACAGTTGCTGCCATCACCGAGTTTGTAAGTGTTGGCATGCATGCTATGGCTCGATTCCTGCATCTTGCTCATAGCAAGCGAGAGCGAATCGCTGTTATCGGAGATGGTAGTTTGGCCTTTGTGGTTGCAAATATCATCAATTACACCTTGCCAGAAGCAGAGATTATCGTCATTGGTCGCCATTGGGAAAAATTGGAGCTCTTCTCTTTTGCAAAAGAGTGCTATATCACGGATAATATCCCAGAGGATTTGACCTTTGATCATGGATTTGAGTGTTGCGGTGGTGATGGTACAGGCCCAGCTATCAATGACTTGATTCGCTATATTCGTCCACAGGGAACGATTCTCATGATGGGAGTGAGCGAATACAAGGTTAATATCAATACACGAGATGCTTTGGAAAAAGGATTGTTATTAGTAGGCTCATCTCGTTCAGGACGCGTCGATTTTGAGAAGGCCATTCAAATGATGGAAGTTAAAAAGTTTGCGAATCGTCTGAAGAATATCCTTTATGTTGAAGAGCCTGTGAGAGAAATCAAGGACATTCACCGTGTCTTTGCTACAGACCTAAATACTGCTTTCAAAACAGTATTTAAGTGGGAAGTGTAGAAGATGGAGGTTAATTGTGGAGAAACTCATCAAAGAAAAAATTTCTTCTTTACTATCTAATGAAGAGGAAGTACTCAGTGTTGAACAGCTGGGAGGCATGACCAATCAAAACTATTTGGTTAAAACAACCAACAAACAGTATATTGTGAAATTTTTTGGTAAAGGGACTGAAAAACTCATCAATCGTCAAAATGAAAAGTACAATCTTGAACTTTTAGAGGATTTAGATTTAGATGTCAAAAATTATCTTTTTGATATTGAGTCAGGGATCAAAGTAAATGAATACATCGAATCAGCAGTAACTCTTGATTCAACATCAATTAAGTCCAAGTTTGAAAAGATTGCACCAATTTTACAAACCATCCACGCTTCAGGGAAAGAATTAAGAGGAGAATTTGCTCCTTTTGAGGAAATCAGCAAATATGAATCCTTGATTGAGGGACCTATCCCTTATGAAAACTATGAAGCTGTAAGAAAAGATGTATTTTCACTAGAAAAGAGATTGGCTGATTTGGGTGTTGATAGAAAGTCCTGTCACATCGATTTGGTACCAGAAAACTTTATCGAGTCACCACAAGGTCGTTTGTATTTGATTGACTGGGAATACTCTTCTATGAATGACCCGATGTGGGATTTGGCAGCTCTTTTCTTAGAGTCTGAATTTACAAAGCAAGAGGAAGATGATTTCCTTTCCTACTATGAAAGTGACAAAACGCCTGTATCACGTGAGAAGATTCGTATCTATAAAATCTTGCAAGATACTATCTGGAGTTTGTGGACAGTGTACAAAGAAGCTCAAGGGGCTGATTTTGGAGATTACGGTGTCAATCGTTACCAAAGAGCTGTCGAAGGTTTGACTTATTATGGAGGTTAGGATGAAGAATAAAAATGGTGTTTCCTTTGGTCTGCTCTCTGGTATCTTCTGGGGATTAGGTCTAACGATTAGTGCTTATATCTTTTCAATTTTTACAAATCTTTCACCCTTTGTGGTGGCTGCTGCTCATGATTTCTTGAGTATCTTTATCTTGTTAGCTTTTCTTTTGGTAAAAGAAGGAAAAGTTCGTCTCTCGATTTTCTTAAATATTCGAAATGTAAGTGTAATTATCGGAGCTTTACTAGCAGGACCAATAGGTATGCAGGCCAATCTTTATGCGGTTAAATATATCGGTAGTTCTCTAGCTTCATCTGTATCAGCTATTTACCCAGCAGTTTCAGTTTTACTAGCCTTCTTCATTTTGAAACACAAGGTTTCAAAGAATACAGTATTCGGTGTTTTCTTGATTATTGCAGCGATCATTGCTCAAACTTACAAGGTTGAACAAGTAAACTCGTTTTACATTGGGATTCTTTGTGCCCTTATCTGTGCCATTGCCTGGGGGAGTGAAAGTGTTCTCAGTTCCTATGCTATGGAAAGTGATTTAAGTGAAATTGAAGCCTTGTTAATCCGACAAGTAACCTCATTCCTGTCCTATCTTGTGATTGTGCTCTTTTCTCACCACTCATTTGCAGAAGTGGCAGATGGGCAGTTACTAGTCCTTTTGATTGTCTTTGCAGCCTTTGATATGATTTCCTACTTAGCTTATTATATCGCTATTAATCGTTTGCAACCTGCGAAAGCGACAGGTTTGAATGTGAGCTATGTAGTTTGGACTGTCTTATTTGCAGCTATTTTCTTAGGTGCACCGCTAGATATGCTGACAATTATCACTTCACTTATTGTTATGGCTGGTGTTTATATTATTATTAAAGAATAAAGGAGATTCATGTGAAAGCGATTATTTTAGCAGCGGGATTAGGAACTCGTCTGCGCCCTATGACTGAAAATACCCCAAAAGCTTTGGTTAAGGTTAATCAAAAACCTTTGGTAGAATACCAAATCGAGTTTTTGAAAGAGAGAGGAATTGATGAGATTATCATCGTTGTCGGTTACCTCAAAGAACAATTTGACTACCTAAAAGAAAAATATGGTGTCCGTTTAGTCTTTAACGACAAGTATGCTGATTACAATAACTTTTACTCACTTTATCTAGTAAAAGAAGATTTGGCTAACAGCTACGTCATCGATGCAGATAACTATCTTTTCAAAAATATGTTTCGAAACGATCTTAAACGTTCTACCTATTTTAGCGTTTATCGTGAAGACTGTACGAACGAGTGGTTCTTGGTTTACGGTGATGACTACAAGGTTCAAGATATTATTGTTGACAGCAAAGCTGGTCGCATTCTGAGCGGAGTTTCATTCTGGGATGCACCAACTGCTGAGAAGATTGTTGGCTTTATTGACAAAGCTTACGAAAGTGGTGAATTTGTTGATCTCTACTGGGACAACATGGTTAAGGATAATATCAAAGAATTAGATGTCTATGTCGAAGAATTAGAAGGAAATAGCATCTATGAAATTGATAGTGTAAAAGATTACCATAAGTTAGAAGAGATTTTATCTACTATTGAGTAAGGAAAGAGAAGAAGGCTTGAGCCTTCTTTTTTTGTAGATTTTAAAACAGAAATGTTTGATATTGATTATATTCTTGAAACAAAACAAAAATTACAAAAAAATGAACAAAATGAAACAAAAAATATTGACAACGATTTCATATAGTGTTATACTTATACCATAAAAGATAATTGAAAGAAGGGAAAAGGTTATGGGATTAGATCATTTCTTTGACAAAAACCTGGTGTTTTGCTTAGAAGCGGATAATCAAGAACAACTTTTTAATCAGGTGGCAACCTTATTGGAAGAACGAGAAATCGTTACTCCAACTTATCGTGAAGCCTTGATCGCGCGTGAGAAGTCATTTCCAACTGGTTTAGATATGGAATTTTTGGGGAAAGATTTACCAAATGTGGCTATTCCTCATACAGATATTGTTCATAATCTAGCTGAGAAAGTAGTGGTTGTTCGATTAGAAAAACCAGTAACTTTTCACAACATGATTGCTCCTGATAGAGAGGTTGAAGTTTCACTGCTCTTCTTTATCATTAACAACTCAAGTTCAAGTCAAACGAATATTCTGGCTCAGTTGATGGATTTCTTTACAGGGAAGGATCATCTAGAAGATTTATCAAAAATTTCTGAACCAGAAAAACTTTATGCTTATATTGCTGAAGCAACAGCTTAATCTTGTCTATTAAAATATAAAATCGGAGGAAATCCAAATGATTAAAATTCTTGCTGCCTGCGGTGCAGGTGTTAACTCAAGTCACCAAATTAAAAGTGCTCTAGAAGAAGAACTCTCAAATCGTGGTTATGACGTTCACTGTGATGCAGTCATGGTGAAAGATGTAAACGAAGACCTTATCAAGGGCTACGATATCTTTACACCAATCGCTGCAACTGACCTTGGTTTTGAACCAGGTATTCCAGTAATTGAAGCTGGACCAATCTTGTTCCGTATTCCAGCAATGAGTGCTCCAGTATTTGACAATATTGAAGCAGCTATCAAAGAACACGGACTAAGCTAATTTATTCTTTATCTTGTTAACATTCATATAACTAAAAAAACGGGAGGAACTATTATGGATGTCATTATCAATCTGGCCAACGATATCTTCAAACCTATCTTGGCTATGGGTGGCCCTATCATCATGCTGATCATTTTGACAGTATTGGCCCTACTTTTTGGAGTGAAATTCTCCAAAGCGCTTGAAGGTGGTATCAAACTTGCTATCGCCCTTACTGGTATCGGTGCTATCATTGGTATGCTCAACGGAGCTTTCTCAGCATCACTTGCGAAATTCGTTGAAAACACTGGTATTCAATTGAACATCACTGACGTTGGTTGGGCACCACTTGCTACCATCACTTGGGGTTCTGCCTGGACACTTTACTTCTTGCTTGTGATGTTGATTGTCAACGTTGTGATGCTTGCAATGAAGAAAACAGACACACTTGACGTTGATATCTTCGATATCTGGCACTTGTCAATCACTGGTCTTTTGATCAAATGGTACGCAGACAACAATGGAGTTAGCCAAGGGGTTTCACTTTTCATCGCAACTGCAGCAGTTGTCCTTGTAGGTATTTTGAAAATCATCAACTCTGACTTGATGAAACCAACATTCGACGACCTTCTTAACGCACCAAGTTCATCTCCAATGACTTCAACTCACATGAACTACATGATGAACCCAGTTATCATGGTTTTGGATAAGATTTTTGATAAAGTATTGCCTGGTCTTGATAAATACGACTTTGACGCTGCTAAATTGAACAAAAAAATCGGTTTCTGGGGATCTAAATTCTTCATCGGTTTCATCCTTGGTATTGTTATCGGTTTGATGGGAACTCCACATCCAGTTGCTGGAGTAGAAGAAGCAGCATCTTGGGAACTTGTTATTAAAGGTTGGTTGAGCCTTGGTTTGACTGCCGGTGTCTGCTTGGAGCTCTTCTCACTTATCGGATCTTGGTTCATCGCAGCCGTAGAACCACTTTCACAAGGTATTACAAACGTTGCTACTAAACGTCTTCAAGGACGTAAATTTAACATCGGTCTTGACTGGCCTTTCATCGCTGGTCGTGCTGAAATCTGGGCTTGTGCCAACGTACTTGCTCCAATCATGCTAGTAGAAGCTGTACTTCTTTCTAAAGTCGGAAATGGTATCTTGCCACTTGCAGGTATCATCGCAATGGGTGTAACTCCAGCTCTCTTGGTAGTTACTCGTGGTAAATTGCTCCGTATGATTATCTTTGGAACTCTCTTGTTGCCACTCTTCCTTCTTTCAGGTACACTTATTGCACCATTTGCAACTGAACTTGCTAAAGGTGTAGGTGCCTTCCCAGAAGGTGTGAGTCAAACTCAATTGATTACTCACTCAACTCTTGAAGGACCAATCGAAAAACTTCTTGGTTGGGCAATTGGTAATGCCACAACAGGTGATATCAAAGCAATCCTTGGTGCAGTAGTCTTCCTTGTATTCTATGTAGGTATCTTTGCTTGGTATAGAAAACAAATGATTAAACGTAATGAAGAATACGCAGCAAATGCTAAATAATTCGCTCCTATAAAATGTAAATTGTGAAAACTAGGTTGTCAGTTTCCTAATGGGGAGTGACAGCCTAGTTTTTTATAAACTATCAAGAAATCGGAGAAAATAATGGTAATTGAAATAAAATCAGAGCAATTGACGGTCCAATTTAAAACTTTTGGTGGTGCCTTGTCGTCAATCAAGGATCGAGATGGCGTTGAGTACTTGTGGCAAGGAGATGCCACCTATTGGAGTGGGCAAGCTCCTGTACTTTTTCCAATCTGTGGTTCTTTAAGAGAGGATACAGCCTTCTACAGTCACGCAGATGGACCTGAGACGAAAGGAACTATTCCTCGACATGGTTTGGTTCGCAAAAAAGAATTTGAATTAGTTGATCAAACAGAAAACAGCGTAACCTTTGCTATCGAAGATGATGAGAATACTTATCAGAACTATCCTTATCATTTCCGCCTTGAAATCACTTATAAGGTTACTGGCAAGATAGTTCGTACTCAATACAAGATTTTCAATAAAGAAACCAATAAAGTAATGCCATTCTTTATAGGAGGACATCCAGGATTTAATTGCCCTCTACTAGATGGCGAAACTTATGAAGACTACTATTTAGAGTTTGAGAAAGAAGAGACTTGCTCTGTTCCGCGTCCATTCCCAGAAACAGGAATGTTAGACTTCCAAGATAGAAGTCCATGGTTGGATTCACAAAAGGAAGTGGATCTCAGTTACGATCTGTTTCGTGTTGATGCAGTGACTTTGGATGAGTTGCAATCTAGAACAATTTCCCTTCGTTCTCGTAAGAATGAGAAGGGATTAAAAGTACACTTCCAAGAGTTCTCAAATCTCATCATTTGGTCAACTTTGAATAAGGGACCTTTCATCGCTTTTGAACCTTGGTCAGGCTTATCAACATCCCTTGAAGAAGGAGATCATCTAGAAGATAAGAATAATGTTCGGCTCTTGGAACCATGCCAATTCGATCAGATTGGCTTTGATATTGAAATCTTTTAGATTAAAAAATAAAACACAAAAACAAACATTAAGTGTTGACTTTTTCTAAAAATAGGAGTATATTATGTTTGTAAACAACAAATGATGTTTGTAACAAACAAATAATCGCTTGTTATATTCTCTTTAACGGAGAAAGTTTGTTTCCAGGAGATTGATTTCCTGGACTTGGATAAGGTGTTATTCATCTCATTCAATCAAATTTGTCAATAAACTGCTAGAAAACTTTTTGTAGGTGAACTGCTAACTATAAAAGGTTTTACTAGCCTAGAATAATAAAAAGGAGTAAACAATATGTCTATTGTTATCGGTGCAGATGCTGCAGGTTTGAGATTGAAAGAAGTTGTGAAAGACTTCTTGGAAAAAGAAAACTTCCACGTTGTGGATGTTACAGCTGAAGGTCAAGACTTTGTTGATGTGACTCTTGCTGTTGCTGCAGAAGTAAACAAAGAAGAACAAAACCTTGGTATCGTGATTGATGCTTATGGTGCTGGTCCATTCATGGTTGCAACTAAAATCAAAGGAATGGTTGCTGCTGAAGTTTCAGATGAACGTTCAGCCTATATGACTCGTGGACACAACAACTCACGTATGATCACTATGGGTGCACAACTTGTTGGTGATGAATTGGCTAAGAATATTGCTAAAGGTTTTGTTAACGGCAAATACGACGGTGGCCGTCACCAAATTCGTGTTGATATGTTGAACAAAATGTGCTAATTAGATTACAGTAAGAAAGGTAAGTTAAAAATGAGAATTGCAATTGGATGTGACCACATCGTAACAGATGAAAAAATGGCGGTTTCAGAATTTTTGAAATCAAAAGGATATGAAGTCATCGACTTTGGTACCTATGACCACACACGTACTCACTACCCAATCTTTGGTAAAAAAGTTGGTGAAGCCGTTACAAGCGGTCAAGCTGATCTTGGGGTATGTATCTGTGGTACTGGTGTTGGTATCAACAACGCTGTAAATAAAGTTCCAGGAGTTCGTTCTGCCTTGGTTCGTGATATGACAACAGCTCTTTATGCCAAAGAACAATTGAACGCCAACGTTATTGGTTTTGGTGGTAAAATCACTGGTGAATTGCTCATGTGTGATATCATTGAAGCTTTCATCAATGCTGAATACAAACCATCAAAAGAAAACAAAAAATTGATTGCGAAAATTGAGCACGTTGAAACTCACAATGCTCATCAAGCAGATGCAAACTTCTTTACAGAATTCCTTGAAAAATGGGATCGCGGTGAATACCACGACTAAGAGGTGACGCATGATTTTAACAGTCACAATGAATCCATCCATTGATATTTCTTATCCTTTGGATGAATTGAAAATTGATACTGTCAACCGTGTGGTGGACGTGACCAAGACAGCTGGTGGTAAAGGGCTCAATGTTACACGAGTTCTTTCAGAATTTGGTGATTCTGTTGCTGCTACCGGTTTGGTCGGTGGTAAACTTGGTGAGTTTTTAGTAGATCATATTGACGATAAAGTAACGAAACGTTTCTTCTCCATTCAAGGAGAGACTCGTAACTGTATCGCTATTCTACATGGTGACAACCAAACAGAAATTCTTGAGAAAGGGCCTGAAGTTCTGGAGCAAGAAGGTCAAGATTTCTTGGTTCATTTCGAGAATCTTCTCGACACTGTGGAAGTAGTTGCTATCTCGGGTAGTCTGCCAGCTGGTCTTCCAGTTGACTACTATGCAAGCTTAGTAGAACTTGCTAATCGCGCAGGAAAACCAGTTGTTCTGGATTGCTCAGGTGCTGCCCTTCAGGCGGTTCTTGAATCACCACATAAACCAACAGTTATTAAACCAAATAACGAAGAATTGTCTCAGCTTCTTGGGAAAGAAGTTTCTGAGGATTTGGATGAATTAAAAGAAGTTCTTCAAGAGCCTTTATTTGCAGGGATTGAGTGGATAATTGTTTCACTTGGTGCAAATGGTGCTTTTGCCAAACATGGTGATACTTTCTACAAGGTAGATATTCCTAGAATTCAGGTAGTCAACCCTGTCGGATCTGGAGATTCTACTGTTGCAGGTATTTCCTCAGGACTTCTTCGTAAGGAATCGGATGCAGAACTCCTCATCAAGGCAAATGTCCTTGGTATGCTCAATGCTCAAGAAAAGATGACAGGTCATGTCAATATGGCTAACTATCAAACTCTATATGATCAATTAACAGTAAAAGAGGTATAAAATGGCTTTAACAGAACAAAAACGTGCACGCTTAGAAAAACTTTCAGATGAAAATGGAATCATCTCAGCTCTTGCCTTTGACCAACGTGGTGCTTTGAAACGCCTTATGGCTCAATACCAAACAGGAGAGCCAACAGTGGCTCAAATGGAAGAACTCAAAGTCTTGGTAGCAGATGAATTGACAAAATACGCATCATCTATGCTTCTCGACCCTGAGTATGGTCTTCCAGCTACAAAAGCGCTTGATGCCAACGCCGGTCTTCTCCTTGCTTATGAGAAAACTGGCTACGACACAACAAGCACCAAACGCTTGCCAGACTGCTTGGATGTTTGGTCTGCCAAACGCATCAAAGAACAAGGCGCAGACGCTGTTAAGTTCTTGCTTTACTATGACGTAGACAGTTCTGACGAACTCAACCAAGAAAAACAAGCCTACATCGAACGTATCGGCTCTGAGTGTGTGGCAGAAGACATTCCATTCTTCCTTGAAATCTTGGCTTACGATGAAAAAATCGCTGATGCTGGCTCTGCAGAATACGCAAAAGTGAAACCACACAAGGTTATTGGTGCCATGAAAGTCTTCTCAGACCCACGCTTTAACATCGATGTCTTGAAAGTAGAAGTTCCAGTCAATATTAAATACGTTGAAGGCTTTGGTGATGGTGAAATCGTTCATACTCGCGAAGAAGCTGCAGCCTTCTTCAAAGCACAAGATGAAGCAACTAACTTGCCATACATCTACTTGAGTGCTGGTGTATCAGCTAAACTCTTCCAAGATACTCTTGTATTTGCCCATGAATCAGGTGCAAATTTCAATGGTGTTCTTTGTGGCCGTGCTACATGGGCTGGATCAGTTGAAGCTTACATCAAAGATGGTGAAGCAGCAGCTCGCGAATGGCTTCGCACAACTGGTTTTGAAAACATTGACGAACTCAACAAAGTTCTTCAAACAACAGCGACTTCATGGAAAGAACGCGTGTAAAATCTTCCTCCTAGTTTAGGAACATGAATCTAAAAAAATTTTTAAAAAAAGTTACATGTAAAGGTTTACAAAATAACTTACTTGTGTTATACTTGAATCACAAGTTAATACAAGGTGAGTGTTACTAAGTAATATTAGGCATGATCACAGGTGGATTAGAAATCAAAGGATTTTCTAGTTCATTTGTGGTCATTTTTTGTACTCATATACCTTTAAGATATAAAAGGAGGTTGACATGTATCGAATTCTAAATCCAATGAATCACAATGTTTCACTTGTCAGAAATGATAAAGGAGAAGAGGTGATTGTAATTGGTAAAGGGATTACATTTGGGAAGAAGAAGGGGGATTTGATTGCTGAACATCAGGTTGAGAAAATCTTTCGGATGAAGACCGAAGAGTCCAGAGAAAACTTTATGGCTCTTCTCAAAGATGTTCCGCTTGATTTTATCACAGTAACCTACGAGATCATTGATAATCTTTCTAAGAAATATCACTATCCGATTCAAGAATATCTCTATGTGACCTTGACAGATCATATTTACTGTTCCTATCAAGCTCTAACACAAGGAAGGTACAAGGATAGCAATCTACCAGATATTTCTACTAAGTATCCTGTCGCTTTTCAAATCGCAAACGAAGCTTTTAAAATCTATCGTCAGAAGTTGACAGATCATTTCCCTGAGGATGAAATTATTCGGATTGCTTATCATTTCATCAATGCCGAAGGTGAGAATGAAGTGGAAGTTGTTGAGTCGATTGATAAGAGGAAAGAAATTCTCAGGAATGTCGAAGAAGTGCTGAAAAGTTACGCTATTCAACGAACCAAAAAGAATAACCATTTCTATGATCGCTTTATGATTCATTTGAATTATTTCTTGGATTATTTAGACAGATCTAGAGATGATAACCAATCACTTCTGGATATGGAAGATCATATCAAACAATCCTATCCAAAGGCATTTGAGGTCGGCTCCAAGATTTATGATGTGATTACGCAACATACGGGTCTTGATTTGTATAAAAGTGAACGAGTTTATCTAGTTCTACATATCCAACGTTTATTGTCATAAAAATTTAATTAAAAATACATAAGGAGAATTCTATCATGAATAGAGAAGAAGTAACATTGTTAGGTTTTGAAATCGTAGCCTATGCTGGCGATGCTCGTTCAAAACTATTGGAAGCCTTGAAGGCTGCTGAGGCTGGCGATTTTGCGAAAGCAGATAGCTTAGTCGAGGAAGCTGGAGGCTGTATCGCCGAGGCTCATCACGCGCAAACAAGTCTATTGACCAAGGAAGCAGCTGGTGAGGATTTGGCTTATAGTGTGACCATGATGCATGGTCAGGATCACTTGATGACAACTATCTTGCTTAAAGATTTGATGCACCATTTAATCGAACTCTATAAGAGAGGAGTTAAGTAATGAACAAACTAATTTCTTTTATCGAGAAAGGGAAACCTTTCTTTGAAAAACTATCTCGTAATATCTACCTTCGTGCTATTCGTGATGGTTTCATTGCAGGTATGCCTGTTATTCTCTTCTCAAGTATCTTTATCTTGATTGCTTTTGTACCAAACTCATGGGGCTTTAAATGGTCTGATGATGTTGTTAATCTCCTCATGAAACCTTATAGCTATTCAATGGGGATTCTAGCTCTCTTGGTAGCTGGTACAACAGCTAAGTCATTGACCGACTCAGTAAACCGTAGCATGGAGAAAACCAATCAAATCAACTATATGTCAACATTGTTGGCAGCAATTGTTGGTTTGTTGATGTTGGCAGCTGATCCTATCGAAAATGGCCTAGCTACTGGATTCTTGGGGACAAAAGGTTTGCTTTCAGCCTTCCTAGCAGCTTTTGTAACTGTAGCCATCTATAAGGTCTGTGTTAAGAACAACGTCACTATTCGTATGCCTGACGAAGTTCCACCAAATATCTCACAAGTCTTTAAAGATGTGATTCCATTCACTCTATCAGTGGTTTCTCTTTATGCTCTTGATTTACTAGCTCGTCATTTTGTTGGTGCAAGTGTAGCAGAATCAATCGGTAAATTCTTTGCACCATTATTCTCTGCTGCTGATGGTTATCTAGGTATTACCATTATCTTTGGTGCCTTTGCCTTCTTCTGGTTTGTTGGTATCCACGGTCCTTCAATCGTCGAACCTGCTATCGCAGCTATTACCTATGCAAATGCCGAGGTCAACTTGAACCTTCTCCAACAAGGTATGCACGCTGACAAGATTCTTACTTCTGGTACACAAATGTTTATCGTTACCATGGGTGGTACGGGTGCGACACTGGTTGTTCCATTCATGTTCATGTGGTTGACCAAATCGAAACGAAACCGTGCAATCGGACGTGCGTCTGTTGTTCCAACATTCTTTGGAGTAAACGAACCAATTCTGTTTGGTGCACCGCTTGTCTTGAACCCAATCTTCTTTATTCCTTTCATCTTTGCGCCAATTGCCAACGTATGGATCTTTAAATTCTTCATTGAAACGCTTGGCATGAACTCATTTACAGCCAACCTTCCTTGGACAACACCAGGTCCGCTCGGTATTGTTCTCGGTACAAACTTCCAATTCTTGTCATTTGTACTTGCTGCTTTGTTAATCCTTGTTGACGTAGCCATTTACTATCCATTCCTCAAGGTTTATGATGAACAAATTCTTGAAGAAGAACGTTCAGGTAAAGCCAATGATGAATTGAAAGAAAAAGTAGCAGCAAACTTCAATACTGCCAAAGCAGATGCTATTCTTGAAAAAGCAGGTGTAGAAGCAGCACAAAATACAATCACAGAAGAAACAAATGTTCTCGTTCTCTGTGCAGGAGGAGGTACAAGTGGTCTCCTTGCAAATGCTCTAAACAAAGCGGCAGCAGAATACAAAGTTCCTGTTAAAGCAGCAGCTGGTGGCTATGGTGCTCACCGTGAAATGTTGCCTGAGTTTGATCTGGTTATCCTTGCTCCTCAAGTTGCTTCAAACTTTGAAGACATGAAGGCCGAAACTGACAAACTTGGTATCAAACTTGCTAAGACAGAAGGTGGCCAATACATTAAATTGACTCGCGATGGAAAAGGCGCTCTTGCCTTTGTTCAAGCGCAGTTCGAAGAATAAAATGTAAATAGCGAAGAAGTGAGATGGAGGAACTCCTCCCAACTATACCCCCATCTCATTTCTATTTCTTGAAAGGTGAATCAAATGACAAAAACACTTCCAAAAGACTTTATTTTTGGCGGAGCAACAGCAGCCTACCAAGCAGAAGGTGCTACACATACTGATGGTAAAGGGCCAGTCGCCTGGGACAAATACCTCAAAGATAACTACTGGTACACTGCTGAACCAGCCAGTGATTTCTATCACAAATACCCAGTTGACCTCAAACTTGCAGAAGAGTATGGTGTCAATGGTATCCGTATTTCAATCGCTTGGTCACGTATCTTTCCAACTGGTTATGGGAAGGTTAATGACAAGGGGGTTGAGTTCTATCATAATCTATTTGCAGAGTGCCACAAACGGCATGTTGAGCCCTTCGTGACTCTTCATCACTTTGACACGCCAGAAGCACTTCATTCAAACGGAGATTTCCTGAATAGAGAAAACATTAATCACTTTGTGGATTATGCAGCCTTCTGTTTTGAAGAATTTCCTGAAGTTAACTTTTGGACAACCTTTAATGAAATTGGGCCGATAGGAGATGGCCAGTATTTGGTTGGGAAATTCCCTCCAGGTATTCAGTATAATCTTGCCAAAGTCTTCCAATCTCATCACAATATGATGGTGTCGCATGCGCGTGCAGTCAAGCTATATAAAGATAAAGGTTATAAAGGTGAAATTGGTGTCGTGCACGCTCTCCCAACCAAGTACCCACTTGATCCTGAAAATCCTGCAGATGTTATTGCGGCAGAGTTGGAGGACATTATCCATAATAAATTTATCTTGGATGCAACTTATCTGGGTCACTACTCTGAAAAGACCCTGGCAGGGGTAGAGGCTATCTTGGCTGCCAATGGTGGTAGCTTAGATCTTCGTGAAGAAGATTTCGAAGTATTAGAAGCCGCAAAAGACTTGAATGACTTCCTTGGTATTAACTACTACATGAGTGACTGGATGGAAGCCTTTGATGGAGAAACTGAAATTATCCATAATGGTAAGGGTGAAAAAGGAAGCTCTAAGTACCAAATCAAAGGTGTTGGTCGTCGTGTAGCTCCTGATTATGTACCACGTACGGATTGGGATTGGATTATCTACCCTCAAGGTTTGTATGATCAAATCATGCGCGTGAAGCAGGATTATCCGAACTACAAGAAAATCTACATCACTGAGAATGGTCTTGGATACAAAGATGAGTTTGTTGATAACACTGTTTACGATGATGGTCGTATTGATTACGTGAAGCAACACTTGGAAGTTTTGTCTGATGCGATTGCAGATGGAGCTAATGTAAAAGGTTACTTCATTTGGTCATTGATGGACGTCTTCTCATGGTCAAACGGTTATGAAAAACGTTACGGTCTCTTCTATGTAGACTTTGAAACTCAAGAACGTTATCCAAAGAAATCGGCTCATTGGTATAAAAAACTAGCTGAGACACAACTTATTGAATAAAATTCAACAAAAATTCCCCGCCACAAAGGCAGGGGAATTTTTATGGTTTTGATAAAAGAATGGTTGTTTGTTTTGACAGTTCTTCAAATGTTTCCTGACTCAGTTTGGCATCTGAAACGATAGTATCAATCTCTGAGATATTGTAGAAAGTGTAAAAATCAAACTTATTAAACTTGCTGTGGTCTGCCAGTAAGTATTTTTTATTGGCATTGTTCAAGGCGATTCGTTGTACCTCGCCCTCTTCTTCACTGAAAGTAGCAATTGCCTTATCCTTAATACCATTACAGCTAACAAATGCCTTAGAAAACTGAAGGTTTGTCAAATCCTGCAAGGTAAGTGTCCCTACAAAAGCACCAGTGATAGAGCGATAATTTCCGCCAATCAAGATCAAATCTGTTAATTTTCGTTCGTTTAGGATGAGAAAAACTGGAAGACTGTTTGTTACAACACGAATGTTATCGATAGGGAGCTCACGAGCAAAACATTCTAAGGTTGTTCCTGGCCCGATAAAAATGGTTTCACCTTCGTCAATCAAATGACCAGCAAAACGGCTAATTTCTTGTTTTTCAGCAATCTGCAAGCCTTGTTTTTCAACATTTGAGCGTTCGTTGTTTAATAGAGAACCTGTACGAAGTTTTTCAGCACCACCATGCACACGAACCAGCAAATCCTTATCTGCCAATTCTTGTAAGTAGCGACGAGCAGTCATATCTGATACATCAAGACTCTCCATAATCTCTTTTACAGTAATGGTTCCTTTAGTATTCACTGTTTCTAAAATACTATCTAGCTTTTCTTGCTTTAGCATCCTTATCACCTCGATTTCTACTATTATTATCTTACCATAAAACGCTCAATCGATCAAATAGAAAAAAACAAAATAAAACAAAAACAAAAATCTCACAGTCTGTTTAAACAAACTGTGAGAAGTATGGATTAAAGCTTATTTTTAATCTAAACCGTAGTTGTAATCCTCGTCTTGCATAGCTTCAACTTCACCAAGGAGGTAACCATTTCCGACTTGAGAGAAGAAGTCGTGGTTAGAAGTTCCTGTTGAAATACCGTTCATAACGATTGGGTTGACATCATCAGCTGAATCTGGGAAGAGTGGATCTTGTCCAAGATTCATCAGAGCCTTATTGGCATTGTAGCGAAGGAAGGTTTTAACTTCTTCCGTCCAACCGACACCGTCATAAAGGCTTTCTGTGTAGCCTTCTTCATTTTCATAAAGAGTATAGAGCAGGTCGTACATCCATTCTTTGAGTTTTTCTTGCTCTTCTTCAGGTAGTTCATTAAAACCAAGTTGGAACTTGTAACCAATGTAGGTTCCATGAACAGACTCATCACGGATGATCAGTTTGATGATTTCCGCAACATTGGCAAGTTTGTTATTACCGAGATAGTAAAGTGGTGTAAAGAAACCAGAGTAGAAGAGGAAGGTTTCAAGGAAAACGCTAGCAACTTTCTTTTCTAGTGGGCTACCATTGAGATAGATTTCATTGATAATTTCCGCTTTTCTTTGTAGGTAAGGGTTGGTGTTAGTCCATTCGAAAATTTCTTCAATCTCGGCCTTGGTGTTCAAGGTAGAAAAGATAGAAGAGTAAGATTTTGCGTGGACAGATTCCATAAATTGGATGTTGTTGAAAACAGCTTCCTCATGCGGTGTACGGATGTCTGCGCGAAGAGCCTGAACTCCTGTTTCTGATTGCATGGTATCAAGAAGGGTCAAACCACCAAAGACTTTTCCTACCAAGTCTTTTTCCTTGTTTGATAGTTTTCTCCAGTCGTCAAGGTCATTTGACAAGGGGATACGAGTGTCGAGCCAGAATTGCTCCGTCAGCTTTTCCCAAGTTGATTTGTCAATGACATCTTCGATGGCATTCCAGTTAATGGCTTTGTAGTAAGTTTCCATTTGAAATCTCTTTCTGTATGTAATAATGCGATTATAGAATCATCTCTAGTTTATCATAGTCTGAGAAGAGTATCGCACAAAAAGTCGGAAGACCGACTTTTCATTTTTCCTAGTATTTTAGATGCTTGTCAAGTTTTTTTTCTGGTGGGTAACTTAATCAGTAGTCTGAGAAAATGTGGTTGCCTCAGATAAAAATTAAATCACACAGCTTTCACATTGGTTAGCACCGACTTCTCCACCGTCGTCTGTAAAGGTACGAACGTAGTAAATTGACTTGATTCCCTTGTTAAAGGCATAGTTACGAAGGATAGATAGGTCACGTGTCGTTTGTTTGTTCTCTTTCTTCCATTCGTAAAGACCTTTTGGAATGTCGCTACGCATGAAGAGAGTGAGTGAAAGTCCTTGATCCACGTGCTCAGTCGCAGCAGCATAAACATCAATCACCTTACGCATATCCATGTCGTAAGCAGAAGTGTAGTAAGGGATAGTATCTGTTGACAAACCTGCAGCAGGATAGTAGATTTTACCGATTTTCTTCTCTTGACGTTCTTCGATACGTTGCGTAATCGGGTGGATAGATGCAGAAACGTCGTTGATGTAGCTGATAGAACCATTTGGAGCAACAGCTAGACGGTTTTGGTGATAAAGACCATCTTCTTGAACCTTTTCGCGAAGTTCAGCCCAATCAGCAGCGCTTGGAATAAAGACATCTTTAAAGAGTTCTTTAACACGGTCTGATTTTGGAACAAATTCGCCTGTCACATACTTGTCAAAGTAGCTACCGTTAGCATAGTCTGATTTTTCAAAGTTGTGGAAGGTGATACCACGTTCGCGTGCGATATTGTTTGATTCCACCAAGGTCCAGTAGTTCATAAGCATAAAGTAGATGCTTGTAAATTCAATTGACTCAGGTGATCCGTACTCAATCAGTTGTTGGGCAAGGTAACTATGAAGTCCCATGGCACCAAGGCCAAAGGTGTGAGCCAAATTGTTTCCGTGGTCGATAGTAGGGACAGCTACGATGTGTGAACTATCTGTAACGAAAGTAAGGGCACGAACCATCGCGCGAATAGAACGACCAAAGTCAGGTGAAGTCATCATGTTGACCACGTTGGTTGATCCAAGGTTACATGAAACGTCTGTTCCCATTTGAAGGAATTCTTGAGCATCGTTGATCAAGCTTGGTTTTTGAACTTGAAGAATCTCAGAACACAAGTTACTCATGATAATCTTACCATCTACTGGATTAGCGCGGTTGGCTGTATCAATGTTGACTACATAAGGGTAACCAGATTCTTGTTGCAATTTAGAGATTTCAGTTTCCAAATCACGCGCCTTGATTTTTGTCTTGCGGATATTTGGATTTGCGACTAATTCATCGTATTTTTCAGTGATGTCGATGTAGTTGAATGGTACACCGTACTCAAGCTCTACAGAGTAAGGGCTAAAGAGATACATTTCTTCATTTTTACGAGCTAATTCGTAGAATTTATCTGGTACCACAACTCCAAGTGAGAGGGTCTTAACACGAACCTTTTCATCGGCATTTTCTTTCTTAGTTGAAAGGAAAGCGATGATATCTGGGTGAAAGACGTTGAGGTAGACAACCCCGGCACCTTGACGTTGCCCGAGTTGGTTTGAGTAAGAGAAGCTGTCTTCAAAAAGCTTCATAACTGGTACGACACCAGAAGCAGCACCTTCATAACCTTTGATAGGAGCTCCAGCTTCACGAAGGTTGCTGAGGGAAATTCCCACACCACCACCGATACGTGAAAGTTGAAGAGCAGAGTTGATAGAACGTCCGATAGAGTTCATGTCATCAGTTACTTGAATCAAGAAACAAGAGACCAACTCCCCACGACGAGCACGGCCTGCGTTCAAAAAGGAAGGAGTAGCTGGTTGGTAGCGTTGGTGGATGATTTCATTGGCAATATCAGTCGCGATCGCTTCATCCCCGTCAGCAAAGTAAAGTGCATTAAAGAAGACACGGTCTTCCATACTTTCAAGGTAATATTCACCGTCATTAGTCTTCAAGGCGTACTGGTTGTAAAACTTATAGGCTGCCATGAATGATTTGAATTGGAAGTTTTGGTCTTTGATAAATTGATGCAATTCTTCCAAAAACTCTGGACGGTACTTCTTGAGAAATGCAGTTTCAATATAGTTATGTTCAATAAGGTAGTTGATTTTATCAGTAATTGAATCAAAAACCATAGTGTTTGGAATTACATTTTCTTTAAAGAAGGCATCCAAGGCTTCTTTATCTTTATGAAGCATGATTTGTCCATTGACAGGACGGTTGATTTCGTTATTGAGACGGAAGTAAGTCACGTCCTCAAGATGTTTTAATCCCATAAAATTTCCTTTATCTAATTACAAAAGAAAGGCCTCTAAGTTAGCCCTAGAAGCAATCTCTTCTGGATGATGTACTAAGATTATGCTAATTGTTTCAGTTTTCCTGGTTGGAAACCTGAAAAGACTTCAGTTGGTGTTTGGATAACAGGAGCAGCGCTGAAACCAAGCTCTTTAACTTGATCTATGTACTCTGGTTGCTCGTCGAGATTGATCTCACGATAAGCGACATTGTTGCTGTCCAAGAAACGTTTGGTCATCTTACATTGGACGCAGTTATTTTTAGAATAAACGGTTACCATTTTCGTAACTCCTCTTTCAAAATAGATTACTTTCTTAGTATATCAGAAAAAAAAACTTTGTCAAACTTTTTAAACTAAATCTTGTGCTAAAAAGTTACAGTTTTGAAATCAAAACACAAGATATAGTGTTTTTTGAAACATAAATTTTGACTTCCGTTGAATTGTCAAACTTTCTCAAAATAAAAAAACTACATACTGTATATTGGCAATATAAATAGAAGATTTTCAGCAAGTTATCAGAAAGGAAAACGAAGAAAATCCATAAAATACTTGAAAAATTATCTAGAAGGTGATATAATACAGTCTTGTAAGGGTTATCACATATAATCCAAAAAAGAAATAACTAAAGGAGAGTCAAACTATGGCTTCTAAAGATTTCCACGTAGTGGCAGAAACAGGTATTCACGCACGTCCAGCAACATTGTTGGTTCAAACAGCTAGCAAATTTGCTTCAGATATCACTCTTGAATACAAAGGTAAATCAGTAAACCTTAAATCAATCATGGGTGTTATGAGTCTTGGTGTTGGCCAAGGTGCTGACGTTACAATTTCAGCTGAAGGTGCAGATGCTGACGACGCAATCGCTGCTATCACTGAAACTATGGAAAAAGAAGGATTGGCATAAGGAAAATGACAGAAATGCTTAAAGGAATCGCAGCATCAGACGGTGTTGCAGTTGCAAAAGCATATCTACTCGTTCAACCGGATTTGTCATTTGAGACTATTACAGTCGAAGATACAAACGCAGAAGAAGCTCGCCTTGATGCCGCTCTAAAAGCATCACAAGACGAGCTTTCTGTTATTCGTGAGAAAGCAGTAGGTACGCTCAGTGAAGAAGCTGCTCAAGTTTTTGACGCTCACTTAATGGTTCTTGCTGACCCAGAAATGATCAGCCAAATTAAGGAAACAATCCGTGCGAAGAAAGTGAATGCAGAAGCAGGTCTGAAAGAAGTGACAGACATGTTTATCACTATCTTTGAAGGTATGGAAGACAACCCATACATGCAAGAACGCGCAGCGGATATCCGCGACGTGACGAAACGTGTATTGGCAAATCTCCTTGGTAAGAAATTGCCAAACCCAGCTTCTATCAATGAAGAAGTGATCGTGATTGCGCATGACTTGACTCCTTCAGATACAGCTCAATTGGACAAAAACTTTGTAAAAGCTTTTGTAACCAACATCGGTGGACGTACGAGCCACTCAGCTATCATGGCGCGTACACTTGAAATAGCTGCAGTATTGGGTACAAACAACATCACTGAAATTGTTAAAGATGGTGATATCCTTGCTGTTAACGGTATCACTGGTGAAGTGATTATCAACCCAACTGATGAGCAAGCGGCAGAATTCAAGGCTGCTGGTGAAGCTTATGCGAAACAAAAAGCTGAATGGGCTCTCTTGAAAGATGCTAAAACAGTAACTGCTGATGGTAAACACTTTGAATTGGCTGCCAACATCGGTACTCCAAAAGACGTTGAAGGTGTCAATGCCAACGGTGCCGAAGCTGTTGGTCTTTACCGTACAGAGTTCTTGTACATGGATTCTCAAGACTTCCCAACAGAAGACGAGCAGTACGAAGCATACAAAGCTGTACTTGAAGGGATGAACGGTAAGCCTGTTGTTGTTCGTACAATGGATATCGGTGGAGATAAGGAACTTCCTTACTTCGATATGCCTCATGAAATGAACCCATTCCTTGGATTCCGTGCCCTTCGTATCTCTATTTCTGAAACTGGAGATGCTATGTTCCGCACACAAATCCGTGCTCTTCTTCGTGCGTCTGTACACGGTCAATTGCGTATCATGTTCCCGATGGTTGCGCTCTTGAAAGAATTCCGTGCAGCGAAGGCAGTCTTTGACGAAGAAAAAGCAAACCTTCTTGCTGAAGGTGTTGCAGTTGCGGATAATATCCAAGTTGGTATCATGATCGAAATCCCAGCAGCAGCAATGCTTGCAGACCAATTTGCAAAAGAAGTTGACTTCTTCTCAATTGGTACAAACGACTTGATCCAATACACAATGGCAGCAGACCGTATGAATGAGCAAGTTTCATACCTTTACCAACCATATAACCCATCAATCCTACGTTTGATTAACAACGTTATCAAAGCAGCTCACGCTGAAGGTAAATGGGCAGGTATGTGTGGTGAGATGGCTGGTGACCAAAAAGCTGTTCCACTTCTTGTCGGAATGGGCTTGGATGAGTTCTCTATGTCAGCAACATCTGTCCTTCGTACACGTAGCTTGATGAAGAAACTCGACACAGCTAAGATGGAAGAGTACGCAAACCGTGCCCTTACAGAATGCTCAACAATGGAAGAAGTTCTTGAACTTCAAAAAGAATACGTTGACTTTGATTAATTGAAAGGTCCTTGCAACTCAGTTGCAGGGATTTTTTGTTTTAAAAATTTGGTGATTGATTTTCAATATAGGATTCTCAAATCAGACTGTTCAGATAGAAGATAGTGTAGAAAACAAAAAAATCGTTAACTGGTTCATAAAAATCTTGACAAGTTGAAAATTTAGGAGTAAACTATTAACCAGTTAACTTTTAGAGAGGAGTTTCTGCAATTTAGGAATGAATTGCAACTAGAAATATCAAAAAGAAAGAGAGTTTCGATGAAAATTAATAAGAAATACCTTGCTGGTTCTGCGGCAGCTTTGATTTTAAGTGTTTGTTCTTACGAGTTGGGACTGTATCAAGCTAGAACGGTCAAAGAAAATAACCGTGTGTCTTACGTTGATGGAAAACAAGCAGCGCAAAAAACGGAGGATCTCACTCCTGATGAAGTCAGCAAGAAAGAAGGCATCAATGCCGAGCAAATCGTCATCAAGATAACAGACCAGGGCTATGTCACTTCGCATGGCGACCACTATCATTATTACAATGGGAAGGTCCCTTACGACGCTATCATCAGTGAAGAGTTGCTGATGAAGGATCCGAACTACCAGCTCAAGGACGAGGATATTGTCAGTGAAATCAAGGGTGGTTATGTGATCAAGGTGGACGGAAAATACTATGTCTACCTTAAGGATGCGGCCCATGCAGATAATGTTCGTACGAAAGAAGAAATCAATCGGCAAAAACAAGAACATAGTCAGCATCGTGAAGGAGGAACTTCAGCAAATGATGGTGCTATAGCTTTGGCACGTTCACAAGGACGCTACACCACAGATGATGGTTACATCTTTAATGCATCCGATATCATTGAAGATACTGGTGATGCTTATATCGTTCCTCATGGCGACCATTACCATTACATTCCTAAGAGCGAGTTATCAGCTAGCGAATTGGCTGCTGCAGAAGCCTTCCTATCTGGTAGAAGTGGTCAATCGAATACGCCTACTTATCGCCGTAGCAATAACAACAGTGCTAGCAGCGATGTAGATAGATGGACTCCATCCTATAATAATCAAGGTAGTGGCTATACGAACACGAACACAGCTAACAACAGTAGCGACGATAGCCAAGCAAGTCAAAGTGATGAGGATGTTGATAGCCTTCTGAAACAACTTTACTCCATGCCGCTCAGTCAACGACACGTAGAATCTGATGGCCTTGTTTTCGACCCAGCACAAATCATAAGTCGAACAGCTAGAGGAGTTGCTGTGCCTCATGGGAATCATTACCATTTCATCCCTTATTCACAGATGTCTGAATTGGAAGAACGAATCGCTCGTATTATTCCTCTACAGTACAGTTCGAACCATAGGGTGCAGGATTCAAGACCAGAACAACCAAGTCCACAACCGACTCCGGAACCTAGTCCAAGCCCGCAACCTGCACCAAATCCTCAACCATCTCCAAGCAATCCAATTGACGAAAAATTGGTTAAACAGGTGATTCGAAAAGTAGATGATGGTTATGTATTTGAGGAGAATGGAACATCTCGTTATATTCCTGCCAAGGAATTATCAGCTGAAACTACTGCAGCCATTGATAGTAAGCTAGCCAAGCAAGAAAGTTTAGCTCATAAGCTCGGAGCTAAGAAAACCAACCTCCCATCTGGTGATCGAGGATTTTACAATAAGGCTTATGATTTATTAGCAAGAGTTCATCAGGACTTACTTGATAATAAAGGTCGTAAAGTTGATTTTGACGCTTTGGATAAACTGTTGGAACGTTTAAATGATGAAAGCAGTGATAAAGTTAAATTGGTCGAAGATATACTTGCATTTCTAGCACCGATTCGTCATCCAGAACGTCTAGGAAAACCAAATGCGCAAATAGCTTACACAGATGATGAGATTCAAGTAGCCAAGTTGGCAGGCAAGTATACAACAGAAGATGGCTATATCTTTGATCCTCGTGATATCACCAGTGATGAGGGGGATGCCTATGTAACTCCACATATGACCCATAGCCATTGGATTAAAAAAGATAGTTTGTCTGAAGCCGAAAGAGCGGCAGCCCAGGCTTATGCTAAAGAGAAAGGTTTGACTCCTCCTTCAACAGACCATCAGAATCCAGGAAATACGGAGGCTAAAGGAGCAGAAGCTATCTACAACCGCGTGAAAGCAGCTAAGAAGGTGCCCCTTGATCGTATGCCTTATAATCTCCAACATACTGTGGAAGTCAAAAACGGTAGTTTAATCATACCTCATTATGACCATTACCATAACATCAAATTTGAGTGGTTTGACGAAGGACTTTATGAGGCACCTAAGGGTTATAGTCTAGAAGATCTCTTTGCGACTGTCAAGTACTATGTCGAACATCCAAACGAACGTCCGCATTCGGATAGTGGTTGGGGAAATGCAAGTGACCATGTTCAAAGAAACCAAAATGGTCAAGCTGATACCAATCAAACGGAAAAACCATCAGAGGAGAAACCTCGGACAGACAAACCTGAGGAAGAAAAACCTCGCGAAGAGAAGCCTCAAAGTGAGAAACCAGAATCTCCAAAACCAACTGAGAAGCCGGAGGAAGAATCACCAGAGGAACCAGAAGAACCTCAGGTCGAGACTGAAAAGGTTGAAGCGAAGTTGAGAGAGGCTGAAGAGCTACTTGCAAAAATCCAAGACCCCATCGTCAAGTCTAACGCTAACGAAACTCTTACTGGATTAAAGAACAATCTATTGTTTGGCGCTCAGGACAACAATACTATTATGGCAGAAGCTGAAAAACTATTGGCTTTATTAAAGGAGAGTAAGTAGCCGTAGCAGTATTTTCTAGCTCCTAAAAACATGATAGGAGAGCTAGAAAAGATAAAATCGAAAATGAGAACAGAATGTAAGTTCTAGTTCTCATTTTTTTCATGAAAATATGTAAAATATCTTGACATATAGTGTAAATAAAGATAAACTATTTACTAGTTAATTGAATGGTTAAATACTAGTTAAGGAGTAACGATGAAAAAAAGAACAATACTATTATTGATGGCCAGTGTGTTGGCTCTTGTCTTAGGAGCATGTGGTCAAAAAGAAAAACAAGAAGCAAAAGGGATGAAGATTGTAACAAGTTTTTACCCGATCTATGCCATGGTCAAAGAGGTATCGGGTGACTTGAATGATGTTCGGATGATTCAGTCTAGTAGTGGAATTCACTCCTTTGAACCGTCAGCTAATGACATTGCTGCTATTTATGACGCGGATGTCTTTGTCTACCACTCGCATACACTGGAGTCTTGGGCTGGAAGTCTAGATCCTAACTTGAAAAACTCAAAAGTTAAGGTTTTAGAAGCTTCTGAAGGAATGACGTTGGAGCGTGTTCCAGGTTTAGAAGATATAGAAGCAGGGGATGGAGTTGATGAAAAAACACTCTACGACCCTCACACTTGGTTAGATCCAGAAAAAGCAGGTGAAGAGGCACAGATTATTGCAGACAAACTTTCGGAACTTGATAGTGCCAATAAGGAAACGTATCAAAAGAATGCTAAAAACTTTATTGCTAAAGCACAAGAATTGACTAAGAAATACCAACCTATTTTTGAAAAAGCGAGTCAAAAGACCTTTGTTACACAACATACAGCCTTTTCCTATCTCGCTAAACGCTTTGGTTTGAAACAACTTGGTATAGCAGGGATTTCCCCTGAACAAGAGCCAAGTCCGAGACAGTTGACAGAAATCCAAGAATTTGTTAAAACTTACAAGGTTAAAACCATCTTTACTGAGAGCAATGCTTCTTCTAAAGTTGCTGAAACCTTGGTCAAATCAACAGGAGTTAACCTAAAGACACTCAATCCTTTGGAAGCAGATCCTGAGAATGACAAAACTTACTTAGAAAACCTAGAAGAAAATATAAATGTTCTTGCAGAAGAATTAAAATGAGGAGATTATGAAAATTAAGAAAAAGTATCTTGCGGCGGGTTCGGCTTTAGTCCTTTCCCTAAGTCTTTGCATCTATGCACTGAACCAACACCAGGTAGAAGACAAAAAAGATACAAATCGTGTATCTTATGTTGATGGGAAACAAGACTCTCAAAAAACAGAGACTCAGACACCAGATCAAGTTAGCAAAAAAGAAGATATTCAGGCAGAACAAATTGTTGTGAAAATTACCGATCAAGGTTATGTGACATCACACGGTGATCACTTTCATTATTACAATGGTAAAGTTCCTTTTGACGCAATTTTCAGCGAAGAGCTTTTGATGAAAGATGCCAATTATCAACTGAAAGACGCTGACATTGTCAACGAAATCAAAGGTGGTTATATTATCAAGGTGGATGGTAAGTATTATGTTTACCTTAAGGATGCGGCACATGCTGATAACGTTCGTACGAAGGACGAAATTGAGCGCCAAAAACAAGGTCATACTCACGATGCACCAACTTCTAACAGTGCAGTGGCGCTTGCGCAATCTCAAGGTCGTTATACTACAGATGATGGCTACATCTTTAACCCATCTGATATTATTGAGGATACTGGTGATGCATATATTGTTCCTCACGGTGGACATTACCACTACATTCCAAAGAGTTCCTTGTCTGCTAGCGAATTGGCAGCTGCTCAAGCTTACCTCTCTGGAACTAGAAAACAACCGAGTGTAACTGACTATCGTCCAAGCCAAAATGGAACCAGTCAAACCACTAATCCAAGTCAACAAACCGAAACACCAAGCAAACCAGAAGAGAGCCTTCAGAGTCTGTTAAAACAGCTCTATGCTCTTCCAAGTAATCAACGTTATGCAGAATCGGATGGCTTGATTTTTGATCCTGCTAAGATTTCAAGCAGAACACCAAGTGGCGTGGCGATTCCACACGGAAATCACTATCATTTCATCCCATATACAAAGCTTTCTGCCTTGGAAGAAAAGATTGCGCGTATGATTCCTTTATCTAGCGACAGTGGGAAGCCAACACCTTTGGAAAATCCAAGCAAGCCAGCAGAACATCCAGCTCAACCTGATCATCATCATCATGACCAAGACGGTGACCATGGAAGTCAAGATATCAACCATGAAGATCATGACCATGATGGAGAGGAGCATGACCATCACCACGGTGAAGAACATGATCATGGTTTTGCAGCTGACCGTGTTATTAGTGAAGATGAGCAAGGGTTTGTAGTTTCTCATGGAGATCACGCTCATTATTTCTTTAAGAAGGACTTGACTGCAGCCCAAATCAAAGCTGCCCAAGATCACTTGAAAGAAAATCATCAGCCGCAGCACGTTCAACCACTTGCAAAGACTGTGGAAAGTTTCTCAAGAGATGCTAGCGATGAAGAAAAAATCAAGTATATCTCACAGACCTACGGAGTACCGCTCGAAGCGATTCGCATTTCAAATGGATTCTTTGTCTTTGGAAATCCGGATCAAGCCTATGATCCTACCCATATCCATCCCTATGCTGTTCGAAAAGAACATGTTCGTATTCCTCTCCAAACTGGGAATCCAGAACTGGATTTCCTAAATGAACTTTATACGACTGCACTACGTGATGGGGTGTCTCCTTATAGTTTGCAAGTAGAAAATGGTAGTTTTGTGATTCCTCACGGAGACCACAATCACTACATCAAGGTTCAAACTAAGGGCTATGAAGTAGCTTTGAAAAATAAGATTCCGGCCCTACAATCGACCTATCAACCTGGAGCATTTGATGAACAAACAGTTCTATCTAAGGTGGATCAACTTTTAGCGGATAGCAGAAATCTCTACAAAGACCAGCCAATCATGCAGAGACGGGTTGAACTTGCTTTGGGGCAGTTCACCGAAAATATGAAAAAACTGGGAACAAACTCAACTGCTGGATATCTAGCAGCCTTGGATCTCTTTGATAAACAGTATATCCATGTGGATCAAAGTGTAGCACCGGTTGAAACTTCACCTTTAGATAAGAAGTACCAAGCCCTAGTAGATAAGATCAATACACTGGATACAGATACTTATGGCTTGCCTAAGAAAGATCTTTTGGTACATTTGCAGGAAGCAAAACTAGCACAGGATGAGACAGAGTTGGCTGCCATTGAAGCGAAACTTCAGGCCTTGCAAGATTTCCGAGATCGGACAGGAGTCACAACAGTAGAGTACATCAAGTACTTCTACGAACATGTGTCTGATGGTCGTTTGAGAGAAGAACTTCGGAACCGTGTTGCCAAGTTGACATGGGAACTTTACCAGTCACAATCTTTCCTCAAAGCAACCGACTTGAACAAGTTATTCCCAACTATTTACCAAACTAAGCTAGAAGTAGAAGAAGCTCTCAAAGAAGAACCCGTTTCTACAAAAGCTGGTAAGACTATTCTAGATACGGAAAAAGTAGATAGTCAAACTGCTAAGACAGCCATCTATGAATTCCTAAAAGAACTCTACGGTGATTTTATGCCAGAAGAGCGGGTTAGCCATGTTAAGAAGGAAGAAGTGGATGCTCTCCTAACTAAAGCTGCCCAACTCCTAGCACGTGTCAAAGAAGATGGTGTCAAACAATCCCTAGCTGAAGAAGCAGCTAATATCAAAGCGGCTACTGAAAAGGAAAATGCAGACCTTGACGAAGCTAAAACACAACTTGAGGATCTTTTAAATCGTATTGCAGCGACTATCCAACGAGAGAAAAAAGAAGCAGAACAAGATCCGCAAACCGTGATCATCTACCAAAAACTCTATAATGTCTTGCTCTCTCTTCACAAGTACTTAGAGGATAACAAAGGATCCGATGCTGACTTTGAACGTGTTGATGGCCTATTTGATCAACTTGCAGCCAAAAGCAGTGATAAAGAAGGTCTCCTCACTCTAGCTAAAGAAATCATTAGCTTGAACCAGGAACTCCGTTCAAAAGCAAGTGAAACTGATAGCCAATCTAAGTCCGAGAAAGACAGTGAAACAGCTGCTTCTCAACCAACAGAAAAGCAAGCACAAAGTGAGTCTGAGCCAAATGCTCAACCAAACGAATAAAAAGAAAGGCGAAGTAGCTGAGCTACCTCGTCTTTTTTAGTCTTTATAAGATACAATGCCAATGATGGTATCCACCGCACGCTCCATAGTTTGAAGGCTGACGTATTCAAAACGTCCATGCATGTTTTCACCACCTGCAAAGATATTTGGAGTTGGGATCCCCATAAAGGAAATCTTAGACCCATCTGTTCCACCACGAATTGGTTCGATAATTGGCGCGATCCCTAAATCTTCCATAACAGCTTTAGCAATGGTAACAGGCGTCATGTCTTTCTCAATGACTTCCTTCATATTGTAGTACTGGTCTGTCAGAGTCAAGCTAACGCGATCATTCCCAAGCTCTTGATTCATCTTATCAGCAATAGACTGCATAGCTGCTTTACGAGCTTCAAAGGAATCCTTTTCAAAGTCACGAATGATGTAGCTTGCACGCGCCTCCTCGACACTACCTGTCACATCCATAAGATGATAGAAACCTTGGTAACCATCTGTCAGTTCAGGTCGGTCATTCTCTGGAAGTTGATTATGAAAATCAATCGCTAACTGAAGGGCATTGACCATTTGACCTTTGGCGGTACCAGGGTGAACATTGCGTCCTTGGAAATGGAGTTCAGCAGCAGCTGCTGAGAAAGTCTCGTATTGAAGCTCACCTAGCGGACCGCCATCAACAGTATAGGCAAAGTCAACATCAAAGTCTTCTGCATCAAATTGATTAGCACCGACACCAATTTCTTCATCTGGTCCAAAACCGACACGGATTTCACAGTGTTTGATTTCAGGGTGAGCAGTCAGATATTCGATAGCAGTCATAATTTCAGCAATCCCTGACTTGTCATCAGCACCCAACAAGGTCCTGCCATCGGTTGTGATGAGGGTTTGGCCTGTATATTTCTCAAGACTCTTAAAGTCAGCCGGATCTAGTTTAAATCCAGAATCACCTAAGTTGATAGCTTCACCATCGTAATTTTCGATGACTTGCGGATTAACACCCTCAGCATTAAAGTCAGCTGTATCCATGTGGGAGATAAATCCAATCTTACGTGTCAAGCTCGGATCATTAGCTGGCAAGGTCCCAATAGCAAAACCATTTGGTAGGTAGTAAACATTTTGCAGGCCGACACGTTTCATTTCAGGAAGAAGAACATTGGTCGCAAAATCTACCTGGCTCTGCGTACTTGGAGTAGTAGTAGAGTGTTCATCAGAACGCGTGTTGACCTTAACGTAGGTTAAAAAGCGTTCCAAAAGGTTCGGATAAGACATAAAAACTCCTTTTTTTATCATAAAATAGAATGCAAAACTTCGGAAAAATATGATTTGAGAAATTTCATGAATTTTGAAAAAATATAATAATTCAAATTCAGAAGACTTTCAAAAGAAATTTTCGAACAATTAGAATAAAATATATGCATCTTTATTTTATGAAATTTTTTACTATTTTTTCCATTTTACCACAGAAAACATTGAAAAACAAAGAAGAATCATACTTTTTTGCGATTTATAATAACATGTTTTCAAACACATTGATTGACATGAGTTCAACATTATTATATAATTAACCTATGGATGTTTCAGATTTATATAGTAACAGATTTAAACATATTCTAGTAAGGGAGATAGCATGAACATTCAATATGATTTTAAGAAAATTCAATGTTTCACTAGTCGTTTAGTTATCTTTCTAGCTATTCTTTTTTTGTGTGCACCAATTAATTCTTTACGTGCAGATTCAACAACGGAACCTCAGACAACTCTGCACAAAACGATTACTCCAATTCAGGGACAGGAAGACCAGTATGAGTTGTCACTGGATATCACATCTAAACTGGGAACGGAGACCCAGTCAGAACCCCTGGATGTTGTCCTGGTTGCCGATCTTTCAGGGAGTATGAAAGAGCAAGATGTGTGGTCATCTTCTACTTCAAGATACATAAGTAGAATTGAAGCACTAAAAAATACATTGAGAGGTGTAAATGGTCGTCAGGGGCTCATTGATACAATTCTTTCTAGTTCCCAAAACCGTTTATCTATTGTAGGTTTTGCTGGAAAAATTGATAATCAGTATAGTAATCAGTATTATTCTTGGCCCAATCAATTTGCTGGATATTATTCTGGTGTTTCGACTTATGACGATGCGAAAACCATTTTGAACTGGAGTAATAATTCATACAATGCTAAAACTGCAGTTAATAAGATGGCGATTGCGGGTGGTAATTCTAGAGGGTATGAGCGAGGGATAGGTACAGGTACAAATATTGGTGCTGGTCTGTGGGAGGCAGATGCACTCCTTAATAATGCGAGAAGTAATGCGAAAAAGGTTGTTATTCTACTATCAGATGGTTTTGCTAATATGTATTATGATGAATATGGTTATACTATATACAACTGGAATAATATCGATGCTAAAACAGAAACAGCTCCCAACTGGTTTAATGACTATCTTAAGCAATTCGTATTAGGGATTTCATCAAGCCTGGCACCTAGAATTGATGGATTTTACTCAATTAAATTTCGATACTCTAACACTAGAGATAGTATATCCGATATTAAATCTTACATTAATCAATATAACCCTAATATCCCCAACGAAATATTTTCTGCAAGTAATGAAAATGACTTGCAACAAAAATTCAAAGATATCACTGATAAAATTTTACCTCTAGGCGTACACCATGTAACTATATCAGATGTCTTGTCCAAGTACGTGCAGCTATTACCGGGTAATGCTTCACGCCTTCGTGTCGTAAAAATAAAGGATGGTAATGAGGAAGAACTGAATGGCAATCAAGTGACGATTGAAAGTAAGAAGAACGAACAGGGATTAGTGGAAGTAACAGCCAAGTTTGATCCGAGTTACACTTTGGAGGATGACGCCAAGTACGTTCTCAAGTTTACTGTCACCTCTACCCAAGAGGCATTTGATGCGATTGCGGGTGATAAGACACTTACTAGTGATGATGCCGAAGGAGCCGATGCTACTAAACTCTACTCCAATAAGGGGGCAAAAGTTACCTATTCCTATGGTATTGGGACTTCACATACCAAAACAAAAGACTATTCTGAGAAGCCCACTTTCAAGCCGTCAGATCCATTGACGGTTCCTGTAGAGATTGAGTGGAAAGGTGTGGATGGAAAATCAAATTCATCAGCAAATCGTCCACCTAGTGTCGAATTAAACTTAAACCAAAAGAAAGATGGAAGTATAAAGGATTCCTATCGAAAGGTCACTAGTCCAGTTCAAACGAATAGTTTTACTGAAAATACTAGTTTTGCAAAGGTAGCTAAGGGATATGACTACGAACTGAAAGCACCAGACGCTCCGGGATATACAGTAGAAGTTCAAAAGACAGGTACGAAAGAGAAACCATCCTTCAAAGTTATTTACCGACAGCTTCCAAGTCTCACCATAAAGAAAATCCTAGAAGGTGAACAATCACCTAATAAGTCTTTCACAATTAATGTTACACTTTCAGATAAGGATGGCAAACCGATTAATGGCAAGTTTGGTAATACAACAGTGACTAACGGGAAAGCGCAGATTTCTCTCAAAAATAGTCAGGAAACTACCCTCGAATACCTGCCTCGTGATACCCACTATAAGGTAGAAGAAGCAGAAAAATCTAAAGCTGGGTATCATGTCACCTATGACAAACAAGAGGGGACTTTGTCAAAGGATGTTCAAACAATCGTCACCAACCACAGACTTCCGACACTTTCAGTTACAAAAAAGGTTACGGGTGCTTTTGCTAATCTTCTGCAATCCTTTAAGATTACCATTAACGTCAGGGATGCTCAGAATAGACCATTGGATGGAACCTATAGTGCAATAGTAAATAATCAAAAAACAACGCTACAATTCACCAATGGTAAGGCAACGGTTAATCTAAAGAAAGATAAAACCGTTAAGATTTTCGACCTTCCTCTAAATGCCCATTACAGTATCGAAGAAGAAGCAAGTTCGTCTCGTGGGTATCAGGTGTCCTATGATAACAAAGAAGGAACTCTTGATGCAGATAAGTCCGCGACAGTCACGAATAATAAAAACAGCGTACCTGAAACGGGGATTGACTTCTTGAGTAGCACTCTCATGCTTGGAGTCGTTCTTCCTCTAGGAGGAATCTTCTTTATCATCTTACTTGGTCACCTTGTGGTGAATAGGAGGAAGTGATGCTGCTAAAAAAGAAACATAAGAAACCAGTAACACAAGTCAATCGGGATAAGTCTCCGCCGAGTGTCTGGGGAGATATCCTTTACTTAGTCAGTAAACTTCTGATGGTTGGATTTGTACTAGCCACCCTTTACTTTTTCGTCTTTGGACTATTAAGATACAATGACGATGGCATGAAGCCAGCCTTAAAAGATGGCGACTTGGTCGTCTACTATAGGTTGGATAAACGCTATTCGATTGGTGATTTGCTCGTCTATAGTTATAAAGGCAAGGAAAGAGTGGCGCGTGTCATCGCAACCGAAGGAAGTACAATCGATATAAACGAAAATGGTCTCATCATCAACGGTTCTCCTCAACAAGAGCAAGATATCTACAAAGAAACGCTGCTCTATAAGGAAGGGGCAACCTTCCCGATGAAAGTCCCAGCAGGACAACTCTTTGTCCTCGGGGACAATCGAACAACGGCTGTAGACAGTCGTGCTTTTGGGACCATCCCTATACAGGATACTCAAGGCAAAGTTGTAACAGTCATTAGAAGACGAGGCTTTTGATGATCATAATGAAAAAAGAAAATAAAAAAAACAAAAGGAATAATCATGAAAAAAACATTCTTTAAAAAGCTATTCACTGCAAGTATTGCAGCTATAACCGCTTTGTCGGTATTCAGAGGTGTTCCGACCTTTGCGGATGATACTTCAGCAACAACAATGGCAACTGGTGAAGCAAATGCTGTTGTGAAAATTAGAAAAACCTTGAATATTGCACAAGGTATTACAACACCGAATGCGACATTTACTTTTAAATTTACTGAAAAGTCTGGTACATCCTCTAATGGAGCTCCTTATGAGAAAGGAGTGAATATCCCAGATATATCAGTTACTTATTCTAAAACAGATAATCAAGTAAATGATAAAATCGAAAAAACGACTGAAAATATTTTTGGCAACACAACATATAAACATGCCGGAGAATATGTTTATGATGTCAGAGAAGATAAATCAGGTTGGACAGCCATTGAAAAAGATAGTAAAAAAATTGATGCAATGAGATATGATGAGCGCACATATGAAATGCATGTTATTGTCAAAAATAAAGCCAATGGTGGTGTCTATATTTCATCAGTATACTTCAAAGAAAATAAACAATCCAATACAGCAAAGGTTCAACCGAGTGAAACAGGGGTTTATAATCTCTTTGACAACACCTATACAAAAGATGCTAGCAGAGACCCTAAGCCTGATGATCCTAGTAAAGTAGACCCTACTGCAAACGCATTAACAATTACTAAAAAAGTTGACGGAGCCTCAGGGGATAAAACAAAAGATTTCCACTTCCATATTCATATTCAACTTCCAAGCACTAACAGTACAGCTGAATCTCCATTGAAAATGCTTGTAGTACAACATGGTGAAACATCCAATACAATTACGGTGTTGAGTTCAGGAATCGTTGACTATGATTTTACTTTGAAGCATGGTGAAACCTTTACTATTGATCAATTGCCGGCTGGATCACACTATACACTAACTGAAACTGGTGTTCCAGGATATACAGCATCATCAGTATATTTGACAAACGGAACATCAACTAATGGTGCAGCTGGACAATTGGGTCAAGATTATAAAGTTGAGAATATCCTTCTTGGTGAAAAAACAAACAACAACACCGTTACCAACAAAATTAATGACGTGACTCCTACTGGTCTCTTGATTGATAACCTTCCATTCATCTTGATGATTGGTCTTGGTTTAGCTGGATTTGTTGTCTTGTCTAAAAAACGTAGAGAAGCCTAAATGGCTGGGGGTAGACGATGAAAACCAAGCGTGAGAAACCAAAAAAGAGTCTGTCTAGACGTCTCGTTCTTGCTGTGGATGGGGTGATCAATCACCTGTTGCTCATTTTTGCAGCTTTGATCTTTCTCTTTGGTTTCTATGCCCTTTGGGATTCCAACCAAGTCTACTCCTTGGCTTCGTCAAGTGAGTACGAGGCTTATCGGCCTGTTACGACGCAACAGGATGAGCTGGCTAGCTTTTCAGGCTTCAGCAAACTCCAAGAACTCAATCCCGAAGTCCTCGGTTGGATCAATGTCTATGGCACCAATATCGACTATCCCTTAGTCCAAGCCAAGGACAATGAAAAGTATCTCAACAAGGACTCCAAAGGTGAGTTTGCAGCGACAGGCGCTATCTTTCTCGATGCACGAAATAATCCTAAGTTCGAAGACTTTAATACCATTATCTACGGGCACCACGTAGAAAACGGGGTCATGTTTGGTGATGTGGCTAAGTTTGCTGATCAGGAATTTTTTGACCAGCATCGTTACGGTAGTATATACTACAATGGTGTGGAAAAAGGGCTCGAGATCTTTGAGATGTTGGAGGTCGATGCCTATGACTTTAACATCTATGATCCAGGAATACAGGGTGAGGACCGTCAGCAGGCCTATCTAGACCACTTGCTCTCAGTCGCCATGCACAAGAGGGATATCTCACTCTCACCGAGTGATCGTATCATCCTACTCAGTACCTGTTTTCTCGATGTGACCAATGGTCGTCATATCGTGGTCGCAAAGATTACAGACACAGTCCCTAAAAATACTTTCCATACAAAAAAATCAAAACCATTCCCATATAGTGTCTTTGATGACTCGTCTCTTGGACGTTTCCTCTCATCAATCCCACTATGGATTTGGTACCTTATCTTGTTTGTATTGTTCTTGCTCTTGATTTTCTTACTCCTTGTCCTCTACTTGATCCTACGTCGTAGAAGAGAGAGTAAAAAAATGCAAGAAGCAGACCCTTTTACTGACTAAGGGTGAATAGAAAAGAGGCGGTTTTGTTCCGCCTCCTTTCCTTTTAAGAAATCTCGCATAGAAAGGAGTTCTGATGACGGTTCAAAAAAGAGCGCGATTTAAAAACGTGTTTCTGGTATTCTTCTGTGTTTTCGTAGCTCTTTTTAGTTGGCAGAGAGCAGAAGCAAGTGATTATGATCACTATAATCCTATTGAAAAGGATGCTTCGAGCACAGGATTTGAAACCCTGCAACAGCTTAATCATGATGTTTGCGGTTGGATCAGCCTTGATGGGACCAAGGTAGACTATCCGCTTCTACAAAGTCAGGATAATGTCAAATACCTTGACCGCAATGCCTTTGGCGATTATACGATAACGGGATCAATTTTTCTCGACTATCGCTTTAATCCCAACTTTACTGATTTTAATACCATCATCTACGGACACTCTATGGCTTCAGGGGCTATGTTCGGTGAGATTAAGAAATTTGCTGATAAGGAATTCTTCGACCAGCATCGCTATGGTTCTATCTACTACAATGGTCGAGAACGTGGTCTTGAGATTTTTGGGATTTTAGAAGTGGATGCCTATGATACGGAAATTTACCGAACCTTGAGTTCCAACGATGAGGAACACCAGGCCTATTATCAGTATCTGTTGAGTAAAGCCAAGTACAAGCGAGATGTTTCCTTGACTTCAACGGACAAGATTGTTTTGTTAAGCACCTGTTTTCTTAATATTACCAACGGTCGCCATATCCTTTTAGCAAAAATAACGGATGCACCAGTAAAAGCAGCACAGGATAAAAGTGGAGAAAGCGTGGGAACACGTTATTTTGACCAAGGGATTCCAACGCATTGGATTTATATCCTAACCTTACTCCTTCTTATCATTGTCATCTTGCTTCTAATAGTTATTATTCTAATCATAAGACGAGATAAAAAAACAAAAGAACAAAAGAAATAGTAGACGTAGGAAACGTTTACTATTTTTTTCTTTCATGATAGAATGGATAGAGAAAATAATATCATAAGGATGATAACATGAAAAAAGCAATATTAATGATGACCTTTGGATCTCCAGAGGAGATTAGTTTTGAAGGAGTAGCAGAATTTTTTACAAACATTCGTCGTGGAGTTAGACCCCAAGACCACGAAATCCAGACTCTCTATGACAACTATGTTCGTATCGGTGGGACGCCTTTGCAGCGGATTACACGTGAGGAGGTCAATTTACTCAAAGAACGTTTAGGGGAGGAGTATGGTATCTACTTTGCCAACAAATTTTCTCGTCCCTTTATTCCAGACGTGATCAAGCAGATGGAAACTGATGGTGTTGAAGAATGTATCTGCTTGATTTTGGAACCTCATTATTCTTTTTACTCAGTCATGGGGTATGAAAAGTTTCTGGAAAGCCAGCAGATCCGATTTTTAGTTATTAAGGACTGGTATCAACAACAGCCTTTGCTGGACTTCTGGACAGATGAGATTAGAAAAATTTTACGAAACCATGTGGGAGAAGAATCCTTCAAGGTAATCTTTTCAGCCCATAGCGTCCCCATTTTTGCCTTGGACTTTGGAGATCCATATATTGATCAGATTTTCGATAATAGCAAGCTCATTGCTGAACAACTCGGCCTAATGACAGACCAGTATACCAATACTTGGCAGAGCGAAAGCGATATTGGAATCCCTTGGATCAAGCCAGATGTCTTAGAATATTTACGAGAACAAAAGCAACATCCAGAACATTATATTTTTGTCCCGATAAGTTTTATCAGTGAGCATATCGAAGTCTTGTTCGATAATGATATGGAATGTTATGATTTGTGTCAAGAATTAGGTGTCACCTACCATCGTCCACCGATGCCCAATACGGATAGCCGTTTAATTGACGCTTTAGTTGCTACTGTAAGAGTCAACGAACACAAAGAATTTAAAGCTTTTCTCCCAGAAGAAGAAACCTTTGATGAGTTAGCGCCTTCGGCAACTACCAAGGACATCATGAAAGAGACAGACGACATTCAGATGCCAGAATTTGTCAAAAAACTCATTGAGAAAAAAGGTCGTGAAAATGTGAAGATGCCTTACTTGATTAAGAAAATGCTCGAAAAGGCTGGGAAGTTACCAAAAGAGTAAAGAAAAAAGGATTTAGCTTAAAGCTAAATCCTTTATCTGTTTTATTTTTTCTCAAGAAGAGCTTTAATTTCTTGAAGAACTTCAAGTTCAGTTGGAGCAGCAGGTGCTTCCTCAACCACTTCTTCTTTCTTGCGAAGGTTTTGCGCTTTTTCCATAGCTTTAATAACGAAGAAAAGCACAGTACCTACAACGAGAAAGTTGATAATAGCACTCAAGAATTTACCATATGTAACACCATTCCATGCAAGCTCAGCGATGTTTTGTACTTTCGCAGCTTCCAAAGCTGGGTTCAAGATAAGTGGAGTGATGATATCGTTAACGAGTGAAGTCACGATAGCACCAAAAGCAGAGGCGATGATTACACCGACAGCAAGGTCAACGACATTACCACGAAGCAAGAATTCTTTAAGATCCTTTAACACTTTCATAAATTCCTTTCCTAATTTTCTAACTTATTATATCCTAAATTGTGACAAAAGGCAACCTGGATGCTTAAGGAGATCAGTTGCTCCTTTTAAAAATATAGATTTTACTGAAAATATAATTAAGCACAATAATCAAGATTTGTGCTAGGATGGTTTCAACCACATTAACCCTGTCTATATTATATTCGACAAACTGACCAATAAGATCAGGAAAGGTTGTAACGAAGATATAAGTTAAAAGAACGTCCAGTCCAAGAGTAGACAGACGAGCTAAGAAAAACTTAACTAGTCGAATTAGCCAATTCTTCCTCTCTTGTTTAAAAACAAATGTATCATTAGTGATAAAGGCAAAAAGAATACCGATAATATTTGCCAGTGCAGTTGCTAGGATTTCCTGATGGCTGATATGGTAGATAGCTAAACGTGATAAAATAGATACTAAAGTAGTAGCTCCACCAAAAAATAGATAAGAGAGGATTTCGCTATCAAAAAAAGTTTTTATTAGTTTTTTCATGATTTTAGTATAGCATAAAGTCATATATTGTGCTATACTGGTAAGGTTGATTCACTCAACCCTTGGTGCTTAGCTTCTTTCACCAAGCATATTTTACGCGGGAAACCGCCAAAGGAGAAAACATGAAAAATTTAACTGTTCGTGACATGGCAGATATTGCCATTGTTGCTGCTATTTATGTGGTTTTAACCATTACCCCACCACTGAATGCCATTAGCTACGGCGCCTACCAGTTCCGTATTTCTGAGATGATGAATTTTCTGGCTTTTTACAACCCTAAATATATCATTGGTGTGACAATTGGATGTATGATTGCTAATTTCTTTAGTTTTGGCATAATTGATGTCTTTGTCGGCGGGGGATCTACTCTAGTTTTCCTTAGTCTGGGTGTTTGGCTCTTTAGCAAGTACAAGAAAGACTATTTGTTCAATGGTTTGATTCGAAAAGATCATTTCTTCTTTTCAATCCTATTCTCTATTTCAATGATTACCATTGCAGCAGAACTCTATATTGTTGCAGAAGCTCCATTCTTCTTTACATGGTTCTCTACGGGAATTGGTGAGTTTGCATCACTCATCGTAGGTGCTATTTTAATCGGAAAATTAGGACGCCGAATCGATCTAACAAGATAAGAAGTTTATAAGCTAGATTCTTGATAAATCTAGCTTTTTTCATTCCATAAATTAAAAGAGAGCGCTTGACAAGAACTAGGAACTATAGTATACTTTTTAGGTAAGCTGATTTAGCTCAGTTGGCAGAGCGCATCCATGGTAAGGATGAGGTCGCCGGTTCAATCCCGGCAATTAGCATATTAGAAACAAAATGACCTTGGCAGACCAAGGTTTTTCTTATACACCTGTGTAAATGAAGCTAAAGAGCTTTGGCTGTTGACAAAAGTGACTCTATCTAGTAGAATAGTAGATGCGATGAGTCGATAGGTAGTCTTCGGACTACTATTGAGCATCAGGAGGTCATAACGCAGGAGCGGACCTTGATGAGTTGTGTGAACCTGCTCATCACATGAAGATGCCTCTTAGTCCCTGGTCGAATGGCTAGGGATTTTTAGTTTTCAGAAAATATAGTCTAAAAGTGCTTTTCAATTTCTGGAAAAAGTAGTATAATACATCTATTATAGAAATTTTTAGAAAATTCCGAAAGAGGTTATTTATGGGATATACAGTTGCTGTAGTCGGCGCGACAGGTGCTGTCGGAGCTCAGATGATAAAAATGTTGGAAGAATCAACACTTCCAATCAATAAAATCCGTTACCTTGCTTCTGCACGTTCAGCAGGCAAGACTTTGAAATTTAAAGACCAAGATATTACGATTGAAGAAACAACTGAGACAGCTTTTGAGGGTGTTGATATTGCACTCTTCTCAGCAGGTGGTTCGACATCAGCTAAGTATGCACCATACGCAGTTCAAGCTGGTGCGGTAGTAGTGGATAATACATCTTATTTCCGTCAAAATCCAGATGTACCATTGGTTGTCCCAGAGGTCAATGCCCATGCACTTGATGCCCACAACGGAATCATTGCCTGCCCTAACTGTTCAACAATCCAAATGATGGTGGCTCTTGAGCCGGTCCGCCAAAAATGGGGCTTGGACCGCATCATCGTTTCAACTTACCAAGCAGTCTCTGGTGCTGGTATGGGTGCGATTCTTGAAACACAACGTGAACTTCGTGAAGTCTTGAATGATGGTGTGAATCCACGTGATTTGCATGCGGAAATCTTGCCTTCAGGTGGTGACAAGAAACACTACCCTATCGCCTTTAACGCTCTTCCACAAATCGATGTCTTCACTGACAATGATTACACATACGAAGAGATGAAGATGACCAAGGAAACGAAGAAAATCATGGAAGATGATAGCATTGCAGTATCTGCAACCTGTGTACGTATTCCAGTCTTGTCAGCTCACTCTGAATCTGTTTATATCGAAACAAAAGAAGTGGCACCAATCGAAGAAGTGAAAGCAGCCATCGTAGCCTTCCCAGGTGCTGTTCTTGAGGATGACGTAGCGCACCAAATCTATCCTCAAGCTGTCAATGCAGTGGGTTCGCGTGATACTTTTGTTGGTCGTATCCGTAAAGACTTGGACGCTGAAAAAGGAATCCACATGTGGGTTGTTTCAGATAACCTTCTCAAAGGTGCTGCTTGGAATTCAGTTCAGATTGCAGAAACGCTTCACGAACGTGGATTGGTTCGTCCAACAGCTGAATTGAAATTTGAATTAAAATAGTCATATCGTTTAGGAGTTCAGATGAACTCCTTCTTTGAAATAGAGAGGTGTTTTCATGTCTTATCAAGATTTAAAAGAGTGTAAAATCATCACGGCCTTTATTACCCCTTTCCATGAGGATGGTTCCATCAACTTTGATGCCATTCCAGCCTTAATTGAGCATTTATTGGCCCATCACACAGACGGCATTCTCCTAGCTGGAACGACTGCTGAGAGTCCAACTTTAACCCACGATGAGGAGTTGGAACTCTTTGCGGCTGTACAAAAGATTGTTAATGGACGCGTTCCTTTGATTGCGGGTGTAGGTACCAATGATACGCGTGACTCTATCGAGTTTGTCAAAGAAGTAGCAGAATTTGGTGGCTTTGCAGCTGGGCTTGCGATTGTACCATACTACAATAAACCTTCTCAAGAAGGGATGTACCAGCACTTTAAAGCAATTGCAGATGCTTCTGACTTACCAATTATTATCTATAACATTCCAGGGCGTGTAGTTGTCGAATTGACTCCAGAAACCATGCTTCGTTTGGCTGACCATCCAAATATCATTGGGGTCAAAGAATGTACTAGTCTGGCTAATATGGCTTACTTGATTGAACACAAGCCAGAAGAGTTCTTGGTCTATACTGGTGAGGACGGAGATGCTTTCCATGCCATGAATCTTGGTGCGGACGGGGTTATTTCTGTTGCATCTCATACAAATGGGGATGAAATGCACGAGATGTTGACTGCTATTGCAGAAAGCGATATGAAAAAAGCGGCAGCTATTCAACGTAAATTCATTCCTAAGGTCAACGCCCTCTTCTCTTATCCAAGTCCTGCTCCAGTTAAGGCTGTTTTGAACTATATGGGATTTGAAGCTGGACCAACTCGTCTACCTCTAGTTCCAGCACCAGAAGAAGATGCCAAACGCATTATCAAGGTTGTCGTAGATGGCGACTATGAAGCGACTAAGGCAACCGTAACAGGAGTCTTAAGACCAGATTACTAATAAAGACAATAAAATCCATGACCGAACAATCATGGATTTTTCTTATTTTCCTAAACAGAATTGGCTAAAGAGTTGGGTAATGAGTTCATCTGGAGCAGCATCTCCAGTGATTTCTCCGAGAATTTCCCAAGTACGGGTCAAGTCAACTTGAAGCAAATCAACTGGCATCCCTAGTTCAAGACCTTCATTAACTGCTTGTAGGCTTTCAACTGCCTTCTCAATCAGAGAAATATGACGGGCGTTGGACAAGTAAGTAGCATCTTGCTCGACCAAACCAGCATTTTCAAAGAAGAGGTTGTTGATTCTATCCTCAATCATATCAATGTTTTGATTTTTAAGAACTGAAATACGGATAATATCTTCTGGTAGTTCCGAAGTTTCAATCGCTTCAGGAAGATCAGTTTTATTAAGTAGAATAATGCGGTTGGTGTCCTGACTGATTTCTAAGAGTTGTCTGTCTTGTGCTGTTAGTGGTTCACTAGCATTTAGCACTAGTAGTACCAAGTCAGCTTCCTTGAGGGCTTTTCTCGAACGCTCGACACCGATTTGTTCCACGATGTCATCTGTTTCCCGAATACCAGCTGTATCAATCAATTTGAGAGGAACCCCGTTAATGTTGACGTATTCTTCGATAACATCTCGTGTCGTACCAGCGATATCTGTTACAATAGCCTTGTCTTCACGAAGGAGATTATTGAGAAGACTGGATTTCCCAACATTGGGACGGCCGATAATGGCAGTTGAAATTCCCTCACGGAGGATTTTGCCACGACGTGCTGTTCGAAGCAGATTGGTTAACAATTGCTCAAACTCCATAGTTTTTTCGCGGACAACAGCAGTAGTAGCTTCCTCAACATCATCATACTCAGGATAGTCGATATTGACCTCAACTTGGGCAAGTGTATTGAGGATTTCTTGACGGGTATTATTGATAAGATCAGAAAGGGAACCATCTAGTTGCCTGACTGCGATATTCATAGCCTTGTCAGTCTTGGCACGGATGATGTCCATCACCGCCTCAGCTTGTGTCAAATCCACACGACCGTTTAGAAAGGCACGCTTGGTAAATTCTCCAGGTTCTGCCAAACGAGCTCCTTCACGGATAGCTAGTTGGAGAATCTCATTAGTCACCGCAATCCCACCGTGGGTGTTAATCTCGATAATATCCTCACGAGTGAAGGTCTTTGGGGACTTCATAGCCCCAACCATAACCTCGTCCATGACCTCACCAGTTTGAGGGTCAACGATGTGACCATAGTTAAGAGTGTGGCTAGCAACCTTGCTTAAGTCTTTGCCTTTGAAAATCTTTTGCGCAATGGCAAAACTGTCAGTTCCGCTCAAACGGACAATACCAATAGCCCCTTCACCTAGTGGAGTAGAGATAGCAGCGATGGTATCAAATTCACGTGTAATCATACTAATTCCTTTTGTATTTCTTTTCTTAGGATATGGTATCCAAGCATCTCTTCAAATTGTAACAAATTTAGGTTATTTCTTCAATGGATGCTACTTGGAGATTGAAAAAGCCTAAGCAATTCTGCTTAAGCTAGCTTATTTGGTGCGCATTTCCCCTTGTGGGAAGTAAGTTCCTTCTGGCATGTCGTTGATGATGACATGGACAGCAGATTGAGGTGCTCCAGTATTACGGACAACAGCTTCCGTTACTTCCTTAGCCAGAGCTTTCTTTTGCTCGAGCGTGCGTCCTTCAAATAAATCGATGCGTACAAATGGCATAATAACTTCCTCCACTAGTTTTTGATTTCTTCTATTTTACCACATTTTGCCGTTTAAAGCTTCAGAAAATTATGATATACTAGAATGTAGCAAAAATTTAGAAATGGACGTGAATTAGAAGCATGGCACAGTTGTATTATCGTTATGGGACCATGAACTCTGGTAAGACGATTGAGATTCTCAAGGTGGCCTATAACTACGAGGAGCAAGGAAAGGGAGTTGTGATTATGACTTCGGCTCTGGATACGCGTGACGGTGTTGGCTATGTGTCGAGTCGAATCGGTATGAAACGCCCAGCCATTGCGATTGAGGAAACGACGGATATCTACGGTTATATCCGAGACTTACCTGAGAAACCATACTGTGTGCTAGTCGATGAGGCTCAATTTCTCAAGCGTCACCATGTTTACGATCTAGCTCGTGTTGTTGACGAGCTAGACATACCTGTCATGGCTTTTGGTTTGAAGAATGACTTTCGCAATGAATTGTTCGAAGGTTCAAAATACCTCTTGCTCTTAGCAGACAAGATTGAAGAAATCAAGACTATCTGTCAGTACTGTAAGAAAAAGGCGACTATGGTGTTGCGTACGCAGGATGGTGTGCCAGTCTATGATGGCGAACAAATTCAGATCGGTGGAAATGAAACTTATATCTCAGTCTGCCGTAAACATTATTTTGCGCCTGAAATCAATAAGGAGAATGAAGACAAATGAACATCTATGATCAACTACAAGCTGTAGAAGACCGTTATGAAGAATTAGGAGAATTGCTGAGTGACCCTGATGTCGTTTCAGACACCAAGCGTTTCATGGAGCTTTCAAAAGAAGAGGCTTCTACTCGTGATACGGTAACGGCTTACCGTGAGTACAAACAAGTCCTCCAAAACATCGTTGACGCCGAAGATATGATTAAGGAATCAGGCGGAGATGCGGACTTGGAAGAAATGGCTAAGCAAGAGCTCAAAGATGCCAAGGCTGAAAAAGAAGAATACGAAGAGAAATTGAAAATTTTGCTCCTTCCAAAGGATCCAAACGATGATAAGAACATCATCCTTGAAATCCGTGGAGCAGCTGGTGGAGACGAAGCAGCACTTTTCGCTGGAGATTTGTTAACTATGTACCAAAAGTATGCGGAAGCCCAAGGCTGGCGCTTTGAAGTCATGGAAGCCTCTATGAATGGTGTCGGTGGATTCAAAGAAGTGGTTGCTATGGTTTCTGGTCAATCGGTATACTCTAAACTCAAGTATGAGTCTGGTGCTCACCGTGTGCAACGTGTCCCTGTGACAGAAAGCCAAGGTCGTGTCCATACATCAACTGCCACAGTTCTTGTCATGCCTGAAGTGGAAGAAGTAGAATACGATATTGATCCAAAAGACCTTCGTGTTGATATCTACCACGCATCTGGTGCTGGTGGACAGAACGTCAATAAGGTTGCGACTGCCGTTCGTATCGTTCACTTGCCAACTAATATCAAGGTTGAGATGCAGGAAGAACGTACCCAGCAGAAAAACCGTGAGAAAGCCATGAAAATCATTCGTGCGCGTGTTGCTGACCACTTTGCACAAATTGCACAAGATGAACAAGATGCCGAGCGTAAGTCGACAATCGGTACTGGGGATCGTTCTGAACGTATTCGTACTTATAACTTCCCACAAAACCGTGTCACAGACCACCGTATTGGCTTGACTCTCCAAAAACTAGATACGATTTTATCTGGTAAATTGGATGAAGTTGTGGATGCCTTGGTTCTTTATGACCAAACACAAAAATTAGAAGAATTAAACAAATAATGAAATTAGCTCAATTATTTTCAGATTTTGAAGAAGAGTTGATAAGACAAGGAGAGGAAGCAGAAAGCCTCTCTTTTGTCTATCGTAGCTTAAAAAATCTCTCTTTTACGGACTTTGTTTTTACCCTTCAGCAAGAGGTAACAGAGGCCGAAAAACAATTTGTAGAAGAAATTTTCCAGAAGTTAGCGTCCCATAAACCAGCTCAGTATATCATTGGTTACGCAGATTTCTTTGGGATGCAGTTAAAAGTGGATGAGCGGGTTTTGATTCCTCGTCCAGAAACAGAGGAGTTGGTGGAGCTCATCCTCACAGAAAATCCTGAGGATAAGCTTAAGATTCTAGATATCGGGACTGGAAGTGGCGCCATAGCTCTTGGATTAGCTAAAAACAGACCAGATTGGTCAGTGACAGCAGCAGATATTTCCCAAGATGCCTTAGAGCTTGCATCAGAGAATGCTAAAAATCAAAATCTTAATATATTTTTTAAAAAATCTGATTGTTTTGCAGAAATTTCTGAAAAATATGATATAATTGTATCCAATCCACCCTATATCTCTCGTGAAGATGAGTCAGAGGTCGGTTTGAATGTTTTGCATTCAGAGCCTCATCTAGCTCTCTTTGCAGATGAGGATGGCCTAGCTATTTACCGCAGAATTGCGGAAGATGTAAAAGACTATCTCACAGATGGTGGTAAGATTTACCTTGAAATTGGATACAAGCAAGGTCAAAGTGTTCCTGCGCTTTTTAGGAAATATCTTCCTGAAAAACGAGTACGAACACTCAAGGATCAATTTGGTCAAGATAGGATGGTTGTAGTTGATGATGGACAGGATTAGACAAGAGTTGGAAAAGGGCGGGGCAGTTGTTTTGCCTACAGAGACGGTTTACGGGCTATTTGCTAAGGCCTTAGATGAAAAAGCTGTCGACCATGTTTACCAACTCAAGCGTCGTCCTAGAGACAAGGCGCTCAATCTTAATGTCGCTTCTCTAGAGGACATCTTGCACTTCTCAAAGAATCAGCCAACTTATCTACAAAAGCTTGTAGAGACCTTTTTACCGGGTCCCTTGACCATTATTCTCGAAGCCAATGACAGAGTTCCCTTTTGGGTCAACTCTGGTCTTGCAACGGTGGGATTTCGGATGCCGAGTCACCCCATTACACTGGATTTGATTCGAGAGACAGGTCCTTTGATTGGGCCGTCTGCCAATATCTCGGGTCAGGCGAGTGGAGTGACCTTTGCTCAAATTCTAGAGGATTTTGACCAAGAGGTTTTGGGGCTGGAGGACGACGCTTTTCTAACTGGACAGGATTCGACTATTTTGGATTTGTCTGGAGACGAGGTGAAAATCTTACGCCAAGGGGCGATTAAGCGAGAAGATATTCTTGCACAGTTGCCAGAGATTTCTTTTGAGGAGGAATGAGATGCTAAGAGATTTGCAAGAAACAGATGTGAATGCTATATGTGAGATTAACCAAGAGGCTTTGGGCTATTCTTTTAGTCCAGAGGACACAGCTAGTCAACTAGCTAGATTATCTCAGGATTCACATCATTTCTTACTTGGTTATGAGGATGCAGTTAGTCATATCCTACTTGGATATGTCCATGCTGAAGTTTATGAATCCCTCTATTCCAAAGCAGGATTTAATATTTTAGGCTTAGCAGTTTCGCCTCAAGCACAAGGACGAGGTATCGGTAAAAGCTTACTGCAAGGGTTGGATCAAGAAGCAAAAAGACGTGGATATGAGTTTATCCGCTTAAACTCTGCCGATCATCGTCTGGGTGCTCATGCATTTTATGAAAAAGTTGGTTATACTTGTGATAAAATGCAGAAACGGTTTATTCGCATCTTTTAGTTTATTTTCTTATTGTAAAACAAACTAAAGGACCTGTCACACTATAAAAGGAGAAGACCTATGATTTTTGACAAAGATGATTTTAAAGCCTACGATGCTGATCTATGGAATGCTATTGCCAAAGAAGAAGAACGCCAACAAAACAATATCGAATTGATTGCTTCCGAAAACGTAGTTTCTAAGGCTGTTATGGCAGCTCAAGGGTCTATCTTGACGAATAAATACGCTGAAGGTTACCCAGGACGCCGTTATTATGGTGGAACTGATGTGGTAGATGTGGTAGAGACTCTGGCTATTGAACGCGCGAAAGAAATTTTCGGTGCAAAATTCGCCAATGTCCAACCTCACTCAGGAAGCCAAGCCAACTGTGCTGCTTACATGGCCTTGATTGAGCCAGGTGATACCGTTATGGGGATGGACTTGGCAGCAGGTGGACACTTGACTCATGGAGCTCCTGTCAGCTTCTCTGGTCAAACCTACAACTTCGTTTCTTATAGTGTAGATCCTGAAACAGAACTCTTGGACTTTGATGCTATCTTGAAACAAGCCCAAGAAGTAAAACCAAAACTAATCGTAGCAGGTGCTTCAGCTTATTCTCAGATCATCGATTTCTCAAAATTCCGTGAAATCGCAGATGCTGTTGGGGCTAAACTCATGGTCGATATGGCTCATATCGCTGGTTTGGTTGCAGCTGGTCTACATCCAAGTCCAGTTCCATACGCTCATATCACAACAACAACGACCCACAAAACCCTTCGTGGACCACGTGGTGGTTTGATTTTGACCAATGATGAAGACCTTGCTAAGAAAATCAATTCAGCTATTTTCCCTGGTATTCAGGGTGGTCCTTTGGAGCATGTTGTCGCTGCTAAGGCTGTTTCCTTCAAAGAAGTTTTGGATCCAGCTTTCAAGGAATATGCTGCAAATATTATCAAGAACAGCAAGGCTATGGTTGAAGTCTTCTTGCAAGACCCTGATTTCCGTATCATTTCAGGCGGAACTGAAAACCACCTCTTCCTAGTGGATGTGACTAAGGTTGTAGAAAATGGCAAAGTTGCTCAAAACTTGCTAGATGAAGTCAATATTACCCTAAATAAAAACTCAATCCCTTACGAAACCTTGTCACCATTCAAGACAAGTGGGATTCGTATCGGATCTGCAGCCATCACTGCACGTGGATTTGGTGAAGAAGAAAGCCGTAAAGTGGCTGAACTTATCATTAAAACTCTTAAAAATGCAGAAAATGAGGCTGTCTTAGAAGAAGTGAGAAGCGCAGTCAAAGTTTTGACAGATGCCTTCCCATTATACGAGGACTAATACTTTTATGGACATTTATATTAAGAAAGCTATTATCCATCAGTTCAGCCCAGATGATACGGAGTTGTTCCTAGCGGATAAATTTCTCAATATCACGCCAAAAATCGAAGAATACCTGCGCAAAAAAATTGAACGTGTGTATTCAGATGAAGCTAAGACTGGGATTTTCGAAGAAGAAAATCCCTTCTTCAATCACATCTCAGACGATTTGTTGGAGACTTCGGTAACACTGGCTAATCTCTGGAAAGAGGAGTTTAGTATTTCAGAAAATCTCAAGACCAATGACTTGATTTTTGTGCAATTTTCTAAAGAAGGTGTAGAGCATTTCGCTTTCTTACGAATTGCCCTGCGAGAAACCTTGACTCACCTTGGAGGAGAAGTTGATAATCCAATCAAGCTAACTCAGAATAACCTGCCTGGATTTGGAACGGGAGCTGATGAGGCCTTGGTCGTCAATCTTCAAAGTCGCAAGTACCACCTGATCGAAAAACGAATCAAGTATAATGGAACTTTTTTGAACTATTTTTCAGAAAATCTCCTAGCTGTTGCCCCTAAGATTTCGCCAAAGAAATCCATCAAGGAACTGGAAAAAACAGCCCAGAGAATTGCTGAGTCCTTTAACACAGATGATTTTCAATTTCAATCCAAGGTCAAATCAGCTATTTTCAACAATCTTGAAGAAAGCAATGAGCTGTCACCTGAGAAATTGGCTAATGACCTTTTTGATAACAATCTAACAGCTCGTCTAAGTTTTATCGACCAAGTCAAAGAAGCCGTACCAGAACCAGTCCAGTTTGATGAAATTGATGCCAGTCGTCAGCTCAAGAAATTTGAAAACCAAAAACTTTCCTTGTCAAACGGAATCGAACTCATCGTTCCAAATAATGTTTACCAGGATGCGGAGTCTGTTGAATTTATCCAAAATGACAATGGAACCTATTCTATCTTAATCAAAAATATTGAGGATATTCAAAGTAAATAATGTTTAAATTTATAAGAAGAATGCTATTGCTAGCAGTCCTCCTTTTTGCTGGATACAAAGCCTATCACATTCGTCAGGATGTAAAGCAAGTCATGACTTACCAACCTATGGTTCGGGAAATTCTCAGTGAAAGAGATACTCCAGCCAATGAAGAGTTGGTGCTCGCCATGATTTATACCGAAACCAAAGGAAAAGAAGGCGATGTTATGCAGTCTAGTGAGTCTGCAAGTGGCTCCACCAACACCATCAATGATAATGCCTCTAGCATTCGGCAAGGCATTCAAACTCTTACAGATAACCTTTATCTTGCTCAAAACAAAGGAGTGGATGTCTGGACGGCCGTTCAAGCCTATAATTTTGGACCTGCCTATATAGACTTTATCGCTCAGAATGGTAAGGAAAATTCACTGGCATTAGCCAAGCGTTATTCCCGAGAAACGGTCGCTCCTATCCTTGGAAATACCACTGGGAAGACCTACACCTACATTAACCCAATTTCTATTTTTCATGGTGCAGAACTCTATGAAAATGGTGGAAATTATTACTACTCGAGACAGGTACGCTTTAACCTGTACATCATGAAATTCTTTAATTTCTTCTAAACATCTGGTTTTACCAGGTGTTTTTCGCTATAAGCTTTCTTTAAGATTGTTTTATTACCCTATAAAGGTAAAGGAGGGAATATCCCATGAGAAAGAAATTCTTTCTAACAAGTGCTGCAGTTTTGTGGGCCGCAACAGCTATGACGAGCGTCCACGCAGCAACCGATGTTCAAAAAGTAATCGATGAAACCTATGTACAACCTGAATATGTGCTTGGTTCTTCACTAACTGAAAACCAAAAAAATCAAACTCTTAGCAAGCTTGGCTATGACGCATCCAAAGACACCAAAGATATCAAAACAATGACACCTGATATCTATTCGAAAATCATGAATGTGGCTAATGATGCCAGTCTACAACTCTATTCGTCGGCCAAGATTCAAAAGCTGGGGGACAAATCACCTCTAGAGGTCAAGATTGAAACGCCTGAAAATATCACCAAGGTGACGCAGGATATGTACCGTAATGCAGCAGTGACCTTGGGAGTTGAGCATGCCAAAATCACAGTTGCAGCTCCTATACCAGTTACAGGTGAGAGCGCCCTAGCTGGGATTTACTACTCGTTAGAGGCCAATGGTGCTAAAGTACCGCAAGCCAATAAAGACTTGGCTCAAGAAGAACTAAAAGCCTTGTCCGATATCAATGCTGAAAGCAAGGACAAGTCAGGTTATGATGCTAATAAGCTCAATGCGGCTATGACAGATATCAAGGCAGGACTAGCCAAAGCTAAAGAAAGCAAGGGAAATCTGACAGAAGAAGATGTTCGCAAAATCGTTGAAGACACGCTAAAAAACTACAAACTCGATCAGGTTATAACAGGAAACCAGGTCAATATCATCATCAATTTTGCGCTCAATCTCTCAAAGAGTGACATTTTGAACAATGCTGATTTCACCAAAACCCTAAATGATCTCAAACAAAGCATCGTTTCCCAAGCTGGAGATAGTTTTAAAAATATCAATCTCAACTTTGATGCCAATAAAGCGCTAGAAGAGGGGGGCAACTTCTTTAGCTCTCTTTGGCAAGCCATTGTCAACTTCTTCAAGAGTTTTGGTGCTTAGGTCATTTCATGATATAATAGATGGTAACAGAAATGTTGCCGTCTTTTTTTGTCGGCCGATAGAAAGTGAAAAATATGCTAAAGAAAAATGATATTGTAGAAGTTGAAATTGTTGATTTGACCCATGAAGGGGCAGGAGTTGCCAAGGTAGATGGTTTGGTTTTCTTTGTAGAGAATGCTCTACCAACTGAAAAAATCCTCATGCGTGTCCTTAAAGTCACTAAAAAGATTGGCTTTGGAAAGGTTGAAGAATACCTTATTCAGTCACCTCATCGTAATCAAGACCTCGACCTAGCTTATCTACGATCAGGTATCGCTGACTTGGGGCATCTTGCCTACCCAGAGCAGCTCAAGTTTAAAACCAAGCAAGTCAAAAATAGTCTCTACAAGATTGCTGGTATTACAGATGTAGAGATCGCTGAAACGCTGGGTATGGAAAATCCAGTCAAGTATCGAAATAAGGCGCAAGTTCCAGTTCGTCGTGTCAATGGCGTCTTGGAAACTGGCTTTTTCCGTAAGAATTCCCATAATCTCATGCCACTAGAAGATTTCTTTATCCAAGATCCGGTGATCGATCAAGTTGTAGTAGCTCTACGAGACCTGCTCCGTCGTTATGATTTGAAACCTTATGATGAAAAGGAACAGTCTGGCTTGATTCGCAATCTCGTTGTCCGTCGTGGTCATTACTCAGGACAAATCATGGTTATTTTGGTAACCACTCGTCCGAAAGTTTTCCGTGTTGAGCAATTGATTGGACAACTAATCAAGCAATTCCCAGAGATTGTCTCTGTCATGCAAAATATCAACGACCAAAATACCAATGCTATTTTCGGCAAGAACTGGCGTACTCTTTATGGTCAAGACTACATTACCGACCAAATGTTGGGAAATGACTTTCAAATATCTGGACCAGCCTTCTATCAGGTTAATACTGAAATGGCAGAGAAACTCTACCAGACAGCCATTAACTTTGCAGAATTAAAAGAAGATGATGTGGTTATCGATGCCTACTCAGGAATTGGAACCATTGGATTATCAGTCGCTAAGCATGTCAAAGAAGTCTACGGTGTTGAAGTTATTCCTGAAGCGGTTGAGAATAGCAAAAAGAATGCGGCAATCAACGGGATTGCCAACGCCCACTATGTATGTGACACAGCTGAAAATGCCATGAAGAATTGGCTCAATGAAGGCATCCAACCAACCGTTATCTTGGTTGATCCTCCACGCAAGGGCTTGACCGAAAGCTTTATTAAAGCAAGTAGCCAAACTGGAGCTGACCGCATCGTCTATATTTCCTGCAATGTCGCAACCATGGCGCGTGATATCAAACTCTATCAAGAGTTAGGATATGAATTGAAGAAAGTCCAGCCAGTGGATCTGTTTCCTCAAACGCACCACGTAGAGTGTGTAGCTTTGCTGGTAAAAGCCTAGAACATTTTGATAAATCGCAATAATGAAAAGCCTTGGTTTCAAGGCTTTTTGTATTGGCGTGGGGAAGTATCATAGTGAGAAAATTTTTGGAATGAATAGAAGTGATAGCTAGAAATTATCAGTTTCTATTTCCATTTACCCTGTAGGTACGTGTTTGTTTCCATTGACAAGGAGTTTATGGGAATAGAAACGTCCCCACCTTACATATCTCCAGAATGGGCGATTGAAATTGAGACAATTTAATAGAGATAAGCTCTTGTTATGTTTCTTTTAAGTCAATAAACTAACAATACTCAAAGTATGCTCAAAAATATGATATAATCTAGGACATAAGGCAATACTGTTTTAAAGTATTTTCTCTTAACCATGTCTCGTTAGACAAATCTGATTCGTCTGGTTTTCTAATAGATTTTAATGCTGACTTGGTTTTATAGCCATTATGCTCTCCATTATTTTAGTGTAGAACACTTTGGTTATTAGTTTTTTGTTACATTGTAAGCAAATCAATAGAGATAGAAAAAGGAATTATATGTTTAGTTATGAGGTTGTAGCAAGTTTTAACGACTTAGAAAACGCTATTTATACAACTATTTTAGAAAATGAAAATATATCCTCTATGACAATCAAGGAATTGGCCCAACTTGCACATGTATCAGTTGGAACCGTACAACGATTTTGCAAGCATCTAGGATTTGATGGATATAGCCATTTTAAGATTGCTTATAAAGAATATTTAAAAAATGAGCAAATTATTTTAAACAATCAAGACAATCATTCTTTGAAGCTATTCATTGATTATACTGAGCAAGATACTTTTTTGCAGCTGATTATGGAGGCTGTGGCAATCTTAAAGAACGTTGAACAGATTGTTTTTGTCGGAATTGGTTCCTCTGGAACTTTAGGTCGATATGGAGCGCGCTATTTTTCAAATATTGGCAAATTTAGTATGTGTATTGAAGATCCTTGGCAACCAGTGCTACAAAACAGTATGGAAAAAACTTGTGTCATTGCCTTATCCGAATCTGGTGAGACTTCTCAAACATTGAAAATTGTACAAAAATTAAAGGAAAAAGGTTGTCCAGTTATTGCCATCACAAATACATTGGAATCAACATTGTCAAGGCTATCTGATTGCTCCATAACCTATCATGTTCCTCAATTATTTTTAAATGGGTTTAATATTACGACGCAGGTACCTGTTATTCTCATTATTGAAATGTTAATGAAACAACTATATACTACAAAAGCATAAGGGTGTCTATGAATTTATTTGATTATCATAAAGTAAAAGGGCTAAATAATAGTGAATTAAGCGTGTATAATTTTATATTGCAACATAGAGATAAAGTTGCTACGATGACTATCAGAGAGCTATCGACATCTATAAATCTATCGACAACAACCATCATTCGTTTTGCGAAAAAGATGGGATTTGATAGCTACAATGATTTAAAATATGCCTTGTCAAGGTCGGAAGATAAGGAAAATAAACATCGTCACTACTTTCCTATTGATATTCCAGCAATACAATTTTTACAGACTAGTGTTCAAGATGAAGCTTTAAAAAAACAACTATCAGAGATAGCAGACTTGATCGTTCAAGCCAAACAAGTTATCTTTTTAGGGGTGGGTACTAGTCTAAGTTTGGCAGAATATGGCTCATATCTTTTTTCTGGAATCGGTATTTTTAGCTTTGCTATTACTAACCCATTTTATTCTCTGAAATTGCATCATTCTAATTTGGAGGATGTTTTGGTTATTGCTCTAAGTGTCAGCGGTGAGACAGAAGAAGTTCTAACTCTAGTACAGGGATTCAAAGAAAGAAATGCTAAGATTGTTAGTCTGACAAATACAGATATTTCCACTTTATCACAGCTATCGGATATAAATTTATCCTACTTTATGCCAGTTGCCTACGCAGATTCCTCGCTACGTTCCACTAATTTGACCACTCAGATTCCAGTTGTCTATTTTTTAGAATCCTTACGTTACCAAGTTTATTTAAAAAAATAGGAGTGAAAACTCTTGTTTTTTTTATGTAACAAATATTGTTCGACTGTACATTTATTTTCTATCTCAATATCTATTGTCAGCAGGTACAGTATGTTATAAAATAGACTTGTTCATAGCGCTAGTACAAAATACAGAAAGGATTGGTAAAATGGCAAAAATACCAGAAGGCTTTTTATGGGGTGGGGCAGTTGCTGCTCACCAAATTGAAGGAGGATATGATAAAGGTGGAAAAGGAATTTCGATAGCCGATGTGATGACGGTTGGAAGTGCTAGCCACTCTCGACAGATTACTGATGGCGTCTTACCTGACGAATATTATCCGAATCATGATGCAATAGATTTTTACAGAACCTATAAGGACGATATACAATTATTCGCTGAGATGGGATTTAAGTGTTTTCGAACTTCGATTGCCTGGACTCGTATCTTCCCAAATGGAGATGAAGAAGAACCTAACGAAGAAGGGTTGAAATTTTATGATGATTTATTTGATCAGCTTCTAGCTCATCAAATTGAACCGGTCATCACACTCAGTCACTTTGAAATGCCCTATCATCTAGTTACTAAGTATGGTGCTTGGCGTAATCGCAAGTTGATTGATTTCTTTGTTCGTTTTGCGAAAGTCGTCATGGAACGATATAAGGACAAAGTTAAGTATTGGATGACCTTTAACGAGATCAATAATCAAGGTGCAATTAATGTTCCTTGGTGCTCATGGACTAATTCTGGTGTCATTTATCATGAAGATGAAAATCCAGTTGAGGTACTACAGCAGGTTATCCATTATCAGTCAGTGGCTTCTGCAAAAGTTGTACAATTGGGTCGGAAAATCAATAAAAATTTCAAAATTGGTTGTATGCTGGCAATGGTACCATTTTACCCGAATACATGTGATACAAAAGATATACTTGCTAGCCAGAAGGCAATGGAGCATCGTTTATTTCACTATGGAGATCTTCATGTTTTTGGAGAGCGTCCTTACTATATCGAGGCCTTTTGTCGAAAAAATAATATCAAACTGGATATTTTACCAGAAGATCTAGAAACTCTAAAAGAAGGTTGTGTAGATTATATTGGCTTGAGTTACTATATGAGTGATACAGTGACTGCTACAGCATCTGAGGAAACAGAAGAACTTTTCAAAGATGTTTATACTAAGAAAAATCCCTATATTGAATCAAGCGATTGGGGTTGGCAGATTGACCCTGAGGGATTACGCTATAGCTTAAATCTTTTATACGATCGCTATCACTGTCCGCTTTTTATAGTTGAAAATGGATTCGGTGCTTATGATAAGGTAGAGCCTGATGGAATCCATGATTCTTACCGCATTGATTACCTCAAACAACACATTGAACAAATGATGTTAGCGATTGAAGAAGATGGCGTAAATGTCATTGGTTATACCCCTTGGGGCTGTATCGATATTGTTAGTGCTGGTACAGGTGAAATGGAGAAGCGTTATGGCTTTATCTATGTCGATAAGAATAATAATGGCGAAGGAACTTTGCAACGAATGAAGAAAGATTCCTTTACATGGTATCAAAATGTGATTACATCAAATGGAAACGAATTATAAGGAGTAATTAAAATGAATATTGGATTGTTTTGTGCAGCAGGTATGTCAACAAGTATTTTGGTTGAGCGTATGAAAGAAGCGGCTCAGAAAAAAGGGAAAGATGCAACAATTGCAGCTTATTCCATCAGTGAATTGGAACAAAGAGTTGGAGATATTGATGTGGCTCTATTAGGCCCACAGGTTGGTTTCCAACTTGAAAAAGCAAAAGAAATTTGTGCTTCTCACAATGTTCCTGTAGAAGTGATTGCAATGGCTGATTATGGTACTGCAAACGGTATGGCAGTTCTTAAACAAGCTTACATGATGAAAAAATAAGGAGAAGATGATGAAGGATAAACTGATTAAAAAGTTTGTTGATAGGATGATGGCCTTTGTCAATACCAAAGGTGTAACAGCGATAAAAGATGGTATTGTTTTCTCTATGCCATTGTTGATTGTTGGCTCCATCTTTCTTATCTTGGCCAATCTTCCAGTTCCAGCTCTAGCAACGATGTTAGAAACTAGTGGTATTACCCCTGTTCTCAATCAAGCAATTGGTGCAACCTTTAATATCAGTGCGATTGTAACAGTCATTGGGATTGCGTATACCTATGCTAAGCTAGAAAAACAGGAGCCGCTTGGGGCAGGTGTCATTGCCCTAGCAGTTTTCTTGCTAATCCAGCCCTCCGGTTTGATTTCTAAAAATGGGGATGTAGTTGGTAACATTATTCTGAAGGATTGGACTTCCGGGAAAGGGATGATTGGTGCCATTATCGTTGGTTTGATTGTAGGAGCAAGCTATTCTTGGTTTTTGAAGAAAAATATCAAAATCAAAATGCCAGATGGCGTACCAACTGGTGTAGCCAACGCATTTTCAGCCTTGATTCCTGCTACTGTTATCATCACAGCGGCAACGATCTTTGTCGGACTTGTTGAACAATTGTTTAAGGTCACAACGATTGAAGTGATTTATAATCTTATTCAAACACCAATGCAAGGCTTGACTGACTCATTGTTTGGTGCGGTGCTTATGTGTTTCCTTGTACCATTCTTATGGATGTTTGGGGTGCACGGCTCAACTGTAGTTGGTGGCATCATGAGTGGCTTGCTACAGGCGAATGCTTTGGAAAACCAAGCCATTTTGGATAAGGGCCTTGAATTAAATCTAGCCAATGGTGGTCATATTGTGACGATTCAATTTTTTGATCAATTTATCAATGTTACAGGTGCCGGGATTACGATTGGTTTGGTAGTTTACATGGTTGCATTTGCAAAATCAAAACAACTAAAAATTCTTGGACGTCTTGAAATGGTTCCAGCCATCTTTAATATCAATGAGCCGGTGCTCTTTGGTTTGCCGATTGTAATGAATCCAGTTTTAGCAACTCCCTTTATATTAACGCCTATTTTATCTTGTATCATCCAGTATTCAGCGATTTATTTTGGACTGACGCCTATGTATGGTGCCGTTCAAGTTCCGTGGACTTGTCCTCCAATTATTTCAGGATTTATCATCGGTGGTTGGAAAACAGCCTTGTTGCAAACACTTATTTTGGTTATGTCTTTCTTTGTTTATTATCCGTTTATTAAACAGATGGATAAACAAGCTTTACAAGCTGTAATACAAGAAACAAGCGATTTAGAAGACGAAGATTGGTAAGAGAGGTATTAAAATGGACGAAAAAGTACTCGAAGTGTGTTTTCAAATTATCACCTATGTAGGAACAGCAAAATCTATGTACATCAATGCTATTCAATTGGCTAAGCAGGGTGAATTCGAGCAGGCTAAAGATAGAATTAAACAAGGCGAAGAAGCATTTGTACAGGGACACAATGCTCACCACTCACTTTTGACAAAAGAAATGAATGGAGAATTAAGCCAAACAGGTCTACTTCTGATGCACGCTGAGGATCAGTTAATGAGTGCAGAAGGTTTTCGAACGATTGCTGAGGAATTTATAGCAATCTATAAACGCTTTGAGGAAGGTAAATAGAGCAAGTTATGAAAGTAAAAAATCAAGCAATGTTAATTACCTATTCAGACAGTCTTGGAAAAAAACTGAAAGACTTGAAGTAGGTCTTAATCTCAGCCAAGTCGCCTTTTTCCTTGATTTCCTAGAAAAGAAAGATGAGTCTGCCTATGCGGATTTGTTTATCCGCTACAAAAACTTTTGGCCAAACAGTGGGCAGACTCAGGAAGATGTAGACCTGATTTACAAACGGAAGCCACGTGCTCCCTATCGCATTGCCAAGTTTGCTGATGGTAGTGAGGAAAAAGTTTGGTGTACCTTTGATGAGCAACAGATCGACCTCGATGTGACAACAGAAACAACTCGTCGCTTTATTCAGGAAAATCTGGAACAGCTGGCGGACCACGGAGCTTCCATTATTCGCTTGGACGCCTTTGCCTACGCCAATAAGAAAATCGGCACCAACTGTTTCTTTGTTGAGCCAGATATTTGGGAAATGCTTCATTTTCCGCGTCAGCTATTGGCACCAAAAGGAGTGAAAATTCTTCCAGAAATTCATGAACATTACACCATTCAGCAAAAAATCGCTGAGCAAGACTACTATGTCTATGACTTTGCCCTTCCGATGCTGGTTCTTCATGCTCTTTATTCAGGTAATGTCAACCGTCTTGTTCACTGGATGGAAATCTGCCCTCGCAAGCAATTTACAACCTTGGACACGCACGATAGTATCGGAGTGGTCGATGTCAAGGACTTGCTAACAGATGTTGAAACAGAGGCGACAAGAGAAGCCTTCTATACCCAAGGAGCAAATGTCAAAAAGATTTACAGCTCAGAGGCCTACAACAATTTGGATATTTACAAGATAAATTGTACCTACTATTCAACTTTAGGAAATGATGACCAAGCCTATCTCTTGGCATGTGTGCTTCAATGTTTTGCACCAGGTATTCCGCAGATTTACTACGTTGGCTTGTTGTCAGGAGAAAATGATATCGAATTGCTCGAATCAACCAAAGAAGGCCGCAACATCAACCGTCACTATTATGATTTGGAAGAAATTGAGCGAGAAGTTCAACGCCCAGTTGTGCAGTCCTTGTTCGATCTGCTCAAATTCCGTAATACCAGCGCAGCATTTGATGGAGAGTTTGCTGTTGACATGGAAGACGCTAATACTATTCGCATCAGCTGGACCAATACCGATGCCAATACAGTGGCAGAATTAAGAGCTAATCTGAAAGATAAATCATTTGAAATTACAGAGTAAATAGATAGTGAAAGAACATCGATTTATCTATAATAGAATACAAAAGAGTGGTGGAAACGTTTGATTTCCTCACTCTTTTTGCTAGCTAGTTAGTAACAAAATAGTACTTAAACGTAAACTATGAATTATATTCTGTTGTGACGATAATTGTTCGAGAATATTTGTAATAAAAAACAGGAACAGTCAATTAAACTGCTCCTATTTTTGTGATAGAATATAGGTAGTTATAATCGAGAGCAACTAAGAAGCAGTAAAAATATTATACATAGAATAATCAGGATTAGGAAGATAAAATGACAGAAATTGACAAAAAGAATTTAAAAAATTATCTTTGTTTTACATTTGGAATTACTTATATAGCTTGGGGGCTTCTTGCCATATTTACACAATCTTATATTTTGGGATTAGAGACATTTATAGGAAGAATATTACATATAGTTGGTGCACTTGGACCAGCTATTACAAGTGGCTTTTATTTGAAAAGGAATAATATAAAATTTAAACATTTTGTATTTACAAAAAGAAAAAGTAGTAGTATTTATTTCATTATTCATTTGTTAGCAATTTTGATACTATTTTCTGTCTCTTCCTTAGAATTAAATGAAGTATCAATTTATCTGATGCCACTATTCTTTATTCAATTAATTTTTTTTGGTGGCGGACATGAAGAATTAGGATGGAGAGGTATACTACAACCTTTACTTGATAAAAAATATACTTATTGGCAATCTAATTTGATTGTAGGTTCAATCTGGGGAATTTGGCATCTGCCTTTATGGTTTATAGTTGGAGAAAGTCATCAAGGATTTCCTTTTATTTTATTTTTTATATATACATTATTTTTAAGTTTTGTTTTAGGGCTTCTTTATCGTCAAACGAAATCTGTGGGGTACTGTCTATTATTTCATGCGTTCGCAAATTTGTTAAATCTCTATTTTGTGTTAAAAATTAATCTTATTTTTATTATCATTTTTATTGCTTATTTGATTTATACTATATTGGCTAGTAATAGAATTTGTAAGGAAACAACATTTTAAAATTTAGATCAGGATATCCATTATTGAAAGTAACGTGTGGTCATTCTAGATAATCAATGTTAGAGACTTTTCTATTTGATGAGGCATCACTGCTTGTTCAAACTGATTTAACAAGTATTTATCTAGTGAAAGTCCTACAGTAAGGAGTTTAAACATGAAATTCCATGAATTTGGTGATAAGAATTTGCCTCCTATTTTACTGATGCATGGTGGTGGCAGTTCTTGGTGGAATTATCTTCGTCAAGCACGAATCTTGTCAAAAGAATACCGTATTATTCTACCAACTTTGAATGGCCACGGCGAGGAATATCAACTTGATTATGTTTCTACTGAAGATTCTGCTTTGGAGATTCTAGACTATATCAAAGCAAACTGTGGTGGGAAATTGTTTGCAATCGGTGGTGTTTCACTTGGTGGTCAAATTGCCATGGAGCTTTTGTCTTTAGACAGTGAAATTGCTGAGAAGGCCATCATAGACGGAAGCCTCTGTATTCCTCAACCAAGGTTAGCTAAAATCAGCATCTTTCTAGTGTCTCTATTTGGTAAGTTGATGTTCAATAAATTCTCTTGCAAACTTCAGTTAAGCATGATGAACAAACTCTATCCTAAACTGGCTTATCCAGAGGAAATAAAAGCTTATTATTTGGAGGATTTGCCAAGGACGCCTGTCAAAACATTGGTGACCATTTACAAAACCTATATGGGGCATTACAAGCTAAAGGATACGATTTCTGCTAGTAAGTCGCAGGTTCTTTATATTTATGGTGAAAAAGAATTGAACTGGGTGAAAGCATCAGCGAAATTATTTCATCAGCTACATTCAAATACAATTTTGTATGAAGCAAAGGGCTATAACCACGGCTATTTATCAGCTTACCTGCCTCAAGAGTGGATTGATTTGGTAGTGCCATTTTTAAAGAGTGATTCATTAGAAATGTGTAACGAATCTGATATGCCATAAGGAGGAAACGGATGCTAGGAGCAATTATTGGAGATATTGTAGGTTCAGTTTACGAATGGAACAATATCAAAACGAAGGATTTTCCTTTATTTCGTGAGGATTGTTTTTTCACGGATGATACGGTAAGTCCGAACCACTGAGTGTATGAGCTTGTTAGAGAAACGTAGCTAATCCTCAAAATAAAGAAACTAAAACTCCATTATTTTGAGATGAAAACCTAAACTGTTTTTAAGGAGGTAAAATATTGATAGAGAACAGACCTAAGTTTGATGCAATCACATCGTTTGATGAGTTTAGCAAATACTATTGGTATCGTGATGAACTTTCACAGATATGCAAGTCATTAGGGCTTGAATATAGAGGTACAAAACAGGAACTCAATCATAATATTGAGCAGTACTTTAAGGGGAAATTGATTAAAAAATCAACAGTAAAAAGGAAAAAGAAACGAGTAGAAGTCGTTACCTTAGATACGCCCTTACTTGAATGTGGATTCTCCTTTAACGCACACTTTAGAGAATATTTCTCAACTTTAACAGATGTTTCGCCCTTTAAATTTACTGCCGATATGGCGACTGCTTGGAGAAAAGTAAAAAGCGACAATGATTTGAGTTTCACAATACAGGATATGCTAAAAGTTTATCATGGAAATTCAGATTATGCCAAGTATGATCATTCGGTTTGTCAATGGAACCAATTTCTAAAGGATTTCTGTGCAGACGAAAATAGTCACAATTACTCGAATAAACTAAAAGTAGCTTCCATCCTTTGGAAAGAAGTTAGAAATTCAAGTAATGAAAAAATTTATTCAAAAAATCTTTTGACTGAATATGCTGATAGAATAAACGAGTATAGGAAGTAGAAAAATCAGTCTAAACCAATAGTTTACAAGGAGAAATCTTATGCTAGGAGCAATAGTTGGAGACATTGTTGGTTCTGTTTACGAATGGGACAATATTAAAACGAAGGATTTTCCTTTATTTCGTGAGGATTGTTTTTTCACAGATGATACTGTCATGACCTGCGCTGTTGCTGAGGCTATTATGAATGGTGGTCACCAGGATGACTTTATTGATGCTATGAAGAAATACGGCAAGTTGTATCCCGATGCGGGCTACGGTGCTCGGTTTAGTAGTTGGATCAATAGTGACAATCGTGAGCCTTATAATAGCTTTGGAAATGGATCTGCTATGCGTGTTTCTCCATGTGCTTGGGTCATGGACTGCGGTTTTTGTGCGAGAACTGGTATGACGCCATCAACTAGAGAGCTTGCACGACTTTCTGCAGAAGTCACCCATAATCATCCTGAAGGTATCAAGGGAGCCATGGCGACAACTGATGCGATCTTTCTGTGTCGTTATTACTTTGGAGGTTATTGTGGGGATTATGAGCAACCAATCAACGGCAATCCTACAGAGTGTAAAAGACGAATAAAGGAATACATCGAGAAAGAGTATGGGTATAACCTTTCTCAATCTCTAGATGACATCCGTCCTACGTATCGTTTCAATGAAACCTGTCAGGATACAGTACCTCAGGCCATCATTGCATTTCTTGAAAGTACAGATTTTGAAGATGCGATTCGAAATGCGATTTCTCTTGGTGGGGACAGCGACACTCTTGCAGCAATCACAGGTAGTATAGCAGAAGCAGCTTATGGAATTCCTGAGTGGATCAAGGACAAGGCCTATAGCTATCTCGCTGAACCTTTGAAAGAGTTGCTTAGACGATGGGAAGAAACGGTTGTAATAAAATAATAGATAGGCGTTATGCGGACCAATACTGAATGACGGAGGGTTATCGATGGTTATATTAGAATTGTACCAAAACAATTATTCAAAGGATTTAGTCTTATTTGAGACTTTAGAAGAAGGACGGAAATTTGTGACTCAAATCCCTGGGTATACATTAGAAAACGAAGATGGTTTTGAAGTGGAATATTTTAATTCAAAAAATCTACCGGATTATATGGAGATTGTCTTTAACGGAAATATTGTCCCTTTATCTAGGTTTTCGTTTAATTCTGAGGAAAATGTGGACATTATTTGGAAAGAGGTTTCGAATCTATCCTTTAAAAACGATAAAGTGATCGAAGGAGCTACAAAAGTAGACGCGTATGTCGTTAACAACGATGAAGTGAAAGCTTATGTCGAAGCCAGAGAAGCAAACTTCCTCAAGGCAAAAGCTTTCTTAGAAAGCAAAGGGTACGAAGTCAACAGAAGCTTTTTCGGAAGTGAAGACGGTGAAGCGATTGTCTACAGAAAACGCGACACCGAAGATTGGCACTTCCTATGTTACTTAGACCCGTTGTTTGTAGAGATTGAAGATGTCGAAGGATATGTGAAAGAAGCGATGGAAGATATTCAATAGTCAACCAAAGTTCTTTGTGAGTGTATGCTACTGCTTTAGTAGACGGATTGAGCAGTAAAGAGAAACATCTAGCACTATCTAGCTTCTTAAGGAGAAATATCTATCATGAAAATGGAAATCGGGAAAACCTATCTTGTAAAAAAAGATATTTTTGGTTTAACAAAAGATGAACTTTGGACCTTAGTTGACAAGGGTTATCAGGCTTATTTTGGTGAACATAATTTCGTATTTGTCAATGATGATAAAGTGAAGGTATTTGCAGTTTTGAAAGATGGTTCAGAAGAAGATATGCAAATCTACCATCATCTGGATGACTATTTTGAAGAAGTTACTCACGAAAATTTCTGAAGAAGGTGAGCTGCAAATTGAAAATGCTCGCTTTTAAAAAGTTTACTGAAATATTTTTGTGGGAAATCATAATTTTTAATATATTTAGTGAGAAAGATAATGGATAAAGAATTTTATATGACACCAAATTCTGAAGAAAGCAATCTTGTCCTGAAACAGGCTTTGAAAGAACTAATCGAAGATATGTACAAAAAGAATATAATATCAGGTTTGTTAGAGGATGATATAGATAGTCAATCCTTTGAGGATCTTGTTCTTTCTTTAAGGGATAAACTTAAAGAATGCTATCCTAAAACTAAGCTCAAACGAATGATGAAGAGCATCCATTATGCGAATGGTTTTGATGATAAATCTTTAAAAGAAAGTGCTTTTCTCTTGGATGAGATTGAACAGTATCTTAGTAGCAATCGCTTTCTTGATCATGATCAAGCGGTCAAGTATTTTAATTACAGAATTACTGCTGATGGCTTTGAAATCAATCCCCAATCTCTAGTTTTAATCATGATTGAAAGTTTGCATAGCTGAGAGAAGCTGTATAGGATATTGAGAAAATATGAGTAATGATAATAAAAGAGAAAGGTATAGCTATATCTTATGATTTAGTAGTATTTGAGAAATCAATCGCACCAGGTAGTAAAGCTGAATTTTTAGAATGGTATGAGGAGCAAGTGGAGTGGAAGGAAGACCACTATTATGATTCAATTGAAGTTAGTTCAAGCAAACTAAAAAGTTGGTTTCTGGACATGATAAAACTATTTCCTCCTATGAATGTTGACTTTGATATAGATGATGCCATAGAGAATGACCAAGAACTGGAAATTCGTTTTACTGACTATAGTATTGGTAAGAATCTTATCTATGCAGGATTTGCATGGTCACAAGCAGAAACAGCCTATAATACAATGCTTATGTTAGCCTCAAAACATGATGTGGGATTTTTCGATGTCAGTGGTACTGGGGCAATTATCCTATCTGAAACTATCAAGTTAGATTAAAAGATAAGCCAGATTAGTTCTTAGGAGATTTTATGATTTCTATAGCTTCTTAGCATATGTATTTATTAACCCTTTTACAAGGAATTAATTTGGGGATAGACGTCCTTACAGTGGCTATTCCGATTATCAAAAAGATCTAGACTGAAACCAAGGTGAAAACCGTCTGGTTCAGTCTTTTTTTCTGTTAATGTAGTATAATAAAAGGTGTAGGGATTCAATTTTTTAATAGGATTATTCTAAGAACGAAAACATCTAGAAAGAAAAAAATATGAAGCAGTCACTTGAATTTTTAAGAGAAAGAATCACCGATAAGATGCCCTTAGAGGAAATAGTAGCAATCTTTGAAGACTTGTGTCGTCAGCCTATTGAGGATGAGATGATTTTATTTGAAACAGGGACATTTACAGCTATATCTGATAAGCCAATGTTTCAACTATCCTTAGTAAGACAAACCTCAAATGAAGATGAAGAGTTTTATCAGGTTCACCTCGATATTTTCTATGAAGCATGTCAAGAGAATGAAATATTTCATGAATCGATCTGGGATGAAGATTTAGAGGAAAATATCTTTGATTACATTAGAGCTTCAGAGGTGTTTGCCTATGCTAAAGAGCAGGAATACCAAGCGATCAAAATTTATATGGACCAAACTTGAGATGGTTAGTTAAAGTAAGAAAATCTAATGACAGGAGAACAATAAATGAAAAAAATTATGGTAATCATCAATCCAACATCTGGAGGTGAAAAAGCCTTGGATTATAAGGTGAAACTGGAGAATAAAGCTAGAGACTATTTTGAAGATGTGGAAATTAAAATTACGGAGAAAGCACAAGACGCCACAAACTTTGCAGAAGAAGCTTCTCAGGAGCACTATGATGCTGTTCTTGTTTTTGGTGGAGATGGAACCGTCAATGAAGTAATTTCCGGTATCGCTGAAAAAGACTATATTCCTAAACTGGCAATTATCCCAGGGGGAACTGGAAATCTCATTACGAAACTATTAGAAATCTCTCAGGATATTGATAGTGCTATTAACGAGCTTGATTTCAGTTCTACAAACAAGATTGATATTGGAAAATCAAATGGAAATTATTTTGGTTATATCTTTAGTATTGGCTCTTTGCCAGAAGCTATCCACAACGTTGGGATAGAAGATAAAACAAAGTTTGGTATGCTCGCCTATGCGATTAATACCATGAAGTCTGTGGTTACAGATCAAGCATTTAACATTAAAGTTGAGACTGATAATGGTAATTACATTGGCCCAGCCAGTCATGTTTTAGTTCTCCTCACAAATTATTTCGCTGACAAAAAAATCTTTGATGAAGACAAGGATGGTTATGCTAATATTTTGATTCTAAAAGATGCGTCAATTCTTACTAAATTGTCAGTTATCCCTGATTTATTAAAAGGGGATGTTGTCGTAAATGACAATATCGAGTATCTGAAAGCTCGACATATAAAAATCTCTTCAGATAGTGAATTGGAAACGGATGTTGATGGTGACAAATCCGATAATCTACCTGTAGAAATCAAGGTACTAGGTCAGCATATCGAAGTATATTCTCAACCGAAAGAATAAGAATTTTTTAACAGAGGGAAACATACACGGGAGTATCTAGATAAACCATTTTCATGAATAGTTAGAATAGCTCTCATACAAAAACAAGTTGTTGAAGATAAGGAGTAGATATATGGAATTACAAGATTTTACCGAAAAAGAACAAGAAATGATTAAAGAGGGACTAACTTTCTCTAAGCTTAACGATAAGGAAACTGCCGATAAGATTATCGCCTTACTTCCTCAAGATATGATTAAACGGATTCCGTTTTTTGTTAGAAAACATGCTATTACACGTACAGTCAAGAGAATTTCTCTTGAATATCCGGAATTGTACGCTGTTGCTAAACAAGAAGGTCAACTTCCAGAAAAGGAAGCTCAAGAATTGCGACAAATTCTTACAGATATTTTCCAAGAAAAAATGAACAAGCATAAGATTAAGTAGTTTTTAATCATTTACTTAATCTTATACTTGCTCGTATTGAAATGATACGATATTATTCCCACATACTGTGTTGAGCTCTAACACCATAACTATCTATGGAACCATCTGAATTGAACTTGGCTTCAATCCTGTATCTTTTCCAGAGGTCGTAATCTGCCGTTTGAATGGTTAGGATGTAGTTTGAGTCAGTCTCAGCGACATTGTAATCAGCAGGATTGACTTCAAAGATATCGATTAATTTTCTTGTTTGAAAATCTTGGAGCTTGAGATTTGCTAAACTGACATGATTGATAGAAATTCCCTGCAATTGATGGGCATCCTTAGGCGTTCTATAGTAGGTAATGACACAGTTTTTGAGTTGATCAGTATCTTTGCCAGTAGGAGTAAGGATCATAAAACCATAGGACTGATCTTCACGCTTGATTTCGAGAAGCTGGCCGTAGTAGAAATGGTCGTTTTTTGGATTGGTGATAGGACTATTTGCACCTTTATCTTCGAAGGTGAAACCTTGCTCTAAAAGCTCGGAAGCCTTGCTCTCCCCGATAATGACAGTGGTATCTTGAATGGTTACTGGAACAGGTTGAGCTGGAAGACCACTCATCATGATGCAAAACATAAAAACATAACTCGTTAAAAAAGTTGTCCCAATAACAGCGTTGGTTGATGCATAAGCATGACTGTTATGAAAGTTTTTTCTTATAGCTAGTACAATAAATTTACCAATACTTTTTAAAACCATACTAACAAGTACGATAAAAAATTGTTTTTTCAAACATTCATAAATTGCTTGCGGAAAGCTATTGCCATGATAGTAGAAGCCAGCCAATACCAGTAGATTTACGATTAAATAGATCAGCAAGAACCAATGAATCTCTTTAAGGGCATTAGCATCAGTGATTTCTTCATAGTCAACGTGAATTCTTCCTTGAATTGCATGCCCAAGTTTATAAATCCATTTGGGAATGTCTTTGCCTTTTTTAACCGCAACTACAAGTCTGATATAGAGATAGATAGTAAAGGACAAGGATAGAAAGAAAAGAGCATAAAAAGCCAAAACAATACTAGTGAACATTACTATCCCCCCTATTTAACATTCAATAAAACAATTTCTTAGCTCCATTATAGCATTTTCTAGGGGAATAGAGCTAGGAATATCCGTATGATACTAACTGATTCAAAGGAGTAAAATCATGGGAATGATTGCCAATTATCAATATTTATCAGACAATGAATTAGAACAAATAAAAGGTCTTTCCAATCAAGAAGATGACCTGTTAGATTTTGCAGAGGATTCCGCTGATAGTCATGATATATTACTAGATATTGACAAAATGTGGGATGCTCTTCTCTTTGTCATGACAGGATTTAGTAGTTCAGAATTTTTGGATGACAATCCCTTGAGAGAAGCGGTTTTAGGAGTGACTCCTCTAGAGGATGTATCTGAATATATGGCCTATACTGAAAAAAATAAGATAGCTGAGATCGTAGAAGCTTTAGAAAGTTTTGACATGGACAGAGCTATGGCTAACTTTAGTATGGAAGCTTGTAAAAAAGCAGACTTGTATCCTGATATTTGGGATTATCTTGAGGAAGAGGAAGAAATCAAGGATGAAATTCGAATCAGTTTTGTAAATATGAAAGAGTTTTACAAAAAGATTCTGGAGCTCAATGGAAATGTCCTGGTCACTATTTGTTAGAAAGTTTATTAAACATTCCTAAAAGAATAAAACTGCTTGAGGTAATAAATGAACAAAGAAGATTTATTGGCATTATGGAAGGGAATAAGCTGGGAAAAACATGATTCGGGGATCTATTTTCTAGGGCGATATCTAAATAAAGACATAAATATTTATTTTACAGGTTACTGTGAACAGGATTTGGTCTTATTATCAGATGATTTGATGACTAGTTTATATAGAAACTTGGAACACCTTGATAAAAAAGCTCAAAAGGTTATCCATGATAATTGGCCTGATAAAGCAGTTACAGAACTGGAATTAAGGGAGTTAATCTTGGATAAAAGTAGTTCTTATGGCGAATTTGCTCTAGGTTATGATGCCGGTGTCTCTCCAGCTGGATCCCTTTATCTTTTAGTGAAATTCGACAAATATTTTCAAGTTGATAGAGAGCTTGTGTATGAAATTTACTAACTGTCTGACAATAAGAGGTTAAAATCAGGTGATGAAATGAAAGATTTATATAAAGCAATGTTAGGCTTAAATGGTATTGTCCTCGTCACCATTTGTTAATCAGAATTTATCCATGTAAGAAAAGGTAGTCCCATGAATCCATTTCTAGAAAAGTATATTACTTTAAAAAAGCAATACCTAGAACAAGATGGAAATCCTTCAAGTGTTGCAGCCCTTTATGATTTGGCTGATGAATTAGCTAAGTCTGAGGATTTAGAGGCGAAGAAAGTCTTAGTTGACCTCTATGAACAATTGGGTCTCTACACCAGTGCCTATAGCTTATTTACCGAAATCTTAGACAAACCTGATCGAAAACAGATAAAGAAACTGAGCCGTTTACAAGAAATGAATCAGAGTCATGGCGATCGTTTTGCTCTTCCTCGTCCTCTAAGAAAAGAAGAGAAGAAGCAAAGACAGAAGCTATTACAGTCTTTGCCACATTTTATCTATCATCCAGACCCTTTAGCTACAGGTTCATTTGTTGAAGGAGAAGCCAAGGTTTGTCCATCTTGTGGGAAAGAAAGCAATTTTTATTATACCCTTCTACCTTATTGTATCGAAGAGATAGAACATCTCTGCCCAACTTGCATTGCAAACGGTCAAGCAGCTAAAAAATTCGATGCAGAATTTATCCAAGATGCCGAGTGGCAGGGTGAATTGGATCCAGAAAAGAATCAGCTGCTTTTTTGTCAGACCCCAGGATACTCTAGTTGGCAGGGAGAATATTGGCTTTCTTGTTGCCAAGATTACTGTGCTTACTTGGGTACAGTTGGAACTCGTGAATTAAAGGATATGGGAATCGCTGAGCAAGTCTTGGCAGACTATGAAGCGTGTGAAGAATATCAAGAGGTAGAAGACTACTTGGTCAAAGACGGGCCTATCTGTGGTTATTTGTTTAGATGTCTACATTGTCAAAAATACCAGATCTGGGTTGATGCAGATTAAATCGAAATGTGATTAGCTATGAAAATTAAAGAGAAGACTATGGAAGAACTAGAATTATTCGAAGCTGCCTCCAAAGATTTATTTGATACTATGCAGGGATTTAAAGACAATCTATCTGTTCAATTTCCCCTATTAGATAGTGATAACTGGCAGTATGATAAGGGATCGATAAAAGTTGTAAGGCTGATGAGTCAGGATTCAAAAAAAGATGTAGAGTCGGAATCAGCTACAATTTGAAAGTCCCCCTATTAAACGAAGATGCCGAGCAAATCTGGCTACTGTTTAAAGACTGGTTCAATACTAGCAGATTGAGTCAAGTTGAAAGAAATCTTAATAATGAGGATTTGGGAAGATATGTCTTTTCAGCAAGTTCCCCTCTAGGTGATCAGGTAGATTGTTCAATTTATTTACCTAATGAGTGGAATATCCCTCAGATTAGCTTTTCAGGCTATTTAACAGCTCGTTATAGGGCTTGTGATCTTGATAAATTGCGAGAATAAGAAGGAGGTTTTTAGAGATGAGAAAGATTGATTGGGACAAGATAAAAACGCGCTTAGATGCCTTGCTGGTCATTGATGAGTATCGAACAGATCCAAATAAGACCTGGCTTCGATTGATCGTTAAGACTGAGGAAAGCTACGGAATCCGTTACCTTATCGACAACGGTTCTGGTGATTCTCTAGATGTGATCTTTACTGATAAAATGATCCTTATAAAGGGCTTTGATCATGAAAGCAGTTTGAGTCAATTTGCTGTGGATGAGTGGAATCAAGACATCATAGACGGATTTTATAAAGGACTGGATGAAAAGTATCTTTCACTTTATTCAAAAGACCAAAAGGATGAAACAACCTTCTTTATCTGGTATGACGGTCACGCGCATCAACAGACTTACCAAGATCAGGATGGCGGAGAATGGTTGCTTTCTTACCTTTTTGATAGCTTTGAGAGATTTCATGAGTTTGTGACTGACTATTATGAAATTACCGTAGATAAAGATTTACTTAGGAAACTCTACATGGATGGACAACTTTCAGACATAGAAGTAAAGCAATTAATCCAGGAGTGTTAAGAGAGGAATCATGAGAGTGAACTATAAAAATACCCCTGAAAACTATCGAGCTATGGCGGAAATAATCATCCCACCCTTGCTTGATTTACTCAAAAGTTTAACCTTGTTAGAAGAGGAGATTTTTGAGCGTAACAGAGCACTGGATAAGGAAAAAGAAGGCCTTGGCATCCCAGCAAATCAAATTCATCCCAAGTGGAATGAACTTATGGATGACTATTTTCAGAGGCAAATGCAACTTCTAACTGGACGAGTGACTCAAAATTACTTGGAAGGAGGAGTTCGAATTTCTTATAGCTCCCCAAGTGAGTATAACTATGTTAAAAGGAATGATTTTTCTGTAGATTTCATCATGACAAAGGCTGAAGAAGCAAGAGTCATCACCCATTATCAAGAAGCTTTAGAAATGAAGCATCAGTTTGTACTTAGATTGGTGGATGGAAATTGGCTACTTGATGAGAAATTTTACGGTTTTGAGGATGAGGAAACTTGGTATGGTGACTTACTTTGAGTAAGAGAGCTTTGCTTTCCAACTGATATGAGAAAAAGGAGAAGTCCTGTGAATTTTTTAAAAAATCTATTTGCAAGTAAGAAAGAAAAGTCAGAGAAGAAAAAACAACTGAACTTGTCCATGCCTCTCTTCAAAGGCAAGCAGGCCTATTCTTTAGACCAGGTCGTTCAGGAATTGAAATCTCACTGGGCGCTTGAAATTTCTGAAGTTTCTGGGGATGATTCTAGTGCAACATTTGTGATTGATGGTGCTCTCGTTGCGCTGGCTCTAATGGATTTGCCTATCCCAAGTCAAGAATTTGAAGAATTGTATGCCTATTCCTACCTCTGGCAGGATGTTGAGAAGGAAACACAGGAGCACACACAACACGCCATTGTTTCTATTTTGTCTGACAATCTTTCGCCAGTAGAAACTTATTCCTTATTAACTAAAGTCAATGCCTCTATCCTAAAAACTAGTCAATCAGCTATTGGTATTTATCAGGGTTCTACCACCTTGCTCTTGCCCAAAGATCTTTATCTAGACCTAGCTGACCTTTTGAAAGAAGAAATGCTTCCCCTTCAACTCTGGATCTATATGGGGATTATCAATCAAAAAGATAAGACCAGCATTTACACTTATGGTTTGAAAGAGTTTGGAAAAACTGAGATTGAAATCATTGATTCTGTCATGGATAGCGATGACTTATATTATTTTCTCTTGTCTATTCTTCAGTATGTTTTAGGCAGTGATGTCACCTTGAAGGACGGTGAGACCATTGGTTTTTCAGAAGATCAAAAAATCAAAATCACTGAATCAAAAGCCGTCTATTTGGAAGGAAATTCCTTGAAATTAGATGTTTAAACCATGATTTATAATTGAGTGTCCTTCCTAGATTGGGGGTTTTATGAAGCGTGATATAAACAAGTATTATCTCTACCGATTTCTGGTCTATAGATTTGAAAAACTCTCTTGTAAGAACCCAAGTCTCAAGGAAATAAAACCAGAGAACAGAGAAAAAATCGTTTTAGAGGCTACTCGAACTAGTCAAAAGATTATTCTAGTCCTTGGAATTCTTTATGTTTTTCTAAATTCTGCTATGTTCATTTACCTAAGGCTCAATGATTTTCAAAATCCCTTTTTGACTTGGTTTACTGACTACATCGACTATTTAGGGGCACTGATAAACGGAGAATGGGGCGGTAGTTGGCGTCAAAAGAAAGCTAGTTTTTTGATGATTGCTCTAGTGGCTTTACCCATTGTGCTGATAGAAGGCGGCCCCTTCTTCTTGCTGGTTTTATTGATTGGGAATTGGGTACTAAAGAGAAAGATAAGATTTGTGAGAGAACATAAAGGAGTAGAGAGCCATGGCTAGAACGGCGATAATAGGTACTTTAATAGTTTTTGCAATCTTTAATCTGCTACTTGGTCTGGGCTTTTATCTCTTTCTAAAAAAGAGGAAGGAGAATGGGCAGTCATTGTACGAAACGCCTGTAAACCAACAAACTCGAACTGAAAAGCTGGGTCTAGGTGAGATTTTGGTCTACCTGTCCCTGATTGCTATTGCAGGAGTCTTTGCTTTTCAGACCTTAAATAGAGGTGGTGTGGGGAATTCTATTTTAGCCAAAATGATCCTCCTACCTGCTCTAATGGCTCTTTTCAATGCAAGAAAAAGGACTGGAAAGTCTTTACTTGCCCTCCTTATAACTTTGATGGTCTTTCTGGTAGGAGTCATGTTTAATCTCACGATTGGTTTGCCACCTCAAGCACCAATTTTGCAAATTAATGAAAGTAAAATCATTTTAGCAGAAACTAAAGCCAGTGAGCTGATGGATGCTGGTTTTGACATCTATGTAAGACAGGGCGATGGTGGTAGCGACTACGAAGAGCTCCTGACAGATGGCAGTTTCCAAAAGTATCCTGGAGATAAAACAGTTACCATCGAAAAAGGCTTCAGGCTTGATAGCAATGCTGTTCCTTATGCTCCCTATCTCCTAGCAAAAGATGGCATAGTACTGGGCAGTATTTCCTTTTACGGTGCTGAGGACCATGATGTGGCTATAGAAGATTCTAAGGTTATTCAGGTTCGATTTAACAAGGACAGTATTGAGGCAGCGAAAAAACATTCTATTACTTTCAAATTAAATGAACTTGACTTGACTACTAGACTAGATGTTCCGCTTGTTCAAGAAATTTTCAAGAAGCATCTATGGTCAATTCCACCATCAAATACAAGTGATGTCACTCAACTATGGTATGGATTAAAGTGGTCCAGCAACAGTGATTCGCTATTTTGGAATGAGTACTATGGTCTCATCCGCCTAGATGAAAATTATATGATGGCTGATTTTGAACTAGCTGTTCAAGTAGCACGAGATAAGTAGATAAGATTTTGAATAACTGACTATACTTACGATTCAACAAAGGAACTAATCGATTTAGTTCCTGTTTTTGTTTTTTGATTTCAATTTTAAACGGTTTCTTTTTATTGTTGAGTAATATTTCACGAACAAAAAAAGAAATTGTTTAAAAAAGTTTCACAAAATCCTTTACAAGCTCTTATAAACATGGTATAGTTATAAGGCTTAGAAAATGAGATGATGTTTTCTAGCAAATATAAACCCGAGTAAAAAATGCCTACGGACAGGCAGGGTTGAATGCCGAAGCGTGGTTGAAAAGCCACATTATTGATAGGGTTAAAAGCCTACTTTTATAAGTTGATGTTAGGACGCTTGTCCTAATTCATAAATTTTTAGTGTGGTGAAAGCACACGTCATCTTGTGAAACGATCAATAAAGTACGTAATATTTGCTACTAGAGAGTTAGGAAACATCAGGAACAGACATACTCAACAGAAACCAAAATACACACGTCAGAAGATTGCAGAGCAGGTGAAGACCTGCTCTTTTTTCATAAGTCAACCTTTAGTCGCCTCTATCTTCTTGAGGTGCTAAAAATACGGTGAAGGAGTATGTCTTGAAGAAGTTAGATCAAAACCAAGCCCCAATTTACGAGGCCTTGGTCAAACTACGCAAGAAAAGGATTGTTCCCTTTGATGTGCCAGGTCACAAGCGTGGGCGGGGAAATCCGGAACTTGTCGAACTATTAGGAGAAAAATGTGTTGGCATTGATGTCAATTCGATGAAACCCTTGGATAATCTCGGCCATCCTATTTCGATTATTCGGGATGCGGAGGAATTAGCTGCGGATGCTTTTGGTGCAGCGCATGCCTTTCTCATGATTGGTGGGACAACTTCTTCCGTGCAGACCATGATTCTTTCCACCTGTAAGGCAGGAGATAAGATTATTCTGCCACGAAATGTCCACAAATCTGCTATCAATGCGCTGGTTCTATGTGGTGCCATTCCCATCTATATCGAGATGAGTGTGGATCCTAAAATCGGCATTGCTTTAGGTCTTGAAAATGACCGGGCTGCACAAGCTATTAAGGAACATCCAGATGCCAAGGCTATCCTAATCAACAATCCTACCTACTATGGAATTTGTTCGGATCTTAAAAGTTTGACGGAAATGGCCCATGATGCTGGCATGCTTGTTTTAGTGGATGAAGCCCATGGAGCTCATCTGCATTTTACAGATAAATTGCCACTGTCTGCTATGGACGCTGGGGCGGATATGGCAGCAGTTTCCATGCATAAGTCTGGTGGAAGTTTGACCCAAAGTTCCATCCTTCTTATCGGGGAGCAGATGAATCCTGAGTACGTTCGTCAGATTATCAACCTGACCCAGTCTACATCTGCCTCTTACTTGTTGATGGCTAGTTTGGATATTTCTCGACGGAACTTAGCTCTTCGTGGCAAAGAGTCTTTTGAGAAAGTCATTGAGCTATCCGAATACGCTCGTCGTGAAATCAATGCTATCGGTGGTTACTATGCCTACTCAAAAGAGTTAATAGACGGTGTATCTGTTTGTGATTTTGATGTGACCAAGCTGTCCGTTTACACTCAAGGAATTGGGCTAACAGGGATAGAGGTTTATGATCTCTTGCGAGATGAATACGATATTCAGATTGAATTCGGGGATATTGGCAATATATTGGCCTATATTTCCATCGGCGATCGCATCCAAGACATTGAGCGCTTGGTTGGTGCTTTGGCGGATATCAAGAGACTCTACTCAAGAGATGGAAAAGATTTGATTGCTGGAGAATATATCCAGCCCGAGTTGGTGCTGTCTCCACAAGAAGCCTTCTATTCAGAAAGAGAAAGTTTAACCTTGGCTGATTCTGTTGGACATGTCTGTGGGGAATTTGTCATGTGTTATCCTCCAGGGATTCCAATTTTGGCTCCAGGTGAGCGCATTACACGAGACATTGTGGATTATATTCAATTTGCCAAAGAACGTGGTTGCTCCCTCCAAGGGACGGAAGATCCAGAGGTCAATTACATCAATGTCATTGAAAGAAAGGAGAACTAGATGGATTTATGGTTTTCTGAAGTTCATACTCCAGATGTGAAACTGTCCCTGAGAACAGCCAAGCAACTCTACGCTGGTAAAAGTGAATGGCAGGATATCGAAGTATTAGATACGCCAGCTTTCGGAAAGATATTGATTTTAAATGGTCATGTCTTGTTTTCAGATGCAGATGATTTCGTCTACAACGAAATGACCGTTCATGTTCCCATGGCTGTGCATCCTAATCCAAAGAAAGTTTTGGTAATAGGGGGTGGTGACGGTGGTGTCGCCCAAGTTTTGACACTGTACCCAGAATTGGAACAAATCGATATTGTAGAACCTGATGAGATGTTGGTTGAGGTCTGTCGTGAGTATTTCCCAGACTTTGCTGCAGGGCTAGATGATCCTCGTGTTACCATTTACTACCAAAATGGACTACGATTTTTGAGAAACTGTGAGGATGATTACGATATCATCATCAACGATGCGACAGACCCATTTGGACATACGGAAGGTCTCTTTACCAAGGAATTTTACGGTAACAGTTACAGAGCTCTCAAAGAAGACGGTATCATGATCTATCAGCATGGGAGTCCCTTCTTTGACGAGGATGAGTCAGCTTGCCGAAGCATGCACCGCAAGGTCAATCAAGCCTTTCCAATCAGCCGGGTCTATCAGGCTCATATCCCAACCAGTCCAGCTGGCTATTGGTTGTTTGGATTTGCATCGAAAAAATATCACCCTGTTAAAGATTTTGACAAGGAAGGCTGGAAAAAACGCCAGCTTTTCACAGAATACTATACTGCAAACTTACACGTGGGAGCCTTTATGCTACCCAAGTATGTAGAAGACATTTTAGAAGAAGAGGAAGGAAAAAATGAGTCGTTTATTAGTTATTGGATGTGGGGGCGTTGCCCAAGTTGCTATTTCAAAGATTTGCCAAGATAGCGAAACCTTTACAGAGATTATGATTGCTAGCCGCACCAAGTCGAAATGTGATGACTTAAAGGCTAAATTAGAAGGGAAAACAAGTACAAAGATTGAGACAGCTGCCCTTGACGCTGACAAGGTTGAAGAAGTGATTGCTTTGATTGAAAGCTACAAGCCAGAAGCTGTTTTGAACGTAGCACTTCCATATCAAGACTTGACCATTATGGACGCATGTTTGGCGACAGGTGTCCACTATATTGACACAGCCAACTACGAAGCTGAGGACACTGAAGATCCTGAGTGGCGCGCTATCTATGAGAAACGTTGTAAGGAACTTGGCTTTACAACCTACTTTGACTACTCGTGGCAGTGGGCTTATCAGGAGAAATTTAAAGAAGCAGGCTTGACCGCTCTGCTTGGATCTGGCTTTGACCCAGGTGTAACCAGCGTTTTTTCAGCGTACGCCCTTAAACATTATTTTGATGAAATCCACTATATCGACATTCTAGACTGTAATGGTGGAGATCACGGTTATCCATTTGCGACGAATTTTAATCCAGAAATCAATCTCCGCGAGGTTTCTGCGCCAGGTTCTTACTGGGAAGATGGAAAATGGGTAGAAGTCGAAGCTATGTCTATCAAACGTGAGTATGATTTCCCACAAGTTGGACAGAAAGACATGTATCTCCTTCACCATGAAGAAATCGAATCATTAGCTAAGAACATTCCAGGGGTCAAACGGATTCGTTTCTTCATGACCTTTGGTCAATCCTATCTAACGCACATGAAATGCTTGGAAAATGTCGGACTCCTTCGTACGGATACCATTAACTTTAACGGTCAAGAAATTGTGCCAATCCAATTTTTGAAAGCCTTGCTTCCAGATCCAGCCAGCCTTGGTCCACGCACAGTTGGTAAAACCAATATCGGTTGTATCTTTACAGGTGTCAAAGATGGTGTTGAAAAGACCATCTACATCTACAATGTTTGCGACCATCAGGAATGTTACGCCGAAGTTGGTTCACAAGCGATTTCTTACACAACTGGAGTTCCAGCTATGATTGGGACCAAATTAGTGATGAACGGAACTTGGAAACAACCTGGAGTTTACAACCTTGAAGAGTTGGATCCAGATCCATTCATGGAAGCTTTGAATGAGTATGGCTTGCCTTGGGTTGTGGTTGAAAATCCACAAATGGTGGACTAATGAAGTTAGAACAAGTACCAACACCAGCCTATGTCATTGACTTGGCCAAGTTAGAAGCCAATTGCCGTATTTTACAGCAAGTTCAGGAAGAAGCGGGCTGCAAGGTTTTACTAGCTCAGAAAGCTTATTCCCTCTATAAAACCTATCCCTTGATTAGTCAGTATCTGTCAGGTACGACGGCTAGTGGACTCTATGAGGCCAAACTAGCACGAGAAGAATTCCCGGGGGAAGTCCATGTCTTTGCGCCTGCTTTCAAGGAATCAGATATGGAAGAGCTACTGCAAATATCTGACCATATCGTTTTTAACTCCGAGAGACAATTGCGTAAACATGGTGCTCGTTGTCGAGCGGCTGGTATCAGTGTCGGTTTGCGTATCAATCCTCAATGTTCAACCCAAGGAGATCACGCACTCTATGACCCTTGTGCACCAGGTTCTCGGTTTGGAGTTACTTTAGAGAAGATACCGAGTGATTTGCTGGACTTAGTAGATGGTCTTCATTTTCACACACTTTGCGAGCAGGGGGCAGATGATTTAGAGATAACTTTGAAAGCTGTAGAAGCGCAGTTTGGTCCTTATTTACATGAGGTCAAATGGCTCAATATGGGTGGAGGACACCACATAACGAGAGAAGACTACGATGTGGATTTGCTGATTTCTGAAATCAAGCGTATCCGAGAAACTTACAATCTTGAAGTCTATATCGAGCCGGGTGAAGCTATTGCGCTCAATGCGGGTTATCTAGCAACTGAGGTATTGGATATTGTAGAAAATGATATAGAGATCTTGGTTTTAGATGCCTCCGCGACCTGCCATATGCCAGATGTACTTGAAATGCCCTATCGTCCACCTTTGAGAAATGGATTTGAACCGCAGGAAAAAGCCCATACCTATAGACTTTCTTCCAATACCTGTCTGACGGGTGATGTGATTGGTGATTATAGCTTTGAAAATCCAGTTCAAATCGGTGATAGACTTTACTTTGAAGACATGGCAATCTACTCCTTTGTCAAAAATAATACCTTTAACGGTATTGGATTGCCAAGTCTCTATCTTATGGACGAGCAGGGTGACTGTAGCTTAGTCAAAGCCTTTGGCTATCAAGACTTTAAAGGGAGATTATCATGATAGAAACTCCGAAAAAAGCAGGCTATCGTATGCCAGCAGAGTACGAACCCCATCATGGCACCCTCATGATATGGCCGACTCGACCAGGTTCATGGCCTTTTCAAGGAAAGGCTGCAAAAAAAGCATTTAGCCAAATTATCAAGACCATAGCAGAAGGGGAAAGAGTCTATCTTTTGGTGGAGCAGGCCCATCTATCTGAAGCCCAATCCTATCTTGGAGACAAGGTTGTTTATTTAGATATTCCTACTAATGATGCCTGGGCGCGTGATACGGGTCCGACTATTCTCGTCAATGATAAAAGAGAAAAGTTGGCAGTCGATTGGTCTTTCAATGCCTGGGGTGGTGCAGTCGATGGACTCTACCAAGATTATGAAGATGATGACCAAGTAGCCAGTCGCTTTGCTGAGGCGTTGGAAATGCCTGTTTACGATGCTAAACCTTTTGTACTGGAAGGCGGAGCCATACACAACGACGGTCAAGGAACCATTCTTGTGACTGAAAGTTGCCTTCTGAGCGCTGGTCGCAATCCTCATCTCAGTAAAGAGGAAATCGAGAGAAGATTATTGAACTATCTTGGCGCTGAAAAAGTTATCTGGCTTCCTTATGGTATTTATCAGGACGAAACCAATGAACACGTTGATAATGTTGTAGCCTTTGTAGGTCCTGCAGAACTTGTCTTGGCTTGGACAGATGACCAGAACGATCCCCAGTATGCTATGTCTGTAGCTGATTTAGCTCTTTTAGAGAAGGAAACGGATGCAAAAGGTCGTCCCTTCACTATTCATAAATTGCCAATCCCAGCGCTTCATCAAGTTGTAACCGAAGAGGATTTGCCAGGCTACATCTATGAAGAAGGGGAAGAAGAGCGTTATGCAGGTGAACGTCTTGCAGCTTCCTATGTCAATTTTTATATTGCCAACAAGTCTGTCTTAGTGCCCCAGTTTGAGGATGTAAACGACCAAGTGGCCCTAGATATCCTCAGCAAGTGTTTCCCAGACCGTAAAGTTGTCGGAATTCCAGCCAGAGATATTCTATTAGGTGGTGGCAATATCCACTGTATCACCCAACAAATCCCAGAATAGGAGAAAAAGATGAGAAATGTTAGAGTTGCAGCAATCCAGATGCAATGTGCTAAGGATGTAGCAACAAATATCCAAACAGCGGAACGTCTAGTACGTCAAGCTACGGAACAAGGCGCACAAATCATCCTCTTACCCGAGTTGTTTGAACGCCCCTATTTCTGTCAGGAACGCCAGTATAACTACTACCAATATGCTCAGTCAGTGACAGAAAATACCGCCATTCAGCATTTTAAAGTGATTGCTAAGGAACTACAGGTTGTTCTACCGATTAGTTTCTATGAAAAAGATGACAATGTCTTGTATAATTCTATCGCCGTCATTGATGCAGATGGAGAGGTACTAGGCGTTTATCGGAAGACCCATATACCAGATGACCATTATTATCAAGAAAAGTTCTATTTCACGCCTGGTAACACTGGTTTCAAGGTCTGGGATACTCGCTACGCTAAGATTGGGATTGGCATCTGTTGGGATCAATGGTTCCCTGAAACAGCGCGCTGTCTTGCGTTGAATGGGGCAGAATTGCTCTTTTACCCAACCGCTATCGGTTCAGAGCCAATTTTGGATACAGACAGTTGTGGTCACTGGCAACGTACTATGCAAGGGCACGCAGCAGCAAATATTGTCCCGGTCATTGCAGCCAATCGTTACGGTTTGGAAGAAGTCACTCCTAGTGAGGAAAATGGTGGACAAAGTTCCAGTCTTGACTTCTACGGTTCGTCCTTTATGACGGATGAAACAGGAACTATTCTAGAGAAAGCTGAAAGACAAGGTGAAGCTGTTCTGTTAGCGACCTATGACCTTGTCAAGGGAGCAAGTGAACGCCTCAACTGGGGACTGTTTCGTGATAGAAGACCCGAAATGTACCAACGAATTACGGACTAGAAGGTAAATTTTATAATAAACTTTTGATATTCACGCCTGTCTTACAAAAATGTAAGATAGGCTTTTTAAATGTAAGATAGGTGTACGATTATACTCGGAAATGTATGCTATACTCTATGTAGATCAAAAAGAAAGAGGTTTATTATGAAAAAATGGAATGCAACGCAGTTGAAGTATCTGATGGCGGCAGTAATGGTTCTAGACCATATCCCGCATATTACAGGAATCGTTTCTCCTTTGTGGGAAGGTATCTTTCACGCTATGACCCGTTGTGTGGGAGTTTGGTTTGCGTATATGGCTATGGAAGGATTCATCCATACTCGAAATTTGAAAGACTACCTCATCCGCCTTTGGTCTTGGGCACTTATCATGTTTGCTGGAAATAGCCTTCTCAATGCCTTATTTGCATCCAAAGGAGTAATGGTCAATAATAACATTTTCCTGACTTTGGCCATCGGTGTTACCATGCTTTGGCTTGGTTTTCCCAGAAAAGAGCTGGATAAAAAAGAGAAGTTGTGGCGTCGTATTGGGCTTGCTGGGCTCTTGATTTTCGGGTGTCTTTTTACTGAGGGTGGCATCACCATGCTACCATTTCTCTTGATTAGTTACTCTTGTCGAAATCGCAAGGGCTTGCGAAATCTCCTATATGCCTTTCTGTGGGCCTTCTTGTTAGTGACTTCCATCCAAATCTACGACACATGGTACCAAACACTGGAAATGATGCTTTACAATTCTGACTGGCTCTTTATCACCGTATTTCCTTTTATGGCACTTTATAATGGACAGCGAGGAAAAGAAACCAGTTGGAGTAAATATTTCTTTTATATTTTCTACCCAGCTCATCTATGGATTATAACCTTGATTGCTTATTTGGTTAAGTAGATTCAATACTCATTAGCTCCTTCTTGCTTAAAATGTGAGAGGAGCTTTTCTGTATCTGGAATTCACAACAAAACATGTTATAATAGTTTTAGAAAGGACGAGGTTTATGGCGAACATACTTGTAGTTGAAGATAATAATGAAATCCAGGAAATCTTAAGAACCCTTCTTGCAGAGGAACACGAGGTGATCCAAGCCTTTTCTGGTACGGAGGGTATCATGCGATTTGACAAAGGTGGCATCGATCTCGTCTTGCTAGATATCATGCTCCCTGGGAAAAATGGCGACCAAGTCTTGCAAGCTATTCGACAAACTAGTCAGACTCCGGTCATCATGCTTACTGCTTTGGGTGATAAAAAGCTCATCAGCCAATATCTCTTAGATGGTGCCAATGATTATGTAGTAAAACCTTTTGATTTGGACGAAGTCTTTGCCAGAGTCACCGTGCAATTACGCCAAAGTGGTGAACATCAGTCAAGAGATCAAAGAGAAATTGATAACTTCGTACAAAACTTTAAAAATATCCAGTTCGATGCAGATAGTTTTGAAATAAGTAACGCAACTGAAACCATTCGCCTTGCAAAGAAAGAGTGTCAGATTCTCCAAATGTTGCTCCAGTATCCTAAAAAGATCTTCACCAAAGAAGAACTCTATGAATTGATTTGGGAAGAAAGTTACCTGCCTGGAGACAATACGCTCAACACCCATCTAAGCAATCTCCGTAAAAAACTGCATCAACTGGATCCAAATCACGAGTACATCGAAACCATTTGGGGAGTTGGTGTTCGATTAAAAGGAGATAAGTAATGATTTACATTTTGATATCTATATCGCTCCTCATTAACATCATTTTGGCGATTTCTTTGATTCGCTATCATATAGCAATTAGAGATTTAAGCAGACAAATTGAAGAAAAGATTCGCTCTGGTAGCATGAAGAGGATCGGTGTAAATTTCTTTTCAAAGACAATTTTGCGTCTACATAACCAAATTGAGAATCTATTTCAAGAAGTGGAGCAAAACCAGCTAATCATGAAGCGTGAAAAACGCACCCTAGATATGGCAATCAGTAACATTGCTCATGATATTCGGACACCTTTGACAATCGCATCAGGATATACCCAGCAACTAATAAAACACCCCGATAATAGTTCAGAAACCTTAAATAAAATAGCCCATCATCAGGATTTGGTTTCCAAACGTTTGGAAGCTCTTCTTGAATACCGTCATTTGATGGAAGGAGCAGTCAAACCGAAACTGGAAGAGCTTGATTTATCAACTTTTATAACGAAAAAGACTTTAGCCTATTACGATGTTTTTCAGTCATCACATATTGTTCTTGATTTTAACGTTGAACCAGGATTGAAAACGACGACTGATGAGGACTTGCTGGATCGAATTATACAAAACCTGCTTGGAAATGTTCTCAAGCACGGCAAGGAGAAGGCTCGACTTTCTTTGAAAAAGGAAGAAAATAGGCTTGTTTTGGAAATTGATAATCTAGTCAAAAAACCTATCAAGAATATAGACAATCTCAGCAATCGTTTTTATTCTGAAAATATGTCAGATACCGAAGAATCCTCTGGTTTAGGTCTCTATATTACCGAGGAATTAGTTCATCTTCTCGGTTCAGAGATGAAACTAAGCACAGATGATCAGTGGTTGTCGGTTTTCATTTATTTTTAACGAAAAGAAACCTCCTCTATATCCTAGAGGAGGTCCTTTTTATAAGCTTTTCTTCTTGAAAACGGTAAGGCCGCTAAGAGAGAAGAAAAGTATGATAGCGATGCAAACCGTAATGGTATAGAGAACGGATTGACTATCAGCAGTCATGGCATAGGCAAAATTTAAGCTAAGATATCGTAAAATTGCGATATTTGGAAAGATAAGCATTGGCACAGAAAGGATGATAGAGCTGACTAGATAGCCGATAAATACGGCAAGATAGGAGTGAGTCACATAGAGAATGAGGGAAACAATCGAAAGCCAGGCGAGAAGGCAGAGAAATTGAAGGAAAATCGTTAAGAGGAGGTTTGTAATAAAACCATCAGGCATCGTACCAAGTCCGTTTAGTAGAGTTGAGGGAACAAAAGCAATCACAAGGCTGGCGATGAGCTGCAAGAGAGCGATACTTGCTAGTACAAAGGATTTAGCAAGGAAAAATTCTGTACGAGAAACGCCGACTGTCAAACTATTTTTATAAAGCTTACCGATTAGATCAACTCCGAGAACGAGACATGCTAGAACAATGCAGAGAAAAACGAGGTTTGAACCATTGCTAGACGTGTTGATAAGAGCTTGAACGCCGTCCCAACCATGGGTTGGAGTCTCTGGTGGTGTTGTATCTACTGCCATTAGATGTCCTGTAGCACCAATAGTAGCCCCCATTAACATAAGTACAAAGAGAATAAATTCTGTAATCCAGAATCCTTTGGAGCGAAAGAGACGGTAAAAATCTGCTTGAATGGTATGTATCATGATTTTTCTCCTATTCTACCAATTGTGTGAAGTATTCTTCTAGATTTTGACGGGCAAAGTAAATTTCGTCAATAGAGATATCTGCTAAAGTTAGTTGCTTAAGAATCTGTTTGACATCTTGTTCCTGACCAAAGATGTGGATTTCATTTTCTGGATTGACAACCTTGAACTGGAGTTGGATTTGTTCCTTCAATACTTGACAAGCTCTTTCTTTATCGCATGTTCTAAGCACGATATAATCCTCACTTAGTGTTTCAAACTCAGCTTTGCTGATTTCACGGATAATCTTACCTTGATCTAAGATACCAAAGCGATTAGCTAGGAGATAGAGTTCCGATAAGATATGGCTAGAGACGAGAATGGTTATGCCTCTTTCTTGATTGAGACGTTGAATCATCAGACGAAATTCTTTGATTCCAATTGGGTCAAGTCCGTTGATAGGTTCATCTAAGATCAGGAAGTCGGGTTTGGATAGAAGGGCAATAGCGATACCAAGTCTTTGTTTCATTCCTAGCGAGAAATCACGAAAGACTTTTTTTCCTGTATCTGACAAACCAACATATTCCAAGGTCTCATGAATCACCTTATCAGCATTTGGAATATGACGTATCATACAATAATATTTCAGATTTTGATAGGCTGTTAAGTGATTATGAGCTACAGGTGATTCGATAACTGAACCTACTCGAGATAAGGCCTTGGTCCACTCATTTTCCGATTGACTAGAAAAGAGGGAAACAGTTCCTTTATCCGCAAACAGTAGTTGTGTAATGATTTTAATAAGAGTAGTTTTTCCCGCTCCATTTTTTCCAATTAGACCATAAATATCTCCCTCTTTTATCGTTAGACTAAGATCTTGAAGAATGGCTTGTTTACCAAATTCTTTGGTCAGTCCATGAATTTCGAGTACTGTTTTCATGATTTTCTCCTTTAGATTTATTTTTCTAACTTTAGTATAAAGCATAAAAATCAAAGAAAGCTCAAGTATTTCTAAAGAGTTTCTAAAGTTTTAGAAATTATTAAATATCAAAACCCAGTTGACATGAACTGGGCTTCTTCTTATAAAATATACTTCTCAATCGCGCGTGCAACGCCTTCTTCTTCATTGCTGGCTGTAACGTCATTGGCTAAGGATTTGACATGGTCGCTGGCATTTCCCATAGCAATGCCAAGTCCTGCAAACTGAAGCATTTCGATATCGTTATTGGCATCACCCATGGCCATAATCTCTGAGGGCTCGATCTTCAAAATCTCTGCTAGTCGAGAAAGAGCAGTAGCCTTTGTTGTTCCAAGTGGCATGGCTTCATAAATGACAGGTTGCGAACGAACTCCACTGAATCGTTGGCAAAGCTCCTCAGCAAAACGCTCTTCAAAATCATCTGTTTGCTCTTTGGTGCCCAAAAACATCCCTTGAAACATTCGGTACTTGCCACTAGTGGCTTCCTCAAGGGAGATTTCAGTCAGGTCTGAAAAGACTAGCTTGGCATCATTTTGAACGATTTGATTAGGCTTGCCACCGAGAACAAAATAATGTTTCTCATCAAAAAGAGTCAACTGGACATCGCTTTTTTCTGCTAAGTCATAGAGGTATTCAATGTCAGATGGACTGAGTTCTTGCCAGTCAACTAGACTCCAATCACTGGTCTGGTGGGTTGAACAACCGTTATTGACAATGACATACTCATTCTGGAGGTCAAGTCCTAGTTTTTTATAGTAGGGGAGGACACCGAAAAGCGGGCGACCTGTACAGAGAACCAGTTTGACACCTTTTTCAATGGCTTGGTGAATGGCAGTGATGTGGGCTTGCGGGATTTCCTTGGCTTCATTAAGGAGGGTTCCGTCCATATCCAAGGCAAGTAGTTTAATCATAAGACTTCCTTTTCTAGGTGTTTTGCTTTTATTATAGCATATAGACTATAAAATGTCTGACAGAATAGTAACATTCGGCTTTCCTTTTCTTGAAAAAGAAAATAAAATCGTATATAATACGTATACTTAATGTTTTAGGAGAAAAAATGTCAAAGTATCACTTTAATTCAATTTACAAAAATGATGAAACAGAATCTACAGGTCTTCTTTTCATTAAAGTCTATAACAAGTGGGAAAGCAACTTAAAAAGAGTCTTGAAATCAGTTGGTCTCACTTTGCCTCAATTTATCGTTTTAACCTCGCTCTTGTTTTTGTCTAATAGAGAAAAATATGTAACACAAGTTGATATTGCTCGTTTCACAGGTATGGATGTCATGACGGTTTCTCAGATTGACCGGTTACTGGAGAAGAAAAACTACATTAGACGTGATCAACACCCAAAGGATAGTCGTGCAAAACTGGTCTTAGTGATGCAGTCTGGTGTGGAGAAGGTCAATCAAGCCTTACCCTTAGTAGAAGGGGTTGATGAGGAATTTTTTGAAAAACTTTCTAACGATAGAGAAAGTTTTAATCGCATGTTAGCAGAGTTGGAGGATAAAAATGCCTAGATATTGGGTCGGAGTTGTTTCAAAGAATCATGTTTTGAGAGGAGTTGAAGGAAATTTTTGTCAGGTCTGTCATGGAAAGGGCGGCCCCTTAAATCGTATGAAAAAAGGTGACTATCTTTTATACTATAGTCCAAAATACGATATGAATGGTCAAGATAAGTTACAGGCTTTTGTGGCCGTAGGTAAAATTATAGATGACAAAGCCTATCAAGTAGAGCAGTTTGAAGGATTCTTTCCCTTTAGACGAAATGTCGAGTATTATCTACCAGTTAAAGATTGTTACATAGAAATAGCCAGGCAACATCCTGAATGGAGAGACTATACTTCTCGACTTCGTTATGGACATTTTGAAGTTTCCAAAGACTTTTTCCTCTATATCTTTCAGCATATGAAAGTGGATGATGAAGCTTGCTTGATTTGCTAGTTAAATGATTGTTGACAAGAATTTTGGATTTGGACTGTGAAGCGAACTTTGCTATAATAGAGTAAGAAACTTTGAAAAACCAAACGAGGCAGAGATGAAATTACTTTATACTGATATTCGGACTTCTTTGACAGAAATCCTAACGAGAGAGGCGGAAGAGCTAGTTGCTGCTGGCAAGCGGGTTTTCTACATCGCCCCCAACTCTCTTTCTTTTGAAAAGGAACGCGCCGTTCTGGAGTGCTTGTCCCAGCAGGCTTCTTTTGCGATTACTGTCACGCGTTTTGCTCAGATGGCTCGTTACTTGGTTTTAAATGACTTGCCGACTAAAACTAGTCTTGATGACATCGGCCTTGGGATGGCCTTTTATAAATGCCTTGCAGAACTGGATCCCAAAGTCTTACGAGTTTATGGTGCTATTAAACAAGATCCTCAATTTATCCAGCAGTTGGTTGAACTTTATCATGAGATGACGACTGCTCAGATGAACTTTTTAGACTTGGAAAGTTTGACTGATGAGGACAAGAGAGAAGATTTACTCTTGATTTTTGAGAAAGTAACTGCCTATCTCAATCAAAGCCAGTTGGCTCAGGGAAGTCAGTTATCCCATTTGATTGAGGCTATTGAGAATGATAAGGTAAGTAGTGATTTCAGTCAGATTGCATTGGTTATCGACGGTTTTACTCGTTTTTCCGCCGAGGAGGAGTATGTGGTGGATCTGCTCCATCGTAAAGGTGTAGAGATTGTTATTGGGGCTTATGCAAGTAAGAAGGCCTATACCAGTCCGTTCGCTGAAGGCAATCTCTACCAAGCCAGTGTAGAATTTCTCCATCATTTAGCTGCTAAATACCAAACGCCTGCTCAAGATCGTTCTCAGACTCATGAGAAAATGGATAGTTTTGACAAGGCCTCTCGTTTGCTGGAGTCTTCTTATGACTTTTCAGAACTCACTTTGGAAGTCGTTGACAAGGACCGTGAGAATCTGCAAATCTGGTCTTGCTTGACGCAAAAGGAAGAGTTGGAGTTAGTGGCGCGTAGCATCCGTCAGAAATTACATGACAATCCAGACTTGAGTTACAAGCATTTTCGTATTCTGTTAGGAGATGTGGCTTCTTATCAGTTATCCTTAAAGACCATTTTTGACCAGTACCAGATTCCATTCTATCTTGGTAGAAGCGAATCCATGGCTCATCATCCCTTGACCCAGTGTGTGGAGTCAATTTTACGTTTAAAACGCTACCGTTTCCGTCAGGAGGATTTGATAAATCTTCTCAGAACAGGCTTGTATACTGACCTCAGTCAAGCTGATATCGATGCCTTTGAGCAATACCTTCGCTATCTTGGTATCAATGGCTTGCCAGCTTTTCAGCAGACCTTTACCAAATCCCACCACGGAAAATTTGATTTGGAACGTTTGAACGCCATTCGTCTGCGAGTTTTGACTCCTCTTGAAACCTTATTTTCCAGTCGGAAACAGAAGGCTGAAAATCTCTTGCAAAAGTGGACTATTTTTCTAAAAAATGCTGCTTTAAGCAAGCAGATGCAAGGTTTAACATCCACTATGGAAGTCCTAGAGCAGGAAAGACAAGCTGAAGTTTGGAAAGCTTTCTGTCATGTTTTAGAACAATTTGCGACCGTTTTTGATGGTTCACAAGTGAGTCTGGAGGACTTCCTATCCTTACTCCACTCAGGGATGAGTTTATCTCAGTATCGCACTATTCCAGCGACTGTGGACACCGTTCTGGTGCAGAGTTACGATCTGATTGCACCTCTGACCGCTGACTTTGTCTACGGCATTGGGCTGACTCAGGATCATTTACCAAAAATCGCGCAAAACGCCAGTCTGTTAACAGACGAAGAAAGACAAAGCCTAAACCAAGCGACTGAAGAGGGAGCGCAATTACTGATTGCAAGCAGTGAAAATCTCAAGAAAAATCGCTATACCATGCTTTCTTTAGTCAATGCTGCTCGTAAGCAGTTGATTTTGTCAGCACCCAGTCTCCTCAATGAAAGTGAGAGCAAGGAATCGGCCTATCTTCAGGAACTGGTGAGTTTTGGATTTAGCCGGATAGAGAAGAAGATTCATCAAAAAAGTCTGTCTAAGGATGATATGGGTTCTTATCACAGTCTCTTGTCTAGTCTAGTTGCCTATCACCAGCAGGGCGAGACGAGTGATACTGAGCAAGATTTGACCTTTGTCAAGGTTCTGGCGCGTGTCATGGGAAAAAAACTTGATCAGCAAGGTTTGGCCAATCCTGCCCTCCCAACCAGTCCAATCAGCAAGCCTTTAGCTAGGGAAACCTTGCAGGCTCTCTATCCCGCTGACAAGGAGTTTTACCTGTCTACGTCTGGTTTGACAGAGTTTTACCGCAATGAATACAGTTATTTCCTCCGTTATGTCTTAGGTTTGCAGGAAGAAGTGCGTCTGCGTCCGGATGCCCGCAGTCATGGTAATTTCTTGCATCGTATTTTTGAACGTGCCTTGAAACTGCCTGATGAAGATTCCTTTGATCAGCGTTTGGAACAAGCCATTAAGGAAACCAGCCAAGAACGCGAATTTGAGGCTATTTATCAGGAAAGTTTGGAAGCCAAGTTTACCAAGGAAGTTCTGCTTGATGTTGCGCGAACTACGGGCCACACCCTACGTCATAATCCAGCCATCGAAACCATCCAAGAGGAGGCAACATTTGGTGGTAAAGATCAAGCCTTTATTCAATTGGATAATGGACGGAGTGTCCATGTGCGAGGCAAGGTTGACCGCATTGACCGCCTGAAAGCTGATGGAGCGCTAGGAGTGGTGGACTACAAGTCTAGTCTGACCCAGTTCCAGTTTCCTCATTTCTTCAATGGGCTTAATTCCCAGTTGCCAACCTATCTTGCTGCCCTAAAAAGAGAAGGGGAGCAGAACTTTTTTGGCGCTATGTACTTGGAAATGGCTGAACCCGTCCAATCTCTCTTGACCGTTAAGAGTTTGGCTGGAGCAGTAGCAGAAGCCAGCAAGTCTATGAAATACCAGGGACTCTTTTTAGAGAAAGAAAGCAGTCATTTGGGCGAATTTTACAATAAAAACAAGGCCAACCAGCTGACTGATGAGGAGTTTCAGCTCTTATTGGACTACAATGCCCATCTTTACAAGAAGGCTGCTGAAAAGATTCTAGAAGGCCAGTTCGCCATCAATCCATACACAGAGAATGGCAGAAGTATTGCCCCGTACGTTCAGCAACACCAAGCCATTACAGGATTTGAAGCCAATTACCATTTGGGTCAAGCCCGTTTCCTAGAAAAGTTAGACCTAGCCGATGGCAAGCGTTTGGTCGGAGAAAAACTCAAGCAAGCTTGGTTTGAGAAAATGAGAGAGGAGTTGAACCGATGAAGCCCGTTTCCTTTTTAACTGAGGAAGAGATTCAAAAATTGCAAGAAGCAGAAGCAAATTCGAACAAGGAACAGAAGAAAACAGCCGAACAAATCGAAGCCATTTATACTGCTGGGCAAAATATCCTTGTCTCAGCGTCTGCTGGTTCTGGAAAGACCTTCGTTATGGCAGAGCGCATTCTGGACCAATTAGCACGTGGTGTAGAAATCAGTCAACTCTTTATCTCAACCTTTACTGTCAAGGCTGCTACCGAACTCAAGGAACGTTTGGAGAAAAAAATCAGCCAGCAAATCCAAGAAACCGATGATGTTGATCTCAAACAACACTTGGGAAGACAGTTGGCTGACCTACCAAACGCGGCCATCGGAACTATGGACTCCTTCACACAAAAATTCCTCGGTAAACATGGCTACCTGATTGATATCGCACCCAATTTTCGTATTCTACAAAATGAAAGCGAACAGTTAATACTCAAAAATGAAGTTTTTCATCAGGTGTTTGAAGAGCATTACCAAGGTGAAAATAAAGAGAAATTTAGCCGTTTGGTGAAGAACTTTGCCGGACGTGGCAAGGATGAACGAGGTCTGCGCCAGCAAGTCTACAAAATCTATGATTTTCTTCAATCCACCAGTAGCCCCCAAAAATGGCTAAGCGACTCTTTTCTCAAAGGGTTTGAAGAAGCTGACTTTGCAATTGAAAAAGACAAACTGACCGATCAAATCAAGCAAGCGCTTTGGGACTTGGAAAGTTTTTTCCGTTATCATCTGGATAATGATGCTAAGGAGTTTCCAAACGCTGCCTATTTAGAAGCTGTTCAAGATGTTTTGGATGAAATTGGCTCCTTAAATCAAGAGTCCGATAGTCTGGCTTATCAAGAAGTGCTTGCTCGTATTGTCGCCATCTCTAAGGAGAAAAATGGTCGGGCTCTAGCTAACTCTAGTCGAAAGGCTGATTTGAAGCCACTGGCAGATGCCTACAATGAGGAGAGAAAGTCCCAGTTTGCTAAACTAGGACAACTGGCGGACCAGATAACGGTTCTCGACTACCAAGAGCGTTATCATGAAGACACCTGGGATCTAGCTAAAATCTTCCAAACCTTTATGAGTGATTTTGTGGAAGCTTATCGAGAACGTAAACGCCAGGAAAATGCTTTTGAATTTGCTGATATCAGTCATTACACCATTGAGATTTTAGAGAATTTCCCACAAGTTCGCGAGACTTATCAAGAGAGATTTCATGAAGTCATGGTCGATGAGTATCAGGATACCAACCACATTCAAGAACGGATGCTAGAATTGCTGTCGAATGGTCACAATCGCTTTATGGTGGGAGATATCAAGCAGTCCATCTACCGTTTCCGTCAGGCAGACCCGCAGATTTTCAATGAAAAATTCCAACGCTATGCGCAAAATCCTCAAGAAGGCAAGTTGATTCTCCTCAAGGAAAATTTCCGTAGTAGTTCAGAAGTGCTGTCTGCAACCAATGATGTTTTTGCGCGCCTTATGGACCAAGAGGTCGGCGAAATTAACTATGACAGCATGCACCAGCTTGTTTTTGCCAATACCAAACTAACTCCCAATCCTGAGAACAAGGCAGAATTTCTTCTCTACGATAAGGACGACAGTGAGCAAGAGGACGAAGAGAGCCAAGTAGAAACAAAACTAACAGGTGAAATGCGCTTAGTCATCAAGGAAATCTTGAAACTTCATCAGGAAAAAGGTGTTGCTTTTAAAGAAATCGCACTTTTGACCTCCAGTCGCAGTCGTAATGATCAGATTCTCCTTGCCTTGTCTGAATACGGGATACCTGTCACAACCGACGGAAAACAAAATAATTACCTCCAATCTCTAGAAGTGCAAGTCATGCTCGACACTCTTCGTGTCATCCACAATCCTCTGCAAGACTATGCCTTGGTTGCCCTTATGAAGTCTCCAATGTTTGGTTTTGATGAGGACGAGCTGGCACGTTTGTCCCTTCAGAAAGCAGCTGATAAAGTCCAAGAGAATCTTTATGAGAAACTGCTTCATGCTCAAAAACAAGCAGCTGAACGGAAAGAGTTAATTTACAAAGCTTTAGAGGAAAAACTAAATCAATTCATGGATATCTTGGATTCTTGGCGCTTATATGCTAAAACCCACTCCCTTTATGACTTGATTTGGAAGATTTACAACGAACGTTTTTATTATGACTATGTTGGGGCTTTGCCGAACGGACCTGCTAGACAGGCCAATCTCTATGCCCTAGCGCTACGTGCTGACCAGTTTGAAAAGAGTAATTTCAAGGGCTTGTCGCGTTTTATACGTATGATTGACCAAGTACTAGAAGCCCAGCATGACCTCGCAAGCGTAGCAGTAGCTCCGCCTAAGGATGCGGTAGAACTTATGACCATTCACAAGAGTAAAGGTCTGGAGTTTCCTTATGTCTTTATCCTCAACATGGATCAGGACTTCAACAAGCAAGACTCGATGTCAGAAGTTATTCTCAGTCGTCAGAATGGACTTGGTGTCAAATACATTGCCAAAGTGGAAACAGGAGCAGTGGAAGCACACTATCCTAAAACCATCAAACTCTCCATTCCTAGCCTAACTTATACGCAGAATGAGAAAGAACTGCAATTGGCTAGCTATTCAGAGCAGATGCGTTTGCTGTATGTTGCCATGACGAGGACTGAGAAAAAGCTCTATCTTGTCGGTAAGGGTTCTCGTGAAAAGCTAGAAGCCAAGGAATACCCGGCAGCAAATAACGGAAAATTAGATAGCAATACCAGACTGCAAGCAAGAAATTTCCAAGATTGGATCTGGGCTATCAGCAAAGTATTTGCCAAGGACAATCTCAACTTTAGCTATCGTTTTATTGGTGAAGACCAGTTGACTAGAGAAGCTATCGGAGAATTGGAAAATAAGAGCCCTCTACAAGATAGCTCTCAAGCAGACAATCGCCAGTCAGAAACTATCAAAGAAGCTCTTGAAATGCTAAAAGAAGTAGAAGTCTATAATACGCTGCACCGCGCAGCCATTGAACTACCAAGTGTTCAAACTCCAAGCCAAATCAAGAAATTCTACGAACCCGTTATGGATATGGAAGGGGTAGAAATTACTAACCAAACTCAATCACCGGAGAAGCAAATCAGCTTTGATTTACCAGATTTTTCAACCAAAGAAAAGGTAACTGGAGCTGAGATTGGTAGTGCCACTCATGAACTTATGCAGAGAATTGACCTTAGTCAGCAACCAACACTTGCTAGTCTAACAGAAACTCTCAAACAAGTTCAAGCTAGTCCAGCTGCTAGAGACAAGATCAATCTTTCTAAAATCCTAGCATTCTTTGATACAGCACTTGGTCAGGAAATTCTCGCTAATACCAGCCATCTTTACCGCGAGCAACCTTTCTCCATGCTCAAAAAAGATCAAAAGAGTCAGGAAGACTTCGTTGTCCGTGGAATCTTGGATGGCTATCTGCTTTATGAGGATCGCATCGTTCTTTTCGACTACAAAACAGACCGTTACGATCAACCAAGTCAACTCATAGACCGCTATCGTGGTCAGTTAGCCTTATACGGAGAGGCTTTATCTAGAGCCTATTCGATTGAAAACATAGAAAAATACTTGATTTTGCTCGGCAAAGATGAGGTTCAAGTTGTAAAAGTATAATTTATACTCTTCGAAAATCTCTTCAAACCACGTCAGCTTCACCTTGCCGTAGATATGCTCACTGACTTCGTCAGTCTTATCTACAACCTCAAAACTGTGTTTTGAGCAGCCTGCGGCTAGCTTCCTAGTTTGTTCTTTGATTTTCATTGAGTATTAGAAAGGAGACCTCATGCCACTTCCAGTTAGAAAATCCCTACACGATGCAGTTTTACAAGCTTCAAAAGCCGATACTTGGGATCAGGCAACCAAGGAATGGAATGAAGTTTCCTTGATTTTTAATGGCATTGGCCGTAGTAATTGCGTCTGCGGTAATGCTATCAAATACGCCTACGAACTCTTTAATGGTGTCACAGGCCAACGCCTCTTTCCAATCGGCAGTGACTGTGTTCGTCATTTTCATCGACTGACTTTAGACCAGCAACTGGAAGAGGAAGAAAAACTACTCAGAAAAGTTGAAAACCTAACCAGAAAGGCTCAGAAAAAGGAAAAAATCAAGGTCAATAAAAGCGATTTTGACGAGCGACTTCTAAAATGGTTTTGGGAGAAAGGTGTTTTCAAAGCCAATCGTGGCAATCAATTCTCGCCTGAGAGAGACTATCAGCTCTTCCTAGAGGTCTTTCAAGGCGGAAGTTGGACCAAGGCAGAGCCAAAGAAGAAGGCTCGTATGGAAGAAGTGCTGGAAAAGTGTATCAAACCTTTTCTACTTGGTAAGACCGATGACCAACTCTACCTTGTCAAACTAGGTAAGGAGAAAATCGACTACGAGCAGCATTTACGAATTCAAGCAGAGAAAGAACGCAAGAAAAGAGATAAAATCGCCAAGCAATACGCTGACAACCTCATTCTTGCTATGGGACCTGCAGAACGAGCCTATCAAGATTATTTTGGCTTTACAGAAACTCTCACCCAAGAAGAACGAAAATGGGAGAAAATCCTCTTTGGTAAGAATAGAGACGAACGGGCTATCAAGGCTAAACAAAACCAGAAAGAGCTGGAAAAGGACCAGCGAATTGCAAATCAAGATCCTATTGAACGAAAGCAGAAGCAGACTTGGCTTCTCAATTCCTATTTTCGTGATTTGCCTGATGAAAAAGCTAGATTTGCTCGACTCACATTAGAATATCGAAAAAGTGGAGAAGTACTCTTTTCAGATGAATACTTATCTGAGCATCTCATCGATTTTTTCTACAAGATGAAAGCCTTTGAGTTTGAAATTGCACCAGAACAAGTCCGCGATTTTCTAAAAGAATGCCTTCAGGCAGAACATCTATCATCTGCACAAGAAAGTTGGACTAGAGGGATTCTCCTCAATTGTCTTCATCCGTTTTTAGATAGGTTACTTATATAGAAAAAATCCTACCTTGTCTATGCATGGTAGGATTTAAGTATCTCCAAAGATGGACTGGTAAAGTTGGACGACTTTCTGAAAACATTGTGTGTCCATTCTTGTTATTTTTTGAGCATTTCGCATCCGAAAATCAAAGGTATACAGTTGAAATGGATTGACAGCACCATCTACCTTGTCCGACGAGACAGGAACGAGCAAGCCTTTTTCTGCCAAACGTTGTTGGCCATGAGTGATGGGACAGACAGCCACAAATCCAGTTTGCAAGGCATATTCTCTCCTAGAAACTACCAAGGCAGGTCGCCTTTTCTGAATCTCCCGACCAACTGATGGATCAAAGTCCAGCCAAATGATATCCTGCTTTTCAGGAATATACTCAGATTTCGCTATCAAGTGATCTTACCCCTTCAAAATCGTTTGTCATTCTCAAATCAGTAATCCCATCAAAAGGATCTTTCAGTTTTGGAGCTAAGACAATGACTCCGTCAATCCCTTTGTAGACAACCATTTCTTGACCTTCTGTCATCCCCAAATTTTTCGGAATAGTCACAGTGAGAGAATTTCCTACCTTCCGAGTCTTTACTGTATTCATTGCTCTACCTCCACGAATTAGTATACACTAAGTATATACCTGTTAGCAAAAAAAGTCAAGTAAATCCTGACTGGCATCAAAGATGTTTCGGACCAATACTATTTGTCATTTATTGTGGTCAAAGCCTGTGCAAAAGCACCTAATTTATGATAGAATAGATGGTGAGAAAGAAAACGTTTTATTACGTTTTTTTAGTCGGAAAGGGAAATTTATGGCTACTATTCAATGGTTTCCGGGCCACATGTCTAAGGCTCGGCGACAAGTTCAGGAGAATTTAAAATTTGTTGATTTTGTGACAATTTTGGTGGATGCGCGTCTACCTTTATCTAGTCAAAATCCTATGTTAAATAAAATTGTTGGTGATAAACCCAAACTCTTAATTTTAAACAAGGCAGACCTGGCTGATTCAGCAATGACAAAAGAATGGCGTCAGTACTTTGAATCACAAGGGATTCAAACTCTAGCAATCAACTCCAAAGAGCAAGTGACTGTAAAAGTTGTGACTGATGCTGCTAAAAAGCTTATGGCTGATAAGATTGCACGCCAGAAAGAACGCGGTATCAAAATTGAAACCTTGCGGACCATGATTATCGGCATTCCAAATGCCGGTAAGTCAACTCTCATGAACCGTTTGGCTGGGAAAAAGATTGCGGTTGTTGGCAATAAACCAGGTGTTACTAAGGGTCAACAATGGCTCAAAACCAATAAAGACCTTGAAATCCTAGACACACCAGGGATTCTCTGGCCTAAGTTCGAAGACGAAACCGTCGCTTTGAAACTAGCCCTAACAGGGGCAATTAAAGACCAGTTGCTTCCTATGGATGAGGTGACCATTTTTGGTCTCAATTATTTCAAAAAACACTATCCAGAAAAGCTAGCTGAACGCTTCAAACAAATGAAGATAGAAGAAGAAGCACCTGTTATTATTATGGATATGACACGTGCCCTTGGTTTCCGAGACGACTACGACCGCTTTTACAGCCTCTTCGTCAAGGAAGTCCGTGATGGAAAACTCGGTAACTACACCTTAGATACATTGGACGACATCGATGACGACGATTAAAGAAATCAAAGAACTTCTTGCTAGTGTTAAAGAATTAGACAATCCTCTTTTTCTAGAATTCGAAAAAGATCCTCGTTCTGGAGTTCAAAAGGAAATCTGCAAGCGAAAAAAAGCTATTCAGACTGAACTGGATGAAGACCTTCGCCTAGAAACTATGCTTTCCTATGAAAAAGAACTGTATAAGCAAGGATTGACCTTAATAGCAGGTGTTGATGAGGTCGGCCGTGGTCCTCTGGCTGGTCCTGTGGTCGCTGCAGCCGTTATTTTACCAAAAAATTGTAAGATTAGAGGCCTCAACGACAGCAAGAAGATCCCTAAAAAGAAACATTTGGAAATTTATCCTGCTGTTCAAGATCAAGCCTTGGCAATCGGAATTGGTATCATGGATAATCACATCATTGACCAAGTCAATATCTATGAAGCGACCAAACTGGCCATGAAGGAAGCAATCTCCCAGCTCAGTCCGCAACCTGAGCATCTCTTGATAGATGCCATGAAACTGGAGTTACCAATTTCACAAACCTCCATTATCAAAGGAGATGCTAACTCCCTCTCCATCGCAGCTGCATCTATAGTGGCTAAGGTGACACGGGATAATATTATGAAGGACTATGATAATCAATATCCCGGCTATGATTTCACGGCTAATGCAGGATATGGAACAGCTAAACATCTAGACGGACTCAAGAAACTAGGAGTTACCCCAATTCACCGAATCAGCTTTGAACCCGTTAAATCATTGGTTGCAGAAGAAAAAGAAAGTTTAAGTTAGAAGGAATGAATGATTATGGAGGAACAGTCAGAAATACTCAGCTCCAAGAAGGAATTTGCCTTTGCCTCAAGCACCATATTATCCCAAGTTGGGCGAGGGATCATTGTCGGTCTCGTCGTCGGACTAATCGTCGGATCCTTTCGGTTTTCAATCGAAAAAGGCTTCCACCTGATACAAGGACTCTATCAAGATCAAGCGCACCTAGTGCGCAATCTTTTTATCATTGGCCTATTTTATGTAATAGTTTGCTGGCTCAGTGCGAAATTAACTCGATCGGAAAAAGACATCAAGGGTTCTGGAATTCCTCAAGTCGAAGCCGAACTAAAAGGTCTCATGACCCTTAACTGGTGGGGCGTTCTCTGGAAAAAATATATTTTAGGTATTCTTGCAATTGCCAGTGGACTTATGCTGGGACGAGAGGGACCAAGTATTCAACTTGGAGCAGTTGGTGGTAAAGGTATAGCCAAGTGGCTCAAATCTAGTCCAGTTGAAGAACGTTCCCTGATTGCTAGTGGAGCTGCTGCAGGTTTAGCCGCAGCCTTTAATGCACCAATCGCAGGTCTTCTCTTTGTTATAGAAGAAGTTTACCACCATTTTTCACGATTTTTCTGGGTCTCAACTCTAGCAGCCAGTCTCGTAGCAAACTTTATTTCTTTACTCATATTTGGCCTAACACCCGTACTAGATATGCCAGACAACATTCCTCTCATGACCCTAGACCAGTATTGGATTTACCTCCTTATGGGAGTTTTTCTCGGGCTCTCTGGTTTTCTCTATGAGAAAGCTGTACTTAATGTTGGTCGAGTTTATGACTGGATTGGTCAAAAAATCCATTTAGATAGAGCTTATTATCCAATCCTAGCCTTTATCCTCATCATACCAGTCGGGATCTTCTTACCACAAATCCTTGGTGGTGGAAACCAGGTCGTTCTTTCTTTGACTGAGCAAAATTTTAGTTTTCAAGTTCTATTAGCTTACTTTTTGATTCGCTTTGTTTGGAGCATGATTAGCTATGGAAGTGGCCTCCCAGGAGGAATTTTCCTACCCATTCTGGCGCTTGGTTCCTTACTTGGTGCCCTAGTTGGTGTCATTTGTGTCAATCTTGGGCTTGTCAGTCAAGAGCAGTTTCCTATATTTGTCATTTTAGGAATGAGTGGCTACTTTGGGGCAATATCCAAGGCTCCCTTAACCGCTATGATCCTCGTAACTGAGATGGTAGGGGACATTCGCAACCTCATGCCACTTGGCTTAGTGACCTTGGTAGCTTACATCGTCATGGATCTGCTCAAGGGTGCTCCAGTCTATGAGGCCATGCTAGAAAAAATGCTACCAGAAGAAGCAACAGACGAAGGAGAAGTCACCCTCATTGAAATCCCTGTATCAGATAAGATCGCTGGAAAACAGGTTCACGAACTAAACTTGCCACATAACGTACTCATCACCACCCAAGTCCATAATGGCAACAGCCAAACAGTTCACGGCTCAACTAGAATGTATCTGGGTGATATGATTCACCTAGTGATTCCAAAAAGTGAAATTGGAAAAGTCAAAGATTTGTTGTTGTAAGTTTTTTTACATAATTTATATTATGCAACAAAAATATTTCTTAATTAAATACATTTGAAAACCGATTCTCTGCAATGAGATCGGTTATTTCTTACTGATAAGGTATTTCAACATACAAGTAATTGAACTTTGTAAAAAATAAGACTATAATTAAGTTAGGAATGATAAAGCTAGAAAGGAGTTTACTGTATCAAATCTGTACAGTAAGATTAAAAATCATGAAAAAGAAAACAATAGCAATTGTACAATGTATTTTGTATCTCATAGCTCCTTATATAGCTCTTCAGTTATGTAAAATGAACAGAAGTTTCGTTACTGATAATCTCTTTTTTATTTTCCTTATTCTGCTGACTATTTCATTCTGGTTTAGTATTTGGAAACTAGAAAAAGCACTAGATAATGATTCACAATAATAACTCCAAAGATTTAGATTTGTTTTACACAAAAACTAAAAGTTTATGTACAATTGACTTAACGCGAGCTAAACTATTGACACAACTAAATTAGAAGCATAAAGTCCATTCTTTAAGGAGTGTACTTTATTTTTATTTTGTACATTATTTTGTATATTTTCTAGTTCATAACATCATCTGATTTAAGGAATTGATTTGTACATTTTTACTCTAATAGATGCCGAAGAAGTAGTGGTTCAATTGTACATTTTTTGCTACTCATTTAAGGTCTTATTGATAGTAAGATATAGATTTTTACTCGTGGTGCTAGTTAATCTCAAAGTATGTCAGATTATAAGTCAGTACAATTTGCTCCATTCTCAACTGCAATCCTGTTAAGCCTCTAGCTAGTGTTTGTTCGACATCAAAAAAAGCACAAAGTTCTGAAAATCGAGTTTCAATAGTCCGTCTCATAGCCATTAGTTTCCAATGATTATGTTGTTTAGCTCTTGCCATATTTTGACGTAAAGGCGTCCAAAGATGGTAACCTTATGGTTACGGACTGGTTGACAAAGTGATAAGGGGAAACTATCTATGATGACAATGTTATTGGGAGAAATTTGAGTATTTATGGCTTGCCGAATAATTTGGACTAACCAAATCAACTGCCTTGACCGTCGATTAAACCGACTTCTTTCAAGGAGACACCCACAAGGATTCTTGTTTAGAAGCACCGAATCAATCAAGAAGGATCACCCAGAAGTTCCAGCATTTGAAGAATATGACGAGCTACTTGAAGAAATCAAAAAATCCCTATAAAGGGATTTTTTTATACCTATAATACCTTGTGCAAAATAGTCGTATATATCAAAATCAGAGTCACGTTACCTACTATTAGACCAAAAGTCGCAAGCAAGGTCTTTGCTGTACCCGGCTTAAAATCTGCACTAATCAAATATGGCCAAAAGCATACCATTGGGAGAATGGCTATTAACACGCATACATAGGTAGGAAAGCTTGTCCAAAGAAAGCGTGTCGTCTCTAACCAGTGACCCCATGAAGGTATCACTATTTTGCTTATAGTGAAAAGTATGCATATAAGGTGGACCACTAGAAGATAAATAGCATACTTTGTCTTACTTAGTACTTTTTTCTTTTTCATTTTGCCTAATTATCCCTGCAAATTCTTCTATCGCTCTGCTGCAATATTAGAACTAAAATTAAAATTAACTATATCATTATTCGAATCAAGGTCTAAATTCATAAAATAATGATTCCAAAAGAATTCATTGTTACCTGCTCCCCACTGCACGCCATAATGACTCAAATATTCATCTCTTGGCTCGCTTGGAGTCAGCCATATTTTTTTCCCAAATACTTTCGTGAACTCGTTTTCGTCAAGCTTCTTTAGCAAATCTATACCATCTATATTATATGAAATTCCATATTTTTTGGCAACAGCTGTGCACTCAGAATCGAAGCAAACCTGCGTAACTACACAGTCCTTCAGCTCCGTACTCTTCCTCTTATCTCCGTAAACACCTATACATCCGAGAACTACATTCTTCTTTACAAGAAGATAAGTCGATCGTGTGACTGCAGAGTCATATGACTTAAATCCGCTTGGCACTGTTACACCGGAACCTTGGTATTTATAATAGCTTCCCGATGTCAAAAGCTCATCATAATCGGAGTAGTCCTGTTTACCATTTGATACATATATATCATTCCCCTTATCCATCAAATCCGACACCTTCGTCTCAGATAACTTTATCTCCGTATTACTAATCATCAAAGCTGGTGCCTTGTCAGGTAAACCTATCAGTATGTATGCGAACATCAAAAATACAAATACCATAAGTACTGCAACAATGTATATCCATGATTTTCCCGTTCTCTTACGCGCATTGAAGTAGGCCATAATCGATGGCGTTACAATCGCAGAACCAATTGGAGCTGCACCGTGTCTAAACTTGCTCATTATAAATAAAGCAACCGCAAGACTGATTAGGATCATCGAGATATAAAAGATGTTCTCTTTCAAACTCAGCTTGCCGGTTCTGGTTTGCTCATTCGCAGGCGCATCGTACATAGGTACACCATTCACATCGTTTCTCTTCAAATATAAGCGCAAGCCAAGAACTATGCCTATGAATAATAGTGCTAAGAAAACCAGCAACCCAATAAAAACTAATCTTTCCATCTAAAACCTTTTCTTTGAATAAGTTCTTATCTTTCAAATACATCCATAGTATAACACAAATTTAAATTGTTTTCTATGAAGCAATTATTCATAATGTATACAAGCTTTTCAGATTATTTTTTCTTTACACCTCTTTTTCACTATGTTAAAATTGTATAGAGTTTAATACTTGTTTTATTCTAAACGTGCGCATCATTTTAGCGCAAAAAACAAATTTAATTCCGTTGTTTCTGTAGTTAACTTTTTTTGATATCATACCTACTAAGAAGAAGATAAATGCGAATATTGTTACTTTTAACAGTGAATTCCCATATGTTGCTAGAGGAGAAGGTGAAAATGGAATCAGAGGATATATTGATTTTGATGAAAAATTTTTAAATCCCTCCAAAGAATCTTGTTGTCCATATTGTCAAAATAATGAGGTGTTAAAAGGATTTAACGACCTAGAAACGACTCATAAACATTTAATGAACGAATGGGGGACTATCTTAATAATATTCTTTTAGCAGACCCGACTGCAATCAATGAGAAATATCAACAAACTGTATGGTGGATATGTAAAGAAAACTCAAATCATCGATACAAACTAAAAATTAATGAAAAAATTAAGTATGAGAAGAGCTCATTAGTAAGCTGCTCAATTTGCAAAGGTTTAAGAAGAAAACAGGAGCATTTCGTTAGATTAAAGATGTAATAAAATATTAAAATCAAACAAGCTAAAAACACTCTAAAGATCATTAAATTGATATTGGAGTGTTTTTTATTGTCAAAATGTACATTTGAAAATTTCCAGTTTTCACTTTGATAAGATACATTTTTAAACCATTTTTGTTCCAAAAAAATTTTTAGTTATTTTTTGGTTTGGTTCTAAAAACAGTAAACACTTATGACATCTTTCCGAAAAACTATAATTTTCTTGAAAAATATATGAGTCTATGCTATACTACTAGTAGACTTAATTATGGAGAAAATACATGAAACGTGAGATTTTACTGGAACGAATCGACAAACTAAAACAAATCATGCCCTGGTATGTTCTGGAATACTACCAATCAAAGCTTGCTGTTCCCTACAGTTTTACAACTCTGTACGAATACCTCAAGGAATACGATCGATTTTTCAGCTGGGTTTTGGAGTCTGGTATTTCAAATGCTGATAAAATGTCTGATATTCCTTTATCTGTCTTGGAAAATATGTCTAAAAAAGATATGGAATCCTTTATCCTGTATCTACGTGAACGACCTTTGCTGAATGCTAATACAACCAAGCAAGGTGTCTCTCAGACGACCATCAATCGGACCTTGTCAGCACTTTCCAGTCTTTACAAGTATCTGACCGAGGAGGTTGAAAACGACCAAGGAGAACCCTATTTCTATCGTAATGTAATGAAGAAAGTTTCAACCAAGAAAAAGAAAGAAACACTTGCTGCTAGAGCTGAAAACATCAAGCAAAAACTCTTTCTAGGTGATGAAACAGAAGGTTTTCTAACCTATATCGACCAGGAGTATCCACAACAGCTCTCAAATCGTGCCCTCTCGTCATTCAATAAAAATAAAGAACGTGATTTAGCCATTATTGCCCTTCTCTTGGCGTCTGGTGTCCGCTTATCTGAAGCTGTTAATTTGGATCTAAGGGACCTTAATCTCAAAATGATGGTTATCGATGTTACTCGAAAAGGGGGAAAACGTGATTCTGTCAATGTCGCTGCTTTTGCTAAGCCTTATCTAGAGAATTATCTCGCCATTCGAAATCAACGCTATAAGACGGACAAGACAGATACAGCTCTCTTTTTGACCTTATATCGTGGCGTTCCCAATCGTATTGATGCTTCTAGTGTTGAAAAGATGGTTGCTAAATACTCTAAGGACTTCAAAGTTCGTGTAACTCCCCACAAACTACGCCATACCCTGGCGACTAGGCTCTATGATGCTACTAAATCGCAAGTTTTGGTCAGCCACCAATTAGGACATGCCAGCACGCAAGTCACTGACCTCTATACCCATATCGTCAACGATGAACAAAAAAATGCTCTAGATAGTTTATAGAATACATAAAATTATTTATGTAAAATATAACTCATAAAAAGAAGCTGGTCATACAACCAACTTCTTTTCTTTTTATCCCACTACTGCTTCAGCGATTTCTTCACGGCTGATACCAGCAAAGTAGCGTGTGATGTCAATAGTTTCTAGTGCCTTAAGAACATCTTCGCGTTCATATTTTACGCCACGAAGGACATCTTCTACAGCTGCAACGTCCTCGATACCAAAGAAATCACCGTAAATCTTAATATCTTGGATTTTTGATTCAATGACGTTGGCAAAAACTTCAACCTTACCACTAGTGAATTTTGTTCCCCGACGGACGTTAAATTCAGGTGATTTACCGTAGTTCCAGTCCCAAGTACCAAACTTGGTATCCTTGATACGATTGATTTCTGCCAATTCTTGCTCAGAAAAAACGTATTCAGTCATCTCTGGGTACTCTTTTTTCATGTATTCCAATAGCAAATCACGGAATTCTTCAACTGTGATTTTTTCAGGTAATTCATTGACAATATTGGTTACACGGGCACGAACGGATTTCACACCTTTTGATTCAAATTTGTCTTTTGAAACCTTAAGGGCATTAGCAAGGACTGACAAATCAACGTCAAAGAGCAAGCAACCGTGGTGCATGATACGCCCATTGATATAGGCTTGGGCATTGCCACAGAATTTTTTGCCATCAATCTCAAGGTCATTACGGCCTGTAAACTCAGCTTTAACGCCTAGTTGAGCCAAGGTATTGATAACTGGAGTTGAGAAGCTCTTGAAGTCAAAGGCCTTGTTTTCATCTTCTTTTGAAATGATGGTGTAGTTGAGGTTGTTTAAATCGTGATAAACAGCTCCACCACCACTGATACGGCGGACTACCTCAATGCCATTTTCTCGAACATAATCACGGTTGATTTCTTCGATAGTATTCTGGTGACGACCAACAATGATAGAAGGTTTGTTAATCCAAAGTAGGAAGATTTGATCCTCATCCAAAAGGTGTTTAAAGGCATATTCTTCCAAGGCAATATTAAAGGCGGTGTCGTTTGAATGATTGATAATATATTTCATGATATCCCTTTATACGATAGAGACTGGAAATAACCTTCCAGTCTAATCTATCTTCGTTTTATTTTTTCTTAGGTGAATGGATGGCCATTCCTAGAACATCCGCAAACGCTTCGTACATCACTTCAGAGTAGGTTGGGTGTCCGTGGATGGTCTTCAGCATTTCTTCAACAGTGATTTCCATTTCGATAATGCTTGACGCTTCGTTGATCAATTCTGCGGCTGCAGGACCGATGATGTGAACACCAAGGATTTCTCCGTATTTCTTATCTGCAATAACTTTAACGAAACCTTGAGCCGCATCTGATGCAATAGCACGACCGTTAGCTGCAAAGTTGAATTTACCGATGGCTACATCGTATTTCTCACGGGCTTGTTCTTCTGTCAAACCTACTGCTGCTACTTCAGGGAGAGTGTAGATGGCTGCAGGAGTCAAGTTCAGTTTGGCAACAGCATGATTTCCTTTGAGGGCATTTTCAGCTGCTACTTCACCCATACGGAAGGCAGCGTGGGCCAACATCTTCGTACCGTTGATGTCACCTGGAGCGTAGATGCCTGGAACAGAAGTTTCCATGTATTCGTTGACCTTGATGCGTCCACGATCCAATTCAAACTCAACATCGCCAATACCTTCAAGGTCTGGCACACGGCCAATTGAAAGAAGAGCTTTGCTTGCGATGATATCGTCTTTTCCTTCAACCTTGATACGAAGTTGACCATTTTCCTCGATGATTTCTTGCAATTTTGTACCTGTCAAGATAGTCATGCCTTTGCGTTCTAAAATCAAGCGAAGGTTCTTAGAAACTTCCGCATCCATAGCTGGAACGATACGGTCCATCATTTCGATAACAGTTACTTTTGAACCAAATGTCATGAAAGCTTGGCCGAGTTCGATACCGACAACGCCACCACCGATGATTACGAGGCTTTCTGGAACTTCGTTCATTTCAAGGATGTCATCGCTGGTCATCACAAGTGATGATTCCATACCAGGAACGTTGATCTTGCTGACTTTTGAACCACCAGCAAGGATGATTTTCTTGGTTTCAAGCAATTCAGAACCATTTACCAAGACATTCTTATCTTTAGTGATTGTACCAATTCCCTTATGAACAGTAACTCCGTAACTACGAAGAAGACCCGCAACACCACCTACCAAGGTATTGACAACTTTAGATTTAGTTTCTAAAAGTTTGTCCATATCTACAGTGAAGTTTGGATTTTCGATGACGATACCACGGTTTGCTGCATGACCGATATTTTCGATGATTTCAGCGTTGTGAAGGTAGGTCTTAGTTGGGATACAGCCACGGTTCAAGCAGGTTCCACCGAGTTCAGATTTCTCAACAAGGGCAACTTTACCACCAAGTTGGGCAGCTTTAATGGCTGCAACATAACCAGCAGGACCCCCACCAATCACAACGATATCAAAGGCATCATCGCTCTTACCATCGTCGTTTGAAGCACTAGCTGCAGGTGCAGGTTTTGATTCTGGCGCAGCCGCTCCAGTTGTTGGGATATTTTCCCCTTCTTCCCCAAGGTAACCGATAACTTCAGTTACTGGAACAGTTTCACCATCTCCTTTGAGGATGGCAATCAAGTATCCATCTTCTTCGGCTTCCAATTCCATGCTGACTTTGTCAGTCATGATTTCCAAAAGGATTTCTCCTTCTTTTACAAATTCTCCGACTTTCTTATTCCATTGGACGATTTGTCCTTCTGTCATATCCACGCCGGCTTTTGGCATAATTACTTCTAAGGCCATGTCTTACTTCCTTTATCTATATCTCTAAAAATAAATACTGTATTTTTAAACCAACATTGAGATTGGGTTCTCAATTAAGGCTTTCAAGTCTTTCATAAACTTAGCACCAGCCATACCATCTACAACACGGTGGTCAATGGTTAATCCTAGGCTCATGATAGGGCGAATGACAATCTCACCATTGACAACTACAGGTTTCTCTACTGTTGAGCTCACCCCGAGGATTGCTGAGTTGGGTTGGTTAATAATCGGACCAAAGGACTGAACACCAAACATTCCCAAGTTACTAATTGTGAAGGTTGAGTTTTGTAACTCACTTGGAGCCAATTTGCCATCCAAGGTACGACCAATTACGTCTTTAAATGCAACGACCAACTCTGACAAGCTCATCTTCTCAGCATTGTAAACAACTGGTGTCATTAGACCGTTATCCATACCAACCGCCATCGCAAGGTTGACATAGTTGTGAGTGATAATGGTCTTGCCGTCTTCGGTCAATGAAGCGTTGATGTATGGGTGTTTCATTAATGTTTTCACAACAGCGAGTGAAAGAAGGTCTGTAACCGTAATTTTCTTACCAGTTGCTTCCATGATTGGTTCAAGAACCTTCTTACGAAGAGCTAGCATTTCAGACATATCGACATCGTAGTTGAGTGTGAAGGTTGGCGCAGTTAGGTAAGATTCAACCATACGTTGGGCGATCACCTTACGCATTGGTGTCATTGGAATACGCTCAATCTCACCATAAGGAGTGATATTGTCTGGAACTTCTTCCACTTTTTCGATTTGAGCAGGAGACTTGATGGTGTCGTTTTCGATATTTTCAGGAAGTAAAGCCAAAACGTCCTTCTTCATGATTTTACCACGGTGGCCCGTTCCTTGGATTTCCTGCCAAGCAATGTTATGTTCGAGGGCAATTCGTTTTGCAAGTGGCGAAATGCGAACCACGTTTGTGTCTTTATAAGTTTCCACGTCTTCTTTGTGGACACGACCGTTTGCACCTGAGCCAGAAACGTCGTAGAGGTTGATCCCTAGATCATCCGCTAACTTTCTAGCCGCAGGAGTCGCTCTTAGCTTGTCATCAGCCATGACCTCTCCAATTCTATTTATGATATAAAGGGCGTCAAAAGCGACTGAAAAATAGGAAATCAATGCTGGCTTCGATGAAGCCAAGGAGATTTATCTTTTTTCCGAGCTTTTAGCCCGTGTTCAACTCTACAAGTAACTTGGACACGAAACATGTCTCAAGTTGCTACGGTTGCCGCTATTAGGCGGTCAACCTAGTAGACTTACTAATTCATTCGTCGAATATTATCGATTCAACTCACTCATGTCGCAACTCTTCAAATCACTTGAATACAACACGTGTCTCAAGTTACCAAAGTTTAAAACATACAAATAATTTACATAATTTATCTTATGTAACTCTATTCTTTGTTATAAGTCTTACGGATTGCATCTTTGATGCTTTCAACTGTTGGAATCATTGCATTTTCAAGGTTTTGCGCGTAAGGCATTGGCACATCTTCTCCTGCACAACGGCGGATTGGTGCATCTAGATAATCAAATGCTTCTGATTCTGAAATAATTGCTGAAATCTCTCCGATATAGCCACTTGTTTTGTGGGCATCGTTGACAAGCACCACCTTACCAGTCTTCTTCACTGAGTTAATGATGATATCCTTATCAAGCGGTACAAGGGTACGTGGGTCCACAATTTCAACTGAAATTCCTTCTTCTGCCAATTCTTCGGCAGCTTGAACCACACGGCGAAGCATTTTTCCATAAGTAACGACTGTTACATCTGTACCTTCACGTTTGATTTCCCCAACTCCAAGTGGAATTGTGTAGTCTGGATCAACTGGCACTTCCCCTTTTTGGTTAAATTCTGACTTGTATTCAAGGATGATAACAGGGTTGTTATCACGGATAGAAGACTTGAGCAGTCCTTTCATATCCGCAGGTGTACCTGGAGCTACAACCTTGAGACCAGGGATGTGTGTAAACCAAGACTCTAGAGACTGAGAGTGCTGAGCTGCAGAACCAACTCCGTTACCAGCTGCACATCGAACTGTCATTGGAACCTGACCTTTACCACCAAACATATAACGTGTTTTAGCGGCTTGGTTGACGATATTGTCCATTGCAATAACCGAGAAGTCCATGAAGGTCATATCGACGATTGGACGAAGTCCTGTCATGGCCGCTCCTGCTGCTGCTCCGGAGATGGCAGCTTCAGAAATCGGACAGTCACGGACACGTTCTGGACCAAATTCTTCGAGCATTCCAACAGAAGTTCCGAAGTCCCCTCCGAAAACACCGACGTCCTCTCCCATCAAGAATACATTTTCATCGCGACGCATTTCCTCAGACATAGCAAGGATAATGGTGTCACGGAACGACATTGTTTTTGTTTCCATTTTATCTCTTTCTCCTTAGTCTGCGTAAATATCTTCAAATGCTGATTCAAGTGGTGGGAATGGACTTTCTTCTGCAAATTTAACAGAAGCTTCTACTGCTTCCTTGACTTGCGCTTGGATTTCTTCCAATTCTTCGGCACTTGCAATGTTATTTTCAATGAGGTATTTGCGAAGATTTTCGATTGGGTCTTTTTGTTTCCACAATTCCACTTCTTCACGCGTACGATATTTACCAGGGTCAGATGATGAGTGACCAAGCCAGCGATAAGTGATACTTTCGATCAAAACTGGTCCATTGCCACCACGAACATGGTCTACGGCTTTCTTAAATCCTTCATAAACATCGATGACATTGTTGCCATCTTCGATAAACATTCCAGGAATTCCATATGCCGCACTACGTTGATGGATATGCTCCACATTGGTCATTTTCTTGATATCCGCAGAAATCCCATAACCGTTGTTAATGCAGTAGAAAATAACAGGAAGTTTCCAAATAGAAGCCATGTTCACTGCTTCGTGGAAAACACCTTCGTTGGTCGCGCCATCTCCAAAGAAGCAGACGACGATTTTTCCAGTGTTTTGCATTTGCTGACTGAGGGCTGCGCCAACAGCGATTCCCATACCACCACCTACGATACCATTGGCACCGAGGTTCCCAGCATCCAGGTCAGCGATGTGCATAGAACCACCTTTTCCTTTACAGGTTCCAGTGTATTTTCCAAGGATTTCAGCCATCATTCCGTTAAGGTCAATCCCTTTGGCGATAGCTTGCCCGTGTCCACGGTGATTTGAGGTAATCAGATCATCTGGATTGAGAGCCAACATAGCACCCACGTTAGCTGCCTCTTCTCCAACAGAAAAGTGCGTCATTCCTGGCACTTTCCCTTTCTTTACTAATTGCGCAATTTTTAAGTCCATACGACGGATTTCTTCCATCTTACGGAACATCTCTAGCAAAAGATTTATATCTAAAGTTGACATCTTCTTGCCTTTCTAACTTTGTACTTACTTTACTATTTTACCGTTTTTAGAAAACACTGTCAAAGTATATGACCGTTAAAATTTCACAAGGTAAAAAAATAAATCCCCGTTTTAACAGGGATTCTCTCTAGTTAGAGCATTTTTTCACAAAGTTGTTTTTCAGGATAATTTCTTGAAATTAGCTCAACCTTTTCATTATGGATTTCAAACGCCATTGATACAAACAACCAGAAACAATCAAGCTGGCAATTAACCCAATCCAGTAAGCAAATGCCCCCAAGTCAGTTACTTGATCTAGTAAATATCCTAGAGGTATCGCTACTCCCCAATATCCGATTAGGCCAAGATAGAAAGGAACGATAGTGTCCTTATACCCTCTTAAAATCCCCTGAAGCGGAGCCGCAAAGGTATCAGCTAATTGGAAAAAGAGACTGTAGGTTAGAAATACAGCAGTTGTTTCAATGAAGTGAGGGTCATTTCCGTATAGACTTGCTACACGATTTCTAAAAATGTAGAGAAAGGACAGGGTAAGACCTGCAAACATAAGGGCGGTTACTCTCCCTAGACGAGCATAGATTTTTGCATCCTCAAAACGTTTAGCCCCCACCTCGTAAGACACAACAATCGCCATAGCAGAGGAAATACTCATGGGGAAAGCGTACATGAGACTGGAAAAGTTCATAGCTGACTGGTGACTAGCGATGATGAGCGATGAAAACTTAGCCATGATTAGTCCCACAACGGAGAAAATAGCCACTTCCGCAAAGACGGTTCCTCCGATTGGTAGACCTAATCGAACACCCTCCTTGATTTTATATATATTGAGTGGAATCCGTTTTTCAAGATGTAGCGCTTTTAATCTTTCCTGTTTGAACAAAACAAGCAGGGAAATGCCCAATAAAACCCAATAGGCTAGCGAAGTTCCTAGTCCTGCTCCTGCGCCACCAAGCTCAGGGAAACCAAGGGCTCCATAAATCAAAAGATAGTTAAAACCACTATTTAGCGGAAGTAATAGGAGCATCAGATACATAGATAGTTTGGTCAAACCAAGAGAATCTAACAATGACCGAATGACACTAAAAAGCAACAAGGGAATAATCCCGATAGACAGGTACCAAAGATAGGAAACTGCAACTGCCGCCACTTGAGCTTCTAGTCCGATGTTGTTTAAGACAGGTGGCGCTAAGAATACTACCATTCCAAGCAAGACCAAAGACAGTCCGAAAGCCAAGTAGATAAATTGGTAAAAATCAGATGCTACTTCTTCCTTTTTGCCCCGTCCTAGATGATGGCCTATAATGGGAACCATGGCCGAAACAATCCCTGTTAAAAAAGTAAAGAAAGGATTCCATAGACTCGTTGCAGTCGATACACCAGCCAAGTCCATGGTATTGTACTGCCCAGTCATGGTTGTATCAACAAAAGAGGCAGAATAATTGGCAAACTGATAAATCAGGATAGGGAAAAATATCTTAAGAAATAAGATAAACTTATCTTTAAATTGATGGGTTGGGTACATAAGTGCTCTCTATTCTTTTCAATTTAAGAGCAGAGTCCCATCTAGTTTTGGTAGACAATTTGTCCCTTGCAGATGGTATATTTGACCTGCCCTTTTAAAGTTTCCCCGATAAATGGAGAATTGGCTGATTTTGAAGCGAAGTTTGGACCAACAGTACGATCAGCCTTGTCATCAAAGACAGTGATGTCCGCTGGACCATTTTCAGCCAAGTAGCCTGCTTCAAAGTTGTACAATTTAGCTGGATTGACAGTCATTTTTTCTAGTAATTCCATCAAGCTTAGTTCACCAGCTTCCACCAAATAAGTCAAACCAAGAGAAAGAGAGGTTTCCAAACCAGTCATACCAGATGGCGCTTTGGTGATATCTTCTACATTTTTCTCATCTGCATGGTGAGGCGCGTGGTCTGTCGCAATCACAGTGATGACGCCTGACTTGAGGCCTTCGATAACGGCACGACGGTCTGATTCCAAACGTAGGGGAGGATTCATTTTGGCATTGCTACCTTGAGTTAAAAGAAGAGTTTCTGTCTTAGAAAAATGTTGTGGTGCCACTTCTGCTGTGACTTGGGCCCCCAAACCTTGAGCGAATTCCACTACCTTGACACTTTCTTCCTTAGATAAATGTTGGATGTGAACATGGGCCTTAGTTGCATAGGCAATCATGACATCACGCGCGATCATAGCGTATTCTGCTACCCCTGTCGCACCACAGATCTTGAAGTGGTCTTTAGCGATGTTTTCGTTAAACCCAAGAATACCGTTCAAGCCGGGATCTTCCTCGTGTAGACAAACAAAGGTACCAAGTTTTTTAGCAGTTTCCAAGGCTTCTTTGAGAACTTTGCTGCTCTCAAGTGGAATACCGTCATCTGAGAAACCAACGGCACCTGCTTCTAAAAGCGCCTTAAAGTCAGTCAAGTCTTTACCATTAAAGTTCTTGGTAATAGTTGCAACCGTTTTGACGTTAATCTTTTCCTTGGCAGCAGACTGGAGAACTTCTTGCAAAGTCTCTACGTCTGAGATGGTTGGATTGGTATTAGCCATCATGACAACCGTTGTAAAACCACCTGCAGCAGCTGCTAGGGCACCAGTATGGATATCTTCCTTGTGGGTCTGACCAGGTTCACGGAAATGGACATGAATATCCACTAGTCCAGGTGCAACCACAAGACCTGTAGCATCAAGCACCTCTGCTCCTTCTTTCTTGATTTCAGACGCAATTTTGACAATTTTCCCATCTTGGACCAAAACATCACACACTTGATCCAAACCAGACTTGGGATCCATTACACGACCGTTTTTGATTAATAACATCTGCTTTCTCCTTTATTCATAGAAATCAACTTGAGTATCCAACAATTTATCCCCATCATAAACAAACTTAGCTGAAAAGAAGGGTTTGTCCTCTAAAAGCCACTCAACAAAGGTGTGGTCACCCTCCCAAGTTGGCTTGCTCAAAACTTTATCATAGGGAACCCATTCTAATGTTCCCTCGTTGCATTCAATCAACTCACCTTCAAACTCTGTCACCTTAAAAACATAGGTGTACCAGTCTAAATCTGGCGTGAATTCTGGAAAAGTGATGACACCTTTTAGAACTGGCTTGGCTTTGAGGCCGGTCTCTTCGAGGATTTCACGCGCAGCGCATTCTTGAGGTGTCTCCCCTCGCTCTAGCTTACCACCCACACCAATCCATTTGCCTTCATGGACATCATTCGGCTTCTTATTGCGATGCAGCATGAGCAGTTCTTTTCCGTTATCAATGTAGCAAATCGTCGCTAACTGAGGCATATTCTCTCCTTATCTAAGCCAATCGATTGGCACTTGTTCTGTCTCTTTTAAAAATGCATTAGCCTTGGAAAAAGGCTTGGAACCCCAAAATCCTCTGAAAACAGATAAAGGACTGGGATGAGCTGATTCGATAATCAAATGGTGAGGATTAGTAATCAAGGCCTTCTTCTTACGTGCATAAGCGCCCCAGAGTACAAAGACTACAGGTCTGTCTAGATTATTGACAACCTGAATCACAGCATCTGTAAAAGGCTCCCATATCTGCCCAGAATGACCATTGGCTTGACCAGCAGGAACCGTCAAGCAAGCATTGAGAAGTAAGACTCCTTGCTCAGCCCAAGCCGTTAAATCATGGGATTTCTTAACCCCGATATCATCTGACAATTCTTTCAAGATATTTTGCAAGGACGGTGGCGCTGGAATAGCATCGGGTACAGAAAAACTCAAGCCCTGAGCTTGACCTGGCCCGTGATAGGGGTCTTGCCCTAGAATCACCACCTTAACTTCTTCAAGCGGTGTAGTCAATAGAGCCTGAAAAATCTTTTCCTTAGGTGGATAAACAGTTCCCTGAGCATAGACCTGATCCATAAACTGATTGATTTTCCCGAAATAACCCTCAGGTAATTGCTCCTTAATCAAAGCATGCCAAGATGAGTGTTGCATCGCCAACTCCTTCGTTTTTACTGCCTCTATTATAGCAAAAAGTGGCTATCTAAACCACTTTTTACAGTTTATCCAAACAATCCAGCAAGTCTTGGTAAGAATGAACTTCATAGGTCGGCTGGGCTTGTGTATGATTTTCGAGGTGATGAGGATTATACCAGATAGTGTCAATCCCTGCATTATTGCCACCTTGAATGTCGGCAGTTAGAGAATCTCCAATCATCAGCGTATTTTCTTTATCAAATCCAGTAATCTCTTGAGCGATTTTTTCATAAAACAGTCTATCAGGTTTTTGTGTTTGCAACTGCTCGGAGATAAAAACTTGGTTGAAATAGGGAGACAGACCAGATTGAGCCAAACGCCCTGTCTGAATGGCAGTAATGCCATTTGTCGCAGCATACAAATCATAATCACGTTCGATGAGGCTGTCCAAGAGTTCATGAGCACCCGAAAGTGTTTGTCCCTGTTGGGCTAAGTAAAATTGGTAACGCTGAGCAAGTAACCTACCGTCTTTTTCCTGTCCAAAATGGGCAAATAGACGAGAAAAGCGCGTGTTAACCAGTTCATGTTTACTGATTTTCTTTTGTTCCAAGTCCTTCCAGAGAGCCTTGTTCATCGGAACATAATAGTCTTTATAGGCTTGAATATCCGCAACCCCTTCTTCTTTTAAAAGTTGCGTCAAAGCCACATCCTCAGCAGCATCAAAATCAAGCAAGGTGTGGTCGAGGTCAAAGAGTAGAAATTTGTAGGGCAATTTGAGAGTTTTCCTTTCTAAGTGAAAATAAGTTACTTGTATTTATTAGGGAAATATTCTTTTCCTAACTGCCATAAGTACTGATCAATCTCTTTAAGATTAAATTCTTCTAATCCGTAGTATTCTCTAAAAGCAATAATTATATTTTTAAATTTTTGATAATCTTTTAGGTCTGAATTCTTAAATTGAGAAAATTTATCTGTTTTTCTAAAGTATTTCAATACCTTTTCTACATAGCTATCATAAATAGGGTGTTCTTTAGGATTATGATGGGAACAGTATTTGGTAGAAAAAGAATAGAACTTTCTAGTTACTCCATTGATCGTAATATTTTGAATTTCATTGACTAAAGTTACATCACCTTGTCTCAACCTCTCATCAATTTTAAGACTCATTATATGCTCTGCAACTGTATAAACTGAAAAAATTCTTGTGCTATAAAAATCATTCAACGTTGCAACCTTTAATAAGATGTCAGAGATTTCTTCGTTACTTGGTAACAGCTCAAAAAATAATTTATCTAAAGCATCTTCTTGCAACTTATAATTTTTAAGATTTTTCTATGTTTTCAAGTATTTTCCTACTTCGCTGGCTGACGGTTTAGAAATAACAATATCTGATTTCTGTCTTCTATTATAGTTAATTTGCATACTTATCTCACTTAAAGTAGTTATTAAAAAAATGATAGATTTATTATAGCATATTGCAAGACGAATGGGTAACCTCCTCATTCCCCCTACCCCAACTCCTTGACTATTCTGCTTTTTTCAAGTTTTCCCTTGGTAATTCGTTTCCATAAAACAAGAGGGTTCAAACTATAAGATAGGCGTAGGAGGAAATAATTAACCCATTCGATAAGGGCAAAAAGCTGTATCAATGTGGCTAAGATAGTCACTTGAACACTCTGTGTGTTCCAGACTATAAAAGGAAAGCCTGAAATAAGTAAAACAAGGTCTAGTATTCTGAAACAACCATATAGTTTGGGAACAGTTCCACTTCCGAACTGAGGTTTCGACAGCCTTCTAATCAAAATTACCCAATAGATTGAACCTTGAAGCAAAATAAATGTCAGTAAAGACAAAGGATAAAGAATAGAGATCAAACCATTCCAATCACCAAGCCTATTTTTCAAAAGGAAAAAACACAACCAAAAGGATAGAACGGCTGCAAGCTCTCCAAAACAGAGGGACACCAACTCTTTTCTAACTTTTTCTTTTTGTATGTTCATCATCTTACCCATCTAACTATCACCCTATATCGGAAAAAAGCCTTTCGATCCAATTTCTAGTCAACATTTTTCAGAATCAAGGCATTCTATGTGTCGAACAGCCCAACTTCATAAATATCAATGTAATTCTAAACTTAGAATTTGCATTGATATAAATTCTTTAGTACAATTCTAAGTTTATAACAGCCTTAAATTTTAATTTTAGAAGGATTCTAAAGCTAGAATGGCTCTAAAATCACGAGAACAAAGCTACTCGAAGCTTAGAAGACCTTTTTCTAAACTTCATACTCACTTTAACTAGTAGGACTTACAATTTTTCTGATGAGCTTTGAGTTTTTTGATAGCCCAGTCATAGTGACTGGAGGTGCTACTGACAAAATAGGAACCTAGACTTGTCCCACCCGTCCATTTATAGATACCTTTGGTAAAGAGTTGGTCATTACTGAAGCCTTCCATCAACTCTAAAACCTCTCTATGCGATTGCTCTAGTAACCTATTCGCTTCTTCTAAAGATGTTTTCTGGTGCTTCTTCCAAATAGCGACATTCATTTCCCCATAAGTTTTCCAATTATAAGGTTCAGGGAGAAAAGGTCTTTCATGTCCCTTTTGATTAGAATGTACCCAAGTCAAAAGTAACTGATGCCATTCATAGAGATGGATCAGAACATCTCTTAGATTTTTATCTCTTTTCCAGTGAGCTTCTTTTTTCTTTTGGTCTTTTGAAAAATCAAAAGGAGTCTGTAGTTCCTCTTCACTTAATTTAGAGATAAAGTGATTGAGCTTTTCATAGTTTTCCTTAGAGGCTAGCACTAATTCCTCTTTCGTTCTTGGTCTAGGCATAGGAGTTCTCCCTTCATTTTTAAGTAGAATAAGCTATTTTCTTACTTCATTATACCATAACCATAATCAAAAAGCAGTTCTTCATTTTACGAAAAACTGCTTTTACTAACTATTTTTTATGCTTATAGTCACTAGTTTACATATAAATCTCTAAAGCGACCATCCACTTCTGCTATCTGATAGAGCAAGTGGGATAGTTCTTGATAATCTTCTTTTAAACATGAAAGATGGGCTCGGCCAAATAGAGTAGCCAATTCCTCTTTGAATCTTGCCCCTTCTGGATCATGGTCTTTTAAGAACCTACTGAGATAGAGATTTCGAACAGCTGCAAGTTTAAAGCTGAAATACTGATGCAATTGTTTTTGCTTGGTATTTAAGCCGTTTTCAGCAAATGATTTTGCATAGCATTCCAAAACACCATTTTGACCATTCAAATATCGGTTTTTCATAATCCTTGCTGTTTCCTGATAGATTTCAGTCTGACTAGGACTCTTGACCTTCTTAAAATTTCCCCACATGGAGTAAGCTCCACGCTTATAGTCAATAGCCTCCGCCTTCCAAGCTTCTAATATGTCATTAAAAGCAACCTTCATACAGGCAAAACCAGCTGGATCATGCAAATAGAGATACTGATCATCAATATCATACACGGTTACGAAGTGATCCACACCATAAAGGATTGTGTGGTTGGGATTGTAGGACAGATGGCCCATATCAAGAGGTCCCAGTACAACAGGACCATTGGACAGAAAGGTTACTAACTTTCCTTTAACCTCTTCCAAATCTACTTCCGATCCATCTTTTAGATAGAAGTCTTCATAGTCAAATCCAAGTATTTTTAAGGAATGAGAGATGGAAAGATCTGGCATTCCATTATCAAAGAATACTAGAGGGTGCTGGTCATCTTCCTTTACGATACTAGCGCCATTTCCCATCGCCATGATTGCCTCTAAAAAATCTGCTTTAAAGTCATAACCATAGGCATCCAGTGCCATTGCCAATGAATAACTATAGCAAAGTGACACATCTCCAAAATACATCTGCATATCCATGCCTCCTTATCTTCTATGGGACTATTATACCGAGAAAACTATTCGCATACCCCATAAAATCCAAACAAAAATTATGGTATGTTTGATTTATAGAAATGAATTTCTTTATACTTAAATTTAAATTAAATTGTAATTCTTTTTTTCATAAGTTATTTTCAAACAAAGCAAAACTCTGTAAAATATACCTTCTACAGAGTCAGCTTTCCATCTTTATAAAAAATAGAAAATTATCTAGTCCTTGCTTACTGGTATCCAGAGTTCCATTTGATAGTCTGGTGACGACATGTCTCCTTCAGTATAGACTTCAAAGTCTGGCGCTCCTGAGTGGCGATAGCCTGTTTCTGGGAAAAAAACCTCCAAAACATACTTCCAAGCATTGTGGATGCTAGCTGGTATAGGGCCTTTGACAGGAACGATAGCATATTCAGCTTCTGGAATTTCTTTGATGGACAGATCTAGTTCTTCCGCTTTAGTTTTATCCGTCACATCATAAGCCGCCATGTAGTTAATGATTTCACCCTCTTTAACATCCGAGCAGACGCCAAAGGATTGGCCACTACCCAAACCTTCTAGCATTTCAAAACTGTGATGGGCATAGAGTTGATCCCAAGCAGACGGGCATTTGCTATTGTCAATAGCTTCCAATAGGACGCCTGCCACGGTAAAAGCAGGTTTCTTTTGAATTTTGATATCCATGTTCTTTCCTCCTGTGATTTTTAAGGATAATTGAAGTCTAGGAAAGATCCGATAAGGTTTTCCATTTCGAACTTCTGAGGGAGTTGCACCATGGAATTTCTTGAAGGCTGCGCTGAAGGAATCCGCAGACTCATAGCCGTATTTCAGTGCTATGTCAATGACTTTCTCAGAGCCTTCCCGCAAGTCTGTCACAGCTTCTGATAGCCTGCGATTGCGCAAGTATTCTGCTAATGTCATATCTGCTAGGATAGAAAATAGCCTGCTAAAGAGAGGATAAGAATAGCCCGATAGCTGCTGAAATCTTTTCATATCCACTTCTCCAGTCAGTTGCTGCTCCAAATAATCCATAGTTTGATTGAATTGATGCATCATATTCTTTTTCACCTCATAAAAGATACTAAGGCCGTTAAAAGCAAAGTGAAAATAGGAAAATTAACGCTGGTTCTTCTGATTCTAGGTAACTTTTTCTTTTTCGCATAGCTTTTAGGCCGTGTTCAATTCTATCTATATTCTAACAAATACAGGATACTTCCACCCTAGAATCTTTGTACAAGATTTAAAGGTGCAAATTCTATAATTTATCTTTTAATTTCTCAACAAAGAGATAGGCTGCTGGGCAGGTCAAGGTATTTTTGATTGTCAGATGATTAATCTGATGAATCTTCTTGCGATCTGTATGGGGGAATTCACGACAGGCCTTGGGACGAACGTCGTAGATTGAGCAGAGATTATCTCCTCCTAGAAAGGGGCAAGGCATGGATTTGAAAACCTTATCCCCATCTTCGTCTACCTGCAGAAACTCTGCTTCAAAGGCTGGTAATTTCATCTTAAAATGCTTGGCAATACGAGTAATATCTGCTTCCTTGAAGTCAGGTCCCAAGGTCTTACAACAGTTAGCACAGGCAGTGCAATCGATCTCAGCAAAAACTTCTTCGTGAATCTGCTGGGCAATCTTATCTAAGTTTTTAGGAGTTTTTTTCTTTAGATTGGCTAACACTTTGCGGTGCTCCTTCTGCTTTTGCAAGGCTAGTTGGTGGTAATACTCAATATCAATCTCTTTAGACATAATTTCTTCCTAATACAAGTGTTTTTGTCTATTATACCATAAACTATTTTCTATTTTTTGCCTTTATATACAAAAAGCCCTTCGGATAAAATCCGAGGGGCTTAAAACGTTGTTAGATCAACGACCGAACTTTTGAATTTCAAGGTTCGGGATAAAATAGTTCACTGAACTATTTTATTTTTTCAAGTTGTAGAATGATTTCAATCCACGGTATTCAGCTACTTCACCAAGTTGATCTTCGATACGAAGCAATTGGTTGTACTTAGCGATACGGTCTGTACGTGAAAGTGAACCAGTCTTGATTTGTCCTGCGTTAGTTGCAACTGCGATGTCAGCGATTGTTGAATCTTCAGTTTCACCTGAACGGTGTGATACAACGGCAGTGTAACCAGCTTCTTTCGCCATTTCAATAGCGTCAAATGTTTCAGTAAGAGTACCGATTTGGTTAACTTTGATAAGGATTGAGTTAGCAGCACCTTCTGCAATACCTTTTTCAAGGTAAGAAGTGTTTGTTACGAAGAAGTCGTCACCAACCAATTGTACTTTACCACCAAGACGTTCAGTAAGAGCTTTCCAACCGTCCCAGTCGTTTTCATCCATACCATCTTCGATAGTGATGATTGGGTATTTGTTTACCAATTCTTCAAGGTAGTCGATTTGTTCTGCAGCAGTACGTACAGCAGCGCCTTCACCTTCAAATTTAGTGTAGTCGTAAACTTTACGTTCTTCATCATAGAATTCTGATGATGCACAGTCAAATCCGATAAAGACATCTTTACCTGGAACATAACCAGCAGCTTCGATAGCAGCAAGGATAGTTTCAACACCGTCTTCAGTTCCTTCGAAACGAGGAGCGAATCCACCTTCGTCACCTACGGCAGTTTCCAAACCACGTGATTTAAGGATTTTCTTAAGAGCGTGGAAGATTTCAGCACCCCAACGAAGAGCTTCTTTGAATGTAGGTGCACCAGCAGGTACAATCATGAATTCTTGGAAAGCGATTGGAGCATCAGAGTGAGAACCACCGTTGATGATGTTCATCATTGGAGTTGGAAGAACTTTAGTGTTGAATCCACCAAGGTAGCTGTAAAGTGGGATTTCAAGGTAGTCAGCAGCAGCACGAGCTACAGCGATAGACACACCAAGAATTGCGTTTGCACCCAATTTACCTTTGTTAGGAGTACCGTCAAGTGCGATCATAGCACGGTCGATAGCTTGTTGGTCACGTACATCGTAGCCGATGATAGCTTCAGCGATGATGTTGTTTACGTTGTCAACAGCTTTTTGTGTACCAAGACCACCGTAACGAGATTTGTCACCGTCGCGAAGTTCAACTGCTTCGTGTTCACCGGTAGAAGCTCCTGATGGAACCATACCACGTCCGAAAGCACCTGATTCAGTATAAACTTCTACTTCAAGTGTTGGGTTACCGCGTGAGTCTAGGACTTCGCGAGCGTAAACATCAGTAATAATTGACATTTTTTACTCTCCTTTGAGTTAAATTTTTTACACCTCTATGATACCTTAAAAATAAGCGTTTTTCAAGAAAAAACGTTATCTTTGTGCAAATTTTCCTTAACTTTATAAAGTAATCGCTTTCTTTTGTCTGTTTTCATGAGATTTTTGTGATATACTATTTTCATGACAGATTTATCAAAACAACTACTAGAAAAAGCTCATGGTGGGCCAAAATTAAACCCGGATGAGCAACGTCGTTTTCTCGGCACTTTCGAGGAAAGAGTTCTAGGCTATGCGGATGTTGAGACAGCCAATAGCCTTCAGCTACAAAAGGGATTTTTCTCTATTTTAGAAAGGTTTCAAGAAAAGGTAGAGGAACTTTTTGTGAAAATCTCACCAAATATCGAGTTTGACAAACAGGTCTTTTACTTAAAACAAGCAAAGGAAAGCAACTGCCAGGCGACTATTGTTTCAGATGATCATATCACCTCTCCTTTCGGCCTTGTCATTCACACGAACGAACCTGTTCAAGTAGATGAAAAAGACCTTAGACTTGCATTCTCGAATCTCTGGGAGGAGAAAAAGACAGAAACTCCTAAAAAATCAATCTGGAAAAAATGGTTAGGTTAATCCTTCCTCATATTTAATAAATGACCGATATTAGTAGCTGTGTGCTCCAAATAGAGACTTGCATTTTTCAAACTATTCTCTAAAGGTTCACATTTCTCTAAAATGGAAAAGGCAGCTTCTATATTTTCAAATGGTAGGGGAGGCAAATCGTCAGCAAGACTACCACAAATAGCAATAACTGGAACTCTGTTAGGGGTTCTTTTTGCTACGCCGATAGGAGCTTTTCCAGCAAAGCTTTGACTGTCCAGTCTGCCTTCTCCAACGATAACCAAGTCGGCACCTGCAACTTTCTTGTCAAAGTCTATCAAATCCAAGCAAGTATCAATCCCAGATACGATACAGGCCTTAGCAAAGGCACAGAGTCCAGCAGCAATACCCCCACCTGCCCCTGCTCCTTTAAGAAATAGGGTAGAAGGCGATAATTTTTCATAGAACCGCTGCATAGCCAGATCTACTGTCTCAAATAAAGCAGGATCCAAGCCCTTTTGTTTTCCAAATGTATAGGTCGCTCCTTGATGACCACATAAAGGGCTCACGACATCTGCTAAAATGCGAATTTTCACATCTTCAGGAATCCTATACAACTCACTGTCTGAAACTGACTCGAACTCAAGCAAAGTCTGACCGCAAGCTGGTAATTCCTTTTCATTCTTATTATAAAAACAATAACCCAGACTAGCAGCAATGCCTATCCCACCGTCATTACTAGCCGTACCACCAACGCCAATATAGATTTCCTTCATTCCTTGATCAATGAGATGGCGAATCAGCTCTCCGATACCTCTGGTTTGGATGTGGAGGGGATTTCGTTTCTCCCGCGGAATCTTTCCTAAACCAACCAAGTCAGCAACTTCGAAGAGCGCTATTTGATCTTTTTGAAAGTAGCGCATTGATTCTTTTAGCCCAAAAGGCCCTGTCACCTCTTGCCATTTTTCTTCGAGTTCAAGAGAATGGCGAATAGCATCTACAGTTCCTTCCCCACCATCACCAACAGGACAGAGCAGACATTCTACATCCGCTATTGACTGTTCGAAGCCTTTTTTTATAGCTTGAGCGACCTCTTCTGCTGTCAAACTTTCTTTAAAAGAATCGGGTGCGATTACAATTTTCATAGTTCCCTCTCATTCTAAGAAATCAATCAAAGGAAGAACTTCCAAAAAATCCCTCGTATCTACATGACAAGCTGTCTCTGCTTTTACGACCTCTTTGGCACAAAAGGCTATACCGTGGCCTGCTGTCTTTAACATCAAGAGGTCATTGGCACCATCACCGATAGCAATCGTTCTTTCTTTGGGTAGTTCTAATTCCTTTCTCCATTTCTCAAGAGTAGCATTTTTTACTTGACCTGTCACAATTTCACCAACTAATTTTCCTGTTAAAAAACCGTCTTTGACTTCCAACTGGTTAGCAGAGAAATAGGAGATACCAAGGGATTCTGCCAATCTCTCAACTATTGGTGTAAAGCCACCAGACACTAGACCGACTAGAATGCCCTTCTTTTGAAGAATGGAGATAAATTCTTGAGCATTCTTGGACAGATGGATAGATTTGAAAACTCTATCAAAGACCGAGATTGGAAGATCTTTTAACAAAGCCACTCTTGCTCTTAAACTTGTTTTAAAATCCAGTTCACCTCGCATTGCCTGGCTTGTAATTTGCGAAATTTCGGCTTCGCAACCTGCTTCTCTTCCTAAAAGATCAATCACTTCCTCTGCTATCAGGGTGCCATCAACATCCATGACACAGAGCCCCATTACTTGAGTCATCACTTCTCCTCTTTTCTAAACAGCCCAAAAATCGTATGAAAGAATCATACGATTTTATCTATTAGTTGACTAGACTATGGTACAAGTCAAGATAAGATTTGCAGGCTGTATCCCATGAGAAATCGCATTCCATAGCTTGTTTTTGTAGATTTTTCCAAACGTCCGGCTGGTACTTATAAACATCCAAGGCTGTTTGGAAACTCCAGTTAAGCCAGTATGGTGTTAAATTGTCGAAGCTAAATCCAGTACCAGTTCCTTCGATCGGATTGAAGGATTGAACTGTATCTCTTAGTCCACCCACTTCATGAACCAATGGTAGTGTTCCATAACGCATAGCCATCATTTGTGACAAGCCACATGGTTCAAAACGACTTGGCATGAGGAAGAGGTCACAAGCTGCATAAATTTCTTGAGCGAGCTTGACGTCAAAAGTGATATTTGCTGATAGCTTGTCAGGATAGACTTGAGCAAACCAGGAGAAGGAATGTTCAAAAGCTGGGTCACCTGTTCCTAAAAGAACGATTTGAACGTCCTCTTGTAAGAAACGATGCAAGCTTTCTACAACAACATCAAAGCCTTTTTGACGGGTCAAACGAGAGACAATCCCAACTAGAGGAACATCTGCTCGCACAGGCAACCCAACTCTCTCTTGCAATTTTGCTTTGTTTTGCGCTTTTCCAGACAAATCTTCTTTATTAAAATGATAGTCTAAAAGTGGGTCTGTCTCAGGATTATAAAGATCTGCGTCAATACCATTAACTATACCTGAAACCTTACCTGACTCCATGCGAAGAATCTGGTCCAAACCGCAACCAAACTGACTGGTCATAATCTCATGTGCATAGCTAGGAGAAACTGTTGAGACACGATCCGCGTATAGGATACCAGCCTTCATCCAGTTAAGGCAATCATTCCAGCGAAGGGTTCCATCAGCATAGCGTTCAAATCCAACACCAAACAAATCCCACAACATTCCTTCAGAAAATTGACCTTGAAATTCCAAATTATGAATAGTTAAAACTGTTCTGATTCCTTGATATGCTTGAATCCAATGATACTTTTCTTTCAACAAGAAGGGAATCATGGCTGTGTGGTAATCATGAACATGGAGAAGGTCAGGAATAAAGCCGATGCGTTCCATGGCTTCAAGAGCAGCCAGTTGGAAAAAGGCAAAGCGTTCACCATCGTCAAAATCACCGTACACATGGCCACGGAAGAAATAATATTGATTATCAATGAAGTAGAAGGTAACCCCATTCAAGACCGTTTTCTTAATACCACAGTACTGTCTACGCCATCCTACACTAACTTCAAAGTGGAGAACATCCTCTATTTGGTCACCAAACTTAGCTTCTACCATATCATAGTAAGGCAAGAAAACTGCAACTTCGTGCCCTGCTTTTACAAGTGATTTGGGAAGGGCACCAATGACATCGCCCAAACCACCTGTTTTTGAAAAGGGTGCTCCTTCTGCCGCTACAAATAAAATTTTCATGAGTAAATGTCCTCTGTTACTGTTTCACCCTTCTTAACTACAACTGGATGTTCTGCTGTTCCTCGAATGACAACACCGTCCGCAACTTCAACTCCTTTGTCTAGGATGGCATATTCAACTTGGGCACCCTGACCAATCACAACACGAGGGAATAAAATGCTGTCTTTCACCACACTATCTTTGTGAACATAAATGTTACGAGATAGGACTGACTGAACTACTTCACCCTCAATGATACTACCAGAAGCAAACTGAGAAGTACTTACTTTTGAAGTGTTCGCATAGTAGGTTGGTTCTTCATTCTTAACTTTGGTATAAATCTTTTGGTTAGGTGAGAAGAGAGAGTAGAATTTTTGAGACTCCAACATATCAATATTGGCTTGATAATAGGATTGAACGGAGTGAATATTGGCTAGATAGCCCGTGTATTCGTAAGCAAAAGCACCTTCTTTTACAGCTAAATCGCGGAGAACATAGCGTAATTTTTCTGGATATTCTTTTTGAACTTCTTCTTCAAGTCGTTCAATCAACCACGGAGTATCAACGACGAATATATCTGTAGACATGTTGAAAAGTTCATCTGTTGATTTGGCATCAAAAAGTTTATGAGAAAGAACATGGTCTGTTTCATCCACTTCCAAGATGGCATTAACATCTGAAATATCCTTTTTAGGTAATTTCTTATAAACAACTGTAATCGGACGACCGGCAGTAGTATGTAAATGGAATACTTGATTGAGGTCAATATTCACCACGATATCACAGTTAAGTGCAACCGTCTGATTTGATCCTGAACGTTTCAAATAAGTGAGAAGCTGTTGGTAATATTCTTTCCCAACTGTGCTACTTTCAACACTCGTATTATAAATACCTAGATAGTAGTGGCTGAGAAGGGTAGATAAGCCCCACTCACGTCCTGAACGAATGTGGTCAAAGACTGAACTGATATTGTCTTGTTGGAAAATTCCAAAGACACTACGAACACCAGCATTTGCAAGGCTAGAAAGAGGGAAATCAATTAAACGATATTTTGCTCCAAATGGCAAGCTAGCCACCGGACGGTGTTCTGTTAACGTTGACATATCATGAAAACCAACTGTGTTTCCTAAAATGGCTGAATATTTATCAATCTTCATCTGATGCTACCCCCACTACTTCATTGTATCCTACTACTTGTACTTCGTCTGTTCCATCAATTTCGACACCTTCAGAAATAACAGCACCCTCACCAATAATGGCACGTTTAATTTTTGCACCTTTTCCGATAATGGCACCACTCATGATTACAGAGTCTACTACTTCAGCACCCTCACGTACTTGCGCTTCTGTTGAGAGAATAGAATGCTTAACAGTTCCATCCACGAGACAGCCATCCACAACTAAAGAATCTTCTACATGAGCGTGTTTTCCAATAAAGTTTGGTGGTGAAATCAAGTTCCGTGAGTAGATTTTCCACTGACGATCACGACTATCCAAAGCGTTGTTTGGATCAATGTATTCCATATTGGCTTCCCATAGAGACTCGATAGTACCAACGTCTTTCCAGTAGCCTTTGAATTCATAAGCATAGACGCTTTCTCCAGACTCAAGGTAATTTGGAATAACGTTTTTACCAAAGTCTGACATATCTACCTTGTTCTTTTCAGCAGCAACAAGCATATTGCGGAGACGTTTCCAATCAAAAATATAAATCCCCATTGAAGCCTTTGTAGACTTAGGTTGAGCAGGTTTTTCTTCAAATTCAACGATACGGTTATTGGCATCTGTATTCATGATACCAAAACGGCTAGCTTCCTTTAGAGGTACGTCTAGAACAGCTACAGTCAGACTGGCATTGTTATCCTTATGTGATTGGAGCATATCATCGTAGTCCATCTTGTAGATATGGTCACCAGAAAGGATCAAAACATACTCAGGATTAATACTATCAATGTAGTCGATATTTTGGTAGATAGCGTGACTGGTCCCTTCAAACCAACGGTTTCCCTCACTCGCAGAGTAGGGTTGAAGGATAGAAACACCTGTGTTAATACCATCTAGTCCCCAGCTAGAACCATTCCCAATATGGTTGTTCAAAGCAAGAGGTTGGTACTGCGTAATAACACCAACATTATGAATCCCAGAGTTTGCACAGTTGGAAAGAGCAAAGTCAATGATACGGTAGCGCCCACCGAATTGCACCGCCGGTTTGGCAATGCTTTGAGTGAGTTTTCCGAGACGTGTTCCTTGCCCACCCGCAAGGATTAAAGCTAGCATTTCATTCTTCATTTTCTACTCCTTTATAAAGACATGTGAACATTAAAATCGAAAGAAGGTCGGAAGTCAAACTTTTATAAAAATAATAGGAAATCCATTTCTCTTGTGTTTCAAGTCCAATACAAGTACATCCGTTTTTAAAATCTAAAAAATTGTAATCAACAGCCTGCTATTCTTTTTTCTTGGCTGGTTTCAAACGACGTTTGATCTTCCAGATGCTTGCTCCCATAGCAGGCAAGGTAAAGGTCAAAGTATGCTCGTAATCTTTCCATAAGCCTTCTTGAGTCTGAACTGTTTGATTGTGCTCTTTCCACACACCTCCCCATTCTTCTAATTCTGTATTCCAAACTTCTTCGTAAATACCTGCAACAGGTAAACCAATCGTAAAGTCCTTACGTTCAACTGGTGCCATATTAAAGACACAGACTAACATTTCGTCCTTCTTGCCCTTACGAATAAAGGAAAGAACACTCTGATCCCTATTATCAGCATCGATAATCTCAATACCATCATAACTAGTATCAATTTCCCAAAGACAACGATGGTCTTTATAGAATTGATTCAGTTGAGAAGTGAAATGCTTCATCTTCGCATTCATTGGATCTTCTAGATTAGACCATTCCAACTGCTCCTCAGACTTCCACTCTAAGAATTGCCCGTACTCACTGCCCATAAAGAGCAATTTCTTACCTGGGTGGCAAATTTGATAGGTGTAAAGATTGCGCAAACCGGCAAATTGGTTATAGCGATCTCCCCACATCTTATGCATCATACTCTTCTTGCCATGAACCACTTCATCATGTGAGAAAGGTAGGAGATAGTTTTCATTGAAAACATACATAAAGCTGAAGGTCACAAGATTAAAATCATACTTGCGATAAATTGGATCTTCCTCGTAGAAACGGAGAATATCGTTCATCCAGCCCATATTCCATTTATAGTCAAAGCCAAGACCACCCATTTCTTTCATGCCAGTAATCTTTGTTGCTGATGAACTTTCTTCTGCAATCATCATGATATCTGGATGAGCTAACTTAATCACTGTGTTTAAACGTTGAAGGAAATAATAACCTTCATAGTTAAGGTTTCCACCGTCTTTGTTTGGAGTCCAAGGAGCATTATCATAATCTAGGTAAAGCATATTGCTCACTGCATCGACCCGAATACCATCTAAGTGGTAAAAATCAATCCAAAATTTAATACTTGAAATCAAGAAAGACTGGACCTCATTTTTCCCGAGGTCAAAATTCAGAGCCCCCCAACCATAGTTATGAGCCTTGTTGTGATCTTGGTATTCAAAAGTTGGTGTTCCGTCATAATACGCCAAGGCATCATCATTAATAGTGAAATGGCCTGGCACCCAGTCTACGATAACACCGATATTATTTATATGACACTCTTCAACGAAATCTTGGAATTCCTCAGGTCTGCCATAGGAATGTTCAAAAGCAAAGTAACCCATAAGCTGATAGCCCCAGCTCAAGCCAAGTGGGTGAGCCATTAAAGGCATGAACTCAATATGTGTATAGTTCATCTCAACTAAGTATGGAATCAACTCGTCTTTCAGTTGCGAAAAAGTATAGGGACTACCGTCTGGATTTCTCTTCCAAGATCCTGCATGGGCCTCGTATATATTAACTGGTCTCTCGAAAAATCCCAAACGTTTGCGACGTGCTAGCCAAAGACCATCTTTCCATTTCTTTTCACGGATATTGGTCAGAACTGCTCCTGTACCCGGTCTAGCTTCAAAATAAATTGCCAACGGATCAATCTTCATAATCTGGTGACCATTTGCACGCGTGATATGATATTTATAAATCTGACCTTCCTGAGGCTGACTTGTAAAGACTTCCCAAACACCTGCTTCATTACGAACCATGGGAATCTGATTCTCAACCCAATCGGTAAAATCACCAACTAGATGAACTGCTTGTGCATTTGGGGCCCAAACCCTAAAGGTATAGCCTATTTCTCCGTTTTTCTCCTCTCTATGCGCTCCTAAATAATGCTGGAGGTGAAAGTTCTCACCTGTAGTAAAGGTTCTTAATGCTTCTTGATTATTCATTCAATCCCCTTTCTTTTGTAAGCGTTTTCTATAATTCTATTATACACTCTTTTAAGATAACTTTCAAGTAATTTACGAAGGAAATCATATTTTTTTATGAAAGCCTTCAAAAAATTACCTAGCATTTTAAAAAAGATATCCAGAAAATAGAACACGAAACAATTTCCATATATTTTTTTATTATAATACCAGAATATTCGTTTTTTATCAATTTTCTACTGTATTTTTTTGAAAAAAATAAAACCAGGAAGTTATTTTCCTGATTTTATAAATTATCTCACATCAAAAACAACGGATTTAACATTTGTCATCGCTTCGATACTATATTTAATTCCTTGAACTCCTGCACCAGAACCTTTTACACCAAGGAATGGGAAATTATCTGGTCCACGTTGTGTTTTATTGTTAATATGAACGGTACCAACTTCAAGTTTTTCAGCGATTTCAAATGCCTTCTTAAAGTCATTTGTAAAGACTGAAGATTGAAGACCGAATTCTGATTCATTAGCAATTTCAAGTGCTTCATTGGCATCTGCAACTCGAATAATTGGGAGAACAGGTCCAAATGGTTCTTCCCAGGCTAATTTCATATCTCTTGTGACATAATCAAAAAGTCCTGGCCAAATGAGATTGTTCTCACGTTTGATTGGGCTGAGCGCTTTGGCTCCTTTTACCTGAGCATCTTCAATCAATCCCCAGATGAAATCAGCTGAAGCATTATCAATAACTGGCGTGATATCTGCATTGTCAAATGGATCACCGACCGTTAGCTTAGCAACTTCAGCTTGGAGCAATTCAGCCAATCTGTCTGCTACGCTTTCCACAACCAAAACACGTTTGATAGCGGTACAACGCTGACCAGAGTAGCTAAAGGCACCACCTACGATTTGCTTAGCTGCATTTTCTAAATCTGCATCTTCTAAAACAATTGCTGCATCTTTCCCACCAAGCTCCAGCATAATCGGGCGCATACCAGCCAAACGACCGATACGCTCACCAATCGGTGTTGAACCTGTAAAGTTAATGAAGTTCACTTCCTTGTGTTCGATGATGTAGTCTCCGATTTCAGAACCACGTCCAGTGATAGTGTTAAAGACACCTGCTGGGATTCCCGCTTCGTCAAATGCTTTAGCCAGCAAGAGACCAGAAATAGATCCTTGTGTTGGCGGTTTGAACATAACGACATTTCCTGCAATCAAAGCCGGAGCAATCTTAGATCCAGAAAGGTTGACTGGGTAGTTAAATGGCGCGATAGCTAAGACGACTCCAACTGGCTCACGACGGACAACAGCTAGTTTATTTTTACTTGCAGCTTCAAAACCGCCACCTTCCATTGCTTGTCCAGTGATACGGAGACCTTCCTCAGCAGCAAAACGAATCAATTCTGCTGTACGTACTACTTCTCCAATGGCTGCTTTAATCCCTTTTGCAACCTCTTTAGCAAGAATGGTACCAATTTTTTCTTTGTCACGTTCCAAAATGTCTGCTGTCTTATGCAAATAAGCTGCACGCTCAACGGGTGCTAAATCACGCCATGCTGGGAGAGCTGCACGCGCAGCTTTCATAGCCTCATCTACTTCAGCCTGACTCATAGCGGGTACTGTACCCAGTTTTTCCTGATTGATGGGAGAATAGATGGCAATTTCATTCTCTGATGATTTCCATTTTCCATTTACTAAATTCTGATAATTTGTCAAATTCTCTTCCTCCTGAAAATGATTAAAACTTATTTTATCAAATTTTCAGAAAATTACAACCCCTTTTTGGAAAATATTGATATTTTTTTCACAAACTTGATTCTTCAAATTATTTGAAATTTATTCCTATTAGATATTGATTTTTCAATAAAAATCAAAAAAGGTCTAGAATTAACTAAACCTTTTTGTAGTATTTACTATGAAAGTACCTTCAAGACTGCAACGCTGATATCATCAATCACATTAGACTCTTGAGAACGACTGTTGGACACAAGCATTTCAAGATTTCCCGCATTTTCAAAGTAGAAGGAAGTTCCCTTGGCATTGAATACCACCAATAAGTGCTCTGCTCCACCGTGAATTTCGTAAACAATCCACCCACTATTTTCAGCAGCTGTATGGACGAAGACATGACGATAAACTTCTTCGTATGTAGGATAAGAGAAAGCACGTGTTTGTTTTTTTAGGCGAATAATCTGGCGAATAAAGTCAATGCTTTCTTGTCTCTCATTGATTAAATCCCAGTTGACCTGGTTGACACTATCTGGAGCATTGTAACTATTCATGGCCCGTTCTCTATCTGCCGCAGTTAGCTCGCCATTTTCTCCTGTAGCAAGGAGTTTGGTACGACCAAATTCTTGCCCCAGCTCTATAAAGGACATGCCTTGCATAAGAATGCTCATCGCTGTTGCTGTCTCAACCTGTCGCATAATCTTATCTGAACTGTGATCTGGATGAAGGGTTACTAACAAATCATGCAAGTTGTAATTATCATGGGCTTCCACGTAGTTAAGAACTTGGTTGGGACTAAGATATGAACCCAACTCTCGGCTACCAAGAATAGCTTTGGCTACAATCGGTTCTGTAGCTGCACCACTAACAAATCCTGCCTTGATTGAGCCATAAACTTCTCCTCCTTTGATGGCATCACGCTGATCATCATTGAAGAATCCAATATTTGGCATCTGGTAGGCATTGTCCTTCTTGGCCTTGTCGTAAGGTGCAAGACCGGTCCCCATATCCCAACCTTCTCCATAGGTGATAATACGTGGATCAACTTCATCAAGTGCCCAACGAATTGCCTGCATGGTTTTGACATCATGAATTCCCATCAAGTCGAAACGGAAACCGTCAATATTGTATTCTTTCACCCAATAAAGGAGTGAGTCAATCATATACTTGCGGTACATTTCGTGTTCGCTTGCGGTTTCATTTCCAACACCTGTTCCGTTTTGGAAGGTTCCATCTGGATTCATACGATAGTAATAATCAGGAACAGTTGTTTGGAAAGGTGCATCGACCGTTGAGAAGGTATGGTTATAAACAACATCCATAATGACACCGATTCCTGCATCATGATAAGCCTGAATCATGGTTTTGAGGTCTCGAATAACCTGTCCAGGATCATCTGAGTTACTAGAGAAACTTGGTTCTGGCGCATTGTAGTTTTGAGGGTCATAACCCCAGTTATAGGTTACATTTCCGTCTTCATCGTATTCCTTATGACGATCAAAGATTGGTTGGAGCTGAACATAATTACAGCCGAGTTCTTTGATATAGTCAAAGGTTGTTGCTTGCCCATACTGGTTAGCCGTTCCACTCTGGGCAGCCCCAAGGAAGGTCCCTCGAAGATTTTCTGGAACTCCAGATGTCGGTGATTTTGTAAAATCACGAATGTGCATCTCACAGATAACGGCTTTACATGGGTTTTCCAAACGCCAAGGAGCATCTGTCCCATGTTTGACTTTAAATCCTTCTACCTGTCTATCTTGCTGAGATAGGATGACAGAACGTTTCCCGTCAGGACTTGTAGCGATAGTGTAAGGATCTCGTGTCAAAGTCTGGTGGTGCGGAAACTCAATCTGATACTGATAAGCTTTACCTGCAAGATTTTCATCCAGGTCTACACTCCAAACACCAATGGTATTGTACTTATGACTGTATGAATAGCTATTCCCTCGCTTTAGATTAAAGGTTTTCCAAATCGGCGCGTCGTTACTTGTATTTTCATAAACGACCACTTGGACTGCTGTAGCTGTTGGAGCCCAGAGTTTAAAGCTTGTCTGGTAGTCTGAGATACTATAACCCAACTCTCCTTGGTATCCCCAATGATGATCAAAACTTTCACTGTGAAAGGCTTTATCAAAAGCAAACGGGTTTCGATCTTTATAGTAAGGACTTGCAATGGCAGGATTTTCTGAATAATAAACCGTCTCATCACCATCTAAGATCCAAACCTCAGTCAACAGTGGATAATAGTTAAACCGTAGAAGATAGTCTTTTGTCTTTCCATCTATTTCGACAGAAAAGGTCAAAGTATCGAGCCTTTCTGCACTTGTGACTGTAAAGGAGAATTTTGCTCCAAAATAATCATTTTCATAATACAAATTTTCTTTAACATCTGCCTGTTTTCTACTGAATGAACAAGCGGCATAATCCCCATTTTTTCGGTGAAAATGGATGACTACAGGGTAACTATACATTTCTTTTCCTAATTTCTAATTTCAATTTTAATTTTAATTCTTAAAGTCATGCTGAAGAATTTAGCGGGAATTTCAGCACAATAGAGAATAGCTTTAATAGGTATAAAAACACATCAGGAGAGATAGTTCCAGACTATCTGACATCTATTTTTCAACTATTCTTTACAAACTTTCTAGCCAGGCCTCATCTCGAACTTCGATACCAAGTTCTTGCGCTTTTTGGAGCTTGCTTCCTGCATCTGCTCCTGCTACGACAAGATTCGTTTTCTTAGATACACTGCCTGTGACTTTGGCACCTAGACTTTCGAGTTTATTTTTGGCTTCAGAACGTGTGAGACGTTCCAATTTACCAGTTAATACAATTGTCAAACCTGACAAGGCCGCATCTGCCACTAGTGTCTGTCCTTTGTAGTCCAGATTGACTCCAGTTTCTTTCAACTCGTCTAAGAGAATATTCGACCCTTCTGTAGAAAAATAAGTCTGAAGGCTTTGTGCAATCACACTACCCAAGCTCTCGATACTTGCTACTTCCTCAGGATCAGCTTGGGCTAGATTTTCAATAGAGTGGAAATGTTGGAGCAAGAGTTGGCTAGCCTTGCTTCCGACATGACGAATTCCCAGACCAAACAAGAGCTTTTCAGCAGAGTTTTCCTTGGATGCTTGAATGGCCTGATATAGTTTAGAAGCAGACTTTTCCTTGACACCCTCTAAAAGAAGGAAATCATCTTCTTTCAAACGGTAAATATCTGCCACATCCTTAACCAGATTAGCAGCAAAAAGCTTTTCAACAATAGATGGACCAAGCCCTGTAATATTCATGGCGTCTCGAGAAGCAAAGTGAATCAAACCTTCCATGATTTGGGCAGGACATCGTGGATTGATACAACGAAGAGCCACTTCATCTTCAAAGTGCAACAAATCGGAGTCACAACTTGGACAGTTAGTCGGAATATCTAGTTTTTCTTCAGAAACACGCTTGGACTCTACCACACGCAAAACAGCAGGGATGATATCTCCAGCCTTATAAACAATAACCGTATCGTCTTTTCGAATATCCTTTTCAGCAATATAATCTACATTGTGCAGTGTTGCACGGCTAACAGTTGTCCCAGCAAGCTGAACAGGTGTTAGATTGGCAGTTGGGGTCACAACACCCGTACGACCTACTGTCCAGTCAACTGAAAGGAGCTGGGCTTCTTTTTCCTCAGCAGGAAATTTGTAGGCAACTGCCCACTTAGGTGCTTTAACCGTAAAACCAAGTTCTTCTTGACCTGCTAAGTCATTGACCTTGATGACCACTCCATCAATATCGTAAGGTAGTTTCTCCCGTTCTTGTCCTACTTCTTGGATGAAATCCCATATCTCATCCATGCTTTCAGCCAAGATTCGTTTAGGATTAACTACAAAACCAAGCTGTTCAAGATGCTTCAAGACTTTTTCTTGACTATCACGAGTAGAAGGGCTTGCTTCTTGATAGAGGAAAGTCGCAAGATTACGCTTGGCCACTACTGCTGTATCCAGCTGACGGAGGGTTCCTGCAGCTGCGTTACGAGGATTAGCAAATTCAGGCTCTCCATTTTCTTGGCGAGCTTGGTTGACCTGGTCAAATGAAGCGCGTGGCATGTAACACTCTCCACGAACAGTGATATCAAGTTCTTCTGGCAAGGTCAAAGGAATGTCCTTGACACGCTTGAGATTTTCAGTGATATTCTCTCCAATAGAACCATCACCACGAGTGGCACCGACAACCAAAATCCCCTTTTCATACGTCAGCGAGATAGACAAACCATCAATTTTCAGCTCACAAATATAGGTCGGGTGGGGTAATTCCTTTCGAACACGCGCATCAAAAGCTTCTAACTCTTCACGTGAAAAAGCATCCTGCAAACTGTATAGAGGATACTGATGACTGTATTTTTCAAAACCATCTAAAACCTTACCACCAACACGATGGGTTGGACTGTCCGCTAAAACTTGATCCGGATAGGCGGCTTCCAATTCGACCAACTCTCGGTAGAGGCGATCATACTCACTATCTGAAACCGAGGGATTGTCACTCGTATAGTACTCGGTCGCATAGCGGTTAAGTAAGGTAACTAACTCATTCATTCTTTCATTCATATTCCCATTTTACCACAAAGCAAGCCCTCCTCACAATAGAGAAGGGCTGAAAAATGGTTTGTAGTGTAATATTTTCTTAAAAAGAGAAATTATAACTCTTTATCAAAATGACCTCGCACATAAACGAGGGAGAAACAAGACAGGATGATAACACCGCTTCCAATTATCAGAAAAGAAGAGAGATGGACACTTGGTAGCACCGTCATAAAGCCTTTTGCAATCGGCATAAATAGGATGGCTAAGGTAAAAATGGTGCTTAGGACTCTCCCCAAGTATTCCCCCTCAACCTTGGTTTGCACCTGAGTAAAAAAGTGAATATTAAATATCGTCATAAACAGTTCACAAACTAAATTTCCAGAAAAGGAAAGAAAAGTTGGCAATGGTAACCCCATCATAAAAACTCCAACTCCAGTTAAAGCCAATAGAATCAAAAGATTATAAACACCTGCCTTGATTTTGCTAGCTAGAAGAGCTCCGATAATCGAACCAATAGCGCCCATAGTCAAAATAGTTGCATAAGCTCCTCCTATCCCGTATAGTCGATTTGAAAAAGGGAGGAGAAATTCAAAAGCTGCAAAAAAGAAATTAACGCTGGAAGCGACTAACAAAAGGAAAAAAATTTCTTGCTGGCGCCAAATATAGCGAATCCCTTCTTTCATATCAGCAAAAATATTTTTCCAGCTGAGAGTCCTTTTCACTTGCTCCTTAGCCTCTTTTTTGGGGAGGAAAGCTACTAAGATAAATGCGATGAAAAAACTAATGGCATCTAAAACAAGCGTCATATGGAGACTGGCAAATTGTAAAACGATGAAAGAAAGTACAGGGGAGCTAACGCCTACAACCTGCAAAACGAGCTCTAAGCGAGCATTATAGGTCACAATCTCTTCTTTTTCTACAACTTCAGTTATAATGGCTTTGTTAGCTGTACGAGAAAATGCAAAGGCAACCGCCTGAACAATATTTGCGAGGATCAGAGCAGCAATCATCAAGCTATCATTTCTGATGAAAGAAATAGCTAAGCAAAGAACGCCACAAATCAAGTCCGTCGTCATCAAAATTTTGCGACGCGAAAAGCGGTCTGAAATCACTCCGCCAAAGGGATTGACCAGAATCGATGTGACGAGTTCAGAAATTTGATAAATCCCAAGAACAGTCTGTCCTATCGTCCCCATTGATGCTAACCAAACACTATTTCCATAATCATAGAGCATATTCCCTATCTTATTAATAGCACCACGACTAATCAACTGGATTGCATGTCGATTCATATAAAAAGCTCCTCTCAAATTTTGAAACTATTGTATCAAAACTGAAAGGAGTCTCTTTATTTTTCCCTTATTTGGGAAATTTAAGCATTTACAAATTTTTCATAATGTTCCTGATAGTAAGCCACTTGCTCTGGAAGTCCAAGCACATCAAAAATATGCATGGCTTCCTGCATCTGACTACAACCTTCTTCTTTCAAGTCTCTCTGGTAGAGGGCGAAACCTTTGAGATAATGGAAGATATTGCGCTCATAAAGCTTGATACCATTTCCAATCAACTTCTCCACATAGCCCTCAAAATAGTCCGCATCCGTAAAGGACCGATTTTCCAAACAATGCTGGTAACAGTTAAGAGCTAAAATCAAAACAAGTTTACGATGCCGACCAATTTCCTTGTAGTACTCTTCCCTCTCCATAACTTCTCTGCCAATCCGAGCCACATAGTTCACATTGTAGAAAGTATAGAGATTCCCGAAAAGAATCAGCTCATACATAGTCCATTCTTCTGTTTGAAAAAGATAATCTGCTACCTTTTCCAAATCACTCTGACTCATCGTGTAATGAGCATCTCTTTGACAAATCAGTCCTTGTAGCAGAATCCAATTCAGCTCAAAATAGAGGGGATTGGTCGAACTCTTTGCTTTCTCAAGCTGTTCCTTTTGAAGCTTTTGAAAACCTGCAATATCATTTGAGTAGTAAAGCGGAATAATCTGTGCCATCAAGGCAACATGTTCATGATTTTGAAAATCTCTAGCCTTGTCCATGAAATTTTCAATAGTCACATGAATATTGTCCAAAATCTCAAAGAAACGGGAAACTGCTAGATCAGACTCCCCAAGCTCGAAGCGAGATAGCTGAGAGGTTGAACATGATTCACCTGCCGCCTCTTTTAAGGAGTACTTCCCACTTGTTCGAAATTCACGAAATACCTTTCCAAGATGATTCATTTTACACCTGCTCCGATAATTCTTCCCATTCAAGCATAGCTTCTTCCTGACGATGGCTAATTTTGTCCAGTTCAGCCTGCAATTCCATGAGCTTTTCAGCATCATTGGTTTCCAGCATTTGTTCAGAAATGGCTTGACTTTGAGTTTCTAACTCTTCGATTTCAGCTTCTAGATTTTCGATTTGTCGCATGAGCTTACGGGCTTCTTTCTGACTTTCTTTCTGAGCTTGGTAGTCATTAACTGAACTTGCTTCTTTTGCTTGATTACTAGTTGAAGCTTCTTCTGTCTGAGTCATTTCTACTTCTGCTTTCTTATCAACATAGTAGTCATAATCTCCTAGATAGAGGGTCGAACCATTCTCAGACAATTCCAAAACATGAGTGGCTACACGATTGATAAAGTAACGGTCATGGCTGACAAAAAGAAGGGTTCCGTCAAAGTCAATCAGGGCATTTTCTAACACTTCCTTGCTATCAATATCCAAATGGTTGGTTGGCTCGTCAAGAATCAAGAAATTGTTGTTTTCCATTGAAAGTTTGGCAAGCAAAAGACGAGCTCGTTCACCACCAGATAGCATCCCGACTGATTTTTTGACATCTTCACCAGAGAAGAGGAAGGCGCCTAGGCGGTTACGGATTTCAACTTCAGGTGTCAATTTGAAATCATTCCAAAGTTCGTCTAGAACCGTATTACTTGCTGTCAGCTTACTTTGAGTCTGATCATAGTAACCAACCTCAACGTTAGCACCAAAACGCTTTTCTCCCTTGATAAAGGGAATCTGGTCCACAATAGACTTGATAAAGGTTGATTTGCCAATACCATTTGGTCCTATGATGGCAACAGCATTCATCTTACGGAGGTCCAGATTGATTGGCTCTGAGAGTATTTCCCCATCATAGCCAATGGCCGCATTTTCAACGGTTAAAACGATATTACCTGATGTTTTTTCAGACTGGAAGGTCATATTGGCTGCTTTCTTGCCAGCTTCAGGCTTGTCCAAACGCTCCATTTTTTCTAGTTGTTTACGGCGAGATTGAGCACGTTTGGTCGTTGAAGCTCGGACTAGATTGCGATTGACAAAGTCTTCTAGAGCCGCGATTTCCTTCTGTTGCTTTTCATAGTTTTTTGCCTCAGTAGCTAGCTTTTGCTCCTTCAACTCAACAAAACGAGAATAATTGCCCACATAACGATCCAAGGAATGCTTGGTCAAATCCAGTGTAACCGTCGCAACCTTGTCCAAAAAGTAACGGTCGTGACTGACAATAATGAGGGCGCCGCTATAGTTCACCAAGTAATTCTCTAGCCAAGCAATCGTTTCAATATCCAAGTGGTTGGTTGGCTCGTCCAAGACTAAGAGATTGGGCTTTTCAAGGAGCATTTTAGCCAGTGCCAGACGGGTATTTTGACCACCTGAAAGCTCGGCAATTTTCATCTGCCACATAGACTCGTCAAACTTGAATCCATTCAAAATCGATCGAATATCAGCTTCGTAGGTAAAACCACCTGCTTGACGAAAATTCTCAGACAAACGATCATAATCCGCCATCAGTTTATCCAGATCTTCACCAGACTTTTCACCCATCTCCAGTTCCATCTGACGAAGTTGCTTCTCAGTTCGACGTAAGTCATCAAAGACATGAAGCATTTCATCGTAAATGGTATTTTCAGACTCAAAACGGCTATCTTGGGCTAGGTAAGACAGAGAAACATCTTTTTTCTTATTGATTTCTCCACTGGTTGGCTCCTCTTCTCCAACCAAAATCTTCAAAAGAGTAGACTTACCTGCACCATTTTTTCCAACTAGGGCAATCCGATCTCGTTCATCTACTTGCAGGTTGATATGTTCAAAGAGAACCTCTCCAGCAAAAGATCGTTCAATTTTATTAGCTTGTAAAATAATCATACATCTATTTTACTATCTTTTTCTCTTTTGCACAATTACGATAGAAAAAGTTCGAGTTATAAACCCGAACTATTCATCTTCTTTTTCATTAGAAAGCGTATTGGGCTGTTCTTCTACAATGAAATAAAAGTAAATTTCCTACATTTTAAGTTATGCTAACGTTTTACTAAAATGTCAAATAGTGATATAATGAAAGCGATTAAAGTAAATAAACAAAGGAGACACTCTATGACTTACCAAGAAAATTATCAAAAATGGGTCGATTTTGCCGGCCTTCCCGACTATCTTCGTCAAGATTTAGAAAACATGGACGAAAAAACAAAAGAAGATGCTTTCTACACCAATCTTGAATTTGGTACTGCAGGTATGCGCGGCTTGATCGGTGCAGGTACAAACCGCATCAACATCTATGTTGTTCGTCAAGCAACTGAAGGATTGGCTCGTTTGATTGAGTCAAAAGGTGGAAACGAAAAAGAACGCGGTGTTGCAATTGCCTACGATAGCCGCCACTTCTCACCTGAGTTTGCCTTTGAATCTGCTGCAGTTCTTGCTAAACACGGTATCAAATCTTACGTATTTGAAAGCCTTCGTCCAACTCCAGAACTCTCATTTGCAGTTCGTCACCTCAACTGTTTTGCAGGTATCATGATTACTGCCAGCCATAACCCTGCTCCATTTAACGGTTACAAGGTTTACGGTGAAGACGGTGGACAAATGCCTCCACACGATGCAGACGCTTTGACTACTTATATTCGTGCTATCGAAAATCCATTCGCTGTCGAAGTTGCTGATGTCGAAGCTGAAAAAGCTTCTGGCTTGATTGAAGTTATCGGCGAAGCTGTTGATGCAGAATACCTCAAAGAAGTCAAAGACGTAAACATCAACCCAACCTTGATTGAAGAGTTTGGTAAAGACATGAAGATTGTCTACACACCACTTCATGGTACTGGTGAAATGTTGGCCCGTCGTGCTCTTGCACAAGCTGGATTTGACTCAGTTCAAGTCGTTGAAGCACAAGCAACTCCAGACCCAGACTTCTCAACTGTTAAATCTCCAAACCCAGAAAACCAAGCAGCCTTTGCACTTGCTGAAGAACTCGGCCGTCAAGTTGGTGCTGATGTTCTTGTGGCGACTGACCCAGACGCTGACCGTGTTGGTGTTGAAGTGCTTCAAAAAGATGGGAGCTACCTCAACCTTTCAGGTAACCAAATCGGTGCTATCATGGCTAAATACATCTTGGAAGCTCATAAGAGTGCTGGAACTCTTCCTGAAAATGCTGCTCTCTGCAAATCCATCGTATCAACAGACTTGGTAACGAAGATTGCTGAAAGCTACGGCACAACCATGTTCAACGTTTTGACTGGTTTCAAATTCATCGCAGAGAAAATCCAAGAATTTGAAGAAAAACACAATCACACTTACATGATGGGATTTGAAGAAAGCTTCGGTTACTTGATTAAACCATTCGTGCGTGATAAAGACGCCATCCAAGCCGTTCTTGTCGTTGCTGAACTTGCTGCCTACTACCGTTCACGCGGTTTGACACTTGCTGACGGTATCGAAGAAATCTACAAAGAGTACGGTTACTACGCTGAAAAGACTATTTCTGTTACCCTTTCTGGTGTTGATGGTGCAGAACAAATTAAAGCGATTATGGCTAAATTCCGTAACAATGCTCCAAAAGAATGGAACACAACAGCTATCACTGTTGTAGAAGACTTCAAGGCTCAAACTGCTACTGCTGCAGATGGTACTGTGACAACTTTGACTACTCCTCCAAGTGATGTATTGAAATACACACTTGCTGACGGTTCATGGATTGCTGTTCGCCCTTCAGGTACTGAACCAAAAATCAAGTTCTACATTGCCGTTGTGGGCGAAAGCAACGAAGATTCACAAGCTAAGATTGCTAACATCGAAGCGGAAATCAATGCTTTTGTAAAATAAGCAAGCTAAAAGGTGAGATAAACCAATCTCATCTTTTTTTCGTATCAAATCCGAGCAATTTTAGAAACTTTGTGGCATACTAGTTTTATCAAAAAAAGAGAGGTATTCTTATGAATCAGTTTTTAGAAGATATTAAAGACCTTGAAGTGACTACAGTTGCACGCGCCCAAGAAGCACTCGATAATAAAGAAACTGCAACCTTCTTCATCGGTCGCAAAACTTGCCCTTACTGCCGTAAATTTGCAGGTACATTGGCTGGTGTCGTAGCTAAAACCAAAGCTCACATCTACTTCATCAATAGCGAAGAACCAAGCCAACTCAATGAGTTGCAAGCATTCCGCTCACGCTACGGAATCCCAACAGTACCAGGCTTTGTTCACATTGCGGATGGACAAATCAATGTCCGTTGCGACTCTTCCATGTCCGCACAAGAAATCAAAGAATTTGCAGGATTGTAAAAAACAACAAAAGAAGGCTCTCGCCTTCTTTTTTATATATCTGTCAATGGTGTTGCAGTATCTGGGGAAGTGTCGTAAACTTTAAAGTCTACTCCTACTCCCAGATCAGCTTGTGCTAGCTGGTTGACCATGGTCATATGAGCCAGCTCCTTGATATTGTTCTCTTTGGACAAATGCCCGAGGTAGATTTTCTTGGTTCGATTTCCCATTGCACGAATCATGGCCTCAGCACCATCCTCGTTAGAGAGGTGACCGAGATCCGATAGAATTCTCTGTTTGAGACGCCAAGCGTAAGATCCTGCTCGCAAAATTTCCACGTCGTGGTTGGACTCGATGAGATAACCGTCTGCATTTTCGACAATTCCTGCCATACGGTCACTGACGTAACCTGTATCGGTCAGCATGACAAAGCTCTTGTCGTCTTTCATAAAGCGGTAAAACTGGGGTGCTGCCGCATCATGGCTAACCCCAAAACTCTCAATATCAATATCGCCAAAGGTTTTGGTTTTACCCATTTCAAAAATATGCTTCTGCGATGAATCCACCTTACCGAGGTACTTGCTATTTCCCATAGCCTGCCAAGTTTTTTCATTGGCGTAAAGGTCCATACCATATTTGCGAGCCAATACACCAACTCCATGAATATGATCTGAATGTTCATGCGTAATCAAAATCGCATCCAAATCTTCTGGCTTACGATTGATTTCGCTCAAAAGACTGGTGATTTTCTTACCAGACAAGCCTGCATCCACTAAGATTTTCTTTTTGGGGGTTTCCAGATAAAAGGAATTTCCACTGGAACCTGATGCTAAAATACTGTATTTAAAGCCTTTTTCACTCATTCTAGTCTTCTATTTCGTCCTCCCATATTTCTTCTTTTACGGCATCCTTATCATAAGGGAGCACTATGGTAAAGGTTGAGCCCTTACCGTATTCGCTTTTTGCCCAAATAAAACCATTGTGTTGTTTGATGATTTCTTTCGCGATAGCCAGACCTAGCCCAGTTCCACCTTGTGCACGACTTCTTGCGCGATCCACACGGTAAAAACGGTCAAAAATCCTAGGCAAATCTTGTTTTGGAATCCCAAGACCCTGGTCAGAAATTGATAAAATCATCTGGTCATCCGTGGTTTTCATGCTGACCGTAATCTTCCCACCATCTGGTGAATACTTGATGGCATTGTTAAGAATATTATCAATCACCTGGGTCATCTTATCCGTATCAATCTCAATCCAAACTGAAGTTATTGGATAATCTCTCACTAGCTCATATTTTTTCTCTTCATCCTGATTTCTCATCTTATCAAAACGGTTGAGGATGAAGGTGATAAAGGCTGTAAAGTTAATCAACTCTATATCCAGTTTAGTAGTCGCATTGTCAATACGAGATAGATGCAAGAGATCTGTCACCATACGCATCATACGGTTGGTTTCATCGAGTGAAACCTTAATAAAATCAGGGGCGACAGGATCATACAGAGCTCCCTCATCCAAGGCTTCGAGATAAGATTTAACACTGGTCAAAGGAGTACGCAACTCATGACTGACGTTCGAAACAAAGAGTCTTCGCTCACGCTCTTCCTTCTCTTGCTCGGTCGTATCATGTAAAACGGCAACCAAACCAGAGATGAAACCTGACTCACGGCGGACAAGGGCAAAACGTACACGAAGGCTCAAATATTCTCCATTAGCATCCTGAGAATCAATCGTCAACTCAGGTATCTGTGTAATCAGGTCACGCAGTTCATATTCATCTTCTATCTTAAGCAATTCGAGGATGCTTTTATTCAGAACATCTTCTTTCTGCACACCGAGTTGTTTTTTTGCCATATCGTTGATCATAGTAATCTGGCCACGGCGATTGGTCGCAAGGACACCATCTGTCATATAGGAAAGAATGCTATGCAGCCTTTTACTCTCTTGTTCCAAATTTTCTTGAGTCAAACGAATAACTTCTGACAAATCATTCAGATTATTGGTGATGTTGGTGATCTCTGTACTACCCTGCAAGTCCAGAACTTGAGAATAATCACCTGCAATTAAGTCCTTAACCTTCTGATTTATCTCTTTTAACCGGATGTTATCCCGACGGTTTTCCAGCAAGAGCAAGGTCACAACTAGGATAAAGCCAAGTAAAATCAGGATAAAGATAAAATCACTGGTCAGAATAGTTTGTCTAATATCTTCAATCATTATTTTTCATATAGTAGCCAACACCACGACGTGTGAGGATATACTCTGGACGGCTTGGTGTGTCTTCAATTTTTTCACGCAAGCGTCTAATGGTCACGTCCACTGTACGAACATCACCAAAATAGTCATAACCCCATACAGTCTCAAGCAAGTGTTCACGCGTAATCACTTGACCAATATGAGATGCCAAGTGATATAAGAGTTCAAACTCACGGTGGGTCAAATCTAATTCCTCACCATATTTCTTAGCCACGTAAGCATCTGGAACGATTTCCAAATCACCAATTTGTAAGGGCTGCGTCTTCTTCTCATCAGACTCTTGGCTATCTACTGAAGCAAGATCTGTACGACGAAGCAGAGCCTTGACACGGGCTTGTAACTCACGGTTCGAGAAGGGCTTTGTAACATAATCATCTGCACCTAACTCCAAACCAATAACTTTGTCAAACTCGCTATCCTTAGCTGATAGCATGATAATCGGCACGCTACTAGTCTTACGAATAGCTTTAGCAACTTCTAAACCATCAATTTCAGGGAGCATCAAGTCGAGGATAATAATATCCGGTTGCTCAGCTTCAAATAGCTCAATTGCTTCACGACCGTTGAAGGCTGTAACAACTTCATAACCTTCCTTGGTCATATTGAACTTAATAATATCCGAGATTGGTTTCTCATCATCTACAATTAATATTTTTTTCATTTTATCACCTTTTCTCTATCTATTATAACAAAAAAATACAAAGAAGGCACAAATGGCTACTGTAAGCCTTCATCTTCAAGAAGTGTTTTATAGGCTTGCCAAATCTTTTGTTGAGGTTTAGCAAATGGATAATCAGAAAACTCCTGAGGAGAAACCCAGCGAATTTCTCTGTCATCAAATTGTTTCGAATCTGTCACCTGACCCGCTAGGATTTGAATATGCCATTTCCGATGACTAAATACATGCTTTACCTGGTCAAATACTTGCTGGGACCAATTCACTTCTAAATCATAATCCTGCTCAAAGTTTTCTTGAGGGCTTGGTCCAAATGCTCTGCTTTTCTCTTTGACTTGAGAAAAGAGATCTAGTTGATTATCATCGCTAGAGAAATCATCAACTTCAATCAGTGGAAAATGCCAAAAACCGGCTAACAGTTTCTCACTTTCATTTTTCTCAAGAAGATATTGACCACGGTCATTGCGCACAACCAAAGCCTTGAGATAGATTGGGAGAGGCTTTTTCTTGGGTTCTTTAATCGGATATACATCCATGGTCCCATTCTGATAGGCTGCGCTAAAGTCCCTAACTGGACTTTCTTCTGGTCTAGGATTAACTGGGGCCTCTATGTCGGCCCCTAAATCCATCAGAGCTTGGTTAAAGTCACCTGGTCGTCTCGGGTCAATCAAGATTTCCATCATGGCTTGAAAAATCTTTCGATTGCTGGGAACTCCGATATCATAATTAACCTCAAACAAGCGTGCCAAAACCCGCATGACATTGCCATCAACCGCTGGCTCAGGCAAGTTAAAAGCGATACTGGAAATTGCTCCCGCAGTATAGGGGCCAATCCCTTTCAGGCCAGAAATTCCTTCATGGGTGTTTGGGAATTGACCACCAAAGTCAGATATAATCTGCTGAGCTGCAGCCTGCATATTGCGTACTCGAGAATAATAGCCCAATCCCTCCCAAGCCTTCAGCAGACGCTCTTCAGGGGCATTCGCCAGACTTTCAACAGTTGGAAACCAGTCCAAGAATCGTTTATAATAGGGAATAACTGTATCCACCCTGGTCTGCTGGAGCATGATTTCAGATACCCAGATGTGATAAGGATTTTTACTTCTCCGCCAAGGTAAATCTCTTTTGTTTTCATCATACCAGTTGAGGAGTTTCTCACGAAAAGAAATAATCTTCTCCTCCGGCCACATGACGATACCATATTTTTTCAAATCTAACATATATCTAGTATAACATAGAAGCTTCTAGCTGTCCTTTTCTCAGTACTAAAAAGCCTCTTCCCATGGGAAAGAGGACTAAATCTTATTGATGAACTGCTTGAGCTGCTGTGATAAGGGTCAACTTGTACACATCATCGGCATTACATCCACGAGAAAGGTCGTTAACCGGTTTGTTCAAACCTTGTAGAACTGGACCTACAGCCGCGAAGCCACCAAGACGTTCTGCAATCTTGTAGCCAATATTTCCTGCTTCGATACCAGGGAAGATAAAGACAGTTGCTTGCCCAGCAACGTTACTTCCTGGAGCTTTCAATGCTGCAGTTTCAGGGTGGAAGGCTGCATCAAATTGCAACTCACCATCAATCTCAAGGTCTGGACGCAAATCATGAGCGATTTTAGTCGCTTCAACAACCTTATCAACGCTTGCACCAAAGCCTGAACCTTTAGTAGAATAGCTTAGCATGGCAATTTTAGGCTCGATACCAAACATCTTAGCTGTGATCGCTGAATTGACCGCAATTTCAGCCAAGGCTTCTGCATCTGGATTGATATTAATGGCACAGTCTCCAAATAGGTAACGTTCTGTACCACGTACCATAAGGAAGGCACCTGAAGTACGAGTTACATTTGGACGAGTTTTAATGATTTGTAGAGCTGGACGAACTGTTGAGGCAGTTGAGTGAATCGCACCAGATACCATACCGTCAACCAAGCCCAAGTATACTAACATAACACCAAAGTAGTTGACATCTTCAACCAAAACTTTGCGCGCTTCTTCTTCAGTCATTTTGCCCTTACGACGCTCTACTAAAGCAGCAACCATTTCTTCAAATTGAGGATAGTGTTGAGGATCAATGACTTCATAACCATCCACAATCCCTTCGATTTCAAGATAAATTTTAATTTTTTCAGAGTTTCCAAGCAAAACAGGAATTACTTCTGTTTCTTTTACCAAGCGTTTTGTTGCTTGAAGAATACGTGGCTCTTCCCCTTCAGGGAGAACGATACGAGCATTTTTGCCAACCAGGTTGGCTTTAAGATTTTCAAAAACTTCCATGAGTTTTCTCCTTTAAGAAAATAAATTATACTCCAAATAGTGTTTAAAGAGTATTAGTTGATAACTGAGTTATAAGATTGCTGAAATCATCCGGTAAGGGATTTTCTAGTTGCAAATCTTGCTCTAGAAAAGGATGATAAAAAGATAAATAATGACAATGCAGAGCCTGACGTTGAATCCCATCGTCTAAGCTTCCTCCATAGAGATCGTCTCCCAACAAAGGAAAGCCGATATGAGAAAAATGCACTCGGATCTGATGAGTTCGTCCAGTATGCAGGCGAATATCAACTAGGTGAATATCTCCATAAGACGCTACAACTTTGTAAGATGTATGAGCGTATTTTCCACCTTGGGCAACCCGTCTCGTGATAATAGAATCTTCATCACGCGCAATCGGGGCAATAATCTCCCCTTCAGGCTCCAAGACACCAGCTCCTTTAACTAAAGCAAAATACCGTTTTTCGATAGACTTTCGTTGCAACTGCTTGTCTAAACGTGCATGAGCGTAACCATGCTTGGCAAAAAGCATCAAACCAGAAGTATCTCTATCAAGCCTAGTCACGATGTGAACTTGCTGGTTTTCATAGTTTTGATTGACATAATAGCCCTTGATAAAATTGGCAATGGTATTGGAATGATTGACACTGGGGATGGAAGCTACTCCATAAGGCTTATTCAAAACCAGAAAATGATCATCCTCATACAAGATATCGAGTGGACGATTGATTGCGTCCAGGCTTTCAAATCCTTCCTCTGCTGGAATATCGATGGTAACCCTGTCTCCAATATCTAAGAGATAAGTCGCATTTTGAGGTTGGCCATTGACCAGAATAGCCCCACCTCGAAACTTAATCTTAGCCAAAAGTCCCTTAGAAATCTCATGTTTCTTGAGAAAAGTTTTGACTTTAACGTGCTCATCTGCGGTAAATTCGAACCTCATTCATCCACCTCGCCGATGAAGGCATCTTTGACACGATTCCAGAAACTCGTGTGACTTGGCGTCGCTACGAAGTGAATCTTGTGATGGTCGATTTGATACTCAATCCTTTCTATATTTCGGAAAGAATAGATACTATTGTCAACCGATAGCGTGTGATAGTCATTACGAGTCGGTAAAAGCTCAATTTTGTCTTTCTTTGGAACGATGATTGAAGATCCTAGAGTCCGATAAACTCGGTTGTTGAGACTCGCAATTTCAGTCAGTTGCAAGGCTTCAATGGTAGGATGCAAGACCGCTCCCCCCAAGGACTTGTTGTAGGCAGTACTTCCCGTCGGCGTTGAAACAGTCACTCCATCTCCACGGAATCTCTCGAACGGAACGTGATTAATGATGATATCCGCAACCATGGTGCGATCTGATCGACGGATACTGGCTTCATTTAAGGCTCGGAAGATTTTCACTTCTCCATTTTCAAGCGTCACCTTGACATTCAAAACAGGATAAGAAACCTTGGCACCAGTATCTAGTAAAAGATTGGTCACCAATTGATCTAGCTCAAAATCACGATAATCTGTGTAAAATCCCAAATGACCTGTATGAACACCTACAAATCGAACCTTGTCTAACTGATTCTCATACTTGTGAAAAGCAGACAAAAGCATCCCGTCGCCACCAATAGAAATGACAATGTCGGGATTGGTATCGTTCAGTATAAAGTGTTGTTTCTTTAGTTTTTCCCTCAGCTCACGCAAAACCTTCTGACTCTGAGGTTTTCTATTTGCTATGAGGTCAACTCGTTTACCTGTATTCTTCATCTGTATCGTCACTATTTCCTACACCATCGTTTAGTTTTCTGCTCAATGGATCAAAGAGAGCCTGCGCTTCCTGAATGTCGTCACGAATCTTACCCATTTCCTCATCCAGTTGATAGGCTATTTTCGCCGTGATTTCCAGTCTTTTCCTGATTTCTTCTGGAAAATCGCCCTGATATTTATAATTGAGCGAGTGTTCAATCGTAGCCCAGAAATTCATGGCCAAAGTCCGTATTTGAATTTCAGCCAAAATCGTCTTAGCCCCGTTGATCGTATCAACCATGTACTCGACAACCACGTGATAAGAACGATAACCCGAAGCCTTACGATGAGTGATATAGTCTCGTTCCTGAACGATTCTCATATCTTGGCGTTTACGTAGAATCTCAACTACTTCTTTAACGTCATCAACAAACTGAACCATGACACGTAGCCCTGCGATATCTTGCAAGTCATTTTCCAAAGTTGCATAAGTAATTCCTCGACGAGCCATCTTTTCTTTGATACTTTCAATCGGTTTGACACGACCCGTTACAAATTCAATCGGAGAATGCTTGTTTTGCTTACGATACTGTTTGCGAATCCCCCGAAGTTTAATCTTCAACTCACCTACAGCCTGAATGTAAGGATCTAAAAATTCTTCCCATTCTATGGTCATACTTTCTCCCTTGTAATGTTTGATTGCTTTGTCGAAAATCTTTGATTTTTTCAATACATTCGTATACAATAAATACATTGTCCATTATACCATAAATCGCTTTCAAAGATATAGAAAAGGTTGAAAAAATGAAACATTTAGAAATAGAATTGAAAACACTTCTGAAAAAAGAGGAATATGATCATCTAAAAAAACAGTTTTCCCATATCCAACCCGTCCTTCAGAAAAACTACTACATTGACACACCAGATTTCCAATTGCGTGAAAAGAAGGTTGCCATGCGCATTCGCACCTTTGCAGATTGGGCGGAATTGACCTTGAAAGTGCCTCAAACTGTAGGAAATATGGAATACAACCAGAAATTAACTCTTTCAGAAGCTGAATCATACCTAGAAAAACAAAAACTACCTCAAGGGCTCGTTCTAGAGAAGCTTGCTAAGATTGGCATCGAAAGCCATGAATGGCTTGTTCTAGGCTGTCTTTCAACTCTACGTTATGAAACGAAAACTGAAATTGGCTTAATGGCCTTAGACGAAAGTCAATACTTTGACCAGACGGACTATGAACTCGAGCTTGAAGTCACAGACCATGAAAAAGGGAAAGCCGATTTTAAGAGATTTTTAGATGAGAATCATATAGTTTATAAGAAAGCTCCATCAAAATTAATTCGTTTTATTAAAAGCATGAAAAAAAGCTGAAATAATCTCCATTTTCTGGTAAAATAATGGAGATAAAATATTTAGAGTTTACAGAGGACGGTCTATAATGTCAGATAGAAACAACATGAAACTTTTTGCACTTAATTCCAATCATGAAATTGCACAAAAAATCGCAGAAACGGTTGGGGTACCTCTCGGAAAATTATCTTCTCGCCAATTTTCTGATGGTGAAATCCAGGTCAACATCGAAGAAAGTGTCCGTGGTTACGATGTTTACATCATCCAGTCAACCAGCTACCCCGTTAGCAACCACTTGATGGAATTATTAATCATGGTTGATGCTTGTGTACGTGCAAGTGCTCATAGTATCAACGTTGTCCTTCCTTACTTTGGTTATGCTCGTCAGGATCGTATCGCTTCTTCTCGCGAACCCCTCACTGCAAAACTAGTTGCCAATATGCTTGTCAAAGCTGGTGTAAGTCGTGTTCTAACGCTGGACCTCCATGCTGTTCAGGTCCAAGGTTTCTTTGATATTCCTGTAGATAATCTTTATACTGTTCCTCTATTTGCTAAGCACTACTGTGATAAAGGACTCCTTGGCTCCGATGTTGTTGTTGTCAGTCCAAAGAACTCTGGTGTTAAACGTGCACGTAGTTTGGCTGAATACCTTGATGCTCCTATCGCTATCATTGACTACGCCCAAGACGATTCTAATCGTAACGAAGGCTATATCATTGGGGATGTCGAAGGCAAGAAGGCTATCTTAATTGACGATATTCTAAATACTGGTCGTACTTTCTCTGAAGCTGCCAAAATCGTTGAACGTGAAGGTGCAACTGAGATTTATGCAGTTTCTAGTCACGGTTTATTTGTTGAAGGTGCAGCAGACCTCCTTGACGCTACAAACATCAAAGAAATCCTAGTGACAGACTCCGTAGCAACCAAAGAAAGAACTCCTGAAAATGTATGTTACATTACTGCTAGCGAGTTAATCGGAGATGCGATCGTCCGCATCCATGAAAGAAAACCAGTCAGCCCACTCTTTGCTTACAACAAAAAGAAATAAGGTGATTCTTTGATTTATTTGGACAATGCTGCTACTACTCCTATGTCAGCAGTTGCTATTTCAGAAATGACCAGGGTCATGCAAGAAACCCACGGTAATCCTTCTAGTATTCATAGTCATGGTCGACAGGCTGGCAAACTCTTGCGAGAAGCCCGTCAGGAACTAGCCCAGTTATTGGGGACAAAATCTCAACATATCTTTTTCACGTCTGGCGGTACAGAAAGCAACAATACAGCTATTATTGGCTATTGTCTCCGTCATCAAAATCGTGGAAAACATATCATCACGACAGCTATTGAACATCATTCTGTGCTTGAGACTATCGATTATCTGGTGCAACATTTTGGCTTTGAAGCGACTATCATCCAACCAGTAAATCAAGAAATTACTCCCCAGCAAATTCAAGAGGCCTTACGTGACGATACTATTCTCGTTTCCACTATGTATGCTAATAATGAAACGGGCAGTCTCTTACCTATCGCTGAGATTGGACGTGTTTTAAAAGAGCATCCTGCGGCTTATCATGTAGATGCTGTTCAAGCTATCGGAAAAGTTCCTATCCATCCTGAGGAATTGGGAATTGATTTCCTCAGTGCTTCTGCCCACAAATTCCATGGACCAAAGGGAATCGGCTTTCTTTATGCTTCTTCCGCGGACTTTGATTCCTATCTTCACGGTGGAGACCAAGAACAAAAGAAACGGGCTGGAACAGAAAACCTCGCTGCCATTGTAGGCATGGTCGCTGCTCTTAAAGAGGACTTAGAGCAGCAAGCTGAACATTACCAAAAACTAGAGGGATTAAAATCTGCTTTTCTAGATGAGATTGCAGATCTAGAATACTATCTCAACGAAAGCCAATACCAGCTTCCTTATGTTGTCAATATTGGCTTTCCTGGTCAAAAAAATGATTTGCTCTTGCTACGGTTAGACCTTGAAGGAATTTCAATTTCTACCGGTTCAGCTTGTACCGCTGGTGTTGTACAAACCAGTCATGTGCTTAAAGCATTTTATGGACCAGATTCGCATCGTTTGAAAGAATCTGTCCGTATCAGCCTGTCTCCTCTTAACACTGAGGAAGAACTGAAACAACTCGCACAAACCTTAAAAAATATTATTGGAGATTAATCTAATGGCATTCGAAAAAACCATTAAACTACAAAACTGCCGCTACGACTACACACTTAGCCCAACTGTCAAAAAGTTCACACTGAAAGATAATACTTTCTTTGAAACAAAAGTTGGAAACTTCGAACTAACTCGTCTGCTTGAGAAAGTACCTAACAGCGGTGAAGGCTTCAACCTAAAAATCATCATCAATAAAGACCTTACAGGTGCTAAACTCAACATCACTGACAAATCTGGCCTTCGTTTGGTGAATATCTTTAAATCAGAAGACCATCATATCCACCAAGAGAAATTCTACTTCCTCATGGACAGCCTTGTAGAACGCGGAATCTTCACAAAAGAAGAAAGATAATTGGCTATGTATCGACTTACCTATCAAGATAACTATCACGTAGAACGTACACTTGAATATAAGGATTACGAAGAGCTTATGTTATCTCTATCAGGTTGTGTAACTCTTCCAGATACATTCCTAGTTACCTCATTAACCTTTGATGATAAAGTTATCTATCAAGGATTGGTCGGAGATCTCTACCGTTTTCTATCACAAGCTAATTTTTAAGACTAAAACTAAGATTTTCTTAGTTTTTTCTTGTTTTTGTTGATTTTTTCACAATGTTTCTATAAAATAGAAGAATAGAAAGGTTGTGGTTTTGTGAAAGATAAACAGTCTGCTATTCCAAAAGCAACAGCAAAAAGACTCTCTCTCTACTATCGAATTTTCAAGAGATTTCATGCCGAGAAAATCGAACGTGCCAACTCTAAGCAAATTGCAGAGGCTATCGGTATCGATTCTGCGACTGTTCGTCGTGATTTTTCCTATTTTGGCGAACTAGGTCGTCGTGGTTTTGGTTATGATGTTAAAAAACTGATGACTTTTTTTGCTGACCTCCTAAATGACAACTCCATTACCAATGTTATGTTGGTTGGGATTGGGAATATGGGGCATGCCCTTCTCCACTATCGCTTCCATGAGCGTAACAAGATGAAAATCATCATGGCATTTGACCTAGATGACCATCCAGAAGTTGGAACCCAGACACCTGATGGAATTCCAATCTATGGTATCTCTCAAATTAAAGAAAAAATCAAAGAAGCAGATGTTAAAACTGCTATCCTAACTGTTCCAAGTGTTAAATCACAAGAAGTTGCTAATCTTTTGGTCGATGCAGGTATAAAAGGTATTCTCAGTTTTTCCCCTGTTCACCTCCACCTTCCAAAAGATGTGGTCGTTCAGTATGTCGATTTGACAAGCGAACTCCAAACCCTCCTCTATTTTATGCGTAAAGAGGATTAGAAAGCGAAAGCATTTATGAAAAAACCAGTTATTGGGATTACAGGAAATGAAAAAGCTCATCCAGATGATGACATCATGATGAGCTATGCAGCAAAGGGCTTTGTTGAAGGAATCAAGGACGCTGGCGGAATTCCAATCATCCTACCGATTGGTGATCAAGAAATGGCTACCCATTACATTAGTATCATTGATAAGCTCATCCTAACGGGTGGGCAAAATGTTGATCCAAAATACTATGGTGAGCCTAAAACCATTGACAGCGATGACTACCATCTTCAAAGAGACCAGTTTGAATTAGCCCTTATCATAGAAGCGATTAAACAGAAGAAACCAATTTTCTCTGTTTGCCGTGGTACTCAGCTTTTCAATGTCGCTATGGGAGGTACGCTTCACCAAGATATCGAGGATCATTGGCAGGACTGTTCAGCCGAATACACGACTCAACGCCTCGTAACGGAACCTGATACCATTCTCCGAGAAATCTATGGAGAAATCTCTCATATCAACTCCTTCCACCACCAGAGTATTAAAGATCTAGCTCCTAATCTTAAGGTTGTAGCACATGATCCTAAAGATGGAATCATTGAGGCTGTGACAACTACGGACGGCTTTCCTTACCTTGGTGTCCAATGGCATCCAGAATTTCTATTTGAAAATCGCCCCAAAGATAAAACATTGTTTGACTATGTTGTTAACGAACTCTAAATCAAATCCGTCTTTTCACGGTAACTAAAGTAATCAGAGTGAGAAACAATCAAATGGTCCAAGAAAACAATTCCCATCAGTTCGCAAGCTTCCTTGACTAGCTTAGTGACATGGTCGTCATTTCGACTAGGAGATACGGCACCAGATGGATGATTGTGAACGAGAATCACGGAGGTAGCCATATGCTTGAGGGCATAGTGAAGAATTTCCCGTGGTTCAGCGATGCTGCGTGTCGCAGATCCGATAAAAATAGTTTGCTGATGGATGATTTGATTTTGAGTATTGAGATAGAGCGCCACTAGGTGCTCTTGTTTTTTGTCGCCAAGTTCCTGTTGCATTTTCTTGGCTAGCTTTTGACTACTGAGAATACTTTCCATCTCAAGGGTTTCATGTTTGTGAATGCGGTGTCCCAGTTCAATCACTGCTTGTAGTTCAATGGCTTTTATTCGCCCTATACCAGACAGACTCTGCAATTCCTGCAGGGTCATTATTTTCAAATCGGTTAGACTGTTAAGACTATTCAAGACTTTTTGGGCAATTTCAAAAACGTTTGTCTGACGCGTTCCCGTTCTGAGCAGAATAGCTAGTAATTCTTGATTGCTTAGAGCCTCTACTCCTTCTTTTACTAGTCTTTCTCTAGGTAAGAGTGAATCTTCTTGGAATGAAATACTGTACATAAAAATCCTCCTCACTTTATTATTCGTGAGAAGGATGAAAAATTAGATTTTTTTCTCAATTGGGGCTACACTGGCTAGGAGTTTTTTCAGTCCTACTTCTGGGAAATTGATTTTCAATTCCTGAGTAGCGCCACTACCCGACACTTCAAGGACTGTTCCCTCTCCCCATTTCTTGTGAAATGCAATATCTCCAATAGACCAGTTTGTATCGCTTGAATCTTTTTTATTTCCGGCTGCAAGCTTTCCAAATGGAAGACCACTTGACTGGATAGAACTTGGCGCGGCATTACGTTTCCGTTCTTGAAGGGCCTGGGCTAAGCTCATACCTTGACCGAAAGCAATCCCGCCACTGCTATAAGAAGCCTTAAAGCTAGTATTCGCTGGTCGAGCCAAGCCTTGATAGTCAAGTAAGTCCGAACTAATTTCATTGATAAAACGGGTCGGACGATTGTAATTGGTACGCCCAAAAAGCAAGCGTGAGTTGGCATTGGTCAGATAGAGGATCTTTTCTGCTCGTGTGATACCGACATAGGCCAAACGGCGTTCCTCTTCTAGCTCATCTGGATCTTCAGCTGCACGGCTAAGGGGAAAGACATTTTCCTCCATCCCAATGATAAAGACAACTGGGAACTCAAGTCCCTTAGCTGCGTGCAAGGTCATCAAGGTCACTTCTGATGTCTCCTGACTGCCTGAATCCGTATCCGCAATCAGGGCAAGGTCATTCAAGAAACGACTGAGTTTGTCCAAACCTGTTTCCTCTTCTTGACTATCAGGATTGTCGTCAAAATTTTTGGTAACAGAAAGGAATTCCTCGATATTTTCAACCCGCGCCTTGCTTTCTAAGGTCGCTTGGGCATTGAGAATATCGATATAACCAGTTTTTTCTAGAACAGCCTCCACCAGCTCGGTAATGGTTAATTGATCCAGTTGCTCCCGCAAATCCATAATCATATTGGCAAAATCCCAGATAGACTGGGCTGCTTTTCCTTTGATGCTAGACAGCATGATATTAGCTGAAGCATCCAGCATAGACATCTCTTGCATATTCGCAAAATCGCGAATTTTCTCAACGGTTCCTGGGCCGATTCCGCGTTTAGGTTCGTTAATAATGCGCTCAAAACTGATATTATCACTCAAATTGGCAATGAGGTTAAGGTAAGCGATAATGTCACGGATTTCCTTACGGCTGTAGAACTTGGTCCCGCCAACCATAGTATAAGGAATATTGGACTTGAGCAGGGCTTCCTCAATGGTACGAGACTGCGCATTAGTCCGATATAGAACTGCAAAATCTTTGTGAAGGAAGTTGTGACTACGACCAAGTTCATCGATGGTTTTGGCTACAAAAACAGCCTCATCTTGTTCGTCATTTGCGCGATAATAAACGATTTGCTCCCCATCGGCATTCTGAGTCCAGAGATTCTTGGGACGACGATTTTTATTGTTTTTGATGACGTCATTGGCAGCTTGGAGAATGGTTTTGGTTGAACGGTAATTTTCTTCTAATAAAACCACCTTGGCGTTAGGGTAATCTTTCTCAAAATCCAAGATATTCTGCATATCAGCCCCACGCCAACCGTAGATAGACTGGTCCGCATCTCCAACTACGCAGATATTTTTAAAGCGTGAAGCCAAGAGTTTGACTAGTTGGTACTGGGCATGGTTGGTATCTTGGTACTCATCAACGTGAATGTACTGGAACTTCTGCTGATAGTAGGTCAAGACGTCAGGATTCTGATCAAAGAGACGCAAGGTCAGCATAATCAAATCATCAAAGTCAACGGACTCAGACTGACGAAGCTCCTTTTGATAGGCTGTATAACATTGAGCCACAATTTGTGTGTACATATCACCAGCTTGGGCAGCATAAGCCACATCATCAATTAGGTCATTCTTAGCATTGGAAATGGTTCCCAAAATAGTCCGTTCATTCCATTTTTTAGGATCCAAGTTCAACTGCTTGAGAATGCGTTTCATGAGGGTTCGCTGTTCTCCAGGATCTACTATGGTAAAATTGCGGTTGTAGCCAATATGATCCGCATCGCGACGTAGGATACGAACACACATGGAGTGAAAGGTCGCAATCAGACAGTCCTGAGTAGCTGGATTGAGGCCATAGGCACGCTCCTTCATCTCACGCGCCGCCTTATTGGTAAAGGTAATGGCCAAGATATTCCAAGGATTGACCATCTTTTCATCAATCAAATAAGCAATACGGTGGGTCAAAACTCGGGTCTTCCCAGAACCAGCCCCCGCCATGATTAACAAGGGCCCTTCTGTCGTTTGCACCGCTTCAGCCTGACGGTCATTCATTCCATTCAATAATGCGTTCATTTTCTCTTCCTTACTCTTGAAGTCAATGTTTCTATTATATCAAAAATTAGGGAAAATATCTTTAGCTAGACTGATTGCTTGTAGAAGACACCTCTTTCATCAGCTGAAGACAACTCCTTACATCTAGATAAAAAAATGAGCTTGGATAGCTTTTCCAAACTCATTTGAAATCAATTGCAATATACTAGAACAATCCTAAAACGGTTCCATCGCTTTCAACATCCATATTAAGAGCGGCTGGACGTTTTGGAAGGCCTGGCATGGTCATAACATCACCTGTTAAGGCAACGATGAAGCCTGCACCTAATTTTGTTACCAATTCACGGATGGTAATTTCAAAGTTCTCTGGTGCTCCAAGTGCATTTGGATTGTCAGAAAAACTGTACTGAGTTTTCGCCATACAGATTGGCAATTTGTCCCATCCATTCTGAACGATTTGAGCGATTTGCGTTTGGGCTTTCTTCTCAAAGTTCACTTTGCTACCACGATAGATTTCAGTGACAATCTTTTCAATCTTTTCTTGGACAGAAAGGTCATTGTCATAAAGACGAGTGTAGTTGGCTGGATTTTCAGAGATAGTCTTGACAAGCGTTTCAGCAAGCGCTACGCCACCTTCTGCTCCATCAGCCCATACACTAGCCAACTCAACTGGAACATCGATTGAAGCACAGAGTTCTTTCAAGGCTGCAATTTCAGCTTCTGTATCAGAAACAAATTCGTTAATCGCAACAACTGCTGGAATACCAAACTTACGAATATTTTCAACGTGGCGTTTCAAGTTAGCAAAACCTGCACGAACTGCTTCCACATTTTCCTCTGTAAGAGCATCCTTAGCTACACCACCATTCATCTTAAGGGCACGAAGGGTAGCGACGATGACAACTGCATCTGGAGATGTAGGCAAGTTTGGTGTCTTAATGTCAAGGAATTTCTCAGCACCAAGGTCTGCACCAAAACCAGCTTCAGTAACAGTATAATCAGCCAAGCGAAGGGCTGTGCTTGTTGCCAAGACAGAGTTACAGCCATGAGCGATATTGGCAAATGGACCACCGTGTACAAAAGCAGGTGTTCCGTAGATTGTCTGAACCAAGTTTGGTTTGATAGCATCTTTCAAAATCAATGCTAAAGCTCCCTCAACTTGCAAATCACCAACAGTAACTGGTGTACGGTCATAGCGATATCCGATAACGATATTCGCCAAACGACGTTTCAAATCTTCAATATCAGTCGCCAAGCAAAGAATGGCCATGATTTCGGAAGCAACTGTAATATCGAAACCATCCTCACGTGGAATACCATTTAGAGGGCCACCAAGTCCAACGGTAACATGGCGAAGGGCGCGGTCGTTCAAGTCTACTACACGTTTCCAGAGGATACGACGTTGGTCAATTCCTAGCTCATTCCCTTGGTGCAAGTGATTGTCAATCAAGGCTGAAAGAGCATTGTTAGCAGTTGTAATGGCATGCATATCCCCCGTAAAGTGGAGGTTGATGTCCTCCATTGGCAACACTTGGGCATAACCACCACCGGCAGCACCTCCCTTAATCCCCATGACTGGACCAAGAGACGGTTCGCGAATAGCAATCATGGTTTTCTTGCCGATTTTGTTCAAGGCGTCTGCCAGACCAATGGTAATAGTTGATTTCCCCTCACCTGCAGGTGTTGGGTTGATGGCAGTAACCAAGATCAATTTTCCAACTGGATTGTTCTCAACTGCACGAATTTTATCAAAGCTGAGCTTAGCCTTGTACTTTCCATACAATTCCAAATCATCGTAAGAAATACCAAGTTTCTCAACAACATCAACGATTGGTTTCAACTCAATACTCTGTGCGATTTCAATATCTGTTTTCATTCAAAACTCCTCTAACCTCTAATATGATAACTCATTATAACACAAAAAAAGTTTTTTCACATACAAAAAGCTTAGTAAAGTTTATAAACATAAAGTTTTAAGGCCAATTTTAGTCGTCTTTTTTACTTTTTATAAGTTTTTATAGCCAAAAACTATAATCTTGCTAGAAAATTAGATAAAATAACAAACGCTTTCTTTGACTTGCATTTCTTTTTTTTGTACAATAATCCTATGAAAATTTTAGTTACGTCAGGCGGTACCAGTGAAGCAATCGATAACGTCCGCTCTATCACTAATCACTCGACTGGTCGCTTGGGGAAAATCATCACCGAAGCCCTACTTGCTGCTGGCCATGAGGTTTGTTTGATTACTACTCCTAGTGCTATTAAGCCAGAACCTCATCCCAACCTAAGCATTCGAGAAATTAAGAACACCAATGATCTCCTTTTTGAGATGAAAGAGCGAGTTCCAAATTACCGAGTCTTGATTCATTCAATGGCTGTATCTGACTACACACCTGTTTATATGACGGGGCTTGAGGAGGTTCAGGCTAGCTCTAATTTGGAAGATTTTTTAAACAAGCAGAATCATCAAGCTAAGATTTCTTCAACTGACGAGGTTCAGGTTTTATTCCTGAAAAAAACACCCAAAATCATCTCTCTAGTCAAGGAATGGAATCCAGCTATTCATCTGATTGGTTTCAAACTGTTGGTTGATGTCTCTGAAGATTATCTCATAGAAATTGCTAGAAAAAGCCTTATCAAGAACCAAGCAGACTTAATCATTGCAAATGACCTCACTCGAATTTCAGCAAATCGGCACCGAGCTATCTTTGTTGAGAATGATCATCTTCAAACTGTTCAAACCAAAGAGGAAATAGCAAATCTCCTCCTTGAAAAAATTCAAGCATACGATTCATAGAAAGGAAAGCCATGGCAAATATTCTCATCGCAGTGACAGGTTCCATTGCCTCCTATAAATCAGCTGATCTAGTCAGTTCCTTGAAAAAACAAGGCCATCAGGTTACTGTCTTAATGACTGAGGCAGCGAGAGAGTTTATCCAACCGTTGACACTACAGGTACTCTCACAGAATCCAGTTCACCTTGATGTCATGAAGGAACCCTATCCTGATCAAGTCAATCATATCGAACTAGGTAAAAGAACTGATCTTTTTATCGTTGTCCCTGCTACTGCTAATACCATCGCAAAGTTAGTCCACGGATTTGCGGATAACATGGTGACAAGCACAGCGCTTGCCCTACCAAGTCACATCCCTAAACTCTTAGCGCCAGCCATGAATACCAAAATGTATGACCATCCGGCAACTCAGGCTAATCTAAAAACATTAGAGACCTATGGTTATCAGATTATCTCCCCAAAAGAATCTTTACTAGCCTGTGGCGATCACGGCAAAGGCGCCCTAGCTGACCTGAATACTATATTAGAAAGAATAAAGGAAACCCTCAATGAACAAACGCTCTAACATTGCCCCAATTGCTATCTTTTTTGCAGTTATGCTCGTTATCCACTTTTTGAGCTCTCTCCTATTTAACCTTTTCCCATTTCCAATTAAACCAACTATCGTTCATATTCCAGTCATTATTGCTAGTATCATCTATGGTCCTCGCGTTGGAGTTACACTTGGTTTTCTTATGGGGCTATTGAGCTTAACGGTAAACACGATTACCATCCTTCCAACCAGCTACCTCTTTTCTCCATTCGTACCGAACGGAAACATCTATTCTGCGATTATCGCTATTGTCCCTCGCGTTTTGATCGGTCTGACACCTTACTTGGTCTATAAACTGATGAAAAATAAAACTGGGCTAATCCTAGCTGGTGCCCTTGGTTCCCTTACCAACACCGTCTTTGTCCTTGGTGGAATCTTCTTCCTTTTTGGAAATGTCTTCGATGGCAATATCCAAAAACTCCTAGCAACTGTTATCTCTACAAACTCAATCGCCGAATTGGTTATCTCAGCCATCTTGACTGTAATGATTGTCCCACGTCTCGAAACCTTGAAGAAATAAAAAAACAACTCCACTTTCGTCCTGAAGGTGGAGTTTAGTAGTTAAAACATAAGAATTAAGTTCCCAGTATTCTTTCTTTACCACATTTAATCAAATATCCATTAAAAATCACTAATGCTTCTTGACTTAACTGATTATTTATTGTACTATACTTGTGTATATACAGATAAATGGAGGTTCTTATGGATATACGGAAAAAAACGCAGTTTATGACCATGACTGCACTGCTCACAGCAATCGCGATTTTGATTCCAATCATTATGCCTTTTAAAATCGTTATCCCACCGGCTTCTTACACCTTGGGAAGTCATATCCCCATCTTTATCGCCATGTTCCTATCACCTTTGATGGCTGCTTTTGTGATTATTGCTTCGAGTCTCGGTTTCCTGATGGCAGGCTATCCGCCTGTTATTGTACTCCGTGCCTTTTCTCACATCGTTTTTGGTACTTTGGGGGCTTTGTACTTAAAGAAATTCCCTGAAACCTTGGATAAACCAAAGGCATCTTGGATTTTTAACTTTGTTTTGGGTGTTGTTCATGCTATCGCTGAAGTAATAGCTTGTATCATCTTTTATGCTACTTCAGGAACAAACGTTGAAAATATGTTTTATGTTCTCTTCGTCCTAGTTGGATTTGGCACAATTGTCCATAGTATGGTAGACTATACATTAGCACTAGCTGTCTATAAAGTGCTTCGAAAACGTCGCTAAAAGGAAAAACTATGACAACGGATCGCAAACAAGCTCTTCTCAAACTGTTAAAAGAGGCGCCAAAAGCTCTCAATGGTCAAACCTTGGCTGAACACTTTCATGTTACGCGCCAAGTCATTGTACAGGATATCGCTATTCTCCGAGCAGATGGGGCTCCTATCCTATCCACCAATCGTGGTTATATCTACAAAGAAAATGATACCAGTCCCTACGTCCACAAACTCTTTAAAGTGAAACATGAACTGGAAGAAATCGGGCAGGAACTTCTAGCCATTGTAGATAATGGCGGACGCGTTCAAAATATCTTAATCGATCATCCCGTTTATGGCGAAATTGAAACCCACCTCAAACTCACCTGCCGCCGAGATGTCCAGCACTTTCTGGAACAAGTCGAGAATTCAGACTTTAGACCCCTTTCTGAATTGACAGACGGCATCCATTACCACCTTGTTGAAGCTGAGACACAACAAGACCTCCACTATATCGAGGAGGCCTTGGATCAGTTAGGTTATTTGGTAAAAGACTAGAAAATTTCTTTCTCCCAGCCATCCTCTGTACGGTGGCGGTAGAAAAACTCTGACTTGTCAGGAGCTTCCATCATCTCCATCAAAGGCAACATATCATAGGCCAGATTCAAGTTTGGAATCTGGTCTTTTTGCACCCAAGATACTTCTCCTTCCTCTGAGGATTGGAGATTTCCACTAAACTCTGTCGCCTTATAACAAACGACAATGTAGCGTCCACCTGTATCTAAGGGCCAATTTTTAATACCGACTAGTTGAGGATTCTGAATGGTTAGACCTGTTTCTTCATAAATCTCACGAATGACAGACTCGGCAAAGGCCTCGCCATTCTCAACATGACCTCCTGGAAAGGCGTAGCCAGACCAGCGATTGTTTTCAGGAGAGCGATATTGCATGACTACACGTTGATTTTTAAGGTCTTCAATTAGACAGATATTGGTTAAAATAGTTGATTGGGCACGGGACATGAATTTGCTCGCTTTCTAAGTTATTAAAATATATTTTTGGGGATTTCACGATAAAAGCATTAACTAAGTCATGGTATTATGATAAGATACTCTGACAGTGATAATTATATATAATGACCTATATTGACAAGAATAGATGAAAGAGGTATTACAATCATTTCTTCAATTTCTTCTTTTCTAAATGTTTAGCAAGAAGTAAAAGGACCAATCCCAAGAAAAAGAATAGCATATAAGTTGCGATAGGAAACCAGATATAGCGGTAATCTAGTGATAAGAGAGATGGTAAAATCCCTTTACTGTTTTTCCCACTAACTCCGAAAAACAGATGGACCACTAAACCGATACTATTAAGATAGATGAACAATCCAGCAAATCTGGTTAGAGTCATCCTTAACCTGGATAAATCTAAAAACCAATAGTCAAATATTCTGTAGATCAGACAAAAAAGATTTGCATATAATGGAAAACTATAGTTAATATCTCTATATGGTGAGGGAAGTGGGAGGCTTTTAAAACTAAAATTAATACCTAGTCCTATTCCTAAGATTAGAGCAAGGACTAGGAAGAAACCTATAATTTTATGAGAATCTAGCCAATGCTGAAAACTTTTTTTCCTTGATAGATTCTTTTTTGTATTTGAGTTTCTTTTATTCATTTTCACCGTTTTCTTCATATCTAGACTACTGAAACAAGGAAATAGCAATTTGGCTAATTAAATTTGACTTAAGGGCCTATCCTATCTACCCCAACGCCTTCACTTCCAACATCATGTCACGTATCTGAGCTGCGAGTTCAAAGTCAAGCACTTCGACGGCTTCTTGCATTTGTTTTTCCAGTTTCTTGACGAGTTCTTTGCGTTCTTGTTTGTTGAGACTATTGATATCGACTTCCTTGTCCTCTTCCTTAGAAACTGCCTTGGTCACGGCAATAAGATCACGGATTTCTTTCTTAATGGTTTGTGGGACGATACCATGCTCTTCATTATAAGCCATCTGGATTTTCCGACGACGGGCCGTTTCATCGATGGCACGTTGCATAGACTGAGTCATCGTGTCCGCATACATGATGACATGTCCTTCGCTATTACGGGCAGCACGTCCAATGGTCTGGATGAGGCCACGTTCGTTACGAAGGAAACCTTCCTTATCAGCATCGAGTATGGCAACCAAACTCACTTCAGGAACGTCAATCCCTTCACGAAGAAGGTTAATTCCGACCAAGACATCAAAGACACCCAAACGTAGGTCACGGATAATCTCCGTTCGTTCCAAGGTCTTAATATCCGAGTGCATGTACTTGACCTTGATGCCCATTTCTTTGAAGTAGTCGGTCAAGTCTTCTGCCATTTTCTTAGTCAAAGTGGTGATAAAGGTCCGTTCATTCTTTTCAACACGGGCATTGATTTCGCCTAGGAGGTCATCAATCTGTCCCATAGTTGGACGAACTTCCACTTCTGGGTCTAGAAGCCCTGTCGGACGAATGATTTGCTCGATCACTGTCTCGGTCTGTTCATTTTCATAGTCGCCTGGTGTCGCTGAAACGTAAACAATCTGGTGCACATGACTCTCAAACTCCTCCCGACGGAGAGGACGATTGTCTAAGGCAGACGGCAAACGGAAACCATAATTAACTAGCATTTCCTTACGAGAGCGGTCTCCATTGTACATGCCTTTGATTTGCCCCATGGTCATGTGACTTTCATCAATCATGATCAAGAAATCATCTGGGAAGAAGTCAAGAAGCGTATAAGGAGGCTCTCCTTCGCTACGACCATCCATGTGGCGTGAGTAGTTTTCAACCCCATTTGTATAACCCATCTCACGTAACATCTCAATATCATACTCTGTTCGCTGTTTCAAACGCTGAGCTTCTAACAGTTTGCCCTCCTTTTCAAAGACAGCTAACTGCTCCTCCAACTCCGCCTGAATCTTGGCAATGGCAACTTCCATATGGTCGTCATTGGTCACAAAGTGAGTGGCAGGGAAAATCGCCAAATGATCGACTTCTCCCAATACCTGACCTGTCAAAGCCTCAACTTCACGGATACGATCAATTTCATCCCCGAAAAATTCTACTCGAAAAGCGTGTTCATCACGGGAAGCTGGGAAAATCTCCACCACATCCCCACGAACGCGAAATCTTCCCCGTTGGAAATCAATATCATTTCGTTCAAACTGAATATCCACTAAGTCATTCAAGAGTTTATCACGAGAAATTTCAAGACCTGGACGGAGACTAACGACACTATCAGCGTATTCCTTTGGCGAACCCAAACCATAGATACAAGAGACAGAAGCTACGACAATGACGTCATTACGCTCCAGAAGGGCTGAAGTCGCTGAGTGACGGAGCTTGTCAATCTCATCATTAACCGAGCTATCCTTCTCAATATAGGTATCGCTCGAAGGGACATAGGCCTCTGGTTGATAATAATCATAGTAAGATACGAAGTACTCAACAGCATTTTCAGGGAAAAATTCCTTGAACTCCCCATAGAGCTGACCAGCTAGTGTTTTGTTATGGGCAATGACCAAAGTTGGTTTATTGACTTTGGAAATGACCTGACTCATGGTATAGGTCTTCCCTGTACCCGTCGCCCCCATCAGAATCTGAGCTTTCTCTCCACCCTCGATATTGTCAACCAACTGCTCAATCGCTTGGGGTTGATCTCCTGAAGGTTCATATTTTGATACTAGTTTAAATTTATTATCTGTAATTCGATTAATCATGATTGCCTCATCTGCATTTTTCTATCCTTCTATTTTACCATAAATTTACTTTTCAGACTCTTCTCCAAACTGATAAGAACGAGCAATCCATGTTATATTTTCTTACATAAAATTCATAAAATTTGCCTTTTCACCTTTTTTCTGGTATAATGGAAAAATATTCGGAAAAGGAGACTAAAAATGAAGAGAAAAATACTAGCATGTTTGCTCATTTTATTTCCCATTTTCTCACTAGGTATGGCAAAAGCTGATACTGTTAAGATTGTGTCTGATACAGCTTACGCACCTTTTGAGTTTAAAGATTCAGATCAAACCTATAAAGGAATTGATGTTGATATTATCAATAAAGTCGCAGAAATCAAAGGATGGAATATCCAAATGTCTTATCCTGGCTTTGATGCAGCTGTAAATGCAGTGCAGTCAGGTCAAGCAGATGCTATTATGGCAGGTATGACAAAAACAAAAGAACGTGAAAATGTCTTTACCATGTCTGATACCTATTATGATACAAAAGTTGTCATTGCTACCACAAAGGCGAATAAAATCACCAAATATGAGGAACTTAGCGGGAAAACAGTTGGAGTTAAGAACGGAACTGCCGCTCAACGTTTCCTCGAAAGTATCAAAGATAAATACGGGTTTTCTATTAAAACCTTTGATACAGGTGATTTGATGAATAACAGTTTAAGTGCTGGTGCTGTAAATGCCATCATGGATGATAAACCTGTTATTGAGTATGCGATTAATCAAGGACAAGATCTCAGCATCAATATGGATGGTGAGGCTGTTGGAAGCTTTGCCTTTGGTGTCAAGAAAGGAAGCAAGTATGAACACTTGGTTACCGAGTTTAACGAAGCCCTAGCACAAATGAAGAAAGATGGTAGCTTGAAGCAAATCATCCAAAAATGGACAGCTTCTACAACTACGGCAACCCCAACGACAACTACTGCTACTGGACAAAAAGCTACTCCTGTAAAAAGCAAGTACATTATTGCCAGCGATTCATCTTTTGCTCCATTCGTCTTTCAAAATTCAAGCAATCAATACACTGGTATTGATATGGACCTTATCAAGGCCATTGCCAAAGACCAAGGTTTTGAAATTGAAATTACCAACCCAGGATTTGACGCAGCCATTAGTGCTGTTCAAGCAGGACAAGCAGATGGTATCATTGCTGGTATGTCTGTAACGGATGCCCGTAAGGAAACCTTCGATTTCTCAGAATCATACTACACAGCAAATACGATTCTCGGTGTAAAAGAATCAAGCACCATCGCTTCTTATGAAGATCTCAAGGATAAAACTGTCGGTGTAAAAAACGGGACTGCTTCTCAAACGTTCCTTACTGAGAACCAAAGTAAATACGGCTATAAGATTAAAACCTTTGCAGATGGCGCATCAATGTATGACAGTCTGAATACTGGATCTATTGATGCCGTGATGGATGATGAGCCTGTTCTCAAATATTCTATCAGCCAAGGTCAAAAATTGAAAACGCCAATCGCTGGAACTCCAATCGGTGAAACAGCCTTTGCGGTTAAAAAAGGAACAAACCCTGAATTGATCCAGATGTTCAATAATGGACTTGCCAACCTCAAAGCTAACGGAGAATTCCAAAAGATTCTTGACAAGTATCTAGCTAGCGAATCTTCAACTAACTCTACAAGTACGGTTGACGAAACTACTATCTGGGGCTTGCTTCAAAACAACTACAAACAACTTCTTAGTGGACTTGGAATTACTCTTGCTCTAGCGCTTATTTCATTTGCAATTGCCATTGTCATCGGTATTATCTTCGGTATGTTTAGCGTTAGCCCATACAAATCTCTTCGTTTGATCTCTGAGATTTTCGTTGACGTTATCCGTGGTATTCCCTTGATGATTCTTGCAGCCTTCATTTTCTGGGGAATTCCAAACTTCATCGAGTCCATTACAGGCCAACAAAGTCCAATCAATGACTTTGTAGCTGGTACTATCGCCCTCTCACTCAATGCAGCTGCTTATATCGCTGAAATTGTTCGTGGTGGGATCCAAGCTGTTCCAGTTGGGCAAATGGAGGCCAGTCGCAGTCTTGGTATCTCTTATGGAAAAACCATGCGAAAGATTATCTTGCCACAAGCGACTAAATTGATGTTGCCAAACTTCGTCAACCAATTCGTTATCGCTCTTAAAGATACAACCATCGTATCTGCTATTGGTTTGGTGGAACTCTTCCAAACTGGTAAGATCATCATCGCCCGTAACTACCAAAGTTTCAAGATGTATGCAATCCTTGCTATCTTCTATCTTGTAATTATCACGCTTTTGACTAGACTAGCGAAACGCTTAGAAAAGAGGATTCGTTAATGGCAAAACTAAAAATTGATGTAAATGATTTGCATAAGTATTATGGAAAAAACGAAGTTTTAAAAGGTATTACTACTAAGTTTTATGAAGGAGATGTTGTTTGTATCATCGGTCCTTCTGGTTCTGGTAAATCCACTTTCCTCCGTAGCCTTAACCTTCTCGAGGAGGTAACGAGTGGTCACATCACTGTGAATGGTTATGATTTGACTGACAAATCAACCAATGTAGATCATGTTCGTGAGAACGTAGGAATGGTCTTCCAACATTTCAATCTCTTCCCTCACATGTCCGTTCTAGAAAATATCACTTTTGCTCCTATTGAACACAAACGAATGACCAAAGAAGAAGCTGAGAAATTGGGGATGGAGTTGCTTGAAAAGGTTGGACTAGCAGATAAAGCTAATGCCAATCCAGATAGCCTTTCAGGTGGTCAGAAACAGCGTGTAGCCATCGCTCGTGGACTTGCCATGAATCCTGATATCATGCTCTTTGATGAACCAACTTCCGCTCTTGACCCTGAAATGGTTGGAGATGTACTAAACGTTATGAAGGAATTAGCAGAGCAAGGCATGACCATGATCATCGTAACCCACGAGATGGGATTTGCTCGTCAAGTGGCCAACCGTGTTATCTTTACGGCTGATGGTGAATTCCTGGAAGATGGAACTCCAGATCAAATCTTTGACAATCCGCAACATCCTCGTCTAAAAGAGTTCTTGGACAAGGTCTTAAACGTATAAAACGAAAGTGTAAGGTTCTCCTTACACTTTTTTAATTGCGTATTGGATTTTTGATTTTTTTGAAAATTATGATAAAATAAAAGCTATGACAATGAGAAAATCTCATCCCTAGTCCAACTAGGAAAAAATATAGAAATTAGGTAGCTAGATGTCATCAAAGGTTATTGTTACAATTTTCGGTGCGAGTGGAGATTTAGCTAAACGCAAACTCTACCCTTCCCTTTTCAGGCTCTATAAATCAGGCAATCTCTCTGAGCATTTTGCTGTTATCGGAACAGCTCGTAGACCTTGGAGTAAGGAATATTTTGAATCTGTAGTTGTCGAGTCCATCCTTGACTTGGCAGATAGTACCGAGCAAGCCCAAGAATTTGCTAGCCACTTCTACTATCAAAGCCATGATGTGAATGATACGGAACATTACATTGCTTTGCGCCAATTACAAGCTGAGCTGAATGAAAAATACCAAGCTGAACACAACAAGCTCTTCTTCTTGTCTATGGCACCTCAGTTCTTTGGAACCATTGCCAAGCACCTCAAATCTGAAAACATTGTCGATGGCAAAGGTTTTGAGCGCTTGATCGTTGAGAAACCATTTGGTACAGACTACGAAACAGCTAGCAAACTCAATGAAGATCTCCTTGCGGCCTTTGATGAAGAGCAAATCTACCGTATCGACCATTACCTAGGTAAAGAGATGATTCAGAGTATCTTTGCTGTTCGTTTTGCCAACATGATTTTTGAGAATGTTTGGAATCGCGAACACATCGATAATGTTCAGATTACCTTTGCAGAGCGCTTGGGTGTAGAAGAACGTGGTGGCTACTATGATCAATCTGGTGCCCTTCGTGATATGGTGCAAAACCATACACTCCAACTCCTCTCTCTTCTAGCCATGGACAAACCAGCTAGCTTTACAAAGGATGAGATTCGTGCTGAAAAGATAAAAGTCTTTAAAAACCTCTATCATCCAACTGAGGAAGAACTAAAAGAACACTTTATTCGAGGTCAATACCGTTCAGGTAAAATCGATGGCATGAAATACATTTCCTATCGAAGCGAACCAAATGTCGACCCAGAATCTACAACAGAAACCTTTGCGTCTGGTGCCTTCTTTGTAGATACTGATCGTTTCCGTGATGTACCTTTCTTCTTCCGTACAGGTAAACGTCTAACTGAAAAAGGAACTCATGTCAATATCGTCTTTAAGCAAATGGACTCTATCTTTGGAGAACCATTGGCACCAAATATCTTGACCATCTATATCCAACCAACTGAAGGATTCTCTCTCAGCCTCAATGGTAAGCAAGTCGGTGAAGAATTTAACCTGGCACCAAGCTCTCTGGATTACCGTACAGATGCTACTGCTACTGGAGCCTCACCAGACCCATACGAGAAATTAATCTACGATGTCTTGAATAACAACTCTACCAACTTTAGCCACTGGGATGAGGTAAGTGCTTCGTGGAAATTGATTGACCGTATCGAAGAGCTCTGGGCTGAAAACGGTGCTCCACTCTACGATTATAAAGCTGGAAGCATGGGACCACAAGCTAGCTTTGACTTACTTGAAAAGTATGGAGCCAAATGGACCTGGCAACCAGATATCGCCTATCGTGAAGATGGCCGTTTAGAATAGCAAAAATATCCTGCAAGATGACTTGCAGGATATTTATTTTGTATTAAATCAAGCCTTCTAAGAGACCCTTCATAAAGCTTTCTGAGTTAAATTCCCCGATATCATCGATTTTTTCACCGAAACCAATCAATTTTACAGGGATATTGAGTTCTTCTCGGATAGCCAGAACGACACCACCGCGAGCAGTTCCGTCAATTTTTGTCAAAACAATACCAGTCAATGGTGTTATCTTCGAAAATTCCTTAGCTTGTACCAAGGCGTTCTGTCCAGTTGAAGCATCGAGTGCCAGGAAAGTTTCATGAGGTGCTTCAGGAACGACACGTTTGATAATACGACCAATCTTTTCCAACTCGGCCATAAGGTTGTCCTTGTTTTGCAAACGACCTGCTGTATCAATCATGAGAATATCAATCCCTTCGGCTACGGCGCGTTCCATACCATCAAAGACCACACTTGCTGGATCAGCCTTTTCAGGCCCCGTCACAACAGGAACATCCACACGTCGACCCCATTCAGCTAGCTGGGCCACTGCACCCGCACGGAAGGTATCTGCCGCAACCAACATGACTTTCTTACCAGCTTGTTTGTAGCGATGAGCTAATTTCCCGATAGAAGTTGTTTTCCCAACACCATTGACTCCGACAAAGAGCATGACGGTCAAACCATCTTGGAAATGGATTTGTTCATCGTAGTTGCCATCCTTCTCATAGAGTTCAACCAATTTCTCGATAATGACTCGACGGAGTGCGTCAGGCTTCTTAGCATTTTCGAGTTTGGCTTCATAACGTAGTTCTTCTGTTAAGTTTGAAGCGACCTGCACACCGACGTCACTCATGATGAGCAGTTCTTCCAATTCTTCGAAGAATTCTTCATCGACAGAACGGAAGTTGGCAAAGAAGGCATTCAAACGAGCACCGAATCCTGTACGGGTTTTCTTGAGACTGCGGTCATATTTTTCCTGCACGGTTTCTTCAACCTGAGGAAGTTCTTCTTCTACTACTTCTGACGCTAGTTCTTCTTCAGTTTCTTGGCTCTCTTCTTCTAAAACTTCTTCAGGCTCTTGGAATTGTTCCAATTCATCAGATTCTAGCTCAAGCTCTTCCTGATTAGTTTCCTCGACTGCTTCTGGTTCAATAACTTCTTCTGTTGAGATCTGAGGGGTTTCTTCCACTTTGTCTCTTGCTGTCACTTCCTGAGAAGTTTCTTCGACTGCCGTTTGGTTTTCCTCAACTTCTTCTGACAAATCAAGATTTTCCAGAGCTTCTTTTACAATATCTTCGATTTTCGGCTCTTCTTTTTTTCCGAATAGACGGTCAAATAATCCCATATTTTAGTTCTCCTTTAGCACGTATTCTTCGATAGCCCAGGCAACGGCTTCCTCGTCGTTGGTCATTGGGGTAATCACATTGGCAACTTCCTTAACTGCTGGAACAGCATTTTGCATAGCAACTCCCAGACCTGCCCATTCAATCATGGAAAGGTCATTGGCCTCGTCCCCACAAGCCATGACTTGACTTTGGTCGATTCCTAAGTGTTTAATTAATTTCGCTAAACCTGTTGCCTTGTGGACGTTTTTCGGCGACCATTCCAATAAGAGTTCACGCGATTTGAAGATTTCATATTGGTCAAACAATTCTGGAGAAATCTGTTGAATCGCTGCATCCAAAGGTTCTTGGGCAAAAGCAGTCACGCATTTATTATACGTCATCTGACTAGATAGATCTTCAAAAGCGACAGGTACGAAGGTCAGGGATGGGTTGAACTTGGCATAGAGACTTTCTTGATCCGACTGAATTTGATAGACTGTTCCTTCTGAAATGGCATCTAACGGTAATCCGAGTTTTTCAGTTTCCTCGTACAAGCGTGCCACATCGTCGATTGAAAAAACCGTTTTATCGAGAATCTCTCCTGTATTTTTCTGTACCAGACCACCATTAAAGGTGATGGTGTACTCATCCTCCTGACCGTCAGTCCCTAGCTCATGGAGAAAGAAATCCATAGCCTTCAGAGGACGCCCCGTTGTCAGTACGACCTTGATGCCACGGTCACGCGCAGCTTTGAGGACCGCCTTGGTACGATCTGTCAGCTTTTTATCCGTTGTCAGCAAAGTACCGTCCAAATCAAGTGCAATCAATTTAATATCTGCCATTATAAGCCCTCCATATAAGCCATCACTGACTGGTCCTTATGGTGGCCAATCACTGCTTCTGCTAATTCTAAAATCTCTGGTCGCGCATTTTCAGGAGCGATTGGGTGTCCCACAACCTGCATCATGTGAAGGTCATTGAGATTATCTCCAAACGCCATAACCTGATCCATGGTTAGACCAAGTTTTTTGGATAACTCAACAACAGCCACACCCTTATCAACGTAGTCCAAGACAATATCAATGGATTCAAAACCAGTTGTCATGGCTTTCACACCAGGAACATTTTCGTTGACCCAGGACTCTCCAGCCTCTATCGTTTCTTCAGTAAAGTTCGTGGTAAATTTAAAAATCTCATCCGTGATATCTTCCAAACTCGCTACTTTTTGAATGTTTTCATTGTAATGACGACTAAACATCAGATAAGTCTCATCCACTGTATCCAATACATAACAAGCTTTTTTCCCAGTCAAGAGCATTTTTCTTTCATCAAAATAAGGCGATTTCTTTAAAGCTTCAAAAGTGCTCAAGTAAAAATCCCGAGACATAGTAGCCTCATACATATCCTCACCATGAAACTCAACATAGCTCCCATTTTCAGCTATAAAAATCACTTCATCACGCACATCTGCAAATAGCTTTTTCAGGGATAGAATACCACGACCTGAAGCCACAGCAAAATAAATCCCCTTTTCCTTGTAGGAAACAAGTACGTTTTTGAGGCGTTCCATATCAAACCGACCCTCTCCATCTAGAAAGGTTCCATCCATATCGGTTGCTACAAGTTTAATCATAAAATCCTTTATTCTCCAATTGATAAATCTATCTTCTATTATACCATAGATAAGTTTAAAAAGGTCCAGTACAGTAGGATAGCACTACTTTTTCGGAGAAACTTCAAAAGGCCTAAAAATTAGAATCGTAGAACTTTTTTCAGATAGTTTAAAAAGTTTGTATTCCCCTACTCTTTTCTCTATAATGGAGAGAAAGGAGATGACTATGACAGAAATAAAACATGAAATTGATGCAAACTTTGCAGGCCGACTCAATATCCTACGTGCAGGTGTTCTCGGTGCCAATGATGGAATTATTTCCATCGCTGGAGTGGTTATCGGGGTTGCTAGTGCGACCAGCAATATCTGGATTATCTTTTTATCTGGACTAGCCGCTATCCTCGCTGGTGCTTTTTCTATGGCAGGTGGCGAATATGTCTCTGTATCAACTCAGAAAGACACGGAAGAAGCCGCTGTTGCTAGAGAGCAATTACTCTTGGATAAAGACATCGAATCTGCAAAACAATCTCTCTATGCCGCTTATCTTCAAAATGGTGAGTGTGAAACGTCCGCCCAACTCCTGACCAACAAGGCCTTCTTAAAAAATCCCCTCAAAGCCTTGGTCGAAGAAAAGTATGGAATCGAGTACGAAGAGTTTACCAATCCTTGGCATGCTGCCATATCTAGCTTTATCGCCTTTGTACTGGGAAGTCTTCCTCCTATGCTTTCCATCACCGTCTTTCCAAGTGACTATCGCATTCCTGCAACTGTTCTTATCGTAGCCCTTTCCCTTCTCGTCACTGGCTATACCAGTGCTAAATTAGGAAAAGCTCCTACGAAAACTGCTATGATCCGTAACCTCTGTATCGGACTTCTCACCATGGGAGTAACCTTCCTCTTAGGACAACTCTTTAGTATTTAAGATAAAAGAAATACCTCGACCAGCATCGAGGTATCTTTTTTTACATTTGCACAATCTTGCGATAGCTTCTTGAGGTAATCATAAAGATTAAGACGTAAATGATGAGAAAAATAGTACAGATGGACAGAGTGACTGTCAACATCATGGTCGCATCTAGCACGCCAATGACTTTTAGGATGAGGCTAAGCATATGATAGGCAAAAGCAAGGTGTAGAAAGGCAAAGAGCAATGGGAGGAAGAAAACTGTTAACACTTGCTTATTGATAGTTTGCTTGATTTGCTTTTGATCGAGACCGACTTTTTGCAAAATGATGAAGCGTTCACGGTCTTCATAGCCTTCAGAGATTTGTTTGTAGTAGATAACGAGAACAGTTCCCACCATAAAGATGATAGAGAGGAAGATACCGATGAAGAAGACTCCACCAAAGAGAGCACTCATCTGCGCACTGCTATCAACAAGATTACTTCCGTATACATAGCTTCCCTCTTTGTTTAATTCTCTATTAAAGTTGTTAACGAATTTTGAATAGTCATCTGCAATTTTAAGTTGCTCGTCCTCACTAGCCGTTACATTCATACCACCGTAGTATTGATTAAAGATGGAAGAGTTAGGATGCTGTTCTAGAAAGGCTTTCAAGTCAGGAACAACCAAATAGTTATAGTCCGAAGTTAGAGTATTGTACTGATTTGGGACATGTTCAAGAATAAAATCTTTTTTGATTTCTTCTTTGATTGTGTAGGTCTGGTCATTCAGAGTCAGTTCTTTCTGACCTTGAAGTTGCTTGTTTTGAGCAAACAATCCAACTTCATGGCCTGAAAGTCCAAGTTTCTGACCCGTCATATTCTCGTAGTCTTTTTGGTCAAAGACCATAAAAATAGTTTTCGGTTTAACACGATTTTGACCTTTCTTAAAGATTGTCAATTTCGTACCTTCTTGGTTTGCCACACCAAAGTTACTGTATGTAAGGACTTCTTTCTTTGTGACAGTCAATCCTTTATCGCTAGCATACTGGTCTAGGAGTTTATTTATGTCTTCTTTTTCAACATTCTGTCCTGTAATCCCGAAATCATGTGGATTCATGACCTTTTTGAAGTTTTCTGAGGCTTTAAAGATACTTGTTGTAGCAGACATAGTCACCAAGACCATGGTTGAGAGAATAGCAATCGTCGCTAGACCAACCGCATTTTTCTTCATACGGAAAATAAGATTGGATACGGAAATCATGTTGTTAGGTTGGTAATAGTAACGCTTGTTTTTCTTCAAGATTTGTAGGAAAACTGTAATCCCTGCATTGAAGAGAAGATAAGTTCCAAAAATTACCAGCAAGACTGCTACGAAGAAAATCAGAACAGCAGAAAGTGGATTCTCGACTGTTATTGCTAGATAGTAACCAGCTCCCAAACTGATTAGACCTAGAATGGTTTGAAGGCCTAAGAAACGTCCTTTTTTCTCACCACTGGCCTTTTCACGAGAGAGCTGAAGGGCATTCATGCGGGCGATACGAAAGGCATTGATAAAAATCAAACCTAGGAAGATAGCTCCAAAGACGATGAGAACTAGGATAAAGACAATTGGTTGGAAAGTCGAAACGAGCTCCACTTTCATTTTCATCAGCTTCAGAAGAAGGGCAAAGATTAGTTTATCAAAGAGGGCTCCTAAGCCGAGACCAGCTGTCAAGGTTAAGGAACCAAAAATAACAAGCTCCTTAAAAACCATACTGATTAAATGGCGCTTTTCAAGACCCAGCATACCATATACACCTAGCTCCTTGGAGCGGTTCTTCATAACAAAACTATTGGCATAAAAGACAATAATTCCAGAAGCGATGGTAACAACCACCATACCGAGAGCAAGGGTCGCAGAAATACTTTCTCCCCCTCGGATCTTGCCAATATTAGGATTAAGTGACAGTGAGTAAAAGAGATAGGTGATGGTCACTGCTAAGAGAACAGCAAGGGCAAAGGGATAGTAGAGCTTGCGGTTTTTAATCAAGTTAGATACCGCTAACTTATTGGTTAATCGGAACATACTAATTCACCTCGCTTGCCATAACAGTCAAAGTATCAGAGATTTCTTGGAACATCTGACGCTCTGTCTTATCTCCACGGTAGATTTGGTTGTAAAGAATGCCGTCCTTGATAAAGAGAACGCGCTTGGCCCTACTTGCTGCTGCCGTTGAGTGAGTTACCATGAGAATGGTTTGGCCACGTTCATTGATTTCATCAAATACATCAAGAAGGGCTGTAGATGACTTGGAGTCAAGGGCTCCTGTTGGCTCATCCGCAAGGAGAATTTCAGGTTCAGTGATGATAGCGCGTGCTACTGCTACCCGCTGCTTTTGACCTCCTGAGATCTCGTAAGGATACTTCTCTTGCAATTGGTTGATACCCAAATTTTCAGCAGTCACTACCAATTTTTTCATCATCTCTGTGATGGGTCTCCTTGATAAAACTAGCGGAAGCAAGATATTATCCTTAACAGACAAGGTATCTAGCAAGTTAAAGTCTTGGAAGACAAATCCTAACTTCTCACGACGGAAGCTGGAAGCCCGTGAGTTTTTAATAGTTGCTGTATCTACTCCGTTCAAGTAAACTTGACCACGAGTTGGTTTATCCAGCATAGCTAGGATGTTGAGCAGAGTTGACTTTCCTGAACCAGACTCCCCCATGATGGCAACATAGTCACCCTTCTCTACGGTAAAGTGAATATCTTTGAGGGCTTCTACTTGGTTGCCTTGAAAACGTGTTTTATAGATTTTTTGAACGTGTTTTACATCTAAAAGTGTCATGATTTTCTCCTTCTTAATATCCCATCATTTGAAACTGTGCTTGCATCATAGCGCATCCCAGTTGAACACGCTCGATATCTTTTTGACTTTGTTTTCTTCTTTTCTTTTGTAAGATTCTTTTCATGGTTTTGCTCCTTTGTTCTTTATGAGTCTAGTTTATCGCAAAAAAAGGCGGCTTGCCATAACCTAACCTTACAAAAGAGACTTTAATCTTACATTTTTGTAAGATTGAGGAATTTTTTTGAAAATAGCTACTATAAGAAGTCCTGTCATTGCTTGTTTTATTCTTAAAATAATAGTAAAATTAAATTATGAAAAGGCTTTCTTTAACATCTTTTAAAAGAATTGGCTTTCTGCTAATTATTTTTAAAAGTGCTAAACTATCGTTCGTATCACTGCTATAAGGAGGGAGGTTCAGCCCCCTCTTTTTTAGAAAGAGGTTCCTATGAAACGTGTTTTTCTCTTCATCAGCAATCTTCTTTTAACTTTCTTTCTCATTGCCACTCTGTCCTTTTGGAAAGACTCTCTTCCACAAATCCTGTTCCCGGGTGCAGCAGTATTAAGTGGGCAAGCAGATTATTCTACCGTTAAAGAAGAATTAAATAGTCTTGCTAGGAAACATAATAGTCTCATCGCAAGAACCATTTGGGAAGTAGATAGTGATGGAAAATCACAAACTTACTACGAAGTTTTTGGAGATGGGAAACTCCCAGACTGGATGCCTCCAGCAAGTCAAGAAAGCATTCACAAGAGCGATCTTCTCAACAACTACAATATTATCAGCGGATCCCTAACTAGTCAAGAATTGGCCACTCATCTGAAAGAACTTGGACTAGAAAAAGCGAATGCATTTGAAAATGACAGAGTATCTTTTGTATTTGCCATCTTTACCCAACCTGATCAGCTTACCAGTATGTTAATCTTTTTGCTGACTTTCTTAGCTTTGATTGTTATTGGCCAAATTCAATCTCTCTCTCAGTCAGGGATTCGATTGATTTCTGGAGAACAACTGAGCCATCTCTTCTTTCGTTCTCTCGCAAGAGACGGACTTGATATCCTTCTTTTTGGTCTTCCTGCTTTGCTGATAGCAAGTGTCTTGCTCATTTCCCTAGGATATCCTTATGAGGTTCAAACTTTTTTAGGAATACTTTTTATTCTTTACAATAGCCTACTTTTCCTACTTAGCCTCCTAATTGCCCTTCTTTTTACCATTTCTTTGAAAAAAGTTCATCTCCTCTCTATCATCAAAGGAAAATTACCAATCAAGTCAATCCTACGCATTCTCTACTTTGGTCAGGTACTTGCCATTCTACTGGTTATTGTAGGATTTGGACGTATGTCTACTTACTATCATATCCTTGAGAAAAATGAGGCTGGACAAGCTACTTGGGAACAACGCTCCAATATTGTTACTCTTCAAACAGGGCGTTCCAGTCAGATGAAAAATTTAGATGAACTGCAGACAAATGCTAATAAATGGTTTGACTTTATTCAATATTCTTTAGAAAATGAAAATGCCTTTCTAGTCAAACATAATCTCGCTATACAAGCTGTAAAACATTATCTTTCAACTCATAATGATTCTGAACAAAATCCCTATGACTTGGAAGGGAAAAATATTCTCTATGTAACACCTAACTACTTCAAAAAAGAAGGTATAAAGTTAACATCAGAAACCTTTAAAAAAATCAATAATATAAAAGATGGACAGGTTCTTGCCATACTCCCAGAAGAACTACAAAAAAATGAAAAAGATATAAAATCAACCTTGCAACAAGAGTTAACCAACCAATTATACAGTAGCGAGTCTAATCAAACTGTCGAAGTTAGTATAGCTTATACCAATCAAAATAATGATGTATTTCTCTATAATACCAGCCATATCGCTTATGATCAATGGTTATCAAATCCCATCTTTCTTGTGCTTTCTCCTAAAGTACTTGGCAAGGCTTCCTCCATCTTCTGGTTTAAAAATCTAGAATATCTCTATTTTACAGACCTCCACCAGACACAAGAACTTTTGAAACACTATCAACTTGATCATATGGTCTCAAGGCTATCGTCTGCTAGGGAAACCTATCTCCAGTTAAATCAAAAAATCAAAATCGAAATTTTTAGTAACTTAGCGAGTGCTATGTTTGCTATTTTGACTTCAATTTTGCTGTTTACAAGTTTAAATCTGCTCTATTTTGAAGCCTTTCGCAAAACCATATTCTTGAAAAAAATCGCAGGCTATTATTTCTTTGAATTACACAGTAGATATATCACTTCTCAAATAATAGCTCTCTTTCTCGGAAGTGGTCTAGCTTTCATTATTTCTAAGAATATCTGGATTACCCTGATCCTATTTTTCAGCTTTTCAAGTTTAGCCGTTCTTCTATTGAAGATCTGTGATAAGAAGGAAAGTAAAACCTATGCTAGCATCATCAAAGGAGGATAGTATGATTGAATTGCAACATATTTGGAAACAATTTGGTTCTCGTATTATTTTTTCAGACTTGAATCTGAATTTTCAAAGTGGTATGGTGTATGCTTTGATAGGAGATAGTGGTTGTGGAAAAACCACTTTGCTCAATATGCTTGCAAAACTAGAGACTTTCGACAAAGGAGAAATCGTTTACAAAGGAAAGTCTTTGACTTCACTAAAAAATGAGGAATTCTATCGTAACGAGCTAGGTTATCTCTTCCAGAACTTCGGATTATTAGAAAGTCAGACCATTCGAGAAAACCTTGAGCTGGGACTGATTGGCAAAAAACAGAACAAGAAACAAGAAAAAGAGAGACTTCTTCTTCAAGCACTACAAGCTGTCAGACTAGATTATCTAAGCCTCAACCAAAAAATCTATGAATTATCTGGTGGCGAGGCTCAACGCGTAGCACTTGCTAAGATTATCCTGAAAGATCCTCCTTTAATTTTAGCCGATGAGCCTACCGCCTCGCTAGATCCAAAAAATTCCAAGGAAATTATGGAAATTCTCCTTGAACTTCGTAATGCTAATAGAACAATTATCATCGCAACTCACAATCCTAGTATTTGGAAAATGGCTGATCAGGTAATTCGTCTTTCTAAAGACGAAACAGAATATAATTAAATACCAAAATCCCTTGTGGTTATTTAGCCACAAGGGATTTTCAATCATTTATGCTACTTCTTTTAAGTATCATAGTGCAAATAATAAATACTTCCTGTTAAATCTCACCAAAACCAGCCATCATTATCTTCAATGGCTTGGGCTTCCTTGCGTTTGCGTGGTCCTGTTCCGTACATTTCTGCTTCGATTTCTTCCTTAGTTGGCAGGATGGAGGCGAGGATAATGTAAATAATCACACCAACTCCAAAATTTGATATGGTAAAAATGGCGAAGAGAAAGCGAACTAAGGTTACATCAAAATTCCACTTGTCTGATAGACCAGCTAAGACTCCCGACACCATGCGATTTCGTCTCATTTTATAAAATTTTGTATTCATGATTGTTTCCTCTTTCAGTATTCTTACAACTAGTATAGCATGAAACGGGGGCAAAAACATCAGTCCTTAGGCCGATTTAAGATGACGAGTTTACCACGGCAGACGCCACATCGGTAGCGTTTGGTATCAATCCTACGCTTGCGTTGATAAGTTTGCTGGCAGGATTGACACTGATAGACTAGGTAGGTATTTTGGTCTTTTAAAGGGGGAACAAAGCGCAGTCCATCCACTTCTTTCAAAAGTTCCTTAAAATCTCGGTCCTTATGTCGATACCCCTTTTGCTGAAAATACAGGTGGTAGTGACAGAGTTCATGGCGCACGATCTTCCGAAAAACCTCCAAACCAAGTTCATTATAGACCTTGGGATTAAAATCCAAATGCCCATCCTTGGGGAAAAAACGCCCACCTGTCGTTCGCAGACGAGAATTCCACTGGGCTTGGTGCGTGAAAGGTCTACCAAAGTCTTCGAGTGAAACAGACTGAACATACTCAGTTAGATTCATTTGGAGCTAGGAGCGACAGATTGACTTTTTCACGTTCAGTATCGATTTTCTTAACCCAAACCGTTACCAAATCTCCGACTGACACCACTTGGCTGGGATGTTTGATATATTTACGACTCATATGGGAAATATGAATCAAGCCATCCTCATGAATCCCGATATCAACGAAGGCACCGAAGTCAACGACATTCCGCACCACACCTTCCAGTTTCTGGCCGACTTTCAAGTCCTTGATATCCAGTACATCTTGACGGAGAACAGGTGCATCAAAAGAGTCACGAAAATCACGACCTGGTTTGAGAAGGTCAGCAATGATATCTTTAAGGGTTTCTGGACCAAGATTCAGTTCCTGTGCCATCTCCTTAACTGAAAGGGACTTAAGCTTACTTTGTGCTTCTTCATTCAAGTCCTTGATATCCAAGCGTTTGAAGAGCTCCTTAACCGCAGCATAGTTTTCTGGGTGAACTCCTGTATTATCAAGGATATTGCTACTTTCCGGAATACGGAGGAAACCTGCAGCTTGCTCAAAGGCTTTGGCACCGAGGCGAGGAACCTTCTTGATTTGAGCGCGTGAAGTGATTTTTCCTTCTTCCTCACGGTATTTGACGATATTTTCAGAAATGGTTTTATTGAGTCCAGCTACGTGGGAAAGAAGTGCTGGGCTGGCTGTATTGACATTGACACCGACTTGGTTAACTACGGTATCGACGACAAAGTCCAGACTTTCAGACAGTTTCTTCTGACTGACATCGTGCTGGTACTGGCCGACACCGATTGACTTAGGATCGATTTTGACCAATTCAGCAAGCGGATCTTGCAAACGTCGAGCGATAGAGATAGCAGAGCGTTTTTCAACGGTCAAGTCTGGAAACTCCTGACGAGCTAGTTCGCTGGCAGAATAGACAGAAGCACCACTTTCATTTACGATAACATAGCTGACTTCTGGAAAATCTTTCAGAACTTCCGCCACAAAGGCTTCACTTTCACGACTGGCAGTTCCATTTCCGATAGCAATAATTTCTACACTGTATTGACCAATCAAGTCTGCCAAATCTTTCTTGGCTTCTTCGATCTGACGAGCTGATGCTGGTTTAACAGGATAAATGACCTGAGTCGTCAGCATTTTCCCTGTTGCATCAACAACAGCCAGCTTGGCACCTGTACGAAAGGCGGGGTCAAATCCTAGAACCACGCGCCCTTTCAGCGGAGCAACCAATAGGAGATTACGCAGGTTGTCAGAAAAGAGTTGGATAGCTCCTTCTTCCGCCTTCTCAGTCAACTCTGTTCGAATGCGTCGTTCGATAGCTGGCAAGACCTTTTTCTTAACTGACTGTTGAACAACTTCATCTATATAGGCATTTTTCACCTTGAATCGGGCAGCAAAGAAAGATAGGATACGGTCTGTCGCATGTTCAAATCCGACTTTTAAGACACCTAGTTTCTCCCCACGATTGAGAGCCAAGGTACGATAACCCTGCATATTGCCAACAGTCTCTGAAAAATCATAATAAATCTGAAAAACTTGTTTTTCATCAAGACTCTCATCCTTGACCTGCGAAGTGATTTTAGAGTGTCTCAACACTTCCTGATAGGTCAGTGAACGCAAAGTCACATCTTCCGATAAGGCTTCGACCAAAATATCAACCGCACCTGCCAAGGCTTCTTGACCAGTCGCAAATCCTTCACAGACAAACTTCTTAGCTTCTTTCTCTAAACCATCTACATTCTGCAAGATCAAACGGGCGAGAGGAAAGAGTCCAGCTTCACGGGCAATAGTTGCCTTGGTCCGACGCTTTTCCTTATAAGGAAGGTAGAGTTCTTCTACGTCTGCTAATTTCTCAGCTGTCAGGATAGCTTCTTCCAATTCCTTGGTTAGTTTGCTTTGTTCTTGAATCTTAGCTAAGACAGCTTCTTTACGGTCGTTGAGATTTGTCAGACTTTTATCCAAGTCGATAATGGCCTTAATCGCCACCTCATCCAGACTACCAGTCATGTCCTTCCGGTAACGCGCGATGAAGGGAATCGTCGCCCCCTCAGCCGTCAAACTTAGAACAGTATCGATTTGCTTTAAGGTTACACCCAAATCTTGGGAGATTTTTTCATATTTTTTATCCATGAATCTATTATACCATAAGGAACAGCTCTTGTTTTGCCTTACCTATTTTTGCATCTTTGATTATCAAAATAAAAATAATCCCTTTTCCGCAAAATAATAGTATAATAGAGGTAGAATGTAGAAAAGAGGTAGGCCCATGGCTGTTAAATTTACAAAAACGGATGATTTGGACAAGATGTTTGAAGAATTCGCCAAACTTCCTGACTTAACACAAGTCACTTTCCCAGATGACAAAGACAAAAAAGAAAAAGTTGAGAAGAAAAAATAGATGACTGTTTTCCAATCTCTTCCTCCTAGTGTATTACAAGTGGGGGCTATTTTTCTCTCCATCATGATTGAAGCCCTTCCTTTTGTCTTGATTGGGAGTCTCATTTCGGGATTGATTGAGGTCTATATCACACCTGATAAAGTTTATGAGTTTCTTCCTCGCAATCTTTGGGGGAGGATCTTTTTTGGTACCTTCATTGGTTTTCTCTTTCCATCCTGCGAGTGTGGAATCATTCCCATCATCAATCGTTTTCTGGAAAAGAAAGTGCCCAGCTACACAGCGGTTCCTTTTCTGGTGACTGCTCCCATCATCAATCCTATCGTTCTTTTCGCTACATATTCTGCCTTTGGCAATTCAATAAAACTTGCCTTCTTGCGAGCTCTGGGAGCTATTGTAATTGCTTTGATTCTGGGGATTTTCCTAGTATTTTTCTGGAAGGAACCCATTCAAAAAGAGAATCCTATCGCTTGCCATGAACATGACTTTTCACACTTGGGTCCCGCTAGAAAAGTATTTCAGGTCTTCATACAAGCTATTGATGAGTTTTTCGATATGGGGCGTTACTTGGTCTTTGGCTGTCTCTTTGCGGCTATCGTGCAGGTCTATGTCCCGACTCGGATCTTGACCTCTATCAGCGCAAGTCCAGTCCTTGCGATTCTCTTGCTCATGTTTCTAGCCTTTCTCCTCTCTCTTTGTAGCGAGGCAGACGCCTTTATTGGCGCTTCTCTCCTCTCGAGCTTCGGCCTAGCGCCAGTCCTTGCCTTTCTGGTCATTGGCCCCATGCTTGATATCAAAAATCTCCTCATGATGAAACACTATCTCAAAGCGCGCTTTATCTGGCAATTCATGGGCATCGTGACAGTCCTTGTCTTGCTTTATTCTTACATGATGGGGGTGATGCTATGATCCGATTTTTCATTTTACTGGGTTATTTTGCCCTAACTCTGTATCTGCAGCTATCTGGCAAGCTCAGTCACTACATTAACCTCCACTATTCCTATCTAGTCTATATCTCTATGGTCCTTTCTCTTCTGTTGGCTCTGGTCCAATTCTACATCTGGATTAAGAAAATCAAATCTCACAGCCATTTAGAAAGTCGTCGAGCTAGACGAATCAGCTTCTTTTTACTGTCACTACCCCTATTGATTGGAGTTGCCTTTCCTACAGTAAGTTTGGACTCGAGAACCGTGTCTGCTAAGGGATACCATTTCCCACTTGCTGAGGGAATCAACACAGCCATTCAGGCAAGCGAAGGAACATCCAGTCAATATCTCAAACCCGATACTAGTACCTATTTTTCCAAGTCTGCTTATGAAAAGGAAATGAGAACTACAGCTGATAAATACCTCTCCCAGACAACCATTCACATCACTGATGAAAACTATATGGAAGTCATGGAAGTTCTCTATGACTACCCTCAAGAGTTTGAAGGAAAGAAAATCGAGTTTACAGGCTTTGTTTATAACGATCCTAGCCATCCAGATAGCCAGTTCCTCTTTCGCTTTGGAATCATCCACTGTATCGCAGACTCTGGAGTATATGGACTCCTGACCAAGGGGAACTCACGCCAGTATCCTGACAATACTTGGATTAGCGCTAGAGGAACCCTGACCCTCCACTACCATAAAGAACTCAAACAAAAACTCCCAACACTGGAAGTTGAGAGTTTCACAAAAGTAGACAAACCAGAAAATCCTTATGTATATCGCGTGTTTTAATAAAAAGTAGCCTTTGCAGGCTACTTTTTATTATTTAGCAATTTTCTAACCTCTTGAGCACCAATCTGATCGCCTGCCTTTTCAAAAAGAGCGATAGCTTGTAAAAAATTTTCATGTGATTCTTCAGGATTTTGTATCGAACCAATCTCTCCTAAACCTCTATAAGCACAAGCTTGGGCAATTAAATCATCTGTTTGCAAAGCTTGTTTTAAGGACTGTTCCATATACATGAATGCTTCTGCTACTTTCCCTAGCTTTAATCGTAAATAACCTTGCTCATAATTGTTAACAGAAGATTTGAGGGTATCCTCTGTAAAAGCTTCTTCAATGACTTTTTGCTCTCTTTCGATATAGAAAAGTGCCGTTTGAAATTCATTCATTTCACGATAAACCATGGCTAACTGATGATAGCCTATATGTTCATTTTCTGGGTCACTTTTAGTTCGTGCTAAGTCAATGTAACGCTGATAGATACTTAAGCACTCGTTGTATTTTTGCTCTTTAAGATAAATATACCCCATCAAATTTAACAAACTAAAATCTGTGCAAGTTTCCAATAAAAAATCAGCTTCAACTAATTTTTTAGCCTCTTCAATCTTGCCCTCAAACAATAAATCCCATGCTTGATTCATACATATCCTCCTGCTTCTTACGTTGTATAGAAATCTATTGACAAATCGCTATCAGACTCGTATTTTTTCCAAGCTAAACTGAAGCCATAATAATCTTCAAATTCAGGGTGCCAGTCATAATAAAGTGGGACACGACTATACTTTCTCGCTACAACTTCGTCTTCAAATTCTGGAGACTCCCCTGCAGTAATACCAAATTGAAGACCATTTAGTTCCCAAGTATTTCCCCAAACGTTTTCATCAGAGAGAACATCGATCCATCTAGAAGCATCAATATCAAAATCTGCACATAATTCCAGTTCATAGAATCTTCTACAGTTAATCTCTGAAGGTTTTATATAAAGGGCGCTATCAACTTGATATTTTTTATCTTTGACTTGAATCTGTGTGATTTTCATTGGAATCGGAACTCCATTTAATTCTAACCAGAAATAGCCTAAAGGAGTTTTGATACTATAATATGTTTTCTGAGAGTTGGGGTTAGCGTTTTTGGAGCAAACATCTAGAATTCTTCCCAGCTTTATTATATTTCTACAAACGTTTTTCGAAGTGATTGGGTCGAAATGTGAATACCTACGAATGACACGTTTTACCTTTTCAACAGGAAAAGTGATATCCTTTGGTAGGGCATGATACTTCTTTACAACTAAAGCAGTTTTTTCAGTATTTTCCTTCCCCACTGGGACAACAACAGCGTGTCCTATATGGATATTTGGGTCATCACAGATATAAGTATAACCATTCCCTCCCTCCTGAAACTCAACCACAACAAGATTTAACTCTTGATCTGGATCAAAGAGAGGCTCTACCTTTTCTACTTCTTGGCGCTCATAAAAAGTAAAGTGATCTCCATCCCCGTCTTCGCCAAAAACCATGAAACTGCCACACCCAGGGCACTTCCACATATAAAATGATGCCTCTGAAATGTCTTCATAAGAAATTTTATTATGGTCGTCAGCTTTATTTATGATTTCTTCAAACAACTCATCCGAATAAACTGAATAAGCATTTGGATCGGGCGCTCGGTGGTCATTCATTGCTTGCCCACATTTACATGTCCATTTACCTATAAAAAACCTCAGTCGTGGCCTAATTCTTCAAGAAAAATTGATTTAGAGCTTTCCAGTCTTTCTTTTCCTCACGAACACTTTGAACGTATGCATCCAGCTCTTGGATGTTAGCTAAAATATAATCTTGAATTGGCATTATAGGCTCAATTTCCATACCTTCAGGCTCATTTATCTTAATGTCTAGCAATCTTGAAACATGCTCCTGCATTTGAGACGGAAGTAATTCTTTGACCAAATCATCAAACAAAATCGGTGGAACAGAATGGTATTTTTCAATCCAGCGACAAGCCAAAATGGGACGCAGCGCATAGAAATACTTTTTAGGTTTGACCTTGTATCCTGAAAGATACTTATTCATTTGAGTTCTAGCAGTATTCAAGTAATGATACAGCATTTTCTTCTCAGAAAAATACTGGTTGGCAAGTGGACGTATGCGCTCAATAAAATCCGTTTGTTGATAAACAATTGGAGACTGTAACCATTCAAATAGTGTTGGATTTGACTTATAAAGGAGTTTTAAAGCCTTGTCTAAATCCCAGCCACTCACATCCCAAGTGTCGTCAATTGGTAGCTCGATAACATCACGCTGTTCATTTAAACGGAGATAAAAATCTTGCTTGTGTTTGTAGATAAACCGTACATCAAAGTCACTATCGGGAGACTCAAACCCCCAGGCACGACTACCAGACTCAATAGCCCATAAAACTCTGACATCGTAATCACGCTCAATTTCTGCTATTTTTTCCGGTACCAAAATATTCATTTCTTCTTGCGTTTGCATAATAAAGCCTCGTCTATAATTTGGACATAAATAGTTACTAAAATAGGTAACTAAGAGGACTGAAAGTGCATTATATCACACTTTCAAAACTACTAAAAAAAACTAATCCTCCTAGTAGCTTTTTCAGACATTTTCTATACCTGAGACCCTTGAATGACAGATTCTCCATCCTTCCAGTTCCGAGCAATTTCTTCGTCTTTCTGGAGTTGGTCTACGAGCTCGTCGATGGAGTCAAATTTAACCATATCGCGGACACGGTCTAGCCAGTAGACCATGACTGTCTCACCATAAATATCATCTGAAAAATCAAAAATATTGACTTCAAAACGCGGCTCTTCTCCATCGAAAGTAACATTTTTCCCAACACTTGCCATGCCACGATATCTCTGACGTTGTACTTCTACATCGACTACGTAAACACCGTCTGCTGGCATATAAGTTCGATCTCTTAGGACCAGATTGGCTGTTGGATAACCGATAGTACGCCCACGAGCATTTCCATGAACGACCATTCCACGGGTTGGGAGCGGTGTGCCGAGTAGATGGTTGACTTCCTTGACATCTCCATCAAGAATTGCCTGACGAATCCGTGTAGAACTAATCTTGCCCTTTTCGTCTTCGACCGGAGGAACAATGATGATCTCTCCATCAAAATAATCCTTCAGGTCATCCGCAGTTTTCTTATCAGAGCCAAAAGTATAGTCAAATCCTGCTACAATAATAGCTGGTTTTAAAGCTCTAACATAGGTATCAAAGAATTCTTGACCCGTTAAACTAGCAAATTTGCTACTAAAGTCAAGTAAGAAAAGAGCCTCTACCCCATGCCATTTCATCTTGTGCTCCCGTTCCTCGTGATTGACGATATGGAGCATAAGCTCAGGTTGGTAAGGTTGCAAGGCAAGTTTTGGCGACTCTGTAAAGGTCATCACGACAACTGGCAGATAATCCTTCATCGAAGCCTTGCTGGCCACTTCAAAGAGTTTCTGATGTCCCTTGTGGATGCCATCAAAATAACCTAGTACAAGGACTGTTTTCCCTGGTACTGCAATATCTTTTTCGTTCTTAATAGGTACTGTTGTAATCATGAAACTATTATATCATAGAGAAAGTCTTTTCGCTAAGAGGAAATCCCAAATGTCGTTTTTTGCGCCTGAACTGACCTTGATAGACAATTCAAGCTATGAGTTTTAAAAAATAGCACCTCCTAAGAGATGCTATCGTTTGGTAACTAGTCTACTGTTTCTTCTAAATCTTTTAACTTAACCGAAACAATTTTAGATACACCTGATTCTTGCATGGTAACTCCATAGATAGAATCCGCTGCCGCCATCGTCCCCTTACGGTGGGTCACGACGATAAACTGACTATCCTTATCAAAGCGGTTGAGGTAATCCCCAAAACGTTTGACATTGGCTTCGTCCAGCGCCGCCTCTACCTCGTCCAAGATAACAAAAGGAATAGTCTTAACTCGGATGATTGAGAAGAGCAGAGCCAGAGCAGATAGGGCTTTTTCACCACCACTCATGAGGTTGAGAGATTGGATTTTCTTACCTGGTGGTTGAACAGAAATCTCCACACCAGCTGTTAAAAGATCGCCCTCAGTTAATATCAAGTCTGCCTGACCACCGCCAAACATCTGTCTAAAGGTCACTTTAAAGGACTCACGAATAGCCTCAAAGGTTGATTTAAAGCGTTCCTTAACCTCATCATTCATCTCTGTGATGGTCTCAAGGAGTAGGTTTTTCGCAGACAAAATATCATCTCGTTGACTATTTAGGAAATCCAAACGATTGTGGACTTCTTCGTACTGTTCAATAGCGTCTAAGTTGACAGGACCCAGCGAGCGAATAGCCTTCTCTAAATCCTTAACCTCTTGCTCCGCCAGAGTTAGATTTTCCAGTTCATGAGCCTTTTCTAGCGCCTCAGTGTAGCTGATCTGGTACTGGTCAGTTAATTGAGCTTGTAGATAGCGCAAGCGTTCGCTGACCTTTTCCTTTTTGGCTTCAGCACGTGTTTGTTTACGAATCCACTCCTCATTCTGCTGGCGCGCCTGATCCAAATGGCTGGCAATATCATCTAGCTGACCTTCAATATCATCCAACTCAAACTGCTTGCGAATCAGACCTTGTTGGAGGTTTGTTTTCTGAGTTTTGGCCTCTTCCACCTGCTGACTTAGCAAATCCGTATCCACTTTCTCAAGATTATCAACCTTTTCTTGGAGAAGGCGCTGAATTTCCTCTTGTTCGAGATTGAGGTTATCCAATTCCTTACCTAGGCGTTCAATATCAGTCACTTCATACCGCTTTTGTCCTTGTAGTTCGGACTTAAGCAAGCGCGCTTGAGAAATCTGTTCCTGCAAGTTTTGATAGCGTTCTTGAATAGCGTTTTTGTTAGACTTAATCTCTTCAATCTCAGCTTCCAGATTTTGCTTTTCACTGGCGATAGTAGCAAGGCGCTCTTGGCATTTTTCCTTGTCCGCTTGCCAATCTCCTTCAGATAGGCGATTTAATTCCTCTTCTTGAAGTTTCCAAAGCGTTTCCAGTTCTTCGACCTGCTGATTGGTTTGCTGATAAGCAAGGTACAAGCCTTGCTCCTGTATACGAGCTTGCTCACCCTGAGATTTGATAGCTTCTAATCTTTCTGCCAATACCGCCATCTCATCTTGCAAGGTCTTCAAACTCGCTTCATCTGACCGCAGACTATCTTCTTCTTCAGCAATTTCTTTTTGTAATTGTTCCAGCTCTGGCTTGATGAAAATACTATTGTTTTGACGATTAGCACCACCCGCATAGGAACCACCTGTACGCAATTCGGTACCATCAAGCGTCACCATGCGAACCTGATAGCGAACTTGACGAGCTGCGACACGCGCATGTTCTACGGTATCAAAGATAGCCGTCGTAGCTAGCAAGTTCTTGAAAATGGTTTCTAGTCTCTTGTCAAACGACACCAACTCATCAGCCATGCCCAGAAATCCTGGACTTGCAGCGATAGCATCTTGATTCTGACTAGAGATTGTACGCGCCTTAATCGTTGTCAAAGGAAGGAAGGTTGCACGACCAGTTCTGTTGCGCTTGAGAAAATCAATAGCCTTGGTTGCCGCTTGCTCATCTTCTACAATGATATGCTGACTGCTAGCTCCAAGCGCAATCTCCAAAGCAGTTTGATAATGCACATCAAAGGTCAAATGTTCACTGACTGCACCAATGATCCCACTAAGACGATCTTTTTCTTGAAGAACACTCTTAACGCCCGCATAAAAATTACTATGATTTCTAAGGATATTCTCTAAACTTTGGGCTCGAGCCTGCTTGTTCTTGAGACTGTCTAGACGGTCAAAGAGTTGGCTCTGCTGGGCTTGGAAAGAAACTTTCTGCTCCTCTTGCTCCTTGGCACTAGCTTGGTAGTCTGCCAATAATTTCTGAACCTGCTCCTTGGCTGTTTCAAGCTCAGCCTGCTGTTGACTGGCCTTCTCTTTAGCTGTAGCCAGCTGTTCTTTCAATTTCTCAAGTTGGTCTGCTTGTTTTTGAGATAGCTGACGGCTGTTCTCTAGTTCATTCTCGATGCGGGTCAACTGGTTTGAGACATCCGCTTCTTCTTGTAAAAGCGCCACAAAACGTTCACGCAGGAGCTCGATCATTTGGTCAGGATCCTCTGAAAATGCCAACAACTCCGCTTCTAAACGATTGAGTTCCTTGTTGTTTTCAGCTAGACTTTCCTCTAACTGTTCCAAGTTCGCTTCTTTTTCAGATTTTTCTTTACTCAGAGCCTTTCTCTTATCTTCCAAAGTTGCCAAACGGGTTTGTGCTTCTTGTTGATTGAGGGCCACCTGCTCAGATTCCAGTTTGGATAGGGCTAGTTTTCGCTCTAAGTCACTGATTAGACTGGTCAAATCCATCAAACTTCCTTGATCCTTGGCCATTTGAGCTTGGAGATCCTGGCGTTTCTTTTTAATAGTTTGATTTTCCTCTTCTAACTCTTCGCGCTTTTGGTAATAGCTAGTCAAAAGTTCCTGAACCTGCGTTAGCTCTTCTTCTGTTAGCTCTAGTTCAGTCTTGTTTTCCTTGATTTGGGCAACCAGTACATCCAAATAAATCGTCTTGCGTTGACCATCCAAGTCAAGAAACTTGCGCGCATTCTCGGCTTGTTTTGCTAAGGGCTTGATTTGATTGTCCAACTCATAGATAATGTCCTCTAAGCGATCAAGATTGTCTTGAGTTTGTTGCAGTTTGCTTTCTGTTTCTTTTCGACGAGTCTTGTATTTTAAAACTCCAGCAGCTTCTTCAAAAATAGCTCGGCGTTCCTCTGGCTTGGAATTAAAAATCTCCTCAACCTTCCCTTGGGAAATGATGGAGAAGGAATCACGTCCCAAACCAGTATCCAAGAAAAGGTCATGTACATCGCGGAGACGGACTTTTTTGCCATCAATTCGATACTCGCTATCACCACTACGATAGATATGACGTTCAACCTTAATGACTTGCCCCGCATCCTTGATAAAACCATCTTCATTATCCAAAGTCACGACAACAGAAGCATAATTGAGTGGTTTGCGACTTTCAGTTCCAGCAAAGATAACGTCGGGCATCTTGCCACCACGAAGACTCTTGACACTGGACTCCCCCAAGGCCCATCGCAGACTTTCTGTAATATTTGATTTCCCAGAACCATTGGGCCCAACGACAGCTGTCACACCTTGATCAAAGACGACCTTGGTCTTGTCAGCAAAGGACTTGAATCCCTGAATCTCAATCTCCTTTAAATACATGAATCCAGCCCTTTCTCAACTGCATTTTTGGCGGCCTCTTGTTCTGCCAATTTTTTAGAACGACCTTGACCTTTTCCGATACTCTTGCCCTCAACCAGAACTTCTACATCAAAAACCTTATCATGGGCAGGTCCCGTTTCAGAGGTCACCTGGTAACGAATATCTACATCTCCATTGACCTGGAGCAGCTCTTGCAGGTGTGTCTTGTAATCCTTAATCATTTCAAAGTCACCTGCTTCAACCTTGGGAATCATGACCTGATAGATGAACTCTTTTACCCTAGCAACATCCTTGTCTAAAAGCAATGCTCCCAGAAAGGCTTCAAAGGCATCTCCAAGAATGGTGTCACGATTGCGCCCACCAGACTTTTCTTCCCCTTTCCCCAGCTTGATAAACTGATCAAACTGGCAATCACGCGCAAAACCAGCCAAACTCTCCTCACGGACAATCATGGCACGGAGTTTAGACAAATCTCCCTCTGGTTTCTTAGGATATTTTTTATACAGATATTCTGAAATCAATAATTGCAGAACAGCGTCTCCTAAAAATTCCAAGCGCTCATTGTGTGAAATTTTTAAGAGGCGGTGCTCATTGGCATAACTCGTATGAGTAAAGGCAGTTTCCAGTAAGTTTTTGTCTGCAAATTCGATTGCAAAACGCTTCTTTAGTACAGTTTGTAATTCTTTCATACCAACCTCTTTCTAACTGATAACAGTCTCTTTTATTATATCAAAAAAAGCCCCCTGAGTCACTTTAAAACGGGACTAGAGGGGATTTGAGCATTTTTTAGAATAAAATTTTTAATTTTAGGGGCAAATTTGGGGCGAGATAAAGAAAAAGCCTTATTTAAGGCTTTCTTGGGCTATTTACATCCACCCTGAGGGAATCGAACCCCCATCTCAAGAACCGGAATCTTACGTGATATCCATTACACTAAGGGTGGAAACTTGTCTTATTATAACAGAAATTTGCTCTAATAACAAGTTTTTTTATGGGTAGACTAAGCGTCCATTAGTGGGATGCATCCCCGTTCCAGATAGAGTTTTTCACGATAACATAATCAACGTGTTTGAGGTCAGCAACCTTGCGTCCACCTGCATAAGAGATAGCACTTTGCAAGTCCTGTTCCATCTCAGTAAGGGTGTCTTGCAAATGCCCTTTAGCAGGCAGTAAGATGCGCTTACCTTCCACATTTTTATAGGCTCCCTTTTGGTATTGAGAAGCTGAACCATAGTATTCTTTGAACTGTTCCCCATCAACTTCGATTGTCTTCCCTGGGCTTTCGATATGCCCTGCAAAAAGGGAACCAATCATGACCATGCTGGCACCGAAACGGATAGACTTGGCAATATCACCATGAGTACGAATCCCACCATCAGCGATGATCGGTTTACGCGCAGCCTTGGCACACCAGCGTAGGGCAGCCAATTGCCAGCCACCTGTACCAAAACCTGTTTTCACCTTGGTGATACAAACCTTACCAGGACCGATTCCAACCTTAGTGGCATCCGCTCCAGCATTTTCCAATTCGCGCACAGCTTCTGGTGTTCCTACGTTACCAGCAATGACAAAAGTATCTGGCAATTCTTTCTTGATATGTTGAATCATAGAAATCACGCTATCCGCATGACCATGGGCAATGTCAATCGTGATATACTCAGGAGCATCAGCCTTGAGTCGACTAACAAAGTCATACTCGTAATCCTTGACACCGACAGAAATGGAAGCAATGAGCCCTTGATCGTGCATGCGTTTGATAAAAGGAATGCGCCCAGCCTCATCAAAACGATGCATAATGTAAAAGTAACCGCCTTTAGCAAGTTGCTCTGCTACGTTCTCATCCAAAATCGTCTGCATATTTGCAGGTACAACAGGTAGTTTAAAAGAGTGATTTCCAAGCGTGACACTTGTATCTGCTTCTGCGCGACTTTTAATGACACATTTATTTGGGATCAACTGAATATCTTCGTAATCAAAAATTGGAAATTCATTTAACATATCGATGTCTCGTTTCTTTTGTAATGACCTACCTATGCTTGCGCATCTCTACGCCTTTTTCCGACGTTTCCTTGATTAATTATAAACCAAAGTACAGTTTTTGTCAAATATTTTCAATAATCAAATTATATTGTTCGGAAATTACTTATATAAATAGCAAAAAAGCGAAGAGATTACTTTCTCCCCACTTCTTCATCAATAATCGCTTTAAAATTTTCTTCTGAATTTTCCATCATTTTACAAAATTCATTGTAAGATGAAGTATTCTGAGGGATTTGGATAGACCACTTCTTCAATTGAGCTCCATAGCCAGCTAGTTTTCCTATTTCACTATTTACTGACTGCTCCATACTAGGGAAAATCAGTCCGGCTTTCTCAGCTTTTAAAATATAAGAATAGGAAATCAGCTGGAACAAGTCCTCGCGGTTAATCCCTCTTTCAGTGAACTCCAGTTTCTTATATTTAGCATCTAAAACAGTATTTCGTTCTCTGTCATAAAAATCTGGATATACTTTTCGTTTCCCAACAGAAAATACTGAAATTCCGTTCGTCTTATCTTTATTTCGTGGATGGATGAAACCTTTTGGCAACAAGGTATGAACATACTCTTCCCAAAGCCAGGCAACATCAAAGAGAATACCATGTACCATCTGGGCTTGAGGTCCAAGACCATGCTTTTCTCTACTCAGAATCATCAAGCAGACTTCCTGTAATTTTCTATACTCTCTGAAATAGGCGTGTCGGATGGGTTTGATTTTATTCATTCTGATAATCTTAGGACGATCAGCTAGTTTATAAGCTGGAGTTACACGAGTAATTTCTGTCATATTTTCACGATTACTATCGAGCAGAACTCCGAAACTTTTCTGATTCTTTATGTACTCAATCGTATGTCGAATCAACTGCATGAGTGGATTATCATAGGTAAATTCCCTAGTAGTATAGGCAATATTTCCCATAAAAGGGAGATTTTTTTTCAGATGATTTCCAACATCTAGTACACCCTTTACATGACTATCGTTATTGAAAAATCGCTGGTATTCCTTATAAAGACCTTTTCGGAGAGCAGCTTGCAGATATTTGGGAAAGAGGTAAATCAAAAGCTGATAGAGTTTATCCTCTGGAGATAGACCAACATCCAAACTAGTCAGATTGATATTGAGAACCTTTTGTAAAAGATAATGCAAAAAATGGTCGTTACTTTCATCAGAAAAACGAGAGGAAATCGTTAATCTTTCCTGACCATATCCAAGAAAACCAATTACATTTCCTGTCTTGATTTCCTGATTAACTGTTTCAAAAATCTTTTGGTCCTTGTCTAAATCAGGAGAATATTGCAGGTCATTTGGAAATATAAAGATACAGTCCTCTCGAGAAAGGTTATCTAGTGTTCTATCAAGAAGGGCTTGACTAAGGTTGGGATATTCTGTGGCAAAGTCTTCTTTAGCAATTCTATGCTGATTATCAGTTATCCGCATTATCATCACCAGTATCTTGCTGAACTGTTTGCTCTTTATTTGTCAGATCAAATGCTTTTTTCAATGTATCTAGAGTTTTAGCCTCTTCATAAGAACCTCGTAAGTAATCTTCCAAAAGCGGTTTGAGGTAATCAGACCAGAGTAATTCATAGTTAAAGTCTACATCCTTCAACTTAAGGAAATAACTTGGTCCGATATGATAATGACTGTTTAACTCCTGAACATTTTCGATAGCAACATTCAAGTTTCTTAAACGAAGTTTTGCTTCTTCTGCATGGATATCTAGTTCTTTATCCAACATAGCAACTTGGCTTTCAGCAGTAACTTCAACAAAACGGAAACGACGACGCATAGCAAAATCAAAGGTATCTACTGAACGGTCAATATCATTCATTGTTCCGATGATGTAGACATTCTCAGGAATATAAAACTTGTCATCCGTCTCATGTAAATTAGCATACTGGGTAGCAACACTCCCCCTTTCGCCACGATATTCAGGATCAATAGAGAAAAAGAGTTCACCAAAAATCTTAGAAATCTCCCCACGATTAATCTCATCGATGATGAAGACGAATTTCTTGTCTGTGTCAATTTCTGTTGGAGAAATATAATCTTTCAGACCAAATCTTTTCTTTAAAGTTTCTAGGACTTTTTTTCCTTGATTACGATAATAGGGCTGTTTCAGACATTTTTCATCTTTATAGAGTTCATAAACATAAGATTTTGTTAAGCAAGTTCCTTGGGCTTTAGTTTCATAATTGATATTAAAATTATTTCTACTATTTACTGTGAGATAGGAAAATTCTGTCAAATATTCTTTTTCATCTCTGCTATTTACATATTCAAGATAAAGATCCCACGCTTCCTCAAAATTATCTTGGCCTCCAGTTTTTTGAGCTTCTTTAGCCTTCTGACAAAACTTCTTAAAAATGCCGTCCTGCAAGCCAAAGTTAATCTGTCCATCATTTACCAGGATTGGTCTCAACCCCTCTACAAAATCCGTATAATCATAGGAAGGGTGAAACTGTACAAATTCGATTTGGTCTTCGTTGCCACCCGTTAATTCTTTGGCAATTTCTTTAGCAAGATAAGTTTTTCCTGTGCCAGGTGCACCACGGAGGATGAGGTTTTTGGATTTTTTTAATTTATCTAAATAATCGTTAATATTTTTATCCATAACAATTTTCTCTATATTTTTTCTGTATGTACCATTTATAATAGATTTATATAAATTGATACGTTCTGAATTTCTATCCCAGTTGATGGTTTGTCTTGCACCTTTTGTACCTTGGTATTCCCATTCACCATCTACTTTCAACCAATTAACACCAATACAATGTTTAAACTTTGATTTTGTTTCATCAAAGTAATATGTTTTCACACATTGTCCAATACCTAAAATTTTGTTAAATCCTGAGGTAGCTATTATATAATCATTTATTTTTATGTCATGTGCAAACTTCCAAATAAATAAATTGCTCCGCTTTCCTTGCTTCAATTCTTCAGGATTATTGTAATCTAAAATATTAGATAAATTAGAATCGAAATCTATACAAGCTATATTCTCTTCTTTGAATAAAGACCAAACTTTTCCACCTCCTCCTGCAACTATCATCCAATAATTTAATTTTTTTTCCATTTTGTAGCTCCATTTTCATATTATAGGCTAGTTAGTATTTAATATTTCAAAATCCTATTTCACATATAGAATATCATATCCTATAGAAAAAGAAAAGAATTTCTAAAGAAAAAGCCCAGTGTTAGGAGCTTCAATGTCTCTTAACACTAGACTTCTTTTTTATCTTAATAGTACTCACCCTGACGATAGTCCCATGAGTTAAAGGTATCTGACAGGTGCATCATGATTTTATCAATGTCAAGCCCTTTGCGGATCACAACTGGAGCTGGTGAGATTGAACGGTCTCCTCCTTGTTCTGGGATGAGTTTGCCGTCCTTATCAACCATAGACACCATAACACCTTGCTCGTAGCGAGTTTCGATTGTTTTGTCCGGTTGGATGGATGCCACATAGTCGTCTGCCTCGATGACAAGGTCCACTGCTCCTTCGATACGTTCTCCGATACCTTCTACCTTACCACGGTTTCCTTTACCAGATGGGTTGGCTGATGAGGCATAGACCATTTTACCTTCTTCCCAAAGTTTAGCAGTCAATTGTTCACCAGCTTTACCAAACTTGATAACAAAACAGCTTGTACCACGAACGTCTGTCATGAGTTCTTCACGGCCATCACCGTATTCTTTCAATTTCTCAAAAGCTTCTGGTTTCCAAGGAAGGATACAACCAAGGAGAATATCTTCATCCCAATGTTTTTGGTAGAAGGCTTCAATTTCTGGGTTGAGTTGTGCTAAAGCGCGGAGCTCGTCCATGCTACCACAAAGTACAACACCTGGCTTGTTACGGTTACGTTCTTTAGCTTCAAACTTGCGTTCAAGTCCTGCCTTATCGCTAGTCATGATAATGTAACCGACTTTAGTAGGACAAACGATACATCCGCCCTCACCTTTTAAGATTTCATAGCCTTCTTGTGAAAGTGTCCCGTTCCATTGAATGTGTTTTGTCATAGTTCTATAGTTCCTTTTCTATATTTATTCTAATCCTGCCAGTAGGCTGGACGTTGTTTTTCATAGGCAGCAATCAAGTCTTCATACTGCAAAGTAATACCGATATCATCCAAACCATTTAAAAGTTTGTGTTTCCACTCGCTATCTATTTCGAAAGTGAATTCTCCAACTGGTGAGATGATTTTTTGTTGCTCCAAGTCCACAGTTATCTGATCGGTCGGTTTGAGTTGGGCTAGTTTCTCTCTAACCTCTCTGGGCTGAACAATAGGCAACATGCCATTATTGAGTTCATTATTGTAATGAATATCCCCAAAAGAACCTGCAATCACGACCTTAAAACCATAGTCAGCTAGAGCCCAAGCTGCGTGTTCCCTCGAAGACCCCGCACCAAAGTTATCCCCCGAGATGAGGATACTGGCTTTTCGGTATTCAGGTCGGTTAAAGACAAAGTCTGGATCCTCAGTATAGTTATCGTCCAGATAACGCCAAGCATACATGAGATACTTACCAAAGCCTTTTTTATCAATTAACTTGAGAAACTGCTTGGGGAGTATTTGGTCGGTGTCGATGTTATCATTCATGAGAGGAACGGTCGTTCCCGTATAAACTGTAAATTTCTCCATATCCTCTCCTTACTGGGCCTCTGGCATTTGCCGAACATCTACGAAGCGCCCTGCGATAGCCGCCGCCGCTGCCATAGCTGGACTGCAGAGATGGGTCTTAGCACCAAAGCCCTGTCTGTCTTCAAAGTTACGATTGCTAGTTGAAGCGCAGTGGACACCATCAGGAACCTTGTCGGGATTCATCCCTAGGCACATAGAGCAACCTGGGTCTCGCCACTCAAAGCCAGCATCTAAGAAAACCTTATCCAAGCCCAACTTCTCAGCAGCTCGTTTGACAGGACGAGAGCCTGGAACCACGATAGCAGTTAAGTTAGGAGCTATTTTCTTCCCTTTGACAAATCGCGCGGCCAGTTGTAAATCACTGAGACGAGCATTAGTACAAGACCCGATAAAGATATAACCTAGTTCAATATCCGCTGGCTTTTGACCAGGCTCCAAGTCCATGTAATGATAAGCTCGTTCATCATTCATATCCTTAATTTCTGGGAAGCTACTGTCAAAGTCAACTCCCATAGCAGGATTGGTTCCCCAGGTCACCATAGGAGCCAAGTCTGAGACATCCATCCGGATAACTTTATCATAAACAGCATCCTCATCGCTGACAAGCGTCTTCCAGTCAGCAACAGCCTCCTCGAAATCCTCTGGAACACATTCCCGTCCCTTGAGATAGTCATAGGTAGTTTGATCTGGATTCATGATGCCCATCTTAGAGCCAAACTCGATGGACATATTGCAGATGGTCATTCTCTCTTCCATTGTCAGAGCATCAATTGCTTGCCCACGATATTCCACCACATAGCCTACACCACAAGCAACGCCGTACTTGGCAATCAAGGCGAGAATGTAATCCTTAGAATATACTCCTTTTTGAGGAACACCGGTGAATTCTACCAACATTTTCTTAGGTTTAACTTGCCAGAGTGTCTGGGTAGCAAAGACATGCTCAACCTCACTGGTCCCAATCCCAAAGGCGATAGCTCCGAAAGCTCCGTGAGTAGCTGTATGACTGTCTCCACAGACGATGAATTTTCCTGGTTGCGTCCGTCCTGTTTCTGGACCTACCATGTGAACGATTCCCTGCTTTTCAGAACCATGGGCAGCATGTTCAATTCCAAACTCCTCAACATTTTCAGCAAGCTTATCAATTTGTGCTTTAGAAATGACATCTCGAATATCGTAGATATTGACAGTTGGTACATTGTGGTCAAAGGTCCCAAATGTCAAGTCTGGTCGTCTCAATCTACGGCCTGCATCTCGTAATCCTTGAAAAGCTTGGGGACTAGTCACTTCATGAATATAGTGTTGGTCCACATACATGAGTTGGGGCTGCCCTTCTTCTCCTGTGATGACATGACGGTCCCATAATTTATCAAAAATCGATTTTCCTGCCATCCATTACCTCCAAATAAAATATAAGGCTACTAGTGTGATTACCATCCCGAGAAACCAAACTGTTTTAAAATACCATTTTCTAGTCTTGTGGTGAAAGGTGATACCTGCCAACCAGGCACCAAAACCACCACAAGTAAGGGCTAAAATGAGTAAGATTTTCTCTGGGACGCGCCAAGCACCTCTTCTTGCCTTGGATTTGTCAATGCCATAAATCAAGAAAACCAGCAAATTCCAAATCAAGAGGGTAAGCGTGATTCCTTCATTTATCTTCATAATCTTTCAATGATGGCTTCTGTCATTTCCTTGGTTGAAGCCTGTCCTCCTATATCTCTTGTTAAAATGCCAGCCGCTAAACTAGCTTCAACAGCACGCTCGATACGCTCCGCATCCTCATAACGTCCAAAGCTGTCTCTCAGCATCATGGCAACTGACAAAATCATGGAGATAGGATTGGCAATTCCTTGACCTGCAATATCAGGTGCCGAACCGTGAATAGGTTCATAAAGACTTGGGCCTTTTTCAGAATGACTGGCTGATGGCATGACGCCAAGTGTGCCAGATAGAACGCTTGATTCATCAGATAAGATATCTCCGAAAAGATTTTCCGTCACGATGACATCAAGCTTGGCAGGATTGGTAATCATAATCATGGCAGCTGAGTCCACCAACTGGTGTTCCAAGGTCACATCTGGGAAATCCTGCGCGACTTCCTCAGCTACTCTGCGCCAGAGTTTTGATGTTGCTAGAACATTTTGCTTATCGATACTAGTAACGATTTTTCTGCGACTTCTTGCGATTTCAAATGCCTTGCGAATGATCCGCTCTACTTCCTCATAGCTGTAGTCGTTGATATCACGAGCTTTGCGCTCTTCAAGGATATGATCCCCAAAGTAGATACCACCTGTCAACTCACGCACCACAACAAAGTCAACACCAGCAATTCGTTCCAGTTTGAGAGGTGACAAATGCTTGAGACTATCAAAAATCTTAACAGGGCGAATATTAGCATAGAGATTGAGTTCCTTACGAAGAGCCAGCAAGCCTTGTTCAGGCCGAACCGATGCTCCATCATACTGAGGACTACCGATAGCCGCAAGGAGAATAGCATCTGCTTCTCTACATGCCTTAAGGGTTTCATCAGGTAAGGGATGCCCCGCAGCATCAATACCCGCACCTCCAAAGGGGCGTCTGTCTATCTCATAGTCAAAGCCTGTTTTTGAAGCTAGAGCTTCCAGAACCGCTAAACCAGCTTCCATGATTTCTGGACCGATTCCATCCCCTGCTAGTGCTGCTATTTTCTTTGTCATAGCCTTCTCCTTTACACACTAGGCATGTCTCGGTAGGAAACGCTGCGCCCCATCTCACCTGCATTCTCTTTTTGAACAAAAGTATTGGCATTGATATAAGCAATAGCTGAAGCCTTTAACACATCGAAATCAAGACCTGCTGCGTTAAAAATGGTTTCTGTATCTCTGTTTTCAACAGTAACCAAGACACGAGCTTGAGCATCAATTCCATCTGTCACAGCATCAATGGTATAGGACACCAAGCGGACAGATTGGTTAAAGAACTTATCAATAGCGTTAAAGATTGCTTCAACGGAACCTTGTCCTGTCGCATTAAATTCGACTTTTTCACCATCCATATTAGCCAGACTAACAAGCGCTTCAATGTCATTATCTGAATGGGTTTGAAGTTGTAAATCATCAAAGTGGAAACCTTCTGGGTTTTCAACCATGGTTCCAGCTACCAGAGCTCGAATATCTGCATCTGTGATTTCTTGTTTCTTGTCCGCTAGTGCCTTGAACTTAGCGAAGAGTGGTTTGATATCCTCTTCTGTAAAATCTAGGGCCAGTTCTCTTAGTTTTTCTACAAAAGCGTGGCGACCTGACAATTTTCCAAGCGGAAGGCTATTACTCTTAACACCGACCAATTCAGGTGTGATGATCTCATAAGTAAGAGGATTTTTAAGAACTCCATCTTGGTGAATACCAGACTCGTGAGAGAAGGCATTTCCACCGACCACCGCTTTATTTTTAGGAACTGGTATACCTGAGAAGCGAGAAACCATTTCTGACGTATTAATGGTTTCATTTAGGACAATACTTGTTTCTGCTTGGTAGTAATCTTGGCGAATATTGAGAGCCACTGCTATTTCTTCCAAAGCAGCATTTCCAGCTCGCTCACCAATGCCATTAATAGTTCCTTCGACACGTCCTGCACCATTCTTGACAGCAGAAAGGCTGTTAGCCACTGCCATTCCGAGGTCATCGTGACAGTGAGGAGAATAGATGATCTGACGATCAGTTTTGACATTCTCAATTAAGTATTTGAAGATGGCACCATACTCCTCTGGCGTCGTAAATCCAACCGTGTCAGGGATATTGATATAAGACGCCCCTGCATCAACCGCTGTTTGAACGACTTGCAAGAGGAAATCCAACTCTGTCCTGGTCGCATCCTCTGGAGAAAATTCGACAATTTCAAACTTAGAACGTGCGTAAGAAACATGCTCCTTAATAGCTTCTAAAATCTCTTCCTTGCTCTTATTGAGCTTATACTTGCGGTGAATCGGACTGGTCGCGATAAAGACGTGAACCTGAGGATACTTGGCATCCTTGAGCGCCTCATAACAAGCATCTATATCAGACTTGACCGAACGTGCCAAACCTGTCACCGCTGTTTTTTTCAAGACTTTAGCAATCTCCTGAACTGCTGTAAATGAATCTGGGCTAGCAGCTGGAAAACCAGCTTCAATGGCTGAAATGCCCCATTTCTCCAGCTGCCTTGCAATGGCAATTTTTTCCTTGATTGAAAAGTTAACGCCAGGTGTCTGCTCTCCATCTCGAAGGCTGGTATCTAGAAATTCAACTGTTCGCATAAGATTTCCCCTTTTCCAAATATAGTTTTAAAAAAACATCTCGCTCAGAAACCCAAGCGAGATGTTGATTTACTCCCGCTTGGTAAGCCAAACAGGACTAATGCTTTTGCACTAGCCCGAGTACCTCAACAACAAAGCAAATTGATTAAACTTAGCTGTTTTCATGTTTGACTTTCTCCTTCGTTTGATATCTTGTTTAGTATTCTAGCATAGGAAAAATCTCTTGTCAAGAAAAAATCCATTATTTTCTGAAAATTTCTTCAGTAAAGAATATTTTGCTAATTGAAAGTATTTGAAAACTCAAGCAAATTCCCCTATTTTTTCACGGTTAGGTTCCAACTTCTTTCTATCAATTTCAGTACCATTTCATCTGACAAAGTATCATCAAGTGCCAGACTAAGCCAGTAGCGTTTGTTCATATGAAAAGCTGGATAAATGCCCTTTTGTGAAAGAAAATCAGCTACTTGGTCGTGTTTAATATTGACAGCTTCGACTAGCCCTTCTCTACCCTTTTCCAGCTTATCCCATGGGATTCTCATCAAAACGGCATACCACTTTTTATTGTCTTCATGGCGCAATACAGCTGTATCAGGTGATTTTTCCCACAGATACTCCAACTGATTACCATATTTCTCCTGAACTTGAGCCATGATACGCTTAGTCTGAGGACAGATAAAATCCTGCACATCAAAGCAAGCCTTCCGAATCTGGTAAAGAATCTCCAAACAAGCCTCACGGACACTTCCGACAAAACTTCCCCGCATACTTTCCATGTGTACTTGAGGATAGAGGTCACCCGTTTCCTGATCAAAAACCTGAAAGCTCACATTATCCGGAGTGATAGAGACTGTCATGAAAAAGTCACCCTGCAAAATCTGGCAACTATAGGTCCAAACTTCCCCATTTTCTACAAAACCATAGGCATGGGCTTTTTCTTTATTAAACTGATAGGATTTAAAAATTTCAAACATAAGTGAAAACTGCTACCAAAAGCTAGCAGTTCCTTTCTATTTTTTAAAAGACAACCTTGGTTCCATGCAATTGTGTCACGCCCAGCTGGTCGATAAAGGTTTGACGGTTGTCAAGGTCAATCCCCCCACCTGGTAAAATTTCAATTTTGCCAGCTGCATGTTCCAAAATTCTGTGATAATGAGCAAAACGCTTGTCTAGCGAGTCTCCAGATACACCAGCACGAGTTAGGATACGAGTGACACCAGCTTGGCTGAGCCAGTCAATGGCTTCCAACTGGTCTTCATCGCTTAATTCATCAAAGGCCATGTGAAAGACAATTTCCATTCCTTTAGATGCGACAATCAACTTCTCAAGATTAGCCTTATCCAACTTTTTATCAGCAGTTAATGCTCCAAAAACAACCCCTTGACTTCCAGCCTGCGCAGTCAAACGAATGTCTTCTAACATGATCTCTATTTCAAGATCAGTATAGACAAAGTCGCCACCACGGGGACGAATCATAGTCATAATGGTCGTATCGTAGTTAGCTGCCAGTTCAACCGCTGCCTTGGTCACTCCATAGCTAGGTGTTGTTCCTCCTACAGCTAGATTATCACAAAGTTCGATTCGACGAGCTCCAGCCTGCATCGCTTTTTCTAGCAAGGTCACATTTTCAGCACAAAATTCGTAAATCATTTGATTCTCCTTGATGTTTTCTTTAAATTTATTATATCATATTATTTTAAATATGCTTTCATTTTTATCAAGGCAAATAACTACTATTTTTATCTATTCTTTGTCAGGAATGACTTTAAAGAGATAGTAGGTAATAAAGACAGTCAAGGCTCCCAGACAGATTTTGACTGGCAAAAGAGGGGCAAAATAAATAGAAATTCCCATCAAGATATAGATAGATACAATGATTTTTTTCTTTCGTTCTCGCGCGATTGACTTGGTTTCCCGAAAATCAGCTACATAAGTCTGATAAAGCTTTGTATGATAAAGCCAATCTTCAAAACGCTTAGAAGATTTTGAAAAGCAAGCGATAGCTAACAAAAGAAAGGGAGATGTTGGTAAAAGTGGTAGGACAACTCCAATAACAGCTAAAGCCAGTGAAATAAAGCCAATACTGAGGTAAATGAGACGCATGATTTCTTCTAGATAAATTACTCTTTCTCTAGTTTCGCATACAAGGGGGAAATTTGTCAAGCCTCAACAAAAAAGAGCCTGAAATTCATTTTCAGGACTCTTCATTTTATTTAATTTTCTCTTCTTCGTAGTCGCCATTACTACATACAACCTGCTTGCCACCACCACGGACTTTTTTCTCTACAAGGAAGTGTCCGCATTTTGGACAGTCACGGCCAATTGGTTTATCCCAGGAAGTAAACTCACATTCTGGGTAACGATTGCAACCATAGAAGATACGATTGCGCTTGGTTTTGCGTTCGATGATTTGTCCTTGATGGCAGCTCGGACACTCGACTCCAATCTCTTTGACAATCGCTTGTGTGTGACGGCAGTCTGGGAAATTGCTACAAGCATAGAATTTACCAAAACGTCCGAGCTTAATCACCATTGGACTACCACAAACTTCACAGTCAAATCCAGCTGGCTCATCCTTAATCTGGATTTTTTCCATTTCAGCTTCAGCCTTGGCTACTTCTTTGGAGAATGGTTTATAAAATTCGTCAATAACACGTTGCCACTGCTCTTTTCCAACCTCGACATCATCCAGTTTTCCTTCCATCTCAGCTGTGAAGGTCACATTGACGATGTCAGGGAAGTATTCAACAATGAGTTTATTGACAATTTCTCCCAGTTCTGTCGGTTCAAAGCGTTTGGCTGCCAGACGAACGTAGTAGCGTTTCTGAATGGTTTCAATGGTCGGAGCGTAGGTTGACGGACGTCCAACACCGTTTTCTTCCAAGGTCTTGATAAGGGTCGCTTCCGAATAGCGTGCAGGTGGTTGGGTGAAATGTTGTTCTGGCTTGCTATTGACCTGCTTGACCACATCTCCTACTGCCATATCTGGCAACATCTTGTTCTTGTCAGAGTCATTGTAAATAGCAAGATACCCATCAAACTTAACCTGACTACCATTTGCCGCAAACTGAACGCCATTTTGAGAAAGCTTAACAGCCATGGTATCAAAGATAGCTCCCGCCATCTGGCTAGCCACAAAACGGTTCCAGATAAGGGTATAAAGCTTGAGCTGGTCTTTGTCCAAGCACTTAGCGATGCTTTCAGGTGTGTTAAAGACACTAGATGGGCGAATGGCTTCGTGAGCATCTTGAGCACCTGAGGCATTCTTGACCCTACTACCATGCTTGGAATACTTGCTACCAAAACGGTCGTTAATGTAGCTTGCCGCTTCGTTCTGAGCTACAGGACTGATACGAGTCGAGTCTGTACGCATATAGGTAATCAAACCTTGCACGCCTGATCCGATATTGATCCCTTCATAGAGCTGTTGGGCTACCATCATAGTCTTTCGAGTACGGAAATTGATTTTGTTAGCTGCATCCATTTGCATGGTTGAAGTCGTATACGGTAGGGGCGCATTGCGTTTGCGTTCTTTCTTATCTACCTGGTCTACTGTGAAATCTTTACTAGTCAAATGGGACAAGACTTCTTTGACTTCTTCGTTGGTGGTCAATTTCATCTTTTTGCCATTCATGCCATAGAATGAAGCCTGAAATTGCTTGGTTCCCTTCTTAAAGACACCATCAATTGTCCAGTATTCTTCTGGTTGGAAGGCATTGATTTCATTTTCACGGTCAATGATGAGCTTAAGGGCAACAGACTGCACGCGTCCTGCTGATAAGCCCTTCTTGACCTTTTTCCACAAAATAGGCGAAATCGAATACCCTACCAAGCGGTCTAAGACTCGACGAGCTTGTTGGGCGTCGACTAAGTCCATATCAATCTTACGAGGTTCTTTAAAGGCATTTTTTACCGCGTCTTTGGTGATTTCATTAAAGACTACACGGTTGGCATCATTCTCATCCAAGTTGAGAATGTGAGCCAAATGCCAAGAAATTGCTTCTCCTTCACGGTCCGGGTCACTCGCCAGAAAGACTTTATTGGCCTTTTTGGCTTCTTTTTTTAAGTCATTGATGAGAGGACCTTTTCCTCGGATATTGATATACTGCGGTTCATAGTTATTTTCAATGTCGACTGACATACTGGATTTTTTCAAATCACGGATATGTCCGACACTGGCTAAAACCTTGTAGTTTCTGCCTAGATATTTCTCAATCGTTTTCGCCTTAGCAGGCGACTCCACGATGACTAGATTTTTTTTAACTGTTGATTTTTTCTTCTTTGTTGCCGTAGCCACACTATCACACCTTTTCAAAGTAATAAACTTTATAAAGTGTAAACCATTTTGCCATAACTGTCAAGACTTAGCTCCTATATATAGAAGAAAAGTTTATCTGAGTGAACAAATTTCTCCTTAAAATTCAAACTCAGCCAGCACATCTTGCCCGCTGGCAATCAGTTTTGCCCCCTCTTGGATTAGGTGGTGACAGCCATCTGAATGGCCATCTAAAATGTTTCCTGGAATGGCAAAGACATCACGACCTTCCTCCATAGCTCGCTCACAGGTAATGAGACTACCAGAACGCATTCTTGCCTCTGCTACAATGACTCCTCGACATAGTCCTGCTATGATTCGATTACGAGCTGGAAAGTGAAATTTCAAGGGTTCTTCACCTGGTCCGTACTCGCTAAGTACCAAATGGTGATTGCCAATGTGTTCCTGCAAACGTTTATTGGCTCGGGGATAAAATACATCCAATCCTGTTCCAATCACTGCAATCGTTCTTCCTCCATTCTGGAGTGCAGCCATATGGGCGGCTGTATCAATTCCTTTAGCCAAGCCACTGACCACGATCAACTCGTTTCCCAAACCTTGGATGACTCTCTGAACCGACTTTGCTCCCTGACTAGAACATGAACGGCTCCCTACAACAGCAACTTTCGGAAACTTTAACAAGTCCAGATTTCCTTTATAAAACAAGAGCGCTGGAGCATCATAAATCTCACTCAGATCCCAAGGATAACAGTCATCAAGAATAGAAAAGGATGGAAATTTTTGGAACTCCTTCTCCAACTGTGCATCATCTATCTGGAAATAGCGTTCCATAAAGACTGCAGGATTACGGCATCCCGATATTTCTGCAATATCACCCAGCAAGAGCTCCTGATCTACAGTCTCGTCGTATTCAAGAACAGTTAAAATTTGTTGATTGGTCAGCCCAGCTTTTCTCAATTTGTAAATCTCATAGTTTGTGATCTTCATATACAACTCCATTTCTTTTTCTACTCATCTATCTATTCGTAAAAAAAATAAAAAGAAGACCAAGGATCTTCTTTTTTCATTTATTCAGATTTAGTAGTTGACCAGCTACTTTCAATCATCGGTAAGATTGTTTTTAAAGTTTCCCCATCCCCTTCAAGTGAAACATAGCGGATTTTACCATCATTTGATCGGAAAACCCAGGTAATGAGGTATTTCCCTGACTTAGCAATTGCATTGACAACATAGGCTTCATAACCTCCAATGGTCGATTTGGAGCCCCAAACCTTACTGAAATCAGAGCTTTGTTCTTTAGAAGTTAAAATACTAGATGAGACAGTCACAACATCCAGTTTAGCATATTCTTCTTCGCTGATATTGAACTGCTCAGCCTTGAAGGTATTCAGCGTAACAATGTTGATATCTGTTCCATCACAATACTGTATATCATTTCCACCTTCTACTTCATGGAATCGAACCCATGATTTGGGTACCTTGACAAATCCATATTCATTCGAACCGATGATTTGCGTCTCTTCCTTTTTCGCTTCAGAAACGGCAGAGCTAGAGCTACTCGTTTCCTGACTGCTAGAAGAACTAACAACCGCAGTCGAACTTTCTTCGGTTGCTGTTTGCGAATTATTGGAGCATGAAGCTAAAAAAGCACTAACAGTAACTACAGTACCTAAAATCAATAATTTTTTCATCCTACCACCTCTCCATCTGCATTATAAGAAAAATAAGAACTTCTGTCAAATTCTGACCTAATCTATTCTGTTAGTTTCCGATTTTATTGCTCACATTTAAAGCAAAAACTCTTGAAGAATCTTCAAGAGTTTTGTTTCTATTCTTCATCCATACTTAAGACGGTAAGGAAGGCTTCTTGTGGGACTTCTACTGATCCAATGGCTTTCATCCGTTTCTTACCAGCTTTTTGTTTTTCAAGGAGTTTGCGTTTACGAGAAACGTCACCACCATAACATTTGGCAAGTACGTTCTTACGAAGGGCCTTGATATCAGTACGAGCCACGATTTTGTGCCCAATAGCTGCTTGGATTGGCACCTCAAATTGTTGACGAGGGATGATTTTCTTGAGCTTATCCACGATGAGTTTCCCACGTTCGTAGGCAAAATCCTTGTGAACGATAAAGCTGAGGGCGTCCACCTTGTCTCCATTGAGAAGGATATCCATTTTGACCAGCTTAGATGGGCGGTACTCTGACAATTCGTAGTCAAAGCTTGCATAACCACGCGTTGAAGACTTAAGCTTATCAAAGAAGTCAAAGACGATTTCAGCAAGTGGAATCTGATAGATAACATTGACACGATTGTCATCAATATAATCCATAGTCACAAAGTCCCCACGCTTGCGCTGGGCCAACTCCATTACTGCTCCGACAAACTCCTGCGGTACCATGATTTGCGCCTTAACATAAGGTTCTTCAATAGTCGCAATCTTGGTTGGGTCTGGAAATTCAGAGGGGTTAGACACATCCATAGACTCACCGTCAGTTTGGTTAACCTTGTAAATAACAGACGGAGCTGTCATGATAAGGTCAATGTTGAACTCACGCTCCAAACGCTCTTGGATAACATCCATATGGAGAAGTCCAAGGAATCCACAACGGAAACCAAATCCAAGGGCCTGAGATGTTTCTGGTTCAAACTGCAAGCTGGCATCGTTGAGCTGCAATTTTTCAAGGGCTTCACGAAGGTCATTGTACTTGTTTGATTCGATTGGATAAAGACCCGCAAAGACCATAGGATTCATCTGCTTGTATCCATCTAGCGGTTCTGCTGCTGGATTGCTTGCTAGAGTAACTGTATCACCCACGCGCGTATCTTGAACTGTCTTGATAGAAGCCGCAATATAACCAACGTCACCAGTCGCAAGAAAATCACGACCAACTGCTTTCGGCGTGAAAATACCGACCTCCGTCACATCAAAGGTCTTGCCATTGCTCATGAGCTGAATCTTATCGCCAGGTTTAACCACTCCGTCCATAACACGCACTTGCAGGATAACCCCACGATAGGCGTCATAAACTGAGTCGAAAATCAAGGCTTTTAATGGAGCTGAAACATCACCAGTTGGTGCGGGAACTTTTTCAACGATCTGCTCAAGAATTTCTTCAATACCAATACCAGCTTTGGCTGAAGCTAAGACCGCTTCGCTGGCATCCAGTCCGATAACATCCTCAATCTCTGTACGCACACGCTCTGGATCGGCTGCTGGTAGGTCAATCTTGTTAATGACTGGCAGAATTTCCAAATCATTGTCCAAGGCTAGATAAACGTTGGCAAGTGTTTGAGCTTCAATCCCTTGGGCCGCATCAACCACCAAAATCGCTCCTTCACAGGCAGCTAACGAACGTGACACTTCATAGGTAAAGTCCACGTGCCCTGGCGTGTCAATCAAGTGGAAAATATAGGTTTCTCCATCTTTTGCAGTGTAATTGAGCTCGATGGCATTGAGTTTAATGGTAATCCCACGTTCACGCTCAAGATCCATACTATCCAAAAGCTGTGCTTGCATTTCACGACTAGAAACCGTCTCCGTCTTTTCCAAAATGCGGTCTGCTAGGGTTGATTTCCCATGGTCAATATGGGCGATAATAGAGAAGTTTCGAATCTTCTCCTGTCGTTTTTTTAATTCTTCTAAGTTCATGATGCTCTTCCTTTCAGGGTATCTATTAATTATAAATTGTTTTTAACATTTTGACAAGACCATACCCTGCTAGGAGTACTAATCTTCGGCAATAAAGCCATCATTTTCGATAAAGTGATGTTCGGTCATTCCTTGGTCTGTAAAGACGATTCCATGAAGGACACCGCCATAGACAGCTCCTCCATCCATGCCAATCTTGCCATCTTCTGTCATCCAAAGCTCAGCAGTACCTCGGTCTTGCTTCAGCAAACCATAAACCGGTGTATGCCCAAAGACAATAGTTTTTCCAGTATGATTTTCGGCTTCGTGGAATGGCTTTCTGAGCCAGACTTTCTTGTAATCTGTGGTTTCATGCCAATCATCCAAGGTCAAGTCAATACCCGCATGAACAAAGATATACTTGTCTGTCTCTACCACAAATGGCATTTGACGAATAAATTCGACCAAGTCTGCCGCTTCTGTTGCAACACGTTTGGCATCTTCTACGCCATCAACTGGTGCATCCAAGGGACGACCTAGGATAGAGTTAATGGTTGTATCTCCACCATTGCGACGATAATGGTCATAACTTTCTTCTGGATCATCGAGCCAAGTCAGAAACATATACTCATGGTTTCCTGATAGACAGATAGCTCCATGATTGTCGACCAAGTCTTTGACCATTTCTAGAACACGGCGACTGTCTTCACCTCGGTCAATTAAATCCCCTAGAAAGAGCAGCTGAGTTTGACCATCCCAGGTTTTGAGCAGATCTTCTAGCATACCTGCCTTTCCGTGAACATCTCCAATTACATAATAGTCTGTCATTTATTTCTCCCTCGTTTGCAATAATTCTCTAGCTTGGGTAAGGGCCGCTTCTGTTACATTCTCCCCAGCTAACATCTTAGCGACTTCCTCTACTCGCTCTTCTAAAGTCAAGAGACGAACCGTCGACACCGTAGAGTGCTCATCGCTAATCTTCTCAATAAAGAATTGATAATCCGCGATGGCAATCACTTGTGGAAGGTGAGAGATAGCAAGAACCTGACCATGCTGGCCAATCTTATGAATCTTTTGAGCAATGGCCTGGGCTACACGACCTGAAACTCCCGTATCCACCTCATCAAAGACAATACTGGTCTTACCTTCCTTACGAGAAAAGGCAGACTTGATAGCCAACATGAGACGGGATAATTCCCCACCGGACGCAACTTTGACCAAAGGCTTAAAGTCCTCACCTGGGTTGGTGGAAATGTAAAATTCGACTGCTTCATTTCCTTCACGACTGAACTTACTCTTACTAAAGCGAACCTGAAATTGAGCCTTCTCCATATAGAGATCTTGCAGTTCTTGTTTAATCTCTGCCTCAAGCTGCTGGGCCAAATAATGGCGAGCAGATGCAAGCTGACCTGCCAAATCAACAAGATTAACTTCCAATTTCTTGAGTTCTGCTTCCATCTCTTCGGAAGAAAGATTATTTCCAGTCAAGAGATTATACTCATCCGTAATCTTGGCAAAATAAAGCAAAACGTCATCTACAGTTCCACCGTACTTGCGGGTGATAGTATTCAGAAGGTCTAAGCGATTCTCAATCTGCATGAGGCGATTGCCATCAAAATCCAAATCCTCAATAATATCTTCCAAACGCTTTGTAATATCTTCTAAAACATAGTAGGTCTCTGACAGAGAACTTGAAATTTCACGGTATTCAGTGTCGTATTCTTCAACACTTTCCATGTCATTCATGGCTGAACGGACATTAGCAAGACTGGAGAATTCCTCATTGTCTAACATGCTATAGGCATTGGTCAGCGTATCCGCAATATTCTTATGATTGAGGAGTTTATCTCGTTCTTGGTTGAGAGCCAAGTCTTCACCAGCCTGCAAGTTTGCAGCCTCAATCTCTGCCATTTGAAATTCCAACATCTCAATACGAGCCTTGTGTTCCTGCTGGTTTTTCTTGACTTCCAAAACCTGCTTGCGCATTTTGCGATAGGCATCAAAGCTCGTCTGATAGGTCTCCTTCAAGTCCAAGAAAGCAGCATCACCAAACTCATCCAACATCTGGATATGCAGTTGAGGACGCATTAACTCTTCTTGGTCATGCTGACCATGGATATCCACAAGGTGTTGCCCAATAGCACGCAAGACAGAAAGATTGACCATCTGACCATTCACGCGACTAACACTACGACCATTTTGCAAAATTTCCCGGCGGATGATAATCTCATCACCCAATTCTAAACCTTGCTCTTCAAAAAGTTCCTGTAAAAGGCGACTATTTTCAACCGAGAAAAGCCCCTCAATCTCTGCCTTTGGCGCACCGTGACGAATAACGTCTGTTGTTGCCCGAGCCCCCAACATGAGATTCATAGCGTCGATAATGATAGACTTTCCAGCACCCGTTTCCCCGGTCAAAACAGTCATACCCTTTTCAAAATTGAGCGAAATCGCCTCAATAATGGCAAAGTTTTTTATCGAAATTTCAAGTAACATACTGACCTACCATTTTTTGACTTGTTCAACAATTTCCTCAGCTGCCTCTGCTGTTCTAGCTACAATTAAGATAGAATCATCATCAGCTAGACAGCTAAAAATCTGTTCAGAAAATGCTTCAACCAACTGACTCTTCACAAAAATAGTATTTCCAGGAATGACAGAAAGGTTGATCATATTTCCCATTAACTCAGAACTCACAATATTGTCCTCAGCCAACTGCAAACTTTTGACGACTGATTTTGGCAACTCATAGATATAGGTGTTATTCTTCAAAGGAATTTTAACAATCCCAAGTTCCTTGATGTCTCTTGAGACAGTGGCTTGCGTAGCAGAAATACCTGCTTCCTTTAAGTGTTCAACAATTTCTTCCTGAGTCCCGATTTGATAATCTGTAACAAATCTTCTAATTTTTTCAAGTCTCTCTTTTTTATTCATCTTTAAATTCTCTATGTGCTCTCTCTACAACTTTTTCTATTTCCGGGGCAACTTGATTACTTGCTCCCTCTTCCTTTTTCAAATATGCCAGAAATTCGATGTTTCCATGTCCACCTTGGATGGGAGAAAAGTCCAAACCAAGGACTGAAAAACCTTGTTCAACTGCCATAGCAGTGACAGCTTCAAGGACATGTTGATGAACCTTGGCATCTCGAATGATTCCATTTTTTCCAATCTGCTCACGTCCTGCTTCAAACTGAGGTTTAACTAAAGCCACAACTTGCCCTTGATCTGCCAAGACACGGTGCAAGGCTGGTAAAATCAAACTTAAAGAAATGAAACTCACATCAATACTGGCAAAGCTCGGTTCCTGATCAAAATCAGTCTTTTCAGCATAGCGGAAATTGAACTGCTCCATACTGATAACCCGAGGGTCTTGACGTAATTTCCAAGCCAACTGATTGGTACCAACATCAACTGCAAAGACCAAGTCAGCACCATTTTGCAACATGACATCAGTAAATCCTCCAGTGGAAGCCCCAATATCAATCGTGGTTGCTCCCTCCACTGACAAATCAAAGACCTGCAAGGCCTTCTCTAGTTTTAGACCACCTCGACTGACATACTTGAGTTTTTCACCCTTGAGTTTTAGTTCAGTATCATCTGGGATTTTCTCTCCTGGTTTGTCAAAGCGCTCCCCATTAAGCACTGCCACAACGAGCCCAGCCATAACACCCCGCTTGGCTTGTTCTCTCGTTTCAAACAAACCCTGTTTATAAGCTAGTACATCCACTCTTTCCTTAGCCATTGATTCTCAAACTTTCTACTACTTTCACAATCGGCTCTTTTTCAAAGCTGACTTGCTGGGCAATTTCTTCTAATTTAGCCTCGGCTTGATCCAAGGTTTGGTTACAAAAGGCAATAGCCTCCTCCAAGCCCAACAAGGCTGGATAGGTTGACTTTTCTGCCTGTAAATCCTTTTGCGGCGTCTTGCCAATTTCCTCAAAACTAGCAGTCACATCCAGCACATCATCTCTGACTTGAAAGGCCAGTCCGATCAAGTCACCCACATTCTTCAGTTTTGCTTGTAATTCTGGTGCTAATTCTGCTATGATAGCTGCTGCTTGGAAAGGATAGGCTAGTAATTTTCCTGTTTTATTAGCATGAATAGTTTGTAATTCTTCCAAAGACAAATGTTGGTGTTCGCCTTTCATATCTAAAACCTGCCCTGCTACCATGCCCAGACTTCCTGAAGCAAGGGATAAGTTGGCAATCAAGTCCACCTTAATCTGACTTGGCAAATCTGCCTGCGCTATCAAAGCATAGGGGTCTAGGAACAAGGCATCTCCTGCCAAAATTGCCATAGCTTCACCGAATTTCTTGTGATTAGTCAAACGCCCTCGACGATAATCGTCATCATCCATAGCAGGAAGGTCATCGTGAATCAAGCTCCCCGTATGAATCATTTCCAAGGCCGCAGCCACTTGTGCGTGAGCTGGTCTAATAGCAACACGCAAGGCTTCTAGTACTTCTAGCAAGAGAAAAGGGCGAATACGCTTGCCACCAGCATGAATGGAATAGAGAACGGACTCTCGTAAACTAGAAGCAAACTGCTGGTCTCCATAAAAATCTTCCAAAGCCGACTCAACAAGAGCTAATTTTTCTTGCTTCTTCATTCAAAATCACTTTCTGTTCCGTCTTCTTGCATGACCTTAACCAAGGTCTTTTCAGCCTTGTCTAGCGTCGCTTGGAGCTCTTTTGACAAGACCATCCCCTTTTGAAAGGCAGCAATCGCATCTTCCAAAGCAATTTCACCATTTTCCAAACTTTGGACAATGGTCTCCAGTTCTGCTAGATTTTCCTCAAATTTCTTTTGTTTTGACATCTTTAACCTCTAATTCTACTTGACCATCTCGCATCAAAAGCATCACTTGGTCTTTTTTCTTCAACTTCTCAACCGAATCCACAACTGACTCTTCTTTTTTGACAATTGCATAACCACGCGCCACGATTCGACTGGTATCCAACATCATCAAAGCTTCTGAAAGTCGCTTGACTTCAGCAACCTTGGCATCATAAACCAGCGCCATTTGGCTACGTAGGTGCTTGTCCAACTGACCTAAACGGTCTTGAGAACGCTGGATTTTGGTTATAGGTGATAATTGGACTAGTTGATGCGTCCTTGCTTGGACTAGCTGTTTATTATCAGAAATCCGTGTTTGCAAACTTTGTTTTAATCTCAGTTGCAGTTGATCTAACCGTTGCAAATAGCCATCATACAAGCGCTCTGGTTGTCTAAAGATGACTGACTGACTGCATTTTTTCAGAGCTTCTTTTTTTCTTGACAGGACATTCTGAACTGCTGTCGCCATCCGCTTTTCTTGATTTTGCAAATGCGTCAATAGATCCAACTTGGTCACAGGCGTTGCCAATTCAGCCGCAGCTGTTGGCGTTGCAGCTCGGCGATCAGCTACAAAGTCCGCCAAGGTCACATCTGTCTCATGCCCAACACTAGAAATAACTGGCAAACGAGATTCAAAAATGGCTCGTACCACAATTTCTTCGTTAAAAGCCCAGAGATCCTCGATGGAACCCCCACCACGACCAATGATGAGAACATCTAGGTCCTCACGTTGATTGGCACGCGCAATATTTCGAGCAATTTCCTCCGCAGCTCCATCACCTTGTACTTTTGTCGGATAGAGAAGAATGTCGACACCTGGGAAGCGCCTGCTGACGGTCGTGATAATATCTCGAATAACGGCTCCACTACGACTGGTTACTACACCAATTCGCTTAGAAAACTGGGGAAGAGGTTGCTTGTAGCGTTCTTGAAACAGGCCTTCTTCTGTCAATTTTTTCTTGAGTTGTTCAAACTGAATCGCGAGCGCCCCAACCCCATCAGGCTCAGCCTTTTCAATGATGATAGAGTAGCTCCCACTGGGTTCATAAACCTGCACACGCCCAATTACATTGATCTTCATACCTTCTTCCAAGTCGAAACCTAATTTCTGATAGATCCCTGACCAGATGGTCGCTTGAATAACTGCATGGTCATCTTTTAAGGAGAAATATTGGTGAGTAGGTCGTTTACGAAAGTTGGAAACTTGACCAGTTAAATAGACCCGTTCCAAGTAAGGGTCTTTATCGAATTTCATTTTCAGATACTTGGTCAAAGTTGTTACCGATAAATACTTTTCCATCTCCACCTACTATTCATTTTCTTGCTTTTCCATGGGTATTATTATACCAAAAACATGCTTAAAAATCACCTTTTTCCTACCGAAACGAAAGGAAAAATAGAAAAAGGAGGCATGGCCTCCTCATCTGATTATTTACTGTTTCGCGCTTCTTCCAAAATCTTTGCAATCTTGGTGGTCAAAAGATCGATAGCAACGGTATTGCTGACCCCCTCAGGAATGACGATATCGGCATAACGCTTAGTCGGCTCTATAAACTGGTGGTACATAGGTTTAACTACACCTAAGTACTGCTCAATGACACTGTCAAGGCTACGTCCACGCTCTTCCATATCACGCTTGATCCGACGAATAATACGCACATCATCATCTGTATCCACAAAAATCTTGATATCCATCAAATCGCGCAGGCGCTTGTCCTCCAAGACCAAAATCCCCTCAACGATAAAGACATCCTGAGGCTCCTGACGATAGGTTTTGCTACTCCGTGTATGCGCTGTATAGTCATAAGTCGGAATGTCCACTGGGCGCCCTGCCAACAATTCCTTAATCTGCTCGATCATCAGGTCTGTATCAAAGGCAAATGGATGGTCATAGTTGGTTTTGACACGCTCTTCAAAGGTCAAGTGAGACTGATCCTTGTAGTATGAATCATGCTCAATCATGGAAATCTTTTCATCAGGAAAGTGCGATAAAATGGCTCTTGAAACACTTGTTTTTCCTCCACCAGAACCACCTGTCACTCCGATAATGATTGGTCTATTTTGCATGCTATCCTCCGTTTTTTTATCCGTCGTCTATTCTATCACATTTTTTGCAAAATTTATAGTCTGATTTGGATAGTCTAGGGGAAACAAATCCATCCCCACACTCCAGTTAGACTAGCCAAAAACCTTTCTTGGCTTGTAGAGATTGCCCCTTTTTTCTAGAATGGCTAGCAATGTATCTCCCTCAAAGGCAGCTAATTCTTGGTCCGTTTGGTCTAGCTTGATAAAACGACCAAAGCGCACTTCTGTAGCCTCTTCTGGACTTAGGAAAACTTTGACAAGATCCCCCGTTCCAATTTCAAGAGGATGGAGAAAGTCCAGTTGACCAGCCTCCACTTTTTCAGCAATTTCGTCCAAGGTAAGAGCATCCTCCAGTTGTAACCCTGCAGCACTAGTCCGTGTCAGATGGGACATATGGGCCGCATAACCAAGCTTCTCTCCCAAGTCAACTGACAAGGTACGGATATAAGTCCCCTTACTGCATTTCACACGAAATGTAAAACGTGCGAGGTGATCGTCATAAGAAATCGAACTAGTCCGCTCAAATTGATAAATAGTCACCTGACGTTCTGGACGCTCCACTTCCTGACCAGCACGCGCATACTCATAGAGCTTGCGACCATTAACCTTGACAGCCGAATACATAGGCGGAATCTGGGTAATAGGTCCGGTCAGACTCGCAATCGCTTCATCGACAATGGTTTCATCCAAGGGAGACAAAACGGGTGTCTCTGCGACCACTTCTCCGCTGGCATCCTCAGTCGTCGTTGAATAACCAAGAGTGATTTCCCCCTCATAGACCTTACCCTCATCCTGCATAAATTCGACCATGCGGGTTGCCTTGCCAACTGCAATGGGCAAAACACCCACAACATCAGGATCTAAGGTACCTCCATGACCGATTTTCTTGGTTCCCAAAATCTTACGCAGCTTAAAAACTGCATCATGCGAGGTCATGCCCGCTTCTTTTTTTAAGTTGATAATACCGTTCATGTGTTGCTTTCTAGTTTCCCTTTCACTTCTATTCCTCATTGTTTAAATCAATTTTTTTAATATCATATAAATCCTCAGAGTAAAATGGTTTACCCGACTCAATTGGTAAAATATATTCAAAATTATCATCCTTTTCAAGCTGTTTATATTTTCCATTAACAACCGAAAAGTAGTCAGCATTTATGTTGTAATATCCATCTGGAAAGCTTGAAAAATCAATATCTCCTAGTTCCAATAGGTTGCTTTTGCTAAGTGTTAAATGCGAGCAAAGTGCTCCCTCCTTCATAAAGTCTTTAACAGAAAGAGTCGCATATCCTCTAAAAGCTTGTTTTTCTTTACTGAATGAATTTTGATTTTGAAGAGCCTTTTCTTTTATTAAAGGAGTTATCCTATATGAATTTGATATTTTAAAACCAGGGCTAGCTAATGGCTGTTCTTTATCATCAATAACTACTATATCATATCCTTTCTTTTGTATTGTACTTTCTACAGCTGATTTAAAATCATTCAGAACTGTCTGAGCTTCTTGGCTCGATGCAGAAAGCCTCAAGAATTCTTTAAAACCATAATTCTCATTAATGAAACTGACCTGTGTTAATTTTTGACGAATGTACTTAGCACCTACTTGGATAGTCATTCCATTATCCGATACATCAAAAATACTAATATCTGAAACGTTACTATCTATTTCTACTCTTTTAAGAGCAACATCATAATTCATTCCCCTAGAAGAATAAAACTCTTTTAATTGTTGAACTTTAGCATTATTTCTAAAGTGGGTTTGAATTGTATTTCCTATAAGTGGAGAAAAAATCCCAATCAAAAATAGAATAAGTAACTTACGACTTAATTTTGGATTATAGTCTTCCTTTTGATAAATCCAATCTAAATACGGAAATAAAAATAATGAAAAAATGAAACTCCAAAGGTCAATATCTTTTATAAAGTCAAAGGAAACAATCATTTTAAATCTTAGCAAAAATATCAGAAAAATTGCTAAAAAAATATTTCCAACCAATAGGAATGCAATGATGCGTTTCGATTCATTTTTTGCTTTTCGCACGTAAGATATACCCACCAGAAGATTAGCCAAAAAACTAATTCCATAACCGAATATAGTTGGAATCAATCCAAAAATAGCAAATAATAAATTATATCTTGAGTCAGTATCGCCTACGCCTTCAATATTTAAAAGACCATATAGGAGATTAAGAAAAAATACAACTAATGGTAAATAAGCAATATAAATTTCCGAGAATTTCAAAGATTTTTTCATAGGAACTCCTGTTTTTAAGGTAATCTCACTCGCCCTTCAGCGCTTCAAATTTCGCTTTCATAGTTGGATTTTTTCGGGTCAATTTTTTAACTGAAACATCTTCCAATTTGTTATTAGCGAGGCGGAGTTGGTTTTCGGATGTTGTTAGAAATTTCTTGACCTCTTCCATGCGTTTGATAGCCTTGTCGATTTCATCAATAGCTTTACCAAAGTTAGTTGAAGCTGAATTGTAGTTCTTGGCAAAGGCTAGTTTAAAGGCATCCAAATCTTCCTCAAAATGTGTAATATCGATATTTTGCTCCCGAATCAAGGCTAACTCCTGCTTGTATTTAAGGGAATTAAGCGCTGCATTTCGCAGGAGACCAATCAACTGGATGAAGAACTGGGGACGGACGACATACATCTTTTCATATTCGTGGCTGACATCCACGATACCCGTGTTGAAGTAGTCATTATCCGCCTCAAGCATAGTCACCAAAACGGCATATTCACAGTTCTTTTCCCGACGGTCCTTGTCCAATTCCTTATAGAAGTCCGAATTCTTATGCTTCTTCTCTGTTCCATCTGCTTCGTTTTTCATCTCAAACATGATGGAAATGAATTCTAGACCATTTTCATCAAAATCACGGAAGATAAAGTCCCCCTTAGAACCACGTGCAGAGACCTTGTTATCCTTCTCAAAGTAGGCATTTGGAAAGGCAAAACTGCGGACCTTATTGAACTCACTCTCCGCATACTGTTCCAGACTTTCCCCGATAGCTTTTGTAGATTGTTGGGCTTTGAAATTCTTGTAAAATTCGACTTGTTCACTTGCTGCTTTAAGCTGGGCTTCATAGTTTTGTTTAACAGAAGCCAAAGACAACTCATTTTCCTTTTCTTGCAAGAGGAGCTGATTTTTAACTTGATCCCGTTCTTTTTCTAGGTCAGAAAAGGTCTTTTGCAGTTGATTTTCATGCTCCAAACGCAAGGTAGCCAGTTGGTTTTCCAAGACCTGTACTTCCTTGTCTTTAGCCAATAAAGCCTCCTGACTTGTCTGTTCAACCTCTTTCTTAGCCAGTTCTTTCTCTGTATCAAAGTTTTGGATTTGACTCTGTAATTGTGCAATTTCTTGGTCTTTTTGAGCCAGTTTAGACTGTTGCTCATTCAAGGCCTTTTGCTCAGCCAAGGCCAGCTCCTGCTTCATGCGATCGTGTAATTCCTTATCAAACTCAGCTGTTCTCACTTGAGATAAAAGTTCGGCATACTGGCTCTCATTTACTGTAAAGACTTCCCCACAGTTGGGACATTTGATTTCGTTCATATCTTCCCTCTTTCTAGACTTCTGTAACCATTATATCATGCCTGAGGGAAAATCAAAAACAGCGAGTCGAAACCCACTGTTTATATCTGTTACTTTAAATTTTTTCCAAGGCCAAGCGCAAATCTTCAATCAAATCCTCTACATTTTCAAGACCGATAGACAAGCGTATTTGGTTTGGTGTGACACCTGCTGCTTCTAGATCTTTTTCTGACAACTGACCGTGAGTGGTTGTCGCGGGATGGACAACAAGAGATTTGGCATCTGCTACGTTTGCAAGGTCAGAGAAGATTTCCAAATTATCAATCACCTTGCGTGCTTCTTTCTCTCCACCTTTAACATGGAAGGTAAAGATTGAACCAACACCTTTTGGCAAATATTTCTCAGCCAAGGTATGATAAGGACTGTCAGCTAGTTTTGGATAGTTGACTTTTTCAACCTTAGGATGGTTAACAAGGAAATCAACGATTTTCTCTGCATTTTGCACATGACGTTCAACACGAAGAGAGAGAGTTTCAAGTCCTTGGAGCAAGAGAAAGGCATTAAATGGTGACAAGGCAGCACCTGTATCACGGAGCAATTGAACACGAACAGCGATAATAAAGGCTGCTGCACCCACATCACGAGTATAGCTCAAGTTGTGGTAACTTGGGTCTTCCTCAACAAATTGAGGGAACTTTCCTGAAGCCTCCCAGTCAAAACGACCACTATCGACAATCACTCCACCAATAGTCGTACCATGCCCACCGATAAACTTAGTTGCTGAGTGAATGGAAATATCTACACCGTGAGAGAAGACGTTAATCAAATATGGTGTGGCAAAGGTGTTGTCCGAAACGAGAGGAATCTGGTGTTTATGCGCAATCTCAGCCAATTTTTCCAAGTCAGGAATGTTAATCAAGGGATTCCCCAAGGTTTCAATCAAGACAAGCTTGGTATTGTCATTGATAGCTGCTTCTACTTCCTCCAAATTATCCACATCCACAAAGGTTGTTGTAATCCCATAACGAGGAAGGGTTTCTTTCAAGAGGTTGAAGGTCCCACCGTAAATAGTTGACGCAGCCACCACATGGTCACCTGCGTGAGCAAGCGCCAAAATAGTGTAGGTTACAGCAGCCATACCTGATGCTGTCGCTAGTGCTCCAACACCACCTTCAAGAGCAGCGATTCTTTCTTCAAAGGCTGCTGTTGTAGGATTTGTGATACGGGTATAGATATTCCCCGGTTTTCTCAAAGCAAACAAATCGGCACCTTCTTGCGTGTCATCAAAAACGAAGGATGTTGTTTGATAAATTGGTACTGCACGAGACTTGGTCGCTGGATCAACTACTTGCCCAGCATGTAATTGTAGGGTTTCAAATTTAAAATCACGAGTCATATGACGACCTCCAAATAGCTTCATTAGGGATATTGTATCATCTTGGGCTAGTCTTTTCCAATACCGTTTTTCTATATTTTGATATAAGGAACAACTATGACTAGTCTTACACATCAAACAAAAAAGCACGATTAATTCGTGCCCGTTTTTTAATCGACATAAGTATCTTCGTTTTTGTTGAGGAAAGCGTAAGGCAAGCCCATCAAGAGACCTCCTCCGGTAAAGTTCCCGACAAAGGTTACACCCCAGTGACGAAGAATATTAGGTATGTCAAAGTTAGCAATTGAGTCTGCTGCAACACTAAACTTAACAATCGCAAAAGAAGCAAAGTTCGCAGCAATGTGTTCGTTTGTTAAGAATACAAACATGTAAATTGCTGATAACACAAGCCAAAGTTTAGCCCCACCATCTTTCACCAAAACGAATGAAAGAATGGCAATGTTTACAAAGATATTGGCTAAAACACCTTCAAGCAAGACTAGCTCATTGGAACGACCTAACTTCATCTCTACAACCCCTGAAATGAAGCTATCATGTGTTAGATTTGCATAGGCTGCTGAGTGGGCAAAGCCCCAACCTGCTATCAAGGCTCCGATGAGATTGAACAAGGTACAGTAAAGTAAAATCTCAGCTGTTTTTCTCCATGAAATTTTTTTCAAGAAACTACCAGCTGTCAAAAACATCATATTTGAAGTTACCAGTTCAGCATTCAAGAAAACAATGTAGGCCAATCCCCAAGCAAAAACAAATGGGAAGAGAAAACGTCCACTACCAGGTGCGATTTTATTAATTAAGTCAGCCCCAACTGCACCCGCAGCTGTACTAAATGTTAGAAAAGCACCTGCAAACATAGAACGAATCGCATACTTAAACTTACTTTGGCCATAAAGACTTTCTTTCTTCTTGCAAGCAAATTCAATCTTTGAGATAAATTCTGAAGAAACCATAAAATACTCCTAAACTTTTATTTGTGAATATTATAACATAAAGCACGCATTTTGAAAAGCCTTTCTTGTATACGTTTTCTACAAAGAAAATCAAGGCATTGGAGGAATTCCATAAATCTCTCCTTTACCCATTAACAGAAAAACATTTCAATGTTTCAAATTGATCATCCAAAAATTCAAACTCAAATAGGTGCCAGTCATCGAAGGTTTGCTCACAATAACTAACTGTTCCTTGATTGTAGTCAATGATAGGTTTCCCCAGCTTGTTCTTCACATCTTCCTCGCTGACTTCTCCATACATTTCCTTAAGATCAGCTAGCATGAAGTTGATAATTCTATTGAGATTTTCCTGATAATTTTTTGATAACAGTTCAACTTTATCTATAAAGTCACAATCAGGCTCTTCGTCCCAAACAAAGATCACTCCCTCATACTCATAAGTGTATTGCTGTAAACTCTCATCAAAATTCATTGTTCACTCTCCAAATCATTATCATTTACTAAAAATTTAGTAACATTAATCAAAATGTTCAAATGATTTCATAAAAATGTCTTCCACACACGCGTATGATAAAATAACAACACTTGCAATGATTAGAAGATATCATCATAATGTTCACTCGCTTGTTGCACAAACTCGAAAATATTCAAAGATATGGGTTTCATTTCCAGTGAACCTAATGCCCCCAAATCATTCATATAAATAGTGTCGTCAGAATCTTTCTTTATAAAAAAAGCGACATCCCCATCTTTCCCAATCAGGAAAAAATCAGGTTCCCACTCTTCTATTTGGTAGGTGGAGTTTCTTTCTAGCAAATCTAACCTCGAATATAAGGTGATGCCTGTATTCTCTATTATCAACTCTCCTGCTTTGTCGATTTTACTCAAGAATTCTGCGTATAGGTTCGGAAGTGCCAAGTCAATCTGATTATTCATTCTCAACTCCTCATCTATTTTTCCTACTGCGAAAGTCCTATATCTCATCTTCACTTAGTTCTCTAAAATGTGAAATATGATATCCAGAATAAGACTTCCCAGATTTCCCTATGAAGATTCCGTGTCCAGCCATATTGGCAATTTCTCCCAAGAATATCATAGGAAGATCCTTGTCAAATGGAAAACTACTTGTTATGTCTTCTTTGAGCCTAACTAAATACTTTTCACTTAACTGACTCATTATCTATCCTCTCTTATGCCAAGCATTCTTCGGTTTCTTACGATAAATCTTTCAACCTACTGACCAATTTCCTTTCACATTGAAAAGATACCATTAAAGTTGAATGATCATCTTACAAGCATCATACATTATCAAGTTTTATAGTTTTCGATTTCTTCTCTACTCATTCCTACAAGTTCTGTCGTCCACAAGCCCACAATGTCCGACAAAACTGAATCACAGGTATATTCTTCTTCACCGTCTATATACTTACAGGAAAATACAGGCTTCCTTGTCGCCGCTTGATAAAATGTCATGGCTACTTCTTCTAGTTTTTTAGGATTGAAATCAAGTGATAGTTTTTGCGCCATATTTCTTCGTACTTGATCCCAATTCTCCTGCTTAGCCTGATAACTTTCTCGTATTTTAGACACATAGCCCCTACAAAATGCTTTCAATAAGTCTGTGTTCTGATAAAGATACTGACAGCTAAAATCCGAAATACAACCTGCGTGCAGTAGGAATGTTAGCAAGTCATCCAGACTTTCTGCTACTCTGCCCACTTGGCCCTCACTTCCGATAAAGCCTATGCTGTCATCTTCAAGAAAAACATATTCTCCCCCACTACCGTCTTGAGCAAATGCCTTACAGGCAAGAGAGTATTCCTCATTGTTCCCTGAAAACTGAACTTCACTTATCTTGTCATAAAAATAAATATCACATTCAGTCATCAGTAAGGTCCTTAACTGTTCATTTTCTCTGACTTCTTGTAGCTTATCCATGATCATTCCTTTCTTAAGCTAAACACTTATCCATCTATTACAATTCTAATATGGTAGTTTTTAGTTTCATTCTTTAGATTCTTCACAAGGAGATCATTCTGTTTTGATTGTCCTAAGAAAAAACTGACAGCTTTTCCATCTTTTCTTTCGATAAACAAATGATAACTTGCCCCATTCAATTTGACACTTCGAATATATTTGACTTCAATCCTTCTGATGTTATTCAGCGGAATGATTCTCTTCACAAATACAAAAGCATTGTGAATATAAAATCTCCCATTGGCAATGTGAAACGGGGCAAAAAAATTACCACCACTACGACGGACAATTATAAAACGTCGCCAAAAGATTAGTAACAGAATAGAGGCTAATAAGTAAAAGGCAAAACTAAAGACAGGACTTTCCCACATCGTTTTCATTCCAAACAAAAAATATTCGAACATGCATCATTCTCCTTTGACTGATGTCTCAATTTGACAAAAAACCAGTGAAATTGCTTCTTCACTGGTTTTTGAGGTTAATAACGTTGTCTATACGGTTGATTAAAGGCCTTCAAAATATCCTCAGAAGTCTCTGAATAAGCTTTTGATTCTTTAAAAATCCCCTTAACAATTATACGCTCTGTCGCATTATAGTCCACACAGGTCACTAATGTGATTTCTTTGATACCATCACGATCTTCGATTTCATCTACTCGGTCCGGAGTAACGTGTTTAACTTCCGTAATCTCATAAGTATAAACCTTATCCTTATCAGTCAGGTAAATTTTCATACCCGCTTTAGCGTTAACTAAAGGTGAGAAGAGCATTTGACTGGCATTTTCAGCAGTAAAGATATGGTGACTCGCTAGAGAATAGTTGCCCTCTCCCATTTTTTGGTCTGGTTTCATGGTTCCTGCTCCATAGAACAAGTTTACATTATCCAACCCTTTGAAAATCGGCAAGTTAATCTCCACTTCGGGAATAGCAATTCCTCCAATAACGGGAAGCTTCTGAGCGTCCCACTGAGCGGCTAGAACTGCTTCAGATGAAATAGATTTAACCGAATCAAAATCAAAATTTCCTTCCGTTTTGAGATTTTCATCTATATTTTCTTTAGTAACCTGATTGACTTGGTATTTATTGGTATTCCATACCATAAAGAGATCTCGAATCTTTGAATTAAAAATCAAAGCTAAGGATAAAAGAATTAAGAAAACCGCTAAAATATTGAGAAATAGATTCCTACGCTTATTCTTCTTACTTTTCGTTTTTTTATGAGACATTATGCTTTACCTTCTGTTTCGTTTTCAGTCCCAACTTCTTCTTTTTCTGCCGCATCAACCGTTGTAAAGGTCACAATCTTGGCATCCTGGTCTAGACGCATCACCTTAACTCCCATAGTTGAGCGTCCTGTTTGTGAAATATTGGCAACGTTTGTACGGATCATAACACCTGTATCCGTGATAATCATCAGGTCTTCATCTCCTTTAACAGTGAGGAGACCTGCAAGAGGTCCATTCTTCTCAGCAACATTGGCTGTCTTCATCCCTTTACCACCACGACCTTTTGTTGGATATTCAGTTGCAAGAGTACGTTTACCATAACCTTTTTCAGTGATGATAAGGACCTCGTCCTGGTCAGTGATGACACTAGCACCAACTACAGTATCTCCTTCACGAAGGTTAACTCCTCGAACCCCTGTCGCGATACGGCTCATACCACGAACGGCTGATTGATTAAAGCGAACGGCATAACCAAATTTGGTACCAATGATGATATCTGTGTCTTCTTCTGTCAGCAAGACGTTAATCAGTTCATCCTCATCCTTTAGATTCAAAGCCTTAAGTCCATTTTGACGAATATTAGCAAATTCTTTAACACTGGTTCGCTTCACGATACCGTGACGGGTTGTGAAGAAGAGATAAGCATCATCACTACGTTCAGATTTAACATTAATGATGGTCTGTATGCTCTCCCCTTCATCCAGCTTCAAAAGATTGACAACCGGCAATCCCTTGGCTGTGCGACCGTATTCAGGAATTTCATAACCTTTTAATCGGTATACACGGCCCTTATTGGTAAAGAAGAGTAAATGATCATGGGTGCTAGTTGAAACCAACTCACGCACAAAGTCATCATCCTTAACTCCCGTACCTTGGACCCCACGACCACCACGTTTTTGAGCAGTGAATTCGCCTTGGTCCAAACGTTTGATATAGCCCTTGTTAGAAAGAGTGATTAAGACATCTGACTCCTCAATCAAGTCTTCGTCTTCAAGAGTTAAGACTTCTCCAACCATTAACTCGGTACGACGTTTGTCACCAAATTTACGTTTTACTTCATCCAATTCATCTTTTATGATTTGTGCCACACGTTCTGGTTTAGCAAGAATATCAGCCAAATCTGCAATCAAGGCAATCAATTCATCATATTCAGACTGAATCTTATCGCGTTCCAATCCGGTCAAGCGGCGAAGACGCATATCAAGGATAGCCTGACTTTGACGTTCAGAAAGTTTGAACTTGCTCATCAACTCAGCTTGTGCTTCGGCATCCGTTTCACTAGCACGGATGATACGAATCACTTCGTCGATATGGTCTAGCGCGATTAAAAGGCCTTCTAAGATGTGCGCACGCGCTTCTGCCTTTTCCTTGTCAAAACGGGTACGACGAACAACCACTTCTTTTTGGTGTTCAATATAAGCATCCAAAATTTGGCGAAGAGATAAGATTTTTGGTACGCCATTTTGAATAGCAAGCATATTGAAACCAAAGTTAGTTTGCATCTGCGTCATCTTGAAGAGGTTATTGAGGATAACATTTGCAGAAGCATCACGCTTCACTTCGATAATGAAACGAACCCCTTCACGGTTGGATTCATCACGTACAGCTGTAATGCCCTCAATTCGTTTTTCTTGCGCCAAACGAACGATATGCTCATGGACCTTGGTTTTATTGACCATATAAGGAAATTCTGTTACCACGATGCGCTCACGCCCTGTCTTAGTCGTCTCAATCTCTGTTCGAGAACGGAGAACAATAGAACCCTTACCAGTCTCATAAGCCTTATGAATACCTGATTTCCCCATGACAAGGGCACCAGTTGGAAAATCTGGACCAGGTAAAACTTCCATCAAATCCCTAGTGGTTACTTCAGGATTGTCCATAACCAACTTCACCGCATCAATGGTTTCACCCAAGTTGTGAGGTGGGATATTAGTTGCCATCCCAACAGCGATACCCGTTGCCCCATTGACCAAAAGGTTTGGAAAACGAGCCGGCAAGACCAAGGGTTCTCGCTCATTGGCATCGTAGTTGTCTACGAAATCAACTGTGTTTTTATTGATGTCACGAAGCATTTCAAGAGCAATCTTGCTCATACGTGCTTCTGTGTAACGCTGTGCGGCGGCACCATCCCCGTCCATGGAACCAAAGTTTCCATGTCCATCGACAAGCATGTAACGGTAGCTCCACCACTGAGCCATACGAACCATGGCTTCATAAATAGATGAATCCCCGTGTGGGTGGTATTTACCCATAACATCCCCTGTAATACGGGCTGATTTTTTATGAGGTTTGTCTGGTGTAACACCTAGTTCATTCATTCCGTAAAGAATACGGCGGTGAACAGGTTTTAAACCGTCTCGAACATCAGGAAGAGCCCGCGCAACGATAACACTCATGGCGTAATCGATAAAGCTGGTCTTCATCTCCTTTGTCAGATTGACATTCACTAAATTTCTATCCTGCATTAATAAATGCCTCATTTCACTATTAGTAATTAGATATATTATACCATAATTTGTCCTTCATTTCAGTCTTTGAAAACCACTAAAACGTTTACATCGATAACCGAATAGAATATTCGTGACAAAGCTTTTTAAAAGTGATAGAATGAAAGTGTCTGGGGATTCCCCTAAAAAAAAATGAAGGAGATGTTTAGATAATGACTTCAACTAAACAACACAAAAAAGTGATCCTTGTTGGTGACGGTGCCGTAGGTTCATCTTACGCTTTCGCACTTGTTAACCAAGGAATTGCACAAGAGCTTGGAATTATCGAAATTCCACAATTGCACGAAAAAGCTGTTGGTGATGCGCTTGACCTTAGCCACGCCCTTGCCTTCACTTCACCTAAAAAAATCTATGCTGCTCAATACTCTGACTGTGCAGACGCTGACCTTGTTGTTATCACTGCAGGTGCTCCTCAAAAACCAGGTGAAACTCGTCTTGACCTTGTAGGTAAAAACTTGGCTATCAACAAATCAATCGTAACACAAGTTGTTGAATCAGGTTTCGATGGTATCTTCCTTGTTGCAGCTAACCCAGTTGACGTTTTGACTTACTCAACTTGGAAATTCTCTGGATTCCCTAAAGAACGTGTTATCGGTTCAGGTACTTCACTTGACTCAGCACGTTTCCGTCAAGCACTTGCTGAAAAATTGGATGTCGATGCTCGTTCCGTTCACGCCTACATCATGGGCGAACACGGAGATTCTGAGTTTGCGGTTTGGTCACACGCTAACATCGCTGGTGTAAACCTTGAAGAATTCCTTAAAGATACTCAAAACGTTCAAGAAGCTGAATTGATTGAATTGTTCGAAGGTGTTCGTGACGCTGCTTACACAATCATTAACAAAAAAGGAGCTACATACTACGGTATCGCAGTAGCACTTGCTCGTATCACAAAAGCAATCCTTGATGACGAAAATGCAGTACTTCCACTTTCAGTCTTCCAAGAAGGTCAATACGGTGTTAAAAACGTCTTTATCGGTCAACCAGCTGTTGTTGGTGCACACGGTATTGTTCGTCCAGTAAATATCCCATTGAACGACGCTGAAACTCAAAAAATGCAAGCATCTGCCAAAGAATTGCAAGCTATCATTGATGAAGCATGGAAAAACCCTGAATTCCAAGCAGCTTCTAAAAACTAATGAAAAGAAGGTTCCCAAACATGGGAACCTTTTTTCTTTTACTGTAAAGGCTTAAAACCTATTTTTCAAAAGACTACTTATCTCAGAAGTTATATATCATATCAAAGACTCAGTTGAAAAACACCTAAATTTATACATATATAACTAAAGAAATGAAATCAACAGTGGTAGATATCATGAAGGAATATTCGTCTTTGGCCCCTTTTTGCCCCCTATACACAAAAAAAGCCTATTGACCAAGCTAGAAAGCTTGATACAATAGGCTTTTTGAAAATTCATTATTTAACAGCGTCTTTAAGAGCTTTACCAGCTTTGAATGCTGGAACTTTAGAAGCTGCGATTTCGATTTCTTTACCAGTTTGTGGGTTGCGACCTTTACGTGCAGCACGCTCACGAACTTCAAAGTTACCGAAACCGATCAATTGAACTTTTTCACCAGCTGCAAGGTATTCAGTTACTGCTGCAAATACAGCGTCAACTGCTGCTGCTGAATCTTTCTTAGTCAATTCTGTAGCTTCTGCTACTTTAGCGATCAAATCTTGTTTGTTTGCCATGTTAACAAATCCTCCAAATAATTTCTGATTAACAAATATAATCATATCCTAAAATTGCCCATAGGTCAAGTCAAAAGCGCCATTTCAAACATTTTTCTCTATTTTTTTAGGAATTATAGCGGATTAGAATTGCCCAAGCATTCTCTCCAGTATGAGTTTGAATAATAGAGCCAGTTTCCAGTACAGAGATTGGTTTCTCAACATAGGCTTGCAATAAACTCTTCATCTCATTTGCCCATTCATTCGTTCCAGCATAGGAAATTCCAATTTCTGCAACTGATTTTTGGGAAAGAGTATTGGTTAATTCCTCAAGCCACTTTTTGAAAGTTTTCGCTCCACGTCCTTTGACGATTGGTTGAAGTTCGTGGTTTTTCATCTGCATCACTACACGAATATTTAATAGTGAGCTTAATAGTCCCGTCACACGTCCAATACGCCCACCTTTCACTAGGTTTTCTAGAGTCGAAACACCGATATAAAGCTCTGTGTGATTCTTCACTTCTTCTATATGTGCTAGAATAGTTTCTAAATCTTTACCCTCTTTAGCAAGTTTTGCAGCTTCAACAACTTGAAACTTCATAGCCTGATCTGTAAAGGAACTATCAATAACAGTCACATCAGAACTTGAGAGACTCGCGCCTTGGCGAGCAGCTTCAACCGTTCCAGACAAGGCATGAGACATATGAATAGCAACAACCTGACTGCCATCTTTTCCCAGCTCTTCAAAGACTTCAGCAAACACTCCTACTGGAGGTTGACTCGTTTTAGGGAGATTCTTGCTTTGTTGCATGAGATGAAGGAATTCCCCCTCTTTTAGATCAGCATCTGAGTAGAGTACGCCATCAATCATAACTGATAAGGGGACAATAGTGATATTTAATTCTTTAACTACTTCTGGTTCGATAGTAACAGAAGAGTCCGTTACAATTTTTACTTGTGTCATAAGTTCAATCTTTCTATTCTTCTCAATAGGATTGGGATTTTTCACTCTTATTATATCAAAAAAATGATAAAAAATCATAAGTAATCCAATTAAAAAAACTGAATTTTTGGTATAATCTATCTATAGAAAAGCGAGGAACAGCTATGATTCGAAAAGTTCAACCGATTATTACGATTATATTTGGAGCAGCTATCTATGCCTTTGGTCTCACCTACTTTGTCGTTCCTTATCATCTATTTGAGGGAGGGGCGACAGGTATCACCTTGATTACCTACTATCTTTTTAAAATCCCTGTCTCATTGATGAATCTCTTAATCAATATTCCTTTATTTATTTTGGCTTGGAAGATATTTGGTTCCAAGACCCTCTACTCCAGCCTTCTGGGTTCTATTTCTCTCTCTATTTGGCTCGCAATCTTTGAGCGTATCCCCTTGCAGTTTGATTTACAAGGTGACCTCATCATCGTTGCTTTAGTCTCAGGGGTTTTACTGGGAGTTGGTTTAGGAATTATCTTTAATGCTGGTGGAACCACTGGTGGTTCTGATATCGTTGCCCGTATCCTCAACAAGTACACCAATCTTTCGATTGGGAAATTGCTTTTTGGAATTGACTTTTTCATTTTAATGTTAATTCTGCTTATTTTCCAAGATCTCCGTCTTGTGACCTATACTCTCTTGTTTGACTTCATCATCGCTCGCGTTATTGACCTGATTGGCGAAGGGGGATACGCTGGTAAAGGATTTATGATTATTACTCAATATCCTGACCAACTGGCTGATAAGATTAATGAGGAGCTTGGACGTGGTGTAACCTTTATATCTGGTCAAGGTTATTACAGTAAGAAAGATTTAAAAATTATTTACTGTATCGTCGGTCGGAACGAAATCGTCAAAATGAAGGATATGATTCACCAAGTCGATCCTCAAGCCTTTATCACCATCACAGAGGCCCATGAAATTCTGGGTGAAGGCTTTACTTATGTGAAAGATTAAAAAGCTGGGATTTCCCAGCTTTTATTTTTCTTCTGCGAGAGTTGAATGGCGGAACCCATAAGTAAAGTAAATGACTAGACCAACTACAAGAGCAATGCCAAAGGCAATCCAGGTATCTAGACTATATTGAAGCATAAAGGAAACACAGATAAGGATGGAAAGGATTGGCAAAAGTGGTACCAAAGGAGTTTTAAACTCTCCTTTTTTGGGCATACCCTTATCTTTTCTGAGTTTTATTATTCCGTAGGCTAGTAAAATGAGATAAGCTAAGGTACAGATATTTAAGAAGGCTGCAATACTGGCTAGAGGAAACACTCCGGCAGCAAGGGCTGAAACAACTCCTGTTAAGATGGTTGCATTTTTAGGAACGCGACTAGTCTTGCTTAATCGTTTAAAACTTTGAGGTAAAAGTCCATCACGTGCTAAGCTATAAATCATTCGAGACAAAGCATAAGTCATGGAAATACATACCGTTATCAGGGTGAGAATGGCTACAAGCGAAACATAGTTGGCTGCCCAACCGATACCAATACTCCGTAATGAAAATGCTACTGCATCGTCCACATTGAGCTTACTATAGTGAACAATCCCTGTCAATACTAAGGTCACCAAAGCATAGAGAATAGTGACGATTGTCAGAGAAAGGACAATTCCGCGAGGAATATTTTTTTGCGGGCTTTGAATTTCATCAACTGCCATGGAAATAGACTCAAATCCGAGAAATCCAAAGAACATCAAAGATGCACCTGCCATAATCCCAGTGCTTCCTCCATAAATCTGGCCAAAGCCAAAAGGAGCAAAATTCGACCAATTTTCAGGTTTGATGTACCAAATACCAACTAGGATAAATAAGGCTAGAGCAGAAAATTTCAAGATTACTAGAAGCGAATTAAAGCGCAAGGCTGCCTTAGAATTTAATAAAACCAATCCTGTTACCAAGGTCAGCACTAAAATAGGCAGAAAATCGATATAGGTCCCCTGTTCAGGATTAAAGGTACCATTCAAGGCTTGGGGCATGGAGATACCATAATCACTGAGCAATCCCTTAAAGTAAGCTGCCCAGCCAGACGCCACACCTGAAACAGCCGTCATGAATTCCATGATGGTCAACCAGCCAGCAATCCAGGCTGGCAATTCTCCCAAAATCGCATAGAGATAACTATAAGCACCCCCAGTTGCGGGTACACGAGAGGCAAATTCTGCAAAAAAGAGAGCTGATAGAGAAACACACAGGGCAGAAATCACGATAGAAACCACTAGTGATGGACCAGCAAGTGTTGCTGCCGCCGTACCTGTAATGGTGAAAATCCCTGTCCCCACCATGGCACCAATTCCCAATAGAATCAAATCCCACAATTTCAAATGGCGACGCATCTCTGTCTGTCTCAGACTAACATCCTTGGTTCTAAAAATATTCATACTTCATCTCCACTAAATATAGTTGTTTTATTTTACCATATAAAAGCATTTTTGTGAATATTTATTAGGTCCTTTTTGAAAAAAATCTGAACAGGAACTCTTCCTGTTCAGATTTTGCATATTCTTACCCGACTGAACCTTCCATTTCATAGCTGATCAAGCGGTTGAGCTCAACTGCGTATTCCATTGGAAGTTCTTTTGTGAAGGGTTCCACAAATCCCATGACAATCATCTCGGTTGCCTCAGATTCTGACAATCCACGGCTCATGAGATAATACAATTGTTCTTCTGAAATCTTAGAAACCTTGGCTTCGTGTTCCAATGCGACTTGCGAGTTATGAATTTCATTAAATGGAATAGTATCTGATGCTGACAAGTCATCCATGATAATGGTGTCACACTCGATGTGAGAGACAGATTTCTTAGAGTTCTTATTAAAGGTTACTTGTCCACGGTAGTCCACCTTTCCTCCGCCTTTAGCGATGGATTTAGACACAATAGACGAGCTGGTATGTGGAGCATTGTGGATCATCTTAGCACCTGTGTCTTGGTGTTGCCCTGCATTGGCAAAGGCGATAGAGAGCATGGTACCACGCGCTCCTTCTCCATCAAGATAAACAGATGGGTATTTCATGGTCGTCTTAGCACCCAAGTTTCCATCGATCCACTCAACAGTCGCATTTTTCAAAGCTTTAGCACGTTTGGTTACCAAGTTGTAGACGTTATCAGACCAGTTTTGGATGGTCGTATAACGCATGTAAGCTCCATCCAAAGCGAAGATTTCTACGATGGCAGCGTGCAAGCTGTTACTTGAATAAGTCGGTGCTGTACAGCCTTCTACGTAGTGGACACTTGCTCCCTCATCAACGATAATCAAGGTACGCTCAAACTGACCTGTATTCTCGTTGTTGATACGAAAGTAAGTTTGGAGTGGGATATCTACCTTGACCCCTTTTGGTACGTAGATAAAGGTTCCACCAGACCATACTGCTGAGTTGAGGGCGGCCAACTTGTTATCTGTTGGCGGAACCAACTTGGCAAAGTATTGTTTAAACAAGTCTGGGTATTCCTTGAGGGCAGAATCTGTATCTGTAAAGATAATTCCTAACTTCTCAAACTCTTCCTTCATGTTGTGGTATACCACTTCTGACTCGTACTGGGCAGAGGCTCCTGCTAGATAGGCACGTTCAGCTTCCGGAATTCCGATGCGTTCAAAAGTTTCTTTAATCTTTTCAGGTACATCATCCCATGAACGAGCCGGTTTGTCAGATGGTTTTTGGTAGTAGATCAAATCATCAAAGTCAATCTCTGACAAGTCTGCTCCCCAAGTTTGCATAGGCATTTTCTTGAAGGTTTCATAAGACTTCAAACGGAACTCCAACATCCACTCAGGCTCACCCTTGGCAGCAGATAATTCACGAATAACACCTTCGTTGAGTCCTTTTCCTGTCGATAGGACAGGCTCTACATCATCATGGAAACCAAATTTATATTCACCAAGGTCAATTGGTTTTGGTTCTACTCTTTCTTCAGCCATAATATCCTTTCTTTCTTCATTTCTAATGTTTTATAAGACAAAGGAAACTTGTCTTATCAGTTATCTTGATTTTCAATTGTCTTCTTAAGGGCGTTCCAAGCTAGGGTTGCACACTTTATTCTTTGAGGGAATTTGGCAACACCTGATAAGAAGGCCGCATCGCCTAGTTGGTCTTGGCGTTCATCTTTTTGCCCTTGAACCATTTCAGAAAAAATAGTTGCAAGTTCTAAAATTTCTTGCTTGGTCTTCCCTAAAACAGCATCTGTCATCATACTAGCAGAAGCAGTTGAAATCGTGCATCCTGAATTTAGAAAAGCAATATCTTCCAAACGGTCCTCTGCGTCAAACTTAACAGAGAGATTAATAACATCCCCACAGGTTGGATTGTTGAGGCTGATTTGCTCAGCATCATCCAACTTCCCTTGGTGATGGGGATTTTTCGAATGATCTGCTACCACTGCCATATAAAGGCTATCTAGTTTAGAAAGTGCCATTGAAAAACTCCTTTGTCTTTTGTAAGGCATCGACTAGTTTGTCGCAATCTGCCTTAGTGTTGTAGATATAAAAACTTGCGCGAGCTGTTGCTGGGACATCCAAATACTGGAGCAAGGGTTGGGCGCAGTGGTGACCCGCACGAACAGCTACTCCTTCATAATCCAGAGCCGTCGCAAGGTCGTGAGGATGAAGATCGCCTAGGTTAAAGGCAATAACACCCGAGCGTTGCGCCAAATCTTGTGAACCATAGATATTCAGTCCTTCAATTGCCTGCAGTTTTGGATAGACGTATGCAATCAATTCCTGTTCATGGGCTTCAATGGCATCCATGCCAATTTTTTCTAGATAATCCACTGCAGCAGCAAGTCCGATTGCACCTGCCATATTAGGAGTTCCAGCCTCGAATTTCCAAGGCAATTCCTTCCAACTAGCAGATTGCTCATAGACGAAATCAATCATCTCGCCACCAAATTCAACTGGTGACATTTGTTCCAAATACTTTTCTTTACCATAAAGGACACCAATACCAGTTGGACCAGCCATCTTGTGACCTGAAAAGGCAAAGAAGTCCACATCCAAGTCCTGAACATCAATCTTCATATGAGGCGTAGATTGAGCACCATCCACCACCATGATGGCTCCAACATGGTGGGCTAATTGCGTGATTTCTTTGATAGGATTGACCACACCAAGAACATTTGAGGCGTGAGCTAGGGAGACAAACTTGACTTTATCAGTCAATTTAGCGCGCAAGTCATCCATATCCAGAGCTCCATCCTTGAGATAGACATAGACAAGCTCTGCTCCAGTCTTACGGCAGGCTTCCTGCCAAGGAATGATATTGGAATGGTGTTCCATGATAGAAATCAAGACCTGATCTCCCTCAGTCAGGATTTCCTCAGCATAACGCGCTACCCAGTTAAGACTGGTTGTCGTTCCTCTAGTAAAGAGTACTTCCTTTGTAGAGTCTGCATTGATAAACTTACGAATGGTTTCACGAGCCGCCTCATAGGAAGCTGTCGCCCTTTCAGCCAAGGTATGAACCCCACGGTGAACATTGGCATTGTCCTGCTTATAGTAGCGGTTGATTGTTTCCAGAACTGCTAGTGGTTTTTGTGTCGTCGCAGCATTGTCCAGATAGACCAGAGGTTCATCGTTGACAATCTGGTCTAAAATTGGAAAATCCTTGCGAATCGCTTCTACATCTAACATAGGCTTCCCCTTAGCGTTTTGACAATTTTTCTTCGATGGTTGCAATCATTTCATCACGAACTTCCTTGACTGGAATCTCAACGATAACAGATCCAAGGAAACCACGAACAACCAAGCGTTCTGCAGTCGCCTTATCCAAGCCACGGCTCATGAGGTAGTACATATCTTCTGGATCCACCTGACCGATAGAAGCCGCGTGACCTGCAGTTACGTCATTTTCATCAATCAAAAGAATTGGGTTGGCATCCGAACGTGCTTGGTCTGAAAGCATAAGAACACGACTCTCTTGCTGCGCATCTGCTCCCTTGGCACCCTTGATAATGTGGCCAATACCATTGAAGGTCAAGGTAGCTTTTTCAAGGATAACCCCATGTTGAAGGATATTTCCGATTGAGTTGCAACCATAGTTAGTCACTCGCGTATCAATCCCTTGTACTTGACGGCCACTTGAAAGAGCTACGGCTTTAAGGTCAGCATGGCTACCATTCCCAATCAAGTCGCTATCAAAGTCCGCAACAACATTTCCTTCGTTCATGACACCAATGGCCCAGTCAATGCTGGCATCGTTGCCTAGTTTACCACGACGGCTAATGTAAGCAGTGACATTTTCACCTAGACGGTCAATAGCAGCAAATTTCACTTGCGCACCAGAACGAGCAATCACTTCAACTGTGATATTGGCAGTTGCTTTGGCACTACCTCCACCTCTTGACTCTAGACGTTCAAGATAGCTTATTTTAGAGTTTTTACCAGCAATGATAAGGATATGCTTGTTAAACGGCACATCGCTATCGCTGTCTTGGTAGAAAATACCTTCGATTGGCTCTTTAATCTCAACATTATCAGGGATGTAGAGAACAGCACCACTATTAAAGTAAGCTGTATGGTAGGCTGCCAACTTGTCATCGTCATACTTAACTGATGACATGAAGAATTCCTCAATAAGCTCTGGAATTTCTTCTAAAGCTGAGTGAAAGTCTGTAAAGACAACACCTTGTTCAGCTAACTCAACTGGAGTTTGTTCAAAAACAGTTTGCGTTCCTACTTGCACCAACTTCAAGTGATTATCTAAAGCAGTGAAGTCAGGAACATTTGCTGAAGGTTCACTTTCCGTGATGGTTCCATCTCCCAGATTCCAACGGTGAAATTTGACACGCTCAATAACTGGTAATTCCAAACTCTCAATCTTATCAAAAGCTTTTTGACGGAGGTCTGACAACCAGCTTGGTTCAGCATGCATTTCTGAAAAAAGTTTAATAGTTTCTTTAGTCATTTACTTCTCCTAAAAGATACGAGGGAATTACAATTCTTCCTTGTAGTCGTAGCCAAGTTCTTCAGCTAGTTTTGCGTATCCTTCACGTTCCAAACGGGCTGCCAATTCTGGACCACCAGAAAGGACAACACGACCTTCCATCATCACGTGGACCACGTCTGGTGTGATGTAGTTCAAGAGACGTTGGTAGTGAGTGATGATCATAGCACCAAAGCCTTCACCACGCATGGCATTCACACCTTTAGATACAACTTTAAGGGCGTCAATATCTAGACCTGAGTCAATCTCATCCAAAAGGGCAAAAGTTGGTTCCAACATCAAGAGTTGAAGAATTTCATTACGTTTTTTCTCACCACCAGAGAAACCTTCGTTGAGGTAACGCTCTGCCATTTCTTCTTTCATGTTGAGCAATTCCATTTTCTCGTCTAGTTTAGTGATGAACTCACGAATTGAAATCTTTTCATCATCTTCTTTACCAGCATTCATAGCTGCACGAAGAAACTCAGCGTTAGTAATTCCAGGAATTTCTGATGGGTATTGCATAGCAAGGAAAAGTCCCATACGCGCGCGTTCGTCCACTTCCAACTCAAGGATGTTTACGCCATCAAACAAGACCTCACCTTTGGTAACTTCATAGTTTGGATTTCCCATGATAGCGGCAGAAAGAGTCGATTTACCAGTACCATTTGGTCCCATGATAGCAGCGATTTCTCCTGTTTTCAGAGTCAGATTGACTCCTTTCAAAATTTCTTTTCCTTCAATCTCAACGTGAAGATCTTTGATCTCTAATACTGACATGATAATTCCTTTCTTTTTCAGGCTTATTTCCTTTATCCTTTGAGAAATCACTTACATTTCTCTAAAAAATACAAGAAAAGGTCCATAAATATACTCTACTAGTATAACAAAAAAAAGCCTAAAAGGCTTTGATTTTGTCTAGAAGCTTGGAGCTAGTCCTTGCGGTTTAGGTGCTGATCAATGGTGTCTACAATTTTCCCCATCACGTAACTTAACCTAAAATTTCGAAAGAGTAGAATCGCCCAAAAGGCTGCCATGAAATAACGCCCGGTCATCCAGGCTTCATTGAAAAAATAAGTCTCAGCAGCCGTAAATAACGCTATCATAATAAATTGTTGTCTATTCATAAACTTATTGTATCATGAAATCTTTCTTTAGTCTTCCTCTACCTTCACTTTATCAGCCAGAAATTCAAAGCCCTCTGGAATCAGGCTTTCTTCTTCTACCTCTTGATCTGATTGAGAAGACTTGTTTTTAGCTGAAAATGCTGCACGAACCTCTTTCCATTCCTCTAGGGAAATTGCCAGGATTTCAGGTGAAAATCCAGCCGCCTGACTGAGAATATTGCCAAACATGGTATTGAGGTTATCCCGTTTCATGGTTTGCCCAGCATTGAAATTAGACTCAAAGGCTAAAATCGCATGGTGTTCGTTGGCCGCAACTGGCTGAGAACCAACAAGCAGAGCCTTATCAGGACCAGCTAAGCTTTCGATTACCTCTCCCCATGCATTCTGGAGGCGAATCAAGTTTTGCCGTGCCAAATCAGGATGTTCAACAGCTTCTTGTAGGATAGCCTGAACCTTATTACGGTCTACTCGATAGACTGTCTTGGAAGTGGCTGGACGGCTAGGGACTGGCGCCACTTGTTTAGGAGCAGTTCCAACATTGGCAAGTTCTTGTTTAAGACGAGCGACTTCCTGTCTCAGTGCAGAAATTTCACTTTCTACAGCTCCTGAAAGAGCAGATTCAGGCTTAATCTCAGCTAAACGAATGGTCATCATCTCAGCATAAATCTTAGGTTGCAGGCTTGCTTTCATATCTGCCAAGCTCACAGTCGCCATTCGAATCATTTCAAAGAGGCTTTCCTGTGATAAAGCTAGATTGTCCATAAAAACTGGACTATGATGAGTATTTTCACCACCCGTATGGACGACCAGTAAATCACGCAAATACTGTAAAAGATCCGTCACAAAACGAGTCATACTCTTACCATTTTCAAATAAAAGATTCAGAGAATCAAGCGCTTTTGGAACATCCTGCTGAGACAAGGCAGCTACATAGTCATCTAGTGCTGATAAACTAATGGTGCCTGTAATCTCCTCAGAGATAGCAGTCGTGAGCTCATTTCCCTGTGTTAAACTCAAAGCTTGATCCAGAATGGACAAGGCATCCCGCATTCCACCTTCAGCTCGTCTGGCAATGATTTCCACAGCCTCCGGTTCAGAACTGATATTTTCTTTTTCTAGAATATGATAAATATGCTCCTTGATATCTTGAGTTTTAATCGATTTGAACTCAAAACGTTGAACACGCGATAAAATGGTTGCAGGAATCTTATGCAATTCAGTGGTCGCCAAGATAAAGACAACATTTTGAGTTGGCTCCTCAAGAGTCTTCAAAAGCGCATTAAAGGCTCCCGTAGACAGCATATGAACCTCGTCTATGATATAGACCTTATAACGTGCCAAGCTAGGTGCATAGGTAGATTTGTCACGAATTTCACGGATTTCATCAACTCCATTATTTGAAGCCGCATCCATTTCAATAACATCTTCTAGGCTACCTTCTGTCACTGCCTGACAGATATAGCAGTGATTACATGGTTCTCCATCCACTTGATTTGGACAGTTCATAGCCTTGGCAAAAATCTTGGCTACACTGGTCTTCCCTGTTCCACGAGGACCTGAGAAAAGATATGCATGACTAATCTTTTCCTGCTCGACTGCTTGTTTTAGGGTTTTAGCCACCACCTCTTGTCCGACCAATTGTGAAAAAGTTTGGCTTCTATATTTTCGATAAAGTGCTTGATACATTAGGCTTTCTCCTCAAACATCGTAAAGTCCCATTCTGTCTTCTCAAGCAAAATAGCGACAAATTGTTCCAAGTAATCACGGTCAACGGCATTATAATCATCAATAAGTGAAGAATCCAGGTCTAAGACACCCAGTAATCGACCATTCTTAAGCATGGGAACTACGATTTCACTCTTGGCCTTACTATCGCAAGAGATGTAGTTTGGATAGGTGCTCACATCCCCTACTAAAACAGTCTCTTGAAACTCGGCAGCTTCTCCACATACGCCTTTCCCAAGCGAAATGCGAATACAAGAAACACCACCCTGAAAAGGACCTAAAATCAACTCACTACCATCAAATAGATAAAAACCTGCAAATACAGTATTTGGAAAGCGAGATTTTAGGAGGGCGCTAGCATTCGAAAGATTGGCAAGAACATTGCTCTCACCTTCAAGTAAGTAGGAGAGTTCCTCGTTTAACAATTGATAACGTGATTTTTTTTCTGAATCTAACATAAAACTATTATATCAAAAATGAGAAAGAGACAAAAGAAAAATCCCTTGTTTTAAACAAAGGATTTTGTGATTATCAATTTGATTAAAGTTCGATATCACCGAACAAGTCAGCCATTGAGAATCCTGTTTGTGTTTCTGGAAGTTCGAAATCACGTTTTTCTTGACGTTTTGGACGACGTGGACGAGCAGCACGTTTTTCTTCTTTTTGTCCTTCTTCTTGAGCTGGACGTTCTTCAAGAGCTTTGATAGAAAGTGATACGCGTTCTGCGTCAGCGTTAACATCAAGTACTTTAACAGTAACTTCTTGACCAACAGTAAGAGCTTCTTTTGGATTTTCGATACGTTTGTGTGAAATTTGTGATACGTGAACAAGTCCATCGATACCTGGCAAAACTTCAACAAATGCACCGAAGTCAGTCAAACGTTTAACTGTTCCTTCTACTACATCACCTTTAGCCAATTTTTGCTCAACGCCATCCCATGGTCCAGGTGTTGTTGCTTTAAGTGAAAGGGATACGCGTCCTTCTTCTTCATTAAGATCAAGGACTTTAACTTCGATTTCTTCACCAACAGTTACAACTGATTTAGGTGATACGTTACGTTCGTGTGACAATTCAGTCAAGTGAACCAATCCGTCAACACCACCAAGGTCGATGAAAGCACCAAAGCTAGTGATACGAGCAACTTTACCAGTTACGACATCACCAACAGCTAATTTACTGAATACTTCAGCACGAGCTGCTGCAGTAGCTGCTTCAACAACTTCACGACGTGAAAGGATGAAGCGATTTTCTTTAGGGTCAACTTCTTTGATTTTAGCATCAAATTCTTGACCTACGAAACGCTCAGTGTTACGTACGAAACGAGTATCCAACATTGAAGCTGGGATAAATCCACGAACACCTTCAAATTCTACTGAAAGTCCACCTTTAACAGCACGAGTTCCTTTAACAGTAACAACTTCTTCTTCGCGTCCTACAAGTTTGTCCCATGCTTTGCGAGCTTCAAGGCGTTTTTTAGATACAAGGTATGTAACTGTATCAGTATCTTTACCAACTACTTGACGAAGTACAAGAACATCCAATACTTCTCCTACTTTCACAAAGTCATTGATATCTGCATCGCGATCGTTTGTCAATTCGCGAAGAGTCAAGACACCTTCAACACCAGTCCCAGAGATTGCAACGTTAGCTTGAGTCGCATCAACTGTCAATACTTCAGCACTAACAACATCACCAGGCTCAACTTGGCTAACGCTATTTAGCAAATCTTCAAATTCGTTCATCTAAAAAATCCTCCAACAATCAAGTCTTTCCAAACTTGACATACTTATAATTTTTTTCCTAAGCACCCGCAAAGACATGTTCACATCGTTCACGCCTTTCAATTATAAAAATAAAATACCCTAAGATATTTTTCTTTTTATCTTGAACTTATTACCTAAGAACTGGGGTAGCTGGATTCGAACCAACGCATGAGGGAGTCAAAGTCCCTTGCCTTACCGCTTGGCTATACCCCAATGATGAATGGAGAGAGAGGGATTCGAACCCCCGAACCCGAAGGAGCGAATTTACAGTCCGCCGCGTTTAGCCTCTTCGCTATCTCTCCAATGTTCAACGAAGTCTATTATATCATGAAATTTTCAATAAAACAAGTATTATTTTGTCAAATTATAGTTTTCAATCAAAATTTCCACAGCTTTTTCAAGTTTTTTATAAAAACTATCGACATTTCCTTTCTTTATGATGGCAAATTGGCTATCTAATTCGGCAATTTCTCCAATGACCTTTTTCCCAATCGTCAAAACGTATCCTTCATAGCTGTCTTTTCCAACAGTCACTTTTGCATCGGTTAATTGGATTTCAATTTTCTTATCTTTTTTACTCATACTTTACCTCTTTTCACTTTTTCTATTGTACAAGAAAATGCTAAAACTAGCAAGAAAAAACTCCATTTCAGCTATTACAACTGCTATGGAGTTCTTCTTTACTTCGTGTCTTTTAGTCCACTTTGACAATCCATCCCTCTGGTGCTTCTACATCACCAAATTGGATACCCGTCAATTCATCGTAGAGTTTACGTGTAACAGGACCTACCTCTGTTTCACTATAGAAAACATGGAAATCATCGCCATGTTGGATCCCCCCAATTGGAGAAATGACCGCTGCTGTACCACAAGCACCTGCCTCTACAAAACGATCCAAATTATCGATTGGGACATCACCTTCAATCGGTGTTAAGCCCAAGCGGTGTTCTGCCAAGTAAAGCAAAGAGTACTTGGTAATAGATGGCAAGATAGATGGACTCAATGGTGTTACAAATTCATTGTCAGCTGTAATTCCAAAGAAGTTAGCTGAACCGACTTCTTCAATCTTTGTATGTGTAGATGGGTCTAGGTAGATAACATCTGAAAATTGGCGTGACTTGGCCATTTTACCTGGGAGGAGACTAGCAGCATAGTTTCCACCTACCTTGGCCGCACCTGTACCATTCGGAGCTGCACGGTCGTATTCATCCTGAATCAAGAAGTTGGTTGGGACTAAACCACCTTTAAAATAGTTACCAACTGGCATAGCAAAGATGGTGAAAATATACTCTTCTGCTGGTTTTACCCCGATAATATCCCCAACACCAATCAAAAGTGGACGAAGATAAAGGGTTCCACCTGTTCCATATGGTGGGACGTATTCTTCATTTGCACGCACAACTGCTTTACAAGCTTCTACAAACATTTCTGTCGGAACTTGTGGCATCAATAGACGGTCGCAGGTACGTTGCAGACGCTTGGCATTTTCGTCAGGACGGAACAGTTGGACACTGCCATCTTTGGTACGGTAGGCTTTTAATCCCTCAAATGCTTGCTGTCCATAATGGAGACTTGGAGAAGACTCTGAAATATGCAAGGTTGCATCCTCTGTCAATTTTCCTTGATCCCATTGACCATTTTTATAATGAGCGATGTAACGATAAGGTAATTTCATATAAGAAAATCCAAAGTTTTCCCAATCAATTGCAACTGTCATGTGTTTCTCCTTTATACTATTCAAACTATGTGTTCTATTCTACACTTTTCTAGTAAAATTTCAAGTATTATTTGTAATTTTCTGAAAATTTTTTCAACATAAAGAAATCAGCCCCTTGGACTGATTCTTTTTAAGGATTTGCTTTATCCTCTTTAAAGACTTCTTTGAGGTAAGCATCGAAAACTTCCTCATCTGAAATGGTGTCTGAAATAAAGCTTCCATTGCTAGTACGTTCTGACAGGTTCAAGTCTTGCAAGCGACTCTCATAGATTGTTCCCTTGTTAGATTGGACAAGCAGCGTTTGGTCGTTTTCTTCCATTTCTGTACTAAAGAGATCACCAACGAATCCTAGCTCTGCAACTGCTCCAGCCAAGAAGACACGGTGCGGTTTGTTTTTCAACTCACGCAAGACTTGTAGGCCTCGTTTGGCACGGCTGGTCGCTGGAATTTCCTCAATGGAGACGCGTTTCAAGCTTCCACGGTGGGTCAAGAGGTAGAAGGATGAAGTGTTACAGATAAAGGCAGCCTGAAGTGCATCATCTGCTTTCAGGTTCATAGCCTTGACACCCGCAGCCTTGGCACCAACAACCGGAACTTCTTCGATATTGAAACGAAGGGCATAACCGTTTTGACTAATCAAAAGAACATCATCTAGTTTAATCGGAGCCACTGCTATAATCTGATCTGTCTCGTCTTTGAGTTTAGCATACTTGACAGACTTAGACTTGTAGGTCCGCCATGGAGAGAATTCTTTGCGTTCTACACGCTTGATTTGACCAAGGCGAGTCGTTGCAAAATATGTTGTCGCATCATCAAACTGATCCACGACTTCTGCATAGAGTATTTCTTCGTTAGTCTCAAAGTTTGTAATGGTCTGGCTCAGATGCTCTCCGATATCCTTCCAACGAATATCTGCCAATTCATGGATTGGTCGATAAATGACATTTCCAAGAGTAGTGAACATCAAGAGGTGCTGGGTTGTCTTGGCATCTTGCACAAAGATCAGACGATCATCATCACGTTTGCCAATTTCTTCCAGAGTGGAAGCCGCAAAGGAACGTGGGCTAGTACGCTTGATATAGCCTGCCTTAGTCACGCTGACATAGGTATCTTCCTCAGCAATCAAACTAGCTGTGTCAATCTCGATTACTTTTGCAGTATCTTCCAAAGTACTCAAACGTGGTGTCGCAAATTTCTTCTTGACTTCACGGAGTTCTTTCTTCATAAGATTGTACATAGTTCGTTCATCACCGATGATAGCCGCAAGCATGGCAATTTTTTCACGAAGTTCTGCTTCTTCTTCCTGCAAGACAACCACATCTGTATTGGTCAAACGGTAAAGTTGTAAGGTCACGATGGCTTCAGCCTGCTCCTCAGTAAACTCATAGCTGACCTTGAGGTTTTCCTTAGCGTCAGCCTTGTTCTCAGAAGCTCGGATAAGGGCAATGACTTCATCCAAAATCGAAATCACGCGAATTAAACCTTCAACGATATGGAGACGTTTCTCAGCCTTTTCCTTATCAAAGCGTGAACGAGCCAAAATCACTTCACGACGGTGGGCGATATAGCTAGACAAGATTGGGACAATCCCGACCTGACGAGGTGTGAAATTGTCAATCGCCACCATGTTAAAGTTGTAGTTGATTTGCAAGTCAGTGTATTTGAAGAGATAGTTGAGTACGAGCTCGGTATTCGCGTCTTTCTTAAGTTCAATAGCGATACGAAGACCGTCACGGTCAGACTCATCACGAACCTCAGCAATACCAGCTACCTTGTTATTGACACGGACATCATCGATTTTCTTGACTAGATTAGCCTTATTGATTTCATAAGGAATCTCAGTGATAACGATTTGCTCCTTACCACCTTTTAGTTTTTCAATCTCCGTCTTGGAACGAACAACCACGCGCCCTTTCCCAGTTTCATAGGCCTTCTTGATTTCATCACGTCCTTGGATGATAGCCCCTGTAGGGAAGTCTGGCCCAGGCAAGAATTCCATCAACTTATCGACCTTAGCTGTTGGGTGATCAATCATGTAAACCGTCGCATCAATGACTTCAGCCAAATTATGTGGTGGAATATCCGTAGCATATCCAGCTGAAATCCCAGTCGAACCATTGACTAAAAGATTGGGAAAAGCTGCTGGCAGAACTGTCGGCTCTTTCTCCGTATCGTCAAAGTTCCAGGCAAAAGGAACTGTCTTCTTCTCGATATCCTGAAGAAGGTAGCCTGCGATCTCAGACAAACGCGCCTCGGTATAACGCATCGCCGCAGGCGGATCTCCGTCCATAGAACCGTTGTTACCGTGCATTTCAACTAGAATCTCACGATTTTTCCAGTCCTGAGACATACGGACCATGGCATCATAGATGGAACTGTCACCGTGGGGGTGGAAATTCCCCATGATGTTCCCGACAGACTTGGCCGACTTACGGTAGCTCTTGTCAAAGGTATTTCCATCCTTATTCATAGAATAAAGAATACGGCGCTGAACCGGCTTCAATCCATCCCGAATGTCTGGCAAAGCCCGGTCTTGAATGATGTACTTGGAGTAGCGACCAAAGCGCTCTCCCATGATGTCCTCAAGGGACATGTTTTGAATGTTACTCATATAGGATACAAAGCCCGTAAAATGCAAAGTGAAAATAGGAAATTATTGCAGTGAGCGATGCTCACAAGAGAATTTATCTTTTTCACACAGCATTTAGGGCGTGTTCAACTCCTTTCAAAGAATGTAGAGTAGGTTTTTATAGAAAATATGTTCAGTTAAGATACAAAGGGACGTTTCGGCCTGCCGAAAATTTCTGTAGAAAAATAGGAAATCGATGCAGAGTTCGATGAACACAAAGCGATTTATCTTTTTTCCTAAGAAATTAGTCCCGTGTTCAGTTACTAAAAATAACCAAACTATCCTTTCTGTAATTTAATGTGTTTAAAATTTGTTGCATCAGTTAGTAATAAGGAATTTCCACACAGTATTTAGGGCGTGTTCAACTCCTTTCAAAGAATGTAGAGTAGGTTTTTATAGAATAAGGGATAATTTACAGAAATTATCCCCGTGTTCAGTTACTATATATAACTAAACTATCTTTTCTGTAGTTTAATCTTTTAAATTATATACTTTATTTAGTTAGTGATTTGAAAGTCTCTCCTCAGCATACTTAATCATCTTCTCAGCTACTTCCATATCATAGTCAAATCCCATTTTTTGAGCAAGGGACTGAACTTCTTGGTGGAAAAGTTCCATGGTAGCAAATAAAGACTGAGTGATTTTTTCTAAACTGGAGAAATCAAGCAGATTTGAGAATTGCTTCTCTTTCTCAGCAGGTAAATAGTTAAAGAGATACTTATAGTTCTTGCCGATATTGACTCTTCCCCTATCACTGGCTACCTGCCAAGCTAAGACCTTCAAGAGTTCTTGTTGACAAATCCCGTAAAGATGGTCCGTCGCATAGATGAGTTGCTTACGACGAATACCCTTAACCACATAGGCTGATACCCACCAAAATTCATTGCAGGCTTTTTCAAAATCTGTCTGACTAGCAGGACTTGTCCAGTAACGTTGAGGATTTGGAGAATAGGGCGCAAACAAGCCTTTCTCATCTTTCAAAACTGTATAATCAGCTTCACTATCCACCCACTCTTTGATATGCTCTTTGGGGCAGAGGGTTAAATCAATACGATTGCCATCTTCAAAGAGCATGAGGTAGAGAAGACGGTGACCCAGTACATTATACTGTTCAATCAAGCGTTTGCCAAACTGGTTCAACCAAGAAAGGTCACTCGTCAGATTATCTAAGTCGTTCACAACATAGACCACGTCGTAATCCTGAAACTCATCTTTTGGCGCTTTTGTATCAGTTCGTGAACCAGACATGGCAACAGCTTCAACTTGTAAAGATTTGGCAGTCTGTAAAATCACATCGAGCATTTCTGTTTCTGTTCTCATGTTGATACCCATTCATTAAAAACCGACTTAAAACACAGTCGCTTCTTCCAGCGTAAACTTGACATTATCTTCAATCCATTTACGACGTGGTTCGACCTTATCTCCCATAAGGACATTGACACGGCGTTCAGCGCGTGCGAGATCTTCAATCGTGACACGGATAAGGGTACGTGTTTCTGGGTTCATGGTTGTTTCCCAGAGTTGGTCCGCATTCATCTCACCAAGACCTTTGTAGCGTTGAAGGGTAGCGCCTTTACCGAACTTCTTGCGAAGTTCTTCTAACTCACCATCCGTCCAAGCATAAGCTACTTCTTCTTTCTTGCCTTTTCCTTTTGACATCTTGTAAAGAGGCGGAAGGGCGATATAGACATGTCCCGCCTCAACTAGCGGACGCATGTAGCGGTAGAAAAAGGTTAAAAGAAGAGTTTGAATGTGGGCACCATCGGTATCCGCATCGGTCATGATAATGATTTTGTCGTAGTTGGCATCTTCAAGGGAGAAGTCTGCCCCCACACCCGCACCTATGGTGTAAATCATAGTGTTGATTTCTTCGTTTTTGAGGATATCCGCCATTTTAGCCTTGGCGGTATTGATAACCTTACCTCGAAGGGGCAAGATAGCCTGGAACTTACGATCACGACCTTGCTTGGCAGAACCGCCGGCAGAGTCCCCCTCAACCAGATAGAGTTCATTCTTGGCAGGGTTTTTAGACTGGGCTGGAGTCAATTTTCCAGACAACAAGCCCTTGTCTTTTTTATTTTTCTTACCATTTCGGCTCTCATCACGTGCCTTACGTGCCGCTTCACGGGCATCACGCGCCTTGATAGCCTTGCGAATGAGATTGGAAGCTAGTTCTCCATTTTCCATTAGAAAGAAGGTCAACTTATCAGATACTATGCCATCCACAACAGGACGAGCCAGAGGGCTTCCAAGTTTGTCCTTGGTCTGGCCTTCAAACTGCAAATGTTCTTCAGGAACAAGAATAGAAAGAACGGCCGCTAGTCCCTCACGATAATCTGATCCTTCAAGATTTTTATCTTTTTCTTTGAGAAGTCCCGTCTTACGCGCATAGTCGTTCATGACCTTTGTAATGGCAGACTTGAGTCCCGTCTCATGCGTTCCACCGTCCTTGGTACGAACGTTATTGACAAAGGACAAGATGTTATCTGAGAATCCATCATTGTACTGGAGGGCAACTTCCACTTGGAAACCATTGTCTTCCCCCTCAAAGTACAGAACCGGCGTCAAGGTTTCCTTGTCTTCATTGAGGTAAGAAACAAAGTCTTGTACCCCGTTCTCATAATGGAATTCGATTGCTTCATCTGTTCGCTTATCTGTCAAAGACAAGGTCACATTTTTCAAGAGAAAGGCTGACTCATTAAGGCGTTCTGAGATGGTATTGTACTTGAAGTCAGTCGTAGAAAAGATACTGGCATCTGGCATGAAGGTGACTTTGGTACCTGTCTTAGTCTTGGGTGCTGTACCAATTTTCTTCAAAGTCATGGCAGGTTTTCCACCATTTTCAAAGCGTTGCTTATAAACAGCACCATCACGAGTGATTTCTACTTCTAGCCAACTAGAAAGGGCATTAACAACAGAAGACCCCACCCCGTGGAGACCTCCAGATGTCTTATAACCCCCTTGACCGAATTTCCCTCCGGCATGGAGAATGGTAAAGATAACCTCTACGGTTGGAATTCCCATGGCATGCATACCAGTCGGCATCCCACGACCATGGTCCTCTACTGTTAGACTTCCGTCTTTATTGATAGTCACATCAATGCGGTCACCAAAGCCAGACAAGGCCTCATCGACTGCATTGTCCACTATTTCCCAAACTAGATGGTGGAGACCAGCACCGTCGGTCGATCCGATATACATCCCCGGACGTTTACGAACCGCATCCAACCCTTCTAGCACCTGAATGGCGTCATCATTATAGTTATTAATATTGATTTCCTTTTTTGACACAAGGAACCTCCTATTTGTTCATCTTTTCTATTTTACAGGTTTTCTAGGGATTTTGCAAAGTTTTTCCCGTTCAGCTGTCACAATTTTAAAGGATATTCTCATCATTTCTACACTATTTCATGGTATAATAGGTCTATGATGACATTTGTATTATTAATTTCAGCTTATCTACTAGGCTCAATCCCTTCTGGTCTTTGGATCGGACAAATCTTCTTTCAAACAAATCTGCGTGAACATGGTTCTGGAAATACTGGAACAACCAATACTTTTCGCATTTTGGGTAAGAAAGCAGGTATGGCAACCTTTGTAATTGACTTTTTCAAAGGGACCTTGGCCACTCTGCTTCCAATTCTTTTCCACCTACAAGGTGTATCACCTCTTGTCTTTGGACTTTTGGCTGTCATTGGACATACCTTCCCTATCTTTGCAGGCTTTAAAGGTGGTAAGGCTGTCGCAACTAGCGCTGGAGTTGTTTTCGGATTTGCGCCTATCTTCTGTCTCTACCTAGCAGTCGTATTCTTTGGAACCCTCTATCTTGGTAGTATGATTTCCTTGTCTAGCGTTGCCGCTTCTATCGCAGCCGTTATCGGAGTTCTCCTATTTCCACTATTTGGATTTATCCTAGACAGCTATGACCTTCTCTTCATTCTGATTATCCTAGCACTTGCTAGCTTGATTATCATTCGTCACAAGGATAATATCACACGTATCAAAAATAAAACTGAAAATCTTGTCCCTTGGGGATTGAACCTAACCCATCAAAATCCTAACAAATAAAACGCCAGTTTTGAACTGGCGTTTAAAGATATTCAATTACACTAATATCCTAGTGTGATTCTTATTAGATATACTTTTTAAATAATAACTTTCATGGTGGAAGATGTAGATGAAAAATATAATTAGTGATCGTATATCAAATAAGCAAATTATAAAAGATTTTATTAGCAATTTCATTGGCTCTTTGAGCGGGAAATCTTTCAATTTTGCTTTAGGTTTGATGCTACTGGATAAAACAAAATCTGCAATGAGTTTTGGGATTAATATGATTATTTATCCTTTAGTCAGTTTGATTTTCTTAGTTCCCATTGGTAATCTAGTAGATAGATACCCACACAAGAAAATCTTAATATATAATTTCATCTTTAGGATTTTTATCTTTCTTTTGTTTTATGCTTTTTATTTTCTTATGGATTCTTCTAGTATCTTATATCTAGTAATTCCATTTGTAATACTCCACTCTATTACAGTCAATATAAGTGATACTTGTTATTCAGCCTCAATTCATGAATTAGTAAATGATAAAAAAATTCAAAGATTAGGTTCTGTTACACAGACTGCCATTGCAATTGCAACCATGCTTTCTCCAGCCATTGGAGTCATTTTTTATGGTTGGTTAGGTTTTGCAGGTTTTATTCTAATTGAAATCTTTGCAAACCTCCTCTCTTTAGGAGTTCTACTTAGTATGAAATTTTACTATGAATATAACGAGAAAGAGAACAAGGCTACGAATTGTGAAAATCCTCTGCATGGAGTCAAAGGAATCATTCAATTTCTTAAAGAAAATCAAATTGTAAAATACATTATTCTTGTAAGTGTTATCCTCAATTTTTTCTACACATCTATCAGTATTGGGGTGCCATTTGTAGTAAAAGAACAACTTCTGTTAGGTAACTCGACAGTAGGAATGCTTGAAACTATGGCAGCAGTAGGAATGCTTTTAGCAAGTATTTCAATGTCACTATTGCCAGATAAGAAAGAAAACAACATCTTACTCTCGAGTAAGATAACCATGCCACTTGTTCTCTTAACTATGGCTATTATTGGTTTAGGCATCATATTTGCATCAACTAACTCTCAAATTATTATTTCTTTTCTTGGTAGTATATTTATGGGAATCATTGCGTTTACTCTTGTTGTTTTAAATATTATTGTGATGACTTACCTTCAAAGTACCATCGAAACAAAATTTTTAGGCAGAGTAATGAGTACTTTATTTACACTAAATACATCTATCATGCCGATAGGTACCATAGTATTCACTTATCTTTTTCAAAAAGAAGTGAATGGAGGGGTGATATTCATATTCGGGGGAGGAACCCTACTAATATATATAATTATAATGTTACCTAAAATTTTTAGAATACTAAAAATTGAAAACTAAGTTTAATTAGAACTTAAAATTTAAGAGTTGCTTATTCGCTATAATTTACTATCATATATTTCAAAACTGAAATTTTAAAAATAGAAAACGCCAGTTTGAAACTGACGTTTTTTTGTATGCTTATTTTGACTTGATGTAGTTGATACCGTCTGCCTTAGGCGCAACTGCTTTTCCAAAGAAAGCTGCCAAGACAAGGATGGTCAAGACATAAGGCGCGATTTGAAGGTAAACCGCTGGCACTCCTTGTAAGAAAGGTAATTGAGAACCGATAACTGCCAAACTTTGTGAAAGTCCAAAGAAAAGACTAGAAAGCATAGCACCAATTGGGTTCCATTTACCAAAGATCATCGCAGCAAGAGCGATAAATCCAGGACCGACAATAGTTGTCACTGAGAAGTTAACTGAAATGGATTGAGCATAAATCGCTCCCCCAATTCCACCAAGGAAACCTGAAATGATAACCCCAAGATATCGCATCTTGTAGACATTGATCCCCAAGGTATCCGCTGCTTGAGGGTGTTCACCGACAGAGCGAAGGCGAAGACCAAAGCGTGTCTTAAAGAGAATAAACCAAGCAAAGAATGAGAAGGCAATTGCGATATAACCTAGTAGACTGGTAGACTTGAAGAAAATATCTCCAATCACAGGGATATTAGCCAAAACTGGGAAATCAAAACGTCCAAAAGTCTGGCTTAAGTTATCCGTTTGCCCTTTGTTATAAAGAACTTTAACCAAGAAAACTGCTAGGGCAGGAGCCATCAAGTTCAATACTGTACCACTGACAACATGGTCCGCACGGAAATGAACTGTAGCGACTGCATGGATGAGGGAGAAAATAGCTCCCACGATACCAGCAACTAACAAGGAAATCCAAGGGGTCGCTGCTCCAAGCTGTTCTGCAAACTCAAGGTTAAAGACAACCCCAGAAAAGGCTCCCATAACCATAATTCCTTCAAGACCGACATTAACGACACCACCACGTTCAGAGAAGACTCCTCCGATACTCGTAAAAATAAGTGGTGCTGAGTAAATCAGCATAGAAGAGACCAAGAGGGTGAGTAATGTTGTAATAGACATCCTTACTTACCTCCTTTAACTTGTTTTTTGGGTTTGACAAAATGTTCGATAATATAGTGAACACTGACAAAGAAGATAATAGACGCTGTTACAATGCTGACAAGCTCAGACGGAACTTGCGCAGCGTTCATACCCGGTGCTCCTACTTGCAAAACTCCAAATAAGAAGGCTGCAAAGAGAATTCCAATTGGTGAGTTTCCAGCAAGCAAACTAACTGCCATCCCGTTAAATCCGATAGCTAATGATGAACCTTGAACGTAAACGTTTTGGAAGGTTCCAAGACCTTCGACCGCTCCACCAAGACCAGCCAAAGCACCAGAGATGATCATTGATAGAATGATTGTACGTTTTGCTGAAATACCAGCGTACTCTGAAGCATGGGGATTAAGACCAACTGCACGAATTTCAAAACCGAGAGTCGTTTTCTTGAGCAAGAACCAAATCACGCCAACAGCAATGATGGCAAAGAAGATCCCGATATTCATACGAGAATTGCCAGTCAACTCAGATAACCATGGTGTCTGATAAGTGGCATTGGCACTCACACGAATCGTTGAGTCCGTGCTTTGCATAAAATCTTTCGGAAAAGAATGAATAAAGGCGTTCCCTACGTACAAAACAATGTAGTTCATCATGATGGTTACGATAACCTCTGATGTACCTAAATAGGCTCTGAGAATACCTGGAATAGCACCTACAATCCCACCTGCAATCAAAGCAATTACTACGGTAGCTAAAATCAACATTGGGCGTGGCATATCCGGATGCGACAAAGCAAACCAACCACTAAGAATCCAACCCGCTAGTGCCTGACCAGGAAGTCCAACGTTAAAGAAACCTGCACGACTGGCAACTGCAAACCCCAGACCAATCAAGACAAGAGGACCCATGGCACGGAAAATCTCACCAATCCCACGGAGGCTACCAAAAGCTGTATAGAACAACTCCTCATAACCCCAGATAGCATCGTAGCCGAAAATCCACATGACAATGGCTCCGAGCAAGATTCCTAAGAATACGGAAATTAAGGGAACCGAAATTTGTTGTAACTTTTTAGACATCATCCTTCTCCTTTCCCAAGTTTCCACCTGCCATCAAGATACCAAGTTCTTGTTTGTTAGTCGTTTCTGGCGACACAATACCTTGAATCTTCCCATCATGAATAACAGCAATTCGATCTGAGACATTTAAAATCTCATCCAATTCAAAGCTGACAACAAGCACAGCTTTCCCGTTATCACGTTCTTCAATCAAGCGTTTGTGGATATATTCAATGGCACCGACATCCAAACCACGAGTTGGTTGGCTGACGATAAGGAGATCAGGATCACGATCAATCTCGCGAGCGATAATCGCTTTTTGTTGATTTCCCCCTGAAAGAGCTGCTGCTGGAACAAACTCGCTCGCCGCACGGACGTCAAATTCTTCCATCAATTTCTTGGCATGTGAAGTGATATTGGCATAGTTTAAGATACCATTCTTGCTGAGTGGCTCTTTGTAGTAGGTTTGAAGAGCGATATTTTCTGAAATCATCATATCCAAAATCAAACCATCACGGTGGCGGTCTTCAGGAACGTGTCCCACGCTTAGTTCCGTAATTTGTCGAGGGTGCATCCCCACGATTGATTTGCCTTTTAATTCAATACTACCAGACTCAACCTTACGAAGACCCGTAATGGCTTGAATGAGTTCAGATTGGCCATTGCCATCAATACCTGCAATACCGACAATTTCACCAGCACGAACATCCAAAGAAAGATTCTTCACAGCTGGTATACCGCGGTTTTCATTAACAACCAAGTCTTTGATAGACAAGACTACTTCTTTTGGTTGTGGTGCCTGTTTCTCCGTTTTGAAGGAGACAGAACGTCCTACCATCATCTCTGCCAAGTCTGCATTGGTTGCCCCTGCAATCTCAACCGTCTGGATTGATTTCCCACGACGAATAACCGTCACTCTATTGGATACCGCACGAATTTCATCCAGTTTATGGGTAATCAAAATAATAGATTTTCCTTCTTTGACAAGGTTTTTCATGATAGCCATCAACTCATCAATCTCTGAAGGAGTCAATACGGCTGTCGGTTCGTCAAAGATGAGGATATCAGCACCACGATAAAGTGTCTTCAAGATTTCTACACGTTGTTGAGCACCAACGGAAATATCTGCCACCTTGGCAGCAGGATCCACTGCCAAACCATAACGTTCAGAAAGAGCCTTGATTTCTTTAGTAGCTTCAGCTATATCTAGCACACCATTTTTAGTGATTTCACTCCCCAAAATGATATTTTCAGCTACTGTAAAAGCTTCAACCAACATAAAATGTTGGTGAACCATCCCAATTCCTAGACTAGCAGCTTTAGAAGGTGAATCTAGTTTGACAACCTGACCATTCACCGCAATTTCACCACTAGTTGGCTCGAGAAGTCCTGCCAGCATATTCATCAGAGTGGATTTACCCGCTCCATTTTCTCCTAAAAGTGCATGGATTTCACCTTTTCGCAGTTGCAAGTTGATCTTGTCGTTTGCTACAAATTCACCAAACACCTTGGTAATATCCCGCATCTCAATGACATTTTCGTGTGCCATATGCTTTTCCTTTCCGAGGTTTATTTTGTTTCAATAAAACCTGCTAATCGTGTTAACAAGTTCTATTGAGACAAAAATTGCCTCAATTCTTAAAGAAGCGACCGATGGTCGCTTCCTAAGAAATGACTTTTATCCATTATTTTTCAGGAACTTTTACGCTTCCGTCAAGGATTTTAGCTTTTGCGTCTTCAACAGCTTTTTTACCTTCTTCTGAAAGGTTTGTCACTGCCAAGTCAACCCCTTTATCTTTCAATGAGTAGACAATAACTTGTCCGCCAGGGAATTCACCTTTTTCTGCCTTATTAGCAATATCTTTTACAGTTGTACCAACTTGTTTCAATGTCGATACAAGAACGAAGTTTGATTCTTTACCATCTTTAGAAGTGTATTTACCTTCTGCTGCTTGGTCACGGTCTACACCAATAACCCAAACTTTTTCATCTTCATTTTTGCTTTCGTTCAAAGATTTTGCTTCAGCAAAGACACCAGCACCTGTACCACCAGCTGCTTGGTAGACAACGTCTGCACCTGCAGCGTATTGAGCTGCTGCAATTGTTTTACCTTTGGCAGCATCACCAAATGAACCAGCGTAGTCAACTTGTACTTTGATAGATGGGTCTACTGACTCAACACCAGCCTTAAATCCAGCAGCGAAACGTGAAATAACTTCAGATTCGATACCGCCTACAAAACCAACTTGTTTTGTTTTAGTTGTTTTAGCTGCTGCAACACCAGCAAGGTAAGCCGCTTCGTTATCAGCAAATGTTACGCTCGCAACATTCTTTTGATCTTTGATCACATCATCAATCAAGACATAGTTTAAGTCAGAGTGGTCTTTTGCTGCCTCTTCAACTGCATTGTGAAGTGCAAAACCAACACCGAAGATCAGGTTGTAACTTCCAGCCGCTTGTTGCAAGTTGTTAGCATAGTCTGCTTCACTTGTTGATTGGAAATAAGTAAAGCCTTTATCTTTAGAAAGATTGTGTTCTTTACCCCAGTCTTGCAAACCTTCCCAAGCTGATTGGTTAAATGATTTGTCATCAACACCACCAGTATCTGTTACGATCGCTGCTTTCGTCTTCATTTCAGATGAAGATGAAGCTGCGTTACGAGAAGAGCGGTTACCACATGCAGCAAGTCCAACTGCTGCTACTGCAACTAGACCAAGGCCTAGCCATTGTTTCTTGTTCATTACTGAACCTCCTAAATAAGATGTGCAACGATGTTGCAAGTATGGATTGTTTGGCCACAAGGGCCGCGTCACTCAGAGAGTGACTCAGACTAGTTTAAGTCTGTAAAAGAGTATGGAAGTAACTCCCCGACCGTCATCTCGACCGTCGATTTATCTTTTGCGACAAGTGTCACTTTTAGATCTTTTTCAAAAAATTCAGCCATCACTTGGCGACAAGCGCCACATGGCGAGATAGGTTTTTCAGTCTGTCCGTAGACAATCAATTCTGAAAACTCCCGTTGCCCCTCAGAAACTGCCTTGAAGATAGCTGTACGTTCTCCACAATTAGTCAAGGGATAGCTAGCATTCTCGATGTTTACACCCGTATAAATACTACCATCCTTGGCTACTAAAACAGCTCCGATAGGAAAGTGAGAATAAGGCACATAGGCTTGTTTGCTGGTTTCAATTGCTAGTTCAATCAACTCAGTAGTCGCCATCTGCCAATTCTCCTTTTAAAATCGCAACGCCAGCAGATGTTCCGATACGGGTAGCGCCTGCTTCCACAAAAGCGACAGCATCTGCATATGAACGAGCTCCACCAGCTGCCTTAACTCCCATATCTGGCCCGACTGTTTTACGCATCAACTTAACATCCTCTATAGTGGCACCACCAGTTGAAAATCCAGTTGATGTTTTGACAAAGTCAGCACCCGCTTTCTGGGATAATTGGCAAGCCACAACCTTTTCATCGTCTGTCAACAAGCAAGCTTCAATAATGACCTTAACCAACTTGTCACCACTTGCTTCTACAACAGCACGGATGTCCGATTCAACCAAATCAAGATTACCTGATTTGAGAGCACCGACATTGATAACCATATCAATCTCATCTGCACCATTTTGGATGGCTTCCTTGGTTTCAAAAGCTTTTACAGCTGAAGTTGTCGCTCCCAAGGGGAAACCAACTACTGTACAAACCTTTACATCTGAGCCTTCAAGTCCTGTTTTCGCATGTTTAACCCATGTGGGATTAACACAAACGCTGGCAAAGTCATACTCACGCGCTTCAGATAGCAAACGATCAATTTGTTCTTGACTTGCATCTTGTTTTAAAAGCGTATGATCAATGCATTTGTTTAATTTCATATTCGGATTCCTCTCTTTTTCATGAGATGATTTCAATTATTTCCTGCAAACGTTTCACACTATCATTTATTTTAACATATTTTTGGAATTCTGTAACTAGTTGAGGGGAAATTTTTCCATTTGTATAAACTTTTGCGACAATTTCTCCCTTTTGAACGGAGTCACCAACCTTCTTCTCAAAAACGATTCCAGTTTCATAGTCTAAAGCATCAGACTTGACTGCACGACCAGCTCCCAATCTCATGGCATAGAGACCAAATTCCATCGCTGGAAGGGCTGAAATGACACCTGACTCTTGAGCTGGGATTTCCACCACATGCGTAACATTTACTGGACGATAGAGATCTTCTAAATCACCGCCTTGAGCTGCTACCATTTCTTCAAACTTAGCCAGCGCTTGGCCGTTTTCAAGGTGTTGACGGACTTCTTCAACCGTCTTCTCGACATTTGCCAAACCAAGCATAATCTGAGCTAGTTCACAAATAAAGTGACTGATATCTTCTCGACCCTTTCCTTGAAGAATTTCAATTGCTTCTAGGATTTCGAGACGATTGCCAATGGCTCGTCCCAAGGGCTGGCTCATATCGGTAATAACCGCTACTGTCTTTCGACCAACGGCCTTACCCAAATCGACCATGGTTTGAGCCAATTCACGCGCCTCATCAACCGTCTTCATGAAGGCACCCTCACCGACTGTTACATCTAGCAAAATAGCATCCGCCCCAGCAGCAATTTTCTTGCTCATCACCGAACTAGCAATCAAAGGAATCGTGTCGACAGTTGCTGTCACATCTCGGAGGGCATAGAGAAGTTTGTCTGCTTTAACCAGCTGATCTGACTGCCCAATAACAGATACACCAATGTCCTGTACCTGACGAATGAAATCTTCTTGACTGCGCTCCACTTGGTAACCCTTGATTGCTTCCAACTTATCTAGGGTTCCGCCAGTATGCCCTAGTCCACGACCACTCATTTTTGCCACAGGCACACCAAAGCTAGCAACAAGGGGAGCTAAAATCAAGGTCACCTTATCCCCAACTCCACCCGTAGAATGCTTGTCAACTTTAACCCCATCAATAGCTGACAAGTCAAACTCCTGACCTGTCTTGACCATATTCATCGTCAGGTCAGAAATCTCTCGTGTGGTCATTCCTTTAAAATAAACAGCCATAGCAAAAGCAGACATCTGATAGTCTGGAACAGTTCCCGCTACATAGCCTTCTACTAGCCACTTGATTTCATTTGAAGTCAGTTCTTGCCCATCTCGTTTCTTTTGAATTAAATCAACTGCTCTCATGCTTTCACACTTCTAAGGATATAATATCCCTTGTCTTTCTTTATAATTTCACAATTTCCAAAAACATCTTCCATCTTGCTTTTGGCGCTTGGAGCACCTTGCTTTTTCTGAATGACGATGGTTAAATCTCCTCTGTCTTTCAAGAAATCTCTGCTCTTTTCGATAATCTCATGAACAACTTGTTTGCCCGCTCGAATAGGCGGATTGGAAATAACATGGTCAAATTTCCCTTCAACTTGTTCATAGATATTGGATTGGAAAATCGTCGCTTCTACTTTATTTCGTTCAGCATTTTGTCGAGCCAAGTCTAGAGCACGATTATTGATATCGACCATGGTTGCCTGAACTCCATAAGTCTTGACCAATGACAAACCCAATGGCCCGTATCCACAGCCTACATCAAGGACCGTTTCTCCTTTGTTAACCTCCAAACACTTCAATAAAAGTTGACTCCCAAAGTCAACCATTTTCTTGCTAAAAACACCCGCATCTGTTAAAAAGGTCATATTTTCTCCCAACAACTCCACTCTCAACTCATGAATGTCGTGAGCAGCATCAGGATTTTCTGCATAATACATTTTACTCATAAAACTATTTTACCATAATTTGGCTTGAATTGTAAATCGTTTACAAAGTGATGATCAAATGAAAAAGACTGAAGTAAGCTAGTAAGTAAAACCTTTTCTTCAATCTCTTTCAATGATTAGAAATACATTACAATCTATCGGGAACTACAAATTATCATAGTCAGTAAAAAACAGATCGTCTGTAATCAGGCGCATTTTTATTACCATTTCTTAACCTTAAAATACTTTATTATCAACAGGATTCCCAATATGATGTTTAGATAAAAGCCCAACTGATAAGTTTGTGTCAAGATTTCCAAACTTGTCCAAAGTCGTATCAAATCTTCTAGCGACATACGGAATAGATATCCTTCTGTAGCAATCCACAAAATCAAAAATAGATAACTACCAGCAGCAATCCATTTCGTCCACTGCTTTTTTACTAGCCAGGCAATCAAGAGCGAACAGATAAAGACAGCTGTTACAAGGAGATGATCCATTAAGAAGGTAAAACCGTAATAGGTTTCTACAAAGCGTCTACCATTATCCGCATTCGCTCCCCTTATAAAAGGTAGTGTAAAACTTAAAATAAAACAGAGTTCCAATATGTAACATCTCAAGATTTTCATTGTATACCTCCTATAAGTTGCGAACTAAAAAAACCACTTTTAATAACTGATAACTCTTCAGAAACAATTCCCTATCTCATCATTAAACTATTCAACCTCCATCTCTATTATACGATATTGACTTACTACCATCAAGAAACCGCTTTATTTTTTTAGCTTTTTATGGTATGATAGACAAAATATCTAGGGGAAAACAATGACCAACGAATTTTTACATTTTGAAAAAATCAGTCGCCAGACTTGGCAATCTTTACATCGAAAGACAACACCTCCTTTGACAGAAGAGGAACTAGAATCCATCAAGAGTTTCAATGACCAGATTAGTCTGCAAGATGTGACAGATATTTATTTACCTTTAGCTCATCTCATCCAAATTTACAAACGCACCAAAGAGGATTTAGCCTTTTCTAAGGGGATTTTTCTCCAAAGAGAGAGTAAATCTCAACCCTTCATTATTGGAGTTTCAGGAAGTGTAGCTGTAGGAAAATCAACAACTAGCCGACTTCTGCAAATCCTTCTCTCTCGTACAGTTACTGATGCTACTGTAGAATTGGTGACAACTGACGGTTTTCTCTATCCCAATCAAACCTTGATGGACCAAGATATCTTAAATCGCAAAGGTTTTCCTGAAAGTTATGATATGGAAGCTTTACTGGATTTTCTTGATCGCCTAAAGAATGGACAAGATGTCGATATTCCTGTCTATTCTCATGAAGTGTATGACATCGTTCCTGGAGAGAAACAACGTGTCAAAGCTGCTGACTTTGTTATTGTTGAAGGCATCAATGTCTTTCAAAACCCTCAAAATGAGCGCCTTTACATCACTGATTTCTTTGATTTCTCCATCTATGTAGATGCTGCTGTCGAGGACATTGAAAGTTGGTATCTGGATCGTTTCTTAAAACTCCTCAGCTTTGCCCAAAATGATCCCAACAGCTACTACCACCGCTTTACGCAAATGCCGATTGGAGAAGTTGAAGCCTTTGCACATCAGGTTTGGACCAGCATTAATCTCACAAATCTACAAAACTACATCGAACCGACAAGGAATCGCGCCGAGGTCATTCTCCACAAGACTAAAAACCACGAAATCGATGAAATTTACCTAAAAAAATAATTTCCCCTTGTCAAAACCTAAGTTTTCATATATAATGGTATAGTTAGTAAATATGGAGGTAAGAACATTGGCAAACATTAAATCAGCTATCAAACGCGCTGAATTGAACGTTAAACAAAACGAAAAAAACTCAGCTCAAAAATCAGCTATGCGTACTGCTATCAAAGCTTTCGAAGCAAACCCTTCTGAAGAACTTTTCCGTGCTGCTAGCTCAGCTATCGACAAAGCAGAAACTAAAGGTTTGATTCATAAAAACAAAGCAAGCCGCGATAAAGCTCGTCTTTCAGCTAAACTTGCTAAATAAGAAACAGTCCATAGAGGCTGTTTTTTTGTCCTCTAATCAGAAAAGGTAGAAAATGAAAATATCAATCATAGGATATTCTGGAGCAGGCAAGTCAACTCTAGCTGAAACATTGTCAAACTACTACTCTATCCCCAAACTGCATATGGATACACTTCAATTTCAACCGGGTTGGCAAGACAGTGACCGCGAATGGATGTTGACCGAGATGAAAAACTTTCTCACAAAGCATGAAACTTGGGTCATTGATGGCAACTATTCTTGGTGTTGCTATGAAGAAAGAATGCGGGAAGCTGACCAAATCATCTTTCTCAATTTTTCACCATGGACTTGTCTCTTTCGAGCCTTTAAACGGTATCTCACATACCGAGGCAAGGTCAGAAAAAGTATGGCAGCAGGCTGTCCTGAACGCTTTGACTGGGAGTTTATCCGATGGATTCTCTGGGATGGGCGGACAAAGAATGCTAAAGAACGCTATCAACGGGTTCAAGAAACCTACCCTGAGAAAGTAATTGTCCTCAAGTCGCAAAAGGAGATGGACCACTTCTTAGAAAATCTCGCGCATAACAAGAAAAACCAACGTGTATAACGTTGGTTTTTTGCTATTAGCCAATCACACTTCCGTTTGGTACAGCTGGATCAACTGTGAGAAGGGTTAATTTGCCTTCATGTTCAGCTGAGAGGATCATTCCTTGACTGACATATTTTTTCATCATCTTGCGTGGTTTAAGGTTGGCAACGATTTGGACTTTCTTGCCGACCAATTCTTGTTCGTTTGGATAAAATTTCGCAATACCAGAAAGGATTTGACGGTCTTCACCATCTCCAGCATCCAAGCGGAATTGGAGCAACTTATCAGAACCTTCCACTTTAGACACTTCTTTGACCTCTGCAACACGGATTTCGACCTTATCAAAGTCTTCAAACTTGATTTCATCCTTGTTTAGTTCGAGTTCGACTTCATCTGGATTCCATTCTTTTTCGACTGCTGGTTTGTTGCTTTCCATTTGTTCCTTGATATAGGCAATCTCTTCTTCCATGTCCAGACGTGGGAAGATTGGTGTTCCTTTGGCAACAACAGTCACACCAGCAGGGAAATCTGCCAAGCTCAAGTTTTCAAGGCTCGCCACTTCTTCCAAGCCAAGTTGAGTCATGACCGCACGACTAGTTTCCATCATAAATGGTTCAATCAAGTGAGCTACAACACGAAGGCTGGCTGCCAAATGGCTCATGACACTTGCCAATTGGTCACGAAGGGCTTCATCCTTAGCCAAGACCCATGGGGCAGTCTCATCGATGTATTTGTTGGTACGTGAGATAAGAGTCCATACTGCTTCAAGGGCACGCGGGTAATCAACGGCTTCCATGTGTGTATGGTAGTCAGCGATAGATTGCTCTGCTACTTGAGCAAGAGCATTATCAAACTCTGTCACCCCTTCTACATAGGCAGGGACTTGCCCATCAAAGTACTTGTTAATCATGGAAACCGTACGGTTGAGGAGGTTTCCGAGGTCATTGGCTAGTTCATAGTTGATACGGCCTACATAGTCTTCTGGAGTGAAGGTTCCGTCTGAACCGACTGGAAGGCTACGCATAAGGTAGTAACGAAGCGGATCCAGTCCATAACGTTCTACTAACATTTCAGGATAAACGACATTCCCTTTAGACTTAGACATCTTTCCGTCTTTCATGACGAACCAACCATGGGCAATCAAGCGGTCAGGCAATTTCATATCCAACATCATGAGAAGGATTGGCCAGTAGATGGAGTGGAAACGAAGAATGTCTTTTCCGACCATGTGGAAGACCGTTCCATTCCAGAATTTATCATAGTTAGCATGATCCTCTTGACCGTAACCAAGAGCAGTCGCATAGTTAAGAAGGGCATCGATCCAAACATAGACAACGTGTTTTGGATTGGAAGGAACTAGCACACCCCAGGTAAAGGTTGTACGAGAAACCGCTAAGTCTTCCAAACCTGGCTCAATAAAGTTACGCAACATTTCATTGAGACGACCATCTGGAGTGATGAACTCAGGGTGAGATTTGAAAAATTCTACCAAACGGTCTTGGTATTTGCTGAGGCGAAGGAAGTAAGATTCTTCAGATACCCATTCCACTTCGTGACCTGATGGAGCGATACCGCCCGTCACATTTCCAGCTTCGTCACGGAAAACTTCCGCAAGCTGGCTTTCTGTAAAGAATTCCTCATCTGATACTGAATACCAACCAGAATATTCGCCCAAGTAGATATCATCTTGAGCAAGCAAGCGTTCAAAGACCTGTGCTACAACTTTTTCATGGTAATCATCAGTTGTACGGATGAATTTATCATATGAGATATCGAGTAATTTCCAGAGTTCTTTGACGCCAACTGCCATGCCATCAACATAGGCTTGTGGTGTGATGCCAGCTTCTTCCGCTTTTTGTTGGATCTTTTGACCATGCTCGTCAAGACCTGTCAGATAAAAGACATCGTAGCCCATGAGGCGTTTGTAGCGAGCTAGGACATCACAAGCGATGGTTGTGTAGGCAGAACCGATATGAAGTTTACCAGATGGATAGTAAATCGGTGTTGTAATATAAAAATTCTTTTCAGACATAATTTTTCCTTTCCAGGCAAATGAAACCTGTTTTTCTAACACTTCATTATATCATATTTTTAGTGATTTTCGATAGGAAAATCCATACAAAAACAAGACAGACAAATGTCCATCTTGTTTTTTCTGTTCCATATCTTATTCATAACGAAGGGCTTCGATTGGATCAAGCTTAGACGCTTTATTGGCTGGCAAGACTCCAAAAATCATCCCAACGCTGGCTGACACAGCCAAGCTAAAGAGAGCGATTGGGAGGGAAACCCCAACTTCGATACCTGCAATCATGTTTTGGAGCAGCACTCCAGCTAACATGGTCATTCCAGCAGCAATTCCAAGACCGATGACACCACCTAGCAAGGTCAAAATCATGGATTCAATCAAAAACTGGACCAAGATATTAGCCCGAGTAGCTCCGAGAGCTTTCCGCAGACCAATCTCACGCGTGCGTTCTGTCACCGAAACCAACATGATATTCATAACACCAGTTCCCCCGACAAAGAGAGAGATTCCTGCGATGGCACTGATAATGGTTGTCATAAAACCAAATAGTTGTTGTACCTCTTGGAAGGCGGCAGTTGCATCCGCAACTTGGTACTCCCCTTGTTGAAGACCTGCAATCTCAGTCAGTTTTCGAGCCAACTCTGGTCCCAAGGTCTGCGTTAGACTAGTATCATTGACACGAAAGACGATATTCGAGATTTCATCAGTATTAAAATTGGCTGCAAGAGAGATATTGGTCGTAATTGGAAGACCACCAATCCCAAAGGCTTTAGCAGTTTTGGCTTCATTGCTAGTATAAACGCCAATTACACGGTAACTAAATTCATTAACAGAGATGATTTGATTAACCGCAGCTTCTGGACTATCAAACAAACTCTTGGCTAATTCTTCATCCAACAAAATCACACTGGCAAATTCCTTGTAGTCTTGCGGTCTTAGACTTCTACCCGCAACGATTTCATTTTCAACTGCGTTCATGTAGGTGCTATTTCCGCCTGTCAGAGTCGCTCGTTCAACCTTCTTATCCTTATAAGATAGGGTAACGTTGGTCGAGTTGGTGACATAGTAACTGTCTACTCCTTTGAGTTTGGCAGCTTCCTTGACCCAGGATTCTAGTGGTTTTGGTGGTTCAACATGAACATCCTCTTCTTTCCCACTGACTGTCAAAGCTGACTGACGCTGAGTAAAGGAGCCATCCTTGCTCTTGATAGGAGAGAAAAATACATGGATATCCTTCTGCGATTTGGTCATGTTTTTATTGACCTGACGAGACATAGAGTCGCCAAGAGCCATGATGACGACGACGGACGAAACTCCGATGATAATCCCAATCATAGTCAGGAAGGAACGCATCTTATGGGCCATGATGGATGAAAAGGCAAATTTCAGATTCTGCATCTTAGTTTTCCTCCTTCTCTACCTGAGCACTGTCAGACGAGATGACACCATCACGAATGACAATCTGGCGTTTGGCATAGGCAGCTATCTCAGGCTCATGCGTGACCATGATAATGGTCTTCCCTTCCTTGTTTAACTCCACCAACAGCTGCATGATTTGATTTCCCGTCTTGGTATCCAAGGCTCCTGTGGGTTCGTCTGCTAGGATGATAGAGGGATTATTTACCAAGGCACGCGCAATCGCTACACGTTGCTTTTGACCACCGGATAATTCTGAAGGTAAATGATGACTACGCTCCGCCAGCTCAACCTTTTCCAGAAATTCCTCAGCCAATTTCCGACGTTTTGAAGCCGAAACACCAGCGTAAATCAAGGGCAATTCAACGTTTTGAAGTGCATTGAGTTTGGACAAGAGAAAGAACTGCTGAAAGACAAAGCCGATTTGCTGATTGCGGACCTTGGCCAGTTGTTTCTCTCCAAGACCTGCCACTTCTTGACCTTCAAGGTAGTACTCTCCACTAGTTGGTGTATCCAACATTCCGATGGTATTCATCAAGGTAGACTTACCAGAACCAGATGGTCCCATAATGGCAACAAACTCACCTTCATGAACTTCTAGATTGATATTTTTAAGGACCTGCAGTTCTTGGTCACCATTTCGATAACTCCTGCAGATATTTTTGAGACTAATTAGTTTCTTCATCAGCCTTCACCTCTTTTCCTTCTTCCAAGGAAGATGTTGGATTACTGATGACCTTGGCACCGTCTGTCAAACCTGAAGTAATTTCTTGGTTGTCTGCATCCGCATTCCCCAAAGTAACTTCTACCCTCTTCGCTTTTTTCTGGTCGTCAACGAGCCAGACATAGTTTTTGTCATTTTCGGTAACAACACTTGTCAAAGGAACAAGGATGGCCTTACTCTTATTTTTGACTTCCACACTGACAGAGAAGCCTTGTTTCAACTCACCGATATCGCTAGTCACATCAACAGTATAAGGGTACTTAGATCCAGTATTTCCTCCAAGGGCTGCATTTGCTGCTTCTCCATTGTTTTTAGGATAATCAGAAATATAGCTAATTTTTCCTGTCCAGCTCTTATCTTGATAAACCTTCGAAGTAAAGGTAACTTCTTGCCCAACAGAAAGGTTAGCAAGGTTGTATTCAGACAACTCCCCTTTGACCTGCAAGTTTTCATTACTTACGACATGTACTACCACTTGGCTATTACCTGTTGGCGATTTGGAAACATTACGATTAACTTCAACTACAGTCCCTTCTAGTGTACTGAGGACAGTTGCAGCATCTAGCTGAGCTTGAGCCTTGTTGAGCTGAGCCACAGCATCTGCACGATTATCCTTGGCATCACTGATTTGAGAATCAATAGAAGATACGGAAGAAGTCGCTGCTTGCGCTTGTTCTGGGAGTCCAGCTTCTGTTGGAACCTGTGGAGAAGCTGGTGTAGCTGATGCATTCTCACGAGCTTTGTTTAACTCCTCGATATGACGATCTGCCTTTGCAACTGCACGATCGGCTGCATCATAGGCAGCTTGAGCATCTGCACTGCTGTATTTGACCAACGCTTGCCCTTCTTCGACCTTGTCCCCGACTGAAACGAGAATTTCATCTAAATCTCCCTTACTAGCATCAAAATAAACGTATTGTTCATTTTTTGCTGTAACCGTACCTGACAAGAGAACCGATGAAGCAACAGAGCCTTCCTTAGCAGTAACGATATGAGAGATTTCCTCCTTGACTGCTGACTGGGAAGGTTGTCTAAAAATCAAAATCCCCGCAGCACCGATAACAATAGCACTGGCAACACCAATCGCTGTGTATAATTGCCATTTTTTTGCCTTCTTATTTCTTTTCATTTTTAAGCTCCTTTATTCTTTTGCCTTACAAAAACCATTATATCAGAAACACCAAGCCCAAACAATGACAGTTCAGATGGAAACAATGACAATTCAGGATCATTATTTTGTTCGGTATTCGTTTATTGGATTATTGTGCTAGATATATAATACAATATCTTTTTGAATTTGGCAAGCGTTTTTATAATTTTTTTACCGTAGCAGATTTTTGCATTCAAAAAATAAAAACGATAGAATATGACTATCAAAGCTATAAGGAGTTTTCTATGAGAGAATATGATATCATCACCATCGGTGGAGGAAGCGGCGGCATTGCCACTATGAACCGCGCTGGTGAACACGGGGCTAAAGCAGCTGTTATCGAAGAGAAAAAATTAGGTGGAACCTGCGTCAATGTCGGCTGTGTTCCTAAAAAAATCATGTGGTATGGAGCGCAAATCGCTGAAAGCTTCCACCACTACGGCCCTGACTATGGTTTTACAAGTTCAGATGTTCAATTTGATTTTGCTAAACTTCGTCAAAACCGTGAAGCCTACATCGACCGTGCTCGCTCGTCTTATGATGGAAGTTTCAAGCGCAACGGTGTTGATTTGATTGAAGGTCGTGCTCATTTCGTTGATTCCCACACAGTCAGCGTCAATGGTGAATTGATTCGTGCCAAACATATCGTGATTGCGACTGGGGCTCGTCCAAGCATCCCAACTATTCCTGGATCTGAACTCGGTGGCAGCTCAGACGATGTCTTTGCTTGGGAGCAACTTCCTGACTCCGTTGCGATTCTTGGAGCTGGTTATATCGCTGTTGAATTAGCAGGTGTTCTCCACGCGCTAGGAGTAAAAACGGATTTGTTTGTCCGTCGTGATCGTCCCTTGCGTAGTTTTGACAGCTATATCGTTGAAGGACTTGTCAATGAAATGGAAAAAACAGGTCTACCTTTGCACACACATAAGGTACCCGTCAAGCTCGAAGAAACGGAGCAAGGTATTACCATTTATTTCGAAGACGGTTCTAGTCACACTGCCAGCCAAGTTATCTGGGCTACCGGTCGCCGTCCAAATGTAGACGGTCTAGAGTTAGAAAAGGCTGGCGTTACACTCAACCAACGTGGATTTATCCAAGTGGATGAGTATCAGAATACAGTTGTAGATGGCATCTATGCTCTTGGAGATGTGACTGGTGAGAAGGAACTGACCCCAGTAGCCATCAAGGCAGGACGTACCCTATCTGAACGCCTTTTCAACGGGAAAACAAATGCCAAGATGGACTACACGACTATCCCTACAGTTGTCTTCTCCCACCCAGCAATCGGAACCGTTGGTTTAACTGAGGATCAAGCTATAAAAGAATACGGCCAAGATAACATCAAAGTCTACAAGTCAAGCTTTGCATCCATGTACTCAGCCGTTACAAACCATCGTCAAGAGTCTCGCTTCAAACTCATCACCACCGGTGCTGACGAAAAAGTTGTTGGACTACACGGACTTGGTTACGGAGTGGATGAGATGATTCAAGGATTCGCTGTTGCCATCAAGATGGGTGCAACCAAGGCGGACTTTGATGCTACAGTAGCTATCCACCCAACCGCTTCAGAAGAATTTGTGACCATGCGCTAATTATCGCAAGAGACCTCAAGAGGTCTCTTTTTACTTGCAAAATCGGCTGTTACAAAATTGTTACCTTGTTTTTAAAAATAGGTTGACTTTTCTTTCTGAATTAGTATAATAGTTACTATAATTTTGAAAAGAGGTTAACAGTTTTGAAAAAAGCTCATATCTATGCCATTCCTGCTATCGGTGCTGCTCTCATCGCCGTATTAGCACAAATCAGTCTCCCTATCGGTCCTGTACCTTTCACTTTGCAAAACTTTGCAATTGGTCTGATTGCTACTGTTTTTAGACCTAGGGAAGCCGTCCTATCTATAGCTCTCTATCTCTTGCTGGGTGCCATTGGTTTACCTGTTTTTGCAGGGGGAGGAGCTGGATTTCACGTTTTAGTCGGCCCAAGTGCAGGTTATCTTTGGTTCGACCTTATCTATGCTGGACTTACATCTTATCTCATCCATCAAAATAGTGGCTACATTCGCATTTTCCTAGCCAACCTCTTGGGTGACTCCCTCGTCTTTGTCGGAGGCATTCTCAGCCTCCACTTCCTAGCTGGTATGCCATTTGATCAGGCACTAGCTGTCGGTGTCCTTCCCTTTATCCTTCCTGATCTTGGTAAGATCATTGCCATTAGTTTCATTGGTCGTCCCCTACTCGAACGATTAAAAAGCCTTCCATATTTTTCAAGATAAAAGAATAGTCCAGAACAATTGTTCTGGACTATTTCCTTTCCAATTACTTCCTAAGAACTAACTGAAAATCAACTCTCATCTAGAGATTATTTATTTTTACGGCTTACAAAGTACAATCCACCAGTCACTGCCATCAAAGAAAGTCCTGCAACTACTGCTTCGTTAGATGCTTTTTCACCAGTGTTAGGAAGTTGAGGTTTTTGTCCTGGTTTTCCTGGTTCATTTGGTTTACCTGGTGTTGGTTTTTCTGGAGTATGTGTATTTGTAACGTTCATACCATCTTCTTTTGCTTTGTAATCTTTTGGAACATCAACTTCTTTGACTGTGTACTTGATTTCTTGACCGTCTTTGTAACGATCAAGTTCAGTAAACTCGAAGGCCCACTCGTTGTCTGAAAGAGCTGTTGCTTTTGTAACAGTTACAGTCTTACCAGTTTCTTTACCGTTGGCAAGAAGTGCTACAGTAATTGAGTCTGGACGAATACCGTCTTTGTTATTAGCATCATCCCAGATCTTCTTACCTTTTACAGCAGTTTTCAACGGTGTATGTTTGTTGGTAATAGTATACTTACCGTCTTTAAGGTCACTAATTGTTGTTTTATATTCCTTAACAGCCACTTCTTTGACAGTGTACTTGATTTCTTGACCATTTTCATACTTAGGAAGTGCTTTTGATTCAAACTTCCAACCAGTTTTTTCTGAAACTTCAATTTCTTGAACGAGTTCTGCTTTTTCGCCTTCACCCTTAAAGATTTGAACTTTCACTTTATCTGTACGTTTGCCGTCTTGGTTGTTGTTGTCATCCCAAACCTTAATTCCTGAAAGAACTACTGTTTTTGGTGTGTAATTGTTTGTCACGACTTGACCAGTTACAGAGGCTTCATAGCCAGCTGGTACATCTACCTCCTTGATAGAGTAAGTAATTTCTTTACCAGCTTCGAATTGTGGAAGTTTTGTAAATGATGCTACCCAAGTGTTAGCGTCCGTCTTATCCTTAGCTGTCAAGGTCAATTTCTTACCTTCAACGGCTACTGGATCTGCATCTCCTACTTTTTTATAAAGTTGAACCGTTACGGACTCAGGACGTTTGCCGTCTTGGTTGTTCGCGTCGTTCCATACTTTTGTTACCTTGTAGTCGATTTCTTTTGGTGCATATTTGTTTGTGATGGTAAAGTCTGTAATAGTTGATTCGTATTCTGCTACGGCTTCTTCTGTTACAGTGTATGTGATTTCTTTACCAGCTTTATATTTTGCAAGTTTTGTAAATTCAACAGACCAAGTGCCGTCTGGTGCAGCTTGAATCTCTTTTGAATCAACTTTCTGACCATCTGCTAAAAGATTGATTGTAATCTTAGTTGGACGTTTGCCGTCTTGGTTATTCGCGTCATCCCAGTTCTTAGTTGCTTTAATGTCAACTGTTTCTGGAGAATAGCTATTTGTGATAGTGAATCCTGATGCAGCGTCACCAGTAACCTTAGAAGTGTAACCAGCAACAGTTACTTCTACTACTGTGTACTGGATAGGTGTGCCGCCTTTATCAGCATCAAGGTCTGTGAAGCTTCCAGTCCAACCGTTTGCGGCATTGAGTTCAAGTGTTTTACCAGTATCTTGACCATCCGCAAGCAATTTAACTGTGACAGAAGATGGGCGTTTACCATCTTGGTTGTCCTTATCATCCCATGTTTTCTTCACAGAAACTGAAATTTTGGCTGGAGTGTATTTGTTTGTAAATACAAGATCTTTTGCTTCTTTTGAAGCCGTTGCTTTCAATTCAGTTGCACTTACTTTTTCAACCGTTACTTCAACTTCTTGAACTGTCTTATCGTAAGTGATCCCTGCTTCAGAGCCAACAACTTCTGAGATAGTGTACTTGTGAGTTCCCACTTGGCTCTCATCATATGAGATTGGTGAGAAGGTCACTGTTCCGTCGGCAGCGTTTTTCACTGTTTCGACAACACTACCGTCTTCTTTCTTCAATTCGAAGCTGTATTTACCTGCTTCAAGTGTTTTACCTTCAAGAACTTTCTTAGCTCCAAGAGTTACATTTGTAGCTCCTGCTGGTGTGTAAGTATTCTCGAATACTTTTTCACCGTCATAAGCAACGGTTGCTTCAAGGACACCTTTACCATTGTCCGCTACAGTTACTGTAGCTGTGATGGTTTTAGTATCGTACTGGATACCTGTAGCAGTACCCGCTTTTTCAGCAATCTTATAAGTATAAGTGCCTGCTTTGTCGAATTCCAATTCTGAGAACTTAACGTTTCCGTCTTTATCATTCTTCACGGTTTCTTTCACATTACCGTCTTGGTCTGTCAAAGTGAACTCAAATTCATCAGCTTTCAACTCACGTCCTGTCAACTTCTTAGTCACTTCAAGAGCTGCTTTTGCTTTTGAAGTTCCATAGCTGTTATTGAATTCTTTGTCCGCTGGGTAAGTCACATTCGCATGAAGTTTTCCTTCGCCGTCATCTGTAACTTCTACTGTGACTTTAACTTCAAGATTATCGTAAGTCACACCATCAACAGTCTTACCAGCGTTTGTTTCAACAATGGTATAGTTGTATGTACCAGCTTTAGTATATTCGATTGGAGCGAATGTTACTTTACCGTCAGCAGTGTTCTTCACTTTTTGAAGTTCTGAACCATCTGCATCATTCTTCAAGACAAACTCAAATTCATCAGCTTTCAACTCACGGCCAGTCAACTTCTTAGTCACTTCAAGAGAAGCTGAAGTCTTTTCAGCAGCGTAAGTGTTTTCGAAAGTCTTATCATCACTTTCGTAAGACACAGCTGCAGCCAATTTCCCTTCAGAGTCTGCTGTTACAGTGACTGTAACGCCAACAGGGTTAGCATCATAAGTAACACCTTTTTCTGTTTTATTGGCTTTTTTCTCAACGATGTGATAGTTGTATGTACCAGCCTTGTCAAATGTCAATTCAGCAAACTTAATGTTTCCGTCTTGATCGTTTGTTACTGTTTCAACAACTTTATTTGTCTTATCATCAAACAAGTCAAATTCAAACTCGCCAGCTTTCATCGCACGACCAGTCAATTTTTTAATTGCTTGGATCTGAGCTTTTGTGTTGTTGCGTTTGTTTGTGACTGTTTTGATAACACCTTCTTGACCAACAGTTACTTTGATTGGAGTAGAATCCAATTGGTAACCTTTAGGAGCTTCAACTTCAGTGATGGTGAATTCACCCTTTTTAACGTCTTCATCAGTGTAGATTTTAGACTGGGCAACACCACTAGCGTCTGTTGTTACTATTTCTTCTTTAGCTGTAGTTGCACCTTCTGGAGGAGTGATTTTAAATTTAGCTCCTGCAAGACGGTCAAGTGATTTTTCATCTACTTTATACAGCGTAATACGGTAACCAGTTTTCAGTTGGATAGTACCACCTGATGTAACTGTTGAGTTACCAATAACTTTTGTAATAGTTTCAGTACGATCATCGCTCACTGGAAGAACTTTATCATCAGCTGTGATTTCAGCATTGTTTTGAACTTTTGTTCCGTCAGCTGGCGCTGTTGTGTTATAGACGATACGGAATGCTGCTGCTTTACCGTTTGTAGCACGGATAGCTTTAGCATTATTAAAGGTAATAGTGAACTCAGTGTAAGAATCATTCCACTTGATTTCGTAGTCTTTACCTGCTTCAAGAGTTACATCGTCAACTAAAGCGTATACCTTGTTGTAGTAACCAGCAGTAACCACGATTGATTCAGGGATGATTTGCATTGGAGAGTAGTCTTTGTCAACCCAGTCGCGAACTACAATCTTGTTGTACTCAGCTTGTTTAGGGTTTACACGAAGATTCCACTTGTGAACATAATCTCCTGATTTTCCAAGGAGAGCTGATTCCCATTTTTCTTTATTGATAGTACCATTAACTTTGCTAATGTTTGTTTTACCAATACCCTTAGAATAGTCCTGTTCTCCACCTTTTTTGAACTTCATCTTAAAATTGACATCATCTTTTGTTTCTGTCTTATCAAGTTGAATTGATTCTTCTTCTGTTTCTTTCTTAGAGCTGAAAGCTACGTAGAAGGTACCTGAAACACCACGAACTTCTGTACCACCTTTTTTCTTAAGGTACTCAGCAAGGTTTTTCAAAGTAATGGTAACTTTACCACCTTGGTTGTCACCATTAGAAACAACTGTTGCATCACCTACAGCAGTATCAGTCTCTTTATCTTTGAGTTCAAAGGTTTCAGCACGAACAGATAATGGAGCTGGAATAGTGAATGTAAAGGTATCACCATCCTTCAGTTTTCCATCATAAGCGCTCAAATCAAAATCAGCAGCAAACTTATAGTTTTCGTAAGATTGATTTTGTGGTGATAGGTTGTAAACTCCTTTAGCATCTGGTGTCACAAACTTACCATTATCAGTCTCCCAAATTCCTACTTTGGTAATGACATTTTTAAGTTCTTGTGCTTGAACTGTATTTGTCAAAGCAGCAGAACCCAATAAAACGAGTAGTGGCGTTAAAATATAGAGCCACAATTTCTTAAATTTCATGACTTTCCTTTCTAAATGATTGAAATTGATGAATAGTGCATCTTCTTCTCCCAGTAGGCAACACCCCTTTCAATCGCATGATTTGTTAGACGATAACATACTTGTAACACTTGCTTTGGAAAATGAGTACACTATTATAGTATTTTGAAATATTTATTCAATTCAATCTTTAGCAGGAGTATCATTACTCTTGGTCAGATGGAAATATAGCAAAATATTATCCATGACTATTATACTACATATCATTGAATATTTTTATTAAACCCTTGCAATTCACCTTGTTATTTATTTACACGATGTCAACTTTTTTGATATATTATTTCATGATACCATATAAAAAGTGACTATCCTAAGAATTGTCTGAAAATACCGATATAATAGGAGTTTGCAAATAATACTAGCTCCCCGTAATAATCTGTTATTTATAATGAATCTATGATATAATAGTCTTATAAAGGCTTTCGAATAATCATCTATTCAGTTTATTTATGCTAAAAGGAAAACTTGGGGTAATACTAAATCTAGTATTTTTAATATTTATAGATAGGAAGGTAAAGCTATGGCAAATAAAACTAGAGAGTTAATCTTAGGTGCTTTTATCACTCTTGCAAGGAGAAACCCTCAGCGGACTTCTTTTACCATGACTGAGATTGCTGCAGAAGCTGGTATTTCCCGCCAAGCGATTTATCAAAAGCACTTTAATAACTTCGAAGATATTATCGATTATATCCACAAGGAGACTGATCAACAGATCTTTAATAATTTTAACAACTACTGTCCTGAACGAGATGGCAATCCCATCACTTTCTTAGCAGACCACATTCTCCCTCTCATCTATGAAAAGCGAGAAGTCGTCGGTACCTTGTACAATTCTCAAGCCACCACTTGTTGGAGGGAGTTTCTACGTGAGAAATATTCTCAGTGGGTACTAAAAAATGTTAACTACCAGCTGAAATATAATTTTAGTGAAGAGGACATGGCCTATATCATTACGGCCATGGCGATTTCATTCATTGAAGTGTGGATTCGTAAGGATAATCCAACACCACCCGAAGAATTTAGAGAGACTTTTATTCAATTGGCTAAGACTTCTCTCTGTGACTATATTGTGTCATAAAAAAAGAATCTTGAGTTCCACTCAAGATTCTTTTTATTGTCCACCTTTAAAGGCATCAACCATTATCTGAAATTCTTCATTTGTAAGAGTAATTCCCTTGCCCATTTTAGTATGATCCGGACTCCAAGCGCGAATGTCAAACTTTGCAGGGGCTCCATTAAAGCTGACGCGGTTGATTTCCTTGGTCCATCCTTTTTCATTTTCGGACAAGGTCAGTAAGTGTTCTTCGATTTCAAATGTAAATTCTGCCATTTTGTTCTCCTTTTTAGTTTTCATTAGATTATTCGAAAAATCTTGTAGTTTTTAAAAAAATTTTATATAATGTGGATATGTAAGAAGGGAGGATTCTATGAGACAGGCATTCCAACTAGTTCTAGATAAACTACATAGTTTTCTCAATGGGAATGATGATCATCCTCAAATCGAGGATAACTCCCTCACCGCTATGATTGAACAAGCCATCCAGAAAAAGACGACGGCTGTTCATATCATACTTGCTGAGACAAGTTTTACGGGTGATATTGTCAAACACGACGCCAATCGCCAACAAATTATCGTCAAGAATTTTTCAAAAAACGTGACCCGAATCATTCGTATCAGTGATATTAAACGACTTCGTTTTGTTCCCTCAACCGTACAAAAAGCTCAGAAAAGTCTATTTAAGAAAGAGTGAGATGTTCTTTGCATCCCACTCTTTTTCTTAACGGATTTGTTCAAAATGAAGGTGAACGGCGATATGGTCGCCATAACCACTTCTCTCCAAATCGCGTTGCAAGCGATAAGAGATATAGTGTTCTGCAATGGTAATGTAGCCAGCTCCAAGTAAGCGGTGCTCAACCATTGATTGGATCATGCTGATAGTGGCACGTTCTACTTTTGCTTCTTCCAAGTCCAAAACGACTTTTTTAGTAACTTGTGCAAGGTTTTGGCGCAAATCATCTGTCAAAACATAAACGGTTTGAGCTGCTTTTAGGACAGCTTGGTAAATTTTATCTGGATCAAATTCAGCAATTTCTCCATTACGTTTGATTACTTGCATAAGGTTCTCCTTTATTCTTTGTTTTCTTTAATTTTAGCCAGCATCTTTTCTTCTTCGGCTGTCAGTTGATAGTTTTCTAGCAGGTCAGGTCTGCGCTGGTAGGTTTTCTTTAGACTTTCATACAGCCGCCACTGGCGAATCTTTTCATGGTGCCCACTCATGAGCACATCTGGAACCACCATGCCACGATAGTCATAAGGACGTGTGTACTGAGGGTATTCGAGAAGTCCCGAAGAGAAGCTATCATCTTGGTGGCTAGACTCCTTACCAATCACTTCTGGGATCAAGCGAACCGTAGCATCAATCATGGTCATGGCTGCCAACTCACCACCAGTCAGTACATAATCTCCTAGGGAAATTTCATCGGTTACCAAGGTCTTGATGCGCTCGTCATACCCTTCGTAGTGACCGCAGATAAAAATCAGTTCCTCTTCTTGAGCCAAATCCTCAGCGTACGCTTGATCGAACTGTTTCCCAGCAGGATCGAGAAGAATGACGCGGGGATCATTCTTTTCAATGGCATCAAAGGCATCGAAAATAGGTTGGGCACGGAGCAACATTCCTTGACCACCTCCGTAGGGCTCATCGTCAACATGACGGGCCTTTTCAGCGTATTCTCTGAAATTATGGTACTGGATATCCAAGAGCCCTTTTTCTCGAGCCTTTCCAACGATCGAGTGTTCCAATGGAGAAAACATCTCAGGAAAGAGGGTTAAAATATCAATCTTCATCGTCTAACCCTTCTAAGATGTCCACATCAACCCGTTTGTTTGGAATATCAACATTGAGAACTACTGGCGGAATGTAAGGTAAAAGCAGATCACGCTTACCTTTTCGTTTGACCACCCAGACATCGTTAGCACCTGGTTGTAGGATTTCCTTGATGGTTCCAATCAAGTTGTCTCCCTCGTAAACATCCAAACCGATAATCTCGTGATAATAGAATTCACCATCATCTAAATCATTTAGGTCTTCCTCAGCGACCTTGAGACTATAACCCTTGTACTTTTCAATCGCATTGATATGGTACATATCTTTGAATTTGATAATGTCAAAGTTCTTCTGCTTACGATGGCTAGCGATTATTACTGTTTGGACAAACTGATCTTTTTCATCAAATAAAGCCAGCTCTGCTCCCTTTTTAAATCGTTCCTCGGCAAAATCCGTCACAGACAAGACGCGCATCTCACCCTGCAGACCCTGCGTATTAACGATTTTCCCAACATTAAAGTACTTCATCTTGTCTCCTGTATCTATTTCTATCCTTTATTTTATCACGTTCCAAGGATTTTCACAAGTTGAAGAACAGTGACTGCAATTAGCTTTGAGCGTCTAAAAACTTTTCTAAATCACGTTCATGTTGGTACTTAATGGCAGCCTTCTTATCTTTGTCAAAGATGGCTTTGGTTAGATCAATATCGTTGATGGTCGCAATTGCGACAGTGTAGTGAATAATATCAGCCAGTTCTTTGGCTAGTTCCTCATTTGAGTCCTGGACACCCTCTTTTCGACCAGAGCGCCCATTCAAGACCTCTGCTACCTCTCCGACTTCCTCCACTAGCTTGATAAAGAGGCCTTCCTCAGTTCGAGATTGCTGGTAATGTTCGAGTAAGTAAGCTTGTAATTGTCTAAACGTTAGATCCTTCATCTTCTCCTCCTCACAAAAAAGCGAGACATCCGTCCCGCTTTCTTTATTTTTCATCGATAACGATTCTTACTTTTTTGTCTTCAGTTGGGACAGAGTAGACAATCGTTCTTATCGCAGAAATAGTGCGACCCTTACGACCGATTACACGACCGACATCGCTTTGATCAAGATCCAAATGATATTCCAAAAATTCTAGTGTATCTTCAATCTTGATAGTTAAGGCATCTGGTTGTGAAATCAAAGGTTTCACAATCGCAATAATGAGATTTTCAATCGTATCCATCTGTCAACCTACTTTAAACTTATTTTGAGAATTTAGAATCGTGGAATTTCTTCAATACGCCTTCTTTTGAAAGGATGTTCCGAACTGTATCTGAAGGTTGAGCTCCATCAGCCAACCATGCAAGAACGCGGTCTTCTTTCAAAGTCACTTGGTTTTCAGCAACAAGTGGGTTGTAAGTTCCAACTGTTTCGATGAAACGTCCGTCACGTGGTGAACGTGAATCTGCTACGTTGATACGGTAGAAAGGTTTTTTCTTAGAACCCATACGAGTCAAACGGATTTTAACTGCCATTTTTTAATGTCTCTTTTCTTATTTTTTATTTCGGTGAAATAGCTGATCTATTTAGCACATGTTCTATTATAGCAGATTTTTGACAGGTGTCAAGAAAAAAACTTGACAGTGTTTTAATTTTTTTAACTACTAGAAATTTTTAGTAAAATTATTAACATTTGAAATCACCTCCCTTTTAGGGTACAATGGTAGAAATGAATTTTTGAGAGGAAAACAATGAAAAAACTAGCAACCCTTCTTTTACTGTCCACTGTTGCCCTAGCTGGATGTAGTAGTATCCAACGTAGTCTGCGTGGCGATGACTATGTTGACTCTAGTATCTCAGCTGAAGAAAGTTCTAAAGCAGCTGCTCAGGCCGCCAAAGATTTGAACGATGCTCTGACCAATGAAAATGCTAACTTCCCTCAACTTTCTAAAGAAGTTGCTGAAGATGAAGCTGAAGTCATTCTCCACACAAGTCAAGGTGATATACGCATCAAACTCTTTCCAAAACTAGCACCTCTAGCAGTTGAAAACTTCCTCACTCACGCTAAGGAAGGCTATTATAACGGCATCACCTTCCACCGTGTCATTGATGGCTTTATGGTCCAAACTGGAGATCCTAAGGGAGATGGTACAGGTGGCCAATCTATCTGGCATGATAAGGATAAAACAAAGGACAAGGGAACTGGTTTCAAAAATGAAATCTCTCCTTACCTATACAATATCCGAGGAGCTCTTGCTATGGCTAATACTGGTCAACCAAACACCAATGGTAGCCAGTTCTTCATCAACCAAAACTCTACAGATACCTCTGCTAAACTCCCTACAAGCAAGTATCCAAAGAAGATCATCGAAGCCTATAAAGAGGGTGGAAATCCTAGTCTAGATGGTAAACACCCAGTATTTGGTCAAGTGATTGACGGTATGGATGTTGTGGATAAGATTGCTAAGGCTGAAAAAGATGAAAAAGACAAACCAACTACTGCTATCACTATCGATAGTATCGAAGTGGTAAAAGATTACGATTTTAAATCCTAAATAACCTAAAAAATACAGTATCCGCATTCGATACTGTATTTCTTTTTTTCTCATTTTTAAGTTAGCTTGTTAAAGTCCCAGATTTGGTCCATCCAGCCTTCATAGAAGTCTGGCTCGTGACAAACCATGAGGATGCTTCCTCTGTATTCTTTGAGAGCACGTTTGAGTTCATCCTTGGCATCTACATCCAAATGGTTGGTCGGCTCGTCCAGTACTAAAACGTTGTTTTCACGGTTCATCAAGAGACAGAAACGCACCTTGGCTTGTTCCCCACCTGACAAGACCTGAATCTGACTTTCAATGTGCTTGGTCGTCAAGCCACAACGAGCAAGGGCTGCACGAACTTCTGCTTGGTTAAGTGCAGGAAAGGCATTCCATACAGCCTCAAGGGGAGTTTGGCGATTTCCACCTTCTACTTCCTGTTCAAAGTAACCAAGTTCTAGGTAGTCACCGCGTTCGACTTCTCCAGCGATTGGTGGGATAATGCCCAAGAGAGACTTCAAGAGAGTTGTTTTCCCGATACCATTGGCTCCAATAATAGCAACCTTTTGATTGCGTTCAAAGGTGAGGTTTAAAGGCTTGGTAAGGGGACGGTCATAACCAATCTGCAAGTCCTTTGCTTGGAAGATAAAGCGTCCAGGGGTGCGAGCTGGTTTAAAATCAAAGAATGGTTTTGGCTTCTCACTTTGAAGTTCGATGATGTCCATCTTGTCCAGTTTCTTTTGACGGGACATGGCCATATTACGCGTTGCGACACGCGCTTTGTTTCGAGCGACAAAATCCTTGAGATCTGCAATCTCTTTCTGTTGACGTTCATAGGCCGCTTCTAACTGAGATTTCTTCATAGCATAGACTTCTTGAAACTGGTGGTAGTCACCAGAATAGCGAGTCAATTGTTGATTTTCAACATGATAGACGATATTGATTACGTCGTTGAGGAAAGGAATATCATGCGAAATAAGGACAAAGGCATTCTCATAGTTTTGAAGATAACGCTTGAGCCAGTCAATGTGTTCAGCATCCAAGTAGTTGGTTGGCTCGTCAAGCAACAAAATATCTGGTTTTTCAAGGAGAAGTTTAGCCAAAAGGACCTTGGTTCTTTGTCCACCTGATAATGCTGTTACATCCGTATCCATGCCATAGTCCATGACACCGAGAGCACGCGCTACTTCATCAATCTTAGCATCCAAAGTATAGAAGTCACGACTCTCCAAACGGTCTTGGAGTTCGCCAACTTCTTCCATAAGCGCATCGATATCGGCTCCGTCTTCCGCCATCTCCATATAGAGGTCATTGATACGTGCTTCTGCTTTAAATAGCTCATCAAAGGCCGTACGGAGCACATCACGAACAGTTTGACCTTCCTTTAGCACAGCATGCTGGTCCAGATAGCCAGCAGTCACATATTTGGACCACTCCACCTTCCCTTCATCTGGCAACATCTTACCAGTCACGATGCTCATAAAGGTTGATTTTCCCTCACCATTGGCACCGACTAAACCGATGTGTTCTCCCTTGAGGAGACGGAAAGACACATCTTCAAAAATTGCACGGTCACCAAAACCGTGACTCAGATTTTTAACTTCTAAAATACTCATTCTAATTCCTTATCTTGTTTTTATGCAATCCTTTATAGAGGAGCCAAGCCAGATAGCCTCCCAAGGTGTTGGTCCACAAATCATCAATCTCAAAGACGCGATTAAAATCAAAGAAAAAGTCTAAGACCAGTTGCGTACACTCAATTCCCAGACTCAGTAAAAAACTGAGAAGGAGGATTTTTTTCGTTTGCCGCAAGTTTGGACAGAGATAGATTAGTTGAAAGACCAGAGGGAAAAGCAAGAAAACATTTAAAATGTTCTGCAAAAAGATCCAAAGGACTTGTCCCAAACTGGTCACTTCACCCAGATTCCAAAGGGAGTTTAAGGGAGTTAAAAGAAAAACCAGGCGTCCAAAAGTTTGAATACCTGGAGTTTCCACTCCTGTAGGAAGTTGAGGCTGAGGAGTGAAGCAAAAACAGACAATGCATAGGCTATAAACAGCCACTCCCAATCTTAAGGTTAATTCTCTTTTTTTAGTCATTTTATGGATTTACCGCTGCGACTGCCTTCTGGCGGTCACGTTTCATTGTATTGGAGCGTAATTGTCCACAAGCTGCATCAATATCTGTACCATGCTCTTGACGAACAACACAGTTGACCCCTTTTTTCTTGAGGGTATCGTAGAAGGCCATCACGCGTTCTTTAGGACTACGGCTATATTGGTCATGTTCACTAACTGGGTTATAAGGAATCAAGTTTACATAAGACAATTTTTTGATGTTTTTGAGCAATTCAGCCAATTCCAAGGCTTGTTCTACACCATCGTTGACTTCATTGAGCATGATGTATTCAAAAGTTACACGACGATTGGTTGTTTCGATATAGTACTCAATAGCTGCGAAAAGCTTTTCAATCGGAAAGGCACGGTTAATCTTCATGATGCTTGAACGCAATTCATTGTTTGGTGCGTGAAGGGAAACAGCCAGATTGACCTGTACGCCTTCATTAGCAAAGTCACGAATTTTATGGGCCAAACCTGAAGTTGAAACAGTGATGTGACGAGCACCGATAGCCATCCCCTTGTCATCATTGATGGTACGAACAAAATTCAATACATTGTTGTAGTTATCAAATGGTTCACCAATTCCCATAACAACGATATGGCTGACACGTTCGTCCTGACCACGTTCATCAAAGTATTTCTGAACCAACATGATCTGCGCTACGATTTCCCCGTTATTAAGGTCACGTTGTTTCTTGATCAAGCCTGATGCACAGAAGGTACAACCAATATTACAGCCGACCTGAGTGGTAACACAGACTGACAAACCGTAGTGTTGACGCATGAGTACTGTCTCAATCAACATGCCATCTGGCAACTCAAAAAGGTACTTAACAGTACCGTCAGCTGACTCTTGTACAATCCGTTGTTTCAATGAATTGACCACAAACTGGTCATTGAGCTTGGCAATCAAATCTTTAGAAAGGTTGGTCATTTCTTCAAATGACTGGACACGTTTACGGTAGAGCCATTCCCAGATTTGATCTGCTCGGAATTTCTTTTCTCCTTGTTCTAATACCCATTCTTGCATGGTTTGACGTGTTAAACTATAAATAGACGGTTTCATCTCTTCTCCTTATTCTCTATCTATTTCTGACGAATGACAAAATGGCGCTGTCCCTTGTCCTCTTTCTGAGACTTTTGGTCCTTATGACGACGTCTATTTCGCTTATCCGCATTTGGTCTTCTCTTGTTTTGCGAAGGTTTCTTTCCTTTTCTAGAAAGGTTTTCCTCCTCTTTTTTACGCATTTTCTTGTCAAATGAAGCCCGCTTCGGTGCTTGGTTTTCTAGGACAAAATAAGCACAACCATAACTACAGTACTCCAAAAGATAATCTTGTAAGCGACTGATCTTTTCATTTTTTTCCTCTGTTCGGTCGTCTTTATAAAAGCCACGTAGACGGAGCTGTTCATTGCTCCAGTCCCCCACGACATAATCAAACTTGGTCAACACTTCTGAAAAGCGCTGATTAAAGACTGTCACATCGAAAGCATCCTTGATATTTTCAACCAAGGTAAAAGCAATCCCTTCAGTCTCAACCTTATCCCCATTTACCTGAAATTCTGGGCCAGGAAACTTGTTATAGTTGTATAATTCAGGTGCAATTTCTTTACGCATAGTCTTCCTTTTCCACGATTACTTAACACTCTATTTTACCATAATTTCTAGCAATTAGCACATTTCTCATAAAAATGAAAAAAGTCTGACGATTTTGTCAGACTTCTGCCATATAAACCAAAAAGAGAAGATTGGCTCTTCCCTTCCTATTTTTTATTTAGCTGCTGCGTAAAGCTCATCTACTTTGTTCCAGTTGATGACTGAGAAGAAAGCTTTGATGTAGTCAGGACGCACATTGCGGTATTTCACGTAGTAAGCATGTTCCCAAACGTCCAAGCCCAAGATTGGTTTTTTGCCTTCTGAGATTGGTGTGTCTTGGTTTGCTGTTGAAGTTACTTCAAGCTTCCCTTCTTTGTTGACAACCAACCAAGCCCATCCAGAACCGAAGCGAGTTGTAGCTGCTGCTGTAAAGGCTGCTTGGAACTCTTCAAATGAACCAAATGTTGCGTCGATTGCTACTGCAAGTTCTGCTGATGGAGCAGTTTTTTCAGGAGTCATCAATTCCCAGAAAAGAGCGTGGTTCAAGTGTCCCCCACCGTTATTGATAAGTGCTTGACGGATATCAGCTGGGATAGAGTCTACATCAGTAAGCAAGGTTTCAAGGTCTTCACCGATTTCAGGGTGTTTTTCAAGAGCTGCGTTAGCATTGTTGACATAAGTTTGGTGGTGTTTGTCATGGTGCAAGTGCATTGTTTCTGCATCGATGTATGGTTCCAAAGCGTCATATGCGTATGGAAGATCTGGTAAGATAATAGCCATCTGTAATACCTCTTTTTCTTTCTATATGAAGATGATAACGCAATCATCCTCTTTTTTCAAGTTTTATGCTCATTACGCTTGGATAGATATCTGTAACAGCGCTCTCTCAAAAAGGTAGCCTTTTTCATAGACACCTGTTTTAATCTGGTAGTCTGCTTCAATTAAATAGCAGATAGCTTGTTTGAGAAAGCTCAAGGAAATCCCTCTCGAATCTCTGAGTGCAAATTTGATTTGATAAGGATTAGGATTGCGCCCCAAGTAAGTTCCCAGACTGCTTGCAATCTGTGATTCCGTCTGACCAGTCTCTGATAAAATTTTCACCTGGGTAAAGGTTCGAAACTGTCCTAACATGACAGCTATGAGCTTGATCTCATCCTCCCCTTGCAAGGTCAAATCTTTAACCAAGTCACGCGCCTGGTCAATCTTCTTAGCTAAAATAAACTGAGTCAAATCAAAAATGTTGTCCTGCAAAGTCTTTGGAATAGCCTCGACAATATCCTTCTCCTCAATCATGCCGTCTGATTTATAAGACTGTAAAAAAAGGAGATTTTTCTGGATTTCGCTAAATTGAAAACCAGACTTGATGAGTAGATTTTCAAAGGATTGCCCCACAAACTGCAAACCTTGTGTCTGACTCCATTTTTGGAAATACTGGCGGAGTTCTTGTTCCTTGGGTTCAATAGCGTCAAAGACAGTCGCATCTCGTTTGAGCAGCTTGACCAACCGTCTTTTGCTATCCAGTTTTCCTTCAGCAAATATCAATAACCTGGTTGTTGGCGAAGGATTATCAAGGTATTCCTCAAATGACTTTAGCTCATCATCTGTTAAAAAACGTTTCTTGGCTGTTGTGATATCGACAAAATGATCTAATATCACGATTTTCTCATCCGCAAAGAAAGGGAGACTGACCAGCTCCAACTCTAAGTCTTTATAAGCTACTTCTTTCATATCAAAGTAAGCAAAGTTGAGATCAGCTGGATCATAACCAATCTGCTTCAACACTTGACTCTTCATAACTTCAAACTGACCCTGATCTGTCCCTGTAAATAGATTCAAGCTAGATAAATTTGATAGAGATACCTTTTGACTCTCTTCTATGGCTAGCATCTTCTCTCCTTTCTTCTGATTTTTTATTAAACTTAATCAATATAGCGCAATTTCCCACGGAAATCTTCTAGGCTCTCGTACCCTTTTTCCGCCATAATAGCTTTCAGTTCATTGGTAATGCGTTCAAAAGCACCGACGCCTTCTTTGTGAAGGGTAGTCCCTACTTGCACCATACTCGCACCGCAGAGGATGTGTTCAAAGGCATCACGACCCGTTAGAACACCACCCGTTCCGATGATTTGGATTTGCGGATTGAGACGTTGGTAAAAGGCGTGCACATTCGCTAGAGCAGTCGGTTTGATATACTCTCCACCAATTCCACCAAAACCATTCTTAGGACGAATCACGACCGACTCGTCTTCTATATAAAGGCCGTTTCCGATAGAGTTAACACAGTTAACAAACTTGAGCGGGTATTTGTTGAAAATAGCTGCCGCTTGATCAAAGTGAACAATATCAAAATAAGGTGGCAATTTGATTCCAAGAGGTTTGGTAAAGTAGGCAAATACTTCTGCCAAGATACAATCTGTTGTCTCAAAATCATAAGCAATCTGAGGTTTTCCTGGAACATTTGGACAAGAAAGATTAAGCTCTGTCAGTCCTTTGAATTCACTCTCTTGAACTTTTTTCAAGATGGTATGTGTTTCTTCTGGAGACATGCCAACTAGAGATAGGAAGAAAGTTCGGTTTGGCTCTTTTTCCTGCAAGTCCAAAAGATAGTCCAGATAATAGTCTAAACCATTATTTGGTAAGCCCATGGAGTTGATAGAACCAAGTGGAACATCCTGGTATCGTGGCTCAGGATTGCCCTGACGAAAGTCCAATGTCGCAGTCTTCGTAACAAAAGTACCCGCCGCTGAGTTTTTGACCCCTTCAAGCTCTTCTATCGTCATACAAGCCACACCCGCTGCATTCATCAAGCAACTGTCAAACTCAAAGCCAGCTATTTGTGTTTTCGTTGATACCATGATTCTGATCCTCCAGATTCCTTTTATTTCTAATATTATACCATACTTTAAGATTTTCTCTTTGAGAAACTAATTTCTATATAAAACGTTCGGTTTTGTAAATTGAAAGAATTTTTAGAAAATTTCTGTTTTTTTCTTTACACTCAAAAAAAATTCTGCTATAATGGCTCATGTAATAAAATATAACAACAAAAGGAGAACGATATGACATCTGCTAAAGAATATATCCAAAGCGTGTTTGCAACTGTGAAAGCTCGTAACGGGCATGAGGCTGAATTTCTCCAGGCGGTTGAAGAATTCTTCAGCACTTTGGAACCTGTATTTGAAAAACACCCTGAGTATATCGAAGAAAACATCTTGGCACGTATCACTGAGCCTGAGCGCGTGATTTCTTTCCGTGTTCCTTGGGTTGACCGTGAAGGTAAAGTCCAAGTCAACCGTGGTTACCGTGTTCAATTCAACTCAGCTGTTGGACCATATAAAGGCGGACTTCGTTTCCACCCAACTGTAAACCAAGGGATCTTGAAATTCCTCGGATTTGAACAAATCTTTAAAAACGTCTTGACTGGCCTTCCAATCGGTGGAGGTAAAGGGGGATCAGACTTCGATCCTAAAGGAAAGACTGATGCTGAAGTGATGCGCTTCTGCCAAAGCTTTATGACAGAATTGCAAAAATACATCGGACCATCACTTGACGTCCCAGCTGGCGATATCGGTGTTGGTGGACGTGAAATTGGTTACCTTTACGGACAATACAAACGCCTTAACCAATTTGATGCTGGTGTCTTGACTGGTAAACCTCTTGGATTCGGTGGTAGCTTGATTCGTCCAGAAGCAACTGGTTACGGTTTGGTTTACTATACTGAAGAAATGCTCAAAGCCAACGGTAACAGCTTTACTGGTAAGAAGGTTGTGATTTCAGGTTCTGGTAACGTAGCTCAATATGCTCTTCAAAAAGCAACTGAACTTGGTGCAACTGTTATCTCTGTATCTGACTCAAATGGTTATGTCATTGATGAAAATGGTATCGACTTCGACCTTCTAGCAGATGTGAAGAATAACCGTCGTGCACGTTTGACTGAGTATGCAGCTGAGAAAGCAACTGCTACTTACCATGAAGGTTCTGTATGGACTTACGCTGGAAACTACGATATTGCTCTTCCATGTGCGACTCAAAATGAAATCAACGGTGAAGCTGCTAAACGTTTGGTTGCTCAAGGTGTTATCTGCGTATCAGAAGGTGCTAACATGCCGAGCGACCTTGATGCGATTAAAGTCTACAAAGAAAACGGAATCCTTTATGGACCTGCCAAAGCTGCCAACGCTGGTGGTGTAGCTGTATCTGCACTTGAAATGAGCCAAAACAGCCTTCGCCTTTCATGGACACGTGAAGAAGTTGACGACCGTCTCAAAGACATCATGATAAACATCTTCAACACAGCTAAAACAACTGCTGAAACATATGGTCTTGGTACTGATTACCTTGCAGGAGCAAATATCGCTGCCTTCGAAAACGTAGCAAACGCGATGATTGCACAAGGTATTGTTTAAAATTCATTTGCTCAATCCTCAATCGTTATGATTGGGGATTTTTATGTTGGCTTCAAAAAAGCTCACCATTTAAAATAGTAAGCTTAAAATCAAGATTTATTTTACCTCTACTAAGGCAAAAGACAGGCATTCAACTATTTCATTTACTGCTTCATATATGTCTAGGTCCTCATTATCATTCAACATCATTGGAAGAGCATAAGAAAGACTCAAAGCTAGAATATAACGAACAATTCTTTCATTTGACCAATCTCGGATAACACCATTTTCTTTAAACTGATTCAGAACTGGACTAATTGGCTTAATGATAGAGTGAATAATAACATTCCCTAACTGGTCAGAAATAGTTTTATCAATAAAAGAACGGTTCAAGAGAATTTTAACTTGCATTTGATTCTTCTGAATGAAAACTAGTCTATCTCGAACAATACTTCTTAAAAATAGTGGAAAAGACTCTTGGTTTGCTGTAAATTTCTTCTCAGAAAAATCAGCAATTACATCTGGAATAACCTGTTCGAGAAAAGTTGACAGAATAGCTTCTAAGATGCCTTCCTTGGTCTTAAAGTAACTAAAAACGGTCCCTTCTGAAACTCCAGCCTCCTTAGCAATAAGGCTGGCTGTTGTATTTTCAAAGCCAATTTCTGAAAATAGCTTTAGACTTGATAATAATACTTGACGTTGTTTTAAACTCAAGTTGCTATTTTCTAATGTCTGGGCATACTTTTGTTCTAAACTTTCCATTGCTGGCACCTCTCTGCTACCCTCTTACTTTTACAACCTTCTTACCTCGAGTGTGTCCCGACTTCAGACTACGATATGCCTCTCTAACAGACTTTAGAGAAAAATCATAAACCTGATCAATATTCAGCCGAACCTTCCCATCTGAGACCATTTCCGCTAGAACTCTAAAATCATCATATGTGGAATGTCTCGGACCCGTGAACTGAGCTCCTCTTATCATAACATATGGTGAAGGTACTAGCGTTCCAATAGCCGTGCCCTTCAATCCCAAACTGAAAGCCAATTTAACATAATCACTTCCATAGCAATCCAAGAATTTTGTAATTGGCTTTGGACTTGCTGATAGAAGAGCATTCTGGATGTTCTCTTCGTAAGCTACTGGTATGGCACCTAAGGACTTCAGGTATTCTGAATTTTTCTTACTTGCAATTCCGATAACCGTTGCACCCTTAGCAACTGCATACTGTACTGCGATACTTCCAATACCACCTGCTGCTGCTGAAATAACTACAACATCTTTAGAGTTTAGCTCAATCTTTCTAAAAGCACCTCCCACTGTTAGAGAGGCTACACCCATAGTAGCTGCATGGTTCATATCAATCATCTCTGGTTTCAATACAATTTCCGATTCATTGACACAAATTTCTGTTGCCAAAGCTCCCTTCTTGGTGCCTAATCCAGGGTCACTGATCATTGTTCCAAAAACCTTATCCCCTACTGCAAACCGACTTACTCCTTCACCAACTTCTGTGATAACTCCAGCAAAATCCCGACCAATACCTCTTGGAAAAAGAGATGATTTTGACTCAAACCAATGACTTGGCTTCCTTAGTTTCGTCATAAAAGATAGAAAACGAAGTGGCTTTGCACCCTCAAAAGTTTTATAATCAATAGGATTTAAACCAACTGCATAAACTTCTACCCTAACTTGATTCACTTTCAAAGAATCAGATTTAATGTTCACTAAATCTAACACTTCTTCATCACCGAAACGACTATATTGTATTGCTTGAACAACCATTGTATGAACTCCTTACACATCTAAAAAAAATTGAGTGAGCACTCAATCATTTTTTCTTGATTATACACTTATTCTTCATAGATTTCAACTATACCGTTTCCACAGCTTCTAACAAAAGCTGTTCATGATAAAAATAGATCTATTTTTCCTTATGAAAGATTATCAAACTATAACTCAAAGAAATCCGACTGCTTATAAAAGCAGCCGGATTTTTATATATCTAATTTTTCAAAAAATTTGCCTGTTGACTGCTTTTCTTTTAACTTCTCCAGCAGCTCATTTTCCAGAAAAGGACTTAGTTCGTCAAAATCTTGACAAACCTTAAAAACAGTCTCTCTATCTATATGGCCAAAAGTTAGTTCATAATAGTCCTTATGATGATGCCAGTTCTGGTCATAATTGATATCTTTCCGTTGATAGTAAACAATATTTTGCTTCGATGTCAGGTAAAGCTTCTGCGTCAGAATGCTTTTCTGATCTTTGGACAGCTTGCTCCGACTGAAAATTTTAACTCCTTGAAAAATCTTGCGCTCATGGATACCTTGATTTGTGACTTTTAATTCAACTCTTTTATAGTGCATATAGTTACCTCCAAAAATTACTTTCATTATATCAGACTCTGGCAGATTTTCAAGCAAAAGTGTCATTTCCAAAAATCTTTAGTCGCCTCTAGAATCTCTTCCGTTGATGTCACAGTAGCCTCAATAATGCTCTTGCCAGTCTTTTTCAGATAAGCTTGTATCAGATGATAACCATAAGCATAGCCCGCAGCATAAGGCATTCCAACTGGTATCTGACCCTGTATCTCAGCTATTTCATCACCGTAAAGATAAGGAGCCATTTCCGCCATCCCTGTTAGCTGAAGCTGACTTGAGATGATGGGCTTAATCTCTTCTAACTGCTCTGGACTGGTTGAAGTGACCCAAGATCCGATGAGATCTTTGCCATAAAGCTCAGCTGCAAAAGACTCTGCCAATCCTTCACTGACTACCCAGTCTGCTAGTGTCGTCTGCTGGTTCCATTTGATAAATTGGAAGCGGACATTATGATTGCACTCGTGGGCCAGAGCCGCTTGCACACGTGGCAAAGTATAGTCATTCGGTAGCAGACTAAGCATGAGATAACCTGGAATTCCACCATCTCCGCTATAACCCTTATTAAGCTGTAGCATAGGTTTTTCTGGATTGCCCAGTAAAATAGTAAAATGGTAATCCTCAACCTCTAAATCATAGCCAGCTTGCTCAAAAAGACCAATACTCCTCTTGATGGTATCTTGACAATTTTGCCAGAGTTGATCAGAACTTAGAGCGTCGATAGCCGGTCTATCCTTTTCCGAGAGAGTTGCAGGCAACTGATTCATAAAGCCAAGTAGAAACAGAGCATCAAATCCTCCAGGATACTTCGCTTTTAAAGGAATGTGTTGAGTTTGGTATTTCGTTGCAAAAGGTGCTAATATTTTGGCTCGAAAGCAACCTTCTCTCTTTTCTAAGGGTAGCTCTAGCATCTCTTGATAAACTTTATCTGAACGAATCATATTGATTTTCATAGTAATCTCCTTTCTTATCTACTATTAGTATAATCCCTTACCCAAGGTCAGGGTCAAGAAGAAAATTGAATTTCTATCAAAATTCTAGTAACTTTTGGAAAAAATGACATACTAAATCTTTCGTATCAGACTATAATTTCAAGTAGGTTTACCCATTTTAAATCAAAACGATCGAGGTTTTTTTGAAGCTTCATCTTCTATCAAAACTTCTTCTTCCATAGCATTTTTTATTTTTTTGCCCAAAGATAATAACGTTTCTACATCAGAGGGTTTGCTTGTCCCGAGAGGATTCCAAGTAGAAGATGATAAACTTTCATATTCCTTAGACCGAACTCGAAATTTAATGTTATCCCCCTTGGTGTCTATGTCTACATTTAAGGCTCTCGCCCCCAGTTTAGGCTCCTTATTTTTTATCCTACAGAAAACAACTTCTCCTGATACAATCTCCTTTCCATCACACCAAATCCTAATATTTCTTCCAGATAATTCTACGACAAAATTCTTCACTAGACTACCTTGTATTTTTTTAATTAAAAGAAAACTAATACCAAAAAACACTAATACTATCGTATAAAGAAAAAGAGGTTGTGATTTAAAAAAATCATTCAGTTTTAAATAGAATATAGCCAACTGTATTCCCAATACAGGAAGCATGAGGAACATGGGAAAAAGGATACCAATTATTATATCTGATTTTGCTGTTGTCGCTGTAAATTCATATCTTTCCATCAATATCACCTTTATAACATTTCCTTTTTATAGGACATTAATCCCATACTAAGACGGATGCATCAGGGAGTTCAATCTCCCTTTCCCCTAGCAAAGATAAATTTTGAACTATTCTAAGGATATTGTACCACTATTTCTGCAAAAAATACCTTAGCAAACATAATCTCCTTCCACAGATACATCATCGCTTTATCGAGCGTTGGAGTTTGATTAACATGGTTCTCTAATCAAACTCCAGAACTTTATGATGAAAATCTTATGGAACAACTGGAGACACTTTATAAATTTTCTCTTTTCAATTATAAAGAAAAACCGCTACTCCTAAGAATAGCGGTTTAATCATATTTTTAAGCTACTAATGTAGTTGCTCTATTACTTAAGAGTAACTGAAGCTCCAGCTTCTTCCAATTTAGCTTTGATTTCTTCAGCTTCTGCAGTTGGAACGCCTTCTTTGATGACACCTGGTGCACCATCAACAAGTTCTTTAGCTTCTTTAAGTCCAAGACCAGTGATTTCACGTACAGCTTTGATAACGCCAACTTTTTTATCACCAGCAGCTGTCAATTCAACGTCAAATGAATCTTTAGCAGCACCAGCATCAGCAGCACCAGCTGCAGCTACAGCTACAGGAGCAGCTGCAGTTACACCAAATTCTTCTTCGATAGCTTTTACAAGGTCGTTCAATTCAAGGATTGAAGCTTCTTTAATTTCAGCAATAATGTTTTCAATGTTCAATGCCATTGTTATTTCCTCCAAATAAGTTTTAAATTTTATAATAGTTTTTCCGTAGCTATGCTACGCTGCGTAGCTTAAGATTAAGCTGCGTCTTCTTTGTTGTCTGCAACCGCTTTGACTGCAAGAGCAACGTTGCGCACTGGCGCTTGAAGTACAGAAAGGAGCATAGAAAGAAGTCCTTCGCGGTTTGGAAGAGTTGCAAGAGCAACGATTTCTTCTTTAGATGCGACAGCGCCTTCAATTGCACCACCTTTGATTTCAAGTGCTTCAGCGTTTTTAGCAAAGTCGTTCAAGATTTTCGCTGGTGCGATAACATCTTCATTAGAAAATGCTACGGCAGATGGTCCAACAAATACTGATGCAAGATCTTCAAGACCAGCCTTTTCAGCTGCACGACGCAAGATTGAGTTTTTAATAACTTTATACTCAACTTCGCTTCCACGAAGCTCACGACGAAGAACTGTATCTTGATCAACTGTCAAACCACGAGCGTCTACAACGACGATAGATGCAGCAGCTTTCATTTTTTCAGCTACTACGTCAACTAGTTCCGCTTTTTTAGCAATAATTGCTTCACTCATTAGTGTGTTCACCTCCGTAATTATTTTGCTTGGGGAATTTTTTCAAAAGAAAAACGCGCCCAAACCTAGACACGAAAGTACAATACGCTTCTTTTTACATGATACGTTTTGTCCTCGGTAGGATCTTTATGAGTCGAGCTCCCCTACTGTCTTAGGCAGTTTTTTCAAACCGTATATAAGTATAGCATAGACAAAAAAAGAATGCAAGATTTTTGCAAACTTTTTTTGAAATTTTTTAAATCTCTACCGTCAAAACTTTGCCTTGCTTAACCACCTGTTCTCCTGCAATATAAACATCGTCAACATCACTGGATTTGACTGCATAAACGAGGTGAGATAACATATTTTTCTGAGGTTGTAGATGGATTTTTCCTTGTGGTTGAATGACCAGAAAATCTGCCTGTTTGCCGACTTCTAGGCTTCCTATCTGCTTTTCCATTCCAAGGACCTTGGCACCTTCTATCGTCAGAGCTTTGAGGGCTGTTTCGATTGGAAACTGGCTGGCATCTCCACTCTTCATCTTCTGAAGAAGGGCTGCAGTCCGTCCTTCCTCAAACATATCTAGATTGTTATTGGAAGCAACCGAGTCAGTCGCAATCCCCACTGCTACTCCTGCTTTTTGGAGTTGGATGATTGGAGCGATTCCTGAGGCCAGTTTTAGATTACTGATAGGATTGTGGGCGATAGCCACTTGGGAGGTTGCCAAACGTTCAATTTCTTGTTCGTTTAGTTCGACCCCATGAGCAAAAACAGACGGATGATCTAAGTAACCCAGTTCTTCTAGAAAGGCGAGGGGGCGTTTGCCGTAGCGTTTCAGGATAATTCCTGATTCCTCCTTGGTCTCCGCCACATGGATATGGATGGGAATGTCCAGCTCTTTTGCCATATCTAAGCTCGCTTCTAGCAAGTCTCTACTACAGCTATACGGAGAATGGGGAGCTACCATAACCTTGAAATTTGAATTTTCATATCCTAAGATTTCTTCTATAATGGACCGTGTTCTACTTATAGTCTCAGCAGTTGTTTCTGTCTCTGAAGAAAAGAGGGTCGGTGAGAAATAACAACGCATCTTAGATGCCTTGACTGCCTGATAAATTTGCTGGATATCCACACCATTGGGATTATACATATCGTTAAAGGTTGTTGTCCCTGACTGGAGCATTTCTGTCAGAGCCTCTTTGACCGCCTTGGTAGTCATATCGGGAGTAAAGCCTGCTTCTGCTGGCCAGATATAGTCATTGAGCCATTCATGGAGATTGCTATCATCCCGAATCCCTCGCAAACCTGTCATAGCAGAGTGGGTATGGCAATTGACCAATCCAGGCATGATCCAGGCTCCCTGATAGTCTATAATCTGCTCAGCTTGCTCTAGAATCTCTGGCTCCTCTTGGCCGACATAGACGATTTGAGAGTCCTTAACAGCTAAGATACCATCCAAATAAATATGGAAATCTTGGTCACAAGTCACAATATTTACATGCTGATAGACTTTCATTGTTTTCTCCTTCTAAGACCCTGATTTTTTCTAGCTATTGTAACAAAAAAGTCACCCGAAGGCAACTTTTTTTGTCCATAAGATTTCAAAATAGAAAGGATTATTCAGAGCTAAAATCTGAAGCTTTTTGCATTTGGTAATACTTGCCCTTTCTAGCCATGAGGTCATGATGGTTACCATGCTCAACAATATCACCATCTACTAAGACTAGAATCAAATCCGCATCCTGAATAGTTGACAAACGGTGAGCAATGATAAAACTTGTGCGCCCCTTCATCAGTTTAGCAAAGGCATCCTGAACTAGCACTTCTGTCCGTGTATCGATGGAGGAAGTCGCCTCGTCTAAGATAAGAATCTTAGGGATAGCTAGAAAGACTCGGGCGATGGTCAAGAGTTGGGCTTGGCCGACAGAGAGAGATCCTCCTGCATTTTCCAACTTAGTATCGTATCCCTGCGGCAACTGTTGGATGAAAAAATCTGCATTGGCTGCTTTGGCAGCAGCAATCACCTGCTCCCGACTGGCGTCAGGATTTCCAAAGGCAATATTGTCATGAATGGTTCCTTGCTTGAGCCAGGTTTCTTGGAGCACCATGCCAAACTGCTGTCTCAATGACGCTCGGGTATAATCATAAATGGATTGCCCATCTAACAAGATATCTCCTGAATTAATAGGATAAAAACGCATGAGGAGATTGATAAGAGTTGACTTACCAGCACCTGTCGGACCAACGATGGCTACCTTGCTACCAGCTGGGATATCGATAGACAAATCCTTAATCAAGATCCTTTCAGGATTGTATCCAAAAGAAACATGCTTAAAGGAAATGGCTCCCTTAACTTGGTCACTGGTCAAGACTTCCTTACCTGTTTCAGCCACCTCTGGACTTTCTAAGACAGCATAGACGCGCTCTGCGCAAGCGAGAGCACTTTGCAACTCAGCTAGCACTGAAGAAATATCGTTAAAGGGCTTGGTATACTGCTGAACATAGTTCAAAAAAGTTACTAAACGCCCAATGGTCAAGGTTGAACCCATCATGATACGATAAGCTCCTACTCCAGCTAGAAGAGCATAAATGAGCGCATTGACAAAGCGAGTCGAAGGATTAACCGTTGAGGAATAAAAGATAGCTGACTGAGAATAGCCTGCGTAGTTGGCATTCGCCTCGTGCAGTCTTTGGATAAACTCTGTCTGAGCATTAAAGGACTGGATAATAGTCTGCTGGCTAAGCGATTCTTCAATCAACTGAGTCTGAATTCCCCTCGTCTCTGTTTGCTTCTGAAAGAGATGATAGGACCGTTTGGCAATAAAGCGTGAAATCACCATAGATAATGGCGTCAACAGCAAGACCAAGAGGGTCATGAGGAGATGAATTTGGAGCATGGCTAGAATACTAACCAAAATCATCAAGACACCAATGAAAAATTGATTAAAAATCATGGTTAAGCCGGCTGCCAGCTGTTCTATGTCTGTGGTTACACGACTGACCATCTCTCCACTGCCTTGTCGATCCACAAAAGCAATCGGTAAACGATGAAGTTTATGAATGATTCGCTCTCGCAAGTCTTTGGTATAAGAGAAGATTAGACGATTATAAAGGAGAGGATTGGCCCATTGTACCAGTGTATTTCCTATGACCACCAAGAGCATCTGGAGAAAAATCTGCCAAAAAACTGGTGAAGAACCAGCCACTAGGACTTGGTCAATGACCTGTCCAATCAGAATAGGTAGGTAAATTGATAAGCCAACTTGGGCAATAGTTCCTAGAAAGGCAAGGAAAAGGAGGAAGGGATGGCTTGCTAAATCCTTAGCCAAACGTTTGAGCGTCTGGTTTGCAGTTTGTCGTTTCATGCTAGTCGTCCTTTCCATGTTGAGATGCATTGATTTCGCGATAGACCTGGCTAGTTTTCATCAAGTCATCGTGCTTACCAACAGCTAGTAACTCACCTTTTTCCAAAAGGAGAATCTGGTCAGCCATCTGAAGTGTAGACGTTCGTTGAGAAATCAAGATTAAGCTCGTGTTTGGCAAATTTTCTCGGATAGCTTTCAAGAGCTTGGACTCAGTGATGGTGTCGAGGGCCGAGGTCGCATCATCTAGGATGAGAAATGGAGCTTGGCGCAAGACTGCACGCGCGATGGATAGCCTTTGTTTTTGTCCACCTGAGAAATTTCTCCCTCCTGCCTCAACTAGGGCGTCCAAGAGCCCTTCCTTTTCACTGACAAAATCCTTAGCTTGCGCAATCTCCAAGGCTTGCCAGAGTTCTTGATCAGTCACTTCTTGATTTAAACCCAAAGTTAAGTTGGAACGAATAGTTCCTTTAAAGAGCTCGACTTTTTGAGGCACATAGGCAATCCAAGACCTCCACTGCTCCAAATTAAGAGGACTACGTCCATCTCTATAAAGGTTAATGCTTCCCTTATCTGCTGGATATAGACCAAGTAAGACTTGCACCAAGCTTGATTTACCAGAACCCGTTCCCCCAATGATACCAAGGATTTGCCCTTGAGTCATATCAAAGGAAATGCCTCTCAGAGAAGGCTGGGCCGCATCAGGATAGGTAAAAGTCAATTCTTGGACTTTTAAAACCTGATTACTGGTAACTTGCTTTTGTTCTAACTCCGAATGGATATCTTCTGGAGCCTCAGCAAAGACTTCCTCGATTCGTTTAGCTGAGATATAGGACTGGTTGAGAGAATTGATCAGCATAGCTAGTTTGACCAATTCCACCAAGATTTGCAAGAGGTAGTTGATAAGAGCAATGAGGGCACCTTGACTGAGTAAACCTCCTTGAATCGAAATATAGCCCTGCCAGATGATGACGAGAAGAGTTCCATTAACAATCAGATAGGTCAGGGGTGTTAATAAAGTAGCCCAGAAACCCGTCTTTTCTTGCAAACTGGCATAGACTTGGTTAAGGGTTTGAAAAATCTGTAATTCTCGTTTTTCTTGCCCAAAGGCACGAATCACCCGCATCCCTTGTAATTGCTGGCGCGTTTCCTGAACCAGTTGGTCCGTTTTCTTTCTGAGACTGCTGTAGAGAGGATTGACCAGTCGAGAGAGACCGACAATAACGATTGTCAAAAAACCAACCATGACCAAAAACCAGAAAGTCAGCTCAGCCGAGATGCGATAGGCCATAAAGATAGCGCCAAAGACGATAATAGGTGCTCGCAAAAAGAGGCGCAGAAACTGATTAATACCAGTCTGAATCTGGTAAGTGTCCGAGGTCAAGCGGGTCACTAAGCTAGAAGTTGTCAAACAGTCTCTGCTGTCCTTAGATAAAGAAAGGATATGACGATAAAGGTCGTCTGTCAGTTCTTTGGCAAAACCAACCGCAGCCTTAGCTGAGTAGAACTGGGCTATCAAAGCCACTAAAACACCAATTATTGCAAAGATAAGGAGCAGGCCAATCTGCATCCAGAGGTGTCCTTGATCTCTCTGGGGCAAGGACTGGTCAACAATCCCTGCAATCACCATGGGAACCAAGAGCTCAAACACAGCTTCTAGTAACTTGAACAAGGGTGCCAAAATGGATTCTTTGATGTAGGGTTTGAAGTAAGATAGTAAGTGTTTCATAAATCCCTTCTATTCTTATTCTGGAAATGAAGAAAGTGGGAAGCCCCACCCTCAATTTTATTTGTTTAAGTAAGGTAATAGATAGCCATATCCTGCTTTTTCCATCTCATCCTTGGCTATAAAACGCAAGGATGCAGAATTAATACAGTAACGCAGACCACCTAACTCCTGAGGTCCATCTGTGAAAACATGACCCAAGTGAGCATTACCTGACCGAGAACGAACCTCGATTCGCTCCATTCCATGACTCAGGTCCTTGTAGTAGTGAATCAATTCCTTAGAAATCGGACGGCTAAAACTTGGCCAACCACAACCTGAGGCAAACTTATCCTTAGCGAAAAAGAGTGGCTCACCCGTCGTGATGTCTACATAAATCCCTTCTTCAAAGGTTTGGTCATAAGCATTACTAAACGGCGCCTCTGTAGCAGCTTCTTGGGTAACACGGTAGGATTCTTCAGTTAAGCTTTCCTTCAACGCTTCTTGACTAGGCTTTTCATAGTTAGAGGCGTCAATCAATGGCTTCTCAGCATCGGTCACATCGATATGACAGTAACCGGAAGGATTTTTCTTGAGATAGTCTTGGTGGTAGTCTTCAGCCAAAATGTAGTGGCGAAGTTTCTCCACTTCTACTGCAATCTTTCGACCCAACATACGCTCCTGCTCCCGCACCACTGTATAGATAGCTGGCAGATCTACTTCATCTTGGTAATAAATACCAGTACGATATTGGCGACCACGGTCATTCCCCTGCTGGTTGATAGATAAGGGATCGATGACACGGAAATAATAAAGTAAAATTTCTCTAAGTGACACTGCTTTCTCATCGTAAATCACTTGAACCGTTTCTGCATGGTCTGTTTCCTTAAGTAGCTGGTAATTGGTCGTTTCGACTTGGCCATTAGCGTAGCCGACACTGGTAGCTAGCACTCCCGAAATTCGGGAAAAATATTCCTCTAAGCCCCAAAAACAACCACCTGCTAGATAAATTTCTGCCATCTTCGTTTCTCCTCTATCAAGTTTTTAACTAATACTCTTCGAAAATATCTTCAAACCACGTCAGCTTACATCTGCAACCTCAAAACAGTATTTTGAGCTAACTTCGTCAGTTCTATCCACAACCTCAAAACACTGTTTTGAGCAGCCTGCGGCTCGTTTCCTAGTTTGCTCTTTGATTTTCATTGAGTATAAACTTCTTTTCAAAAAAAGGATAGGAAGCCCTCTAATCAAGAGTTTCCCCATCCTATCTTCTATTCTTTATTTTGCTTCTACACGGACACCTTGGGTATCAACTTTCAAATCATGCAGTTTGCCTTTGAAAGACTGCTTTTGCAATTCTGCCTTAATCTTCGGCATCTTGTCGTGAGAAGCCAAGACCATCACTGTCGGTCCAGCACCGGAAAGGTAGGTTGCATAGGCACCATTCTCTTTGGCTACTTGCTTAATCGTCGCAAATTCACGGACCAGACTTTGACGATAGCGCTCGTGGAAGAGGTCCCCCTCAATCGCTTGGCCAGCTGTCACCATATCTCCTGCTAACAAGGCTGCAACCGCCACATTGGCGATCGAACTAGCTGCAACAGCTTCCTTATAGGATAATTTCTTAGGCAAGACACCACGGCTATCGCGAGTGCGTAATTCATAGTTGGGAATATAAGCTAGAAAATCACACTCGGGGAAGTCTGCCACAATCGCTGAAACGTGCCCTTCAACGGAACTCGCAACAACAAGATTTCCATAGATAGCTGGAGCCACATTGTCAGGATGCCCTTCAATCTTGGTCGCCAACTGCAATTTGTCGTGGTTAGATAAGTTGAGCTTACCTAGTTGGTTAGCCAGTTCAATTCCAGCAACGATAACCGAGCTAGAAGAACCCAAACCACGCGCCAAGGGAACATCACTAGTCATTTTCAAGCGTCTCGGTTGCAAGTCTGGCGCAATTTGCAAGGCAATCTTAAGCAAGAGATTACGCTCGTCATGGGGAATCCATTTACCAATCTGGTGTTCAATCAACCACTCATCCCGTTCTTCACAGACCTCAATTTGAAGATACTTGGTTACAGCTACACCGACCGAGTCAAAACCCGGCCCGATATTGGCACTGGTTGCAGGTACAATAATCTTCATCCTATTCTCCTAACACCTTGAAGGTATTCAAGAGGTCAAATTCTGAAGCTTTGGCCAACTCTGCTGAAACATTCTCAAGTTGTGCTTTATTAATCTTATGAGTGATAATCACTACACGCGCCTTGTCACCCTCTTTGCCATCTTGGAGGATTTGCTTGAAGGAAATATCTTGAGCGTTGAAAATCTCAGCCAATTTCAAGACCTGACCTTTTGAATCTGGCGCCAAGATTGAGAAGTAGTAATTAGCTTTGACATCTTCTGGATTAGCCAAAACCAAGTCACGGCTATATTCGTTGAAGTCTTTGCCAATCGTACCATCATTCAAGCGACGAACGATACGAACAATATCTGCTACGACACTTGTTGCAGTTGGTTTTTGACCCGCACCTGGTCCGTAGTACATCGATTCACCGATTCCGATAGACTCCACAAAGACTGCGTTCATTACCCCATTCACACTGGCAAGTGGATGTGCTTTAGGAAGGAAGGTTGGAGTTACTTCCGCAGCAATTCCTGAAGGAGTTTCCTCGATAGAACCAACCAATTTCACTACATAGCCAAGGTCTTGGGCTACAGCTACGTCTTCTGGTGTGATGTTGCGGATTCCCTTGTGGGCTACATCGTCAAAGGCAACCTTCATACCAAAAGCAAACTGGCTCAAAATCACCATCTTGTAGGCTGCATCAATCCCATCCACGTCATTTGTAGGGTCACTTTCTGCAAATCCAAGTCTTTGAGCTTCGGCCAGAGCATCATCATAAGACCAGCCTTCTTCGACCATCTTGGTCATCATGAAGTTGGAAGTTCCATTAACGACACCAAGAACGCGCGTGATTTTATCAGAAGCCAATGAATTTGCTAGAGTGCGAAGAATTGGAATCCCACCAGCAACTGCTGCTTCGTAGTAAAGTGCTACATTATGCTCTTTAGCGATTTCTAGCAATTCTGCACCATGAACAGCCAAAAGGTCCTTGTTTGCTGTTACAACGTGTTTCCCAGCTTCCAAGGCACGAGTGATAAAGGTTTTAGCTGGTTCGATACGCCCCATCAATTCCACTACGATTGTAATGTCTTGATCTGACAAAATATCGTCTACATTGGTTACAAAGTTAAAGTCATTTCCTGCTGCAAGCAAGCGGTTCTTTTCATCTTCATCCTTGACCAATACCTTGGCCACTTCAATCTCTGAATGAGCTGACTGAACGATTTTTTCTCCATTTTCCTTTAGGAGGAATGGCACACCACTTGCAACGGTACCAAATCCAAGTAAAGCAATTTTAACTGTCATGTTTGTCTCCTAGAAATTTTCTGATATAGCCATTATAACAGAATTTTGTGAAAATTCCTATTATAGTAAATCACTATTTCAGTCTGGTAAAGAAAAAACGAATCCCATGATTCGTCTTTCTTGATAAATGAAAATTGATTTTAAAAATTATGAACGAATCTTTTGCAAATTAAGAACTGCATCGTGGTTAATCAAGATTTGCCCATACTCTTGCAAGACTGAACGACTGATGTCACTGCCGTCTGCAAACTCACGCATACGAGCCAAGAGCCAAGCTGGATATGGACTTGGATGATTTTCTACATCGACTAAGATTGTCAAATAATAGTGTCCATTCATCTTATAGAGTTCAGATGTTTCCATCTGGTAGTTAACCGTCTTTGCAAAAGCAACCAAGTCAGCAAGGCTTGAAAAGCGCAGGATATAGTAGATATAAGGTTCTTTCTTATTCTCCGTCTCCTTGTCTGCCTGCTCTTGCTCTTCTTCCTTTGCTTCGACCTGCTCTAGAGATTGGATGGCCTCAATATCGTCCTTGGTCTTATCTGCAATGCTCTTTTCCAAGGTTTTGAGAAATTCATCTGGCGACATTTGGGCTAATTCTTCCATGTCGGGTAGATCTGCCAAATCTTCAAAATCCAGATTCTGGTCAATCTTGGACTTGGTCACAAAGACGTCGACCTTATCAGGTTTTGGCGTCACGCGGAAACTCAGCATGCCACTATCCAGGAAATTGTCAGGCATTTCCAATTCATCTAAAATAGCATAGAAAAACTCTTCGGTTTTTTCCTGAGGAACGAGAAAGTCTGCAATCTCCATTCCCCGATCCATCAAATCATCTAAAGTCATCGTGATTTTCAGTGTTGTATCACTAATTTGTTTCATCTTCATATCTAGTAACCTCATACTTTCAGTCTATCTATTATACTAGATTTTTACGATTTTATCAAAAGAATGAAGCGAGAATGTGATATAATACTAGATATGATTTTAGATTTAAGAAAGAAAGTTCAATGAAAAATATAAAAGTAAATGCCTTGGCTAGCTTACTGGTCAATGTTCTCAATATCGTTTTTCCACTGATAACCAACCCTTATCTGACGCGGATTCTCAGCAAATCCAACTACGGTTATTTCAATACGGCCAATACTTGGGCAAGTTTCGTTATTCCACTAGCTGCCTTTGGAATATACAACTACGGGATTCGAGCTATCAGTAAGGTCAAGGATGACAAGAATAAAATCAACTATGTTTTCTCTAAGTTGTTTTATATCTCAGTTTTCACTTCTCTCCTGACGACTGGTATCTACTTCCTCTTCATCTTCTTTGACACCAGCATTGAGAACCTGAAAGTCCTCTACTACATTCTAGGGGCCCAGGCTCTCTTCCAATTCCTCAATATCGAATGGATGAACGAGGCTTATGAAAACTATGCCTTCATCCTCTACAAAACGTTAATTATTCGAATTACCATGCTGGTTGCTATCTTCGCCTTTGTTAAAACGGCAGATGATATCGTTCCTTATGCTATCGTTATGACAGCGACCACTATCCTCAACTACCTGCTCAGTTTTCTTTGGATTAAGAGAGAAGTTTCTTTTGTTAAGATCGGTTTCGTCGAACTTGCTAAAGCTTCTAAACCACTCTTTACTATGCTTCTCTTAGCAAACGCTAATATGCTTTATACCTTGCTAGATAGAATGTTTATCACCAAGGGACCAGATGAAAACTACATTTCTTATTATACAATTGCCTATAGTATCGTCATGTTGATTGCTAGTGTTTTGAGTGGAGCTATCAACGTCAGTATTCCGCGCCTTGGCTACTATCTCGGTAAAAAGGATTACAAGTCCTATAATTATCTCGTAAATCAAGCGGCATCCTTATTCTATTTTCTTATGGTTCCAACTAGTATCGGGATTATGATATTGGGGCGGTACGCAACTGTTATTTATTCTTCTGAAAAATATCTTGAAGCGGGTATCGTAACTAGCGTCTTCGCTTTTCGTACCATCATCTGGGCTATTGAATTGATTCTTGGTAAACAGATTATCTTTATCAACGACCATGAAAATCGCTTAACTGCCTTCTACTTCCTTGGTGGTGGCGCCAATATACTATTAAATAGCATCTTGTATTTCAATAATATTTTTGCACCTGAGTATTACATCGCTACGACCATTATCGCAGAAACTATCGTTGTTTTACTTGAAATTCATTTTATCAAAAAACACCAACTGATTAGTTTAAAAGAAATTTTTATAACCTTAACACGTTATAGCCTCATATCCCTTGGTTTTATCCCAATCTTCTATATTTTCAAGATGATTTTCCAAATCAATTCCTACACAGTAAACTTCGATATGATTCTCATGGTTCTGTCTACCATAGCAACTTGTGGCATCTATTACCTCTTGACCCTCTTTATCGCTAAAGATAAAACACTCCACTATGCTCTAAACTTAGTACTTGCTAAAATAAAACGAAATTAAAAAATCCCCTACTGATAAATTAGTTGCCAGTAGGGAATTTCTTCTTTATTCTTTTTCTTTCTTTTCAGAAGCGTTGGCTTCTAGGTTTGAATCTTGTTTAGGTTGTTCAACAATAGAGGAATTAGCTTCTTGTTTCTGTTCTGGCTTGACTGCATCGCTATTTACAGCAGCAACAGCCTGTTTCCAGATACCTTCTTCGTTTACTTTGTAACCATCAGGTGTTGTTGTGTTCTTCAACAAAGAACCATCAGCTTGGAAATAGTACCAATTACCATCAAGCTGTTTCCAACCCGTTTGCATAGCTCCTGATTCATCAAAGTAATAATGATCACCATTTACTTTATGAAGACCAACCAACATGATACCATCTTCAGGATTTAGATAATACCAAACGCCTTTGTCTTTTATCCAACCAGTTTTCATGGCACCGTTTGATTCAAAGTAACGGTAATGATTATCAGACCATTTCCAGCCTGTTTGCATGGCTCCAGATCTGCTAAAGTAATATTGCTTACCATCTACTTGATGAAGGCCGACCAGCATAATGCCTTCTTTTCCTTCAAGATAATACCAGGCATCACCATCTTTCAACCAACCAGTTTGGACTGCGCCAGACGTAGCGTAATAATGCCAAGAATCATTTGACCACTGCCATCCAACTTGCATAGTACCTGCAGAGCTGAAGAAATAGTTCTTACCGTCAACCTCTTTAGATCCTACAGCCATGATACCAGTTTCTGGATCCAAATAATACCATGATTCTTTATCTTTCAACCAACCAGTTTTCATAACTCCAGAACTTGCAAAATAGTTCCAGTGACCATCAATAAAGGCCCAGCCTGTTTGCATGGCACCACTGGCATTCAAATAGTAACGGACACCATTGATATCTTGGCTTCCAGTTAACATTATGCCATCTTTATCTAAATAATACCATGTTTCCTGATCCTTGATCCAACCAGTTTTCATAGCTCCAGAACTTGCAAAATAGTTCCAGTGACCATCAACAAAGGCCCAGCCTGTTTGCATGGCACCACTAGCATTCAAATAGTAACGAACACCATTGATATCTTGGCTTCCAGTTAACATAATGCCATCTTTATCCAGATAATACCATGTTTCCTGATCCTTGACCCAGCCGGTTTTCATAGCTCCAGAACTTGCAAAATAGTTCCAATGGCCATCAACAAAGGTCCAGCCAGTTTGCATGACACCTTCTTGATTAAAGTAGTATGTGCTTCCATTAATATTCTTTTTACCGACAGTCTTTAGCCCATCCTCATCATAGAAATACCAATCTGAATCAATCTTTTGCCAAGTTGAAGGCTTACCTGCTGCTTGGAGTGCACCACTTTCGCTAAAGAACATCTTCTTTCCATTATAGACTTGATGTCCTGTTAGCATCTTCCCATCTGCCGCAAAGAGATACTTTTTCCCTCCAATTTCAGAGAGCTCGCTAAATCGTCTAGCACCATTTGATTGGATATAATACCAAGAGTCATCTAGTTTGAACCAACCACCAGTTTGCATTTTACCATTTTGGTTCAGATAGTAATCATTCCCTTTGGCATTTTCTCCCCAGTCGTCGTTAAGATGAAGCCAACGACCTGCTTGCATTTGTCCTTTTCCGTTAAAGAAGTAAGTGGCTCCGCCAATCTCTCTCCAGCCGATAGCCATTTCTCCGTCAGTCAAACGATATTTCCAATAACCATCTTCTTGATACCATTTTTCGTCAACTACAGGGATATCAGGGAAGGTATTTGAAACATTAGCAAATCCTTTATCGCTAATATCAAAAACGGTAGCATCTTGAGTTTGGCTAGCAGCATGAAGAACCTGAATATTTTTCTTCTGAAGGTATTCTCTGGTTGAAGCAACATTAATATCTCCACCAGTTGTCTGAATAACCATTTTTGGTGATAAGTTTTCAAGGAAATTAATCGTATTTGAAATTGTCGCATCATAATGGTGGTTCCATTTCATCATATCAACCTTGCCGATAACTGGACCTAACTTATCTTCTGCTCCCTCGGCATTATCCAAATCTCCACCAAGATAGATTCTCTTTCCTGCCACAGTCACCACTGAAACAATGGAGTTGGAGTTATCATCTCGAACTCTTTTCAGATTCCCATCAGCATCATATTCATTCTTATAGTTATAGAGTTGGATATCCATATCACCTAATTTAAAGTGACTATCCTCATCTGTAATATTCTGAATAAGAGTAACCCCTCGTTTTTGAGCCGCTCTCAAAGCATTATCATAATTAAAAAGATTATCCCAAAGTCCCCAGTGTGAGGTGATCCGATCATCTGAATATTTTTTCAAATAAAACTTACCGACTTGATATCGATTGAGTATTTCATCCGCTCCACCAATATGGTCACTATGGACATGAGTTCCTAGAATAAAATCTAATTTTTTTACACCTATTTGATCCAGGTGGCGAATCAAGCGATCTTCCAATACTTGATTATTTCTCATGGAAATTCCCCAGCGGCTTGGATAGCGTGGGTCACTCCCATCAGGGAAATCATAGTCTTCTCCCATATCAATCAAAGCATAATGACCATTACTTTCCAGAAGGATGGCATCACTTCCAGATTTTGCTTTAGTATTTATGAAATGGATACGATTGCCCGAACCTGCAGAGATAGTATCTGCAGCTACTCCTTGCGATAACTGAATCAGTAATAGAAAGAATGCGAGAACACTATATCTAACTAATTTTAATAACCATTTATTTTTCATCTTGAAAACTCCTTTATCTTAACAATAAGCAACTTTTACTAATCTAATCAATCCAGTAGTTTTTATCCCCTCCTGGGACTTGCTGCTCAATAGGGGGTGGAGTCATATAGTTTTCTCCAAATTCGTAGACAAGTATTTCATGGTATTTTTTAGGAACCTTGACCACAATGTTTTCATAAGGCATATCAATCAAATCATAGAGCCATTCTTTTTTTATACCATTTGGATAATAAGGGTCATAGATAGTACAAGTAAGATCTGTTGCTTGATCTACACTATACTTCAAAGCAAGACTCTCTAATTTTTGATTCCATAGCTGTGGAGAAGTTAAGCGGAAAATAGCTGATCCCATATAACGAGGGAGGTTTTTAAGTCCACCATTCTCAGACTTGATCCCTTTAAAATTCAAAGAAGAAAGGCGAACGAAATATTTGTAGAGTTTCATTTTCTTACGGTCACTTTCCTGTGTTACGACACCATCATATGGAAAAATGTCAACGCAAGTTCCCAATACGACCGTTGGGTCTACGAGGTTAGCATCTCGACGTGTCCTTACATCATAGACTCTCATATAACTGTATGGATATCCCTTTGTTTCTCTGAATGAAATCAATTTATAGTAGGGATGATTTTCATTTTCTAAAATCTTATACAGTTTTTCAAATTCATCACGCGCTAAGGAAATATCTGTATCATCATCCCAAGGGATGAATCCTTTATGGCGTACAGCTCCTAGTAAGGTTCCAAAATCAATAAAGTATTTGATTTGATGTTGTTCACAAAGCTCATGTAGATACTTTAAAATATCCAATTCTACTTGCTTGATTTCTTCAAGAGTTAAAGTTCTTTCAGACATAGGTTTTATTCTCCTAAATTTGACTATATTTTTAAACGTTTCTTAATTTCAATCTCGTCATTTAGACCTTTTAATAATCTTCCACAATTTAAAATCATGATGAGATACTCTTTGTTCAACCGGTGGCAATTGCATATAGTCTCCGTAGTCTGAGGCCAAAATTTCATGATAATTTTTCGGAATGGTAAATTCCTTACCTTCAAATGTTCCAGTAGTAACTTGTTCCAGCCATTCACGTCTCCACACTGGTTTGTTCATATCTTTGTAGATAAGATAATCCACTTGCTCATAATCTGAGACTTTACGGGATTTTGCAAGCTCTTCAATCTGGGCAACGTATTTGTTCGTATTGGTGAAATAGAAAATAATAACTGACACATAGCGTAGCAGTGAATTCAGTACACTTTTCGTATTAGTAATGCCTTTAAAGGTGTAGCAACTCAATTGACGTTTCTTTATCAGTTTCGTCATCTTGTTTTTAAATTCTACGTCATCCTCGTAGCCATCTACAGGAAAAATATCTACATATATTCCCATATTTGAATCGATGCGAACATCTTCTTCCAACAAGTAGGTATGGTTATCCTGCACTTTCATGAAGGGATAGACATAGTTGAGATTATTTTTATAAGACATGACCTCGTAACGTTCATCAGGGTTAGCGATGAGGTAGTCTTGTAACTTTTCATAATCTTCTCGTAACATGCAGATATCCATGTCATCATCCCAAGGGATAAATCCTTGATGGCGAACAGCACCAATTAGACTTCCATATGCTAAGAAATACTTAACCCCAATTTTCTGACAAACTTCATGAATATACTCCATGATTCCAAGTTCCATCTGTTGAATTTCACTGACATCTGTTACTTCTTGATACCGAATTCCTTCATCCTGTTTGCAGACTACAAGTCCATAGCCAATCGCTAGCCAGAAGATGATATTAATAAAGTTGGTTGAATACATAATCTGACTTTCAAACAACTGACCAAACAAGATACCGAAGAAAAGGATCATGATCAATTTATCAGTATTTTTCTTGGAAACAATCAAATACGTTAAAAAGCGCTTGATGACATAAGCCAGTACAAGAAGGAAGGATACCAAACCTAGAACTCCCGAACTGACAAATATAGTCACAAAAATGTTATGGAAATTCCCACCGATAAGGGAGTTTTGAATCTCAAATTTACTGAAATATTCTGTATAGTAATCTGGAACATTTCGTACACCATAACCAAAAATTGGTTTCGTACTTCCCATCTTGATGGCATTTTTCCAAATATAGGTTCTACCACTTGGTGTTGTTTCGATCAGATGGAGTTCACCGTTCTTCTTAGTGACAGACGAATCTGTCTCAGCATAGGATTGTCCTTTGTTTAAATCTAAGACAGTCGCAGTTTCAGATGAGATATAGATTGAAGTTACGTAGCTTAATCCAATATTAGTTGCAGTAATCAGCAAACCAGCAACAATAAAAGTGAGGAATCGTTTAACGATACTTCCTCTAGTAGCAAAGAAACTATAGAGTCCAATCATGAGAAGTAAAGAAAGTAAGGCTCCTCGACTTTGCATCGTAGCGAAGTAAACGAATTGAATCACATTGTTCAGTTTAAGATAAACAGAATATTTACTTCCTTTATGGATCAAATACATGGCCAAAATAATGCTAATGTATGAAAATATCGCACTAGCATTTGGATTGACAATTCCCCACAGACGTCCATTCATGACACCATAGTAATAAGATTGTTCGCCAATCTTAAATAGGATAAGGACTCTACTTACCAATAAACCAAACGCAAAAATTGCTGAAGAAAAAGATACAATTTGAACCGTATAGGCAATCCAGTCAAATAATTTTTTAAGTTGCCCTGATTGTAACATGGTAAATAATAAAACATAGGTTACCATGAAGAGAATTTCAATCACATTTCCAATCAAATGTCCAGAGCGATTGAAAATAGCAGATAGCAGATGGCTTCCAGCTAAGAGTCCAAATAAGGATAGAAATTTACGATCTACTGTGATTTCTTTCCACTTAAACAATAAGGTATAGCAAATATAAATCACTACAATCGCTGATAATCCCTTGTAGAGGGGATTTGCTATCTTATAAACCAGTGAACTCATACTTAAAATCGAAATGAAAACAAATAGATATGCAATCCATAGTTTTGATTTTTCAAAGTATTCATCCATTTTTGAAAAATTCATTTTCAACTCCTTCTCATGATATTAGTTTTTTAATCCAACAATTTTCTTATATAGCCATGGAGAAATGACAAGTGAAAGGATCGCTACCTTTCGAAAAGTAGTGAAATAAGCGTCCTTCCATATTTCGTGTCGATGCTGAACAATCCAATTCCTCAGCTCGACTTTCTCCTTTTGATACTCTTCACGTGAAGTAAAGATAATTTTATCGTAAACTGTGATGTACGACCAACATTCTCTATTTATTAATTCGTATTTCAAATTAGGAAAGGCTTGTGAAACTTGAGCAATTATTTGCTTATAAACTTCTATCGTGTCAAATACATGTCGATTAACAGATGTTGTTGCACTTCCCTCACGATGATCATAATAATAAACAGGTTTGTCAATAAATACGCAACTGCATCTTGTCTTTAGTAGCAATTCAGTTAAAAATAGAGCATCTTCAGCTAGGTGATAATTTGTATTAAACTTTTCATCCGCAAGCAGGTCTCTCTTAAACAGTTTTGCAACTGGAAAAAATGACGTTCTGGTAGTCATCAGTAGTTCCTTCATGGTTTCTTCTGTTGACCAGAGTTCTGTTTTTCCTGAATGTGAAGGTATATCAGTTACAATGCCGTTTTTGATATGGTGCAGAGGAGCAATAACAAAGCCTACATTCACCCCTTCAACTGCACTTGCTAAAGTAGCTAGGTAATCCTGGGTAACGAAATCATCGCTATCAATAAAGGTAACCCAAGAACCCGTCGCTAGCTGAATTCCCATATTTCTAGCATTTGAAACACCAGCATTTTCGATATGATAAACCTTGATATTCTCATACTGAAATGCTAAGTGATCACAGATCTGTCCACTGGAATCAGTAGAACCATCGTTGATTAAGATTAACTCAAAATGGGCATAAGTCTGTTGAAGAATCGACTCCACACATCGCTCCAGATAGGCCTCTACATTGTAGACCGGAACGATAACGCTTATTTTTTCTCCCATCATGCTCCATATTCTCCCCTATACTCTGTGTAGCTCTTGTCCATGTCTGCTATAATGGCATCATGATGCGGTACTTGCTTGTCCGCTGGTGGCGGTGTCATATAGTCCCCAAAAGCAGTGCTGAGATAGGCATCATAACCGACTGGAATGGGCATCTCAGTTCCTTCAAATGGCAAAAAGAGATTGTCTTCAAAGGATGCGATTGGGTATTTGTTTCGCATGTAGCCGGGACCTGAGCATAATTCCGTGATTCCATCGCTCTCAGCCAGACCATACTTGGTCATTTCTTTTTCAGCTTTTTTCCAAATGCGATAACGTAGAGATTTGGGAGTCAAACCGAGTAAGATACGACTTCCCCATTTCATGACTGCACCATGCTTTTCTGGGATAGTTTGGGCGCAAAAAAGGGAATAAATCAAGGCCCAACGAACCTGTTTCTTACGCTCAGCCGGATTTCTAGGATAATAATCCAAAGGCAAAACATCCAAGGCCAAACCGTGTGGCAAGTCCAAATCCTTTTGATAAGGCTTGATACAGGTAGTTTCCTTGTCACGAATGGTAATAAAAAGGTTACGGTCTACAAAATCCTTCTTGCTCTTTGACAAGAAATAGCGCTCTTCTGCATAACGGGGCCACAGTTCTGCTAATTTTTCATAGTCCTTGCGGGGCATGAAAAAGTCTAAGTCATCATCCCAAGGAATGAATCCCTTATTACGAAGGGCGCCAATAGCTCCTCCACCACAGAGGTAGCATAACAAATTATGTTCTTTACAAAACGCGACAAAATATTCAGCCATTTCCAGACTACGAGCCTGAATCGCTTTCAAATCACTCATATCTCTCCTCTTCTGTCCAATAACGAGTTATATCATTTTATTATACCATAAAAAAGCCTTAAAAATCTATCAGATAGTAAGAAAAACCAAAGCTCCGACCACCATTTCATTAGTGAATCAAACTTTGATTTTCATTTATCACCTTTTATCTCATCCCCATCTGAGCGAGTTTGGTCTGGTATTTATTTTGATCGACAAGAAGACCTTGCCCTCCATAGACATCATAAGCATCTACCCAATCACCAAGTTCTGGTACTGTGAGTCTTTCAATTCCATTTTGAGCACCTTCTAGGACAGATAAGCCATTGGTCAACAAAAAGCTATACGGTAGATTTGTTGATGTCATGCCAAAGACTTTTCCAAGTGCCTCTGATCCCGTAAAGAGCTTGGTTGGATCTTTGATTTGCTCAAGAACAGCTGACATCACTTGTTGCTGACGTTTGGTACGACCGTAGTCTCCCTCATCATCATCACGGAAGCGAGCATAGTTCAGCAAGGTGGATCCATTCATCTGCTGTTTTCCAACTTTGATGGTTTGGGTTGGCGATTCTGTCTCTGTTGCATGAAGGTCATCTCCAACTGTGGCTTCTGTCAAAGGTTGACCATTCAATGTTGAGAATTGAGCATCAATCGTTACTCCGTCAGGGAAGAGGGTATCAATAGCTGTTGCAAAGGCCTGAAAGTCAACTAGAGCATAGTACTTAATATCCAAATCAAAGTTGTCTTTTAGAACCTTGCGGACCATTTCAGCACCTTTTTGCCCTTCTTGTTCCCCAAGTTCATAAGCAACATTTAGTTTGTTATCCGTTTGTTTCTGGCTATTCACAATCTTACTATACCCGTCGATATAAACTAGGTTGTCACGCATGAAGCTGACTAGCTTGATCTTCTTATCCGATCCGCTGACATTTAGTACCATGATCGTATCGGTACGGGTTTCTGCACTATTTTGACCGATACGGCCATCTGTCCCCATCACTAAAATATTCACACCGTCTTTGGTATCCTGACCGTTAAAGGCCTCTACTTGAGCTGCCTTGGCGTCAGCTGGCTTATTTGTTGGATTGGCCGCTGACTGGAACCCTCGAAGAAACATGAAAATCATCCCTGCAGCCACACATGTAATCAACAGCAAGAACCAAGTCAGTATTCGTTTGAAGCGAATTCTTCTTTTTTTCTTTTTGACTTTAGGCAGAGGAGCTACCTTTTCATGTCTCTTAGATCGACTTCTACTGCCATAAGTCGGAAGATCAATATCTCTACCCCAAGTTTCTTCTTTTTCTTCTTGATAGAAATGGTGAACTTCAGACTTGGGACCTGCCATTTTCTGTTGCAGATAATCAAATTCCCTCCGTTCACGGTCGTTGAGGTAATGAATATTTTTGAAGAGATAGTCATAACGTAACTGCTCGTGATGACTTAAAGGATTTTCTTTGCTCATTGACTCTCCTTTTCTAAATCAGTTATGGTAAAAATCGGGTAGGTCCCCAGTATCTTGTGCTGGATCCCAATGGCCTCTAGTTCTTGTCTGGCAAAATAAACCAGTTCTTTGTCACTATAGTCTACATCGATAATGAAAAAGTATTCTCCCAAGGCTGTCTTAAGGGGGCGACTCTCAATCTTTGTTAAGTCAATTCCTCTCCAAGCAAAGGTCGAAAGTGCCTTGTAAAGAGCACCAGGTAGGTTGTCCGGTAAGGTCAAGGCCAAACTCATTTTTTCAGCTTGCGAGTTCAAAGGAATCATCGGTATCTCTGCCCCTAACACCCAAAAACGTGTGAAATTGGCTTCCATTTCTTGAATATCCTCAGCAATTAATTCCAAGCCATATTCTTCAGCTGAACTTTTAGGAGCAATGGCTGCGTATGGCTGGGCTGGATGTTCCGAAATAAAGCGGGCCGCATAGGCGGTACTAGCAGTCACCTCTATTTTAGCCTCTGGATAGTGTTTGTCGATGAATTTCTTTCCTTGAGCCAAAGCCTGAGGATGGGAAAAAATCTTCTCAATTTTTGACTGACCTGGAACTGCCATCAACTGCTGATGAATGGGCTGAACGATTTCTGCAACTGCTTGGATGCGAGACTGATGAAAAAGATAATCCAAGCTTTCATGGACACTACCTTCAATGGAGTTTTCAACTGGTACCACAGAATAGTCCACGAAACCTTGCTCATAAGCCTTGATGACATCTGTGATATTGGCAAAAGCCTGCAATTCCTCTTTGGGAAAGGCTGTCTGCACAACATGATGCGAAAAAGATCCCTTGGGACCTAGATAGGCAATTTTCATCTCAGTTCCTCTATAATTTCCTCTGGGCTTAACTTGGTCACATCCAAAACCCAACTGGCTACTTCCTCATACCAGGCCTGTCTTTCTTGGAAAATGCTTGCTAGTTCTTCCTTACTTTTGTTAAGAAAGAGCGGGCGCTGATTGTCCTTATCAGCTGCGATACGTTGGTAGAGGGTTTCAAAATCTGCTTTTAGGTAGATGTTTTCAGGATTGGTTTTGAGCAAGTCACGATTTCTCTGAGAAATGACAACTCCTCCGCCAGTTGACACAACTCGGTCCGTTTTTAGTAAGTCAGCTAGGACTTCTGACTCTACTTGACGAAAGGCCACTTCTCCTTTTTCAGCGAAGAAATCCGCAATGGACATGCCCAAACGTTCCTCGATTAAGGCATCCATATCGATGTAGTCTGGGTCTAATCCTCTAGCGATTGTAGACTTGCCTGCCCCCATAAATCCGAGTAATACCTTAGCCATGAATCAAACTCTCCAAATCATCAAAGAAGCTAGGATAGCTGGTATTGATGGCTTCAGCACGGTCAAGTTCCACTTCTCCATCTGCAACCAAGAGAGCTGCAATGGCCGTCATCATCCCGATACGGTGGTCACCAAACGTATTCACTCTAGCGCCATGAAGTCTTGATTTCCCTTTGATAATCATCCCGTCTGCTGTAGGAGTGATATCCGCCCCCATGCTATTTAAGGCATCTGCCACCACCTGAATGCGGTCTGTTTCCTTGACCTTGAGTTCCTCAGCATCCTTAATGACTGTTACACCTTGCGCTTGTGTCGCGAGAAGAGCAATAATGGGTAATTCATCAATCAAGCGTGGAATCAAGGATCCACCTATCTCCGTTCCTTTGAGGTCTGAAGACTCGACAGTCAGGGTTGCTGATTTAGCAACTGGATCGATTTCATTTATTTCCAATTTCCCACCCATGGCGCGAATGACATCAATAATACCAGTACGCGTTTCATTGATGCCCACATTCTGCAGCACCACACGAGAGTTTGGAACAATCAAACCTGCGACCAACCAAAAGGCTGCACTGGAAATATCTCCTGGAACAACTACCTTTTGTCCGATCAGTTTTTGTGGTCCTTGAACTGTGATTTTCTTGCCATCCACACTTAAATGGCCACCAAATTGCTGTAGCATATCTTCGGTGTGGTTACGAGTACATTCTTTCTCGATAATCACGGACTCCCCCTGAGCCTGCAAGGCTGCAAATATCAAGGCAGACTTGACTTGAGCAGAGGCAATTGGCAATTCATAGTGAATCGGTGTAAGTTTTTTCGTCCCTTTTAAGTAAAGAGGGGGCAGGTCTCGCTCAGTTTGCCCTGAAATGCTAACGCCCATTTTTTTCAATGGAATCGTCACACGATCCATAGGACGTTTAGAAAGACTATCATCTCCAAACATCTCTACTTCGAAGTCTGCTCCAGCAAGCACACCTGAAATCAGGCGAATCGAGGTCCCAGAATTACCCATATCAAGGGCGTTTTGCGGCTCTTTTAAGCCGTCCATACCCACACCTTGAATGGTAATAACCCCATCCTTATCCTCAATTTCAACACCAAGGTCACGAAAAACTTGAATAGTCGAAAGCACATCCTCTCCACGCAGAATATCATAAACCTTAGTCTCGCCCTCAGCCAAACTTCCAAAAATAATCGAACGGTGGCTGATAGACTTGTCACCTGGAACCCGGATACTGCCATGTAAGTGGCGAATGTTTGTTTTTAATTTCATAGTTGACCTCATACTTGCAATACTTTTTCTTATTTTATCACAAAAAAGCCAGAAATTCCTGAAATTTCTGGCTTTTATACAGATAAAATACTATTTCAATAATTCTGAAACAGGTTCAAAGACAATTTTTTCAATGTCTGAAAGGTAAATGGACAATTGTTGCTGTTTGGCAAAGAAATCTGACAAAAGAGCGTTCTCTTGGATTTGTTTGCTGAAAGACTGCATCTTTTCTTGGAAAGAGGCGTCTGGCATTTGTCCCGTTTGCGCCATGACTTGGATTTCTTGCTGGAAAGCGAGGTAGTCTGCAAAAATCTTGCTAGCTTGTTCATCAGCTTGGATGGCATCTTTTGCTGCCTTGACCGCCTTGTATTCTGGTAATTCGCGTAACCCGCGACTAAGTTCATTTGCACTATCGTAAATATTTGACATGATTTTCTCCTTATTTGATGACGACTGTGTAGTCCGTATTTTCTGAAATTAAGCGCTCAGCACGTTCTAGATCCTGAGCATTTTTAAAGGAAATTTGGAGAATCCCGTGAACATCCTCACGGTTTTCTTCGTTGATGTGAATGTTGACCAAGGAAGTTCCTCGTAGCAATTCCAAAATTCGCAAGATGACATCTTCTTCATCGGGAACGTCGACATAGAGGTCATAAGAGCTATCCACACCACCACGTTTATGGATTTCCATGGCCTGACGTTGCGCACGCGCTTGATTGAAAAAGTTCCAAATCTGCTCTTCTTCACCCTGGCTAATGGCCTGACCAATCTCATCTAAGCGTTCCTTGAAATCCTCAATTCGATCCAGAATAGTCTCACGATTGGACAAGAGAATAGAAGTCCACATACCTGGCTCGCTTTCCGCAATGCGAGTCATATCTCGAAATCCACCTGCCGCAAAGCGCCTTGCCATCTCATGTTCTTGAGCATAAACTGCTGTCTGCTCCATGAGATTGGAAGCCAGAATATGAGGAAAATGGCTAATCTGAGAAGTCACCCGATCATGCTCCTTGGCATCAATCTCGATAAAACGAGCATGAAGGCCTGAAAGCAGATCTTTCATTTCCTCAAGTGTATCAGGACTTGTCAGGCTCGAAGGTGTGAAGATATAGTAGGCATTCTCAAAGAGATTAACATCTGCAGAGGCAGCCCCTGTCTTGTGGCTACCAGCCATGGGATGGGCCCCGACAAATCGAACAGGTTTGCCAGCCAAATACTGCTCCGCTGCATCCACGATGGCTGACTTGGTCGAGCCGGCATCCGAGATAATGACACCTTCTTTCAAATCTAAATCTGCCAGCTCCTTAATAAAAGCAATGGTCTGTTTGATTGGCAAGGTCAGAATGATGACATCTGCTAGGGGAGCGAAACTGGCAAAATCATCCGTCGCACGGTCTATCATACCTCGCTCCAAGGCAATGTCTCTCGAAGCCTGACTGCGATTATAACCCAAAATTTCATAATCAGGATGATCACGCTTGATACCGAGTGCCATCGAAGCACCAATCAAACCGAGACCTGCGATATAGATGGTTTTTGCCATAAGGACTCCTTAATAGTTCTTTGTATAGTCTCGGTGCTTGGCAACTGCCTCTTTTAATTCCTCTAGATTGTCAGATGAGAATTTTTCAAGGATTTCTTGTGCCAGAACCGTTGCCACAACGGCTTCCATGACCACACCTGCTGCTGGAAGGGCGGTCGGATCACTTCTCTCCACGGTTGCCTTGTAAGGTTCGTGGGTTTCGATATCCACACTCATGAGTGGTTTATAGAGAGTGGGAATGGGTTTCATAACACCACGAACAACAATGGGTTGCCCATTGGTCATACCACCTTCGAAACCACCTAGATTATTGGTACGACGAGTATAGCCGTCTTCTTTAGACCAGAGAATTTCATCCATAACTTGGCTGCCTTTGCGGTAACCAGCTTCAAATCCAAGACCAAATTCCACCCCTTTAAAGGCATTGATAGAAACAACTGCTTGGGCCAATCGCGCATCCAATTTTCTGTCCCATTGGACATAGGAACCAAGACCAACTGGAACACCTCCGACGACTGTCTCCACAACCCCACCGATGGTATCACCGTCACGTTTGATTTGGTCAATATAGTCCTTGATTTCCTGTTCCCGCTCTTGGTTGACAATAGAAACTTCAGACTGGGCAGCTCGTTCCTTAATCTCAGCGACTGTTAGATTTTCAGGTACATCGATTTCCTTACCACCAAAGACCACGACATGGTTGGCAATCTCCATATCTAGCTCAGCTAAGAGACGTTTGGCTACTGCCCCAACAGCAACTCGCATGGTGGTTTCACGAGCTGATGAACGTTCCAAAGAATTTCGCAAATCATCAAAACGGTACTTGATGCCCCCAACTAAATCGGCATGACCTGGGCGAGGATGGGTAATTTTTCGCTTGCTTTTAAGGCGGTCTTCAATGTCCTCTGCAGACATGATATCCAGCCATTTCTGGTGGTCCTTATTGATGACATCCATTGTAATGGGAGCCCCTGTCGTTTTCCCGTGGCGAACACCTGAGGTGAAGACAACCTGGTCACTCTCAATCTTCATACGGCCACCACGACCGTAGCCACCCTGACGGCGTTTCAGATCCTCATTGATGTCCTCTACTGTTAAAGGAAGGCCCGCTGGAATTCCTTCAATAATTGCCGTCAGACGGGGGCCGTGTGATTCTCCTGCAGTTAAATATCTCATACGTTCTCCTTATTTTACCAAGTAGTCTTTCATCTCTTCCAGGGAAACTGGGTGAATGGTCGCTGAACCAAGCTCTGGTACCAAGACCAATTTCAAGGTGTTGCCACGTGCCTTCTTGTCATGAGTCAAAGCCTGATAAAGCTTGTCAACATCCCAGTTTTCATAATCAACTGGCAAACCAAATTTCTGACACATAGCTGTGATGGACTGGGTTATTCCTTCTGGCATAAGACCTTTTTCCTCAGCAACCTTGGAAATCTGCACCATTCCCATGGCTACGGCTTCTCCATGCATGACCTTGCCATAGCCTGCCGTTGCTTCTATGGCATGACCAATGGTGTGGCCAAAATTGAGGTAAAGGCGGACACCGTTGTCCAATTCATCCTCAACTACCATCTTGCGCTTAACTTGGCAAGAATGTTCAATCAAGGTCTCTGCATGTTCCAAAATGCTCTCCACAGAACCATCTAACTCGGTCAAGAAAGCCCATAGTTCTGGATCCTCAATCAAGCCATACTTGATAACCTCACCCATTCCTTCAATCAACTCTCTTTTCCCGAGTGTTTCAAGGACCAGCGGGTCAATCAGAACCCCATCTGGTTGAGCAAAAGTTCCCACCATATTTTTAGCAAAAGGAGTATTGACACCTGTCTTTCCACCGATAGAAGAATCAACCTGGGCTGTCAAACTAGTCGGAATCTGAACAAAGTGAATGCCCCGCATATAGGTAGAGGCTACAAAGCCAGCCAGGTCCCCAACGACACCACCACCAAGGGCCACAATCCCATCGCTACGAGTCAGACCTTGCTTGACTAGAAATTCATAGACCTTCTGAACAGTAGTTAAATTCTTTCTTTCTTCACCTTCTAAAAAGTCAAAAACAGCTACCTGAAAACCAGCATCTTCTAGGCTGAGCTTGACCTTCTCCGCGTAGAGTGAGGCCACGCGGTTGTCTGTTACGATAACCACTTTTTGCTGTTGCCAGAGTTCTCGCAACCATTGACCTGCTTGCGATAGACAACCTTTTTCAATCTGAATATCATAAGGATGATGCGGAATATCGATTCTGATTTTCATAGTAGGTTCTCCTTTTCATTATTGGTATTTTTCTGTCAAGGACTGCCAAATCTCGTCTGTCGGCATTTCTTTACCTGTCCACAGTTGAAAAGCTTCAGCAGCTTGATAGAGCAACATTCCTAGACCATTGACAGCTGAATTGCCCTGACTTCTAGCCCATTTCAAAAATGGGGTCTCAAAGGGTTGGTAAATAATATCTGCCACCAATAGAGCCTCTGGTAAGACTATGCTTTCAGGAACTGGGGATGATTTGCCATCCATGCCCACACTGGTGGCATTGACTAGTAAGTGCGAATCGGCAATCCTTGATTGTAGTACAGAAAGATCTTCTAAAGCATACAAGTCCACTTTAAATCCTGTTTGCTCCTGCAACTTGTCTAGATAAGGTCTTGTTTTTTCCATGGAAACTGAACGAACAAAGACTGAAATCTGACTGACGCCATCCAAAATAGCCTGCGCCAAAATGGACTTGGCCGCACCACCTGCCCCCAGAATGGTCATTTTCTTATCCGAAATTGTAAAAGAAGGCAAGCTCTTAAAAAATCCCTTGCCATCTGTATTATATCCAATTAAAGTGCCATTATGATTGACAACTGTGTTGACCGCCCCAATCAAACGAGCCTCATCACTCAACTCATCCAGATAAGGAATCACCTGCTCCTTGTAAGGCATAGACAGGTTGATGCCAAACATCTGGTAACGGCGAATATTGGCGACTGTTTCTGCCAAATCACCCGCTTCAATTTCCCAAGCTACATAGGCACCATTAATAGCTGTCGCCTCAAAGGCCCTATTGTGGATGAAAGGGGAGATAGAGTGTTTAATAGGATTTGCAACGACAGCCGCCATACGTGTATAGCCATCAAGCTTCATCCAAAATCTCCCTAATTTTCTTCATGTTTGATAGCGAAATCTGACCTGGGGCACTCGCTTCATCCAGACTAGCAAATGACCAACTTGAACCCGTCACATCTGAAGTGATACGGGATACCTTGCCCATTTTCCCCATGGAAATGGTCACGTACTCTTGCTCAGGGTTGAGTGTTTTAAATCCTCGAGTGTAATTCATCAGGTCTAAAACATCCTGCTCCGTATGGGCCATAACTGATACCTTGACCACTTTCGGAGAGAGACTGGTCAACTCAGACAAAATTTCCATCATGTTTTCAGGTGTCTCCTGGAAATTATGGTAACTCAAAACAAGATTTGGAAAATCCAACATTTCCTCAAAAACGTCCTCGTAGCTGAAATACTCAAAATCTACATAATCCGGCTGATAAAGCTGAGTAACTTCCTTGATGATTTGAACATACTCTTCTGAGGAAAGTTCGATTTCTCCTCCCTCAGCGCGAGTCCGAAGGGTAAAGACCAGTTCGCGTCCTGCAAATTTCTCAAAGATAGCGGGTGCTACCTTTAAAATAGCGTCCTTTGCAAGAAAGTCCGCACGCCACTCAATGATATCGGCATCTTCATACCTAGTGGCATCCAGTTCTTGCGCTTCTTCTAAACTTCTTGGCATTACTGAGACGACTAATTTCATTTACTAACCTTCATACTAATCACCTTGAGGTAATTACTGCTTTCATCTTTTTTATTATGGGCAAAGTCAGCTGGAAGACCATATTGGTTCAAGATCTGATACCTTCTTCCTGCAAAACCTTTATCAATTTGTTCTGTAAATTTCTGGCGGGAAACATTGGCAGCATTAGTACTTGCAATGATAATCCCTCCCGGATTTAAAATTTCTAGACTCTGGGAAATCAGCTTGTGATAGTCCTTCGCCACAGAAAATGTTTGTTTTTTATTGCGGGCAAAGCTCGGCGGATCTAGGACAATCACATCATAGGTCAATCCTTTTCGCTTAGCATACTTGAAGTATTCAAAGACATCCATGACGATAAAACGGTGATTGTCCGTACTGAATCCATTTGCCTGAAAATGAGCTTCTGATAGCTCTCTCGATCGTTTGGCCAAGTCGACAGAAGTCGTCTCACTGGCGCCTCCCATAGCTGCAGCAACTGAAAAGGCAGCCGTATAGGAAAACATATTGAGCAAGGATTTACCCATGGCTAGACCATCCACCAAACTCCCACGAACCTCATGTTGGTCCAGGAAAATACCTGTCATCAAGCCATCATTCATAAAGACTTGATAGAGCACGCCATTCTCAAGAACAGTAAAATAGTCTGGCGCTTCCTCACCATAAACATGGGCAGACTCGTAATCTAGACCTTTAAAACGAATCTTTTCGTACGCTCCCAAGACCTCAGGAAAAACTTCCTTAAAAGCCTTTACTATCAACTTCCGAATCTGGTAAACAAAGGAGTTGTACCAAGAAAAGACAGCATAATCTCCATAGAGATCAACAGTCAGACCACCAAAACCATCCCCCTCTTGGTTAAAAAGGCGAAAGGCAGTGGTCAAGTCATCTTGATAATAAGGCATTCTAGCTTCCTTTGCCTTACGAAACAGAGATTCAAAGAAGATTTGGCTAAAGCTAACCTTTTCCTTGCCGACCAACCAACCAATTCCCTTGTTCTGTTGAGAAAGATAGGCACTCCCTAAAAACTTCCCGTCCTGACTAAGAACTTCTACTGCCTGATCCGTCAGATCAATATCTCTTAAATCACTTGCTTCCAAAAGAACTAGACCCTTAGCTAGCTTTTTTTCAACACGTCTGCTGACCCTAATTCTATTCATAGCTACTATTATAGCAAATTTTATGACAATTCTCAAAAAAGAAACCGCTTATCCATTTTTACTTTAGTTTACTAAGTGCCATTTTTGTAGAAATAAGTTTACTCAATTTATTTTTTCTCCTAAACATTATTTCTCTAGCAATGGGAAGAAAATAGTGTCTTTAAAAATAGACAATTCTAGAAATGAGTATAGAAAATTGCGCAAACGTTTGCCTAGTTCTAAACTTTATGGTAGAATAAAACACAACATTGATAAGCAAGAGGAAAAACAATGCAAAATCAGACACTTATGCAATACTTTGAATGGTATTTGCCTCACGACGGCCAACACTGGACGCGACTGACAAATGATGCAGAGCACCTAGCAAACCTTGGTATCAGCCATGTCTGGATGCCACCTGCCTTCAAGGCAACCAACGAAAAAGATGTCGGCTATGGTGTTTACGATCTTTTTGACCTAGGTGAATTTCACCAAAAAGGGACTGTCCGTACCAAGTATGGGTTTAAAGAAGACTATCTTCAAGCCATTCAAGCCCTAAAGGCTCAGGGAATTCGACCTATGGCCGATGTGGTGCTCAATCACAAGGCTGCAGCCGATCACATGGAATCCTTTCAGGTTATTGAAGTGGATCCTGAGGATCGTACCGTTCAACTAAGCGAGCCCTTCACTATCAATGGCTGGACTAGTTTTACCTTCGATGGTCGCCAAGATACCTACAATGACTTCCACTGGCACTGGTACCACTTCACAGGTACTGACTATGATGCAAAGCGCCGTAAGTCTGGCATTTATCTGATTCAAGGGGACAATAAGGGCTGGGCCAACGAGGAATTGGTCGATAACGAAAACGGTAACTACGACTACCTCATGTATGCTGACCTAGACTTTAAGCATCCCGAAGTCATCCAAAACATCTATGACTGGGCTGACTGGTTCATGGAAACGACTGGTGTTGCTGGTTTCCGCTTGGATGCCGTTAAGCACATTGACTCTTTCTTCATGCGCAATTTTATCCGTGATATGAAGGAAAAATACGGTGAGGATTTCTATGTTTTTGGTGAATTTTGGAACCCAGAGAAGGATGCCAATCTAGACTATCTTGAAAAAACGGAAGAACGCTTTGACCTTGTCGATGTTCGTCTCCACCAAAACCTCTTTGAAGCCAGTCGGGCTGGAGCAAGCTATGACCTTCGTAACATTTTCACAAATAGCTTGGTTGAACTCAAGCCTGACAAGGCTGTCACTTTCGTTGACAATCATGATACCCAACGAGGACAGGCCCTTGAGTCTACTGTTGAAGAATGGTTCAAACCAGCAGCCTATGCCCTTATTCTATTACGCCAAGATGGGCTTCCATGTGTCTTTTACGGAGATTATTACGGTATTTCAGGGCAATTTGCTCAACAAGATTTCAGAGAAGTTCTTGACCGTCTCCTAGCCATCCGCAAAGACAGAGCCTATGGAGAGCAAACAGACTACTTTGATGATGCCAACTGTATCGGATGGGTACGCTCAGGCGCTGAAAATCAATCCCCAATCGCAGTCCTTATCTCAAACGACCAAGAAAACAGCAAATCCATGTTTGTTGGTCAAGAATGGGCTAACCAAACCTTTGTAGATTTACTTGGAAATCACCAAGACCTAGTCACAATTGATGCTGACGGTTATGGAGATTTTCCAGTAGCAGCGGGTTCAGTCAGTGTCTGGGCGGCAAAATAAACCTATCAGTTACAAGTCAAATCCAACCGGATTTGGCTTTTTTGTATGCACAAAAAGACCTACCCAAATGGATAGATCTTTATTGTCTTACAATTTACCTGCTACTGCATCCAAGAGTTCTTGGATTTTCGCTTGGTTGCTTCCTCCTGCCATGGCCATGTCTGGTTTACCACCACCACGTCCATCGACGATTGGAGCCAATTCTTTGATCAGGTTTCCTGCGTGTACATCTTTAGTCTTGCTTGCTACGAGGACATTGACCTTGTCACCAATAGCGGCAACTAGGACAAGCACATCAGAGTAGTCTTTTTGTTTCCAGTTATCCGCAAAGGTACGAAGGGCACCTGAATCTGAAACAGAAACTTGGCTTGCAATGTAACGGTGGCCATTAACTTCCTTCACGTCCTTGAAGACATCACCCGCCGCTGCAGCTGCTACTTTTTCCTTCAATTCTGCATTTTCTTTTTGCAATTGACGGAGTTGCTCTTGAAGTCCTTCTACTTTATGAGGTACTTCCTTGAGTTGAGGTGCTTTCAAGGTTGCAGCAACAGCTTTAAGGGCATCTTCTTGTTCACGATAGGCTTCAAAGGCTTCCTTACCAGTTACTGCCAAGATACGACGAGTTCCTGATCCAATCCCTTCTTCTTTAACAATCTTGAAGAGTCCAATCTCAGAAGTATTGCCAACGTGAGTTCCACCACAAAGTTCCACTGAGTAGTCACCAATCGTAACAACACGAACTTCTTTACCGTATTTCTCACCAAAGAGGGCCATAGCTCCCATTTCTTTAGCAGTGTCAATATCTGTCTCAACAGTTTCTACTGCAATTGCTTCCCAGATTTTCTCATTGACCTGTTGTTCAATAGCACGCAATTCTTCTGGAGTCACGGCTTGGAAGTGAGTGAAGTCAAAACGAAGGAATTCGACTTCGTTCAGAGATCCTGCTTGTGTCGCATGGTGACCAAGGATATTGTGAAGGGCAGCGTGAAGCAAGTGAGTCGCAGTGTGATTTTTCATGACACGGTGACGACGATTGCTGTCGATGGCCAAGGTGTATTCTTGGTTCAAAGCAAGCGGAGCAAGAACTTCAACAGTATGAAGAGCTTGTCCGTTTGGTGCTTTTTGAACATCTGTTACAGTAGCCACAACCTTACCTGACTCGTCCAATATTTGACCGTGGTCAGCTACCTGTCCACCCATTTCAGCGTAGAATGGAGTCTCTGCAAAGATGAGAGAGGCAGTTCCTTCTGAAACAGCTTCGACTTCAGCATTGTCAGCTACAATAGCCACCAACTTAGAAGGCAATTGGCTGGCATTGTAGTTGAAGACACTTTCCACTGTAATGTTTTGGAGGGTTTCATTTTGCATTCCCATTGAGCCACCCTTAACAGCAGATGCACGCGCACGCTCTTGCTGCTCTTTCATGGCTGCTTCAAAACCTTCACGGTCTACAGTCATACCAGCTTCTTCAGCGATTTCTTCTGTCAATTCCACTGGGAATCCATAAGTATCGTAGAGTTTGAAAACATCTGAACCAGCAATGACCGTTTGACCTTTTTCTTTCAAGTCTGCTACGATAGTTTCTGCAAAGTGTTGACCTGAGTGAAGGGTACGAGCAAATGACTCTTCTTCGCTCTTGACAATCTTTTCGATAAAGTCACGTTTTTCAAGCACTTCTGGGTAGTAGCTTTCCATGATTTTTCCAACAGTTGGAACGAGTTTGTAAAGGAAAGGCTCGTCGATACCCAATTTTTGGCCATGCATTGAAGCACGACGAAGAAGACGACGAAGTACATAACCACGACCTTCATTTCCTGGAAGAGCGCCATCACCGATGGCAAATGAAAGGGAACGGATGTGGTCAGCGATGACCTTGAAGCTCATGTTGTCGCCATCTTGGTCATAGACCTTACCAGACAATTTCTCAACTTCACGGATAATCGGCATAAAGAGATCCGTTTCAAAGTTTGTCTTAGCCCCTTGAATAACCGCCACCAAACGCTCCAAACCAGCTCCCGTATCAATGTTCTTGTGCGGTAATTCCTTGTACTCGCTACGAGGAACAGCAGGGTCTGCGTTAAATTGTGACAAAACGATGTTCCAGATTTCGATGTAACGGTCATTTTCGATATCTTCTGCAAGAAGACGAATACCGATATTTTCTGGATCAAAGGCTTCTCCACGGTCAAAGAAGATCTCTGTATCTGGTCCAGAAGGTCCAGCACCGATTTCCCAGAAATTATCCTCGATTGGGATCAAGTGACTTGGATCTACACCAACAGCAATCCAACGATTGTATGAATCTTTGTCATCAGGGTAATAGGTCATGTAGAGTTTTTCAGCTGGAAAATCAAACCATTCTGGGCTTGTCAAAAGCTCATAAGCCCAAGTGATAGCTTCATCACGGAAGTAATCCCCGATAGAGAAGTTCCCCAACATTTCAAACATAGTATGGTGACGCGCAGTTTTTCCGACATTTTCGATGTCGTTGGTACGGATAGCCTTTTGCGCATTGGTGATACGTGGATTTTCAGGTTTGATAGTCCCGTCAAAGTATTTCTTAAGAGTTGCCACTCCTGAGTTGATCCACAAAAGAGTTGGGTCGTTTACTGGAACCAAACTCACTGATGGTTCTACAGAGTGACCTTTGCTTGCCCAGAAGTCAAGCCACATTTGGCGAACTTGAGCACTAGATAGTTGTTTCATAATATCTCCTTATTTACTTATTTAATTTGATTGGCTTTCCAGCATTTCCACATAGTCAATCGCGACACAAAGGGAAATGACTAGGTCTGCATAAGAGTCTTCATAGACGGTTACGTTGTAAGTCGATGTTAAATGGAAAATCTCTTTCCTAATCTCGGCGACAAGCTGATCACGATCATCTAGTAATTTGAAATTCAAATCCCAGATATTGCCTTCAATACGAAGACCGAGGTTGTCAAATTCATACTTATCTCGCCAGAAGGTCAACTTCTTACGAATGACGAAATTTGACCCGTCCCGTAACTGGATATTAAAGCGAGGAAGTAAGGTGAAAAATTCTTTACTGATCTCACTGACTTGCTCACCATAGGCGTCATAGATGGTAAAGGTCTTAGGAATTTGGAAGAAAGATCCCTCCACCTGATAGTTTACCACTCCTCTATCATCCTTGATATCAAAGCGTTCGCCCCCAAGACGAAACTTTTGTTTCACGAGAAATGTCTTCATAAACACCTCCAAAAATCAAAAGACAAGCTCACATCACGAAGGGCGAAAAACCGCGGTACCACCTTCATTCAATGAACTTGTCATTCTCTTATTCTTATGCAATTGTCTGATTGAGTAGCATGATTTCCTAGCTTAGATGGCTCGCAGCACCGCCATTTCTCTGGACTAAGATGACTGAAAATCAATTCTCAACTTTATTATTATATCGTTTTTGGAGAGGTTCGTCAAGGTTAATGCCCAACTCATTTCTTTAGAAGTTTCCCAAATATTATATAGGCGATAACCCACAAGAAACTTCCAACCAATAAGAATTGACCTAAAACAATGAGATAATCCAAAATTGAGACCAACTTATACCATCCACTAAATAGAAGACAGGGAAGAACAGTAAAAAGCATAATGATAAAATGTATAATAGATTGTTTAAATAGCGACCATTTTTCAATTTCATAAATTACCGAGGCTGATGCTATCGAGGTAGCAATAATACCAACCAAAAATGTACTTTTAACCTGAAAAATATCAATCCCTTGAAGTCTTATAAAAATTGCTAAACTGGTCATAATGACAAAAGGAATAATTCCTCTAAAAATAGCTTTTTTAATCATAACTACTACCTCAATCATAAGCTAAAATACCTTTAACTCTATCGAAATTATAGCATAATTAAGTATATTTTTCTACTAATTCATGATCTATTTTAATAAATAACCTAGCCATAAAATGGTTAATTTTTTATGGCTAGGTTTTATTTTTTTGTCTGATTGAAATTATTTCCGATAGTAGATAAGCTCCTATTTCCGGTACATTTTAAACTGTAGGAAGAGGTCGCTATATTTGCCTGTCCATTTATGGTCAAATTTCTCATAAACTTCTAGGTTTTTCATAGTATCAGCGTCTGGATAGAAGGATTTGTCTTCTTTGGTCTCCTCTGGGAGCAGTTCCTTGGCTGTGTTATTTGGTGTTGCATAGCCGACATATTCTGCATTTTTAAGAGCATTTTCGGGTTTCAACATAAAGTTGATAAAGGCATAGGCGGCATCTTTATTTTTCACGGTTTTGGGAATGACCATATTGTCAAACCAAAGGTTGCTGGCCTCTGTCGGAACGACATACTTGAGATTAGGATTTTTCTCCAACATCTGGCTAGCTTCCCCAGAGAAGGTCACGCCGATAGCCGCATTGTTCTGGATCATGTAGCCCTTCATCTCATCCGCCACAATGGCCTTAATATTTGGAGTCAGTTTGTAGAGCTTGTCTACCGTTTCTTCCAACTGCTGAGGATCCTTTGAGTTGAGGCTGTAACCAAGTGAGTTAAGTCCGAGTCCCAGCACCTCGCGCGCTCCATCAAAGAGCATGATGGAATCCTTATACTCTGGCTTCCAGAGGTCATCCCAATGCTCAGGCGCCTCATCTACCATGGTTTCATTGTAGACAATTCCCAAGGTTCCCCAGAAGTACGGGATGGAGAATTTGTTGCCCGGGTCAAATGACTGGTTGAGGAACTCTGGTCCGATATTTTCGATTCCTTCAATTTTTGAATAATCGAGTGGTACCAAGAGGTCTTCGTCCTTCATCTTGTTGATCATGTACTCACTTGGGATAGCGATATCGTAGGTTGTTCCACCCTGCTTGATCTTGGTATACATGGCTTCGTTGGAATCAAATGTTTCGTACTGGACTTGGATCCCTGTTTCTTCTGTGAATTGCTCCAAGAGTTCGGGATCAATGTAGTCGCCCCAGTTGTAGATAACCAATTTCTGACTATCTCGACTGTTGATTTTACTATCTAGATGATGAGCAACTCCCCACAAGACAAGGATAATCGCTGCAATTCCTGCTAAAAATGAATAGAGTTTTTTCATGCTTGCTCCTCCTTCTCACGTGAGATAAAGTAATAACCTACAACTAGGATAATACTAAAGAGAAAGACAAGGGCAGATAGGGCATTGATTTCTAGAGAAATCCCCTTCCGAGCCCGAGAGTAAATCTCGACTGACAGGGTTGAAAAGCCATTTCCCGTTACAAAGAAGGTCACAGCAAAGTCATCCAGCGAATAGGTGAAGGCCATGAAATAACCTGCAATGATAGACGGTGTCAGGTACGGAAGCATGATTTCCTTGAACATCTGAAACTGGCTGGCACCTAGGTCATAAGCCGCGTGAATCATATCACCATTCATTTCCTTGAGACGAGGCAAGACCATCAAGACCACTATTGGGATGGAAAAGGCCACGTGACTAGATAGAACCGTCAAAAAGCCAAGTGAAAACTTCAGCTGGGTAAAGAGAATCAAGAAGCTGGCACCAATCATAACATCAGGCGCAACCATGAGGATATTATTGAGCGATAGAAAGGCTTCTTGGTATTTCTTACGAGACTGATAGATATAAATGGCACCGAAAGTCCCAATAATGGTCGCAATCAAGGCTGATAGAAAGGCCAAGAAAAAGGTTTGGGTGAGGATCAACATAAGGCGACCATCACCAAACATGGTTTCAAAATGGCTCAAGCTAAAGCCTGTAAAGCTATTCATATCATCGCCAGCATTAAAGGCATAGCCAATCAAGTAAAAAATTGGCAAATAGAGGATGATAAAGACAAAGGCTAGGTAGAGATTGGCAAATTTTTTCATCGTTCTCTCCTTTCCTTGGTCACCCACATGGTGATGAACATGGTCAGGATGAGGATCACACCGATGGTAGAACCCATACCGTAGTTGTCATTGGTCAGGAAGTTCTGCTCAATAGCCGTTCCCAGCGTGATAACCCGGTTCCCCCCAATCAAACGTGTCAACATAAAAAGACTCAAACTAGGGATAAAGACAGATTGAACCCCACTTCTCACACCGTTCATAGAAAGAGGGAAGATAACATGGCGGAAAGTTTCCCACTTGGTCGCACCGAGGTCGTAGCTGGCATTGATAAGATTGTTATCCATATCATCCAAGACATTGAAAATCGGCAAAATCATAAAAGGAAGCTCGATGTAGCTTGCGACAAAGATGAAGGAGAAATCAGTAAAGAGCAACTGCTGCGAACCGATTCCGATGAATTCCAAAAATTGGTTAATAGAGCCATTTTGACCAAAAATCCCGATAAAGGCATAGGTCTTGAGGAGCAAATTGATCCATGTTGGAAGGATAATCATCATGAGCCAGAGTTGACGGTGCTTGAGACGGGTCAAAAAGAGAGCTGTTGGATAGCTGATGAGAAGCGTCACCATGGTCACAATCCCCGCATAGAGTACAGAGTTGAAGCTCATTTTGAGATAGGTCAAGTTTTGTGACGCAAAGTAGGATTTATAGTTTTCTAAACTAAACTGCCCTTCAATGTTGAAAAAGGATTGGCCGAAAATCAAGACCAAGGGTGCGAGAACAAAGAGGGCAATCCAGAGCATATAGGGCACTACAAAGAGTTTAGAGGTTGTTTTCTTCATCTCTTTCCTCCTCAATTGCGTTAATCAGACCTGCTTCTTGCTCTTCGATTTCTACGTACTCCTCGATACGTGCATCGAACTCTTCTTCAGTTTCGTTGAGACGCATGATGTGGATGTCTTCTGGTTCAAAGTCCAGACCGATTTCCTCACCAACGATGGCCTTACGAGTTGAGTGGATCATCCATTCATTTCCAAGTTCGTCATAGGCGATAATCTCGTAGTGAACCCCACGGAAAAGTTGAGTATCCACCTTAACTTGGAGCTTGCCTTCTTCAGGAAGAGTAATACGCAAGTCCTCTGGACGAATAACGACCTCAACAGGTTCATTTGGCTTCATCCCACCATCGACCGCTTCAAAACGTTTGCCGTTAAACTCGACCAAGTAGTCCTCAATCATGGTTCCCGGCAAGATGTTGGACTCGCCGATAAAGGTAGCAACAAAGTGGTTGATTGGCTCATCGTAGATGTCCACAGGCGTTCCAGACTGAACAATCTCGCCATCATTCATAACAAAAATCCAGTCACTCATGGCAAGGGCTTCTTCCTGATCGTGAGTGACAAATACGAAGGTAATTCCCAATCGTTGTTGCAATTCACGCAGTTCGTACTGCATGTCTGTTCGCAATTTCAAGTCCAGCGCTGACAAAGGCTCGTCCAGCAAGACCACACGGGGTTGGTTGATGATGGCACGGGCAATGGCCACACGCTGACGTTGTCCTCCAGAGAGTTTACGGATAGAACGTTTTTCATAACCTTCCAACTGAACCATCTTGAGAACTTCTGCTACGCGTTGTTCGATTTCTTTCTTGTCGATTTTACGCAAGCGGAGGGGAAAGGCAACATTTTCAAACACATTCATATGTGGAAACAAGGCATAGGATTGAAAGACGGTATGAACATCACGTTTATTGGTTGGGATATCATTGATCCGCACCCCATCCAGTAAAATATCCCCTGTCGTCGCATCCAGTAAACCTGCAATGATGTTTAGGATGGTTGATTTCCCTGAACCAGATGCGCCTAAAAGAGTGTAAAACTTCCCTTCTTCCAACTCAAAGTTGATGTCTTTGAGAACCTTGGTATTGCTGTCTTCAAAAACTTTAGAGACGTTTTTGAATTCAATAATTGGTTTTTTCAATTGTCATAAATTCCTTCTTTTTCATAAATTAACAGATCAGGGCTCTGTCAGGCCACTACTACCTCGTGTAGGAGATTGAACTGCCTACATGCATCTTCGCTAACGATAGGCTTTCACCCCCTTTCCATTGACATAGTAGCAGCTTTTCTGCCTAAATTTTATTCTTTCTCACCCAAGATTCGGACTTCTCTCTCAAGGGTGACACCTGAGTGTTCCTTGACTTTTTCAATAACAGATTGGATCAAATCCTCGTAGTCTTTCGCCGTTCCGTCAGCAACATTAATCATAAATCCTGCGTGTTTCTCAGATACTTCAACACCACCGATACGATAGCCCTTCAAGCCAGCCTCTGAAATCAACTGACCTGCAAAATGACCAACAGGACGCTTAAAGACCGAACCACAAGATGGGTATTCTAGAGGTTGTTTGAGTTCACGTAGGTGCGTCAAGCGATCCATTTCTTGCTTGATAATCTGATGATTCCCTGGAGATAGGGCAAATTTAGCTGACAAAACAACAGCTCCAGAATCTTGAACAGCTGAATGACGGTAACCAAAAGCCAATTCCTTGGCAGATAAGGTCTCGATTTCCCCTTCCTTGGTCAAAACTTGACAAGACTGCAAGATATGAGCAATCTCTCCTCCATAGGCACCAGCATTCATAAAGACTGCTCCACCGACGCTCCCTGGAATGCCACAGGCAAACTCGAAACCAGTCAAACTATGACGAAGGGCAATACGTGTCGTTTCAATCAAGTTAGCACCAGCTTCTGCTTCAATGGTATAGCCATCAACTGAAACGTTATTGAGCTTGTCACACAAGATGACAAATCCACGAATTCCACCGTCACGAACGATAATATTGCTGGCATTCCCTAGCACCATCCAAGGAATATTCTCTTGATTGGCGAATTGAACGACACGCGCCATCTCATAGCGATTGCGTGGTAAAACCAGATAATCCGCTCGTCCCCCTACCTTAGTGTAGGTATAGAGCTTCAAGGGTTCCTTAAAACGAATATCAATTCCTTCTAATTGTTCTTGTATTCTAGTTACTAATGTCATATCTCTCATCCTTCTGTAAAGTGATTTCATTATACCATTTTTAAAGATTTTTGACGACTGGAAATTTCTGTATCCAATCTTCACATAAAAAAAGAGGTCACCCCTCTTTTTATGATTTTTTCCAAAATGTAGATTTTGTTAGCCAGACAAGAGCTATAAGTTCTGCGAGAAGAATGAACTCAACTAAAAGTGGATTTGTAATCCATCCCACTTGAGATAGAGCTGGAGCTAAGTCAAACAAAGCATGCAAGCCATAGGCAGCAACGAGATAGATCCATTTCTTTTGGATGACACTTTGGTAAACCCAGACAGTAAGGCTAATTTGAAGAACCAGAGCAAGGACACGCTCAACCCCTAGTAGATAGACCTGCCATGCTGATAGAGACTGAACTGTTTCTAATGTACTCTTTGTAAGAAGATTCGCCGCATCAGAGTTTGAAGATTGTAGGAGTGAAAAGAGGATCAAAAGGCTAATCAAACTTCCCATTCCGAGGTAGAGCATCTCCAAACCTCCATGTCCTAAACCATAAGCCAAAGCATCTCTATCTTCCAGCTTTCTCTTTTTCTCCAACCATTTAAAAAAGATAAAACGGGCAGTCTCTTCAAAGAGGGCTGCCATAGCGATCCCATAAAGGACGTATAAGAAAGGATGCTCCTGCGCGAGTAAAATGGTTCCGTCTTTTTGCGGATGAAGTACCAGAAGGTGAACCATCTTCTCTAACACTTGAGAAGAAACAAAAAATGCAATTGCCCCTAAGCCCATCACTGCAAGAGAGATTTTAAACCGTTTTTTGGCATACCAAGTTCCACTTACTAGGACTAATACCAAAGCGATCATAGTAAGGATAATATGTAGTGTCATCTTCTTCTCCTATTCTGACTTATCAATATCTTTCTTCATCTCGTCAACGTTAAATTTGGCAAATAAATACTGGCGATCTTGGACTGGAAAACGTTGGTCCAACTGGTCGACTGCCCCAACCTCGATCATTCCTTCTTTGATAACAAAGTCCATCACATGCCCACCAAAGGTCAAGTCATCTGAGATAAAATGCAAATGGTAGCCTGCCACACTGACCCCATGGAAAATCTCCGGTGTCCAAAATCCAACAATGGTTCCCGATACATTTTCACGGCTATATTCAGGTTGGTGAGTCGCGACATCAGCAAACTTGGTATCAGGTGTGGATTTGGGAATCATCCGTACGTGCATTTGTGAAAATTCGCCATGAATCTTGATGGAACGAAAAAGATTTTCCCCATCATAGTAGGACTCAATTCGCTTTTCCAATTCCTTATCTGTCATCTCAAAACGCTGACGAAAAATCACTTCTGCCTGATGAGGAACCACTGCTGCATAGGGAATAAGAGCATCTGCTGCGACTTCAACGATTTCAGGCGTTTGACCAGATCCCTTGGCTTGATATGCCTTGCCATCAAGGACAATCAACTCCCCATCAATCGAATCCAAAGTTCCCAAGCCGAGGTCACCATGTTCCAGTAATTCTCCTACGGTCATGGTTCCACCATAGAGACCTGCCATTAGGGCACCTAAAGTATTGTATTGAAATAATTTTACCGGTTCCTGCACTTTTCTACCATTCTCTTTCTTATCTTTTATTCAATGAATCATCATACTTTCTAAGTATACCACATTTGCTCCTAGTTGTGAAAGGGGGAATGCTTTTCCTATTGCAAAGGAGGCAAAAAAAAGGTACAATGTAACAAAATCAACGGAGGTCTGGAATGAAGAAAGAAAGTAAATACCAAGCAGTCGTTTCCTTTCTCAAAAAAGGAATCGAATCAGGAAAATTCCCAACAGGTAGCCGACTTCCCTCTATCCGTCAACTGAGCCAAGACTTCCACTGTAGCAAGGACACTATCCAACGAGCCCTACTGGAATTACGCCATGAACAATACCTCTATGCCAAACCCCAAAGTGGCTACTATGTTCTGGAGCAAGGACAGCACCAAGACTTGAAAATCGAAGTCACTGACGAACACGCTAGTGCCTATGATGACTTCCGACTCTGTGTCAATGAAACCCTGATAGGCCGAGAAAACTACCTCTTCAACTATTATGACAACCAAGAAGGCCTTGAGGAACTGAGACAATCTGTCCATCAACTTCTTTTCAACCAAGCCCTCTACTGCAAACCCGACCAACTGGTTCTAACATCTGGTACCCAGCAAGCTCTCTTTATCCTTTCTCAGATCAACTTTCCGAGAGAGGGAGCGGAGATTTTGGTCGAACAGCCGACTTACCACCGAATGAACCGCCTCTTAGTCGCTCAGGGATTGGCCTACCAGACCATTGAACGCCGTATTGATGGCATTGACCTTGAAGAACTGGAAGAACAGTTCAAATCTGGGAAAATCAAGTTTTTCTATACCATTCCTCGCTTCCACTATCCCCTAGGTCATTCCTATTCTGATCAGGAAAAAAGGGATATTCTGGATCTAGCAAACCAGTATGGTGTTTACATCGTAGAGGATGACTATCTAGGAGATTTAGACCCTAAAAAAGGGCAGACCTTCCACTATCTGGATACAGAGGATCGGGTCATTTATATCAAGTCCTTCTCAACCAGCCTCTTTCCAGCCCTTCGTATCACCGCTCTCATTCTCCCAAATGCCCTAAAAGAGGCTTTTGTTTCCTACAAAAATATCCTGGACTATGACAGCAATCTCATCATGCAAAAGGCGCTCTCTCTTTACATCGACAGTCAGTTATTTGAAAAAAATCGACTGGCCAGACTGACCCTTCAAGAGAACTATCAGGCTCAGATAAAGAACGTGCTTGAAGAAAACACCTGCCCCTTGCCCCACTATCCTCTACACGATGGCCTTCTGCTTGATTTGAGACACTATCCTAAGATTGCCAGTTTGAAACACAGCTCACTCAAACTAGACTTTTTTGAGAAAGCTTATTTGGAAGCCTGTCCTTATCAGTTCGCCAAAGTCTCTCTCGAAAATCTAGAAGAGTTATTAGAATACATAAAAGCAGAATTGGATTAAAGTCCAACTCTGCTCTTTTCTTATTGTTCAACTTCTGTTAGTTTCGCTGCTTTTTCCAGATAGCTTTGATAGGTTCCGTCATCTTTCAGTTTTTGGATAACCTTATCGACTACTGCTTTCAAGTCTGATTGATTCTTCTTGATAGCAACAGCATTGGCTTCGCCATCTTTCATCGTCAAATTAACAGTTGCAACGGCAAGATCTGAGTTTTTACCTGCGTAGCTAAGAGCAACTGGTTCATCCATATGAACAGCATCCACTTTTCCAGCTTGCAATTCATTAACTGCTTCCCCCATATTGGTCAAGGATGTCAACTGGGCATTTGGCAATTGTTCCTTCACCATGGTTTCTGGAACGGTCCCCTTTTGAGCTGCGATATTCGCACTTGCGAGGCTTGAAAGATCCTTGTACTTATCTAAATCGGCTTTTCTAACCAAGAAACTCATCTTGTTTTCATAGTAAGGGATTGAAAAGTCAAAGACTTCCTTTCTCTCATCTGTGGCACTAATTCCCGCAATGGCTAAGTCAGCCTTTCCAGTTTGAAGGCTGGTCAAAACATTGTCAAAACTCATGCTAGAGATTTCAAGTTTAACCCCAAGCTCATCTGCAATCGCTTGAGCCATATCAATATCTGCCCCAACCACTTGGTTTTTACCATCTACCAAGGATTGGAATTCAAATGGTGCATAGTCTGGGCTGGTCGCAACGACTAGCTTTCCTTTTTGTCTGATAGCGTCCACAGCAGACTGGGAACTATCCGTACTGGATTGACAAGCTACTAAAATCACGCTAGCAAGCATGCTACACACAACTAATATCCATTTCTTAAATTTCATAAATAAACGACCTTTCTGTTATTTCTGAATAATTATAACTCTTTTAAAAATAGTTGTCAACCCTTTTAGATATTTTGAATGTAAAATAATTCTTTTTCATAAAAAGAAGACTGATTTATCACAATCAGCCTTTTATTCTGTATATTTAAACCGTTTCTTATAGTTCGACAATCTTCCCTGTTTCAAAGTAAACAACCCATTCACAAATATTTTTAGCGTAGTCTCCGATACGTTCTAAGAAGGAAATGACCTGGAAGTAATCACGGCCTGTAACGATGGCTTCAGGATGTTTCTTAATTTCTTCTGTAGCCAAATCACGAATGCTATCAAAGTAATGGTTGATTTTTTCGTCCATCGCTGCTACTTCGTAGGCTTGATCCACCGAACCGTTCAGATAGAGATCTAAAGCCGCTTCGACGAAGTTTTTCACATCGCGTCCCATCTTTTTGATCTCTTCTTCAACTGCAGGAATGCGTTGTTCCCCCTTCATACGAATAGTTGCTTTTGCGATTGACACTGCATGGTCTCCCATGCGTTCCAGGTCTGATACTGCCTTAAGAACGGTCAATACAGTACGGAGGTCTTGAGAAACAGGTTGTTGAAGCGCGATCATTTCAAAGGATTTCTTTTCGAGTTTCACTTCATATCCATTTACTTCTACATCTTCCTCAATAACTTCTTTTGCCAAATCACGGTCATGTGTGACAAAGGCACGCACTGTACGATTGATTTGTGAGAGCACTTCTTGTCCCATGGCATAGAACTGGTTGTGCAATTTCTCCAAATCTTCTTCAAATTGAGATCGTAACATCATTCAACTCCTTATCCAAATTTTCCTGTAATATAATCTTCTGTTTCCTTGTTTTGTGGGTCTAGGAACATCTTCTTCGTATCGTTAAACTCAATCAAATCCCCATCTAGGAAAAATCCTGTTTTATCAGAGATACGAGAGGCCTGTTGCATCGAACGTGTTACCAAGAGCATGGTGTATTTATCTTTCAGACCATACAAGGTTTCCTCAATCTTACCAGCCGAGATAGGATCCAAAGCTGAAGTCGGTTCATCCAAGAGAATAATCTTGGGACTGGTTGCTAAGACACGGGCAACACAAACACGTTGCTGTTGGCCACCTGAGAGACCAATGGCTGAATCATGCAAGCGATCCTTGACCTCATCCCAAATAGAAGCGCGTTGCAAGGCTTTTTCCACCGCTTCATCCAAAACATGTTTATCCCTGACTCCATTGATACGTAAGCCGTAGACAACATTTTCATAGATAGACATAGGGAAGGGATTGGGCTGTTGAAAAACCATACCGATTTCCTTACGCAATTCAACCGTATCGGTACGTGGACTGTAGATATTGTGGCCATTATAAATCACTGTTCCAGTTGTTGTCACCTCAGGATTTAGATCGCCCATGCGGTTGATGGCTTTGAGCAGGGTGGACTTTCCTGATCCAGAAGGACCAATCAAGGCGGTTATTTCCTTAGGTTGGAAAGAAAGGGAAACACTATTCAAAGCCTTCTTTTTATTGTAATAAACGGACAGGTCTTTAACCTGCAAAATCGGTTCTGTCATACTGCTTCCTTTCTAACCAAAGTGTCCCGTTACATAGTCATTGGTTGACTGTAACTTAGCATTTTGGAAAATATTGGATGTCTTATCATACTCAATCAAATCACCTAAGTAGAAAAATCCTGTGTAGTCACTTGCACGCGCAGCCTGTTGCATACTGTGGGTAACGATGATGATGGTAAAGTCCTTCTTCAATTCCAACATGGTTTCTTCCAGTTGGGCTGTCGCAATCGGATCCAAGGCTGACGCCGGTTCATCCATCAAGAGGATATCTGGCTTGACAGAGATGGCGCGAGCGATACAGAGACGTTGTTGTTGTCCACCAGAAAGCATCAAGGCTGATTTGTGGAGGTCGTCTTTGACCTGATCCCAAAGGGCAGCCTGTCTTAGAGAGGTTTCTACAATTTCATCAAGTACTTTCTTGTCCTTAACACCTGCACGTTCATGAGCAAAAGTGATGTTGCGGTAAATAGACTTGGCAAATGGATTTGGACGTTGGAAGACCATTCCGATATGCTTGCGCATCTCATAGACATTGATTTCTGGACGGTTGACGTCAATCCCTCGGTAGAGGATTTGACCTGTTACCTTGGCAATATCAATGGTATCATTCATCCGATTGAGACTGCGAAGATAAGTAGATTTCCCTGATCCAGAAGGACCAATCAAGGCTGTAATTTTATTTTTTTCAAATTGCATATCGATGCCCTTGATGGATTCATTTTTACCATAGTAAACATGTAAATCCTTGGTAGAGAGGGCCACTTTTTCTTCAGGGAAGGTGATGATATGCTTTTCATCCCAGTTATATTTTGACATGGCTTCTCCTTTAGGCAGCGGTTAATTTCTTGTGTAAATAGCTTCCGAGTTTGCGTGCTCCAAAGTTAAAAATCAAGATAAAGATGAGGAGCACTGCGGCAGAACCAGCAGATACAATGGTAGCATCAGGAATGGTTCCCTCGCTATTGACTTTCCAGATGTGGACAGCCAAAGTTTCTGCTTGTCGGAAGATTGAGATAGGACTGGTAACACTGAGGATATTCCAGTTAGACCAGTCTAGGGCTGGAGCGGATTGTCCTGCCGTATAGATAAGAGCGGCGGCCTCACCAAAGATACGGCCAGATGCCAAGACAACACCCGTTACGATACCTGGAAGGGCTTCTGGAATGACAACATGAACTACAGTCTCCCAACGAGAAATTCCAAGAGCCAGACCAGCCTCACGTTGTGTATGGTGAACGTGTTTTAAACTGTCCTCAACATTTCGAGTCATCTGAGGGAGGTTAAAGACCGTCAAGGCCAAGGCACCTGAAATGATTGAAAATCCATACTCAAACTGGACTACAAAAATCAAGTAACCAAAGAGACCTACAACGACTGATGGTAGAGAAGACAAGATTTCAATACAGGTTCTGACAAAATTTGTCACAGGACCCTTTTTTGCATATTCAGCTAGGTAAATCCCAGCCCCCATAGACAAAGGCACAGAGATAATCAAGGTAATGACTAAAAGGAAGAAGGAATTGTAGAGCTGAATCCCGATACCCCCACCTGCTTGATAAGAGGAAGATTTCCCAGTCAAGAAGGACCAAGAGATGTGAGGTAACCCTCTCACCAAGATATAGAGAATCAAGGATGCCAAGATGGCCACGATGATACCCGCGATGGTATAGAGGACAGCTGTTGCAAGTTTATCTAATTTCTTAGCGTGCATAGTTTTTCTTTCCTCTTTCTTTCGTAATCAATTTAATCACACTGTTAAAGGCCAAACTCATCAAGAGCAATACCAAGGCCAGTGACCAGAGAACGTTATTATCAACCGTTCCCATGACGGTATTTCCGATACCCATAGTCAATACAGATGTCAAAGTCGCAGCTGGTGTTGTTAGCGAGGTTGGGATAACTGCTGAGTTTCCGACCACCATCTGAATAGCAAGGGCTTCACCAAAGGCACGTGCCATCCCAAAAACCACTGCAGTGAAAATACCTGAACGCGCTGCTTTCAAGGTCACACGCCAGATGGTTTGCCAACGAGTGGCTCCCATAGCCAAACTAGCTTCGCGGTAGTGACGAGGAACCGCACGCAAGCTATCGGTTGTCATAAAGGTTACTGTCGGTAAAATCATGACAAAAAGAACGAAAATCCCTGACAAGATCCCAAAACCAGTTCCACCAAAAACACTGCGGACAAAGGGAACTACGACCTGCAAACCGATAAATCCATAGACGACTGAAGGAATACCGACGAGAAGTTCAATGGCTGGTTGCAAAATCTTTGCACCCTTTGGTGATACTTCAGTCATAAAGACTGCAGCTCCGATAGCAAAGGGAGTTGCGATGAGGGCTGATAAAATCGTCACAATAAAGGAACCCAAAATCATTGGAAGGGCACCAAATTGTTTCCCAGAAGGATTCCAAGTTTGTCCAAAGAGGAAATCAAAGATGTTGACCCCATTGACAAAGAAGGTCGATAAGCCTTTTTGGGCTACAAAAATCAAAATCATCGCCACAATGATGACAATCAAAGAAAGGCAGGTGAAGGTCAAACCTTTACCAAACTTCTCAAGGCGAGAGTTCTTTGAAGGAGAGAGTAATTTTTTAGATAATTCTTCTTGATTCATTATTGACCTCCTTCTACTGCTGTAACGGTACCTGAAGCATCCTTTTGGACTTTCATTTCATTGATAGAGATATAGCCCATGCCCTTAACAATTCCATTTTGGGCTTCATCTGAGAGGACGAAATTCAGGAATTCAGCAGCTAACTCATTTGGCTGACCGAGTGTGTACATATGTTCATAAGACCACAAAGGCCAGTTGTTGGTCGTTACATTTTCAGACGTAGGTTCATACCCATTCAGTTTCATGCTTTTCACGGAATCATCTACATAGGCAAAGGCTAGATAAGAAATGGCTCCAGGAGTTTGGGATACAATGGACTTGACCATCCCGTTAGAATCCTGTTCTTGGCTCTGCATTGCCGATTGGCCATTCATAACGACCGTATCAAACGTCGCTCGTGAACCAGAACTTGCTGCTCGGTTGATGATTGAAATTGCCAGGTCTTTGCCCCCAACTTCTTTCCAGTTGGTCACTTCACCTGTAAAGATTTTGCGAAGTTGCTCGGTTGTGAGATTTTCAACATCCACTTCTTTGTTTACAATCACTGCAAGACCAGCCACTGCAACCTTGTGGTCTACTAGAGCCGAAGCATCGATTCCTTCTTTTTCCTCTGCAAAGACGTCAGAGTTCCCGATGTCAACTGCTCCAGACTGGACTTGGGAAAGTCCTGTACCCGATCCTCCACCTTGAACATTGACTGTTTTTCCGATGTTTCTAGAACCAAATTCATCTGCTGCTGCTTCGACAAGAGGTTGAAGAGCTGTTGAACCAACAGCTGTCATGGATTCTCCACGATCAATCCAGCTAGCACATCCTGCTAGAGAACCTGCCACCAAAAGAGCTGCAAGAGACATGACGAGCTTTTTTCTTTTTTTCACTGTTATTCTCCTTGAACATAATGATAAATGTTCTGATTTCTTCCGTTTGTCCTGATCAGCCAATTATCATCAATGATTGTCCCGCTTTATTTTTTAGACATTCTTAGGGGCGGACAATTCCATCGTATAATATAAGTAATAATAAAAGACTATCAGAAAAAACTCATAATTCCACTATAACATAGAGTAGGCTCTTTGACTAGCTTTTTCACCTGAATCTGAGCCCTTTTGGATAATAATTTTTCAAAACATTTCCCGTTTCCTTGGCAAAGCCTAGTCCGTTTCCTTGAACCACAACTTGGTACCAGCCATTTGGTCGAGATTCAGACAATTGAACAGTCTCACCAGCCACATATTTTACAAAATCCTCATCATTGATTTCGACCCTTTGTTTTACTTGACTTGGTTTCAAGGCTAAACCGAGAGCAAAGCTTGGTTCAAAACGTTTCTTCTTAAACGTCCCCAGATGGAGCCCATTTCGGGCAATTTTGAGTTTCCCTAGATTAGGTAGTATCTCTGGCAAGAGATAGAGTTGGTCTCCAAAAGTTTGCAAGATACCAGTTAGATTGACCCGCAAGTGTTTTTGGGCAAAATCCTGCCACAAGGCCAGTTGTTCACGACTGAGATTGCTCTTGCTAGCCTTGAATTTAGGTGCTGGATTTTGTCCCTTAAACTGCAGGTGGGCAACAAACTGACCTTCTCCCTTGAAATGATGAGGATACATCCGCGCCGTTTCAGGAAGATCAATTCCTGCTACCATACCGTTCACATGCTCGACTGGAAGCAATTCAAATTCATAAGTATCCAGCAACCAGTGGACGATTTCTTCATTTTCCTCTGGTGCCCAAGTACAGGTCGAATAGACTAAACGGCCACCTTCTGCAAGCATGGTCACTGCATCTTCTAAAATTTCTCTTTGGAGACTAGCACATTGGCTAGGATAATCGGTACTCCAATAATCCATGGCATCTGGCTGCTTACGAAACATCCCTTCACCCGAGCAAGGTGCATCAAGGACAATCACATCAAAGTAACCTTTAAAAACCTTGGCCAAGCGGTCAGCAGATTCATTGGTTACGACAACGTTTGTCGCTCCAAATCGCTCCATATTTTCCACTAAAATCTTAGCCCGCTTACTTGAAATTTCGTTGGAGACAAGGACTCCTTGATTAACCAGATAAGCTGCTAGTTGAGTGGATTTTCCACCTGGTGCTGCCGCCAAGTCCAAGACCTTCATGCCAGGACTTGGTTGAGCTACCTGGGCCACCATTTGGGCTGCAGGCTCTTGCGAATAAACAAGACCTGTCGCGTGCTCTGGAGATTTCCCAGAAACTTTACCATAATACCCCCAAGGTGTATTGGGAATAGCATCCGCAAACGACAATTGACTTTCTTTTAAGGGATTGACTCGAAAAGCCGAAACCGCTTCCCGCTTAAAAGAGGCAAGAAAGTCTCTTGCCTCATCTTCTAGTATCGCTTCATATTTTTCAACAAATCCTTCTGGAAATTGCATTTAGTTCTCTTTCCTTTCGTAGATATAAGACTGAATCACTTCTTGCATCTCGATTGGCACCATCATGACAGGCTGACGCGTTTTAAAATCAGCGGGCTCACCTGATACTGTAAGAAGACGATAACCCAGACTTTCCCCTAAGATACTGGCCGCAGCGTAATCCCATGGCTGTAAGTAGGTAATATAAGTCAGAAGACGACCCGATAAAACCTTGGCAAAACTAATGGCCGCACTGCCGTAGACACGAACTCCCAACGCTGCTCGCCCCAAATCCGCCAGGCCCCACTCATTGCTTTCAAACATACCTGAGTTACCAGCAACCAGGAATTCTCTGAGGGGCTTCTTTTTAAAAGGCGGTAAGGGCTCATTATTGCGACAAGGAGGAAAGGCACCACCACCATGGTAACAATCACCTTTCATAACATCATAGATGATGCCAAATTTGCCCACACCATTCTCAAAATAAGCCAACATCACGGCAAAATCTTCCTGCTGAGCGACAAAGTTATTGGTACCGTCAATGGGATCAATCACCCAAACAGAACCTTGATCGACCGCAGCACGCAAACAGCCCTCTTCCGCGCAAATCAAGTCCTCAGGATAGGAGGACTTGATCCGATCAACCAAGAGTTCCTGGACCTCCTTGTCCAAACGTGTCACTAAGTCAGTAGGTGAAGACTTGCACTCAACCTGCAAATCTTCTTTCATGTGAGCCAAAATATAGTCAGCAGCTTCCTGCACAATCTGTTTGGCAAATTCAAATTTAGTTTCCAAGAGAAATCTTCCCTTCTCTTTTTTCTTTTGCTAATTGAACCGCATGATAGAAGGAATAACCGCTAGCCGTCTCAAATTCGCGACCTAGGCGCTTTTCTTCACTTTTGCTCGGAACGACAGACTTAAATTCCTTGTAGGAATCTAGCAGTTTTTTTGCTTCTACCTTATCTTCATAAGCAGCTTCAACATCATTAAAAAAAGAAAGCACTGAAGCAAGTTCTTCAGTGCTCCACGACAAATCTAGTGGGTAACTATACTGTTTGTTCATCTATCCAATACCAGCTCTCAATGTTGCTTCTTTTAGTTCTTGTTTACGGTAACTACGAGGGAGAAAAGCACGAATCTCATCTTCATTAAAACCGATTTGCATGCGTTTGGTATCTGTAATAATTGGGCGACGCAAAAGACTAGGATATTGCTCAATCATCTGAAGCAACTCCGATACCGAGATACTCTCTACATCAATATCTAATTTTTGAAAAATTTTTGAACGAGTTGAAATGATGTCATCAGTACCATTTTCGGTCAAGGAAAGAATATGTTGTAATTCTTTTCTTGTTAAAGGACTAGTCATAATATTATGCTCTTGAAAGGGCACTTTATGCGTCTCTAACCAAGCCTTTGCCTTACGACATGATGTACAACTCGGTGATAAAAATAGTGTAATCATGCTTTTCTCTTCTTTTATCTATACTTGCTATTTCTATTATACAAAAAAATAAAGCGCTTGACTAGGTATTTTTAGAAAAAAAGCCTATTTTTTCATAGAAAATAGACTGTTTTCTGCAAAAATCTCCTGCTTTGCAAGTTTATCTTTAGGATAACCTAACAATAAATAGGGAGTAGAGCAACTTCTCTCGTTTTTTATTAAAAATACAGAATTTTTTCCACTATTTCCTTGAAGCTTTGACAAGAAGGAAACCGAATATTCCTTCATACAAAGCAAAGAAAAGCAAAAAGGCATGGAGGAAGAAAATCTCTGGCAAAATCCAAATAACTGGATCCTTTGCTGGATCAAAAAGCCAGGTATCATCTCCCACAAAGAGAATCTGATGGAAAAGCGTAAAGAATTGCTCAAAACCAATCAACACTCCCAGAAATCCAATCACCAAGGGTAAGACCACTAGAGCGAGGAGACTCTTACGAAAGACAGACAAAAATCCCTTTTTTACAATGGTCTTAACAAAGAAATAGAAGCTTGGCAATGTAACCAAAGCAATTAACTGAACCAAGTGAAAGAGATTCTTCACCACCGCAAAATGGTGTAGACCTGCAGCTGATGAACGAAAATCCGGCATCTCTAAGACCTGACTAAAGGGATTGGTCAGGTAATTCATCAAGATAGTAAAGTTGTACTGAATGGTTTCGGGCTTTAGATAGACTCGACTCGCTAAGTTCAGCCACTGAATCTCCATGGGATAGAAAATCCAAGCCAGATAAATGGTTAAGAGAATGGACAGGGAGAGGAGAAAGAGCATACTTCCCCAAAAGGTCAGTTTAGTTTTCATCAAAATTCCACTCCGCAAGGCTAGAAACTACATGAGTTGGTGCGATTGGCAGATCAGCCACTTCTTCTGCCTTGGTAAAACCTGTTGTCACTAAGAGCGTTGGAATGCCATTGTCAATCCCTGCTCGGATATCTGTCAGGTAGTTGTCCCCAACCATGAGCAATTCTTCTCTTTTCAAACCTAAGTGCTCAACTGCCTTATCCATAATGATAGCATTTGGTTTCCCGATATAAACTGGTTTTACCCGTGTTGCTACTTCAAGAAGTGTAATTAGTGAACCAGCACCTGGCAAAAGACCACGTTCCGTCGGGATATTGAGGTCTGGATTGGTTCCGATAAAGTGAGCCCCCTTTTGAATGGCTAGAGTCGCCGTCGCAAATTTTTCATAGTCGACTTGCCAGTCCAGTCCAACTACCACATAGGCAGGATTTTCCTTGTCTTCGACATAACCAGCTGCCTGAATGGCATCCTTGAGTCCTGCTTCTCCGATGACATAGACTGTCTTTTCCAGTCCCAAGTCATTCATATAGTCGATAGTTGCCAAAGTTGCCGTGTAGACAGTTGATAGAGGCGTATTGATATTAAAATTCTGAGCCAACATCTCTTGAACGCTCTCAGGAGTACGAGTTGTATTATTGGTTACAAAGAGATAGGGAATTTCTCGCTTTTGCAACTCATGCACAAAAGCCTCACCTGCCGGAATCCGGTCTTTCCCTTTGTAAATGGTTCCGTCTAAATCAATTAAATAACCTTTATAAGTCATATCGTCCTTTCTAATTCGTTTCAATTTCTTGCCAAGTAATCATAGCTTGGGCATTAATCTCGCTATCACTGATAATCTCATGCTTGCTTTCTAGTCCCTTGAGTTCATAAGTTGAAGCAATCATGCCACCTGGCCGCACTTCTTTAACATACTTGAGATTGATTTTCTTTGGAATATACTTGGTTAGAAAATCGGCCCCCATGACCTCAAAAATCCAATCTAGGTATTTACTATTATTGACATGACCATTCATATCCAAGTCGTAAAAACGAACATGGTAGTCTTTACTGATCGGATCTTCTAGATTTGCATACTTTGGCCCTCGGATGAGTTTTTTATCAAACTCAGACTGGTAAGGCGCAACAATCTCCGGTTCGACAGCATGAACTTTACGACTATCTCTGTCCATGAGAACAAAGGTTACTACCATGCGAATAATTTCTTGACCTGCTTCATCATAGATAGTGAAACGGCGGTAGCAAAAAAGACGATTGTAAGTCAACGCTTCTGTTTCAATCGTAATCTCCTCAGCAAAGCGAGGCAAGCGTACCACGTCAATCGCATAGTCTGTAATAATCCAGACCAGATTGTAGCGTTCTAACACATCCTTGTCGCTAACTCCCAGCTCAATCGATTGCATACCTGATACTTGCAAGGACAGCAAAATCACATCTGGAAGTTTAATATGACCGTTCATGTCCGCCATATCAAAAGGAATTTTCATTTTCATTTGATAAGTTAAGCCCATTGTTCTACTCCAAAATAAATCGTTCTGCTACAGTGTCTCCCAAGAAGAGACCCCTCTTTGTCATTCGGACACGATCACCGTCGATCTGCATAAGTCCTTGTTGAACCAAGTCTCTGATGATTTCGCCATAAAGTCCATCAAAGGATCGTCCGAATTTCTCCTCAAATCGCGCCATAGAAACCCCAGATTTTTTCCGGAGGCCTAGGAACATTTCTTCTTCCATCTGCTCCTTTTGAGTCAGGTGTTCTTCTGTTATCCGAGCATCTCCTGTCTCTACTGCATTGAGATAGTGGCGGATAGGACCGTGGTTTTTATAACGAATTCCGTCCACATAACCTGAAGCACCCGCACCGATACCATAATATTCGGCATTGTCCCAGTACATGAGATTGTGGCGACTTTCAAATCCGGATTTAGAGAAATTCGAAATCTCATAATGCTCAAAACCAGCTCGCTCAAGCTCTGCGATGATGTACTCAAACATCTCAGCTTCTAACTCTTCCTTAGGCAGAGGCAACTTCCCACGTCGCATACGGTTCATAAAGACCGTATGATTTTCCAAAATCAAGCTATAAAGACTCATATGAGGAATATCAAGCGAGATAGCCTTAGCTACATTGTCCTTGACCTGAGCCATAGTTTGACCTGGAAGAGCGTAAATCAAATCGATAGAGATATTGTCAAAACCAGCCAGTTTGAGGCGGTCGATATTCTCATAAATATCCTTCTCCAAGTGACTACGCCCAATCTTTTTCAGCATTTTATCATCAAAAGTCTGCACTCCTAAGGAAACACGATTGACTGGCGACTGTTTCAAAGCCGCAATCTTATCCGCGTCCAAGTCGCCTGGATTGGCTTCAATCGTCAACTCTTCCAAGACAGACAAGTCTAGATTTTTAGTCAAACCATCCAGAAGCACCTCTAATTGCGAAGCGGACAAAGCCGTTGGCGTCCCACCTCCAATGTAGAGGGTTCGCAACTTTTGGATATCATAAGAGCGAAACTCCTCTAGCAGATGATTCAGATAACTATCTACTGGTTGATTCTTGATAAATACTTTTGAAAAGTCGCAATAATAACAAATCTGTGTGCAAAAGGGAATATGCACATAGGCGGACGTTGGTTTTTTCTGCATAGTACTTATTATACCACAAAGACAGGCTTGCAGATAAAAATCACCATCTCCAAAAACCAGAGATGGTGATGCATTATATTTCAGTAATATCGATGATAATTTCTTCTTGGCCTTCAGCGACGTCTGGAGTTGCTGACTGTTCTTGCCATTGCTCCTTGAGATTGTTAAAGGTTTCTTTTGACGCTTCTGTCGCTTGTCGTGCACATGTTTTAGCTTGATCAAGGACACTGTCAAAAGTAATTTCACCAGATTCTACTTGTTCCTTTGTTTTCAGCACAAAGTCAGTTGCCTGTTCCTTCACTTCTGTTAGTTTTTCACAGACCTGCTCTCTAGCATATTCTGGATCTTCTCTCAAATCATCTAGAAAATCCTGAGCTTGACTACAAACTTGCTTACCCTTGTCACTTGTCAAAAACAAAGCAAGAGCCACGCCTGAAACCGTACCTAAAAGGATAGAGGATAGTTTTCCCATAAGATTTCTCCTTTTTTATTTTTTGAAAAATTTACTTGCGACACGAAGAGCGGACAAGCCTGCACCTGTTTTAATGGTCTTTGAACCAGCAGATGAAGCTTTTTTGCCTAAGACACGTGCATGTTGGTTGAGGTCAGATACTGACTCAGACAAGTCCGCCACCGCCGTAAAGAGTGGATCAATAGTCGCAACTTTGACGTTAATATCGTCTGCTAACACATTAACCTTAGCCAACAATTCATTAGTCTGATGCAAGGTAACGTCCACATCTGAGCTCAATGTTTTGATGGTCTTCTCTGTCTCATCAATCATACGACCTGCTTTTTGAATCGTGATTGTCAAATAGACTAAACAGACAATCAAAGCAATCGCAACAAGTATATATGCAACTTCTAACATTTATTTTTCCTCCTCAGTATGATAGAAAGGGGCTTTCTTTCGATTTTGATAAAGTATGATAAAAATACCGAGTCCGATAAGAACAACTGATAACCACTGGGAAACTCGCAGACCAAAGAACATGAGACTATCCGTCCGCATGCCTTCGATAATCATACGACCAAAGCCATACCAAATCAAGTAGAATGCCGTAATATGACCACGTCTGATTCCCTTTAATTTTCGTCTAAAAATCAGAATCAAAGCAAATCCGATCAGATTCCAAACCGACTCATATAAGAAGGTCGGCTGACGGTAGCTGCCATCAATGTACATCTGGTCACGGATAAAGCCTGGCAAATAATCCAGACTATCTACTGCTGCACCGTAGGCTTCTTGGTTAAAGAAATTCCCCCAGCGCCCTAAACTCTGGGCAACCATGACGCTCGGTGCTGCAATATCTAAGAAATCCCAAGTATTGATCAGCTTTCTATCCGCAAAGATATAAAGGACAATAGCCCCTGCTATCAAACCTCCATAAATGGCCAAACCACCATTCCAGATGGCAATGATTTCACCTGGATTTTGCAGATAATAATCTAAGCGAAAGAGTACGTAGTATAGTCTAGCACCTAAGATCGCGACTGGAAAAGCAATCAGGATAAAATCCAAAATATCATCTGACAGAATTTTCTTTTTAGGAGCTTCCTTCATGGCAAGGTAGACTGCCAAAATCAAACCTGCCACAATACACAGAGCATACCAACGAATGGAAAAAGGACCGATTTCAAATGCAACTGGATTAATCATTTTTCACCTCATTTTGAGCGATCAGATTTGTCAAGCGTTCTTCAAATAAACGTGTCGCATCAAAGCCCATTTCCTTAGTACGGTAGTTCATGGCAGCCGCTTCAATAACAACAGAAATATTGCGTCCTGTTTTTACCGGGATGCGAATACGCGGAATGGCTACGCCAGAAATCTCGATTTCTTCAGCATTATTTCCTAAGCGATCGAAGGTCTTATGCGTATCATAGTTTTCCAAATAAACTGCTAGTTGAACTTGTGAAGAATCCTTAACTGCACTTGCTCCGTAGAGACTCATCACATCAATAATCCCCACTCCACGGATCTCAAGTAAATGCCTCAAAATTTCAGCTGGCTCTCCCCAAAGGGTCATTTCGTCTTTTGCAAAAATATCTACACGATCATCTGCCACCAAACGGTGTCCACGTTTCACAAGTTCCAGACCAGTTTCACTCTTACCGATACCGCTATCCCCTTGGATCAAGACACCCATGCCATAAATGTCCATCAAGACACCATGAACACTGGTCCGTTCTGCCAAACGAGAATCCAAATAGCTAGATAATTCTCCTGACAGGCGACTAGTAGCTGTCCGACTGGTTAAAATCGCAATCTTACATTCCCTGGCAGCCTTCAACATTTCTTCTGGAACTACTAAACCACGCGCAACAATAACCACTGGTGTTTCTGGTTGAAACATCTTGGTCAACACCTTATAACGGTTGTGAGAAGACATGGAGACTAAATAGGACCATTCCTTCATTCCCAACAGCTGAAGTCGCTCCGGAGTATAGTAATCAAAATAGCCCGTCATTTCCAGACCTGGTCGAGAAATGTCCGCAGTATTGATTTCTTTTTCAAGTAAATCGCCTTCACCGTAAACAATGTCTAATCTGAGCTTTTCAATGACTTCTTTTACTAAAACCGACATAATTTCCTCCTTCAATCGAGTTCTCCCTACTATTATATCAAATTGTGGTAGGAAGTTTCCTTTTTTTGCAGGATTTACAGTATTTATTTGGAAAGAAAAAAGGCTAGACAAGTCTAGCCTTTCATTTCAAATTAGAATTTTTTACGTTTACGAGCTGCTTCTGATTTACGTTTACGTTTTACAGAAGGTTTTTCATAGAATTCACGTTTGCGTGTTTCTTGAAGAGTACCAGCTTTAGTAACCGCACGTTTGAAACGACGAAGTGCATCGTCAAGAGATTCATTCTTACGTACTACTGTTTTAGACATTTTTTTCACTCCCTTCAAGTTCAAGATCTATTCCATTTTACACACAAAGTGAATAATTGTCAAGAGAAAAGCAACCATAAACTTCTATTATTTTTACTTTCTTCTTTTGAAGATGAAGTAAATCACTAAGATGCAGAGAATCAAGCCCAAAACAGCTGGTTTTACAATCGATATACCACTTCCTCCACTAAATAAAAGACTATGGGCAACCTTCAGAAATGCTCCGATCACTACCGTTGCTAATAATCCATACCAACGTCTACTCCATGTTAAGGATATAATCGCCGTAAAAAATGCTAGAATCGTCGCCAGAATGATAACTTTTTCAATACTCCATCCGCTCGTAAAATAAGTCTTCTCAAAATTCAAAAACTCAGTTACTTTTACATCAACTATTTCCGGCTTTGGGAACCAAAACATGCTAGTAAATAGGCAAAATATAGAAAAGAAAATCAGGCTATAGGATTTTTTATAAGCTCCCATTACAATTGGAATAATAAAGAGAGGGCGAATATACCAACTCAGAGTATTCTGGTGTCTAGTAAACGCCCACTCAAAGAAGCTCGTATCTGATAAAAAAACGACAATGGTAGCAATCGTTAGAAACAAGAAAACAATCCCACCTATTTTATCTAGCGTTTTTATTTTCATAACTTTTCCCTTCTTGAATTCATAAAATTAATCTATCCATGGCAGATTCCCGCTAAGTGAGTTATCAACCCCTAATCGTTTTAGTGGTAAAATATCAATGTTCTTCCAACCACACTTTTATTCTATTGTCAAGATATCTATTTGCTCATCGTTAACGATAATTGCTTGGTGGTTATGAAGCGGTAGCAATTCAAGCTGCTTTTTATAGGTTTCAAAGGTCTTTTTGCTACTATCAGTAAAAGGTTCCTCACCATAATGTGGAAGGACATAAAAATCCACTTCATCCAGTCCCGCTGTATCAGATAACTCTGTCGCTACCATCTTGTCGTCCATGAGTTTATTGTAGTCAATATCCTTGGCTGTAATGATAGCCCCTGCTGATTCTCCCACATAGACCAGCCCATCTCTTATTTGCTCTTTGATGAGAGATAGGAGTTGCTTTTTCTTTAATTCTTGCAATAAATAAAAGGTATTCCCGCCTGAGATATAAAGAATCTTACTTTGGAAAATCTTTGCCTGTGCAGTTTCTCGATCACAAGAAGCAATATCTAGAACCTCTATCTCAAATCCTAAATCTCTGAATGTTTGCTGAGCCTCATCGATATAGGCAGTATGATCCTCTTCGTTCCCAGCGGTAGGAATAAATAAAACCTTGTTTTCTAGATTCTTTTCCTTTGCATAATCGCTAAAAAGCTTTTTGACTCCAGCAAAGTATGAACATAAAAATAATTGTTTCATGATGTACCTCCATTAATTTTTAACAATTTTATAAAGGATCCATGATCCCTTTCTTTGACTAGTTACGAGCTCAAACCCTACTGATAACAAGAATCGTCTAAATGCTTCTTCGCTTTGAACCTCTGGTAAAAAGTAAGACAACTTGTTATATTCACAAGCCAGTAAGAGCATCCCGTCTGATTTGAGTATTCTTCTAAGTTCCATAAAAGAAGCCTCTAGGTTCCGCCAATGAAAATGAGTTTGAAAGGCTGTGATTAAATCAACACTTTCATCAGAAAAGCCTGTCTCCCTAACGTCTCTTCGTTCAAAATTTAGATTAGTCATCTCTACCTGTTTGGCTTGAGCTATTGCAGTATCTGAAATATCGATTCCAGTTACGGTACTTTGCGGAAAAGTTTCTTTCAGCAGGATGGTTGAACGACCATTCCCAACTCCTACATCTAAGATTACAGGGTAAAATGTCCTATCCAGATGACGAATTGCCCATACAAACATGGGGAGATAGGTTCGATTCCACAATTTCATCATTCGTTTTCCTAGAAAACCCGAAGGATTCTTTGATTGCTGAATTAAGCGACTAAACAGAAACATTAAAAGTAAAAAACAAATAAAACCGATTATATAAATCAAAGTTCGAGCCTCCCCGTATAGCTATATTATACCACTTTAGCAGGATAGTGAACATTTGAAGTAAAAAGCCACTCACTCCAAAGAGCAAGTGGTTCTTGTCATTTTACTTTTCAAGCAAGCTGAGCGCTTCAGTATCCGCAATAATAGTCACATCAGGGTGGTTTTGTAGGCTACTTGCTGGGAGGTTCTCAGTCACTGGGCCTGATACTGTGCCAGCAATGGCTTCTGCTTTCGACTCACCGTAAGCAAAGAGAATAATTGACTTGGCATCCAAGATGTTTTTAATCCCCATTGAAATGGCTTGAGTTGGAACATCTTCAATCTTGTCAAAGAAGCGAGCATTAGCTTCGATGGTAGACTGGTCAAGTTCTACTAAATGCGTTTGGCTATCAAATGGAGTACCAGGCTCATTAAAGCCGATATGTCCATTGCGACCAATCCCCAAGATTTGCAAATCAACAGGATGGTCAGCTAAAATTTGATTGTAGCGTTCTACTTCTGCTTCAGCATGGTCTTTGTCTCCGCTAGGCAAGAAACTTTCCTTAAATGGTTTTTGGTTAAACAAGTTTTCCTGCATAAAGTAACGGTAAGACTGTGGATTGTCTCCGTCAAGCCCTACATACTCATCAAGGTTGACACTAGTCAGATTTGAAAAGTCAAGGTCACTCTCAACGATTTCCTTGTAAAACTCAAGCGGACTGCTCCCTGTCGCAAGTCCTAATGTTTGAGCACCATTGGCCAATTTTTCCTTCAAAATCTCAAAAGCAACTTTTCCACCTTCAACTTGATTTTCAACTTTAATAACTTTCATCTTTTCATCCTCCGTTTTAATCTATATTCATTATATGGTATAGACCAATTTTTGTCAAGTGAAAACGATTTATTTTCCAAAAAAAGAGCGTCCAAACTTGAAACGTGTTATAATGGATAAGATTAGAAGTTAGAAAGAATAATGAAAAATGAATACAGCTGATTTTGATTTCCACTTACCTGAGGAATTGATTGCCCAAACACCCCTTGAAAAACGTGATGCCTCCAAACTCCTCATCGTCAATCGTGATACGGGAGAATTTCAGGATAAACACTTCCACTCTATTATTGATATGTTGGAACCAGGTGACGCCCTTGTCATGAACGACACCCGTGTTCTCCCAGCCCGCCTCTATGGTCAAAAGGAAGAAACAGGTGGCCATGTGGAGCTTCTCCTTCTCAAAAACACTGCTGGTGATGAGTGGGAAGTCTTAGCTAAACCTGCCAAACGCCTCAAGGTCGGTACTCGCGTCAGCTTTGGAGATGGTCGTCTCAGCGCTGTCGTTACGGAAGAATTGACCCACGGAGGCCGTATTGTCCGCTTTGAATACCAAGGAATTTTCCTAGAAGTTTTGGAAAGTCTAGGTGAAATGCCACTGCCGCCTTACATCCACGAAAAACTAGATGACCGTGAACGTTATCAAACGGTCTACGCTAAAGAAAGTGGCTCTGCTGCTGCACCGACTGCTGGCCTGCACTTCACCAAAGAACTGCTAGCAGAAATCCAAGCCAAGGGTGTCCATCTAGTCTATCTCACTCTGCACGTCGGACTCGGAACTTTCCGTCCCGTTTCTGTTGACAATCTGGACGAACATGAAATGCACTCAGAGTTCTACCAACTTTCTGATGAAGCAGCAGCCACCCTTCGATCTGTCAAGGAAAATGGAGGCCGTGTCATAGCTGTAGGAACTACTTCGATCCGCACACTGGAAACAATCGGCTCCAAGTTTGACGGACAAATCCAAGCAGATTCTGGCTGGACCAATATCTTTATCAAGCCTGGATATGAGTGGAAGGTCGTGGATGCATTTTCAACCAACTTCCACCTTCCAAAATCAACTCTGGTCATGTTGGTCTCTGCCTTTGCAGGCCGTGAATTAGTCTTAGATGCATACCAGCACGCTATTCAAGAACGCTACCGTTTTTTCAGTTTCGGTGATGCCATGTTTATCTATTAATTTTCATAATCAAAAAACGCATAGAATCAGATTTGATCCTATGCGTTTTGTAATGGATAACTTTATTAGTTAATTTATTGTAAATGTTGGATCTTTCAAGCTCTGAACACTGGCATTGATAACTGCTCCGATAATCAAAATCTTTGCAATAAGAATAAACCAGAACATCATGACTACAACGATGATGGAACTGAAAAATCGGACATCCACTAGGTGATTGACATAGTTATTAAAATAAACAGAAAAGGTATTCAATAAACCTATAAGAGTTAGCAAGACAAAGATACTTCCTGGTAAAACATAGCGGATTCGTGGTGTTTTTACTTTTGGAAGGAAATAATAAATCATAACCAGAATGGCAAAGATTAAGGCATAGACCAGAGGGCCTGTAAAATCTTGCAGGTATGAAAATAACGGACTATCTGATTGCCAGTAAGTTTTGAGGAGGTTGAGCAACATACGACCAAACATACTCAAAAACAAGGCTAGAGCAAAAAGGATCTGCAAGCCGAAACTAACAAGTAAACTCATCAACTGATGGGAGATAATCCCTCGACTTTTGGTCACCCCATAGGCTTTGTTAAAAGCTTTTTGGAGGAAATCCATTGATTTTGAAAAGGTCCAGAGTGCAGATAAAACGGCAAAACTCAGCAAACCAGTCGATGGTTGAGTCAGAACTTCTCGGACAATCTTAGCGACCACATCATACACCGTATCAGGCAAGAATTCCTTGATTGTAAGTAAGAAATTTGAGACCGGAATCTGAAAATAAGGCAAAATATTGACCATTATCATTAGCAAAGGAAAGATTGAAATCAACCAATAGTAGGCAACCGCAACACTGGTCAACTCGCTATCAGATGCTTGATAATAATGCAAAAAAGCTTTCAATAAGGGCCTGTCCATCAGCTCTTTCCACCACTTTTTCATGTTCCATCCTCCGTCATTTTCTTCATCATCTAAGTTCTTCTGATTAAATCTACCATATCATAAGGTAAAGTATTTGCGGCTTCTTTCAGAGAATAATTTTCTAAATTATTCACATTTTGGCGTAGTTTTTTGGCATACTTGGCTGTTATCAGTTTAGCTTCTTCGTATTCAAAGATTGCCTTACGTTCGAGATAGTAGCCTCGTAGCATTTCATCGATATTGTTTGGCTTGATGCGATTGATAACCCGCTCAACAAAGGCACCACTTCCGATAATGGCCGTCTCTCGTAGACGAGACTCTTGCATAAAACTAATCAGTGAACTCTTGTAAACCCCTTTGAGGTTTTCCAAACTCTCGATAATCAGCTCTGTATTTTCCAAATACAACTCTGAAATCTGATCATAATCAATCGCTAGTAGTTTACGAGATTCTTCATTCATCCAACTACGGAAAGTTTTGCCAAAGGTAAACATTTCATGGAGTAGAAAGCGCAGTATCCGTAATGAAACTAGGAAGTAATAAGTCACTCTAGAAGCGAAATTCCGATTGATACTCTGCTCCATGTTTTTTAGGTAACGTTGGTAAACTCGATAGCCACGCTCACTGATTCTATTTTCTTCATAGGCTTGCTCCAAACCGTCACTCTCAATACTCAAAATAAGAAGCTTGAGGGACTCCCAGTCCTCTTGGATTCTCTTATTTTCCAGACTAAGGATGAGGTTTTCAATCCGACCATGGTAATTATCAATAGCTGCATAAAGAGGAAGTTTGTTCTTGTGATGGTCCAGCTCTTTTTCTAATTCTGCAGCTACATCATTCAGAATCGCTATATGCATCAAATGATCCTTGCTTTCCTCTTGTTCTTCAGATAAGTGAGGGAGAACCAATAAACCTGTTAGAAAGCTCAATAGTGTAACGCCTGCTACAAGGAAGAGTAACAGAGGATATTCCTGCTCCAAATGACTTGGTATGAGGAGAATGGTCGCGATAGATACTGTTCCTTTGACACCAGAGAAGGTCAAAAGAAGCATATCTTTCATGTACTTATGAATTTTTTTCTTAAGTCGACGCGTCCTCACAAAGTAAAAACCAGCAATCATGACAAAACGGATCGCAAAAAGCAAGAAGGTCAGAACGACAACTGAAAGCAGTAAAAGAAGGGGATTGTAGAGAGAATTAGACAAAATTGGCTCTGCTATCAACTCTAATTCCATTCCCAAGAGAACAAAGACTGATCCATTTAGCATAAAGGTCACGGTGTGCCAGACGGTCTCCGTCACAGTGTCTACCTGAGCCTCAAGGAGCGTAATTTTCTTAAAGCGACTGGCCTTCAAAATACCTGCAACCACTACTGCGATAATCCCTGAAACATGAAACTCTTCTGCAATGAAAAAGGTCATGAGCGGCAAACTTAGCTCTAGCAATAGTTCACTGGCTATATCTATCGCTCGCACACTCAGTAAAAAGCTATGCAAAAAACGATTGACCATAGCCGTCACAAAACCGACTACAAAACCACCAAGGATAGAAAACGCTAGGGAAGTTCCAGCTTGGCTGAAAGAAAAGGTTCCTGTTGTCCAAGCAGCCAGAGCCATCTGAAAGGCAACCAAACCAGAAGCGTCATTTAAGAGTCCTTCCCCTTTTAGGATATTGGAAACCCGTTTTGGAAAACGAAAACGTTCAGAAAGAGATGCAAAGGCAACCAAATCTGTTGGCCCAAGTGCCGCTCCAACTGCTAAACAGGCAGCCAAAGGAAGAGTCATCCAAAGGAAGTGAGCCATGCCCCCCAAGCTTAAGGTCGAGATAAAAATCACAGGAAAAATCAGAAAGACAACAATCCGCCAGTGCTTCAAAATGGACGTAATATCAGCTTCTTCTGCCTCCCGGAAAAGTAAGGGACCAATAACCATGGCCAGAAACAGCTCTGTATTGAGATGAAAGTCCGCATCGGGAACAAATAAACCAATCCCAATCCCCAAAAGGATTTGTACAAGAGGAAGGGGCAAAAAAGGGAGAAGTTTATTGGTCGTGGTTGAAATGATTAAGACCAATAAAAATAGAATCAAGTAAATGAGTAATTCCACACAATTCCTCCTTAATCTTTTTTACAACAAGATTCAAAAATCTCCTTTTGCTCTTGGATTTTCTGATCAATCTTAGAACAGTCTTTGTGCTCAATTTTTTTCTGGCATCGTTCCATTTCAAGAGCCACTAATTTTTTCTTGATTTTAAGCATTTTCTTGCTCATATGTGCTTCGTCGAGTACTCCTACCGCTCGTTCATGATGCGTTGACTCGACAAAATTTTGGCGCATGGCCTCAAGCTTCTCACGAAGGTATTGTTTATCCATGTCTATACCTTTCTAATTTTTCAATCATAACTAAAAACGGTGGATTGTTAACTTGGTTGAGTGTCCGATAAATGGTAGCCGTATACTCTTGTTGGTTCAACTGGCTAACAAAATCCAATACAGCATCCCTCTCGGTATCTCCTCCTTCATGACCATAGTAAATCATGATCGCAATCCGTCCCCCTTTAACAAGCAAGTGACACAGTTTTTCTAATGCTTCAATAGTTGTCTGAGGTTGGGTGATGACGGATTTATCAGCCGACGGCAGATAGCCCAGATTAAAAATCCCTGCCTTAGCTTCTGTCACAAACTGGTCTAGCGTTTCATGGCCTTGCAAGATTAACTGGGCATTTATCATTCCAGCCTGATCCAAACGCTCTTGGGTTTTCTCCAAAGCCTGCTCCTGGATATCAAAGGCGTAGACTTGCTTGGCTAACTTGGCTAGAAAAAGGGTATCATAGCCATTGCCCATGGTCGCATCCACTACAATATCCTCTTTTGTCACAACTTCCGCCAAAAAATCATGTGCCATCTCAAGTGGTCTTTTCATTTTTAAACTCCTGTTTTACAGCCTTACATCCTTGCACACTTCCACGACGGCGCATCTCAGTTTCAATAGCATTTAGCACTTCCCATTTTTTGAGGCTCCACATGGGACCAATCAGCATATCTCTAGGTGCATCTCCTGTAATCCGATGGATGACGATATGCTTGGGAATGATTTCCAGTTGGTCACAGATGACCTTGACATACTCGTCCTGACTCATCAGTTGCAAGCGTCCTTCGTGGTAATCTCGCTGCATCCGTGTATTGGTCATGAGGTGAAGCAAGTGCAGCTTAATTCCTTGAATATCATTATCCGTAACACAGCGGCGGACATTTTCAATCATCATCTCATGAGTCTCACCGGGCAGACCATTGATCAAATGGGAAACAATCTCAATATTGGGATATTTCCTCAAGCGTTTTACTGTTTCAACATACAATTCATAGGAATGAGCACGGTTAATCAGGTCAGAGGTTGCTTCAAAAGTAGTCTGTAAGCCCAATTCTACCGTCACATGCATGCGTTCCGATAACTCAGCCAAATATTCGATGGTTTCGTCGGGTAAACAGTCCGGACGCGTTCCGATATTGATTCCTACTACACCTGGCTCGTTGATCGCCTGCTCGTAACGTTCCCGAATCACTTCCACCTTTTCATGGGTGTTGGTAAAGTTTTGAAAATAAACCAGATACTTTTTAACATCTGGCCATTTGCGGTGCATAAAGTCAATTTCCTTATAAAATTGCTCGCGGATAGGTGCGTCTGGTGCCACAATGGCATCTCCAGAGCCCGAAACCGTACAAAAGGTACAGCCCCCATGAGCCACAGTTCCATCCCGATTGGGACAGTCAAACCCCGCATCAATCGGAACTTTAAAAGTCTTTTCTCCAAAAAGTTTTCGATAATAATCATTCAAGGTATTATAAGATTTCATAACTTTCATTATAACAAAAAACACCCACAATCTCAAAAGCCTGACTTTCCTATAAATTCCCTTGTTTCTCATTTCCTTTAGCGTTTTTTTATGATACAATATGGGTATGATTTTAATGAAAATAGCATCTATTTTATTATTGATATTAACCTTGGTGGTTTGCTTTATTGTCACCAAGCTTTTCGGACTTAGGAAAATAGGATTTAATTTCGCGGATCTAGCTTTTCCACTTTTGGTATTCGAGTACTATCTGATCACTGCTAAAGCCTTTACCCACAACTTTCTACCGCGACTTGGAGTCGCACTTTCTCTCCTAGCAATCCTCCTTGTAGTCTTTTTCCTTGTCAAAAAACGAAGTTTTTATTACCCTAAATTCATCAAATTCTTCTGGAGAGCTGGTTTTCTCCTTACCTTAATCATCTACATTGCTATGATTGTCGAATTGATGATGGTAAAATAATTACCAACCCAGTATTAAATGCTGGGTCTTTCTTTTACTCCTATATCTAAAAAAGACCAGAGGAATCCTCTGGCCTTTTTATCACAGATTAAACCTAAGAAAAATAAATGGAAACTATCTTTCTCACGCTAGATTATTTATTTTTACGGCTTACAAAGTACAATCCACCAGTCACTGCCATCAAAGCGAGTCCTGCAACTACTGCTACATTAGATGCTTTTTCACCAGTGTTAGGAAGTTGAGGTTTTTGTCCTGGTTTACCTGGTTCATTTGGTTTACCTGGTTCATTTGGTTTACCTGGTGTTGGTTTTTCTGGAATGTATGTATTTGTGATATTGAAGCCTTCTACTTTAGATGTATAACCATCAACTGGAACTTCTACTACAGAGTATTCGATTGCTTGACCGTCTTTGTAACGATCAAGGTCTGTGAACTCATAAGTCCAACCTGTTGCTTCTGAGGCTACCGCAGTCTTACCAGTGTCTTGACCATCGGCAAGAAGTTTAACTGTAATAGATGCTGGACGAGCGTCTTTATGGTTTTCATCACCTTTCCAGATCTTCTTACCTTTTACAGATGCTTTCTCTGGTGTATGGGTGTTGGTCACATTCATACCAGTTTCAGTAGCTGTGTAACCTGTAGGAACACCAACTTCTTTGACTGTGTACTCGATTGGCTTACCATTTTGGTAACGGTCCAGATTAGTAAATTCATACTTCCAACCTGTTTCCGCTGTGGCTGTAGCTTCTTGGCCAGTTTCTTTACCATTCGCAAGTAGCTTCACTGTAATAGACGCTGGACGGATACGATCTTGGTCGTTATTATCAATCCAAGTCTTTTGTCCACTTACAGCAATTTTTTCTGGTGTATATTCATTGGTAATGGTGTACTTACCTTCTTTTTCTGTTGTGATTGTTGAAGTATATCCTTTCACAACCACTTCTTTGACTTTGTACTCGATTAGTTTACCATTTTCATACTTAGGAAGTGCTTTTGATTCAAACTTCCAACCAGTTGCTTCTGAAACTTCAATTTCTTGAACGACTTCTTTATCGTTTTTAAGAATTTGAACTTTTACAGATGTTGTACGTTTGCCGTCTTGGTTGTTGTTATCTTTCCACACCTTAGTTCCTGAAAGGATAACTGTATCTGGATTGTGAGTGTTTGTCACTACTTGACCAGTTACAGAGGCTTTATAGCCAGCTGGTACATCTACTTCATCGATAGAGTAAGTGATTTCTTTACCAGCTTCGTATTGTGGAAGATTTGTGAAGGATGCTACCCAAGTGTTAGCGTCGGTCTTATCATCAGCTGTCAAGGTCAATTTCTTACCTTCAACAGCTACTGGTTTAGATCCATCTACAGATTTGAAAAGTTGAACTGTTACGGACTTAGGACGTTTGCCGTCTTGGTTGTTCGCGTCGTTCCATACTTTTGTTACCTTGTAGTCGATTTCTTTTGGTGCATATTTGTTTGTGATGGTAAAGTCTGTAATAGTTGATTCGTATTCTGCTACGGCTTCTTCGGTTACAGTGTATTTGATTTCTTTACCATCTTTATATTTTGCTAATTTCGTGAATTCGACAGTCCAAGTTCCATCTGCGGCTGCTTGAACTTCTTTCGAATCAACTTTCTGACCGTCTGCTAAAAGATTGATTGTAATCTTGGTTGGACGTTTACCGTCTTGGTTGTTCGCGTCATCCCAGTTCTTAGTTGCTTTTACATCAACTGTTTCTGGAGAATAGCTATTTGTGATGGTGAACCCAGATGCAGCGTCACCAGTAATTTCTGAAGTGTAACCAGGAACAGTTACTTCTACTACAGTGTACTGGATAGGTGTGCCACCCTTATCAGCATCAAGGTCTGTGAAGCTTCCAGCCCAACCGTTCGCTTCAGTCAATTCAAGTGTCTTACCTGTATCTTGACCATCTGCAAGCAATTTAACTGTAACAGACGCTGGACGTTTACCATCTTGGTTGTCCTTATCATCCCATGCTTTCTTCACAGAAACTGAAGTTTTGGCTGGAGTGTAGCTATTGGTAATGGTGTAGCCAGTTGTCGCATCTCCTGTTACTTTAGACTCATATTCTGCGACTGAAACTTCTTCAATAGTGTACTTAATCGCTTTACCAGCTTTGTTCACATCAAGATCTGTGAAGTTTCCTGACCAGTTGTTCTCTTTATTGAGTTCAAGGGTCTTACCTGTGTCTTGACCATCGGCAAGAAGTTTAACTGTGACTGATCCTGGACGTTTGCCGTCTTGGTTCTCGGCATCGTTCCATACTTTCTTCACTGGTACTTGAGTCTTACCTGGTGTGTAGCTATTGGTAATTGTGAAGCCAGTTGTCGCATCTCCTGTTACTTTAGACTCATATTCTGCGACTGAAACTTCTTCAATAGTGTACTTAATCACTTTACCAGCTTTGTTCACATCAAGATCTGTGAAGCTTCCTGACCAGTTGTTCTCTTTATTGAGTTCAAGGGTCTTACCTGTGTCTTGACCATCGGCAAGAAGTTTAACTGTGACTGATCCTGGACGTTTGCCGTCTTGGTTCTCGGCATCATTCCAAACTTTCTTCACTGGCACTTGAGTCTTGCCTGGTGTGTAGCTATTGGTAATGGTGTAGCCAGTTGAGGCATCTCCTGTTACCTTAGACTCATATTCTGCGACTGAAACTTCTTCGATTGTATAGGCGATTGGAGTACCACCTTTATCTGCGTCCAGATCGGTGAAAATAGCTTGCCAGTTGTTCGCAGCATTCAATTCACGTGTTTGACCAGTTTCAACACCATCTGCTAGAAGTTTAACAGTAATAGACTCTGGACGTTTACCATCTTGGTTGTCACTATCATTCCAAACTTTCTTCACTGGAACCTGTGTTTTAGCTGGTGTGTAAACATTGGTGAAGGTTGTGCTATTAGCTGTACCATCACTGCTGTATTCAACCGTTGCATGCAATTTACCTTGACCATCATCGGTTACAGTTACTTTAGCTGTGATGGTCTTAGCATCGTAGGTGATACCATTCTCCGTTGTGCCAGCTTTTACTTCCTTAATAGTGTAAGTGTAAGTACCTGCTTCATCAAATGTCAACTCTGAGAACTTAACTTTTCCGTCAGCACCATTCTTCGCTTTTTCAACGTTACCAACTTGGTCTGTCAATGTAAATTCGAACATGTCAGCTTCAAGATTGCGATTGGTTAGTTTCTTATCTACTTCAAGAACTTCTTTGGCATTTTTAGCCTTATAGGTGTTTTCGAAAGTGCTGTCGTTATTGTCATAGGTAACAGTTGCTTCAAGCGCTCCCTTACCGTTGTCAACAACTTTAATCGTTACTTCGATAGTCTTGTTAGAATAAGTGATTCCTTTATCAGTTGTCCCAGCATTCTTTTCAACGATGGTGTAATGATAAGTGGCAGCTTTATTGAATTCTAAATCTTCAAACTTAATGTTTCCAGCTGCATCATTTGTTGTTGTTTGAATTGGAGCTGTACCATTTTTCTCAAACAAGGCAAACTCGAATTCACCACCTTGAAGCTGAATTGGCTTATCAGTGTTCTTATTGATGAATGATTTGGTTGCCGAAACAGGAGCTTTCACATTAGCAGGCTTATAAGTATTGACGAATGTTTGAATTCCGGCATCTGTAATAGTGTTGATGGCACCAGAGATTGGTGGTACAAGATTAGAACCAGGTGCTGAAGTTGAAAATTCAGCTGCTGGAAGTGCTACTTGAGAAATTTCTAATTTCTCAACCCAGGCAACCAGTTGGCCTCTTCCATTATCATAGACGTGTACAATTACAGGAACTGTTCTATTATCATAGGTGATACCATTTTCAGTTTCACCTGCTTTTGCTTCCACAATGGTGTACTGATAATGTCCTTCTTTTGTAAATTTAATAGGCTTGAAGACTACGCGACCAGTTCCATCAGCATTAGTACCTTTATTCTTGATTCTTTGAACTTCTTTTCCATCATTATCTTTCAAGATAAATTCAAATTCTTCGTCTTGAAGCTCTGTTGGACGACCTTCCAATTTTTTCTTAGCTTCAATTACAGCCTCAGCTGGTTCAGTGCTATACGTATTTGTAACAGTCAAATCAGCTGTTTGTGCTGGAGTATAGCCGTCTATCGTATCTACGATGAGATTGCCATCTTCATCGACTTCCATCACACTATAAGTGTACTTCAAACCGTGCTCATCTGTCGCAGGAAGGTCTGTCCATTCGACAGTTCCATCTGTTTTGGGAACTTCTTTTTGACTAACACCAACTACTTCTTCAATCGCTCCACCTTCTGGCGTACGATAGAGTTTGAAGTAGACAGTTGGACGAACATGTTCCTGACCACCAACCCAGACTTTCTTAGCCGTCACGTTTGTCTTTGGAACTTCGTAAGTGTTGGTGACTTTGTTGTTTCCGTTATAGGATACAACATAGCTGTTGTCGCCTACTTTGACTTTCTCTCCTTCTTTCAGAGGAAGACCCGTCTGATCTTCAAGTTCTCGAACAGAATAAACTAGCTTGCTTCCATCAACATCACGTTCAGGAAGTTGATTTTTCCACTTATAAGTGTAGACACCGTTCGACACGGTTACTTCAGGGGTGTAGTTCCCAGTAACAGGTTTTGCATCTGCAACAGTTTGTCCTTCTTTGTGCACATACAAACCGAGTTTGACTTCTTTGTAGTCAGTTGCTTTTCCGTTTTTCCAAGTCTTGGTTGCTTCAAAGTCAACTGTCACACGTTTGTTAGAGATATTGAGGGGAACACCTTTTCCATCTTTCATCTCAACTTCAAACTCTTGACTATTTACCTGATAGCCTGATTTAGGAGTTTTTTCTTTAACGATATACTTACCATTATTGAGAGCCTTTGAGACAGCTATCCCATCCGCATCTGTTGTAACGGTATCAACCAAATTATTAGTGGTTTTCTCACGGATTTCAAAGACAACGCCTGCCAACTTAACATCTGCATCCGCTTCATCGTATTTTGTGATTTTGATCTTACCAGCAATATCAGCTGTGACTGACGCACCTACAGATTTAACCGTCTTTAAATTAAAGGTTGCTTCTGTTCTGGTTCCAATACTACCTCCGTATTGTTCCCAAATAAGTTGTGGTTGGTTATCAATCAAGTACTGCGCTGAGTTACTTATCGTTGAAGTATCTGCTGGTGAGGACGTATCATACGTTAAGAAAAAGCTCTTTGTTCCCATATTGGTCGGCATGAGCAACTCAAATCCTCGTTTCCCGTTGACAAAGGTCAACAAAGCTTTTTTATCTGAGTTAGCCTTGTATACCTCCGGATCGGTTGTGATTTCGTATTCATCACCTAAACGTTTAAGAGCAGATGAATTCGTATTCGTCGTTTCGAATTCCGCTTCATGCATATAGAAAGTACCTTCCACATAGTTAGCAAAGGCTCCCTTTGAAACGTCATCTGTAATCTTCACCACATGTCCAGTCATATCTTTCTTAGCGCGATTAATCTTCATCTGAAAATGTGCTCTCGCCTTATTGTTATCGTTATAACCGTACTTTGTAATGGTTTCTCCTATCACGTCAGTCTGTTCATATTTATTTACTTTATACGTGATGGTCTGTTTTTTACCATCTGGTAAAACATAGGTAACCGTTTTCCCCTCTTTTTGGAGTGTTTCAGTTGCTTCTGCGACAAAGTCCCCACGGATATTCTGCTTGTCCTTCACCTTGTCATTGAAGGTAAATACCAGCCGATGGTTAGCATTCTCCACTCGGACAGTCCCCATTTTGGTATTTGATGTCGAATCAATCAAATCCAGACTACCATCCGTCAAACTCAAGTTATTTGGAGCTTTTACGATAAAGTAATCACCATTCTTGATTTCATTAACTGCCACATTGGGAAATGAGAATTTACCCGAATATTTCAATTTCATCGAAGTATCATTTGAACCATGAATTCCTTCAGTCTCGCTTCCTGTAGATGCTATAGTAATCTTCAAGTCATCTATTTTGACTTTACTCGTGATATCAGTTGCCGCCTGTGCTTCACCCACCGGGAAAAGCATCATCAAGAGTAAAAGAGGGAATACCAGAAAAACGAGATATTTTTTTATCTTATCCATTATGACCAACCTTTCTATTTGTATATCGATAAAAATTAAGTATTCAATTCTACGTATGCAACACCTCCACAATATAGTGACGTATCCATAATAACACCATGCTCTATTCTTGATAAAATTATATTCACTTACAGCACATGATATAATAGAACTTATCAAGTTTATTATAACATATATATTTTAATTGATTTATTTCATTACTAAAGAATTTATTTACGAAATGTCAACTTTAAAGGATTCATTCCTTTGATATTTCTACTATCCTTCAATAAATAATGTTCCTTTATTCATAAAACTAAATATAACCAATTTATTAATCTATATACTGTTATAAGATTTAATATAGTAGAAATATATTAAAATAAAAGTTTAGAACATAACAAAAAGTGAACTAAACAGAATTCTGATTGTCCCAGAATAGTTTGGTTCACTTTTTATTTAATCTATTAGATTTTCAAAATTCATAATGAAGAGTTTTTAAAATATAAATCTATTTTGTCCCCATCTCTTCATATCGTAGAAATTCTAATCCTCTTTTTTGCCTTTAGTGGCTACTAATCCTGCACTCAAACCAAGAAGAGCTAAGCCTGCTGCTAGAGCTGCTTGGCTTGTTGCACTTCCTGTATTTGGTAACTGCTCTTTTTGAACCTGACTAGCTTCACTTGAAGTGTTTTGTTTTGTATCTGTTTTTTCTGATACTTGTGGTTTTGTAGATTCTTGCGGTACTGGTTTAGTCGTTTCACCAGCCGTACCTACTTCTACGATGCGATCCTGAGCCACGACTTTATCATAGCTTTCTTTTTCAGTTCGCTTGCCATTTTCAACTTCAATCAAGTGAACACGGATACCTTTTTGTCCTTCTTGGAGAACACGGGTTTGACCTGCTGGAAGCTTATCGTTCTTTTGTTCCTGAACCTTGAAGTCAATTGTTTCTTCTTCGATTACAAGTTCTGGTCTGTTAAGGACAAGGTTCTTCACTTCATCCTCTGGAAGGGAGGTTCCTTGCTTCGTTCCTACTTCTACGATGCGATCCTGAGTTAAAACTTTATCATAGCTTTCTTTTTCAGTCCGCTTACCATTTTCAACCTCGATCAAGTGAACACGGATACCCTTTTGACCTTCTTGGAGAACACGAGTTTCACCTAGATACAACTTATCAGACTTACGTTCCTGAACCTTGAAATCAATTGTTTCTTCTTCGATTACAAGTTCTGGTTTGTTAAGGACAAGGTTCTTCACTTCATCTTCTGGAAGGGAGGTTCCTGGTTTCGTTCCAACCAAGACGATGCGGTCTGTCGGAGCCTCTACCACTTCACGAAGTTTTTCTTCCTTACTTCCATCAGAATTAACCGCTGTAAAGATCCGTTCCTTACCAACTTTTCCTTCTTGTTCTACACGAGTTTCACCTAGATACAGTGTTGAATCCTTTTTCTCAACTGTCTTGTAGGCCAAATCTTTTTCAACAAATTCAAGTTTTGGAAGATCTTCTTGTACAGCAGCAACAGTCTTCTCAGAAACTGGTTTTTCCTTGGTCAAGTGGATACGGTATTCCTTGACTTGTTTTCCACTTTCTGAAACAAGGCGAACAAGTACTGGAAGGCTATCGTCTCCGCCATCTACAACTGTTGAAGCCACTTGATTGCTTTCTTCGACTGAGACTTTTGGACGTTGACCTTTATAAGTAACCTGATAGTCTTGACGATTTTCAGAGAAATCAGAAAGTTCTTTCCCATCTACAAGAATCTTAGATTGCGTACTTTCTTGAGGCAATTCACTCGGTGCAAGGAAGGTCATCTCAATCATCGCAACACCGTTCTTGTCTGCTTTACGCTCCATGCGCCATCTCATGGCTTTGGCTTTGACAGCTTTAAATGTTACGTTGATTTCATCACCAGCTGCGATGTCTTTATCCGCACGATAAGGCACAGCTTCCCAATTTTCTGGGTTATTGAATGGATGGGCTGCATCATAGGCTTGGTAGTTTGAATAGTAGGTAGGCACTTCAAAATCTGGGCCAATATAGCGTTCCAAAACGAGTTTAGATGGCGCATCCGTACCACTATCTGCAAAGAAATGAAGTTTGGCTTGCGCAACAGTCCGTTCTACAATCTTACCATTTTCACGGAAGATCACACCTGCTGATACTTCTGGATTAGAAGATGGTGTTGGAGACCAGTTTGTCCAACGACGATTTTCTGAATGATCTCCGTCATTGAGATAATCCACACGGTCATGTGAACTTGGATCAATATCATTAGTTGCAGAAGCAAAGGCCTGGTTACTATTTTCATCATACTCTGGGTTATCTGACAGGGCCTCACCAAGTTTGTCTGTCACTCGTACAGAGAATTCCGCAACGAGGTCGCTACCAAGGACACGGCCTCGAACAGTAAATTGACCTGCTTTTGTCAGATTTTCTACTGGAACTTCTTCCCATTCAACTGCCAAGTCTTTTGTTTCATAGCCGTCTTTACCTGTGAAGTAAACCGGAACCTTAGTTGGCAATTCAAGCGGTTGTCCTACTTGTAGCAAGCGAGCTTGTTTGACCGCAGCAACTGGTTTACGAGAGAGCAAATCTTTATTGCTTGTGAAGTGCAGACGGTATTCTCCCAAGATATCACCATTTTCAGCCTTAGCGATAACACGAACTGGCTCACCTTCGCGAACGCTTGGAACGACGGTAGCGAGACCATTGTTGCTAACACTTGCTGTTACTGCAGGAACTTTTCCATCTACTGACTCAAGATAGTAGTCAGTCAAATCAGGGTTAAAGTTTGCTAAGTCTTTACCGTCAACTTGGATTCTTGTTTGTCCTTGTTTGGCTGCCGCAACTTGTTTCGCAAAGATTTGTACCTCTGTGATAGATGTTCCTTTCTTGCTATCAAGTCGAACCATACGAATACGGACCGCATAGGTCTCAACTTTATCAAAGCTGAAATGATTCATTTCTCCAGCTTTTAATTGAGCTGGTGCTTTGAGATTGCTTACCTCTTTCCAGTTTGCAGGATCGTTAAAGACATGGTTTTCCTCACCTACAAAGCTAGGATTTTTAGGAGCTGTTGGAACAGTCTTACCAACATAATACTCAATCACATAAGACTTAGGTACACCAACTCCGTGGTCTTCGTGGAATCCGACACTTAGATTATCAACAGAACGTTTGCTCAAGATACCTGAATCTCCGAATAGGACACCGACTGAAGCTTCTGGATTAGTACGGTTCCAGTTTGTCCAACGGTTGGCTGGTCGGTCATTAAAGGAAATCAATTTATCGTTGACATTTGAAACAGGGTCGCTTGGATTTGAGTCTGAAGCAAAGGCAAGTGGCAATTCTGAACCGGTCCATTGGTCAGAAATATTTGCTCCTTGCTCAGTTTGAGCAGACACACGAACATGAAGTTTGGTAGTTAATTGCGTACCTTCTAGGCGACCATTAACTGTAAAGACACCTTCCTTGGCGTATTGCTCTGAACGAATCGTATCCCAAGTAACCTTAGCTGATGAAACGTGACCATTTGAATCGTAGGTACGAACACTTTCTGGTAATTGTGGCGCTTCTGCGATTGGTGTTGTCACGCTGACTTCTTCAACCGAAACAATACCTTCTACAGAGACTTTAGCACGCGCTTCAAGATCCAGACCTTCAACTTTACCTAGAACTTCAAAGGTTTGATAGGAGTCAAGTTTTTCTTTCGGAATAGCTTGCCAAGTGACTTTGTGGGCTTTAGGGAAACCTTTGTCATACTCAACTGTTACTGTTGTTGGAAGAGTAGGTTCTTGATGCAAGTCTGTTACTACGTTTACTGGGCGTATAGATTGGGCTACTTTTTTCTCAGTATTGGCTTGGATAGTGAGTTCAACTTGGCCTTTAGCTCCATCATATTCCGCTTTCAGAGTGACTGCTCCTGGCTTATGTAACTCAAGCATTCCTTTACGAACTGCGACTTCCCCTTCACCACTTGTAGAGAAGGTTACTTTATCAGCTGGTAAAACTGCTTGTGTTCCGTCTTGATAGTGAGCGTGTACAGACAATTTCACTGTTTGGTCTTCTTTGAGAGCATCAGCTTTCTCCACTTGTAGGCTCAAATGGTCAATTTTTGGTGCTTCTTCGAGGAACTGAATTGCATACATTTGAAGAGGGCCACCATCATTTGGTTGAACAAAGATACTTGCACGCATACCGTTTGCTGCACTTGCTTGGACTACAGTAACATCCGCATTTTCAGCACTTGCTGCGACTTTTGGTAACTTAGCTCCATAAGCAAGAGTGCGGTATTGCATTGGTTTTTGACTAGTAAGTCCTGTGACAGCTTCATCACCAACCGTCACAGTTGGCACTACAGGTGCTGCAGGCTCGCCTTCTTCTACTACAAGGGTAGCATGAATGGTTTCGCCAGCTAATTGACCACTCATTTGTATACGTGATCCTGCGACTGAAAGTTTGGCTTTATCTGCCTCCACGATCTCCCACTTATCAACTTCGTATTCTTGAATGCTTCCATCCGTTACAGCGATAGAAACGTATTTATCAACTGCATTCAAATCTGTTCCTGGGGCAACACGTTTTACAGTAGGCAGTTCTTTCGCAATTGCTAGAACCCCAACACGAGCCTCTACCTCTCGTCCGTCAGCCGTGCCTTTGACCGTTACAATACCAGGCTTGCTCACATCAACTGAAGACCAAGTTACTGGACGTTTTTCACGACTGCCATCACTGTAGATAAAACCGACTGTCTTCGGCATTTTTGGCTCTTTCTCAATAACAGTACGTACTTTTGGTACCTCTGTTCCTAGAACGGTCTTTTCTTGGTCTTCTTTTTTACCTGTAAAGACCGTTACTTGACCAGATTTCAAGAGATCTGAATGAGCTGTTAGTGTGAATTTACCTGCTTGTTCAGTTGATTTAACAATGGCAACCCCTTTACCGTTAAAGGCTCTACGGATCCAAGAACCATCTGGTTGCGCCTTGTAGCGTTCACGGCTGGCTTGTTCCCCATTGTCGACACCGACCAGTTGACCCTGTCCATGCAATTGGAAACGAACCAAATTATTGGCAGTTGGTACCACATTTCCTTCACTATCTACGATTTCGTAGTAGATGTAGGTCAAGTCTTTTCCATCTGCTGCGATTGCATGTTCTTCCTTGACGAGGCGAACACCTGCTGGTTGGCCTGCAGTAGTGATCTTATCACGTGCAATTTCTTTTCCAGCTTCATCGCGAGCTACAGCTTCCAAAGTACCTGGTTGGTACGCAACCTTCCACTCAAGGTAGAGTTCCTTGGCATTGGCACCTTCTTGGTAGGTACGGCCATCACTAGTTTGTTTTTTGTTGAACTTCTTAACTCCAAGAGATTGACCATTTAAGAACAATTCAACGCTGGCAGCGTTTGAGTAAGCTCGAACTGGGATTTTTCCGTCTGAATCTTCAACTTTCGATGCCAATTCTCTATTTTCCCAGTTCCAGTGAGGAAGAAGGTGAACCATTGGTTTCTTCTTGACAGAAACCCATTGGCTTTGGTAGAGGTAGAAGTCATGTTTTGGAATACCGGCTGTATCTACGATACCAAAGTAAGAGCTCTTAACGGGAGTTTGGTTTTGATTGTGCCATGGTGTAGGTTCACCGATATAGTCCGTACCTGTCCAGATAAACTGTCCAGCATAGCCAGCGTTGTCACGGTCAAAGGTCCATGAAGCGGTTGCCGTTTTACCCCAACCAACACGATCATTTCCATAATCTGACTGTTCATAGTTACGATAAGCTTGGTTGCTATGTACCAATTCTTGTTCAGGACGATAATAGCTACCGCGTGTACGGGTTGCTGAAGATGTTTCTGAACCATAAATCAACCAGTTTGGATGTTTCGCACGAAGTTTCTTGTAGTTGTCTTCTGAGTAGTTGAAACCAACTGCATCCAGTTCATTAGCAATTTTCTCATGATCACCGCTACCATCACCAAAGCGGAACTTATCTGCTCCCATGGTAACATAACGTGTAGTATCAACATCTTTAATCACTTTTACTAAGCGTTTAACCGTTGCAAGAGAGTGAGCCTTTCCATCTGCTTCACCAATTTCATTCCCGATAGACCACATGAAGACAGCTGGGTTATTTTTATCTCTTTCGACCATGGTACGAAGATCGTAGTCAGACCATTTTTCACCTTTTCTAGCTTCTGGGTGAGTGGCATCTTTTTCAAAGAAACGCCCGTAGTCATAAGGTTTCTTTCCATTATACCACGTATCAAAGGCCTCTTCCTGAACCAGCAAACCAAGTTCTGCTGCGATTTGCAAAGTCTGTGGACTTGCAGGGTTATGAGTTGTACGGATGGCGTTAACGCCCATCTCCTTCATTTGTTTGAGACGACGGTATTCTGCCTTATAGTTTTCTTCTGCTCCAAGCGCTCCGTGGTCATGGTGCAAGGAAACACCATGGAATTTAATGCGTTCACCATTCAAAGAGAAACCTTCATTTGGAGTCCAATGATAGTAACGGTAACCAAACAAATCTTTCTTAGCATCGACTAATTGACCATCACGGTAAACACGCGTAATCAATTCGTACAAAGCAGGTTTATCATTTAAAACTGTCCAGAGTTTTGGTCTTTCAACTTCTAGAATCGCATCAAGGCTTGTTGACTCATGTGCTTTCAGGGTACGGCTAGCTGTACGAACCAAGCCTGTTACAGCCTGGCCACCACGTTCAACGATTTGATACTCTGCCACCAGTTCATGGTCTTTATCATCTGTATTGACGATTTTGCTGGCTACATGAGTTTCAACCTTGCCATGTTGCTGTTCTTCCAGTTTTGGTGTTAAGATAGTTGTTCCATTTTTCTCAACATGAACCTTATCTGTCACTTGCAAGGTCACATCACGGTAAATACCGCTACCAGAGTACCAACGGCTACTTGGTTGTTTGTTAACCGCATGGACAGCAATCACATTCTCACGACCATCTTTGTGAAGGTATTTGGTGATATCGTATGAGAACTGGTTATAACCATTTGGATAATGCCCCACTAACTGGCCATTGACATAGACTTGAGAGTCCATATAGACACCATCAAAGGTCACACGAACATTTTTCTTGAGATCTTTTTCATCAAGTTTAAAGGTCTTGCGATACCAAGCTTCACCACCATTGAGCTGTCCACCCTCATTTTGGGCAGGTGACTGATGGTCAAAATCGTTAAAGATACTCCAGTCGTGTGGGAGATCCAATTTTTGCCATGTTGATACATCGGCATCTGATTTCACAGCTTCTTTAGGATTCGCATTGAGTTTAAAGTGCCAATTTTGATTAAAATTCACTTTTCTATCTTCAATCATTTGATTCACTTCTTCATTTGTCGCAGCTTTCAACTCTTCCTTGACAGGCTTTTCTTGACTTGAAGCTTGAGATTCTACCTTTGGAGCTGTTTCTTCAGGTTTTAGAGATGCTTTCTCCTCTTTTGGAGTTACAGGTTCATCTTCTTTCACCTCTGGTTTGCTTGCTTCAATTGGTGCAGCTTGACTTTGGTCGACACTTGCAGCATCCTTGTGCTCTGCTACAGCTTGATTTTCTTTTTCCTCCACTGCCGGACTTTCCTCTTTTGCTTGTTCCACGGTGTGAGTAATTGGAGTTTCATCCGCGAAAACTGGTGATTCTCCAATGACACTTCCTCCAAATAGAACCGCACAGGTTCCAATCATGACAGAGCAAGCTCCTACGGCAAACTTACGAATGCTGTAGACTCTTTTACGATTCCAATGGCCTTTTTCCATAAAATCCTCCTTTAGTAACCGCTTCCATTTTCTTGTAAACGTATTACTTTTTCATAGCCTTTTATCCTTATTCTATAAAATAATATAGGAAATTTCAATAGCCTAAACACAAAAAATCATATTTTTGATTGTTTTTTCTATAATTTGTAGAAAAGTTTAAAAATCTGAATGTAGATTTAGTGAATGGTTTTACTAAAAAAGGCGGTGGGACAGAAATCGATAGACAAAGTCTCGATTTCGTAGTCCCAGCCTCGCGAGGATGATTAGGAGCTTTTTGGAGTCTAAAAGACGAACAAAAAGTTCAATCAGCTAACGCGTCAAAGTTTGATTGCTAAAAAAGTGAGGTCGGGATCTTTTGTCCCAACCTCTTTTACGGACTATCAAACTGATATTTCCTTATAGATTATTGACTAGATTTTCCCTTTTCCAAAAGATTGACCATCTCATTTTTACGCTCTTCTAGCTCGGCAATTTGCTGGAGTAAAAGTCCTGAAAAATCACAATTAAGCTCTTCAGTTTCGCCACTATTATACCAATCCAAAGCTACTATGTGATTGTCCTTATCAAAGCAGAAAATTACATCTCCATCACCGATGATAGACAGAAATGGAATATAATCCTCAAAGCCCAGAGCGTGTAATTCCTTGGTTTTAATTCGAATATCTAAGAAATCTGGGATGCCATTTGCAATTCCCAAGACCTTAATACCTCGACAGAAAGTCCAAAAAGGGGCTACATCGTAAGCCTTGGCTCTTGGCCATAGCTCTTCCCTGACTTCCATAAAGAGACCTCCCAGAGATGACATGGTGAATTCCCTGAAATCTCCTGGCAGACGAATGCCGTATTGATTTTCAAAATCCTGAACATCTTCTTCCGATGGTTCATTACCCATGCAGGCGACAACCTGATAAGTTTCCTTATCATAGTGACGAAAATACTCATAAACTTCCTTGAGTGCCATTATTTTAATCCTTTTTACTCAGAAATAGTAACTACAAATCCATCTGGTAAGATGATTTGTTGTCCCTCCTTAACCTGACAATGACTCGCTAAATCAACTGAATCTCTGTCTAAGATAACATTCTCCTTAGACTGATTAAAGGTAGCCTGAACTTCTTTTCCTTCGTAGGTCCATTCCAAGACAATAACATCTGGTTTCACTTCTTGCAAGCTATAGGAACCATGCTGAATAATGCTTGCAACTTCTTTACGGACTTGGATTAATTTCTTCATGAAATTTAGCATATCATTGTCCTCAGACACACGGTCCCAAGGCATGACACGACGGCAATCAGGATCTGGTCCACCAATTAGTGCTAGCTCTGTTCCGTAATAGATACAAGGAGTCCCTTTTTGAAGGTAGAGGAAGGTTAAAGCAGCCTTGACATGTTGGAGATTTCCTTTGGCAGTTGTAAGAATACGCTCTGTATCGTGAGAATCCAGGAGATTTAACATAACCTCTGAGATTTGTTGCTTGTAGTACATTGACTGGCTATTGATTTCTGAAATGAACTGCTCTGTCTTTTTATGCTGACGCAAGAAATAATCCTTGATACTTTCAGAGAGCGGGTAGTTCATGACTGCATGGAACTCATCTCCTTTTAGCCAAGGCTGAGACGTATGCCAGATTTCACCTAAAATATACAAATCAGGCTTTTTAGCGAGAACTGCCTTTCTAAAATCTTTCCAGAACTGATGGTCAATTTCATTGGCAACGTCCAAGCGCCAAGCATCGATATCAAAATTCTCAATCCAGTAAGTTGCAACACTGAGAAGATAGTCTTTGACTTCAGGATTTGCTGTATTTAACTTAGGCATATAGCTAGCAAAGGCAAAGGTATGATAAGGGAGTTCTCTTGGATTCTGAAGTTTATCCTCTGTAATTGGAAACTCTTGAATATGGAACCAATCTTTATAAGGGGAATTTTCTCCATTTTTTAGAACATCCTGCCATTGGGCAGACTGGTAGCCGATATGATTGAAAACAGCATCTAGCATAATCTTAATGCCACGTTTATGAGCTTCCTCGACTAAATTAGCAAAGACTTCTTTGTCTCCAAAGTGACGGTCAATTTCAAAATAATCCGTCGTATCGTACTTGTGATTGGTCGTTGCTTCAAAAATCGGACATAGATAAAGTCCAGTGATTCCCAAATCTTTTAGATAGTCTAGATGATCGATAATCCCTTGTAAATCTCCACCAAAAAAGTCATCCCTATTAGGTGCAATGGCAGCATCCCACTCTCGAGCTCCATCTGGAGTCAAATTAGGATTTCCATTAGCAAATCGTTCTGGGAAAATCTGGTACCAAACGGTATTTGAAACCCAGCTAGGAACCTGACATCCGTCGATTTCATGAATATAGGGAAGCTTAAAGCCATTTCCTTCCGCATCCAAGTTTTCTTGAGTATGTTCCACACAACCCTTATCACCGTAGAAAATACCCTGACCTTCCTCATCAAGGAGTTCAAAGAGATACTGAATCCGTGCAAAATCAACCGATACTGTAACCTGCCAATAATCAAATAAAGCATCCGAGGTTGCTTTAGTCATTTCTTTCTTGGCTTCATACTTATCCTCGATGAAGATAAAGGGATCTCCATAATGTAAAATGACCTGCTGGACATCATTTTTCTTGGTTCTAATTCGGATATGTAGCTGACCTTCTTTGTACAGATAAGCATACTCTGATTCTGGTCTATGATAAATGGCTGTCAATTCCATGTCTTGTCTCCTAAATAATCTATCATCAACAAAAACGCAAACGTTTTCATAATTGCTATTTCTAGTATACTATTTTAAGATTCGATTTGCAATACTTGGTCAAATTTGACAAGAAAACACCTCAAAATAAATATTGCAGACTAACCAAGAAATTTCAGCACCTATCTATAAAAAGCTCCCAAACTCAGCCTCACAGCCTAGTCAATCCGACAAAGGGCAAGTTCTTTTAATCCTCTGTCGTAAAGGAAGGTTAAACAAAAGTTGTCTGTCATATTTTGAAGCTTGTGTTTACTCATTCCTCTAGGCAAAGCTATATCGCACCATTCTCTCGTTGCCAGAGAAAATAGCTTTTGCTTACCCTTCCAGTCATCATTCTTAAATAAGGGGCTCAGGATAAGATAAGGCGAATCCGTAAAAATTCCATTGACACCAGCTTTTTTGCCTAAAGCCTTTAAATGTTCAGATTCTAATAACTTTTCGATAATACGACCATCACTAGAGATTTTAACAAGAGCATAATAGTCCATGCCCCATTTATTGACAGAGGTTTGACTTTCTCCAGAGCTAAAGGCATAGAGCTCTTGCTTCCAAGATTTCATACTATCGATTTTAGGACAAAAACTTGAGTTCGTGTCGTGGTGGTTTAAATCTTTTTTATCAATATGCGAATAAGTGGTCCACTTCGCCTGCTTTTTCTCTCGATCAAATTCTAAAAGGGCAAAGTTTCTTGCCTGATTTGTATAAACTTGATTTTCAAAACACACGGGTATCTGGTCGCTATCTGATACGATTTGAAAATATCTCTCTTGTGCCTTTTTAGGAAGTATACTTTGCGGATCCTTTATGGCAATAATTTCTGGATTAGAAAAATCACCAGTATAATAGACTATTTCCTTGCCAGCCTTGATGATGCCAATATTTTGTCCATCTGTAAAGAGTAGAGGCTCTTCCTCCCAAACATGGTCACAATACCAAGCATCTATCTCCTTCACACCCAAAGGTGATACTTCAAGCAGACAGTAGAGATTGAAAGTTTCCTTCTCACTGGTCAAGACAAAGGCTCTACCATCATGTAACATGACAGAATTGAAAACACTATTGTAGTCCTTGTCTAGTTCCCATTTATTCAATAGACTTAACTTTAACTTCCCCATTTTCTCTCTCCTAATCCATCACCACTCGTTGATGGCAAATAGAATGGCTGATCTAATATTTCTTAGCAATTGATCTGAAAGTTCATCGTATACTTGACCCAGTCCCTTATCTTGTGCCAGCCATCCAGGTTCATCATTCCATGAGCCCATTCCTCCAAAAACATCCGCTGAGCTTGCAGCTCTAAATATGCTTAGATGTTGCAGTGGAATTTGAGGTTCTGTCAGTCCTTTACCAGATTCTGGGTCTAGCAAAAAGTTTCTAGCAGATTGAAAGACTTTGGCAAAGTTGTCACATTCAATTTTAATTGCTAGATTTTCTATACGAGTCAATATGTCCTTAAATTCTTCGATATTATTTTCATAGTGGGGAATGTCTTGAGAAGACCTTTCCCATTCATACTCGGTGTAGGTAACATCCCAGCCCCTGCCTGCGGAAGCAGATTTCCAATTTGGTAGGAAATAACTTGCCTTCCCATCTTTATAAAAACAGAGAATTGAACTCTGTGTCGTATTGGAGAAACCTAAAATACCTCTGTCATTTACTGAGATAGGGCAAAATAATTTTAAGTCCTTCAAATCTTTTCCCTTAAGATTTTCAAACCAATCAGATACAGATAGTTCTATAACTTCCCCTTTTTCTGACGGCAAAATTTGAAAGCTCAACTTATTTGTATATTTTTCAGGCTTATAGCATATTTCTTTACCACTTTTTAAAGCCTTCCTAGCTGCTGCCACGATACAGGCAATCTGATACATTTGTCCGTTCATATGATCTCATCCATTATCCCTTCAATCAGATTTGTAAGGCTTTCAGCCGCATAGATCACCTGGTCAGGATCATGGATGTAACAAATAATCTGCCCTTCCTGACCCTCCTGGTCTGGATCAAAATCCAGCATAAGATAACAAGAGTCACAATACTGGGCAAAAGGAAGCCATTTTTTATTAAAAAGATAGGGCTTTATTCTACTATCACGCATGTTTTCTAGGTCTTGACTAGAAAAATAGTCGGGAAATTCGGTTAACAGAGCATCTCTATTTTGAAAGTACTTTTTACAAGTCTCAATTTCCTGTAGACTCATGAGAGAAAAAGTCAAATCTCTCTGGTCAATTACACAAGGTAAAATAGAGAGGTATTTACTCCCATCTTTATAGCTATAAAGCTCTTTGAAGTCACTAGGTAGACGAATGCCAAATATTTCCTCAAAGGTTTGAAGCTCTTCCTCGGAAGCACCAGAAATGTCCTGATAATCTTCCAGATATCCTTCCTCTACAGGATCATCCAAATCCCAGTCTTCAAAACACTCACAAATATAAGTTTCTATTTTTTTAACTTGGTCAATTAGTTGCATCATTTCACCATGATTTCTTTATTTTATCTGTCTTCCAATGCTTTTTAACGCTTATAACTTGTTTTTTCTAGGAGAAGGGGTTCAGGATTTTGCTTAATCCAAGCAATAGCTAGCTGACACAGGCGGTCTAGGCGAGGCTCATCATCAAAATCTTTCCCATGAACTTGAGCAATAAGCTCTTTAGTCTCTTCTAATTCTTGATCTGAAAGGGGGATTCCTAGAGACAAGTATTGAGGGAGAGCTTGAAGCATTTTTCTATAGTCCCTGTCCCAGTTGACCCCACCATTGCGATCCAGTTCATCTCGAACTCGACCTGGTATACGAATAACTTCTCCCTGAACAGTTTTGGCTGCTCCACTTGAAGGAATCAAGAAAGACCATAGCTCCTCATATTGCTCCTCCCAGCTACCTTCTTTTACGAGAATCGGAGAAACTCCATCGTGGGTTATGCGTTTTTCTACAGGCTTGACATCGAAGAGCTCATAGAGCTTCGTTAAGCCTTTATCTGCAGCCTCTATGTAGTCAGGATGGATACTTTCCCGATGAAATTCAAAATCCTTGCCAATATTTTCAACCTTTTCTTTCATAGCAGATGTTTTCTTAGCACCAGCCTCTAGTAACATAGAGGCAATTTCAGCAGTTTGGGCAATATAGATTCCCCGACAAACCATCAAGACTGAAGCTAGTGGAGTTCTTCCCATATCATTCTCTACATTGACATTTGCTCCCTTGTTAATCAAAAATTTGACTGTTTTAGGATGAAAAAACTCAGCTGCCATATGTAGAGGGGTCTCGCCATATCTATTGGGCTTTTCAATGTCTGCCCCCAATTCACACAAGAGTTTTACTGTATCTCTACCCAAGATTGCTTGACGGTATAAAGGAGTCCCTCCATAATAATCAGGAATATTGATATCCAAGCCCTTTTCGACAAGCCAGATAACCAATTCATCCGGGACTCCTCCCATATGCAGAGGTGTACATAAGCTAAATCTTCCATCATGGGCGGTTAATTCACAACGATCATAGACTGCTTTAAGGTCTTCAATATTTCCTTCATCCATTAAATCCTTAAACTCTTTTGGTAATGTAACTCTTTTCTTTGCCATCTTTAGTTCCTTTCTTCTGATTCAGCATCTAGGGCAAGCCAATGAAGTTTGTCAACCGTTTTCAAAGTCAGGACTTGTCCATCATAATCATTTTTCAACTCAAGACCGTTTTGCTCAATAGATATATGATTGTACCAGTGGTCTAGGCTGGCGTATTCCCCCGTATGAATGTTGATGAGCATGCTCGTTATGGGATTCCAAGTCCCTTTCTTAACTGTTTCTGCTAATAGGTAGTAAGCATCTAAAAATATGAGATTTCTCCCATAGATCCAAAAGGGCAGATCAAGCCCCAACAAAGGCAACTTGGCAGAAAAAATCTCATCACCGTGTGGTGGAACGGTTTCATAATGAAATTCTATCTCACTGCCATAATAGGCAATCAGGGCTCCCTGACATCCGATATTTTGAGGAATCCCTTCCTCAGCTACAATAAATTCCATGACCTGCTCCTTCTATTTTCAATCATAAAACCCGACCAGACTCTGCCAAAATATCAAACTGGACGCATGACCTATTCTAGTCATCAAGCGGATGAAGTCACTTTCACACCCCTTCCAAACTGCAGATTGGGCCGTTCCCATGGCTCTAACAAATGCTAGAAAATCTGGTGTCAGCCATATTTTTTCATCATAGTTCATCTCTGCATCAAGAGCATAGACCGCCCCAGATTGACAATCCAGCAAAATAGTATAGGGATCTCCATTTGCAATGATGATCAAGCCTCTTTCTTGTAGAGTCGAGTAATCGTGGTATTCCAAATTGCGATTAATCAGCCAAGTAAGACTAGTGTCGTCCCCATATCCAAACTGGTAACTTAAAAAACCGACCTGCCCCCAGTTATAGGCCAGAATATACTTCCTAAAAATCGGATCCAAATCTTGTATTTGCAGTTGTTTTTTCAAACGATCCAGTTCAGACACAGGCACTTCAGTATGGCTCAGGACAATTCCTTCTCTTATCTCAGGGTCAAGCCCTTGTATTGCTTCCTCAATAATGGAAATAATTTGGTCAATTGTCAATAATTCCATTGTCAACCTCCGGCTATACATAGGGCATTATCTAGGGTAAGCTAGCTGGTTTGGGACTTCATTTATCTAATGAACTTTCTTATCTCAATTATACTCCAAAACTATCTAATAGGGATAAACCACCAGTATTTTCAGGGATTATTTTTGATGAACAACTTCTCCTAATTAAAACAAAAAGCCCTTCCTCAAGGGAACAGCTTTCTCACTTATAATTAAAGATTTCTCTTGCCAACTTATCTGCTAGCTTAGGAAAGAGAGTGTAAAACTTATGGGCTAGATTGAGTAAGACTGGGAGATTAAGCTCTCGTTTATTTCTTCCTATGGTCTTAACGATTTTTTTCGCAACCGTATCTGGCTCCAGCAGGAAGCGGTCAACCGACTTGAGATAAGTCCCATCTGGGTCTGCCTGGTCAAAAAAGGCAGTACGAATCGGTCCTGGATTAACCGTCGTTACATAGACACCATAGGGCATGAGTTCGAGGCGCAGAGCGTTTGAAAATCCAATAGCTGCAAACTTGGTCGCTGAGTAAAGACTGGACTTGCTAGTCGCTATCAAACCTGCCATACTAACGATATTGATGATATGGCCTTTTCGGCTTTCTTTCATACGAGCTGCAATACGACGAGACAGATTCATCAGAGCAAATGTATTGACCTTAAACATCTGGTGAATATCTTGAGCAGAAATCTGGTCAAATTCCTCAAAAATCCCATAACCAGCATTGTTAATCAAGACATCAATCTTGCCATAACGGATATAGAGGTCAGCGACCAGAGCTTCTAGGGCTGAGTCATCAGTAATGTCGATTTCAATCCATTCCACATTAGGATGATTTCCGTAGAGTTGTGCCAGTTTTTCCTTGTTTCTACCTAGCAAGATCAATTGGTCATTTGGCAAGAGTTTGACCATTTCTTGGGCTAAGCCACCGCTAGCTCCGGTAATGAGAATAGTACGCATACTTATCCTTTCTCAATCTTCTAGATTTCCACTTCTTCCAAGTCTTTAACCACATGGACATTCTCAAAAATACTAGCTGCATCTTTCTTAAGCTGGCTGATATCTTTTGAAAGGAAACGAGCACTGATATGATTGAGCAAGAGGCGCTTAGCACCGGCTTCTACTGCTACTTGTGCTGCCTGCATATTGGTTGAGTGACCGTGATTGCGAGCAATTTTTTCATCTCCCTTGCCATAAGTCGACTCATGGATAAGGACATCGGCATTGACAGCTAAACGCACACTAGCATTGGTTTTTCGGGTGTCACCCAGAATAGTAATAATCTTACCCGGACGGGGAGCTGAGATATAGTCTGCCGCCTTGATTTCAGTCCCATCATCCAAAACAACATCCTGGCCGTTTTTGATTTTTCCAAAAAGCGGACCAAATGGGACACCAGCAGCCTTGAGCTTCTCAGCATCCAAGGTTCCTTCTAAGTCCTTTTGCATGACACGATAGCCAACACAGAAAATAGTGTGATCCAGCTCCTCTGCATACACAGTGAATTTATCGGTTTCAAGGATTTTCCCTAGAGAATCTTGGTCAAACTCATGAAAATAAATGCGGTAAGGCAGACGAGAACCTGACACACGTAAACTAGTTAAGACAAAGGACTTGATCCCTTGCGGTCCATAGATGTCCAAATCTGTCTGCTCTTCATTGGCCTGAAAGGCACGACTAGAAAGGAAGCCTGGCAAGCCAAAGATATGGTCTCCATGCAGGTGAGTGATAAAGATTTTGCTGACCTTACGTGGTCGAATCGTGGTTTCCAGAATGCGATTTTGCGTTCCTTCTCCACAGTCAAAGAGCCAAACTTCGTTAATCTCATCCAAGAGTTTCAGGGCGAGACTTGAGACGTTGCGGGCTTTAGAGGGCTGACCAGCCCCCGTTCCTAAAAATTGAATATCCATTTGATACTTTCTAATTAATCAATATATAACATGGCTGTGCGGTTTTCCGATCGGAAATAGCGCTTGCCAGAAAAAGCAACAGCTTCTTGTAATAAATCCTCTTGGCTATAGCCTTTGAGACGCTTGCGACCATCAGCCAAGCTTTCCAAATCTGTCAAAGCTGTGAGACTCTCCACACTAACAACTTCTTCGTCTCCGGCATCCTTCATGTAAATCTTTCCAGACTCTTCAAAGACGAGCTGATGGGGGAAAATTTGCGCAATCTCAAAAAGCAAGTCATTCGAGATTTCCTCTTCATTTTCAGAGAAAATCCTTCCCAGTCCTTCACTCTCGTAGCAAAATCCAAAAGATTTGCCAGATAAATTAAGACGAATGAAAGGCTTATTTTCAAAGGTGAAACTTGGCTCAGCATTGTAGAGGTTCAATTCCTTGCTTAGTTCTGCAAAATAATCCGTCGCAGCTTGAGGACTCTTTTTCTGGTAGAGTTCAGCAAAGTAGGCATTGACTACACTAGGTGGAGGGGTGATGAGAGCTAACTGCTCCTGCTCTGCTTTGCCAGCTAGAAGCTGATCCAGATAGATCTTATCCAGACTTGTATAACCTCCATACTTTAGAGCCAAGGTTTTAATATCAGTCATAAAATTCTTCTAACCTCCATTTATTTTTCTCGGAAATGTAGCCTGTAATGACTTCACCGTCATCTTGATAGTCGCGCTCTTCCAGAATCGCTACACTTTCCAAATCATGAATCTTGTAAGACTTAGAAAAAGGCACGCGCAGGGTAAAGACTTCAAAAATATCCTTGATCTTCTCCAAAAATAATGCTTGCAACTGCTCACGACTATCCTCAGACTTGGCAGAAATGAGGGCATAAGGCGTTTGAGTAGGCGTGAAATCCTCCACCAAATCCGCTTTATTGTAAAGAGTCAGTCGAGGAATATCCTCCATATCCAAGTCTTTCATGATAGACAGAACCGTTTTTTCATGCTCCTCGTGATAAGGATTGCTAGCATCAATGACATGAACTAGAAGGTCTACATGCTTGCTTTCCTCTAAGGTTGACTTGAAACTGGAAACCAATTCAGTCGGCAAATCTTGGATAAAGCCAACAGTATCAGTCAAGGTAACCTGAAGATTGCCCCCCAGATGGATACTCTTAGTCGTCGCATCCAGAGTCGCAAATAGCTCGTCTGCTTCGTACTGGGTCTTACTGGTCAAGGTATTCATGATGGTTGATTTCCCAGCATTGGTGTAACCAATCAAACCAATCTTAAAGGTACTCGACTCCAGACGTTTTTCTCTAACTGTCGCTCGATTTTTCTCAACCACCTTGAGCTGGCGCTCGATATCTGTGATTTGATTACGAACACTACGACGGTTCAACTCCAGCTGGCTTTCACCAGGTCCACGGGAACCAATTCCCCCTGCCTGACGGCTGAGCATAATCCCCTGACCAACCAAGCGAGGCAAGAGGTACTTGAGCTGGGCCAGGTGGACTTGGAGTTTCCCTTCATGGCTTCGAGCCCGCATAGCAAAGATATCCAAAATCAACTGCATACGGTCAATCACCTTGACACCCAGAACTTCCTCTAGATTGACATTTTGCCGTGGTGTCAGACGATTATTGACGATGACAGTGCTAATTTCTTCCGCATCTACCATCAGTGCAATCTCTTCCAACTTACCAGAGCCAACAAAGGTCTTGGAATCATATTTTTCACGTTTTTGTCTGTAGCTATCGACTACGACTGCCCCAGCTGTCTTAGCCAGACTGGCCAACTCTTCCATGGACAGGTCAAAATTATCCATGCCCTGCAGTTCAACACCAATTAGCAGGACCCGTTCTTCTTTTTTCTCCGTTTCAATCATTTAAAAACTCCTCAATCTGGCTTAGAATACGCTCCTTCACGCCAGACTCTCCTATCTGATAAAAGGTCACCTGCATGCGATTACGGAACCAGGTCAACTGACGCTTGGCAAAACGACGGGTGGCCTGTTTGAGACTCTCACTAGCTTCCTCTAAAGTCTGCTCCCCACGGAAATATGGAAATAGTTCCTTGTAGCCAATTCCTTTGGCTGCCTGCGCATCAGGGTAATGGTCAAAAAGCCACTTGGCCTCATCCAAAAGCCCAGCCTCAAACATCAGATCCACTCGGTTGTTGATACGTTCATAAAGCTGACTACGCTCATCATCTAAGCAGATAATCAGAGGTTCATACAAAGTCTCTTGATTTTCCAAATCCTGACCAAAATGGGCAATCTCCAAGGCGCGCATGGCACGACGACGGTTAAACTGGGGAATTTCAAGACCTGCTTGCTTCACGAGATGGGCTAATTCCTCATCTGAATAAGGCTCCAAGCTAGCCCGATAAGCTAAAATCTCCTCATGAGGTGTTTCTCCACCTAGATGGTATCCTTCCAGCAAGCTCTGGATATAAAGCCCTGTACCACCCGCGATAATAGCAAGCTTACCACGGTTATGAATATCCTCAATAGCCTTCTTAGCTTCTGAAACAAAATCAAAAGCCGAGTAAGACTCGGTCACCTCTCTGACATCAATCAAATGATGAGGAACAGATGCTTGCTCCTCTGGGCTGGCCTTGGCCGTCCCAATATCCAACCCTCTGTATACTTGCTGACTGTCACCGCTGACCACCTCCCCACCAAAGCGCTTGGCCACTTCAATAGCAAGGGCTGTCTTCCCAACAGCAGTCGGTCCAACAATCACAATTATTTTTGTTTTCATCTTTTTTCCTTGAAAAATTCCCATTTTTTCGTTACTATTATTATATCACAAAAAGGTCAGTCAGAAAAATGCTACCTCTTGAGGAGCCTGACTGTTCGGGAAGATAAAGGAGGAAGACTCATGGCTAAAGGATTCGCTAAAGGTCTTGTAACAGGTGTCGCAGGAACTGTCGCTGCCGTTGCAGGTGCGGTATACGCAATTAAAAAGAAAGTGATTGAGCCAGAAGAGCAAAAAGCAGCTTTCATCGAAGAAAACCGCAAAAAGGCAGCTCGCCGTCGCGTATCACATTAAGCAACAAAAGAAGTTGAGATTTCTCAACTTCTTTTTATTTTCTTTTATACTCAATGAAAATCAAAGAGCAAACTAGGAAGCTAGCCGCAGGTTGCTCAAAGCACTGCTTTGAGGTTGTAGATAAGACTGACGAAGTCAGTTACATATATCTACGGTAAGGCGACACTGACGTGGTTTGAATTTGATTTTCGAAGAGTATTAAATAGCCAAATCAAACTTCAGTTGTGGCTTGACTGGATCATAGTCAACCAACTCAAAGTCCTCCGCTTTGATATCAAAGAAATTGGTCCCATCTGGCACATTTAAAACCAAACGAGGTTGGCAGTTTGACGGCTCACGACGAAGCAATTCCTCTGCTTGTTCAAACTGATTATCATAGATATGAAGGTTGTTAATGAAGTAGAAGAACTTCCCAACCTTCCATCCAAAATGCTTGGCAATCATCATCTGAAGAGCCACATACTGCATAGCATTGATGTGGTGAGCAACCAGCATATCATTAGAGCGCTGAGTCAAAGTCGCATCCAGATAGAGGTCCCCATCAACCCGACGGACATCAAACATAGTCTGAAAGGCACATGGGAGCAGCCCATCTGTTTCTTCGAAAGCTTGATAGTCCCAGAGGGAGATGATGTTTCGACGGTTCCAAGGATTGGCTTCCAACTGTTTAAGAAGCTTATTGATGATATCGTGTTTCTTAACAACAGCCCCATAGCGCTCTCCGATGGTTCCTGTATCTCCCACTTCCCAGTCATTCCAGTAATGAACATTGTACTTATCATTGAGCACTTCTAGGCTATTAGACTGATCTTGGTAGATCCAAAGTACTTCTTTGATGGCAGATTTGATTGCAATGGGACGCAAAGTCGTGATGGGGAATTCCCCCTTGGCCAAGTCATACTCTGCAAAGGCACCCGTTACGTATTTAGAGTTGGCAACAGTCCCATCCTTGTACTTGGGACGTGCTTGTTCCGAAAAGACACCGTCTTTGAGGATTCGTTCAATATTTTCTTTAAAAATCGTATCAGCTTTTGTCATTTACTCTCACCTCATTTATTGTCCTAACTAGTATAGCATAAAAAAGAAAGGAGGAAAATCACTGGCTTTAAAGTAGTGTTTTTCTCCTTTTATGATCTTATTGCAATACAAGTGATGCTGCTCCGATAACTCCAGCGTCATTTCCTAGAGTTGCAAGAGCCAATTTAGTGGATGTGCGTACTTGTGGGAAGGTATTTTCATCATAGACCTTTTGCACGCCTTGGAGAAGGAATTCTCCCGCAGCTGACACCCCACCACCGATAACGATTGTTGATGGGTTTAGGATTGAACCGATATTAGCACACGCAATACCCAAGTAACGTGAGAAGTTACGGTAAACGATCAAGGCAAGGTCGTCCCCTTCTTTTGCAAGGTCAAAGACAGTTTTAGCAGTTACTTCTTCTCCGTCATCAATCAAGCGTTTCAAAGCTGCATCGCCTTCGTATTCATCTGCATAACGACGAGTCAGGTTGACAATCCCTGTTGCTGAAGCAACTGTCTCAAGACAGCCTTTTTTACCACAGGTACATGCGATTGGTTGGTCAAAGTCAACAGTGATATGACCAAGCTCTCCTGCCGCACCAGCAACACCGTGAAGCAATTTGCCTTCTGCCACGATACCGCCACCAACACCTGTACCAAGTGTCATAAAGACAACGTCTAGTTGGTTGTCACCTGCACCCATCCAACGCTCACCGAGAGCAGCTACGTTGGCATCATTGTCGATGAAGAATGGGATACCCAAGGCTTTTTCGATTTTTTCTTTAATTGGTTGAAGAGTTTTCCAGTTCAGGTTGTAGGCACCGATAACAGTTCCTTTCTCACGGTCAACCACACCAGGTGATCCCATTCCAATGCCTCGAAAATCCGTATCTGACAATCCAAGCAAGTCCAAACGATGTTGAATAGACTCAATCATATCATCTACGATATGGCTTCCTTCATCCAAAATGTTAGTCTTGATAGACCATTTTTCTTGGATTTCTCCCTCTTGAGTTAAAATTGCAAATTTGATAGATGTTCCACCAAGGTCAATCCCAATAATCTTTTGACTCATCGTCTTCTCCTTTTTAATTGAAAATGCTTACAGATATAGTATAACAGAATCGTCTGTTTTGTGCAAAGGTTTGCATTATTTCCCTAGAATTTGTTTGCTTTATGGTTTCCACAAACCAGAAGCATCCACATAGTAGCGACCACCATCAACCCGCTCATTCTTTGCCATTTTACCATCTGATTTCAAATAGTAATTTCCTTGCCAAGTATTACGAGCGTATGAACCATCTGATTTCAGGTAGTACCATGCTTGATAACTGGTATCATAAACCCATTCGCTTGATGCCATCTTACCATTTGACTTGAGATAATAGCTTCCTTGCCAAGCATTGCGGGCGTAAGCTCCGTCCTCTTTTAGATAATACCACGATTGATAATAGGAATCATATAGCCATTCACCTGCTGCCATCTTACCATTTGATTTAAGGTAGTAGCTTCCCTGCCAAGTATTTCTCGCATAAGAACCGTCGGATTTTAGATAGTACCAAGATTGATAGCTAGCATCATAAATCCACTCGCTGGCTGCCATCTTGCCATCTGACTTAAGGTAATAGCTACCTTGCCAAGCATTCTTAACTGCATGCCCATTTTCAGCAAAATAATACCAATAACCGTCCTGTTTGACCCATCCGCTAGCTGTGACATTGGATTGCGAACCCGACTGGCGTGGTTTAAAGACTCCCCGAGGTGCATTGGCACGTTCACAAGCTATCCCATCACCATCACGATCTAGTTTAGAAGAGTAACCTGGTTCTCCTATATGAATATCAGAGTAACCATTTTCCCATGCTTCTCTACAACTAGAAAAATGAATATTTTCCTCTGCAGTAACTGGTTCGGTAAATAGTCCCCAAACTAGAAGGGCAACAAAAGCCACTTTTAGCAAAACTTTTTTTTCATTATTCTCTCCTTTTTTGATACCGTTTTCGCTTTTATTTTACCAGACTTATTCCAGCAATTCAAGAAAACTTCTAGTCTTTTCTGCAAACTCCTTCGGTTTGTCAGTGTTCAGTGTGTGAGGACCGTCAGGAATAATCCGCAACTTAGAATCTGACATCAATTGATGAAGGCCTCTCATAGAACTGAGATTAGGCTTGTCTTGGCTACCACAAATTAGCAAGGTTGGATAGTAACAATTCTGTGCTATTTTGGTTAAATCAAGTGTTTTCAATTCCTCAGAAACACCAACCATGAGAGCTTTGTCTGCTCCCTGCTTTTCAAAAAAACTTTTTGGAAGTAGTTTAAAAATCATCAACTGGATTCTAAACAAGATATTACCTGCTAGTTTCACTGGACAGCCTGACAAGACTAAACCTTGAAGATTTGGCAAATCGTAACTTGAAAGCTCTAGCGCAAGAGTAGCACCGAGGGATAAACCGATTAAAACAAAAGGTTTCTTCTCCTCTGATAGGTATTTAGCTATCCGTTTTTTGGCTTCCTGATAAGAACCAACTCCCACAGGAAACAATTCAAGGGCCTCAGAAGGATGATCGGCAAGTAGATCCTGAACTTCCTTCCAGCTTGCGGCCGTCTGACCTAAGCCATGTAAAAATATCAATTTCATTTATTTCTCCTTCAATAACAACTCATACAAGCCTCTGACTGCATTACAGCCATAGACAGCTTCTGCTTGGTTCAAGTCTGCCAAAGTCAGAATTTTCTCTTCTATCTGTCCTTTTCCTAGCAAATGTTGGCGGTAAATCCCTGACAAAATTCCAAGTCTGATAGGCGGTGTGTAGAGTTTACCATTAATTTTTAAGACCAGATTTCCAATAGAGGTCTCAAGTAGTTCTCCTGACTTATTGTGGTAAATCTTCTCTTGCTCTCCTAGACTTAAATGTGGTCTATGAGTTGTTTTAAAGTAGGTAAATGATTGATTCAAATCTGCTTCTTGCAAACAAAGTTTGGCTTTGCAGAAACTTGGACTGAGGGGTGTTAAGATTTGGCGGCTGAGTTCCATCTCTCCAGACTTGCTGATAGTAATTCGCAAACGATAGTCTTGGTGAGAATCACAAGCTTGACACTCTTCCTCTATCTTTTGTCTCAGTTCTTCTGGGTCAAAAGGAAAGGAAAAATAACGACTCGCCTTTGTCAATCTTTTCAGATGTTGATCTTCAAATAGCAAACGTTTCTGGCTGATTTTCCCTGTAGTAATCAATTTGAAACGAGCTTGTTTACGATAGAGAACAGCCGCCTTTTGATGAACCTCACGGTATTCAGATTCCCAAGTACTATCCCAAGTAATCCCTCCGCCAACTCCATAGATGGCTTGACTCTTGTAGAGTTGAATGGTCCGAATGGCGACATTGAAAATTCGTCGCCCATTTGGAAGCAAGAGACCAATCGTTCCACAGTAAACTCCTCTGGGGTGTGGCTCCAAGTCCTTGATGATTTCCATGGTCGCAATTTTCGGAGCTCCCGTTATTGATCCACAAGGAAAGAGAGAGCGAAAAATGGCAACCAAGTCCACATCCTCTCGCAACTGACTCTTGATGGTCGAAGTCATCTGCCAAACAGTCGAATACTGCTCCACTTGGCACAGACGCTCCACATGCTCACTACCCACTTCAGAAATACGGTTCATATCATTGCGCAAGAGATCCACAATCATCATATTTTCAGAGCGATTTTTAGGATCTTGCTCCAACCAAGCTGCCTCTTTCAAATCTTCATCGTCAGTCAGACCACGTTTAGTTGTTCCCTTCATCGGGCGAGTCGTTAATTCCCGGTCATTTTGCTCAAAAAAGAGCTCTGGACTCATGGAAATCACTGCCATCTCGTCATGTTCCACATAGGCATTGTAGCCCGCCTCCTGCTCTACCACCATACGATTGTAGATGGCAAAAGGATTGGCGTTTAAGTCTTGCTTGAGTTGGACGGTGTAGTTGACCTGATAGGTGTCCCCTTGACGCAAATGATGGTGAATCTGGGCAATAGCCTTTTCATAATTTTCTGCAGATGTTTCTTCCTGCCACTTTGAAGGCAGATCTACTTCCTCATAAGTCAGAGGAATAGGCGATGTTTCTACCCTATCATGAACTGTAAAATATAGCAGATACTCTGCCAGTAAAGGAGCTTTATGAACTGCTAATTTCTTCTCAAATGCAGGTGCAGCATCGTAACTGACATAGCCCACCACATAATACCCTTGCTCTTGGTAGCTTTCCACTTGTGCCAGCAAGTCTGCCACTTCTGATAAATCTCTCGTTTTTAACTCTTTGATCGGCTGGGTAAAGGTGTATCTCTCGCCCAAAGCTCTAAAATCAATCACTGTTTTTCTATGCATATCTTAAGTATAGCACAAAAAGGCAGATACAGACAAAGCTGATCTACCTTTTTTCATTTTACTAGTCCTATCTACTATTTAGTGAATAAATCTCCAGTAAATCCGTCTGATTTCTGCAAGAGTTGTTTGTAAACTTTCCATTTAAGATTCACTGTATTATCAAATTTATTACCTTGAAGGTCTTTTTCAACTGCAGCATCGAATAGCTCTTGAAGTTTTTCATATGTTGAAATCTTTTGACCATCAATTTCAATTTCTACAAAACCTTTCTCAGCTTTAGCTCTGACTTCTTTATACCATTCTTTCTTCCACTCTTCTAATGTATTAAATCTACCTTTAGAAACTTTTTGGATGATAAAGTTATCACCTAGACCTACGTTACCGGCTGCTTTAGATTCTTGTTTATACTTGTTAGATGCATACCCTAAGAATCCATCAAGGTAACCGTAGTAGCCCCACATACGGAATGTATTGTGTTTGAATGAGATTGAGCCAGCCGTACTCTTACTTGTGTTACCACCGTAAATACCAGTCATCATATTCACAACAGTATAAGCAGAATCGAATCCTTCAGTACGGTAATGACCATTACCTGGTAGCCCGTGTTTAGTAGCGAAGTTGTTATCTACAAGTTGATCAATAGCTGTCAGTTTCATACTCTTCTCATCATCATTTAAATCACGAACTAAATCCCATTGGTGTGGTGCACCTTCTAACTTATTATAGCTCGCTTTTTCGCGATATTTCTTATCGATTTTCTTGAACCACTTATCGTTAGTTCCAGTATTTTTCTTGATGACAGATTCTGCTTCTAAGTAATCAAGCATCATCATTGATTCGTTATAGTTCTTCATGTAGTGATCAATCTTCTCACGACTACTTAACATATTAGGATCATAGTTATAAATTTGTGTACCATCATTTTTACGTTCGTACGCCATATTTAATCCAAGTGAACCATATTCACCATTATAGTTTGTAAGAGATGGTGATTGTAGCATACCTTGAGCAAATGATTCAATATCTGTCCCTTCACGGTGACGCCATGTTCCTAAGTAGGCCATACGGTCATTAATGTGAGTTGTTTCGTGAGTGAATGCAGATGTACCAAAATCACTAATCATACTAGAGATGATGTAGTATACAGCTTCTGAATTTTGTGGGTTAGAAAAGATATAAGCATACGCACCCATACCGTTATATCCGTGCCATTTACCTGTAGGTCCATAGAACTCACGAACTGGAGCATAGTCACCATTCTTATTATGACCCATTCGGTCAGCCCATCCATTACCTGAAACATCTTGGTTATCCCAAATTGCTGATGGAACCATATTTTCAGATTTCAACAATTGATTACGTACATTATCAGCAGCAAGTCTTGACCAGAAGTCTAAGTAATTAATTTGCTCTTGTGCACGTAAGTCGATTTCTTTCTTAAACGCTTCACGTTCAGCTTCTGTATTCTTACCATATTTCTCAAATGCACTAAACGCTAGCGTATTGTACGTTGAAATTAAGAACATGTGAGCCTTCTTCGTATTAAGAAGTGGTAAAATGTATCGACCATGTTCACCGTTATTTAAGTTTTCATATAAGTGATATTTCTTATTAGCAAAATCAGGGTTAGATGATTGTTTCTCAACTACATAGTTAGTATGAGAAATAGCTTTCTTATACCATACATTCATATCAGTATCTTCTGTAAAGAGTTTCATGTTATATGTTAAGAAGTCATTTAAATTACCTTTACCTGTTGCTCCCGCAATCACATCACGATAAGCATCTTGAGTTCGATCCCCTTTCAAGAAATGTTCACGTGAACCAATTTGAATCAATCTATCGATAACGCTAACGTTCTTACCATAAAAATCAGGCTTGAACATCATGAGGTCTTTAATGCTCATATCATTGTATTTAAATCCATAATAACGATTTAAATAAGTAAGACCCATCATAATCTTAGCTTTATTGTCCTCCACTTTTTTAAGAAGAGCTTTCATGGCAGCTTCATCACTATTCAATTGATGGTCTTCGTTTTCAACTAAAGCTTTGACTAATTTATCTAAATTAGCTTTCGTTTCTTCAAAGCTTTCTTCAAGGAACAAGTTACGAATGTAATTGTTCTTATGATTGTCACTATTCTCAGCTGGTTTGTTACGTTTGTCCATTAACGCACGCACTTCAGGTGAAATCAATTCAACACCTGCTAATTTTGCTTTAATATCGTTGATTAATTGTGTTCTATCTTTAACAACCATATTCGGTGTATAAACGACGTCACCAAGACCTTCGATACTATATTCACGAACTTGTTGGACTTGAGAATCAGCTTTACGTGTGACAACTTTTTCTTCCTTAGTACCATCAGCATAATGAATCATAATATGATCAACATCTGACAAGTCAGTTACAAATTGCCCATCTTTCATACCTGTCACAGATAATACTTCTGTAGTTAATAATTTAGATCCTTCAGGAGTCTTATTACCTTGATTCACAATCCACTCTTTATTGTAGAACGGTTGAAGTTTTTCAACATTTCGGTAAGCAAGTTCACGTTCTGCATTATAATCTTGAGTAGTTTTGTACGTGTCTTCTTTATACGCTACGTGATTTAATTTATCAGTCAAATATGGTGTGATTTCATATTTATCGGCTGTGATATTGAACGAAACAATACGTTTATCCGCTTCTGCTTGGTCGACACCCTTAATCTGTTTTGAACGGTTATAAGAAACGTTACCTGATGCAACATCGTTCACATACACATTGTTCTTGAAGTAATCAAATCCGAAGTATGGGTCACCTGAGTCAACTGACCCTGAACCATACATCATTTCACCATTTGTCACTTTCATCATGCTGACGTTATTTTCAACCCAACCCCAGTCATAGTTTTCGTGAATTAAACCACCGCTTTGATTATTGGTTTTGAGTGTCAATGTCCCTTTGACCACAGATTTAGATAAACGACCTTTTTGTTTAACATCATTTGGATTCCCACCATGGTTGACTTTGGCAATCAATCCACCAAATTTAGCATTGTTGGCTTTAATGTCAGCTTCAACATAAGAACTATCTACATTGCTTCTCCAGCTTTCACTTACAAGTCCACCAGACCACCAACCTTTGTTACCCACGCTTTCGATTTTACCGATAAAGGCTACATTACGCATATTGGATTCATCTAGTTTGTTGACCATACCTGTAACGTCGTTATTACCAACCACATTACCCGTAACCTTAATATTCTCAATCGTTGAGTTCTTAAACATATCTCCAAGTGGAGCTGTTTTATCAGCCCACGGCATATTGATATTCACATTACCAAAGTTGATGTCATGAATATGAGCATTTTCAACACGGTTGAACAATGGTCGAGCTAGATTGTGAATGGTATAACGTTTATCACCTTCACTATACAGCTTACCTTTAAAAATGTTCGTCACGTATTGTTTATTCGGAGTCGGAACATTTGCTGCATTAAGATCCGCACCAAGTTTAAACTCACCCGTTGGGTTAGCTTGCATATCTTTTACAAGCTCATTGAAGTTGTAATATACATTACCTTCTTTTAATTTTTGTTTTTCAAAGTAATGAACATACTCTTCACTGAAAGTATCATCTGCTCTACGTTGAACTAAGTTTGGAGCTTTTGCTACCACTTTGTACAATGTTTTTCCATCGACAACCACTTCTTCAACAGAACTTACCGTAAGTCTTGTTGTCTTATTATCATGAGTTGTCACTCGTAAGTAAAGTGGAGCAATGTCTGTCGGTTTTTCAGTAAGTAAGCTCTTATCTGTTTCAACACCAGCATCATCCACACTCATCAAGCTTGTTTCTTTGATGTTTTTGATTTCAACTTTTTTAAGGTCAAGTCTTAGCGGTTCTTCTTTCAGAACCTCTTCCTCATCACCCTCACCACGGTCATAAACCATCTTCGTTTCAAGTTTATAATCCTTGTAGTACTGTAAATCTGTCAGGGTAGTTGTCAAGTCGTCTGGTGAAACATTCAAGGTTTTGACAATCTCATCACCTTTTTTCAGAGTTAAGGTAATAGATTTAATGGCTGCCTTACTTGGATTTTCTAGACTATACTTAACATCTGAAGTACGCTTCAAATCCTTAGGCTCAACTGCTGTGATGGTCAATACTGGTTTTTCAAAGGTCTTGGTACCACGTTTCAAAATTTTGTCTTGAGGTGCCTCAAGGATTTCCTCTGTAACTTTTGGAGCGTCCTCTGTTTTAACTCCCTTAATGGTATTAAAGGTCTTGGTGATTTTTTTCTGGCCTTCTTTTCCTTCTTGAGCTACAACTTCTAAGCCTTTTTTCAGTTGGTCATCTTCTTTAACAACTTCCTTAAATGGAATCTTTTCAAGACTTTCTTCTACAAGAGTTCCTTCAATTGGTTTTTTCCCACGACTTACCTGTTGGTTTACAGGCTCCTTGGTAACTTCTGTGCTAGTTGAAAGAACTTGGTCAGTTTTAACACCTTCTACTGTTTTATAAGTTGTTTTAGTAACTTGACTACCTTTTTCACCATTTCTTACGACAGTTTCTTCGTCCGTATACTTGGTTGGATCCTCAGTCGTTTCAGTTTTGTAGTCTAGGTCTGTAGTCGATGTTTCAACAAGGGTTCCCTCAGTTACTTTGTACTCAGGTAACTGTTCTTGTACAAGAGCTTGACCTACTTTACCTTCCTCTTGTGTACCTTTTACTTCTACTGGAGCATCTGGTAATACAGGTTGAGTTAAAGCTTGACCTTCTTTGCCAGATTCTTGAGTTCCTTTGGCATCTATCGTAGCTTCTGGTAAGGATGGTTGCGTTAAGGATTGACCTTCTTTACCTGCCTCTTGAGTTCCTTTAGACTCTACTGTAACCTCTGGTAATTCGGGTTGCGTTAAAGATTGACCTTCTTTGCCTTCTTCTTGCGTACCTTTAGCTACTTGGTGAGTTGGTTCAGCTTGTGGTACTGGAGTTGGAGCAGGTTGCACCTCTTTCTTAGTTCCGACTGCAATGACTTGCGACACAGGTTTTTGAACCACTTGGTCTTCGATGACTTCTCTAACTTCTTGACCGTTAACCATCGAAACTTTGGTTACAAGACGACGCTGACCATTTACTCCGGCTGTGACGATACGAGTCTGTCCTTCTGCTAGATTAGCATCTGGGCTTGTGACCGTTTCAAAAGGAATCTCTACCAAGCTCTCTTCCTGTCTAGCCTGAGGCTTCTCAGAAACTGGTTTTTCTTCAACCGCAGGCGCAACTGGATTCTCTACTACAGATTTTTCGACGGCAATTTCCGAAGCAACAGCAGGTCTTTCCTGAGCTACTTCTGTTTTCTCGATTTCTTTTGAACTTTGCTTTTCTACTGGCAACTGAGACTTTTCAGCTGAAGCTGGTCTTGATGGATGGAGTTCCGCTTCCTTGAAGTAACCGATGTACTCATAGCCATCAATATGAATAATCCCTTCAGCCAAGCCTTCATGTGTAGAGGCTGAAATAGTTTGGTTATAAGAAAGCAATTCCTTATTTTCAAAAGCAAATGTCCCATAAGGAACAAAGGTGCTAGCTCCTAAAGAACTAATCAAGAGAACACCTAGAACTTCTCTACGACCTTTTTTGGACACCAAAAAGACTGCTAGAGAAGCAGTTGCCAAGCCAAGACCTGCCAAAGCTAGTTCCTTACTTCCTGTGTAAGGAAGTTGTTGACTGTTAGTTGCCTTCTTACGATAAACTACATAAAGAATATCATCATCTTGAAATTCTGTTGGAACCTCATGGTGAATCAGGGCTTTTTCAGACTCGGTCAATTCCTGCTCCGCCAAATAACGGTAATAAACACTATGAGCTCCGCCAACTTCATTGGCTTGCACCTTATCTACTGAAAAGGTACTAGCACCAAAAAGGAAGGCCCCGATGGCTACAGGACCTACCCCAACAGTTAGCTTACGAATCGAATATTTGGTGATTTTTTCTAGTTGTTGTTTTGTTTTTCTCATTCTCACGACTTTCTGATAGAATCTTCTGGATACTGCGCACGCGCACCTCCGATTAGTTTGGGACGACTTGCAAGAGCCGTTACATGAGCATGCCCAATTTCTCTCAAAAGAGGGCGAATCGGAACCTGAACATGCTTGACATGCATGCCAATTGCAGTGTCTCCGATATCCAATCCAGCATGAGCCTTGATGAATTCGACCTCAACTGGATCCTGCATAAACTTAAAGGCTGCCAACTGACCCGAACCTCCTGCATGAAGTGTCGGAAGGACACTGACGATTTCCAGACCAAACTGCTCTGCCACCTGACGTTCAACAACGAGGGCTCGATTGACATGTTCACAACCTTGAACGGCTAGATGAATTCCTTTTTCCTCTAGGATAGCTAGGATGGTTTTCACGATGATTTCACCAATTTCTTGACTGGATTCCTTGCCAATCTGACCACCCATCACCTCACTAGAAGAAAGGCCCAAAACAAAGATAGCTCCTTGCTTCAAATTAGCCTTGTCTATTACATCTTCTACAATCTGGCTTGTTGCTCTTTGAATGTCTTTTTCCGTCATACTTGATACCTCTTTTGTCACTATCTATCATATCTTTTTTTACTGATTTTATCAAGGCCAACTAATCATTCTGATTTTTAAAAGCAAAACTCCCAGAATTGACTGGGAGCTAACTTATTTCTATTTTATTAATGTATATTTCAACCGTCGTCCCTTTTGAGGGTACAGAATTAATCTTCATCTGGTAATTGTCTCCAAAATGAAGTTTGAGTCGTTGGTCGACATTTTGAAGGCCAACTCCCCCACGTTTGAGCTGACTTTGACTACTATCGCCAGCAGCTTGGAAACCAACACCATCATCCTCAATGCGGATGACAAGCCCTGTATCCTTTTTCTGAACAGAGACTTTAATATGGCCCTGACCTTCCTTCTCCTTAATGCCATGGTAAAGAGCATTTTCTACAAGAGGTTGTAACACCAGCTTGGGCAAGACTAGGTTACCAAAAGCAGGATCTTCATCAATCTCATACTCCAGCTTATCACCATAGCGTTGTTTCTGGATAAAGAGATACTGGCGGACATGATTGATTTCATCAGAAAGAGAAATCAAATCCTTTCCTTGATTGAGCGCCAAGCGGAAATAGGTTGCCAAAGACTTGGTCACCTGAACCACTCGCTGACTATCCTGAAATTCAGCCATCCAGATGATAGTATCCAAAGTATTGTAGAGGAAATGGGGGTTAATCTGGCTTGACAAGGCCTGAAGTTCATATTGCCGGGTCGCCTCTTCCTGCCTGCGCACATCTGCCATCAGCTGATCAATCTGATCCAGCATGGCATTGAACTGACGAGTCACTTCTCTCAGTTCATAGGCACCAGCTTCTTTAGCACGCAGATTTTGTGTACCAGAAGCAATTTCCAGCATGGTTTCTCTTAGGTCCTTCAAAGGAGCAATCCAGTGTTTGAGACTGAACCACACCAAGCAGAGACAGGCAAGAAGAGATAAGGCACTAGCAGCAAGCAAGGTCCACATGAGTTGACTCCGAACCTGGTCTAGCTTCTCCAACGAAGACACGCCTATCACCGTCCAATCTGTTCCTGCAATCTGTTCCTGACTGACGTAGGATTGGTGATCCAGCGTATAGCCCTGCCCCGTCTCGATGTAGGGTTTCATAGCCTCCATTTCACTCGCTGAGCTATAGACAGTACGTTTAGGATGGTAGACAAATTCATGGTTTTCATTGATGATAAAGGCAAAGCCCTGCTGGCCCAACTGGAGTTGGTTGAGATAGGCTTCCAGAGTTTCGTAGGAAATATCCAAACGAAGTACGCCAAGATTGGATCCCTTTGTATCGACAAGTTCTTGAGTGACAGAAATAACCCACTGACTATCCGATTTACGAGCTGGGGTCAAAACAGGCATGGCTCCCTGATGAATGGCCTTTTGGTACCAATCCTCAGCCATCATATCTGAGGAGGTCTTCATTTGCACACTGTCATCTGTAGAAATGACCTGACCAGATTTGGTGACCAGAACCACAGCTTTCAAGTCCTGGTCAGCCTTTAAGATGGTCAAAAATAGATCTCGAATTCCCTTGACCTTGTCTTGACTGGGATTCTCAGCATAGTCTAGGACATCCGTCTGCTTGGTCAAACTGGTAGAGGTGGTTTCTAATTTTTTGATATAAGACTGAATAAAGTGGCTAGTTTGACTGATGGTCGTTTGGCTATTGCCTTCAATGGTAGTCTCAATGGCTGATGAACTAGATTGATAGTAGAAAGTCCCAACCACAGCTAGGAGAATGAGAAAGACCAGAAAGATGGAAATAACCATTCTGACTAGTAGAGAAGAACGTTTCATCGACCTTCTCCCTTCTTAAACTGACGGGGGGTCAAACCTGCAATCTGTTTAAAACGTTGGGTAAAGTAGTTCATATCTTCAAAGCCAACCTTTTCTGCGATCTCATAAATCTTTAAATCTGTGGTCAGAAGCAAAAGCTTGGCTTGTTTGACACGTTCTCGCACCAAATAATCCTGAAAAGGCAGGCCCAACTCTTTCTTAATCAAGGAACTCAAATAAGTCGGACTAAAACCTAGGTCACTAGCTAAAGACTTTAAACTAAATTGACTATCAGCCAGATGAGACTGGATCTTCTGAGCAATATTTCCCTCAAACTTATCAGTCAATAAATCTTGTAACTGCTCTTCCTTTTCTTCCTTGTCTAGTTTTTGCTTGATTTTCCCCAACATTTCCTCAATATCCTGACGAGAAAAGGGCTTGAGCAGATAGTCATCGACACCGAGTTTGACAGCAGACAAGGCATAATCAAAATCATCGTAACCCGTCAAAAAGACCAAATGTACCTGAGGATAGGTTTCTCGTACCAGACTGGCCAACTGGATGCCATTTAGCTGAGGCATATTGATATCAGTTAAAATGATGTCTGGCACCTGCTTTTGAATCAAGTCCCAAGCCTGTCTTCCATTTTCAGCCTGACCGATGATTTCCATATCGTAGGCTGCTACATTGACCAACTTGGTCAAGCCTTGTCTTACCAGATACTCATCTTCTACGATTAAGATTGTGTAGGTCATGCTCTGCTCCTTTACCACTCACTAGTATCAGTATAGCAAAATTCTCCTCTAACTGCTTAGGAAAGCTCTCTTATACTCAATGAAAATCAAATAGCAAACTAGGAAGCTAACCGCAGGTTGCGCAAAGTTCAGCTTTGAGGTTGTAGATAAAACTGACAAAGTCAGCTCAAAAACACTGTTTTGAGGTTGTAGATGAAACTGACGAAGTCAGTAACTATACGTATGGGGACGGTAAGGAGACGCTGACGTGGTTTGAAGAGATTTTCGAAGAGTATTAATCAACATAATCTAGTAAATAGGCATAGCCTTTTTCTGCCATTTGGTCTTTGGGAATAAACCGGATAGAGAGACTATTGATACAGTAGCGTAAGCCACCCTTGTCCTGTGGTCCATCCGTAAAGACATGGCCAAGGTGAGAATCTCCAACTCGGCTCCGCACTTCCATGCGTGTCATATTGTAAGACTTATCTTCCTTGTAGGTAGCAACATCTGGGCTGATGGGTTGGGTGAAACTAGGCCATCCACAACCAGACTCAAACTTGTCCTTTGATGAAAAGAGAGGTTCGCCAGTAGCGACATCTACATAGATACCAGATTCAAATTTATCCCAATAGCGGTTTGAAAAAGCTCGTTCTGTTTGATTTTTCTGGGTAACTGCATACTCCTCAGGTGACAAGGTCTTTTTCAATTCCTCATCACTTGGTTTAGGATATTTGCTGGCATCAATGACAGGGTAGGCAGCCTGATTGACATTGATATGACAGTAGCCATTTGGATTTTTCTTGAGGTAGTCTTGGTGATAGTCCTCCGCCACCACAAAATTCTTCAAGGTCTCCTTTTCAACTGCCAGAGGTTGATCGTATTTCTTAGCCACCTCATCAAAGACTTGGTTGATTACTTCCAAATCCTTGTCATCTGTGTAATAAACGCCGGTACGGTACTGAGTCCCTACATCATTTCCTTGTTTATTTTTGCTGGTTGGATTGATAATGCGGAAGTAATGAAGCAGAATTTCTTTGAGGGAAATTTGATTGGCGTCATAGGTGACATGGACAGTCTCTGCATGTCCTGTTTGATTGATCAATTCGTATTTGGTTTTTTCCCCTCTACCGTTCGCATAGCCTGAAACGGCATCTGTCACTCCAGGCACGCGTGAGAAGTATTCCTCCACTCCCCAAAAACAACCTCCAGCTAGATAAATTTCGTGCAAGTCCGCGTCTTTGCTCACTTCTGTTTTTTTCACTGTTTTTCCTCCTTGGCTAACGGATGCTTTCTCAATTTGCGAGCTATCTGTCTGCCCTGCATTTCGCGTCAATAGAAAATAGAAACCGGTTATGGCTAGGAGAATGACCACTGCCAAGACAAAAAGTTTTACTTTATCATTCATAGCCTTTCTCTACCCCATTTCTTTCAATTCTTTTAAAATCATATCCTTATCCATAAAACCTGGTTGCGTTTTGACCAGCTTGCCTTCCTTGTCTATAAAGGCTTGAGTCGGATAAGAACGGACACCATAACTTTCCAAGAGTTTACCTGATGGATCAATTAAAACTGGAAAATTTTTATAATCTAAGCCCTTGTACCAGTTCTTAAAGTCTGCTTCAGATTGCTCCCCCTTGTGCCCAGGAGAGACCACTGTCAAGACCACATAGTCATCACCAGCTTCTTTAGCGATTTCGTCCGTATCTGGAAGGCTAGCCAGACAGATGGAACACCAAGAAGCCCAGAATTTAAGATAGACTTTCTTGCCCTTGTAATCAGACAAACGATAGGTCTTACCATCTACACCTGTTAGTTCAAAATCAGCGACTTCCTGACCTTTAGTCGCAGTTTGTGAACTAACTTGTTCTGTTTTGGATTGCTCCTTCATAGTAGACTCGTCTGACATGTTTTTAGCCGAACAGGCTGCCAAGCAACAAATTGAGCCTACTCCAAGGAGACATGTTTGCCATTTTTTCATTTCTTTTTCCTCTCTATTCAAATAATGTAGTCAAAATGGAAGCATTTCCCAAAAGCACCAAGATTCCCATCACGATAATGAGGAAACCACCCACTTTTTTGAGGATTCCGAGGTAAGGATGCAGTTTTCGGAAATGTTTCAAAACATAGCTGGAGGCGAGAGCTAGAACCAAAAATGGTAGCGCCAATCCCAGCGTATAAATCAACATGAGACCAGCTCCTTGCCAAGCTCCTGAACCACCTGAAGCCGCCAAAGCCAAAACAGAGCCCAGAACTGGCCCTACACACGGCGTCCAAGCAAAACTAAAGGTTAACCCCAGTAAAAATGCCTGACTATAGCCGTTAGCGTTTTGACCCTGTCTCTTTAATTGTAGCCTTCTTTCCTTGTAAAGCCCCTGCAAATGTAAGATTTCCATCTGGTGCAAGCCCAAGAGAATGATAATCGCACCCGTCACATACTGAAACCAAGAAGCATACAGCAAATTGCCTAAAAAACCAGCTCCATAGCCCAGTAAGATAAAAACAAAGGAAATCCCCGCTATAAAGGCCAGAGTTCGCAATAAACTAACAAGTGAGATTGAAAATTTTCCACTAGAAGCCTGAGCATCATTCTTATCATCCAACAAGACCCCTGCATAGACCGGTAACAAGGGTAAAATACAAGGAGAAAAGAAGGAAAGAATTCCAGCAAGAAAAACACTGATAAAAAAGATAATCGTATCCATTACCTTCCTCCATTCTTTGATTTGATAGGACTATTATAGCTCCAAAACTCCAGAAAAAACAGGGATAATGATAGGAAAAAATAGGAATTTAATCAGTTTATTTAGAAATCTGGCACAAAAAAAGCCAGACAAGGTCTGACTTTGATAGAAACAGAAAAGAAATTACCTGTCTTCCCTACTTATCTGGTAATAAATAAGGTCCGCAACGTAGTCTTTTCTCTCCACACCATTGGCAATGGTTTTTAGATAAGACATTCCCGCTTTTTCCATGACACGGCCTGAAGCTGGGTTGAGACTGGCGTAACGAGCTCTGACTTTTTGAAAGCCTGCTTGAGTAAAACAGAAGTCTAGCACAGCTTTCAAGGCCTCTGTCATCATACCTCGGCCCCAAAAGTTTTTTCCTAAAACATACCCAATCTCACAGCTAGAGTCAAGCTCATCCATTTCAACAATACTGATATCTCCTATCACATGCTCAGGATTTTCTTTGAGACAAATAGCCCATTTGTAATAGTTGGGATTTGCATAGGAGGCAACCCAATTTCGAATCGAGCTCCGAGTCACCTCAACATCAGGATGAGGATCCCAGGTGACATAGGTCAGATTCTCAGCAGATGAAGCCCAATTTTGAAACATAGCTTCCGCATCACTCTCCACAAATCTTCTCAAAATCAAACGTTCTGTCTGTAACATTTGCGTACCGATTGCTTTCATCATGTTACCTCGCTTTCTAAGCTTAAGGCTCAAGCTAAAAAGGTCCCTCGGACCTTCTTCGCTTTCTCATTTCTAGGCTCAGGGTAAAAAGGTCCACTGGAGGTTATTCTTGCTCTCGAGTTTCAAGGCAAGAAGCTAAAAAGGTCCCCCGGACCTTTTTACTCCCAAAAGTCATCAAATACGGTGATTGGTAGGTGGCGTTTGTGTTGGCCTTTATGCCACCAGTTTTCGATAGTCGCTTGGGCTTCTGGACTGATTGTTTTGCCTTCAAGGTAGTCATCAATTTCATTGTATGTGACTCCCAAGGCTACTTCGTCTGCAATACCTGGTTTTTCTTCTTCCAGGTCTGCTGTTGGGATTTTTTCATAGAGGGCTGGGTCTGCACCAAGCACCTTCAAGAGTTGCTTTCCTTGACGTTTATTGAGGCGATAAAGAGGGAGAATGTCTGCACCACCATCACCAAACTTGGTAAAAAAGCCTGTGATATTTTCCGCAGCATGGTCTGTTCCAATGACCGCTCCGCTATGGGCACCCGCAAGGGCATATTGGGCAATCATACGACTACGAGCCTTGATATTTCCCTTGTTAAAGTCTGAAACAGTGCTTCCTGTCGCTTCGACTGCAGCTGTCATGGCATCAGCTGATTCCTTGATATTCACAACCAAGCTGATATCTGGCTGGATGAAAGCAAGAGCTTTTTGAGCATCTGCTTCATCTGCTTGCACTCCGTATGGCAGGCGGACAGCGATAAATCGGTAGCTGTCATCTCCTGTCTCAGCTCGCATTTCTTCCATCGCTAATTGCGCCAAGCGCCCTGCTAAAGTTGAGTCTTGACCTCCAGAAATTCCCAACACAAGGCTTTTAAGGAAGGGATGTTTTTTTAAGTATTTCTTTAAAAAATTGACAGAGCGACGGATTTCTTCCTGAGCGTCAATCACTGGTTTCACACCTAGTTCTTGGATAATGGTCTCTTGCAAACTCATTCTTCTTCTCCTTCACCAAGGGCTTCCTTGCGCATCTTATCAATCAAGTCCATCTTATCTTGCCAAATATCACGCGCCAAGTCCACTGGATAGTGTTGCGGATTGAGTACCCGTTTATACTCATCCCAAAGCTTGTCAAATTCCTTACGGGCATAATCCTGAATGTCAGTCAAACTAGGCAGGTTGTAAACTAATGTTCCTTCTTTGAAAATATCCACCAAGAGAGGAACTGCATCAAAATTACGAACGGTCTTTTTGATGTAAGTATAAGTTGGATGGAACATCTTGATTTCTGTCATGCCGCTCACATCCACACCATCATAAGTGATGTAGTCACCTTCTGACTTGCCTTTTTCACGGCTGGTAATGCGCCATACCTGCTTCTTACCTGGCGTAGACACTTTTTCCGCATTATTAGACAGTTTGATGGTATTGCGCATCTGACCATTCTCATCTTCAATCGCAACAATCTTATAAACTGCCCCAAGAGCTGGCTGGTCATAGGCTGTAATCAGCTTGGTTCCCACGCCCCAGACATCAATCTTGGCCTTTTGCATCTTGAGGTTGAGGATGGTATTTTCATCTAGGTCATTAGAAGCATAAATCTTAGCCTCTGTAAATCCAGCCTCGTCCAATTGCTGACGGACTTTCTTGGAAATGTAGGCAATATCCCCAGAGTCAATCCGCACACCCATAAAGTTAATCTGGTCACCCAGTTCACGCGCCACCTGAATAGCAGCTGGCACACCGATTCGCAACGTGTCATAAGTATCTACTAGAAAGACACAATCACGATGGGTCGCCGCATAGGCCTTGAAGGCTTCATAGTCGTTTCCATAAACCTGTACCAAGGCATGAGCATGAGTACCCAAGACTGGAATACCAAAGAGCTTCCCTGCACGTACGTTGCTGGTTCCATTGGCGCCACCAATCACCGCTGCGCGTGTTCCCCAGATAGCTGCATCCATTTCTTGCGCACGACGTGTCCCGAACTCCATCAAGGGTTCATCTTCAATGACTGAACGAATACGTGCTGCCTTGGTCGCTATCAAGGTTTGAAAGTTAACGATGTTCAAGAGAGCCGTTTCGACCAATTGACATTGGGCTAGAGGACCTTCCACCTGTACAATCGGTTCATTAGCAAAAACCAAGTCCCCTTCCTGAGCAGAACGAACCGTCAACTCCAACTTGAGATTGCGGAGGTAATCTAAGAACGCCCCATGATAGCCAAGCGACTCCAAGTAGGCAATATCGCTATCTGAAAAGCGTAAGTCTTTAAGATAATGTACAATTCTTTCCAAACCAGCAAAAACTGCATAACCGTTGTTAAACGGTTGCTGGCGGAAATAAACTTCAAAAACCGCCTTCTTATTGTGAATCCCTTGGTCAAAGTAAACTTGCATCATATTGATCTGGTACAAGTCCGTGTGCAATGTCAAACTATCATCTGGATACATCTGTTTTCCTTCTTCCTACTTTACAAAGGTATGAACGTATTCTACCACTTTCACACCGTCCGATAAATTAGTACTATTATAACACATTTTACCGAGATTGATAAAAAGCTAACAAGCTATTCTCCACTCTCCAGTTCATCCATATCTTGCTCAAACTTTTTTTGAGCCCATCCGCCATAACTTTTAAGCCCGAGATTGCCGATAAAAACCCAAGGAAGGTAAATCAGATAAGTAATGACCCAAGCAGACAAGTATTTAACGTTCAGAGGATTGTGCTGATAAATTTCGATATTGAATTGATAATTCTGCAGCATCAAGAGAGTCGTAATAGCGAGAGTCACCAGCAAACACCCTACAATCGTAAAATGAAAACGACTATAGTAGGTCACTCCAAGTTGTCGTGCACGATTGAAAAAGAAGAAAATTCCTAAAAGAAGAGTAACCAGAAGAATATCAGGATTAAAAAGAGCAGGTGCTAATACAGCCACCAAATAACTTAGCAGAATGAGCCCGATAAACATATAAAAAGTCTCTGTCCCAGCTTTGTTAAACAGTTGTTCTTCTCTTTCGTCTAATAATTGATAATAAAAAAATCTATTTTTCATCTTCTTCCTCCCAAAATAATTGATCTAAAGTTTTGCCTAAACATCTGCAAATGGACTGACAGAGGGAGAGACTAGGATTGTATTTCCCAGCTTCAATTAAGCCTATAGTCTGCCTAGTAACACCCACAGCCTCTGCCAAATCCCCTTGTGTTAATTCACGCTCCACCCGAGCTAGTTTTAATTTTAAATTTTTAGCCACTAGCGTCCTCCTTCACATTTTCAAAAAGTTGCGCTTCTTTTAAAGAACATTATACCATATATCTAACTTAATGCAATATATAAATGTCATTTTGTAAGATTTTGTTAACAAGAAAACTCTCTACCACAAAAAATAGAGAGTGTTGTGTTTAAATATAGGATTTCAAAATATCAACGACATCACTTCTTTTCTTGACCTGATGAGCCTTGATGCCCAATTTCTGAGCTGCGTTTGTATTGTCCTCAATATCGTCTAGAAAGACACAATTTGTGGGATCTAGCTGGTATTTGTCAAGAATCTCCTTAAACATTGCCAAATCCGGCTTTATAGCTTTTATATCACAGGATAGGACAAAGCCATCTAAAAGTTCTTTTAAGGGAGATAGTTGGTCTTCTAGCAAATCATAAAATACTTTTGAGGTATTGGACAAGACAAAGATGTGATGCCCCTTTTTCTTTAGTTCTGACAAGACAGGAAAGACTTCCCTATAAATATCAATGTAGCTAGGCCAATTCCAGATAACTTCTTCAACCTTCTTTTGATAGGTACTTCCAATCATCGACACAACTTTAAGCACCAACTCTTCTCTCGTCATGGTCCCAAGATCTAATCTTTCCCAAAGCCCCGACTGAAAAATGGCTTTATCTAAAATCAAATATTCTTCCTTCGTATCCGAAACACCTTGTAAAATCTTATCCTTGTTCCATTCTAACAAGACGTTACCCATATCTAGTATGATATCCATTAGCCCACCTCCATAGTGATGTGAAGATTTCCTCTTTGCTTTATACTTTCATATTCAGCTTACAAATCCTTTTGGTAATAAAATCTTTTTCCTGTATAGGGATAGTTTTGCAAGGTAAAGACTTCCTTGTAGCCATGCCTTTTATAAAAGTCTGGTGCTTGAAACTGGTAAGTATTCACAAAAGCAAAACGGCAGTTTCGATTCTTAGCTTCACTTTCTGCTTGCTGCAATAGTTTTGAACCGATTCCTTGTCCTCGTAATTCCTCTTTCACAAACAAATATTCGATTTCCAGCCAATTTCCGAAAGTCTCTGCTACTAAGCCTGCCAAGAGATTGCCCTTTTCATCTTCAACATAAAGGTTCAGGGGCTCGCTTTCAGCCTCTTCTCTTTGGGAACGATTATAAGAACGAATCAGTTTTCCTATTTCTTGCGCTTTCTGGGACGCTTTATTTTCCAATCTAACGTGCATCCAAACCTCCTTAGAACTGTTACAGCTTGATTATAATCTTATTTCAATAGACTGTCAAACTAGAAAAAAACTCATCAAGCAGAGTTGATGAGTTCATGAGTTATTTTCTAAATTTCCACTGGCTATAAATTCCGAAACCGATAATCCAGATAGCTGAACCAATTGCTCCCATAAAAGTAGATTCTTGTAAAAAGAGGGTTACAAAGACAAAGATAAAGAAGAGCATGGTTAAAGGATTTAGAAAACGGTAATGGGGCATGAGGTAGCCATCCGCCATGAAGTCTTGTGACTTGCGGTATTTGAGATGAGCCACCATGATCAAGATATAAATCGCGATGTAAACACCTGATGAAGACGCCGTAATCAAAGCAAAGGCATCGGAAACACCTGGCAAAACATTGATAAAGGCAGCCAGAGCAATCAAGATTGCTGAAGCAATAATAGCATTTTGTGGAACATTATGGCGAGAGAGAGTATCTGCCTTGATCGCTTTTAGGAAGCGATTGGGTGAATCATGAGCAATCTGGTAGAGGTGTCGCCCTGTTGAATAGAGGGTTGAATTAAGAGCAGATGCTGCCGACGTCAAAACAACGAAGTTAATCAGAGCTGCCGCCCACTTAATACCTGCCAGCTCAAAAACCGTTACAAATGGTGAATCTGAAGATGCAAGTTCTCTCCAGGGAATAATAGACATAATGGCTAATAGAGCACCGCCATAGAAGAAGACAATTCGGAGAGGAATTTCTTTAACTGCTTTTGGCAAAACCTGACGAGGATTCTTCGTTTCAGAGGTTGTCACTCCGATAAATTCAATCATCAGATAGGCAAAAAATACCATTTGAAAGGCCATGACAAAGTTCATGACTCCATTTGGGAAAAGAGAGAATTGATTGCTGATATTTGCCAGACTTGCAGCACCATATGGTGTTTCAAATCCTGTCAAGACCATAAAGGCCCCTGTTGCAATCATAGCTAAAATAGCCACAATCTTAACCATAGCAAACCAAAACTCGACTTCTCCAAAGAGCTTAACCGCAATCAGATTGACCAAAGCCAAAATCGTTAAAAAAACAATCTGAATTAACCAACTAGGCCAAGAAGGAAACCAAAACTGAACATAATGCGAAATCGCGGTGATTTCTGCCATACCGATAAAGACAACAGACAACCAATAAGACCAAACCGAGAAATACCCCCATCCTTTCCCCAAATGACGGGTGATAAAGTTGATAAAAGTATGTTGTTCTGGATCCTGATATAGCATCTCCCCAACAGCCCTCATCATCAAAAACATAAAGGCTCCTGTAATCATGTAAATCAGGATGATAGAAGGTCCAGTAAGGCTGATAGAACGACCAGCACCTAGGAAAAGTCCTGTTCCGATTGTCCCCGCAATGGCCATCACCTGAACATGGCGATTGGTTAAACCACGTTCCATTTTATTTTTTTTCTTATTTGAACTCATATAGTCTCCTATTTATTCAAAAAATCAAAAAGGAGTTGAGCAAGTCAAGACCTCCACTACTCCATTTTCATTCTATTTAGGCTGTTTTTTCAACCTTTAAAATTTTGACATCGTAACTACCAACAGGTGTCTCAATCGTAACAATATCGCCTGTTTTTTTGCCGATCAAAGCTTGTCCAATCGGACTTTCATTTGATACCTTCCCAGCGAAAGCATCCGCACCTGCAGAACCGACGATGATGTAGACTTCCTCTTCCTCTTCACCGATTTCTTGGATGGTTACGGTCTTACCGATAGCTACCTCATCTTGGGCAACTGCATCGCTATTAACAATTTCAGCATAGCGAATTTTTGTTTCCAGACTTGAAATTTGTCCTTCAACAAAAGCTTGTTCATCCTTAGCTGCTTCGTACTCACTATTTTCTGAAAGATCCCCGTACGAACGAGCAATTTTGATACGCTCTACGACTTCAGGACGACGAACGAGTTTCAATTCTTCTAATTCTTTTTCTAACTTTTTCTTTTCTTCAAGGGTCATTGGGTAAGTTTTTTCTGCCATTTTTTCAACTTTCTTTTCTATTACTTTTTTAAAACAAAATTATGTGGAAAACCACATAATTTTAGTTTGAACTACTTGATTGTGTTAATTTACTATTGATATGTTCTGCAACGTTTTGGTCATGCTCTTCTTTTGTCGTTGCAAAGTACACTTTACCGTCTTCAACATTGGCTACAAAGTACAAGTACTCACTCTTTGTCTGATTTACACTTGCTTCAATAGCATCGAGGCTTGGACTATCAACTGGGCCGGGCATGAGGCCAAGATGTGTATAAACATTATAAGGTGAATCAATCGTAGTATCAATTGCAGTATCATCAGCCAAGCTAATCTTTTGGCCAAGTTTTCCTTCAGCATACAAGATAGCAATGTTGCTTTGAAGTGGCATACCAAGATTCAAGCGGTTATAGAAGACTCCCGCAATCAATTTACGATCTTCGGTCTTAGCACCTTCTTTTTCGACAAGAGAAGCAATACTGAGCAATTCATTAACTGTCAGATTCTTTTCTTTTATCGTAGTGTAGTACGGTGACATGGCCTTGTCCATAGCTGCTAACATATCATCAATCAAGCTTTCAACCGTAGTGCTGTCTTTGATAGTGTAGGTTGCTGGGAAAAGGTAACCTTCAAGGCGATAACGAACGCCACTGTCTTTTGTTGGAAGACTTCCAAGAAGGTTTGGATACTTGGCTACTAGTTGGGAGATGAAGGTTTCATCTTGAGCTTTTGCCAGGAAAGCATCCGCTGTAAGAGGTTCTTTAAAATCACCTTGGAGTTGACCTACTGTCTGAGCAATTTGCTCTAAGGTATAACCTTCCGGAATCGTTAAGTTTGCAAGCACTGGTTCTTGAGGTTCAGGAGTTCCACCTTTTTGCAATTCTTGAATTAAGTCATCCGTACTCATGCTCTTCTTCAAATTGTAATAACCTGACTTCAAGTCTGAACCCTTATACTTAGCATAAATACTAAAGATAAGTCCATGTTTGACCAAACCAGATTTTTCCAAAGTGCTCCCAATTTGTTGCACATTTGATCCTTCTGGAATTTGAACTGTCATATACTCCTTAGAGCTCGCATCAATAGGTTTCAAAGAGTCTTGAACGTAACCGTACCCAAAGTATCCACCAGCAGCCACAAGCACCAAAAGAACTAAAAAGGTTACTAGGAAACCTTTGGCTTTTGATTTTTTCTTTTTCTTAGTTGGTTTTTTACCTTTACGACGACGGTCACGACGTGATTCCTCCGTTAATCTGTCTGAGGGTCCAGTTGAAGCTAGCGCTTCAGCTTTATTCTCAGAAGAAGGAATTGATGTATTGGCCTCTTCTGTCTTATAAGTCACATCTATCTTGGTCGGAGTATCGTTAAATTCTTTTTCTTCAGGTTCAAGTTCAACTGGTTCCACCTTAGGTTGAACGGACTCCACTACTGATTCTTCAGCTGGATGAATCGGTTCTACTAGAGGTTCTTCAGATTCTACAACTTCTATCTTGTCAATGACAGGCTGTCTAATCTCTTTCTCTTCTTTTTCATCCGTTTTATCAGCTTCAGCACTCGAAAGTGGAGGAACACTTGGCGCATTCTTTAGAATTTTATCGACAACAGATAGGGAATCAGCCATCAACTCTTCTGTTGAAGCATCAGATTCAGGATTTGCAGGAGTTACTGAACTAGCTTGAGATGATGAAGCTGTCAGATTTGGAATGTCTACTTCTTTCTCTTTTCTATCTTGTTCTTTTACTCTCTCTAAATCACGTAGAATCTGCTCTTTAAAGCTTAATTTTTCTTCTTCTCTTGATTTTTCAGTCAAAAGCATTACCTCCTTGTTGACAATCCATAATATTATATCTTAAAAGTTACAGAAAAGCAACAAAACATCCCTTTCTATAGCTATGATTCTCATTTTTTAAGGTTGCCAAACCATATCATACCAACTTTCACCCGCAAAGCTTGACTGGGATATTCCCTCATTAACAAAGCCATTTTTTTCATAATAAGGGATGAGATAGTCATGACAGGTCAAATTGATACCTTCTCGTTCATGTTCTAAAGCAACTTCTTTCAGAGCCCCTAACAGTCTTTTCCCCACGCCCAAGGCTTGTGCCTCCTTAGCTATGGAGAGACAGGTCACAGAGATATAGCCTCCAGGTCGATGGCTATAGTCTTTTATATCTTCTGTAAAGGACTGATCTTGTAGATGACGATATGGGACGACTGGGCCTTCGATATACCCAAGGATACGTCCCTCCTTTTCAGCTACGAGAAAACTGGTCTGAATTTCACGTAAGTGCGCCTCAAAGACCGAACGAGGAATCGCTTCTTCAAGGGAGAAATTCTCCAGCTCTATCTCTAAAATTTGATCTAAATCCGAAAATCTTGCTTGTCTGATTTTCATACTTCCTCCTGATAAAAAGGATTGGCCCAAATCAGATTCCATCCCGAAAATCTTGCGCATGAAGCTTCTGGCACTTCTTCCTCAACAAAGTCATTCATCTCAAAATAAGAGAGCAAGTCATCAGGACAAGTCAAGCGAAGATACTCATACCCTCCTTCTACCGCCACTTGTTTCAAGCTAGCAAGAAGAAGGGTCCCCAAGCCTTGCCCGCGATGGTCAGGATGAATAGCAAATGATCTTATTTCTATCCATGTGGGATGAAGAGACTGAGACTCTCCTAAAACATAGCCTACGAGCTGGTTTTCATCTCTAGCTACAAGAAAGGTATCCGCAATCTTACGGATACTCTCTTCTAAAAACTCGTAGCTCACTATTTCTTCTGAGGATAAACAAGATTCTTCAATTGCTACAATTTCTTCTAAATCCGATAAAGTAACCCGTCCTATGGTGATTGGAATTTCCATTCTTTTTTCTTATTGGACGTTGCTTGTCAAATTAGACAAAAGACGTTCAAATGAGTACTCATAGGTTTGGATATCTCCTGCTCCCATAAAGACATAGACTGCATTATCATGCTCAAGGAGTGGTGATACATTTTCAACTGTGATGACTTGGCTTTTCTTCTTAATTTTATCTGCTAGGTCTTCTACCTTGACGTCACCATGGTCCACCTCACGGGCTGATCCATAGATTTTCGCCAAGTAAACAGCATCTGCCTGGCTCAAAGCTTTAGCAAAATCGTCCAATAGGGCAATGGTTCTAGTAAAAGTGTGTGGTTGGAAGATTGCAACAATTTCCTTGCTTGGGTATTTCTGACGAGCCGCATCTAAGGTCGCAATGATTTCCGTTGGATGGTGGGCGAAATCATCAATAATAATGGTGCCATTGACAACCTTTTCAGTGAAACGACGCTTGACACCAGCAAATGTTTTCAAGTGTTCACGTACCAAGTTCAAGTCAAACCCTGCTGTATAAAGTAAACCAATAACGGCTGTCGCATTCATAATATTGTGACGACCAAAGGTTGGAATGTGGAATTGACCCAACTCTTGTCCGCGGAAATGAACTGTGAAGGTCGAACCAGTTGTAGAACGTAGAAGGTCGCTAGCTACAAAGTCATTTCCCTCAGCATCAAAGCCATAGTAATAGATTGGAGCATTGGCTGTAATCTTACGCAACTCAGCATCCTCACCGTAGACAAACAAACCTTTAGTAATTTGTTTGGCATAGTCATTAAAGGCGTTGAAAACATCCTCTAGACTTGTAAAGTAGTCTGGATGGTCAAAGTCAATATTGGTGATGATAGAGTATTCTGGGTGGTAAGGCATGAAATGACGCTCATATTCGTCAGATTCAAAAACAAAATACTTAGCATTTTCAGAACCTCGACCCGTTCCATCCCCAATCAAGAAGCTAGTGTCTGTGATGTGAGACAAAACGTGAGACAGCATCCCAGTCGTTGATGTCTTTCCATGCGCTCCTGCAACCCCCATGCTGACAAAGTCACGCATAAAGCTACCTAGGAATTCATGGTAACGTTTGTAGCTGATACCATTTTTGTCAGCATAGGCGATTTCAACATTGTTATCTGGGCGAAAGGCATTTCCAGCAATAATTTCAAGATCCCCTTGCAGGTTCTTTTCATCAAAAGGAAGAATCGTAATCCCTGCCTGCTCTAGTCCACGTTGAGTAAAGTAGTATTTTTCAACGTCTGAACCTTGAACCTTGTGTCCCATTTGATGCAACATCAAGGCTAAGGCACTCATCCCTGATCCCTTGATTCCAATAAAATGATATGTTTTTGACATGCTTTTCTCCCTTACTCAGTAATTCTTGTCAGATTCAACTCTTGGGCAACCTGACGTTCCTGTTCTGTTTGCTTATTCTTTTTATTATAGATTTGACTCTTCTTTAGAAAATCATAGTTGTTCTTTTTAGCCTTTTCCGTTTGAGATTTCGAAGTTGGAGTTACTACCTGGTCAGCCTCCTCGGCTAGAATATAGTGGGACTGGCTCAAGTTTTTGCTAAACTTGGCAAGCTCACCTGGATTTTCCTTTTGAAATGGTGCTGTTGGTTGGTTTCCTTGACGAACAAGTGTTGAACCATTGTGTCGTCTGGTATGACTAACATCCTGAGTCAAATACTTGGCCGAACGTTTCTTCTTCAGATCCGCGCGCGCCTCTTCTCGAGCCAATTCAGCATAGGTTTTTTTAACTTTTTTAGGTTCTGAGCCTGGTTTTGGCTCCTTGCTAGCTACCGAAGGAGTTACAGCCTGTTCCTCATTGATAGGAGACCATTCCAAATAGTTTTTATCGCGGTAATCACCCTTGATATTGCTAATAAAGTCTGACTCATCATACAAGTCCATGACTGGCATTTTAGTCAGCATGATCTCATCATCTGACACCAGTGGAAATCGATCTTGTTTCATTTTGTATTTCCTTTCAACACTTCATTATAGCGTATTGTCTTGATTTTTCAAGTGCTGGCTTCAGAAATCCCTAAAATTTCTCGAATTTCTGCCAGACTAAGACTCGCACGCGATTCCGTTCCATCCAAAACTTGGGAAACCAGGTGTTTCTTCTGTTCTTGGAGTTCTTGAATCTTTTCTTCAATGGTTCCTCTAGTAATCAAACGGTAAACCTCTACCTTCCGCTCCTGTCCCATTCGGTGAGCTCGTCCGATAGCCTGAGCCTCGACAGCAGGATTCCACCAGAGGTCCACTAGGATGACGGTGTCAGCTCCTGTCAGATTGAGACCGACACCACCCGCCTTAAGAGAGATGAGAAAGATATCCCTTTCCCCTTGATTAAATATTTTGGTCATTTCTTGCCGATCTTGAGCAGGAGTTGAGCCCGTAATTTTGAAGGAAGTCAAGCCCAAGTCTGGGAGTTCTTGCTCGATTTTTTCCAACATTCCTTTAAATTGAGAGAAAATCAAGACCCGATGCCCACCATCAGCCACTTGTAGCAATAAATCTCGAAGGCTATCCAATTTACCACTGGCTCCATGGTAATCGTCCATGAAGAGGGCTGGCGTATCGCAGATCTGACGCAATCGCATGAGACCAGATAAGATTTCTACCCGACTTCTCTGGAATTCTTGGTCTGTCACTTGGGCTAGACGGTCTCGCATCTGTTGCAACTGGGCCAGATAGATGGCCTTCTGCTGGTCTTCCAGTTCATTTTTATAGACGACTTCGATCAGATCAGGCAGTTCTGTTAGGACTTCTTCTTTCTTACGCCTCATGACGAAGGGCTTGATAAACTGCGCGACTCGGTCAGCCGGTAATTTCATAAACTCCTTTTTACTTGGCAAGAGCCCCGGAAGCACAATTTGAAAGATAGACCACAACTCTCCTAAATGGTTTTCGATAGGCGTACCTGACAAAGCAAAGACTGCCGGCACCACAAACTGGCGCAAACTCTGAGCAATCTTGGTTTGGGCATTTTTCATGACCTGGGCTTCATCTAAGAAGAGAAAATCAAAAGCCATCTCTTGATAAAGCTCGCTGTCTTGACGAAAGGTTGCATAGCTAGTCACATAGATTTGGTGATTTTCAGAAAGAATCGCTTCTCGATTCGCTTTCAAACCATGAACGACAGCCAAATCCAACTGTGGGGCAAATTTTCTAAATTCATCTGCCCAGTTGTAGATTAAACCTGACGGTGCTAAAATCAAGACCCGACTATCTTCTGTCACCTGACTAGTCAAAAAAGCGATGGTTTGCAGTGTTTTCCCCAATCCCATATCATCTGCCAGAATGCCACCAAAGCCATAGTGATGAAGCATCTGGAGCCAACGGACTCCCTTTTCCTGATAGTCTCTCAAACTCGCCTGAACCCGTATATCTCCCAAAGGAAAATCCTCTGGATGGGTCAAATCATGAGCTAAATGCCGAAATTCTTCCGAGAAGGAGATCCTGTCTCGACCTTCAAACAACTGAGACAAACTGTAAGCTAGGGATTTCCGAGCCTGAAAAGAACCATCTTTTAGCTCAACCCCCAGTTCCTGCAAATTTTGACGAATCTGCTTGGTCTCCTCATCAAAAAAGTACACTTGGTCAGAAGAACTGATATAGAAATCCTGATTGCTGGTCAGGGCTTTAAGAGCTTGATCAATCTCTTCTTGGGCAATCCCTTGGAAATCAAATTGAATTTCCAACAGTCCTCCCTTGGACTCAATCTGAACCTGAGGAGCTTGGACGCTGTAGAGCTGATTCATCTCATCAGACAAGAAAACCTGACCCAACTTCTGAAAAGCTGGAATCGTATGGTGAAAGAAAGAATAAACTGCCTCTAGCTTCAAAGCCTGTCTCCAAGACTGAAAATCAGCCTCAAAACCAGCCCCTAAACAGACTTGAAATAGCTGATTTTCCAAGACAGCATCGCTTGAAAATGGTAATTGTTCCAGCTGTTGACGACTAGTCACCTTAACCTCTCCATAGTCAAACTGGATATCCAAGCGGATGCGGCCGTCATCCTCCCTATCAAAGTAAAAGATTGGTGAAAAGGATCGTATTTGTAAGCGCTCAGGAGCAGAAACTGTTCCTAGCTGTCCAAACAAGGGCAGACAGGCGGCTAGGCGGTCACGATCACTGTTGTCAAACTGGAGGCATTTTCTCCCTCTTTCCTCCTGAGGAAGCTCCTTGATTTCCTTTAGTAGGCTGATTTGTTTAGGATTTAAGAGATAAAGATTCCCCTTACGAAATAGAACCGCTCCCCCATAGAATATGTTGACTCGCTCACTTTCAGAAATCTCCATTTCAAAATAATCGGGATACTCCTGCACTGAAAAAAAGAACAGTTCTGCATCGGGATCTAAATCATGAAAGAGAAGATTTTCATAACTAGTAATCTGGTGCTCAAAATGAAAATCTTCCAAGTTCATCAGCAACTCCACTCCCTGCTCAAAAAAGGTCAGAGGGAAAAAGAGGTGACGACCTTGATTAGGGAAAAAGAGCTCTTGACTCAGTCCCTCCTCAATCAAGCCACATAAAAAAGTAAGAACATCTTGACTAGCTGTATCAAAAGACTCCCAAGACAAGTCATTTTCATAGTATTTCCCAATCATGTATGGCTTTCGATGGACCAAAACCTTCAAAAAGAGAGGAATATCACGGATGACATAATATTTTTGACTATCAACTAAACCGATTCGGAGTGTCCAAAGGAGGCGATTGGTTCCAGCCTCTACCTGACCTTGAGCCGACAAAGTGTAGATTTTTTCTCTCTTCTGAGGTTGGATACGCTCCAAAAAACTACCGCCAAAACTAACCTTGGTTTCGACCTCTTCTTGCTCTTCATGTCCTTTTTCTAAGGCTTGTAAAATTACCTGGCCTTCTTCGTCGTTCTTCAGATAATGCTCGAGCGCCGCTAGGTGAACACAGTAACCTCTTTTTTGGAAAAAATCGCAAGCACAAAAAACCAGATCATCCTCTAAACTGTAGCGCAAGTCTTCTCCCGCCACACGAGTATAGAGGCGATTCCCTTTTTCCTTGATAATCTCAATGTTGCCTGTCTCATAGAGTGTAACCCCCTCCATGCGCAACTTTCCTGGAATCAATTTAGCCATAGTTACCCCTTTATCTTATCTTTTCATTATACCACATTTTCCCCTACGAAAATAGCCTTCTAGGAAGACTTTTCTCCTAGAAGGCTGGATTTTTAAAGTGTAGCAAAAACGGCCACAATGCGTTTGCAAACCTCTTCCAGTACTGACTTCGGCATAGCTACATTGAGGCGGGCATGAAGAGTTCCCTCCTCTCCGAAGTCCAAACCTCGGTTCAAGATAACCTTGGCTTCATTCTTCAAAAGCTCTTGCAAGCGGTCATCCGTTAGCTCATAGGCTGAAAAATCAAGCCAGATCAAATAGGTACCTTGCGGTTTCATGACCTTAATCTTGGTTTCGTTGCCCAAAACATCCACTACATAGTTAATGTGGTCCTCGATAACTTCTTTTAGTTCTCCTAACCAGTCCTTACCATAACGGTAGGCAGCTTCTGTCGCCAAATACCCCAAGCCTGAGATTTCATGCTGGTTATTGGCCAACTGGCGTTTTTGAAAGGCCACTCGAAGTTTAGGATTTTCAATGACAGCATAGGAATTCTTTGTCCCAGCAATATTAAAGGTTTTAGTTGCACTACTCAAAATAAGGGCAAAGTCTTTAAAAGCAGGATCAATGGTGTTGAAAGACTGGTGTTTGTGACCAAAGAGAGCCAAATCTTGGTGAATCTCATCTGAAACCAACAAAACACCATGTTTTTTGCAGAGATGACCAATCTTTTCTAACACTTCCTTTTCCCAGACACGTCCACCAGGATTGTGGGGATTGCAAAGGATATAAAGCTTCACATCCTCTCCCACCAATTCCTTTTCCAACTGGTCAAAGTCAATCTCAAACAGCCCATCCTTTTCCACCAAAGAATTGGTAATCAATCTGCGATTGTTGAGTTTGACACTGCGGGCAAAAGGTGGATAGACCGGTGTGTTAATCAGAACAGCCTCTCCCTCTTTTGTAAAGGATTGAATGGCTGTTGAAATAGCTGGTACCACTCCCTCAATAAAGACGAGGGCATCCTTGTCAAAGTGATACCCATGTTGATTGGCTTCCCAGTCCTGAATCGACTTTATCAAAGCGTCGCTTGCATAAGTATAGCCATAGACCAACTGATCTGCATAGGCTTGTACAGCTTGTCGAACCTCAGGCAAAACCACAAAGTCCATATCCGCTATCCAGGCTGGTAGAACTTCTTGATCAGCTTCCGCTTCTTTCCATTTATAGGTATGGTGCCCTAAACGATTGGGCAGGCTTGTAAAATCATATTTTCCCATATCTGTCTTATCCTTCCAAAGCTTGGCGCAAGTCCGCAATCAAATCTCTAGCATCTTCAATCCCAATTGACAAGCGCAAGAGATCATCTGTTAAGCCATAGGAATGGCGCACTTCTGCCGGAATATCCGCATGGGTTTGTGTCGTCGGATAGGTGATCAGACTCTCTACCCCACCCAAACTTTCCGCAAAAGAGAATACCTTGAGGCTGTTCAAAATGTGAGGAATACGTTTCTCATCCACTACTTTAAAGGAAATCATCCCCCCACGTCCTGTATAGAGCACTTCCTTGACAGCAGGTGAATCCTTCAAAAAGGCAACCACTTCTTGGGCATTGGCTGTAGAACGCTCCATACGAAGAGGTAGAGTTTTGAGACCACGAATCAACTGATAACTATCAAATGGCGACAAGACCGCACCAGTCGTATTTAGATTGTAGAAAAGTTGTTCATATAGTTCTAAACTATTAGTCACAACCACCCCAGCTAAGACATCATTGTGCCCTGCTAGGTATTTGGTAGCTGAATGAAGGACAATGTCTGCACCATGTTCAATCGGACGTTGGTAAATCGGACTGTAGAAGGTATTGTCCACCACTACCTTGGCACCCTTGGCATGAGCTAGTTTGGCTAGTTTTGCAATATCAAATTCCAACATCAACGGATTGGTTGGCGTTTCGATATAGAGAACATCCACATCTTTCTCTAACTCAGCAATCAACTCTTCTTCTGTATTGGCATAGGTAAAATGGAAACGGCCTTCTTGCTCGACTTGGTTGAACCAGCGGAAAGAACCCCCATAAAGGTCACGCACTGCTAGGATCTTACTTCCTACTGGAAAGACACTAAAGGCCAGTACAATCGCAGCCATACCTGAGCTAGTAGCTAGGGCATAGTCCGCTGACTCAATAGCCGCCAGGACCTCCTCCGCCTTACTGCGAGTTGGGTTTTTAGTACGGGTATAGTCAAATCCCGTAGACTGACCGAACTCCGGATGCTGATAAGTGGTTGAAAAATGAAGCGGCGTCACCAAAGCACCTGTTGCCTCATCTGACTTGATCCCTGCCTGGGCTAAAATTGTGTTGATGTGTAGTTCTTTGCTCATACAATACCTCCAAATCTATAGTAACTATTGTATCATTTATTTTTGCCAACTCATTTTCTTGTTTTCAAGAGCTAGTTATAGTTTCAAACTATACAAAAACGATAGTTCCTTTAGAAACTATCGTTTTTCCTGTTGAATAGACTGGTTATTTAACGTGTTTTGCCAGTTCTTCTTGGGCTTTTTTATTTGATTCTTCTTTTTCTTTCTGCCATTTTTCTTTAGCTTTTTCATACTCATCAGTCGTTACAGTCTTATCTTGCAACTTGAGGTACTTGTATGATTCGACACCCTTATTTCCAGCTTGTGAGAATGGCGCTGAGAATGGAACTGTCTTTCTCAAGCCAGGTGTTCCACCTTGGGAAACATTTGGAATTGCAAGGGCGCTATCAACGAGCCAAGCTTGAATTTCAGCATATTTTTCATAACGTTTCGCTGGATCTTGCTCCTTGTTCGCTTCTTCTAACATTTGAGTGTAAGTATCCAGACCAACTGCCTTAGCCTTGTCATTGACCTCACCTGGTTCTAGACCAAGGTTTTGCAACATACCACCGTTATTGACATTTAGGATATCTAGATAGCTTGATGGATCCAAGTAGTCAGCACTCCAACCGCCATTATAGATATCAAAGTCTTTTTGAGCTGCGGTTTGAGCGAGGTAGCTAGAATTATCGTAGTCATCTGTCGATAATTGTTGGATATCGATAACCACATTCTCAGCTCCTAGAACAGATTCGATGGATTGTTTCAAAGAGCTCGCTTCAAGTACACCTTTTTTAGCTGATTGGTCTACAGATACATCCAAGTGGATTGGGAATTGCACACCCTTAGCTTCCAATTCTTTCTTTGCTTCTGCAAATTTAGCTTTAGCCTTGTCAGGATTGTAGTATGGGTCTTGCGCATCTGCAAAGTTGATTCCTTGCCATTCTTGGCCATAGTTGACCATCTTTTCTGAAACAACATCGCCAAAGTCTTTTCCGTTGATACTTACAAATGTTGGAGGTACAACCAAGTTACGAATAATCTTTGTTGCTCCTTCTTCCCCTTGAGATTGTGCTCCATAGGCTGTACGGTTATAAGCATAGTTGAAGGCTTGACGGAAGTTTTTATTCAGAACTGCTTCTTGGGTTGATTTCTTTTCGATATCTGATGTTTTAGACGTGAAGTTATAAGATTTTCTGTCCAAGTTGAAGTTCAAGTAATAAGAAGTTGCGTTTTGCATACTATAGATGATGTTATCCTTGTTCTTCTCTTTAATTCCTTCAAAGCTTGAGCTATTTGGATAGAGACGCGCGTAGCTGTAGACTCCTTCTACAAAGTTACGAGCTAGGGCATCTTGGTCACTACCATCATAGTAAGTCAATTTCACATCATCCACAAAGACATTTTTAGCATCCCAGTAATTTGGATTTTTCTTGTATTCGATAACAGATTTTGAAACAAACGATTTCATCAAGAAAGGTCCACTGTACAAAATGCTAGAAGGATCTACCTTACCAAAATCATCCCCTTTTGATTTCAAGAAGTCTGCATTGACAGGGAAGAGAATGGTTGAAGTTGTTTTAGAATTCCAATAAGGTTCTGGACGTGTCAAAGTATACTGAACTGTTTGGTCGTCAATCGCCTTAACACCGACAGTTGAAAAGTCAGTTGTTTTCCCGTTGATATAGTCATCCAAACCTGCTACAGAGTCTTGAACCAGGTACAAGGCTTCGGATTTTTTATCAGCAGCATATTTCAACCCAGTGACAAAATCTTGCGCCGTTACAGGGGCGTATTCTTCACCCTCATAGGTATACCATTTTGCATCCTTACGCAATTTGTAAGTATAGGTCAAACCGTCCTGAGAAACAGTCCAATCCTCTGCCAACGATGGAACATAGTTACCGTATTGGTCATTTTCCATCAATCCATCTACCAAATTAGTAACGATGTCGTTGGTTGTTGCCCGGTTTTCTGCAAGATAGTTCAAACTAGATGGATCGCTCGAATAAACATAGTTATATGTTTTAGAAGAACTAGTTGAATTTCCACATGCGCTCAGTAAGATACCTGCGCTTAACACGACACTTGCAAGTGTCAGATACTTGGCCTTAGACTTTTTCATTTCCAGAACCTCCTGTTTTAAAGATTTGTCTTATTATACAGCTTTGGTTTTATTTAGTCAAGTAATTTCTGAAGAAAAACTTAAAAAACATATTTTTCTACTCTTGATTTTAGAAAAAGTTCTCTTTTTTTAAGAAAAATGTAGTATAAAAACCTTTCTATTAAAGAAAGGTTAAATTCATTACTTTTATTTATAAATCTTTTTACGATATTTTCAATCGTGTACGTAGTCGGTCCGCTTGGGCTTTACCTATTATCTTGTCTAAGAGTCGTGTCCGTAGGCTCATCAAACCATAGAGACCTCCTCCAAGCCCTCCGATGAGAGCTACGTAAAGGAAACTCCAGAAACGTCCACTTGGTTGGAAGACAAAACCGAGTAGCCACTGCAAGAAGCCAACTAGGATGAACATGACAAGGGTTAAGATGGTAATCAAGATAGTCCGCTTCAAGATTATCTTTCGACGAGCACCCGTTACCTGGCAGATGTCTCGGTACATCAAGACATTCGGAATAATCAAGCCGATAGTCGTTGAGATCAAGGGACCGTAGCTGTGAAAAATGGCAATGGTTGGCAATTGCAAGACGATCTTAGCAATGGAACCATAGACAAAATAAAGAACTGCCTTGCGATTTCGGAACATGGCCTGAAGCATAGGGGACAAGACCATATACAAACCTAGGATAGTAGACTGCAAAACTGCAAAGACAAACAAGCCCATGGCCAGACTATCTGGCTTACCGTAAAAGACTGTGTAGAGCGGTTCTCCTACCATAACAACCCCAACCGTTGCTGGTAGCAAGAATAAGAAGAGCATGGTGAGGCTATCTTGGACTAAGCGAGCCGCTGCCCGCAAGTCGCCTTTTACATAGTTCTCCGTCAACAGCGGCAAACCAACACTACCAATTGAAACTCCCACAGAGATTAAAATCATGGTAATTTTATTCGGATTGGCAGAGAAATAAGAAAACATGACAACCAAGTCTTCATTGCTGTAGTTGGTAAACCACTTCATACTATTGATAAAGGTCATCTGGTCTAAAATCTGGAAGAGCTGGATGGCTGATCCCGTCAGGATAAAGGGAATGGCTTCCTTGATGGTATCGACTAAGAGTCGCTTACTATTGATCTTATCCCGTGTTTCAAAGACTCTCTTAAGCAAACCTTCTTGGGCAAGGAAGTAGATCAGAACTGCAAAACTTGCCACCATCCCCACAAAGGCCGCAAAGGTCGATTGGGTAACTGCTGATAAGTAGTCACCAGAACCCATCTTCATAATGAAGAAGGTTGCCATCAACATCCAGATAACACGGATCACCTGCTCGGCGATTTGGCTCATAGCATAGGGTTTCAGGTTGTTCATCCCTTGGAAGAAGCCTCGGATAACACTCATAGATGGGAAAATCAAAACTGCCCAAGCCAAACTCTGCATGATGGGAATCAGGTCTTTCCCCACACCTGACAAATCTGCTAGCCAGGGAGAAAAGAGATACAAAACCAAGGCAAAGACTAGACCCAAGCCCGTCATAAAGCTTAGGAAACTCCGGATCAAGGCAAAGCTATGCTCTTCTTCTCGCATGGTATTGTACTTAGCTACTTGTTTGGCGACCGCAACTGGGATACCCGCCGTCGAAATCAGTAAGAACCAGGCGTAAATATTGTAGCCCATGGTAAAGAGACCATTTGCCTTGGCTGCATAGGTTCCCATCCAAATATACCAGGGAATAATGTAGATAGCCCCAAGAAGGCGACTAATAAAGTTACTAGCTGTTAGCCAAGCAGTCCCTCGCAACATCTGGGCCTGCTGGTGATTGTTTTCGTTAGACATAGCTTCCTCATTCAATTTTGATAACTAGGAAATTTCCCTCATCTTCCATTATAAACTTTTCCTTGTTACTTGTAAAATTCAGACTTTCGGTTTACAATAGAAAGTATGATAAAGATTGAAACCGTATTAGATATATTAAAGAAAGATGATCTCTTCCGCGAGATTATCGACCAAGGACACTACCACTACAACTACAACGCAGTTGTTTTTGATAGCATCAGTTACGACAGCCGAAAAGTAAAAGAAGGCACTCTTTTTTTTGCAAAAGGCGCTGCCTTTAAAAAAGAATACCTTCTTTCTGCTATAAGTCAGGGCTTAGCTTGGTATGTCGCAGAAAAGGACTACGAAATCGGTATCCCTGTCATCGTTGTGAACGATATCAAGAAAGCCATGAGTTTGATTGCGATGGAATTTTATGGTAATCCGCAAGAGAAACTAAAAATTCTCGCTTTCACAGGGACAAAAGGAAAGACAACATCTGCTTACTTTGCTTACCACATTCTATCTCAACGCTACCCAACAGCTCTCTTATCAACTATGAATACAACTCTAGATGGCAAGACCTTCTTTAAATCTTCCTTCTCAACGCCTGAAAATATCGATCTTTTCGACATGATGGCTCAGGCTGTTAAGAATGGTCGAACCCATCTTGTAATGGAAGTCTCTAGCCAAGCCTATCTTGTTCATCGAGTCTATGGCCTGACCTTTGATGTAGGAGTCTTTCTCAACATCACACCTGACCATATCGGACCGATTGAACATCCTAGCTTTGAAGATTACTTCTACCACAAACGTCTCTTGATGAAAAATAGCCGAGCAGTTGTCATTAACAGCGACATGAACCACTTTTCTGTACTGAGAGAACAAGTGGAAGATCAAGAGCATGACTTCTATGGTAGTCATTCGAGCAACCAAATCGAGAACTCCAAAGCCTTTAGCTTTTCAGCTACTGGTAAACTCGCTGGTGATTATGATATCCAACTCATTGGCCACTTCAATCAAGAAAATGCCGTTGCTGCAGGACTTGCCTGCCTTCGTCTAGGTGCTAGTATAGAGGACATCAAAAAAGGAATCGCTACAACCCGCGTTCCTGGACGTATGGAAGTTCTCGCCCAAAAAAATGGTGCCAAGGTCTTCATTGACTACGCCCACAATGGCGATAGTCTGAAAAAACTGATTTCTGTTGTTGAAACCCATCAAACTGGAAAAATTGCCCTGGTTCTCGGTTCGACTGGAAACAAGGGTGAGAGCCGCCGCAAAGACTTTGGTCTCCTCCTAAATCAACACCCTGAGATTCAAGTCTTTCTCACCGCTGATGATCCCAACTATGAAGATCCAATGGCCATTGCTGAAGAAATCAGTAGCTATATCAGTCATCCTGTTGAAAAGATTGCCGATCGTGAAGAAGCCATCAAGGCGGCCATGGCCATCACAAATCAAGAACTCGATGCCGTAATTATTGCTGGTAAGGGAGCTGATTGTTACCAGATCGTACAAGGAAAGAAAGAAGACTATCCTGGAGACGCAGCTATCGTAGAACGTTATCTATAAAAAAATCAAGGGAATATTTCCCTTGATTTTTTAGTCTTCTTTCTTAAATGAGTTTTTAAGACCTTCAACGGCACCTTCTACAGCACCTTTAGCATCTTCAACTACTTCTTTTGCTTTCGCAACTGTTTTTTCTACAGTGCCTTCTGCTTCTGTCTTGCTATCGCCAGTAACTTTACCAAATCCTTCTTTGATAGCACCAGTTGCTTGGTCCAATTTATTTTCAAGTGACATAGCTCTGTCTCCTTTGCTTTTAATACGATAAACGTTATCGCTTACATTCAGTTTATGCTTATTCTTTAGCAAAGTCAAACAATCAGCTCAAAATTAAGCCATTAAGACAAATAGAAAGTCAACCGTTCCTTGTCGAAATCAACAGCCAGCTCATACTTTCCAGCTTCATTTTGAACAATATAGCCTAGAACGACTAAACTGTCCACAAAGATATCACGACGTTTCTGAATTAATTGATCTTTTTTGAGAAACTTCAGTAAAAAGGTCGTCATATACTTGAGGGCATACTCAGGATTGACATCTCCCAAAATGGCATAGAGTTCCTGCTGTTTTTCTGTCAGAGGATACTGATGTTTGACCTTGTAGAAATAATTAGACAGGGTCATTTTTTGCCTTGCAAGGTCCGTATGTTCGATTAAAATGGCTGCGTTGGTTTGATTGCGCAATTCTGTCTCAAAAGTTTTCTCCAGCAAGCCTTGATAGACTGGACTGTCCTCTCTGACAAAAATCTCTTGATCAAGGGCTAAATCATCCGTAGATTCTAGAAAAGGGAGATTGAGCGAATAGTGTTTATTTTCCCTTAGAATCAAGCCTGCCTTTATATACTCTTCCATAAGCTTATCAACTGATACATCTGGAAACTGGGCCTTGATTTCTCGTAGAATCACATCGTCATGCTGGTCCAGATAGTCAACCAAATCTATAAAAAATGGTTGTCGAGTCAAACGAGAAGGATTAAAAATCTGAATCATGAAGATTCCTTTCTTTACATTTTAAAAGAGGGGATGCTGCCAACTGACTGGGATTGGTCCCTGGCTGATTCAGAGGCACAGCTATTCCTAGTTCTCTATAGTATTCATTCCAGAAATCACTAATCTCCTGCTCCCCGTCCCCAAATTGCATCGGAATAGTCTCAAAAATAGGCAGGATTTCTGCGATATACTGGGAGCAATAAAAGCCATTCCCATCCGGATAAAAAGAGGCATTATAGGGTGCGCCTAAATGTTTGCTAGCTCTCTCCTTCACCAAGTCAGCTTCCAGCTCTGGATAGACATAAAGGTCGTAAAGATGAGTCGGTTCAAAAAATTCAGCCGGTTCTTGACAAATAACACCTGCTTGCCCACTAGCATGGTAGATGAAACCGTCCAAAAAGATGGCTACATGACTATAGTATCCAGTAGAAGTCTGGATGGCCTGCCCCATATCTGAAAGGTCCTTCACAAAAATCAAATCACCATTTTCTAACATCTTTCTCTCCTAGAAAAAAAGGAGCCGAAACCCCTTTAGCTATATGGAAAACAAGTGTTTCCACGTTTCAATCATCACTCAGGAACTTACCCATTAAAGCTTTCAGTCAACTGAGGCACCACTTGTTTCTTACGTGAAACGGCACCTGGAAGGAAGGCATGGTTGTCTTCAAGTTTAAAATTAAAGGCTGCTTCAACCTTGTCCATGTTTGATCCAAGAGCCAAAATTTCTGAGTTTGAGTTTACGATGTCTGTAATCATTAAAACAAAGTCAGAATAGCCGTTTGCTGCATTAGCTGCTTGCATTGCTGCTTCAATTTCAGTTTGGCGTTCCAAGACTTCAGCAATATCAACTGTATTCACTTGGGCAACACGAACCTTGTTTCCGTTGAGTTCAAAAGTCTTAGCATCAATGTCAATCAATTCTTCAGCAGATTTACTAGCCAAGTTTGTACCAGCCTTGAGCATAGCAAGACCGTACTCTTCCAAATTTACGCCTGCTAATTCTGCCAACTCAGGAGCAATGACTTTGTCAGATGGGTGTGTTGTTGGTGATTTCAAAAGAAGGGTATCTGAAATCAAACCTGAAAGCATCAAACCAGCAATCTCTTTAGGAACTGCTACACCGTGTTCTTTGAACATGCGGTAAACGATAGATGAAGCTGATCCAACTGGTTCCAAGCGCATGTAAAGTGGACTTGCAGTTTCAAAGTTAGCCACACGGTGGTGGTCCACTACTCCGTAAACTTCTACTTCAGCGATATCTGACACTGATTGTTGGAATTCATTGTGGTCAGTCAAGATGACTTGCTCTGCACCTTCTGCTTTAGCAGATGTGATGACGCGTGGTGCTTCTACACCAAAATAGTTCAAAACGAAAGCTGTTTCTTCATTAGGAGTTCCAAGTGCTACTGCTTCTGTGTCCAATCCATAAGCCTCTTTTGCAAGATAGGCAAAGGCTACAGATGACCCGATGGCATCTGAGTCTGGATTTTGGTGACCAAATACTAAAATCTTAGACATGATAATACCTCTTTAAATTTATTCATCTTATTGTAGCACTTTTTTCCTCTTTTGACAAAAGTAAGAGGAGCCCAAAGACTCCTCGTTAGACATCAATATGGTTGACTAGATTTTTCTCTTGATTTTCAGATAAAAATCGTTCTTTCTGAGGACGTTTCTTTCGTTTGAGGAGAGCTTCGGCAGACATGGCTTCTTCCTTAGTGGCAAAACCCTCTACATAGATGAGTTTGACTGGCAAGCGAGCTCGGGTATACTTGGCTCCCTTACCACTATTATGAACGGCAAGGCGCCTCTTCACATCCGTTGTATAGCCCGTATAGTAAGACCCGTCGCGACACTCCACCACATACATATAGGCCTTATGATCCATAGTAAATCTCTTGAATTTCTGGTGTATAGGAACCATCACCATTGTGAACAATGAGAGGTGGCAAGACCTTAAAGCCACTAGTCGATCCATCCTTGATAGCTTCGATTAAGAGCATATTTGCCTCCTTCTCTCGTTTAGGATAGACAAATTGCAGGCGCTTGGGTGCCAAATTGTGGCGTTTGAGCATATCTAGGATATCCAAGAGCCGATCTGGACGATGAACCATGGCCAAACGACCATTAGACTTGAGAATACTCTGAGCACTTCGGCAGATTTCTTCTAGGTTCGTCGTAATTTCGTGTCTGGCCAGAAGGTAGTGCTCACTCTCGTTCAGATTAGAATGCGGATCCACCTTAAAATAAGGCGGATTACACAAAATCATATCCACCTTACTTCCCTGAATGTGGGCAGACATATTTTTCAAATCATCACAGATGACCTGCATCTGCTCTTCCAAGCCATTCAACTGAACCGAACGCTCTGCCATATCCGCCAAGCGCTCCTGAATTTCTACAGATATTATCCGCGCCTGAGTACGTGAACTTGCAAAAAGTCCCACTGCACCATTTCCAGCACAAAAGTCCACAATTAAACCCCGTTTAGGGAATCGAGGAAAGCGTGATAAAAGAACACTATCCACCGAATAGCTAAACACCTCTCTATTTTGGATGATCTTGATATCTGTCGAAAAGAGCTGGTTGATTCGCTCTCCTGGTTTTAATAATTGTTCTTCTTTCATACTTTTATTATAACAAATTATGTTAATATTACAATTGATTTAGATAATCGTATTTACGGCTTCTTTTTTAAATGCTCTAATGCTTCACGCGTCCAAACAGGCATCATTCGAGCAAGGGGCGCAAAACCGTGCTTGATCCGATCATTTGAAAAACGTCTCCGTCTTGGCAATTGATGTTTTTCCTCTTCCAAGGTACGGATAGAAAGACTGGCCTTCCCAGTGTATTCGTCAAAATCCACCACCTGAACTTGGACTTCATCGCCAATTTTTAAAATGTCATAGATATTTTCAATAAATCCCGTCCGAATCTCCGAGATGTGAATCAGCCCTGTCACCCCTGTCTCTAACTCAACAAAGGCACCATAGGGCTGAATTCCTGTAATACGCCCAGTTAGCTTATCACCAATTTTCATTCTAGTCCTCAATTTCAATCGTTTCAATTACTACATCTTCAACTGGCTTGTCCATTGCACCAGTCTCAACAGCTGCAATGGCATCCAATACTGCAAAAGATTCAGCATCTACCAACTGCCCAAAAACAGTATGACGGCGGTCTAGGTGAGGAGTTCCACCTTGCTCTGCATAAATCTCAGCAATTGGTTCTGGCCAACCACCACGCGCAATCTCTTTCTTAGAGTATGGCAAGTGTTGGTTTTGCACGATAAAGAACTGACTCCCATTTGTATTTGGACCAGCATTGGCCATAGAAAGAGCGCCACGAACATTATATAGTTCTTCTGAAAATTCATCCTCAAAAGCTTGACCATAAATTGACTCTCCGCCCATACCAGTACCAGTTGGGTCTCCACCTTGGATCATAAAGTCCTTGATAATGCGGTGGAAAATCACACCATCATAGTAACCATCTTTTGAAAGAGCAACAAAGTTGGCTACTGTTTTGGGAGCCTGCTCAGGGAAAAGCTTGATACGCAAGTCTCCGTGATTTGTCTTAATAGTCGCCAACGGACCTTCTACTGTTTCAATGTCTACTTGTGGGAAATGCAATTCTTTTTCTACCATACCAAATCCTTCTAAAGCATCAAAAATGCCATCTTCTTCTACTGTTTTTGTAATATAATCTGCTTTTTCTTTGATTTTTTCATGGGAAACTCCCATGGCAATGCTAATTCCTGCATAATCAAAGAGTTCCAAGTCATTGAGACCGTCTCCAAAGACCATGACATTCTCTGGTTTCAAGCCTAAATGGTCCACAACCTTGGCTACACCTGTGGCTTTTGAACCTGAAATAGGCACGATATCAGATGAATGTTCATGCCAACGAACCATGCGAAGTTTATCCGACAAAGAATCTGGCAAGTGCAAGTCGTCTCCTTTTTCCTCAAAGCTCCACATCTGGTAAATGTCCGCTTTTTCATGAAAATCAGGATCCACATCCAAGTTTGGATAAATCGGATCAATTGCCTCACTGATCAGTTCTGTTCGAGTGGAGAGTTTGGCGTCATGACTGCCAACTAAACCATATTCAATCCCCTCTTGTTTTGTCCAAGAAATGTATTCTTCCACATCTTCTTTGGCAATCTGATGCTGATAAATGATTTGACCTTTTTTATCTTCGATATAAGCCCCATTCAGGGTTACAAAAAAGTCCGGCTTGAGCTCACGAATCTCTGGAACAACACCGAAAATACCACGACCAGAGGCAATTCCTGTTAAAATCCCTTTCTCCCGCAACTGTTTAAAGACAGTGGGAATTGTAGCTGGAATAAAACCTGTCTTTGACGTACGCAAGGTATCATCAATATCAAAAAAGATGATTTTAATCTTCTTTGCCTTGTATTTTAATTTTGCATCCATCTCTCTACCTCTTTTCCATCACTCTTTCCATTATACCATAAACCTTAGGAAATTCCTTTTTTGAAAAAAGATGAAAACCTATCAAAAAGAGAGCCAGTTGAACTAGCCCTCTCTTTTCATCCTAGAACATCTCTAGAGCAATCATAGTAATCATCGTTGCATCATAGTAGCTCTCTATAGGTAAATCTTGTGTGAAAATGTATTTATTTTGTTGAAGAAGTTTCAGATAACCTTCTCCCTTGTCAGACGCATAGGTAATTGGTGCCAAGAAACTACCTGCCTGGTATTGATTGAGGGCCGTTCCGTTCAAGTCATAACCAGCATAGATACGTTGCTCTTTCATAAAGAAATCCATCATCTTTTGAACGACTTTTTGACTTCTTTCATCTTGACTTTGAGACAAGTGATAAGGCAAACGACAAGCATTATAAGAATAAGCTCCATCGTATTGAGATTCGATAGTGTTGGCATCAACAAGTCGTGCCCCAGACTTCTCAGCCCAGATAAAGTCTGACAAGAGCCCCGTATCAGAATGAGAACTGATTTGCTCCAATTGCCCAAGCATCTTATCCTTAATGTCTAACCACTGTTTGTTTCCAGTCAGATCATAGAAAGACTGGAAATAGTGAGGAAGAGTATCAGACGTTCGCATCAAGTAATAGTAACCGGAATCCTTGTTGGCCCAGTTCCCTACTGTTAGAACACCTGTCTCTTCGTTGTAATTGTATTGAAGGATATCAGCCAAGATCTTTTTAGCTTGCTCTTGGTATTCCTGTGCTTTATCTGGCCACTGTTTGGCAGCTTCAATTAAAGAATAAGCGATATAGAGATCTCCATCAGTTGCATTTTGTTTTTCGACCGTTTCGCTATCATTTTTGATCACTTGCTTCCAAGACATCAACTGCGTCCCCTCGATACGATGATTTTGGTAATAACGATAAAGACTATCAAAATCTGCTTGACTTGCTTGCCCTTTTTGGGCAGCTAAAACTGTTATGAGCATGCCGTAACTTTGAGCTTCTGATAGTACTGTTGTCTCCTCAGAATCATTCGTCGTACGGACATAGGACTGATTTCCCTTAGTCACAAGAAACTGTTGGCTCCATTGGCGGTAAATACGATTGCGCATCTCGACTTTACTCCTTCCTCTTGCCAAAAACAAGGTTAAACAAAAGATAGAAAGGATGAGCACAAACCATACATATTTTAATTTATTCGTTTTCATAGAACCTCCTATCCTGCAAATCGCTTGGTTTTAACCCACTTGGTTTCTTTTCTTCGGAGTACCTTGTCCAGAACGATTGAAGAAATGGAATCAATGGAAACAACGATAAACATCTGTGCATAAGTGAAATAGGCAGCCAAAGCCAACCAGATTTGCTTTGTCGTCGCTTGTCCAAATTGACTTGCCAATGCTGTCATAATTTGCATCAAATAAAGACCAATCATGAGAATCCAGTTAAAGAGCATGAGCTGGGCAATATAGATATTGTCCGCATCAAAAGCGAACGGAACCCTGATATCTGGGAAGAATAGGTTAAGACAGATTGCTAGCACATTCGCTAGGAAGATCAAATCTGATAGAACAATAGCAAAGTTAAACCAAAAGAAAACACATGAATAGTTAAAGACTTCTAGTTTAACGCGCCAGTTTGCTCTGCCAAATAAATGCTTAAAATTTGATAGAACAACTTCGTAGTTCCCTTTAGCCCAACGTTTTCGTTGCATATAGTAACTCTTTAAAGTCTCAGGTTCTTGTTGGAAAGCCTCTGAGTTATAAGCAAGGGCGATCAATTTACCACTCTGCATGATTTTGAAGGAAATATCGGTATCCTCGGTTAAGGCACCATTTTTCCAACCACCGATACTCTTTACAAAGTCGGTTTGAATGATAAAGTTGGTTCCTGGGATACGACCAATTTTAAAGAGATGCCACATTCCAACATGGTGCACGCGCTGAGTAACAACGATTTCTTGGTTGATACAACGAGTCAAGAAATTTTGATTGGCATTTCGAGTCTTGTTGCGACCGAAAGATGCCACGTGGCGTTCTGGATCCTTCATCACTTCTTTTACAAGGAAATAAAGGGCATTTTTTTCAGGCATAGCATCCGCATCATAGACACAGATGTATTCTCCCGTTGCCATCTTCAGGGCATCGTTTAGAACACCTGCTTTTCCTCCTGTCCCAGTACGGTCGATAATAGTCAGATTTCTTTCTGCATATTCAGGCATAGCTTGTACAGACAAACACTCTGCATAGGTGTTGTCCGAACAATTATCTGCAAATAGAAGCAACTCCACACGGTCGTGAGGGTAGTTCATATCCAAGATAGCTTTTGCCGTCTGTGCAATAACCACATCCTCATTATGAGCAGGTACGACAATGGTAACCTTAGGGTAATAAGGAAGTGGCGAGGTATCTACACGAAAATCACTATGTTTGAACCAAAAGTGAACAGCTGAAAAGAGAATTACCAAGCCCCATGCTAGAGAAATCCAAATAGTAAGCAGGGTAAAAATCATTAACATTTGACTAATCATGATTCACCGCCTTAAAATTTTTGTTCACTCGATGGTAGAGAATACTGTATGCAATAAATAATATGACAAAACAAATGCCAAAGGTAAGACTGAGTCCCAAAGCAATGCCAAAAAATATATTGGTTAGAGTCATGTTTCCCTCCTAATATTCTACAATTACATCTGTCTCTAATTGACGTTTGAGATGACTGGCAATATCCGAATAGTCTTGGTATTTATCTTTATTATCAGAGTTAATCACCAAATAGCCTGTTTGGAACTGAATTCCTTGATTGCCATCTTCTCCATGAAAAACTAAACTGCTCAGTTTCTCCTGCAAATCACTCAGATAGACTTCCTTTAAAGAACGCTTATTACTACTAGATAGAACGAGAAAATTACCATCTGAAACGTAATAGAGCTTATCATTGTAACTCAATTCCTGAGCAATGACCTCTTGAATGCGACTGAGCATCTGGTTATGTTCTTTTGGTTTAATCTGGAAGAACAAATCTTCATGTGCCCAATGAATCAATAGAGATTGAACCGTCACATCACTTTGTGCAGTTACCATAGCCTGGTAATCTGCTCGAGCTTCGTCTTCCTGTTCTTGGACCTTTGAAGCTACCTTGAAGAAATAATAACGAACTTTAAGTAGAATCCCAATCAAAAGTGGAAAACTGATCAATAAGAACACCAGTTGAGTGATTGGGATATAAACTACACCCGCAACCAAAACGATAAGTCCAAGCCCAAATGTTAAGATAAGGGTCCAAGTAAGCAAAAGGTCAGATAATACCAATACTGCAAACAAGGCTAAAGCTAAAAACAAGATTTGTTCTAAAATAATCTCTCGAGCAAAGAAAAAAGAAAGCCCTAAAAGAAGTGACTCGCACCCCAGAAAAGCGAGGAGCCAATTTCTAAATTTATTCCATTTTTTCATTACGCCTCTTCCCCCTCTTTAAATTCGGATACAGATTCAGCAATACCAAAATAATGTTGTATAGCACGAACGATTCGTTCAGAGGCTTTTCCATCTCCATAAGGATTTGGTGCCTGAGACATTTGTCTATAAAGGGGTTCATCTGTTAAGAGGGCTGTCATCGCTTCTTTTACACGTGCAGGATTCGTACCAACTAACTTCAAGGTTCCTGCGCGAACCCCTTCTGGGCGTTCCGTCGTATCACGAAGGACGAGAACAGGTTTGCCGAGGGAAGGCGCCTCTTCCTGGACACCGCCAGAGTCAGTCATGATAAAATCACTTCTTGAAGCCAAATTATGAAAATCGAGTACATCTAAAGGCTCAATCAAGTGAATACGATCGTGACCAGCTAAGATATCGTTTGCTGTTTCTTGCACAGCAGGGCTAAGGTGAACAGGATAAACAACTTCAATTTCCTGATGAAGATCGACCATCTCACGTAAAGCTGTAAAGACATTTCTCATTGGTTGACCTTGATTCTCACGACGGTGCATGGTTACCAATACAAGTTTCTTATCTGTATCCAATTGATCTAGAACTTCATGATAGTAATCCGATTGAACGGTTAGTTTCAAGGCATCAATGGCTGTATTTCCCGTAATGACAATAGCAGACTCAGGATGATTTTCCTTGAGTAGATTTTCTTTACTCTCACTAGTTGAGCAAAATAGAGATCCGCAAGGTTATCTGTCATCTGACGATTCATTTCTTCTGGGAAGGGAGAATACTTATCAAAGGTCCTTAGACCAGCTTCAACGTGGCCGATACGTACCTGATTATAGAAAGCAACTAAACTTGCTACAAAAGTTGTCGTTGTATCTCCATGAACAAGAATCATATCTGGACGTTCTTGCTTAACAATTGGATCAAACTTTTCTAAAATTTTTCCAGTAATATCTAAGAGGGATTGATTTTGCCCCATAATATCCAGGTCATAATGCGGCTTGATGCTAAACGTTTCAAGAACTTGATCTAGCATTTGACGGTGCTGAGCTGTCACAACTGTAATCGTCTCAATACTGTCACTATGTTTTTGCAATTCCAACACTAAAGGGGCCATTTTAATAGCTTCTGGTCGTGTCCCAAAAACAACCATCACTTTCAATTTCTTCATTATGGTATCCTTCTACTATAATAAAATTTGATGCATCAGATTAATCCTTATATCGAATTATTGCGCAAATCAATTAATTCGACTACCTTAACTATTTTACCGTTAATTAATCTATATGTCAAATTTTTTCAAATTATATTATTGCATTTAATTTAATTTAAATAAACTGTAATATTTTTGCAACGATACAGTTTACAACATGAAAACCTCATATCTTAAAGTTTTCTTAAAATTTTTTTTGGACAAAATATTCTTCAAGCATTCTAAAACATACCATTATCTAAATATTTATTTTTTCTTAATAATTCAGATAATTATATTTTAGCATTTCATAGAATGTATCTCTTTTTCTAATACGAAAAATCCCTCTCTAACGAAAAAGGAATTTACGACTTCTTGCTATTTTATAGTTAAACCTTAAAAACCTATCTTAAATTAAATCTTTTGACAGATATAAAACAAGGTCACCGATATCTTCACAAACCGCATTCATGGCCGGTTGATGGTTCTGATACCAAATACCCGTCCCATCTGGAATATAGCCTCGTTTGATGTACAATCTCTGGGCAGGTCCATACCCTGAATGGAGACCAACACCAAGGGTCACCTTATCCGATATGAGCTTAACTCGTTTTTCCGCTTCTTCCATCAAGAGATTTCCAATACCTTGATTTTGAAAGGGCTCAAAGACATTGAAATCTGAGAGTTCTGGATAGATTTCTGCAAAAGGCCCCTGCTTAGCGCAGGGCAAAATTGTGATATAACCCGCTAAAGCACCCCCAACCTCTGCAACTAAGACTTCTCTCTCCTTACATTCTTGTTCAAGAAAATACCTAGCCAAAATTTCTTCTCTACCCGGCCAACCTTGATTGATAAAACCTTGGGATAGTTCTTTAACATCAGATGTTTGCATTTTTCTAATCAGACACGTTGTTTCCATAAGGTACTCCTTAAAAGCCTTCTTCCACTATTATAGCACGATAATAGAGATAAAAAGAAAGACCTATCAAACTAAAAATAGAATCCTACTAGGCCCAGAAATATCTGCTTTTGATTGTTCACAGTAAGAATCTTAATTCGCTTTCTTATTTTCAAACTCATGAAAAGAGGTTCACCCGGACCCAACTCGCTCTCTCATTTCCATGCTCGTGAAAAAAAGACCCATATGGGTCTTTTCTTTAATCTTCGTTTACGAAAGGCATCAAAGCCATTACGCGAGCGCGTTTGATAGCTGTTGTTACTTTACGTTGGTTTTTAGCTGAAGTTCCTGTTACACGACGAGGAAGGATTTTCCCACGTTCTGAAACGAAACGGCTAAGAAGCTCAGTATCTTTGTAATCAACATATTCAATTTTGTTTGCTGCGATGTAATCAACTTTTTTACGGCGTTTGAATCCGCCACGACGTTGTTGAGCCATGTTTTTTCTCCTTTATAGTATTAATTGTCCATTAGAATGGTAAATCATCATCTGAAATGTCCAATGGATTTGTTGCTCCAAATGGATTTTCAGAACGTGAAAAGTCTGGTACTGGGTTTGCAGGTGCTGATTGACCAGCAGTTGGTGCAGAATAAGCGCCACCTGAATGTCCTTCACGCACTCCGCGGCTTTCCAACATTTGGAAATTATCCGCCACGACTTCTGTTACGTAAACACGTTGTCCTTGCTGGTTATCGTAACTACGAGTCTGGATACGGCCTGTGATCCCGATAAGAGAGCCTTTTTTAGCCCAATTAGCAAGATTTTCAGCCTGTTGACGCCACATAACGACATTGATAAAATCAGCCTCACGTTCGCCATTTTGACTCTTAAATGTACGGTTTACTGCAAGAGTAAAAGTCGCAACTGCTACATTTGATGAGGTATAACGCAACTCAGCGTCACGCGTCATACGCCCTACAAGTACAACATTGTTAATCATAATCTACCTTCTTACGCGTCAAGTTTGACGATCATGTGACGAAGAATGTCAGCGTTGATTTTTGAAAGACGGTCAAACTCTTTAAGAGCTACGTCGTCGTTTGCTTCAACGTTAACGATGTGGTAAAGTCCTTCACGGAAATCTTGGATTTCGTATGCAAGACGACGTTTTTCCCAGTCTTTTGATTCAACAACAGTTGCACCGTTGTCAGTCAAGATAGAGTCAAAACGTGCTACCAAAGCGTTTTTCGCTTCTTCTTCAATGTTTGGACGAATGATATAAAGAATTTCGTATTTAGCCATTGATATGTTCCTCCTTTTGGTCTAATGACCCCCAGTCTTTGCAAGGGGTAAGTGAGGTTCGCTCACAATAAACCATTATACTAGAAAAACTGATATATAGCAAGTAAAAAAGATAAAAGTGAAAAAATAACTTTATTACTTAGAAATAACTTCCTCTTTCAGTTTCAAAGCTCCGGCCATCTCTTTCAAAATGAAAAATAGCAAAAAGCTGGCTAGTACTAAAATGAGCCCTAAGTAAAGAAAGGCTACTACAAATCCTAGATAGTCAATCAACCATCCCGTCAGAGGAAAAATGATAATCATACTTAGGCTGAACATCATAGAGTAAACACTTAGCATGGTTGCCCGTACCTCACTTGGAAGTCGCTTTTGTAAATCATTATCAAAAATCGGCTGAAAGAGAGCATATAAGGCGTTACTGATCAAATAAACCAAAATATAAATCAGCGGTGTTCCGAAGTAGGAAAGCAAATAAGTTCCTCCCGTCAAGAGTACAAGAATGGGAAAGAGCTTTAAGGCTGAATACTTCTTTCCAATCTTACTTGCTAGATAAACTGCCCAGATATTCAAAACACTGCCCATCAACATGACCATCGAAATCTGCCACCCTTCTAAGTCAGGAAGTTGATTTTGATAGTAAAAATAAAACATGCACATCAGTGTCCCGATGATTTGGGAAAGAATCATCCAACTAAAAAGGCTGGGGTTTCTCCGCAACTCCTCTTTGACAGTCCAGATTATTTTTTCATTGTCAGACGCTCAGATTTTTGCGCTTTAACACTAGGCTCTTTTAGCATCCAAGTTAGGAAAAGAACGATTATAGAAGTAACAATCATGATATAGTAAGTCAAGTGCAATTGACCATGGACAAAAAATCCCGCTAAAACGGTCCCCAAAGACCGAGTCCCTTCTGCGACTCCTGACATAAAACTGGAGATAGACAAGTAGCGCTCTTTTAATCCAGCCTCCACAGCCGAATCATAAACCATGGCTGCACTCGTCCCCGAATCAAAATTATAAGACAAGGCACTCACCACCATAGCGAGTGCGTAAATCCAAAAATTACCTTGCCCTGCTAACATGAGAATAGACGAGGCAATCCCAGCTATTCGACTTAAATATAGATTGGTTTTATAGGAATAGCGGTCAGCTAACATTCCCGAGGGAATTTCACAGATGACACTGGTGGCATGAAAAATACTTTCCAATAAGCCAATCTGCCAAAGTGACATCCCATTTTGACTGAGAAATAGAATCCAAAAGCTGGTAATGCCCAGAAAGGCAAAAAATTCCACACCAGCCATAAGACCGATATTCTTCCGGTAATTTCGTTTAAACATAGTTTCTCCTTTAACAAGTGTATTTGTATCTTTGTGTTTGTCACTTGTTAAGCTGTGCTTTACATGTTCTCCACCTCTTCTTTCTTCTACTTTGAAAAAACGCCCTAAGGGCGTTTGGATTTATTTTATGGTTTGATACGATGCAACATACGTGGGAATGGAATGGCTTCACGGATGTGTTTTGTACCTGCTGCAAAGGTTACCATACGCTCGATACCGATACCGAATCCTCCGTGTGGTACTGTACCGTATTTACGAAGGTCAAGGTAGAATTCGTATTCTGTACGATCCATACCAAGTTCTTCCATCTTAGCGACAAGGGCATCATAGTCTTCCTCACGCATAGAACCACCGATGATTTCTCCATAGCCTTCTGGTGCAAGCAAATCTGCACAAAGCACGCGCTCTGGATTTCCAGGAACTGGTTTCATGTAGAAGGCCTTGATAGCTGCTGGGTAGTTCATGACAAATGTTGGCACACCAAAGTGGTTTGAAATCCAGGTTTCATGTGGTGAACCAAAGTCATCTCCATGCTCCAAATGCTCATAGTCAGCATCTTCGTCATTCTCATGCCCTTGCAAGAGATCAATGGCTTGATCGTAAGTGATGCGTTTGAATGGCTCTGCAATGTAGCGTTTCAAAAGATCTGTATCACGTTCCAAAGTTTCCAAGGCTTGGGGAGCACGGTCAAGTACACCTTGAAGAAGGGCTTTTACGTAAGCTTCTTGCAAGTCAAGTGATTCATCGTGTGTCAGGTAGGAGTACTCAGCATCCATCATCCAGAACTCAGTCAAGTGACGGCGTGTTTTTGATTTTTCAGCACGGAATACTGGACCAAAGTCAAAGACACGGCCAAGAGCCATAGCCCCTGCTTCTAGGTAAAGCTGACCTGATTGGCTCAAGTAGGCTGGAGTTCCAAAGTAGTCTGTTTCAAAGAGTTCTGTTGAATCTTCTGCCGCATTCCCTGAAAGAATTGGGCTATCAAACTTCATGAAGCCGTTCTTATCAAAGAACTCATAAGTTGCATAAATGATAGCGTTACGGATTTGCATCACAGCCACTTGCTTACGAGAGCGTAGCCACAAATGACGGTTGTCCATTAAGAAGTCTGTTCCGTGTTCTTTTGGTGTGATTGGGTAGTCTTGAGATTCACCGATCACTTCGATGTCTGTAATATCCAACTCATAGCCAAACTTAGAACGTTCGTCTTCTTTGACAATCCCTGTCACATAAACAGACGTTTCTTGGCTCAAGTGTTTGATCGTTTCAAATTTTTCAAGACCTACCTCGTCACCAAATTTTTCAATGAAGTTTGGTTTGAAGGCGACTCCTTGGAAAAAGGCTGTTCCGTCACGCAATTGCAAGAAGGCAATTTTCCCTTTTCCTGATTTGTTGGCAACCCAGGCTCCGATGGTCACTTCTTGACCAACGTAGTCTTTTACATCGATAATTGTTACACGTTTTGTCATAATCTATCTTCCTTTTTTCGTTTAACTTGTCCGAAGACATCATTACCCACTATTTTACCATAAATAGACTGTGATAGCTAGGTTCTACTAGAGAAAAATCGCGAGATTTTCGATACAAAAAATCTTCGCTAGAACGGCGAAGATTCTAAGTTTTATTTTTCCATAAACTGATGCAAACGGCGAATAGCTTCTTTTAATGTATCCAAGTCTGTGGCATAGCTGAGACGAACATTTTCTGGTGCTCCAAATCCAGCTCCTGTAATCAGGGCAAGGCCGACTTCTTCGAGAATAGCCGTTGTAAATGCTGTCACATCAGTATAACCTTTCATCTCCATCGCTTTTTTAACATTTGGGAAGAGATAGAAGGCTCCCTGGGGCTTGACAACTTCAAACCCTGGCACTTGGCACAAGAGAGGATAAATGGTATTCAAACGTTCTTCAAAGGCTTGGCGCATGGTTTCAACAGAGTCTTGCGGTCCAGTCAGCGCCTCAATCGTTGCATATTGAGATACTGCTGTCAGATTTGAAGTCGTTTGTCCTGTCAATTTGCTCATGGCAGCGATAATTTCAGGATTTCCCACAGCATAACCTACCCGCCAACCAGTCATGGCATAGGCCTTAGATACACCGTTAATCACGATGGTTTGCTTGCGAATGGTTTCTGACAAACTAGAGATTGGAACAAATTCGTTCCCGTTATAAACCAGACGACCGTAAATATCATCTGCTAGGATAAGGACATCATGCGCAACAGCCCAATTTCCGATAGCCAAGAGTTCCTCACGAGAGTAAATCATACCGGTCGGATTCGATGGTGAATTGAGAACCAAGACCTTTGTCTTAGCTGTTCGCGCTGCTTCTAGCTGCTCTACTGTTACTTTAAAGTGATTGTCTTCCTTGGCCTGAACAAAGACTGGCACACCTTCTGCCATCTTGACCTGGTCTCCATAACTGACCCAGTATGGTGTAGGGATGATGATCTCATCACCAGGATTGACCACAGCCATAAAGAAGGTGTAGAGAGAGAACTTAGCACCAGTGGCAAAGGTAACCTCGTTAGCTGCTACAGAATACCCATAATAGCGTTCAAAATAGGTATTAACAGCCGCTTTTAACTCTGGTAGGCCTGAAGCAACTGTATAAAAGGAAGCTCGTCCATCTCGAATCGCTTCTACCGCTGCATCCTGAATGTTTTCAGGAGTATGAAAATCAGGCTGTCCCAAGGTTAAGAAAAGAACATCTTTTCCCTGAGCTTTTAATGCTTTGGCTCTTGCATCACTAGCTAGAGTGACGCTTTCTTCCATTTCTAGTACACGTTTGGATAGTTTCATATACCCTCCTTATTGGATCACTGCTCCTGTTTCAAAGTCAACCAGATAGTACTGGTTTCCTGACTTAACTTCCCAAATCGGCTTGTCCTGATAACGACCAAAGGTGATTTTGTCAATGTCGCTAGCTCCTTTTTCTCTCGAAATCGTCGCTGCCTTGTCTTGAGAAATCCCCTTATCTAGCTGATAGACATAAATCTTGTGGTCATTCTTTTCAATCAGTACGGCAATGGCCTCTTGCTTTTTATTATGTCCCAGAACACTGTAATAACCCTCTAGACCATTGTAGAAATCAACCTGATCTGCCTTTTCCAATTCTGCATACTGCTTGGCTAGTTTTTCTCCTTCAACCCTAGCATCTTGATAGGGTTTCATGCTGAGTGATATCAGATAAAGGAAGGAAGTGGTCATGACTAGTACTACCAGAGCAATGCCAATTCCATACTGTAAAAGTAGCTTGTTTTTTGCTTTTTTCTGTCTTAGTTTCACTCGTCTATTTTACCATCTCTCCTTCTTTATTACAAGTGAAGACAGGAACATTCTAAGATTCTTTTCCTATAAAATATAAGTTCTTGTTTTTCTCTCTCATTATTGATAAAATAGCCTTATGAAACAATATTTGAATGAGAAAATTTCCGATAATCAATTAGACTTAAAAACGGCTATCGTCCTCAATAAAGCCATACGGACTTTTAAACCATATGAAGCCAAAGCCGCTAAAGAACACGGACTAACCCCTACTCAATTTTCCGTTCTGGAAACCCTCTATAGCAAGGGGGAACTACGCATTCAAGATTTGATTGAAAAAATGCTAGCCACTTCTGGAAATATGACTGTTGTCATTCGAAATATGGTTCGAGATGGGTGGATTTCTAGAATTTGTGACCCCAAGGATCGTCGCTCTTTTTTCCTGAAATTAACACCTGCAGGACGCAGAAAAATCGAAGAGGTTCTTCCTGACCATATTGATTCGATCGTAGAAGCACTCAGCATCTTGGAAGATGGCGAAAAGGAAGACTTAATCCGCATTTTAAAAAAATTTAAAAATTTGTGAGCAAAATTATTGCTAATTAGTATCATTTGTTGTAACATAGATGGTAACAAAAGAGTTCGCTCTTTAAATTTTTTACTAAAGGAGACACATCATGTCTAAAAAAGTACTATTTATCGTCGGTTCACTACGCCAAGGTTCTTTCAACCACCAAATGGCCCTCGAAGCTGAAAAAGCACTTGCTGGAAAAGCGGAAGTTAGCTATCTTGATTACTCAGCTGTTCCTCTCTTCAGCCAAGATTTGGAAGTTCCAACTCATCCAGCTGTAGCTACTGCTCGTGAAGCAGTCCTTGCTGCGGATGCTATCTGGATCTTCTCTCCAGTCTACAACTTCTCTATCCCTGGAACAGTGAAAAACTTGCTTGACTGGCTCTCTCGTGCCATTGACTTGTCTGATACACGTGGTGCTTCTGCCCTCCAAGACAAGTTTGTTACTGTCTCATCTGTAGCCAATGCCGGTCACGATCAACTCTTTGCTATTTATAAAGACCTCTTGCCATTTATCCGTACACAAGTCGTTGGTGATTTTACAGCTGCTCGTGTCAATGACTCTGCTTGGGCAGATGGAAAATTGGTGTTAGAAGAAGCAACTGCTTCATCACTTGCAAAACAAGCGGACGACCTTCTTGCAGCCATCAATTAATCAAACAAAAACCAGCTCGAATGAGCTGGTTTTATGCTTGTTTCACAAAGACGAGTTCTAAATCACTTGATAAATCAGGTCGGTAGTCAAAACCGGCGAAGCTAAGCTTACGAGCTTGCTCAACTGTTTGAACTTGTCCTTCTATCAAGGCGGTCAAAAAGGCCCCACGCGCTTTTTTTGAAATGGTTGAATGGATTTTCAACTGACCTGCCTTATCCTCCATAAATTTAAAAGTCACCATCTTTTCTCTGATTTCCTTCGAAAATACGGTTTCAAACTCTGATGATAGGAGGGAGAATATCAAATCCTCATCCTGTAGCGCCTCATCGTAGGCTGACTTCCAATGAGTCTTTAGGGTTTTACCAACTACTTTTAACTTCATCAAGAAGTCCAAACGATGAGGAGCCATGGGCGACAAGGCTGGGACAACACCGTATAAAGCTGATGTTATTAAAACATGATTTTCAAGATAGGTTTGTTCAGCCTCAGCTAACCCATCTCGTTTGATATGGCGATACATGAGACCATCGAATAGTTTCAAAGCTGGATAATGTTTAGCCCTGTGATCTTTTAAAGCTTGAATATGAGCGTACTCTTCTTCTGCTTTCTCGGCAGATACCTTATAAAAAGTCTCTAATTCACTAGCTGAGTAATGCGCCAGTGAGTCAAGGACTGCCTGACTTTCTTCCCTCAAAGGGAGCGCTTCGATACAAGGATGGTTTGTGTTCATTTCTTTTGCTGTTGGGATTAAAATTTTCATATTGTTAGTGTAGCATATTTTTCAATCACGACCAAGAATTTCATCTTAAAAACCTCGGTTCATACCGAGGTTTCTTTTACTTGACTTTAAAGGTCTTGAGATAGTTATCTTTTCCAACTTGACCTTCAAAAGATTGACCGTTTTCAAGGTAAGGAAGGTCGTCTGATACCGAAGCCTTGACCTTGTAAATCTTGTCATCAACTTTGAAGAAGTAGACAGTATCCCCCTTGATGACAGCTGATTTAAGGTCTGAAACCACTCCCTTGATACTTTCTACCGTTTCGTTATCCAGATCGAGGTCGTTTTTATTGGCATACTTGCTGAGGAGTTCATCTACCGTAGTTGCTACGATGACGTTTTGGTACTCCACGGCATCGACCAATGCATACTCCTTGACCAAGCCTGCATTGTCCTTCAAGCCCATGATATAGAGTGGTTTTTCATTGAGATTGACAAGAATAGGGAATGTAGCCTTGTAGGCCTTCTCTTGCACTGCTCCCTCTGCAGAAGCACGGGCTGATTCTTCGGTTGCTGATGCTAGATTGTACTTGGTGATTTCACCAGTGCGCATATTTTCAAGGATAAATCCTAGATTACTTTCATCAGCATTTGCTGAAGTCACTCCTGTATAGAGATAAATGTCATTTCCGATAGAAAGATAGTTATAGCCCTCGGTCGTTTGGGTAACGTTTTTCTTAGAAATCAAGGCATTCCAGAAGCCGTCTTTATACTTGCCGTTGTAGTTGATTTGCTCGATGGTTTCTTCGGCCGGATAGACACGGTCCACCCATTCTGGCACCTCATCCAAGCTGTATTCCTTAGTTTCTCCATTTATGGCGTCCAAGATAATAACAGACGAAGGACGAGGGACTCCTAGACCAAACTGCTTTTGATAAACGGTTGCTACATAGAAAGGATTGCCTTCATCATCCACCTCAAAGGATGGCGTTTTAAAAATCTTGGTTGGGTACTTGATCCTAAGATGACGTTTGACGTCTCGGTTAAAATACTCGGAGTCTGAATACTTCATCGGTGTTTTCAAGTCTACCAATTCAGCGTTCCCTGTCACCATATCAACCTTGATATACTCACCAATTCCCTTGGACTGATTATTAAACCATTTGATCGGATCGGCGTACTGCAAAGGTGTCACCCGATAGGGTTTGCCATCAACCGTCAACTGGGTATAAGTATCTGCTGCTACGTACTGGGAGACCTTATCCGTCAGAGAGCCTAGATAACGGTCACCAATCTTTTCTGCAGTGCTTCGATCTAGGATTGGAACCTTACTGGTATCACTCTTAGGAAAATCTTTAAAATCTTTTTCTGTGATAGACACCACATTAGCATAATTTTTTGCTTGGAAAAAGCTAGAGGTCACTAGGCTTACCAGACCAGCAAGAGCAAAGATAAGGCCTGCAGCCAACAACAATCCTCCACCTAATTTATTAAAATGAAGCCCTTCTAGATTGAGTTCGTTGGCAGGCTTGCCATGACGTACGTGAACTATCTTGAAAGGATTGGTATTCCTTCGAAAACTAAACAAAATCCCCATCACCACCAAATGTCCACATAGGAAAAAGATAAATTCCCAGCTAGTAAGATTGAAGGGTGGTAAAAAGATATACCATGTCGTTGCGATAAAAACAAGTTCAAAAATTATACGTTTCATCTGAATTCCTCCTAAATGATCCGTCCTTCCAAATGATCCAGTTCATGTTGGCAGATCTGAGCTGGAAAACCCGTCAGCGTAATGGTCTGTTCCTGCCACTTGCTATCACGATAGGAAACCGTAATCGTTTCATAACGAGTTGTTGGTCGCACCCCAGTCAAGGACAAACACCCTTCCTCTGTCTCGTAAGGTTCTTTATAGGAAAGGAGAACGGGATTAAACATGACTATGGGAACCAAGCCAAGATTAAAGATAATCACGCGCTTCTGCACGCCAATCATATTAGCCGCTAGACCGACACAGGTCTCGCGATTGGCCAGCATGGTATCCTGTAAATCTCTAGCTAGATAAAGGTCTTCCTGCCTTGCAGGTTTCGAGACCTGCGACAAAAATAAGACATCTCGGACAATTTTCTTTTCCATTCTCTTACGCTCCTTGCCATTTTACTTTATTATAGCACAAAAGCGGATAACTCCTAACTATTCTCCTCAAATGCAAAAAAAGCCATCCGAAGATGACTTTCTTTTTAAATCGCGTTCTTATCAAAACCAAGCTTGCGTTGAACAAACTTAACGATTTCGACAATGAGTATCATTGAGAAGCTTCCGCCCATAACGATTCCCCATTGTGATAAGTCTAGTTTGGTTACGTGGAAGATGCTTTCTAATGGATCAATAACAATAGTTGATGCTAGTAAAATAAATGAAACCAAGATTGACCAGTTGAAAGTTTTAGATTTAAATGGGCCAACAGTCAAAATGGATTGGTAAACAGACTTGACGTTGTAGGCATGGAAGAGCTGGATCAAACCAAGTGTTGCAAAGGCCATGGTGAGGGCATCAGCGTGGATAGCTTGATTGTCACCCACATGAACTGGGTAAAGAAGGGCAAGACCATAAACGGCTAGAACAAGAGCACCTTGAAGGAGACCTTGATAGATGATGGAACTCATGACCCCACCTGAGAAGAAGCTTGACTTACGTCCACGTGGTTTATGGGTCATAACACCTGGCTCAGCTGGCTCAACACCGAGAGCGATGGCTGGGAAGGTATCCGTTACCAAGTTAATCCACAAGAGATGAACTGGCTGTAAGACATCCCAACCAAACAAGGTTGATAGGAAGATAGTCAAAACTTCAGCCGTATTGGCAGAAAGAAGGTACTGAATAGTCTTTTGAATGTTTGAGAAAACCTTACGTCCTTCTTCAACTGCGACGATGATGGTCGCGAAGTTATCATCCGCAAGAATCATGTCAGATGCTCCCTTAGAAACCTCTGTACCAGTAATTCCCATACCGATACCGATATCGGCTGTTTTCAGAGCTGGGGCATCATTAACACCGTCACCTGTCATGGCAACGACCTTACCTTGGTTTTGCCAAGCTTTCACGATACGAACCTTGTGTTCTGGAGATACACGCGCATAAACAGAGTATTGACCAACTACTTTTTCAAATTCTTCATCAGAAAGTTCGTTAAGTTCCGCACCAGTCAAGACATGGTCTTCTGAGTCATTTTCATCGATGATTCCCAAACGTTTGGCAATGGCTTCTGCTGTGTCTTGGTGGTCACCCGTAATCATGATTGGACGGATTCCCGCTTCTTTAGCCACACGAACGGCTTCTGCTGCTTCGGCACGTTCAGGATCAATCATCCCAATCAAACCAGTAAAGATCAAGTTGTTTTCAAGCTCTTCAGAAATGAGGTTTTCTGGAATGCTGTCTACAATCTTATAAGCACCTGCCAGGACACGCAAGGCTTGGTGAGCCATTTCAGAGTTGTTTGTGTGAATTAAGTCATTGACTTTCTCATCAATCGAAGCAATATCACCAGCCTTATCACGAGCAACACAACGTTTCAAGAGTTGGTCAGGAGCTCCCTTGACTGCCACTAAGAATTTCCCATCTGGCAATGGGTGAACCGTTGACATGAGTTTACGATCTGAGTCAAATGGCAATTCAGCTACACGAGGATATTTTTCTAAAAATCCTTTAACATCATAGCCCTTATCCAAGGCATACTGGATAAAGGCTGTTTCGGTTGGATCCCCGATTAGGTTTCCTTCTGCATCAATCTTAGTATCATTAGCCAAAACAACTGAACGAAGAAGAGGCATTTCAAGACCTAGTTCAATGTCATCAGCTGAATCATGTAGGACTGCATCATAGAAGACTTTTTCGACGGTCATCTTGTTCATGGTAAGCGTACCAGTCTTATCAGAAGCGATGATCTCAGTTGAACCAAGTGTTTCTACTGCTGGCAACTTACGAACGATAGAGTTTCGTTTTGCCAAAACTTGAGTACCAAGGGCAAGAACGATGGTCACGATAGCTGGGAGTCCTTCTGGAATGGCTGCAACAGCAAGTGCAACAGAGGTCATCAACTCACCAAGTGGATCTTTACCTTGAATGAAGACTCCAACTACAAAAGTAACAAGGGCAATGACCAAAATAGCATAGGTCAAGACCTTAGAAAGGTTGTTCAAGTTTTGTTTGAGTGGTGTATCCGTCTCATCCGCATCTTGGAGCATGCCAGCGATATGACCAACTTCCGTGTACATACCTGTATTGACGACAACACCAAGACCACGACCATAGGTCACGTTTGAGTTTTGGAAAGCCATATTGACACGGTCACCAATACCAGCATCTGCAGCAAGTTCAACTGTCAAGTCTTTTTCGACTGGAACAGACTCACCTGTTAAGGCCGCTTCTTCGATTTTAAGTGAATTAGCTTCTAGCAAACGTAGGTCTGCTGGTACCACATCACCAGCTTCAAGGACAACGATATCTCCTGGCACCAATTCTTTGGAATCAATCTCTGCCATGTGCCCATCACGAATAACGCGAGCAGCTGGACTGGACATAGACTTGAGGGCCTCGATGGCCTCTTCCGCTTTTCCTTCTTGGTAAACACCGAAGGCTGCGTTGATGATAACAACGGCTAGGATAATGATCGCATCTGCAATATCTTCCCCACCAGAAGTTATGACAGACAAGATGGCTGCAGCCACCAAAATAATAATCATCAAATCCTTAAACTGTTCGATGAATTTGACCAAGAGAGATTTTTTCTCACCCTCTTCGAGTTCATTGCGCCCATATTCAGCAAGGCGTTTCTGCGCTTCGCTTGACGAAAGGCCTTGCTCAGTTGCTTCAACCGACTTCAAGACCTCTCCAGGACTTTGAGTATAAAACGCTTGGCGTTTTTGTTCTTTTGACATGTGTCTCCTCCTTGACATTGTGTGCAAAACAAGCTCTCTTTTGGTTTTATGACAAACAAAAAGAGACCTGTTAATCATAACAAGTCTCGCTGTTTAAGATAGGGCCGGAAGGTATACTTTGCAGTACACAATTCGGAATGACGACACTATCACAGGTTTCTGCCAGCTACTCCCTTGAGTAGTACTATTATACCAAATTTTGAAAAGTTTTCAATCATTAAAATTCGATGAAGGAGGACTAAATTTGAATTTTCCCGCAAAAACCAGTATAATGAAAGAATATTATTTATACTAAAAAGGAAGTCCAATGAATCAATCCATGTCAAATCTCAAGTTAGCTGAGCGTGGTGCCATTGTCAGTATCTCGACCTACTTACTCTTGTCTGCGGCAAAATTAGCGACTGGCCACCTCCTACATTCTTCCAGTTTGGTAGCGGATGGTTTCAACAACGTATCCGATATTATCGGAAATGTTGCTCTTCTGATTGGCATTCGGATGGCTCGCCAGCCTGCAGACCGTGACCACCGCTTTGGACACTGGAAGATTGAAGATTTAGCTAGTTTGATCACTTCCATCATCATGTTCTACGTTGGCTTTGATGTGCTTCGGGACACCATTCAGAAAATCCTCAGTCGGGAACAAACGATTATTGATCCTCTAGGAGCATTCCTAGGAATCATTTCTGCGGCGGTTATGTTTGTCGTTTATCTCTATAACACAGGCCTCAGTAAGAAATCCAAATCCAAAGCTCTAAAGGCAGCTGCTAAGGATAATCTTTCTGATGCTGTTACCTCACTTGGAACCGCCATTGCCATCCTAGCTAGCAGTTTCAATTATCCAATTGTGGATAAACTGGTTGCTATCATCATCACTTTCTTTATCTTAAAGACAGCCTATGATATCTTTATTGAATCTTCCTTCAGTCTTTCAGATGGTTTTGATGACCGGCTACTAGAAGACTACCAAAAGGCTATCATGGAGATTCCAAAGATTAGTAAGGTCAAGTCCCAAAGAGGGCGTACCTACGGTAGCAACATCTACCTTGATATTACCCTAGAAATGAATCCCGATTTATCAGTCTATGAAAGTCACGAAATTGCAGATCAGGTCGAGTCTATGCTAGAAGAGCGTTTTGGGGTCTTTGATACCGATGTCCATATCGAACCTGCTCCTATACCTGAGGATGAAATTTTAGACAATGTCTACAAAAAACTGCTCATGCGTGAGCAATTGATTGACCAAGGAAATCAGCTAGAAGAACTCCTTGCTGAGGACTTTATCTATATCCGTCAAGATGGGGAGCAGATGGATAAAGAAGCTTATAAGGCTGAAAAAGAACTTAAAGCTACAATTAAGGACATTCAGATTACCTCCATCAGTCAAAAAACCAAGCTCATTTGCTATGAGTTAGATAGTATCGTCCACACCAGTATCTGGCGCCGTCACGAAACTTGGCAAAATATCTTTCATCAAGAAACCAAAAAAGAATAGAGAAATCCTGTCATGAGACGGGATTTTTCTATTCTTCTATCTATCAAATTCACTTAGATATTCATAGCGTTCGTATTTTTCAAGCAGTTCTTCGTTTTTCTCGTCTAGCTCTTTCTGAAGGGTCGCTAGTTTGCCAAAGTCAGAGCCATTTGCCTGCATCTCCTCTTCAATAGCAGAGATACGATTCTCCAAGGCTTCAATATCGCCTTCAATGCTTGCCCACTCCTGCTTTTCTTGGTAGGTCATGCGTTTCTTGTCTTCTCGAACCTTGACCACTCTTTCCTTTTCGGCCTTTTGCACTTGATTAGCCATCTCTGTTTCAAAGGCTTTTTCGTCAAGGTAGTCGGTGTAATGACCAAAGAAAGGACGAATCTTGCCATCTTCAAAAGCGAGAATCTTGGTCGCTACCTTATCTAGGAAATAACGGTCGTGGCTAACTGTCAAGACAGGACCCGCAAAGCCCTGCAAGAAATTCTCCAAAACTGTCAAGGTCGCAATATCTAGGTCATTTGTTGGTTCGTCCAAGAGAAGAACATTTGGTTTTTCTAAGAGAAGTTTGAGGAGATAAAGGCGTTTTTTCTCTCCCCCAGATAATTTCTCAATCAAGGTTCCATGGGTTGAACGTGGGAAGAGGAACTGCTCCAGCAACTCAGCGATGGAAGTCGTAGAACCACCACTGGTCTTGACCTCCTCTGCCACTTCCTGCAGGTAATTGATAACGCGCTTGCTTTCATCTAAACCTTCGATTTGTTGAGAGAAATAGGCAATGCGAACCGTCTCACCGATGATAACTTGACCTTTAGTCGGCTCAAGACTTCCTGCGATGAGATTAAGCAGAGTTGACTTCCCGACACCGTTGTCCCCAACAATTCCGATACGGTCTTTGGCTTGCACCAAGAGATTAAAATTTTGTAATATTGGCTTATTCTCATAAGCAAAGGAAACATCTTTAAACTCGATAACCTTCTTACCAATACGGCTAGTTTCAAAGTTCATGGTTAAGTCTGTTTCAGCAACGCCACCTGAAACTTCTTTTTTCAAGTCGTGGAAACGATTGATACGAGCTTGTTGCTTGGTCGCACGCGCCTGCGGTTGTCTGCGCATCCAGGCCAATTCTTGCTTATAAAGTTGTTCCTTTTTATGGAGAAGGGCCGCATCACGCTCATCCTGTTCCGCCTTTAGGCGAACATAGTCCTGATAATTCCCCTGATACTCGGTCAAGCCTGCTCGGTCCAACTCGAAAATCCGCGTTGACAGCGCATCTAGGAAATAACGATCGTGGGTGATAAAGAGAACGGTCTTCTTGGAATTTTTCAAAAAGAGGGTTAGCCACTCAATGGTCGCAATGTCCAGATGGTTGGTCGGCTCGTCCAGAAGCAAGAGGTCGTGGTTTCCTAGGAGAACTTGCGCCAACTGAACCCGTCTTCTCAGACCACCTGACAGTTCCCCAACTGGAGTGGACAAGTCCTGAATACCTAGTTTGCTGAGGACCGTCTTGACCTGGCTTTCAATTTCCCAGGCTTGAAGAGAATCCATCTCTGCCATAACCCGTTCCAAACGAGCCTGCTTGTCCTCACTGTAGTTGAGCATGATTAACTCATACTCACGAATCAACTGGATTTCCTTGAGGTCGCTGGAGAGAACCGTGTCCAAAACTGTCTTGCTATCATCAAAATCTGGATTCTGAGTCAAGTAGCCAATCTTGTAGTCATTCTTAGCTGAAAAAGGACTGACATCCCCATCAAAGCCAGAAACACCAGAAAGGACATCTAACAGAGTGGTCTTACCAGTCCCATTGACACCAATCAGACCGATTCTGTCCAAGTCATGGATGATAAAAGAAATATCCTTAAAAACGGTCTTGTCACCGATGGATTTGCTTAGTTTTTCAACGATAAAATCACTCATTTTTTCTCCCTCAGGTAAGCATGGATTGCTTGACGATCATTTTCCAATTCTCCATCGACAATGGCAAACTCAATCTCTGTTAAAATCTCTCCCAAGTCTGGTCCTGGCTGGTAACCATATTCCTTAATCAAAATTCCACCGTTAATCTGAATTTCTTTCTTGTCATGAATGGTCAAACTCTGGTAAGTTTCTGTGATAGCTTGTGGATTGACTTCTTTCCCTTGGGCCTGACGAAGACTTTCAGCTTGTAGAAGGGAATCCAAGTCAAAGCGGTAACAATCACGCTTGCTCAGCTCTCCTTCTTCTCGCAAAGCCAAAATAGTCAGCAAATCCTGAACCTGCTTTGCAAACTGGCGTGAGGTCTTCCAATGTTTCAAAAATGGCTGTGCATCTTTAATCTCCAAAGCCCACAATAGAGCTGCCCAGGCTTGTTCGGAGGATTCAAAAGTGAAATCAGTCTCCAAATCAAACAGTCTGTTGAGCTTGTCTTGGCTTCCTGCCATATCTGGAAGATAGTCATAAGCTCGACTCTCAATCATGGAAGACAGACCCACTCGCCAAAAAGGTGGCCGCAAGAGCTTATCAAACTCAACGAAGGTGCGTTCCACAGAAATTTTCTCCAAGAGTGGTGTCAAAGTCTTCATCGCCTCAAAAGTTTCTGACTCAACTTTAAAACCGAGACTGGCCTGAAAACGGAAACCACGCATAATCCGCAGAGCATCTTCGTTGAAACGCTCACTAGCCACTCCAACTGCTCGCAAGACTTGATTTTTTAAATCTTCTAATCCATAGAATAAGTCAATGATTTCGCCTGTCTCGTCCAAGGCAAAGGCATTAACTGTGAAATCACGGCGCTTGAGGTCTTCTTCTAGCGAACGCACAAAGGAAACCGCACTGGGTCTGCGATAGTCCACATAGACATCTTCGGTCCGAAAGGTGGTTACCTCATACTCCTCGTCCCCTTCTAAAACTAAGACGGTTCCGTGCTCGATTCCAATATCGGCTGTGCGGGAGAATATCTGCTTGGTCTCCTCTGGATAAGAAGAAGTAGCGATATCCACATCGTGGATGGGACGATTGAGGAGGGCATCTCGAACAGAGCCTCCAACAAAATAGGCTTCAAAACCTGCTTCTTTAATTTTTTCTAATACTGGTAAAGCCTTCTGAAATTCAGAAGGCATTTGTGTTAATCTCATAATAAGTGTTCTAATCCATAGACAAGCTCATGACGCTTGACAACTTCTTTGATTCCCAAATTCACCCCTGTCATGAAGGAGCTGCGATCATAGGAGTCATGACGGAGGGTCAATCCTTCTCCCTGATTGCCAAAGATGACTTCCTGATGGGCTACCAAGCCTGGTAGACGAACCGAGTGGATCCGCATGCCATCAAAGTCAGCACCACGGGCACCTGCAATCAATTCTTCCTCATCAGGCGCACCTTGTTGGATAGACTCTCGCACTTCCGCCATCAGCTCAGCCGTTTTAATAGCTGTTCCGCTCGGAGAATCTTTTTTCTTGTCATGATGGAGCTCGATAATCTCCACATTTGGGAAATATTTGGCAGCCTGCGTCGCAAATTGCATAAGCAAGACAGCCCCCATGGCAAAGTTAGGGGCAATCAAGCCACCCAAATCTTGTTCACGGGAAAATGCTTTTAGTTCTGCAATTTCTTCACTAGTGAATCCTGTTGTTCCTACGACAGGAGCAAAGCCATTTTCAAGAGCAAAGCGTGTATTTTCGTAGGCAACGGCTGGTGTAGTAAAATCTACCCAAACATCCGCTTCAACACCAGCCAAGTCAGCCTTATCATTGAAGACAGGAATCCCCTGCCACTCTGACTCAGACTCAAAAGGATCCAAAACTGCGACCAAGTCCAAGTCTGGATCAGCCAAGACCATCTGACAAGCAGCTTGGCCCATCTTTCCCTTAAAACCGGCAATAATTACTCGAATACTCATCTCTACTCCTGTCTAAGATACAAAGCCTGTAAGAACACAAAGTGAAAATAGGTGTTCTGATCAAGGAGTGTCTACTCCTTGGAAGAACTATCTTTTTCACACAGGGTTCCAGGCGTGTTCAATTATCAAGATACAAAGGACGTTAGCTGCCCATGAAAAATAGGGAATGGCGCTGACTTTCTACGAAAGGCAAGACAGGCATCTTTTTTCAAGAGGCAGGTAGGTCGTGTTCAATTTCTAAGACACAAAGTCTGCAAGAACAATTTAGACGATTGGTGTATAGCTCAAGGCGATGCTACCTTCTCCAAGGTGGGTCCCAATGACACTACCAAAGGTTTCAATTGGAATTTCAGCAGTCACACCACTCTCCATCAAAAGCTGACGTAAATCCGCTGCCTTTTGAGGAGCGTTCCCATGGATGACTGTGATACGGTAGTTCCCATCTTTTGTCAACTCCTTGATGATTTCCACCAAACGTTTAATTGCTTTCTTTTCTGTACGAACTTTTTCGTAAACTTCAATCACTCCTTGGTCATTAAAATAGAGGATAGGCTTGATACTGAGGAGATTTCCTAGGATGGCTGCACCATTTGACAGACGTCCTCCCTTAACCAAGTGATCAAGGTCGTCTACTATGATAAAGGCCGAGTTGTCAGCGATTTGGATAGCCAATTTCTCCTGAATCTGAGTAAAATCATCGCCTTTTTCTGCCCATTCAAAGGCACTCTCTACCATAAATCCTAGAGGATCACTTGTGATATGGGTATCCGGAAAGGCAATGGTCAAACCTTCATACTCGTCCAACAGGTATTGGATATTCTGATAAAAGCCTGAAATTCCTGACGAAAGGAAAAGGCCCAAGACATGGGTATAACCCTCTTCTTTCAAGGAACATAGAGTCTCATCCAATTTGGCAATACTTGGTTGACTAGTTTTAGGCAATTCTACAGACTGAGCCATTTTTTGATAAAATTCCTCAGCAGTCAGATTGACACCTTCAACATACTCCTCTCCATCAATATTGACAGGAATATCCAAGATAAAAAGATTCTCTCTTTGCAGCGTCTTCTCCTCTAAATAGGCTGAAGAATCTGTAATGACAGCTAATTTCATGACTAAAACTCCAAATTGATCCCTGGAAGATCCAAGGCGATTTCTGTTACTTCATACGTCAAACGATTGAGCATGTTCAAACATGGACGTGCCAAGGTTTCGACTTCTTCTTGGTTAAATTCGCTTGGTTCGTTGACAATACGACCTTCCACATGGTTAACTTGGGAAATCGTTCCGCTGATGACAAATTTGTCAAAGACAATCATGAAGCTCAAGATAACGACAAGCGAAGTCACTTGATTTTCTTGGTCATGTTGGAGCAACTGAAAGTTCACGTCTACCTTGGTTTCAGGAGCTCCATTTTCATTTTCCCATTCAAAGTTACGAGCATCAAAGTGATACTGGCTAACAAATTCTTGTTCTCGTTTAAGATTCATTTTTCTCTCCCATTGCTACAATTTACTATGCAATTGTACCACATTTTTATCATTTCATCTAGTTTTCTAGGCTTTAGTCAATTCCGATTTCATCTTTAACAACAGCAGCAATCGTATCTACATAGTAATTGACTTCTTCTGTTGTAGGTGCCTCTGCCATAACGCGCAAGAGAGGTTCGGTTCCACTTGGGCGGACAAGGATACGACCGTTCCCTGCCATTTCTTCTTCCATCTTTTCGATGATTGTCTTGATAGCTGGTACTTCCATGGCTTTCTCTTTCATGGCATTTTCCACTCGGATATTGACCAGTTTTTGTGGGTAAATTGTCACTTCTGATGCTAGTTGAGACAAGCTCTTGCCTGTTTCTTTCATGATCTTAGTCAATTGAACAGCTGATAATTGACCATCACCAGTTGTATTGTAGTCCATCAAGATAACGTGGCCTGATTGCTCACCACCAAGGTTGTAGCCTGATTTTCTCATTTCTTCGACGACATAGCGGTCACCAACTGCAGTGACTGCCTTATTGATGCCTTCACGATCCAAGGCCTTATGGAAACCAAGGTTAGACATAACGGTTGTTACGATAGTATTTTGAGCTAACTGGCCTTTTTCAGAAAGGTATTTCCCGATGATATACATGATCTTATCACCATCAACGATATCGCCATTTTCATCAACAGCAATCAAACGGTCACTGTCTCCGTCAAAGGCCAAACCAATAGCTGACCCACTTTCTTTGACCACTTTTTGAAGAGCTTCTGGGTGTGTAGAACCCACATTCAAGTTGATATTAAGACCATCTGGTGTTTCGCCAATAACTGTCAACTGAGCACCAAGATCAGCAAAAATCTGACGGGCACTTGTAGACGCTGCACCGTTTGCTGTGTCCAAGGCCACTTTCATTCCTTCAAGAGGAGTTCCAGTTGAAACAAGGTAACCCTCGTACTTACGCAAGCCTTCTGGATAGTCCACTAAGGTTCCTAGACCTTCTGCACTTGGACGAGGAAGAGTATCTTCAGCAGCATCTAGCAAGGCTTCGATTTCTGCTTCTTTTTCATCATCAAGTTTGAAACCATCCCCACCAAAGAACTTAATTCCATTATCAAGGGCTGGGTTGTGGCTAGCGGAAATCATGACACCTGCACTGGCTCCCTCAGTTTTTACCAAGTAAGCTACTGCTGGTGTTGCAAGGACACCAAGTTTGTAGACGTGAATCCCTACAGAGAGGAGACCTGCCACCAAGGCAGATTCTAGCATTTCTCCTGAGATACGTGTATCGCGTCCTACAAAGACTTTAGGGGCTTCTGTTTCGTGTTGACTGAGGACATATCCACCAAAACGGCCTAGTTTAAAAGCCAATTCTGGTGTCAGTTCTACGTTTGCTTCTCCACGGACTCCATCGGTCCCAAAATATTTACCCATTTTATTTATCATCCTTTTCTATTATTTATTATTGTTTAGACGAATCTGATTTTGTTTCTGAACTCGTTGAAGACGAACTGCCTTCTGAAGAACTTGTTGACGAGTTACTTGAACTAGACGTTGCTGTTTTTGTAGTAATTTTCATAGTTGTGTCAAACGGCATAATGACGCTTGGTAAGACATTTCCATTTTTATCGACTGCTTGTAGAGGCACAGAGGACGAGTAGTTTCCAGTTATCCGTTCACTCGTCGGTAAGATGGCAATGACACGATCTACTTTGGAGAGGGTTTCCTCATCACTAATAACCGTTACTTTTTCATCTGATACAGTAACGGTATCGATTTTCACGCGAGAATCAATCTGACTAGGGTCAATCTCCGGCACAACAATGACATTGTCCCGTTTTGCTTTTTTACCGACCTTCACTGTTATCTTTTGCGGTGTCGCAACAGCCGTCAAACCGCTCGGAAGATTTTCAATGGTTAGAGGAACTTCGATGGTTCCTACACTGGCATCAGAAAGATCAGCCGTCACCTTAAATTTGCGGGTACTTTCCTGCATTTCGCTCGCCAAAGCAACTCTGTTTGACCCTGTCAGAAAGACGGTCACTTCAGATGTAAAGCCACTAATAAAATACTGATCTCTGTCGTACTGAATATCGATTGGGACATTAAGAACCGTATTGGTATAGGTTTCCGTCCGCACTTGTCTAGCACTATTATTATTCTGATAGTTTGTAGAAGTCGCATAGATAAAGAGGATGCAGGCGAAAAAGAAGGAAGAAATGATATAAAGACTATTTTTTCTCATGTTTCAATCCTCCTAGCAAGCGCTCTTTCAGACCTTGCTTTTTCTCTGATTTTGGAAGTAAGATTCTTCTCAATTCAGATTCAAACTCTTCCAAGGTCAAATCGTGCTTAAAGACTCCATTATAGGTGATGGAGATTCCACCCGTTTCTTCCGAAACCACAAAGGTAAGAGCATCTGACACTTCCGACAAACCAATCGCCGCCCTGTGACGCGTTCCAAACTCCTTGGAAATCCCGGTATCTTCAGTCAAGGGTAGATAGGCTGAAGTTACAGCAATTCGGTCTTCCTTGATAATGACAGCACCATCATGCAAGGGAGTATTGGGAATGAAAATATTGATAAGCAATTCAGCCGAAATTTTAGCATCTAAAGGGATCCCTGTCGAGATGTATTCCTGCAAGGTTCTTACTCGCTGAACCACTACAAGCGCCCCAATCTTACGAGGACTCATGTATTCAACTGATTTCACAAATGCACGAACCATCTGTTCTTCCGCACTAATAGGGGCATTGGAGAAGAAATCAGTAGCCCGACCCAATCGCTCCAAACCAGTCCGAATCTCTGGTGAAAAGATAACCACCGCTGCAATCACCCCGTAGGTGATGATCTGATTGATCAACCAAGAAATAGTCGTTAAACCAATCATATTGGAAAGAATCTGGGCTAGAATAAAAACTAAGACTCCACGGACCAATATCATAATCTTGGTGCCTGCAATAGCTTTAGTAAAATGATATAAAATATAAGTCACAATGAGAATATCAATCAGATTGGTGACTATACTCCAAGGACTTGAAAACAAACTCGTCCAGTATTGTAAATTGGATAATTGTTGAAAATTCATCCTTGGCCTCCTCCCTGTCAAAACACTTTACTCATCATTATACCATTTTTTGCCCATTTTTTCCCTATCCTACCTCATTTTAAATTAAGCAAAAATATGATAAAATAAACTGATTAGAAAAAACAAAGGAGAAATCATGTCTCAACTCTATGATATTACCATTGTAGGTGGCGGTCCTGTCGGGCTCTTTGCTGCCTTTTACGCCCACCTACGCCAAGCCAATGTTCAAATCATCGACTCCCTTCCCCAGCTCGGTGGTCAACCAGCCATCCTCTACCCTGAAAAGCAAATCCTTGACGTGCCAGGTTTTCCAAACTTAACTGGGGAAGAGCTGACCAATCGCTTGATTGAACAGCTAAACGGCTTTGATACCCCTATTCACCTCAATGAAACCGTTCTTGAAATTAATAAACAAGATCAAGGATTCGCCATTACAACCAACAAGGGAAGTCACCTGACTAAAACCGTTATCATTGCTATGGGTGGTGGCGCCTTCAAACCACGTCCGCTCGAATTGGAGAACGTTGAGGACTATGAAAATATCCACTACCACGTTTCCAACATTCAGCAATACGCTGGCAAGAAAGTGACCATCCTTGGTGGTGGGGACTCAGCAGTGGACTGGGCTCTGGCTTTTGAAAAGATTGCGTCAACTACCCTTGTTCACCGCAGAGACAATTTCCGCGCCTTAGAACACAGTGTGCAAGCTCTACAAGAATCATCTGTAACCATCAAGACACCGTTCGTTCCTAGCCAACTTCTCGGAGATGGAAAAACACTCGACAAACTAGAAATCACCAAAGTCAAATCAGATGAAACCGAAACTATCGAAGTAGACCATCTCTTTGTCAACTATGGTTTCAAATCATCTGTCGGCAATCTTAAAAATTGGGGTCTGGACCTCAACCGTCACAAGATTATCGTCAACAGCAAGCAAGAATCCAGCCAAGCAGGTATCTACGCCATTGGGGACTGCTGCTACTATGAAGGTAAGATTGATTTGATCGCTACAGGACTGGGTGAAGCTCCAACAGCTGTTAACAATGCCATTAACTACATCGACCCAGAACAGAAAGTTCAACCCAAACATTCGACCAGTTTATAAGAAAAGAACCACGAATCAACTGATTCGTGGTTTTATAGTTCTTCCGCTAATTTATTTATCTTTCTGAGTCTGTGGTTGACACCACTTTTGGTCAGGGGATTGCTCAGGCTATCTGCCAACTGCTGGATAGAGTAGTCTGGATGCTGAATCCGCAACTGCGCTACCTCTTGCAAATCCACGGGTAAATTTTCCAAACCCATTCTATCTTTGATTTTACTGATATTATTGATGGTCTTCATACTAGCAGAAACCGTTCGAGCGATATTGGCTGTTTCAGCGTTATTGGCTCGATTGAGATCATTACGGGTTTCACGTAAAATCTTGACGCGCTCAAAATTATCACGCGCCTGCATGGCCCCAATCACAATCAAGAAATCCATGATGTCTTCTGCCCGTTGGAGATAGGTAACTGCACCTTTCCTGCGCTCAATGACCTTGGCGTCCAGCAAAAACTGCTGAAGGAGAGAGGCCAGTCCTTGGGCATGGTCTAGATAAACGGAACTAATCTCCAACTGGTACTTGCCAGACTCAGGATCTCGGATGCTGCCATTTGCCAGAAAGGCACCACATAAGTAAGCACGTCCAGCTTCTTCATCTGCTAAAATATCAGGATCAATGCCTGTCTCCAAACCAAAGAAAGAATCCGCAAGTCGCAAATCAGCTAAAAGCTCCTGCACTCTCTCATCGGTATAGACCGTGTAAACACGATTCTTGCGAAGATTGCTTCTCTGATGGTGACGAATTTCTGACTTGATGTCATAAAAATGGAGAAAAGACTCATAAAGATGACGAGCTAACTTGGCATTTTCAGTCACGACGGACAAGGTCAGGCCTGAAGTAGAGAGACCGATACTGCCAGACATCTTGATGATGGCCGATAGTTCATAACGACTGAGATGGTGTTGACCAAGAATTTCTTCTTTTACTGCAACTGTGAAACTCATTTTCTCACCTGTATAATGCGCATCAATTCATCTACAATCAAATCGCCATCATGGAAGGCACCTCCATTTTCCAAACGAAGGAAGTTGGATGAAATCACACGAGGAACCTGTTTGCAAAGACCAGCAAAGTCATGCTCTACCTGAACTAAATATTCATCAAAACGGTTGGTATCCATGTATTCTCTAGGAACCTTCTCGATATTAACCAAGACCGTATCAATAAAAGGTCGACCTAAGTGTCGATGGAGGACTTCCACGTGGTCACTGTCTGAAAAGTGCTCTGTTTCCCCACGCTGGGTCATGATATTGCAGACATAGGCGATTTCCGCCTTGGTCTCCAAGAGAGCCTGCCCAATCTCCTCAATGACAATATTTGGCAAAATCGATGTAAAGAGGGAACCAGGCCCCAAGACGATCATATCACTCTCGAGGATAGTATTGACCACTCGACGGCTGGCTTGGGGTGTTTCATCATCCAAGGTATTGGTCACATAGACATGGTCGATCATACCGGGATGATCTGCAATGTGGCTCTCACCTGCCACCTCAGAACCGTCTTTAAAGACTGCATGCAGTGTCAGAGGCTGATCGCTTGATGGATAGATTTTTCCTGTTGTGTGGAAAAAGAGACTTAGCAGCTGCATGGCATTATAAGTGGACCCTTGCATTTCAGAAAGCCCTGCTATAATGATATTTCCTAGAGGATGACCCGCAAAAGCACCAGCGTCTTCTGAAAAACGGTACTGAAAAACCTTCTCATAAAACTTAGGCATATCCGACATGGCTACCAGGACATTACGAAGATCACCTGGTGGTGTCAGCTGTTGGATATTCTTTCTTAGTTCACCAGAAGATCCACCATCATCAGCTACCGTTACGATGGCTGCGATATCAACATCCTTTTCTCGCAAACTTTTCAAAATGACGGGGATACCCGTTCCTCCACCAATCACCGTTATCCTTGGTTTTCTCATGAACGGTTTACCGTTTCCTTTCTTCTGTCTTTGTCACGATGGCTTTCATTGACAGGCCAATTTTTAGCAAGATCCTCTGCGATTCGTTTGGCAAAGGCAACACTACGGTGCTGCCCACCTGTACATCCTACTGCAATGGTCAAGACGGACTTGCCTTCTTTTTTGTAACTTGGCAAAATGGGTTCAATCAAGGCGAGTAAGTGCTGATAGAAACTTTCAGACTCTTCATGATTCATCACATAGTCATAAACTGCTTGATCCTCACCTGTCTGATTACGGAGTTCAGGGAGGTAGTATGGATTTGGCAAGAAACGGACATCAAAGACCAAGTCTGCATCAATAGGGATACCATACTTGAATCCAAAAGACATGACTTCGATACGGAAAGACTGGGCTTGTTCTTGGTCTGAAAATTGCTCTGCAATGGTTTTACGAAGTTCACGCGGAGTGAGTTCTGTCGTATCCACCACATTTTGACTCATATTTTTCAAAGGTGCTAAGAGTTCACGTTCCAGCTTGATGCCATCTAAAATTCGACCATCTGCTGCTAGAGGGTGACTTCTTCTCGTTTCCTTATAGCGTGCCACCAATTCCTTATCTGCTGCGTCTAAAAAGAGGATTTTGAAGTCCAAATCGTCTTGGTTTTCCAATTCATCCAAAACTGCCTGAATCTCTGAAAAGAAGGAACGGCTACGCATGTCCACCACTAGTGCTAACTTATGGTCATCATCCTTGGTCTCTACCAACTGCAAAAACTTTGGTAAGAGTGCTGGTGGCATATTATCAATCGTAAAATATCCCAAATCTTCGAAGGACTGAATGGCTACTGTTTTCCCTGCACCACTCATCCCTGTCACAATTACCAGGTGAAGTTGTTTTTTTGTCATCTATCTCTCCTTATATCAAAAAAAGTTTGGCAGAGCCAAACTTCAACTAGCTTATCCAATCTCTGCGATCACTTCAATTTCGACTTTTACATCACGAGGAAGACGTGAAACCTCTACAGCTGAACGAGCTGGGAATTCCTCTTTAAAGGCCGTTTGGTAAACCTCGTTAAAAGGAACAAAGTCATTCATATCGCTCAAGAAGCAAGTTGTTTTGACAACATGGTCAAAGTCTGTTCCTGCTTCAGCCAAAATAGCACCGATATTTTTCAAAACTTGTTCTGTCTGTTCTTGGATAGTCTCTCCTACAATTTCACCAGTTTCAGGAGATAGGGGAACTTGACCGCTAGCAAACAAAAGATTGCCAACGATTTTCCCTTGAACATAAGGTCCGATAGCCTTTGGAGCCTTGTCTGTATGAATTGTTTTTGCCATTTCTTTCCCTCACAATTTTTCTAATATTGCATTCCAAGCCTGATCCATCCCTGCCTTGCTAACTGATGAAAAGAGGATGAAGTCGTCACTTGGATCAAAGTTTAATTTCTTTTTGATTGCTGATTCGTGCTTGTTCCATTTACCACGAGGAATCTTGTCCGCCTTGGTCGCAACGATGATAACCGGAATCTCATAATACTTGAGAAATTCGTACATCTGCACATCATCTGCTGACGGGTCGTGGCGGAGGTCCACCAAACTGACCACGGCACGGAGATTTTCCCGAGTTGTGAGGTACTCCTCAATCATGCGGCCCCACTTTTCACGTTCCTTTTTTGAAACGCGGGCATAACCATACCCAGGCACATCCACAAAGCGCATCTTGTCATCAATGTTAAAAAAGTTAAGGAGCTGGGTTTTCCCAGGTTTCCCTGATGTACGGGCAAGATTTTTGCGGTTGAGCATGGTGTTGATAAAGCTAGACTTGCCAACATTTGAACGCCCTGCAAGGGCAATCTCTGGCAGGTCATCCTGCGGATAATGAGATTTATTGGCCGCACTGAGCAAAATTTCAGCATTGTGTGTATTGATTTCCATAGTCACCTCTAGGCTGTTTCCAGGATTGGTTTTTCCGTTCCATCGACAGCTTCTTTCGTGATGCGGACCAATTTCACATTTTCTTGACTTGGCACTTCAAACATAACGTCTAGCATAGTTTCTTCAATGATCGAGCGAAGACCACGCGCACCAGTTTTGCGTTCGATAGCCTTATTGGCAATCTCTTGAAGGGCTTCATCGTCAAATTCCAATTCAACGTCATCATAAGAAAGCAAGGTTTGGTATTGTTTCACCAAAGCATTTCTTGGCTCTTTCAAGATGCGAACCAAGTCATCGACCGTTAATTGCTCAAGAGCAGCAAAGACAGGCAAGCGTCCAATCAACTCAGGAATAATACCGAACTTTTGAATATCTTCAGCGATGATTTCCTGCATGTAGGAGCTGTTTTCGTCAATCGCCTTGTTATTTTGGCCAAAACCGATGACTTTTTCTCCCAGACGTTGTTTAACGATTTCTTCGATGCCATCAAAAGCACCACCCACGATAAAGAGGATATTTTTGGTATCTACTTGAATCATCTCTTGTTGTGGATGTTTGCGTCCACCTTGAGGCGGCACGCTAGCAACGGTTCCCTCGATAATCTTGAGAAGGGCTTGTTGCACACCTTCACCCGAAACGTCACGTGTGATAGACACATTCTCGCTCTTCTTGGCAATCTTGTCAATTTCATCCACGTAGATAATCCCACGTTCTGCACGTTCGATGTTAAAGTCAGCAGCCTGCAAGAGTTTGAGGAGGATATTTTCCACGTCCTCACCCACATACCCAGCCTCAGTCAGAGCTGTCGCATCTGCAATAGCGAAAGGCACATTCAAGCTCTTAGCCAAAGTCTGAGCCAAGAAAGTTTTCCCTGATCCAGTTGGACCAATCATCAAGATATTTGACTTCTGCAAATCCACATCTTCTGACTCTTCACGCGTATCGTGGAAATTGATGCGTTTATAGTGATTGTACACAGCTACTGCCAAGGCACGTTTGGCACGATCTTGACCAATCACATAGTGGTTCAAGATACTGAGGAGCTCGATTGGTTTTGGTACTTCAGACAAGTCTGCCAAGACTTCCTCAGCCAACTCCTCACGAATGATTTCCTGGGCCAACTCCACACATTCATTACAGATAAAAGCGTTGTTCCCAGCGATTATTTTCTTTACTTCTTCTTGGCTTTTGCCACAAAATGAGCAATAAACCATCATATCATTTTTCCTATTTGTAGGCATGATTTCCTTCCATTCTAATTTATCATTCTATCTAAAATAAGTTCATGTAAAAAGCATGAATACTGTTTACCAGATTGGTAAAAGCATTCAACCAGAGTAAGGCAGACAGTCCATAGCGCTTCTTACGAAAAGCCTGTGCTCCAGTCAAGATACAGATTACACACAAAAAAGCTGTGAAAAATCCAAATATACTGCGCTCCATTAGACTTCCTTTCTATCTCGGTATTCGATGGTAAAATCATAGTCGTTTTTCTCATCTCGGGTGTAAGATCTGCTTGCTACTGTCTCAAAACGAGACAAGTCAAACTCCTCAGGAAAATAGGTATCTCCCTCCACCTGAGCATGAATCTGTGTCACGATGATTTCATCTAAATAAGGCTCAAAAGCCTGAAAAATCTGCTTTCCGCCAATGATATAGAGATTTTTTTCCTGACTCTGATACCACGCTAAAACAGACTCCACATCTTGAAATACGAGCGCCCCATCTATGACTTCTTCGCTATTGCGCGTTAAAATCAGGGTTTGCCGTTTTGGAAGCAGACGACGTCCCATACCATCAAAGGTCACTCGTCCCATCAGTATAGCATGATTTAAAGTCGTTTCCTTAAAATGTTGCAACTCTGCTGGCAAATGCCAAGGGAGACGATCTTCCTTCCCAATCACACCTTTTTCATCTTGGGCCCAAATGGCTATGATTTTCTTTGTCATGCTTCCGTCCTTTTTATTGATATTACTATTTTATCAAAATTCTCCCAAAAAGACTGTTTTGAAACGCGCGCAAAAGAGAGAAAAGGAGCAGGCATCATCTAGCCTGCTCCTCTCGTCCCTAGGACATATATTTTTTTGCTTCTGATTCGATTTTTTCGACCACTTCTTGGATACTTAGTCCAGTTGTGTCGAGGTAAACTGCATCCTCAGCCTGCTTGAGAGGCGAGGTTTCACGATGACTATCCTTGTAGTCACGCGCCGCAATTTCTTCTTTCAGCGTTTCAAGATCTGTTTCAATCCCTTTAGCAATATTTTCCTTGTAACGACGCTCTGCTCTTTCTTCAACAGAAGCCACTAGGAAAATCTTGAGTTCAGCTTGTGGTAAAACAACTGTCCCGATATCACGCCCATCCATGACGATACCACCTTGCTGAGCAATCTCTTGCTGGAGCGAAACCATTTTCTCACGCACCTCAGGAATGGCAGCGATGCTTGAAACCTTGTTGGTCACTTCATTTTCACGGATAGGATGAGTGATATCCACATCCCCTACAAAAACAAGTTGCTCACCTGTTTCTGAACGGCCAAAACTAATGGGGTGTTGGTTAAGAAGCTCAAGAAGTTGGTCTACATTTCCTGCATCCAACTGGTGCTTGAGTGCTATATAAGTCGCAGCACGGTACATAGCGCCCGTATCGAGATAAGTGTAACCAAAATCTTTAGCGACAATCTTTGCAACCGTACTCTTACCACTGGAAGCTGGACCATCAATAGCAATTTGAATCGTCTTCATTCCCGACTCCTATCTTGTCTTGATCACATCACCTGGATTGGCAAACCAAGATCCAGATGACATATGAGAAGGATTTAACGCTTCCAACTGGGCAATAGAAATCCCTGCACGCTGAGCAAGAGCTGCCTCACCCTCTCCAGGATGCACTGTGAGTGTTCCTTCTCCTTCTGTGTGCTCTTCTGAACTGCTCTCTGAAGGAGTTGTCTCAGAAGAAGCTGTTTCTTCTACCTTGCTACTTGAAGATGATGACTCTTCCACTTTAGAACTTGAACTTGTAGAAGGAGACGATGTATCATAGAAGTCCTTCAAAGATGAAGTACGATTGCTTCCTCCGGTTGATAAGTAAATCAATACAACCACCATCGCTACAACGATCACAAAGAAGAGGCTAGCTAGAACTGTTAAGACACGATTCGCAACAGCGCCTTTTCCTTTTTGTTTACGGCGACGACGCTCTGATCTTGATTCTTCCTCACTATTTTCATAGATATCTTCTTGCCATGGTTCCTTTGCCATACCTTACTCCTTGTATTTTTTAAACTTTCTTATTACAATATAAATATGAAACTCACACTTATACCTGAACGGTGCATCGCCTGCGGGCTTTGCCAAACCTATTCTGAACTCTTTGATTACCACGATAATGGAATCGTTCGATTTTGCGATGATCCAGTTGAATTGCAAAGAGAAATCGCTGAGAGCAGCGATGTTCTAGAGGCCATCAAAAATTGTCCTACACGTGCACTTCTAAAAGATCCATCATAGTTTAAAAGGGAGATTGATTTTGTAGATTCTCTTTATCACTTTAATCCCTTCACCTACTAGTTTAGCATATTTCTAGGTAAAATTATAGTCTTTTCCAGTTATTTTTTCCTTCAAAAATAGAAAGATCACTTTTTTCTTTGATGAGGTAGAGTGGTCTTTTTTTGGTTTCCAGATAAATCTTACTGATATACTTGCCCAGAATTCCAATGGTCAGAAGTTGAATCCCCCCAAGAAAGAGAATGACAGCCATCAGAGAGGTCCAGCCAGATGTTGGATTTCCCAAGATAAGAGTCCGAAACACTACAAAAACAGTCATCATAAAAGAAATAAAACAAGATAGAAGTCCAGCTACAAAGGCTATACTCAAGGGGAAATCTGAAAAATTGAGAATCCCTTCAATTGAGTAGAAAAAGAGCTGTCTAAAACTCCAACTGGTCTTGCCAGCCTGTCGTTCAACGTTTGGATAATCAAGATAGTGCGTTTTAAAGCCCACCCAGGCAAAGAGTCCCTTAGAGAACCGATTGGACTCGGTCAAGGATAAAATAGCATCCACCACAGACCTTCTCATCATCCTAAAATCACGGACACCTGAGGGCAAGGCTACTGGGCTGATTTTTTGCATGAGGCGATAAAAAAGATCAGCACAGAAACTGCGAAAGAGGGGTTCTCCCTCCCGACTAGTTCTCCGTGTCCCAACACAGTCCAAGTCTGCATTTTGGTCTAGTAAGGCTTTCATCTCAAGTAGCATACCGGGAGGGTCCTGGAGGTCTGCATCCATCACAACCACCAGGTCCCCAGTCGCATACTGTAAACCTGCGTACAGAGCTGCCTCCTTCCCAAAATTTCGCGAGAACGAGATATAATGCACCGCAGGATTTTGCTCCCGATAAGCCTTCAAGAGCTCTAAGGTTCCATCGCTTGAGCCATCGTCTACAAAGACATACTCGACCTCTGCTACCAGATCAGGAAGCAAATCTTCAACAGACTGATAAAAAAGAGGAAGTACTTCCTCTTCATTTAAACAGGGGACAATGATCGAAATCATTATCTTAGTCTTCAAATCCATTTGGATGCTTACTTTGCCAACGCCATGCGTCTTCACACATTTTCGTGATATCAAATTCTGCTTCCCATCCGAGCTCTGCTTTGGCTTTTGCAGGATCTGAATAGCAGGCAGCGATATCACCTGGGCGGCGTTCTACGATGCGGTAAGGAATAGGACGTCCCACTGCTTTTTCCATATTTTGAATAATTTCAAGAACAGAGTAGCCTTTGCCTGTTCCAAGGTTATAAATGTTAAGGCCAGACCCCTTTTGGATTTTTTGAAGAGCTGCAACGTGACCTTTGGCTAGATCTACGACGTGGATATAGTCACGAACACCAGTTCCATCTTCCGTATCGTAATCGTCTCCGAAGACTTGTACTTGCTCTAATTTTCCAACAGCTACCTGAGTCACATATGGTAAGAGGTTGTTTGGGATACCGTTTGGATTTTCTCCTAAATCTCCACTCTCATGTGCTCCGATTGGGTTAAAGTAACGAAGCAAGACCACATTCCATTCTGAGTCTGCCTTGTAGATATCCGTCAAGATTTCTTCTAGCATGAGTTTGGTACGACCGTAAGGGTTGGTCACTGAAAGTGGGAAATCTTCTAAGATTGGAACTGTGTGAGGATCTCCGTAAACTGTCGCAGAAGAACTGAAGATGATATTCTTACAGTTTGCTTCTTCCATAACTTTTAAAAGACTAAGAGTTCCAGCGATATTGTTGTCATAGTAGGCAAGAGGGATACGTGTTGATTCACCTACAGCCTTCAAACCAGCAAAGTGAATCACACCTGTTGGCTCTTCTTGCTTGAAAATATCTCTGAGAGTATCAGTATCACGGATATCTGCCTCATAGAAAGGAATTTCAACTCCTGTGATTCTTTCAACAACTTCTAAACTTTTACGGTTGCTATTGACAAGGTTATCCACCACAACCACTTGATGACCTGCTTGGATCAATTCAATAACAGTGTGGGTTCCGATAAAACCGGCACCACCAGTTACCAAAATCTTTTCTTGCATCTTGCTTCCTCGATTCTCGAATTATTTTTTCTTATTTTACCATTTTTGGTAGGGAATGTCATTTGCCATCCTAGAAGGAAGACTAAAATTTTAGTAAAATGCTTATACTCTTCGAAAATCTCTTCAAACAATGTCAGCTTCGCCTTACCGTGGGTGTGGTTACTGACTTCGTCAGTTCGATCCACAACCTCAAAGCAGTGCTTTGAGCTGACTTCGTCAGTTCGATCCACAACCTCAAAACAGTGTTTTGAGCTGACTTCATCAGTTCTATCCACGACCTCAAAGCAGTGTTTTGAGCAGCCTGCGGCGAGCTTCCTAGTTTGCTCTTTGATTTTCATTGAGTATCATTCGCTTTTTACTCGGTTGACATAGTTTGCAATTGGGTAGTTTACTGGGTCCAAGGTCAACTCCTCGTCTTGGACCAGTTGAGCTAGATGATACCCGATGATTGGACCCGTTGTGAGACCTGATGAACCTAGACCACTAGCCGCATAAACACCCGCTAAGCCTGGCACCTGTCCAAAGAAAGGGGAGAAATCACTGGTATAGGCGCGAATTCCCACACGCTCACCTGATGATTTCGCTTCTGCCAAGGCTGGATAGTGGGGTAAGGATGCCTCCTCCATTTGTTGGAGCAAGGTTTCATCTACCGTCAAATCAAATCCCATATCATTTTCATGAGTAGCGCCTAAGGACAATTTCCCACCTGCAAAAGGAATCAAATCCCACTCCCCTTCTGGCATGACAACAGGGTAAGATTTCATATCTTTGGTAAGTTGATAATCTCGTAGTTGTCCCTTTTGGGGACGAACATCTACCTCATATCCTAAAGGTTCCAAAATGTCCCCCAACCAAGCTCCCGTCGCTAAAACAACCCGTTCAAACACCTCTTCGCCAATCTGATAGCCAGATGCTAAAGGTGTCAGAGTCACTTTTTCTTTGACCAGCTTGACGTAACTGGCTTCTAGCAGACGAGTCACTAATAGTTGACCATCTACTCTCGCTCCACCAGAAGCATAGAGTAGGCGGTCAAATCCCTGCAAACCAGGGAATAATTCATTTGCAGACGCTTGGTCTAAAATGGCTAACTGGCCTATCAAGGGAGATTCTTCCCTGCGCTGAAGGGCTAGTTCATAGAGTTCTTCCAACTTGGATTCATCCTTTTTCAAGAGAAAAACTCCCGAACGCTGGTAAAAGTCGATTTCCTGTCCTGACTTTTCTAAATCAGCCAACAAATCCACATAAAAGTCCGCCCCCAAGCGTGCCATCTTGTACCAAGCTTTATTGCGGCGTTTTGAAAACCAAGGGCTGATAATTCCTGCTGCAGCCTTGGTTGCCTGACCTTGACCATGGTCAAAAACGGTCACCTCTAGGTCGCTTTCTTTTGAGAGATAGTAGGTAGCTGTTGCTCCCACAATCCCTGCTCCAATAATGGCAACTTTTTTCATTGTCTTCACCTTCTAACTAGATATGGTGGAAAGGATTAGTCGATGCCTGACTAGGCAAGATATCAATAGTCCAGCCCTTTTCTGACTTCCATTGAGTAAGGAGTGCTGCGATTCTTTCCACAAAGAGAACTTCAATATAGTGGCCCGGGTCCAGCGCTAACAAGCCATCTGACAACATATCCTGAGCTGTGTGGTAGTAGATGTCACCAGTAATATAGACATCTGCCCCCTTAGCTAAAGCATCCTTGTAGAATGACTGCCCGCTACCACCGCAAATGGCAACTCTTGAAATTTCCTTCTTCAAATCACTCTCTTGATAATGGACCATGCGAAGACTATCTAGACCAAAGACTTGCTTAACATGCTGGGCCAATTCCCCAAATGTCTGAGGCTGAATATTTCCAATACGACCAATTCCACGTTCTGGACCTGTTTCCTGAAGATAAGTCGTCTCCTTGATACCTAGCATCTGGCAGAACCAGTCATTGAGGCCATTATCAACGATATCAATATTAGTATGGCTGACATAAACTGCGATGTCATGCTTGATGAGATCAATGTAAATCTGATTTTGCGGACGGCTAGCAACCAAGTCTTTGATGGGACGAAAAATCGGCGCGTGCTTGGCGATAATCAAATCCACACCCTTTTCAATGGCTTCAGCCACCGTCTCTTCACGAATGTCGAGGGCAACCATAACCCTTTGGATCTCCTTGTCTAGAGTACCGATTTGCAGGCCACGACTGTCTCCCTCCATAGAAAATTCCTGAGGACAAAAGGCTTCATAAGCTCTGATTACTTCACTTGCTAGCATGGAGAACCTCCTTGATGGCTTGAATTTTATGAGCTAGAACTTGACGTTCCTCCAGATTTTTTTCTGGGATTTGGTTAAGGGCAAATTCTAGCTTAGCTGCTTCTTTTTGCCATTTTTGGACAAAAACTGGACTGACTTCTTTGGACAAGATAGGTCCAAAGCGAACATCACTGGCTGATAACTTCATTTTCCCAGCTTCCACCACCAAAATCTCGTAGAACTTGCCAGCTTCTTCTAGGATGCTTTCTGCTACGATCTGAAAACCGTTATCTTGCAGCCAGATGCGCAAGTCGTCTTCACGATTATTGGGCTGGAGGATTAAACGTTCTACATTAGCTAATTTGTCCAAGCCTTCTTCCAATATGGTAGCAATCAAACGACCACCCATACCAGCAATGGTGATGACTGACACTTGGTCAGTCTCTTCAAAGGCTGCCAAGCCATTGGCTAAACGGACTTGGATTTTCTCATTTAGGCCGTGAGCCTCAACATTTTTGACCGCAAACTGATAGGGTCCTTCCACAACCTCACCTGCAATGGCACTTTTAATTTGGCCTCTTTCGACCAAATCGATAGGTAGATAAGCATGGTCACTCCCCACATCTAGTAAAACGGCCCCCTGTGGCACAAAGGAAGCTACCAATTCTAATCTCTTTGAAATCATCTTCTCTCACTTTCCAAAACTCTGTTACCTCTTATTATACCACATTTCAGCTAGCACTCCTGCACCTAAAAAGACCGCAATCCACAGATTGCAGTCTTTCTTTATTTTCTAGCTTGATAGCGACTGGTTAGAATGAAAATCACAGTAAAGACAGCCATCATGACAAGGTAAACAGGGAATGTTTGTCCTGTAAGTGTCGAAATTTCAAGTAGTTTTTGGATCCTTGGGAAGAGTGCTGTGGCTAGGAAGCCTCCTACTGACCAGACAATCAAGAGGACACGCCAGAGGGTAAATGGCATGCAGGCTCTAAATACGGATAAGAAACCGATAGACCCAAGGAGATAATAGAGCAGGGTTGGGATTTCTAACTCAGACCAACCTTGACTCGCTCCAAATATTTTCACAAAAAGAACACTAAAGACTACCATCAAGGCACTTGGTAAAGCTCGAAGCATGGATCTTCTGAGGAAGTTTGGTTCAACAGGCTTGATATTTCGCTCAAAAGTCAGAACGAATGGCGGGAAACCTTCCACGAATTGGTCAATCATGGTAATCTGGATTGGAATGAAAGGGAAAATCAAAATCCACTCAGACCGTCCCAGAAGAGCACTGGCGATACAGATGACTGCGAGCAAGAAGGAATAGATGGTCTTTATCAAGAAAATCGGTGCAATATGGGCAATGTTATTGACCACACGACGGCCTTCAAAGAGAATCTCAGGAACATCATTAAAGTCTGAGTTCAAGAGAACCAGATTGGCAATCTGACGAGTCGCAGGATCTCCCTCAGCCATCACGATAGAACAATCCGCCTCACGAAGGGCCAGAATATCATTGACTCCGTCCCCTGTCATAGCCGTTGTATGACCCGCTTTTTTCAGCGTTTGGATGATGAGTTTCTTTTGATGAGGGGAAACACGTCCGAAAATAGCTGTCTCTTCAGCCATGGCGATCAATTCCTTATCCGTGATTTTCGAGCAATCTACATAGCTGTCATAGTCTGCAAATCCAGCCTTCTGGGCAATGCTGGAAACAGTGACTGGATTGTCACCAGAGATAATCTTGAGGCCCACTTCCTGAGAACGGAGATAGTCCAGCGTCTCAGCGGCTCCTTCTCGAATCGGGTCCAAGATCTCCAGCAGTGCCAAGGCTTGAATATCAGATGGTTTTTGTGGCTTGTAGTGGGCTAGTTTTTCGTGACTGAGAGCCAAGACCAAGACACGAGAACCTCGCTCCAAGGCCTCTCTAGCTTCAGGGACTTCATTTTCCAGCAACATCTCAGGTGCACCTAAGAAAACAGTTCCCAAACCTTGCAACTCCATAGCCCCCCACTTGCGGTCGCTAGAAAAAGGCAGATTGGAAATCATAGGATAGGCTACTTGTCCTTGGAAACGCTGGCGAATGGCTTGGGCAGTTGGATTTTTATCCTCACTGTGAGCTATGTAGCTGGTCAGGATGCTGGCAATAGCCTCTTCACTATAAGCTTCCGTCAGCGGAAGAACGGCTTCCACCTGCATCTTTCCTTGGGTGATGGTTCCCGTCTTGTCCAAACAGAGCATATCCACGCGCGCCAAGGTCTCAACAGAGTACATCTCCTGAACCAAGACCTTTTTCAAGCCCAGCTTAATCACCGCAGTCAAGAGCGAAGTGATGGTCAAAAGGGCGATTCCCTTAGGCAACATACCCAAAAGTGCTGTCGACGAATTTACAACGGATGACTTGAGGGGCAAGCCTTTTAAAATCAAGGCTTCTAGGAGGAGAGCTAGACCAAAGGGAATGATAATCTTCCCAGTAAAACCAGCTAGCTTGTCCAGCGATTTCATGATACGGGAGTTAATGGGTTTAACAGTCTTGGCTTCCAGCATGAGTTTGGAAGCATAGTTTTCTGCACCGACATGGTGAACTTGAGCCAAAACTGCGCCACTGGCTAGGAAACTCCCTGATAAAAGCAAAGCATCCACTTCCTTTTGTACTAAATCACTCTCCCCCGTCAACATGGCTTCATTGACTTCCGCAAAACCTTCTAAAACCCGCGCATCACTAGGAATCTGCTCTCCCGCAGACAAACGAATGACATCTCCTAGAACCAACTCTTCTGGATCGAGAGCAATTTCCTGACCCTCACGAATGGTTTTGACCTTTTCCTTGGTCATGAGATTGAGCTTGTCCACCATGTGTTTGGCCCGTAGCTCAGTCACAATCCCAGAAAAAGCATTAAAACTGATAACGGCAAAGAAGACCAGATTGCTCCAAGCCTGTACAAAGGCAAGCGCTAGGGCAATAACAAAGTTTAATGCGTTAAAAAGTGTAAAAACATTTCGTTTAAAGATTTGCCAAGTACTGGTACTAGCTGAAGCGGTAAAGTCATTGACCAAACCTTGAGCCTGTCTTTCCTTGACTTCTCTTTGGGTTAATCCCATAATCTTATTTTTATCCATGAATTCTATCATATCATTTTTTCTAGTAGAATTCTAATCTCATCCAAAAACTGTTGGCTGATAACTGAAAAAGTTTGCCAGTAGTCTTTCGATAAGGTATAATAATAAAAGCAATACAATCGAAGGAGATCTCATGTTTTATACTTATTTGCGTGGACTAGTCATGCTGATCTTGTGGTCCATCAATGGCAATGCCCACTATCACAATACTGATAAAATCCCTAGCCGAGACGAAAACTATATCCTCGTTGCTCCTCATCGTACCTGGTGGGATCCTGTTTATATGGCCTTTGCGACCAAGCCAAAACAGTTCATCTTTATGGCCAAAAAAGAGCTGTTTACCAACCGCATCTTTGGCTGGTGGATCCGTATGTGTGGCGCCTTTCCTATCGACCGGGAAAAACCTAACGCCTCTGCCATCAAGTACCCTATCAACGTCCTCAAAAAAAGCGACCGCTCTCTCATCATGTTTCCAAGTGGGAGCCGTCACTCAAACGATGTCAAGGGTGGAGTTGCCTTGATTGCTAAAATGGCTAAGGTTCGTATCATGCCTGTTACCTACACCGGTCCCATGACCTTGAAAGGCTTGGTTAGCCGTGAACGTGTGGATATGAACTTTGGAAATCCTATCGATATCTCAGACATCAAGAAAATGAATGATGAAGGAATCGAAATGGTTGCAGACCGCATCCAAGCTGAATTCCAACGTTTAGACGAAGAAACCAAGCAATGGCACAATGATAAAAAACCAAACCCACTCTGGTGGTTTGTCCGCATCCCAGCCCTCATACTTGCTGTGATTGTTGGTATCCTAACGATTATCTTTACCTTTATTGCAAGCTTTATCTGGGATCCAGATAAGAAGAGAGAGAAACTTGGTTAAAAAATACAATTATCCCTTGGCTTTTACCAAGGGATATTTCTTTTATGCAATTTTCCATTTTTGGGACAACCAGTTGGAAAAGGCTAGAAATCGCTCAGCCACTTGCTCATGATGCCCATAGGGATCAAAGACAAACTGACCAGTCGGATAGCGTTGCTGAAGGCTGGTATGAATCTGCTCAGCATAAACTGGTGCTTGAGCCAAACGATTGGTATGAAGGGCTCCTTCTGTTTGACCATTCTGTAAATACAGTAAACAGTCCAAATTTTTCACCTTTTCTTCCTTGCAATAAGTTGTAAAATCAGGATACCAAAAGGAACCGCAGATAGAGAAGATACAGGAGACCTTGTCAAAGCTGAAAAGGCTGTAGACTGCCGCCAAACCACCTAGTGAATAACCTCCATAGGCAAGGCGATTTTTGTCCAGGCGATAAAGCGACTGCAACTTATCTAAAAGACCTCCAAATAAATGATCATGATAGACCTTTGCCTGACCGCCAAAATCTGGAGTCCCCTCTCTCAGAGCAGCTGCCTTCCAGGGCGTGTAGTCGTTTAGGCGATTTTTAGAGGTCAAGCCCACTAAAATCACAGATTCTGAAAGGGAAGATAGAAAATCCAAGTTTCCATCATTCAAGAGAATCGCTGGATAGGTTTGGTTGGGATCATAGGCAGAAGGAAGGCTGACCTTGACTTGGATTTCTTCCCAATCAAACTCATTATTTATTGATAAAGTCATTGATTTTCTCAAGGGAATCAATCACTGCTGGACCATAATCCATCAACTCATCGTAAGAAATGGTCATGATTTTTTGATTCTTAATTGCAGGAACGTTTTCCAAAACTTCATTTGCCTTCATCAACTCTACTGCGTTGGCATCCAATTTTTTATTGCGATCGCTGGTTACATAGATAATCAACTCAGGATCCATTGACACGAGATTTTCCAAGGTCAAGCCTGATGTTCCCGTTGCAACGTTGGTATAACCAAGTTGATTCAACAAGCTCTCTTGCAAAGCAGACTTGTAAGCACCGAAGGTTTCGTCATTATAAGCAACCATAATCAAAGCCTTTTTCTTTTCACCTTGGCTTGCTGGGTTTGCTTTCTTAACAGCGTCAATTTTAGCTTGTAATTGGGTTGCGTATTCATTAGCCTTGTCCTGAACATTGAAAATCATTCCAAGATTTTTAACATCTTCTACAATATTTCCCAAATCTTGCTGAATCGTTGAAAGAGAAGCTTTTTGCGTATAGACTGGGATTTTGTTTTCATTCCAAGTGCTAACTGATCCCAAAGATTTTTCAGAAAACATCATGTTTCGACCCATTACTGCATCTGGCTCATAAGAAAGGACTGTCTCTTGTGAGACTGTTTTTTTATCCCCAATTTGAGGAATAGTCGCAATCGCGTCCTTGTATTTGTCCGTCACAGCATTATCAGGGTTGAGCATGCCAGCAATTTTATCCTTCAAGCCTAACTCCAATAAGATTTCAGTGGTTGAAAGATTGTTGGTGATAACTTTTTCAGGTGCCTTGTCAAAGACTTGTTCGACTTCATTTCCCTTAGCATCATAGGTCTTGACCGTTAACGGATAAGTCGTCTCTGTGCTGGCCTTTTGACTTGTTTCTGCGCTAGATTGTGTGGTAGTTTTTTCTGTAGTAGTGTTGCCACAAGCTGCCATGGTTAAGGTAGCTACTGTTACGAGTAAAATGCTTAGTGTTTTTTTCATCTTATTTTCCTTTTCATTCTTATAAATAGTGAATCATAGCTTGCTGATCCTCGGTCCAAGCCACCTGACTTTGAACTCCGTATACAGTTTGCAATGACTCAGGGGTGATGGTCTCCTTTGGAGTCCCTTGGTAAAGGATTTCCCCCTCTTTCATCAGATAGAGATAATCCGAATAGCGACAAGCAAGTTGAATATCATGTAGGACAGCTAAAACATTGACCTTAAGATTCTTCACAATGGCCAACAGGTCTAGCTGATACTTGATATCTAGGTGATTGGTTGGTTCGTCCAGGAGCAAGAGAGTCGGTTCTTGCGCCAAGGCACGGGCTAATAAGACTCGCTGTTTCTCTCCCCCTGACAGGGACGAATAGAGACGAGTTTTCTTCTCGAGCATATCTACCTTGACGAGAGCATCTTGAACAAGGGCATAATCCCTTTCCTTTTCCTTCTGTAAAAAAGAGAGGTGGGGAGTTCTGCCCAGCAAGACGATTTCCTCAACTGTACAATCAAACTGCAATTGATTAAACTGGGTGACAACTGCCATCCGCTTAGCTGTCTCTTTGAGTGACCAATGTTCCAGAGGCTTTCCATCTAAGCTTATCAAGCCTTTGTCCGCCTTTTCCTGACGATAGAGGAGTTTAAGCAGGCTGGTTTTTCCACTTCCATTTGGCCCTAATATCGTATGAAATTGATGCCCCTCAACCTTAAGAGAAACTCCTTTGAGGATTTTTTTCTCTCCTAGTCCAAAGTGAACATCCTGACAAATCAAGTCCATATCAGGCCCTCACCTCCCTTCGCCTACCTCCAACAATGTAGATAAAGAAGGGAGCACCCACTAAGGCTGTGAAAATACCAATAGGCAATTCAGCATTTTGGATGATGACACGAGAGAGTACATCTGCCCAGACGACAAAGAGGGCACCCAGTAAGGTCGCAACGGGAAAAAGTCTCCTGTAATTCGTTCCTACTAACCCTCGAGCTAAGTGAGGTGTAATCAGACCAACAAATCCAATAATCCCACAAGTTGCCACCAATACTGCTGTTAGCACAGCCACCATGGTCACATAAAGATACCAATAAAAGCGTAAGGGTATCCCCAAAGTTAAAGCAGCCTCATCTCCCATCATCATCGCATTGAAAACACGATACTGAGTAGAGAAAAATAGAAAGGCCAATCCAACTACTATAGTTGGCAGGACTAAGTCAGACCAGGTAGTCCCTGCAAGCGAGCCCATGGTCCAAAACTTAATGGTCATCACACTGTCCGCATTAGCGCCGACTGAGATAATAAAGTTGGAAAATGCCAGAAAGAGAGCATTGACCACCGTTCCTGATAAGATCAGACTAGAAGTCGTCATCCTTCCCTGCATAGAGGCAATGATGAGGACAGCGATTGTTGCCAAAATAGCTCCAAGGAAAGCTCCAAGGCTAATCACCAATTTTAAACCAAGAATGATGCTCAAGGTTGCTCCTAGAGTTGCACCTGCAGAAATTCCTAAGACATAAGGCTCTGCTATGGGATTGTTCACTGTAGATTGCATCACGCTACCACACATAGAAAGACCAGCCCCTATTATCAGACCTAACAATACTCGGGGGAATCTCATGTTCCATACAATGGCAAGAGTAGACTTGGGAACCTCTCCTATCTCAAGAGGAAAACCCAACCTGCTCAAAATAATCCGATAGGTATCTCCTAGATCAATCGCAACAGACCCCATAGAAACAGCTAGAAAGAGGGAAATTCCTAAAACACTTAGTAAAATAACCAAAAACAACACAAATTGCAGGTCCCGTCGGCTTCCAGAAAATTTGGAAAGCATGCAAATCTCCTTTGATAGAATCTTAAAAATTTAGAAAATTCTCATAAAAAGTATACCATATTTTCAACAATGGAACAAGATGAGAAAAATAAATATAGTTGGTCTTACAGTGCTAATAATCGTAACCGAAGATTATACTTGAGTATATCGAGGTAAAGTGACAAAAGTAAAAAAGCTACCCAATTTAGAGTAGCTTCATTATCAAGATATACTTAATTGAACACGGCCTAAGCAAGCGGATAAAACAAAAAGCCCTCTGAAATCAGAGAGCTTTATTCTTGCTGGATAAAACGTTTATAGACTAGGCGACAAGCCGAAGATTGTACTGATGGTACATCGAGGCGAAGGCAACGAAGTATAGAAACGTTTTAGACGCAAGATTAACGACGAAGTCCTAGAGAGTTGATCAACTCACGGTAACGGTTAACGTCATTTTTACGCAAGTATGCAAGCAAGTTACGACGGCGACCGATTTTTTTCATCAATCCACGGTAAGTAGCGTGGTCTTTTTTGTGTTGTTTGATGTGTTCGTTAAGGTGGTTGATTTCCCAAGTAAGGACAGCAACTTGAACCTCTACTGAACCTGTATCACCTTCGTGACGTGCATATTGTGCGATGATTTCATTTTTTTTCTCTTTTGAGATTGCCATGATGTTTCTCCTTTTTATTTGGCTTCATCCGAGTGACAGGTTGGCATGCCTGCAACCAAGAAGAAGTTATTTGTCTTTACGACAGTTCTTATTCTACCAAGAAGCAGAGACTTTGTCAACTGATTTACTGTTTAGACCCTTGAATTACTCTACTGATTTCAGGGCTTCGAGCATATCTACTTTTCTCAAGTGGTGATTGACAAAGACGCCCAGTAAAGCCAAAATCACAGTCACTGCTACGATTGGAAGCGCATAAACTTCCCAGCTGACCTGAGGATAGAAGAGTATGGTGGCTGGTGAAATCATTTGAATCAAAAATTGATGTAAATAGTGGCCAGCTACCAAACCGAGAGCAATTCCCACAAGGGATAGCACCATGGTCTCGCGGTAGATATAGAGGGTCACTTCTTTATTGTGGAAACCGAGAACTTTGATAGTCGAAAGTTCACGGATACGTTCTGCAACATTGATGTTAGTGAGATTGTAGAGAATAACAATGGCTAGTAAAACGGAAACAAGGACAAGGATTGCCATGGTTTTATTGAGCGAACTAGCCACGGATTCAAAGAGATGGATGGCAGTCGCATTTTGGACCACCCCAGAAACAGCAGTTTTTTCCATGAAGGTAGCAGCTTCTTTCTCGATATTGGAAGGTGTTGGATCTTTTAATTTTACTAGGTAGGTATTGTCTTGTGGACTGGTACCGTAGACTTGTTCGTATGTGTCTCGTTTGAGATAAACAAAGTGTCCAACATAGTTTTCAGAAATAGCCGATACCTTGATTTCCTTCCCATCAAGCTCCAACTCGTCCCCAACCTTAACATTTGCTAGTTGAGCTAGTTTTTGACTCACGACCGCTCCATCTGTGATCTGCACCTCTTGGCCATTTTCCTCTAATGCGATAAAGGGCTTGAAGTCTTCTCCACTAGTAACCATCATGGTGATGGTTTGAAGTCCTGCTTTTCCTTTAAAATCTTTTTCAATGGATTTAGAGTAAATCTTTTGATAAGCATGGATAGATTCAGCCTGCAAGGCACTTTCTAAATCTGCTTTTTCTTGCTCACTCGCACTGCTCTTTTCTGCTACAATCATCTGGTATTGCTGGATTTGTTCAAATTGACGATCGACAACTCCTCCCACAGAAGACTGAATGCCAAGACCTGCAAATAGGAGAGCAACCGAACCCGCAACTCCAAAAATGGTCATCAACATCCGTTGCTTATAACGGAAAATATTTCGCGCCGTAACCTTATGAGTAAAACTCAAACGACTCCAAATAAAGCTCAGGCGTTCCAGCAAAATCTTTGATCCCTTAACGGGAGGTTTTGGAAGTAAGAGTTGGGCTGCTTCATCGTGTAGTTCCCTCCGTGCCACCAGATAAGCCGGCAAAACACTGGATACCCAACTTAAGGTTAGGGCAAGGAGGCTATAAGACCAGTAAAAATACTCCTGACTTTTACCAACGACCATCCCAGCTGTTATAACATCCGAAATCACGCCTGCAAGGAGATAATGTCCTAGAAGCGTTCCTAAAATGGTTCCTACAGTTCCTGCAAGAAAACCATAGAGGACAAACTTGGCAATTATATCTTGATTCCGGTAACCTAGGGCCTTGAAAATACCGGCATTGGTACGTTCTTCATCCACAAAGCGAGTCATAGTTGTAAAGGTCACCATTGCAGCGACCATATAAAGCACAACGGGGAAGATATTCCCGACAGAACGAATGCTTGCTGAAGCGTTACTGTACATGAGATAGCCTTGACCACCTGGCATAGTTTGGCGGTTGTATACATGGTATTTCGGCTCTGCCAGTTCATCAAGCTCTTTCTGACGCTGTTCAATCTTCTCTTTTTCCTTAGTTAGATCACTCTCTGTCTGAGCCAGTTTTTCTTTTTGAGTCGCCAGTTCTTCCTTTGCTTTTATCAGCTGTCCCTCGATTTGACTCTTTTGCGGTTCTGGTAAAGCGGTCGCTTGTTCTTCTTGGGTTTTCAAGCGACTTTCAGCCTGCTCTAACTGACTATTGCCATTTTGAAAGTTGCTTTCAGCAGTTTGGAGCTGTTCTTTCCCCTCTTCCAAGCTCTTTTGCCCATTTGCTTTGATACCTGCCAATCTTTTTTGACCATTATCGGCTAGCAAATCTTGCAACTCTTCCTGATGTTGGGTTCGTTTGGTCTTATAGTCTGATGAAAAAGCATCCAGATTTTTTAAATCATCATAGCGCACACGCGCAATACTATAAACATCTGAATCAAACTGGCTGGGCAAAATCACTCCATAGCCAGCCAAGCTTCCATTTCCACTGCTAGCACTCCCTAAGTCTTTTTGAGAAAGCATCTCACCCGACTGAACAAATCCAGTAATTGTAAAAGTTTGGGATTTTAGGACGGACTTCCCTTCTTCTTTCTTAGTAAAGGTAATGGTCTGCCCAATCTGATAGCGGTCTTTCCAGAAGTCGGCTAGGGCAATTTCCTTATCAGCCTCTGGCAGTCGCCCTTCTGTCACTTGGAAGGTTGAAATCCCCTCTGGCTTGGAATAAAGTCGAACCGCTTCTTCGCTATTTTCAACGGTTAGGTCTGCCATATAACCAAACTCAACACTTGCTCCTTGAAGGGCCTTTAATTCGTCTTGGTCTTCTTTGTCCAAGCCATAATCAGCTATCACTGCCAGATCTAGGGTATTGGCTTTACGGAGATAATCCCCTGCCGTACGTTCCATATTTGGACTGGCCACTTTGAGACCAACAAGGGCTAAAGAACCCAGCATCATCAAGGTCAGGATAGAAACAAAGCGTCCCTTTGAAGCCGTCACTGACTGAAATAGGTCTTTCCGATACGTTTTTTTCATGCTAATACTCCAATGTATCGATATCCTGCGGATGCTCATTGACCGTCATGCTCTTAACCGTGGCATCGCGCATGTGAATCACCCGATCTGCAATAGGGGCTAGCGCGCCATTGTGGGTCACGATAATCACCGTTGCTCCTTTTTGACGAGACATGTCTTGGAGAATCTTCAAGACTTGCTTCCCCGTCTGGTAATCCAAGGCACCTGTCGGTTCATCACAAAGGAGGATTTTAGGATTTTTGGCTACAGCACGTGCAATGGAGACTCGCTGTTGCTCCCCTCCAGAAAGCTGGGCTGGAAAGTTATTCAGGCGATGAGCCAGACCTACATCTTTGAGCACTTGCTCTGGATCCAAGGCATCTATCACGATTTCTGAAGCCAGTTCCACATTTTCCTTGGCTGTCAGATTGGAGACCAGATTGTAAAATTGAAAAACAAAGCCTACATCTTCACGACGATAGTTTGTTCGTTGGTGCGAACTATAGTTGGCAATATTGGCACCATCAATCCAAATCTCCCCCTCATCATTGGTATCCATACCTCCTAAAAGATTGAGAACGGTTGATTTTCCAGCACCTGAAGCGCCAAGTATGATAACCAGCTCCCCTTTTTCAATTTCAAAATTCACATCACGATTAGCCACAATCTCTGTATCCCCAACCTGATAACGCTTGTAGCTGTGTTTCATCTCAATATAAGCCATCAGACACACCTTCTCTCAAACAAATTACTTCCTATTATCATTATAACGCTTTTTCAACTAGTTGGAAACCAGAAGCAAAAACAGAAAGCCTAGGAATCCTAGGCTTTCTGTTTATAGATTATTTTCCAAGATAGTATTCTTTTACGACGTTCAATTTTTCGTCGAATTCAAATACCAATGGTGGGAAGTTAGGGATTTCTACACCCATGATTTCATCATCTGACAAGTGTTTGATGTGTTTTACAAGGGCACGGATTGAGTTACCGTGAGCTCCTACGAATACGTTTTTACCATCTTTAAGTGCTGGAGCGATTTTATCTTCCCAGAATGGAAGGGCACGTTCCAAAGTCACTTTCAAGTTTTCAGCATCTGGAATGACTGAATCGTCAAGTGAAGCGTAACGACGGTCAGTATGTGCTGAGTATTCGTCATCATGAGGCATTGCAGGAGGCAATACATCGTATGAACGGCGCCAGATATGAACTTGCTCATCACCAAATTGTTCAGCAGCTTCAGCTTTGTTTTTACCAGTCAAACCACCGTAGTGACGTTCGTTCAAGCGCCATGATTTTTCAACTGGAACCCAGAGTTGGTCAGCAGCTTCAAGAGCCAAATTTGTTGTTTTAATCGCACGTTTCAATACTGAAGTGTAAGCTTGGTCAAATTCGATACCAGCTTCCTTGATCAATTTACCAGCGTCAATCGCTTGTTGTGTTCCTTTATCAGACAAATCAACATCAGCCCAACCAGTGAAAAGGTTAGCTTTGTTCCATTCAGACTCACCGTGGCGAGCAAAAACCAATTTTACCATTAGATGGATTCTCCTTTTATTTTTCGAGGTTTCCCTCGTTTATCTATTCTATTTTACACAATTTTTCACAAAAAAGCTAGTTAAAATCAACTAAAAAGAGAAGAGCTTATCAGTCTTCTCTTTATCACACTATCATAATTGTTCTCGATAGACGATGAAATAGTCCCGTCCAAATAATTGGAAAACTACTACTCTTCAATTACAAATTTTTTCAATGTTCCAAAGTAAAGTGAACCACCAATAATGGTTAGAATTCCACCTACCCATCCCAAAAATGGAATCAAGCCGACCGCACCACCTACAATGAGCAAAACAGAAGGTGCATTCGTAACACGTTCATCATCTTTATAATAAACAATAGCCACAATTCCCAATACTAAAACAGCAATTTTAACCAATGACAAAATAATTGAGAGCCCTGTCAATGTCCCAACCGTTACATCTGCGTCTTCAGTTGCCGCAGCAGCTCCAATAGCCATGATAAACATGATGACTGGCGCTAAAAGCAATACAATTCCTGAAATAAGACCAAAAATAGCGTTAACACGAGCAAGTGTATTTGTTTTCATAATAATCTCCTTAAAATTTTTATAGGTATTATTCTATCATAATTTATCTAAAAATTAAACAATCTTATAAAATTTTATAATAAATATTGATTTTCAAAAAATAATTTTAAGTTCTACAGTCTCTTTATAATTAGTAGAAATATAAAATTATGAGAAAACTGAATAGTTGATTATGTTAATTATCTACACGGACAGGCCAAGAAGAACTTCATTCTAGAAAATGGCCTAGTAAATTTTCCCATGATAAAACGCATAATATCAAAGCACTTGAACTCTTGATATTATGCGTTTTTATGATTTTAGTGACCTTTCTCAGTCTCTTTCTGATTATTTCGCTTCAAATCCTTCTGCGACTGCATCCGCAAAGTTTTCTTCTACGATGCTTGCACAGTGGTCACAGATAACTGCATGGTAACTGCGTTCAGCAGTAGTTGGATCGATACGACGGCAACGGTCACAAACTTCACCTGCAGCGCGTTCAACTGTGAAGGCAACATCCTCAAAGATAACTGCGCCTTCTGGAGCTGGTCCTTCTGCAATAGTCAAGTCTGACACGATCAAAAGTTGAGCCACATTACTGTCCACTGCTCCAAGAAGAGTTTTCACAACTTCGTTTGGATAAATTGTCAAGTGGGCTTCGAGTGATTTACCGATTACTTTTGCATTACGCGCTTCTTCCAAGGCTTTTTGAGCTTGTCCACGGAAATCCATGAAGGCTGACCATGTATCCAAGATTTCTTCTTGGTTGGCAAAAGTTTGAGCTTCTGGTAATTCAGACAATTGAACGAAGTCTTCAGCTTCAAACTCAAGATATGACCAGATTTCTTCTGCAGTGTGAGGCAGAATTGGTGTCAAGAGTTTGGTGATTTTCACAAGAATGTCATAGAAGACTGTTTGCATTTGACGGCGTTCGAGTGATTTGGCACCTTCGATGTAGACAACGTCTTTGGCGAAGTCAAGGTAGAAGGCAGACAAGTCAACGTTGATAAAGTTCACCAAGGCCTTGTAGATGGTTAAGAATTCAAAGTCAGCATAAGCATCACGAATGGTCTTCACAAGCTGGTTAAAGCGAATGGTCATGTACTTGTCAACAGAACGAAGCTCATCGTAAGCCACTGCGTCTTGAGCTGGGTTAAAGTCAGATGTATTGGCAATCAAGAAGCGAAGTGTGTTACGGATCTTACGGTAAGTTTCAGAGACTTGGCTCAAGATATCCATAGAGATACGCACGTCGTTGCTTGAGTCAACACTTGTTACCCAGAGACGCAAAATTTCCGCACCAAATTGTTTTTCAACATCACTTGGCGCAATGGTATTCCCAAGGGATTTAGACATCTTTTCACCTTTACCGTCAAGGGCAAATCCTTGTGACAAGATTTGTTTGTATGGCGCTACGCCATGGTTGGCAACAGATGTGATGAGTGATGAGTTGAACCAACCACGGTATTGGTCAGAACCTTCAAGGTAGAGATCAGCTGGGTAAGTCAACTCAGGACGGTTTACTACAACTCCATTCCATGATGAACCTGAGTCAAACCAAACGTCCATGATGTCTGTTTCTTTCTTGAACTCACCATTTGGAGAACCTGGATGGGTAAAGCCTGCTGGTAAGAGGTCTTTGGCATCACGTTCCCACCAGATGATAGAACCGTGTTTCTCAAAGAGTTGAGCCACATGTTCAATAGTTTCAGCTGTCATGATTGGTGCTCCGTCTTCTGCATAGAAGATAGGAAGGGGAACTCCCCAAGCACGTTGGCGAGAGATAACCCAGTCGCCACGATCACGGATCATGTTGTAAAGGCGCACTTTACCCCATTCTGAATGGAATTTCACTTTTTCAATTTCATCCAAGATTTCTTGGCGGAATTTAGATACAGAGGCAAACCATTGTGGTACTGCACGCCAGATGATTGGTTTTTTCGTACGCCAGTCAAATGGATATGAGTGAGAAATTTCTTCTTGAGCAAGGAGAAGGTCGCCAAGTTTTTCGATAACAGTCGGCACAACCTTGTCATAGAATTGACCTGCAAAGTCAGGACCAGCATTTTCCATCATAATACCGCGTTCGTTAACTGTTACAGCAACTTCAAGACCGTTGGCAACACCGACATTGTAGTCGTCCTCACCAAAACCAGGGGCTGTATGGACGATACCAGTACCAGAGTCTGTCGTAACATGGTCACCAAGGATCACCAACTCATCTACAGCCGTATCCCATGGGTGAGCTGTCACGATTTGGTTCAATTCTTGACCACGGTAGGTCGCCAAGACTTGAACATCAGCCCAGCCAAATTTCTCAGACAGACTAGTCAACAATTCTGAAGCAACCACAAACTTACGAGATTCGCCAGCTGGTTGTACCAATACATAATCAATATCTGCTCCAACTGTCAAACCACGAGATGCTGTGATAGTAAATGGTGTAGTTGTCCATACGACGATATAAGTATCTGTATCTAGGACACCTTTGCCATCTTTGACGCGGTTAGCATAGTAAAGGGAAGTTGAAAGCAAGTCATGGTATTCAATTTCCGCTTCTGCAAGAGCTGACTCAGATGACCATGACCAGTAAACCGGCTTGGCACCACGGTAGATGTAGCCTTTCTTAGCCATTTCACCAAAGACACGGATTTGAGCCGCTTCATAGTCTGGAGTCAAGGTCACATAAGGATTTTCCCAGTCACCAGAAACACCCAAACGTTTAAAGTCTTCTCGTTGTTTATCTACTTGAGAAAGAGCATAGTCACGGCAAAGTTTCAAGTACTCAACCAAATCCATTTCTTTGCGTTTAACACCCTGTTTCGCCAAAACTTGCTCGATTGGCAGACCATGTGTATCCCAACCTGGGATATAAGGGGCGTAAAATCCTGACATAGACTTCGAACGAACAATAATATCTTTAGAAATCTTGTTCATGGCATGTCCAACGTGGATATTTCCGTTTGCATATGGAGGTCCATCATGCAAGGTGAAATGCGGTTTTCCTTGGTTCAATTCTTGACGACGTTGGTAAAGTTTTGCATCTTCCCATTCCTTTTGCCAGAGTGGCTCTTTGGTAGGAAGTCCTGCACGCATTGGGAAAGCTGTTTTCCCAAGGTTAAGGGTATCTTTGAGTTTCATGGTATCTCCTTTATAAATATTAACAAATTAAAAACCACGACTTCCAAAAAGGACGAAAATCGTGGTACCACCTTTGTTCGAAAAAAGACTGTGTCTCTTTTCCTCTTTTCCCGTAACGTGGGGAACGTCCAGTCTTACTGTTTTCAGACTGGATTCGTTGAGAGGATAATCTAACGACTAGGGATTGCAGGGCTCACACCATCTCCCGCTCGCTGAAAATATAGTTGGTTAGATCTTGTTCTCACATTTTTTATAGGATAAGAACAGATTCTTTGTTTGCATCTTCCTCAGTTGCTGCAGTAGCTTCTACTTCAACTGACTCTTCATGCTGGACAAGTTCTTCTGTATGTTGATTTTGTTGGGCTTCAAATTCAGCCAATTCTTTATTGCCTGCCTCGATACGAGCTTGCAACTCTGCTACCTCTTCTGGAGTGAATTGACGAGTCATATCAATTGGCTCTTCCTCTGGTTGAATGGATACTACATCACCCAAAACTTCACCAACTACCTCTTTAAAAGCTTCATCACTTGTCTGAAGGTAAGTAGCTGTAGGGCGAAGAATATCTTCCCAATCTGATGACTCAACAATAGCCAATTGACTTTCAATCGTAGACTTGAGGCGTTGATGGAATACACGACTCTTGTTCTTCAACTCTTCTGTCTCAACAGCCACTTTCTTAGCATTATCTGTTGCCTGACGGAGAATTTCATTTGCCTTGTATTTTGCTTCTTCTAGCAAACGCTGAGCGTCTTGTTCAGCTTGTTGAATAATATTGTTCGAACGTTCTTGAGCAGCCTGTTTGACACGCTCCGCAGTATCTTGAGCAATCAAAACTGACTGACTCAAGGAATCTTTCATCTCATCAAAGTAAGACAAACGTTCTTCCAAACTCTTGATGTGTGTCTCTTTGTCGTGATTACTACGAACCAAATCTTCATAGTCACGAACAACGATATCAAGAAATTCATCTACTTCTTCTGGGTCAAAACCTCTAAATCTTGTACCAAAGGTTTTATCTTTAATTTCTAACGATGTAATTGGCATACTTTTCCTCACTTACTTAATAATAATTGAATGCTTAATTTTATCTTGTCTTTTTTTGTCTGTCCATTGTCTTTGACAACTTTTAGACGACCAAACTTTCTCACACTGATCAAATCCCCAACGGCAACCTGGTAATCAGATTTTTCAACCAGATGATAGTTTACCTGGACAGATTTTTTCTCAATTAGTTGACTGGTTTGATTTCTAGATAATTTCAAGGCACTTGATAAGAGGGCATCCAATCGAAAACTCGAAACTAAAATTTCTCGTTCTCTAAAGTCAATTTTAGATATAATCCTATCGGTAAAAGGACGTTCCTCCAGCGATACAGGAAGTCTGCCAATCTTTCTTATTCCATCCTGAAAAAGAGGAATAAAATCACGATTGACAAAAATCTGTGCTCTCTTTTCATCTACCAAGATATCACCAAATAATTTACGGTCAATTCCTAGCTGGTTGATGATTGTTCCCAATATTTTTCCATGGCTCAGCTGTTCAAACTTGCTCGGATAGCAAATTTCTAACAAGGTCATTTCAAAGTCTGATATCTCCGGTTCAAAGTAATCTGGATAGAGAAGAACTCGAACCGACTCCGTCGGAAGAAAATCACCACTACTTTGGCAACCCAGTCCATATGTCCCAGCTAGCACCCTCAAGATCTGTTCCTGATGGGGATTGATAAAAGGAGTAAGCACTGGTGCATATGTATCTTCTACCCGCTTGATCCACTCTAAACCCTTATCAATAAAAGGAATATCATCTTGGGAAAAATGCTGATAAATGGCTCGATTTACTGTCATAGTAATAGCACTAGTCGTGTTAAGATATTTCCAAGAAACTGGATCAGAATCAACGCGGCCCAAACCGTAAAATCAAGACCAGCAAATTGTAGATTGAGCTTACGAAGAGGCTCGATAACTGGACGAGCAAGTCTGATGACTAAGCGACCTAGTTGACTTTCATAGGCATTTGGAAACCATGAAAGAAGAGCAAATGCAACGAGAATGATGGAGTAAATGCTAACTGCATTTTGAATTAAACGGATTAAGAAAATCATTATCTTGCTCTATTTCGTTTAATATCAAAGCCGAACTCGGCACCTTGTGATTCGTCTGGAAGTTTGATATCCTCAATATTCACGATAACGTTGACAGGCGTCAATAGATACATCGTACTCGCAACTTTTTTCATATTTCCAGCCAAGACGTGACGGGCTCCGTCCAAGTAATCAAGGCAGCGGCGCGCTTGTACTTCTGTCATGTATTGGAAATCAATCAAGATGCTTTCATTTCCAGTTAACAAATCAACAATCTCAGTTGCATCCTCATACTTTCTTGGATAACGAACATCAATCGTCACTTTCTCATCTGAGTGATGGTTTTGCTTTGCCAACTCTTGTTGACGAGCATGGAGGCGAGTAATATTCGCATCTTTTACTGATTCCGGCTGAGCAGATGCTGGTAATCCTTTAGAAGATGAGATAGCTGGGCTAACTGTTTCCTCTTGTTGAGTCTGGTAGTTAGTCGTTTCTTCCCCATCTTCTGTAAAATAATCTATAAATTTATCGAATCTATCTTTTAAAGACATAGCTCTCTCCTATTTAAAAAATGCTGTACCGATTCGAACAAAGGTTGAGCCGAACTGAATCGCTTCTTTAAAATCACGACTCATTCCCATGCTTAGCTCTGTCATCGGCATATTAGGGATTTGTTTTTCTCTAATTTCTGCTTGCAGAGCCTGCGTATCTTTGAAAATTTCTTTCAATTCATCACTGTCTGCCTCAAAAGGAGCCATGGTCATTAAACCAACATACTCAATCTGATCTAACTTAGCCAATTCTGGCAAAAGTTCTAGCAATTCTTCTTTTGAAAACCCATGCTTGCTTTCTTCCCCAGAAATATTAACCTGCAAGAAACACTTGATAACATGATCTGTTCTCTTTTGAATTTCCTGGGCTAATTTTAGAGAGTCTAAAGCATGAAAGTAATCCACATATGGGATTACTTCTTTTACTTTCCGTCTCTGTAGTGTTCCTATTAAATGCCAAGTGACTGGGTAATCTTTCAAGGCCTGATATTTTTCTAAAAATTTATCAACCCGATTTTCACCGATATGATGGATGCCAAGCGGAAGCAAAGCTTCCGCTGTTTGTACATCTACATATTTTGTCACTGCGATTACTGAAACAGCATCTAGATTACGGTTGGCTTTTTGACTAGCATCAGCAATTTGCTGAAAAACTAATTCAGTATTTTTTTTCAAATTCATTGATTAACGATTTTTGAAGAATGGAGGTGTATCCAATTCATCCTCATCTTGTGAAACTGGTGTTTCAAAGCGTTCAACTGGTGAAACAACGGGATCTGTTTGGCGAACAATTGACTCACGGCGCAAGTCCCAATCTCCAAAAGCAGATGCTTGGTTGGTTTCAAAGCGACGCGGACTTGATTTAGGCAATTCTGCTGTCTCTTCCAAGTCGAATTGACGGTCAAATGTGTGTGCTTGTGGAGTTTTAGTTGATGGTCGACCAACTGGTTGGTTGGTAGCAGACCCGACTACTTTTTCTAGTCGTTCTTGACGAACACCTGTCGCTACAACAGTCACACGGATTTCATCCTTCATGCTTTCGTCAATAGATGTTCCAAGCCAGATGTTTACACCTTTGCCAGCTGCTTGATTGACAATTTCTGAAGCTTCTTCTGCTTCAATCAACGTTAAATCAAGACCACCAGTAACGTTGACAATCACATCTTCGGCGCCATCGATAGTTGTTTCAAGAAGTGGAGAGTAAATTGCTTTACGAGCTGCTTCAACAACGCGCTCTTCACCACTACCAATACCGATACCCATAAGGGCATTCCCTTTGTTTGCCATTACAGTCTTCACGTCAGCAAAGTCAAGGTTAATCAATCCTGGGTTCGTGATTAAGTCAGTAATCCCTTGAACACCTTGGCGAAGAACGTTATCTGCTTCACTAAGAGCTTCAAGAAGCGGTGTTTTCTTGTCAACAATTTCAAGTAAGTTATTGTTAGAGATAATCAACAAAGTATCAACATGCTCGCGAAGTTCATTGATTCCTTCTACAGCGTACTGACCACGTTTGCTTCCTTCAAATCCGAAAGGACGTGTCACGACACCAACTGTAAGAGCACCAAGATCTTTAGCGATACGTGCAATAACAGGGGCAGCACCTGTACCAGATCCACCACCCATACCAGCAGTGATGAAGACCATGTCTGCACCGCTGATTGCTTCCGTCAAAGCTTCTTCGCTTTCTTCTGCAGCTTTACGTCCAACTTCTGGACGACCTCCAGCACCCAAACCACGAGTCAATTTGGGACCAAGTTGGATAACGGTTTCTGCTTTCGTACTGCTAAGTGCTTGTACATCAGTGTTGGCTGCGATAAATTCTACACCAGCAACACCTTCGTCAACCATGCGGTTGATGGCGTTACCACCACCACCACCGACACCAATTACCTTAATAACTGCGCCTTGAGCTGCTGCTGTATCAAATGAAAATGTCATAATTTCTTATCCTCTTTTATTCATCAAACATGCTTCCGATTAAACCACGGAAACGTTCTGTTAGCTTCGGTTTACTTTGAGAACTTGCTTGGAATTCTTCCTTGGGAGCAACTGGAGTTTCCTGTACAGTTTCAACTGGAGTTGTCTGTGTTGGGCTTGGTTGCGCCACAGGATTCAAACGTTGATTTGGAATGCCAAAGTTGATTGGTTTTTGACGAAGGAATTCATCTCCTTTAACTGCTTTTTGAGCAAGAAGATTGACTTCAGTCAATTTACCAGCAAACTCAGATAAACTAATCACGTGAGCAAATGCAGGGTTGCGAATTCCAACTTGATTTGGAACATAGAGTTTTACTCGAACACCAAATACTTCTTGGGCTAATTCAACAACGCCCGGCAAAATTGCATTTCCACCGATAAGGACGATACCTCCTGGCAAATCCAACAAGTGTCTTCTTTCCAACTCTTGTTTGATTTGGTCAAAGATATGTTTGATACGTGCTGAAATAATTTCTGCCAAGTAGCTTTCTGTCACTTCAACAGGTTCTACTTCGCCAATTACTTCAACTTGGAAAGTTTCATTACTTGCAAGTGGAACGTAAGCTTCACCATAGTTCAGTTTCAAACTTTCTGCAATCTTTTGAGATGTTTTCAAGACTTTAGAAATGTCTTTTGTAACGTAATCTCCACCTTCTTGGTAGATGTTGGTGAATTGCAATTCTTGGTTGCGGATAGTCGCTACAGTAGTCTGACCTCCACCCATGTCAATGACAGTCGCACCAAATTCACGTTCGCCTTCATTGAGAACGGAGTTCACAATCGCCAAAGGTGAAATAATCACATTATCAACCTGGATACCTACACGTTCGACCGTCTTGCGAAGATTGTGTAGAATCGTACGAGGACCTGTGTAAAGCAGACCACGCATTTCCAAACGGACACCCATCATACCACGAGGGTCACGGATTCCTTGGAAACCATCCACGATGAACTCTTCAGGAATGAAGGTAATCACTTCACGATCAGGAGTCATGCTCTTTGTCAAAGCTGATTTAACAACATCTTCAACATCCTGATCTGTGATTTCTTTTGTATCTGATGTTACAGGAATCATTCCTTGTGTTGGTTCGACCTGCAGAAGATTTGCTGGAAGACCAACGTTGACAGACTTGATAGAAATGCCTGCTTTCTCTTCTGCCTGTGTGATTGCGGATTTGATTGCCGAAGCAGCCGCTTCAATATCAACAATAATTCCGTCTTTTACACCTTTACTTTTGGCATTACTAACACCAATTACATTTACTTCGCCATCTCTATGCTCAGCAACTAACACCTTAATGGAGCTAGTTCCGATATCTAAGCCTGTAAAAAAACCATCTCTAGTCATTACATCGCATCCTCTCTATCTTCCAAGTTTCTCACTTCTATTTAATAACTATGTTTGGGCATAGCTATTCAAAAAATATTATAACACAAAAAAACTAATCATGCTTAGTTTTTCGTAAATTTCCTGCATGTTTTTTGAGAAAATATTAGAAAATTTTTCTTCTGGAAAAAGTTTTTGATGTTCTTGTCAACAATTCGATAATATTTATAACCCATCAAAAAAAGAAGGTCTTTTTAGACCTTCTCTTGAATAAATTCTTCCGATTTTTGCTGTAAAAAAATCTCTAGCAATTTTGCTGTTACGCAAATTGCTATCACGATAACGCTCGAAACAATAAGGTAATTCAAAAGTTGTCCGTGATTTCCAACAAGTGGCGGTCTCGTTAAGAAACCATAATCCCCACTGACAACTAAATTAACAACCCATATCAAAGCGTTCAAGGTGAAGGTAATCACCGCTACATTTTTGAAGTTGAGCACGGAAGCTTCATAATTCTTAAACAAGTATAGGAGCGCATTCCCCAAAAGTGCCACGTGCCCGATGATAAAGGACAGGATGGTCACATGCGGAAACGGATAAGGGTCAAAGAGTGGGTATGCCAGAGCAACGGTTGCTCCAAAAGTTCCTAGAAGGGCAAAGTATTGCTTGTACTTGGAAGTTCCTGGTATCAATAGCATAACAAACATGGCGATACGGCAATGATAGAAGGGCAAACTTTCTGATAAGGGCATTTGATTCCCCCAATACCAGCTATACAGAACAATCAGTTGAAGAGACTGAAGGATCTGAATAAAACGCTGGTAAGCCACTTTATCACGAAAACGATAAGAAGCATAGAAAGTAAGAGCCAGTAAACATAACAAACCAATGTACCAGTGGAGTTCAAACTGGGGCGGTTCTGATATCTGTGTGGTAAATAATTTATCCCACAAATTCATATTCTATTCCTCGTTCATCTAGCTAGAGGCAGTAAAAAATTCACTTTCCCCAGCTTTTAAATTTTTTGAAAAACTTGATTCCATGCCATGCATAGAATACTTGCGTCTTAAATTCGCAACCTATTATATCATTTGTATTGCAGAAATGCACCTTGCAGATACCCTTTTTTGATTTGTCGACTTCTCTAGCATAAACTAATCAACATATTGGTATCTTTGTCCTTTATAAACCTGCCAAAGAATCTCCATTTGCTCCTTGGTGATGCGTTTTTCAGATAAGACTGGCAATTGGTCAATAGCAAAAAATTGAAGCTCAGCAATTTCTTGATTCTCTTGAAATTGTCCATCAAGAAGCTTACATTCAAAGACAAACTTTGCATATTGTTTGCTCTGTAGTTGGAAACGATTGGTATCAAAAACTGCAAGTAACCTTTCAGCTTTTGCTGTAAAGCCGGTTTCTTCTTCAATTTCTTTAAGAATATTTTCGGTTGGAGAATAGCCGACTTCACCAAAACCACCTGGCAAAGCCCAACTATCCTCCCCTTTTCCTCTAACTAAACAGACTTTTTCATCCTCAACAATCCAAGCACGGACATCCATCAGAGGAGTTGCATAAGCGGAAGTCGGTTTCATGACTTCTGCCACTTCTTCTTCATCGAGGTCTGATACCTGATTCAACATTTCAGATAACAGACTTCGCAAGTCTTCGTAGCGCTCACGGTCAAACGGATCTTTTGTAAAGGTTAATCCAGTATCCGTAATGGCTAGCATTCTTTGCAGATACTTGGCAAAATCACTTGCATTCATTTTCTAAACTTTCTACCAACTTGGCTAGATTCATGGAGTTAGAGCCTTTGAGCAAAATTTGGTCATTGGCACCGAGGCTTTCCTTGACTTGCTTGACAAGGTCTTCAAATTGGTCCTCGTCAGCTGTTTTCTTGAAGTAGAAAACGTGACCGATTGGGAACATTTGACTAGCAAGTTGGCTTAATTCGGCAATGTCTTCTCCATAGAAAATAACGGTATCCAGCACATCTGGCGATAGGCTCAAAATCATCTGGTTATGGAGCTGAACAGACTGATCGCCGAGTTCCTTCATGTCCGCTAAGACAGCGATTTTCTTGCCCCCTTCATTAGCTGGAATGGCAGAGAATGTCTCCAAAATCAACTTCATAGCAGTTGGATTGGCATTGTATACGTCAGACAGAATATCTGCTCCATTGGCTGCCTTCTTCCACTCAGTACGATTGCGGGTCAATTCTAGGTTCTGGAAGGCCTGACGAATTTGCTCCTCTGAAACTCCTTCTTGTAGGGCAACATAAGATGCAATCATAGCATTGGTGGCATTGTACTTACCTGTCACTGGCAAATCGAGGGCTTGTTCCAAGAAATTGGCCTTAAAGGTCAGACTATCCTTGCGTTCGACCAAGTCTGTGATTTCCAGCTCTGCTCCTTGCCCAAAACGGACCACTTTTTTATCTGTAGGCAAGTAGTCCTCTACAATCGGGTCAGCTGGTGCCAAAAGCAAAGAACCTGGTGCCATACCATCAGCAATTTGCATTTTTCCTTTAGCAATCTCCGAACGGTCTTTGAAAAAGGCCAAATGAGCCTCTCCAACCAAGGTCACAATGGCTGTCTTAGGATGAGCCAATTCAGACAAGAGATGGATATCTCCTAGGTGATCCTGTCCCATTTCCAAGACCAACTTTTCAGTATCATCTGGCATATGAAGAACTGTGTAAGGAAGACCAATTTCGTTATTGTAATTGCCCTGAGTTTTGTAGGTCTTGTAGGTTGTTGATAGCAAGTGCGCCAACATATCCTTGGTCGTTGTTTTACCATTTGAACCCGTGACCGCAAAGACATCAACCGCTGTTTTTTCAAGATAGTAGGCTGCGAGAGTTTGAAAGGCAGACAACACATCGTCTACTAGAATGTAGGGATGATTTGCAACCTCTTTCTCAGACAGGGTTACTGTTGCACCATTTTCAAAAGCTGTCTCGATAAAATCATGGCCATCACGCGCACCTTTGAGGGGCACAAATAAGTCCCCTGCAGCAATCAAACGACTGTCAAACTCAGCTTTTTCTAACTGAGTATCCGCAAAAAGACTAACATCATTTTTAGCTCCAATAGCTTGGGCGACTTCATGTATTGTTAATTTCATTTCTACTCCTTTAAAAAGGGTTGAAGTCCGAGAACTCTAATCACCTACAGTGAAGGTTCGGGCTTCTACCCCTTCTTTCATTTTTATAGCAAATGCGCTTCGTGCTTGTTAAAGCTCTCCTTAGCAAGGTCAACCAAACGCTCAATTAGTTCTGGGTAGCTGATTCCCATATTGTCCCAAAGTAGTGGGTACATAGACCACTGGGTAAAACCTGGCATGGTATTAAGCTCATTTAGGAAAATCTCGCCCTTATCCGTATAGAAGAAATCACAACGAGACAGACCGAGACCACCGATCGCACGGAAGGCAGTTTCTGCATTTTGACGCATGACAGCTACCACATCATCACTGATCCTAGCCGGGATATCCATGGTAATCTTGTTATCGATATATTTGGCATCATAATCATAGAAGGCAACATCCTTGACAACTTCTCCTGGCAAAGTGCTCTTGACATCGTAGTTCCCCAAGAGACCAACCTCGATTTCACGCGCATTCACACCTTGCTCTACCAAGACACGGCTGTCATATTGGAAGGCAAGTTCCAAAGCTTGGCGGAGTTCTTCTTGGTTTTCAGACTTAGAAATACCGACACTTGACCCCATGTTTGATGGTTTTGTGAAGACTGGATAAGTCAATTTTTCTTCAACTTCAGCGATTTTAGCAGTCACATCATCACCTTCGACGACGGCCACATAAGGAACTTGGGCAATTCCGACAGATTCTAGAACTCGCTTGGTCGTAATTTTATCCATGGCAAGACTAGATGACAAGATATTGCAACCTACGTAAGGCATTTTTAAAACTTCCAAGAATCCTTGAACAGAGCCATCCTCTCCCATTGGGCCATGAAGAACTGGAAAGACCACTGCACCTTCTTCGTAGATGGCACTTGGTGCAACTTTCTTATTCCAATCAATCGTTTCATTGGTCATGAGACGATCCTCTTGACCTGGAGTCTGGCTAAATTCCTGAGTCTTGATAAAGTCACCTGACTGGCTGATAAAGAAAGTCTTGACTGTGAAACGGTCGTAGTTGACCGCACGCATGACACTTTCAGCTGACAATACAGACACCTCACGTTCTGCACTGCGTCCGCCGTATAAAAGAATAATCGTTTGTTTCATATTGCTTGTCCTAATTCTAATAGAATACTCGTTCTTTAGTATATCATATTTACTTTTTTTTTAAAACTTGAAGCTAACACTGATCTTCAAAAAACATAAAAAGAGACCGATAAAAACAAAGTCGGCCTCCTTGATTTTTTGTATAGATGAATGGAGTTAGTAAATTGGTCTACACTTACAACTCTGTCCGATTTTCAATGGCTCGTAAGAGTGTGACCTCATCCGCATACTCGATATCTGCTCCCACGGCTAGTCCTCGTGCTAGACGAGTGACTTTGATACCAGCTGGTTTGAGCAAACGAGAGAGATACATAGATGTCGCTTCTCCATCTGCTGTCGCATTGGTTGCCACGATCACCTCTGAAACCTCACTATCCATGAGACGGGTCATGAGGCTCTTGAGATTGATATCGTCTGGGCTGATGCCATTCATCGGAGAAATGAGTCCATGCAAGACATGATAGAGTCCGTGGTATTCTTGGATGTTTTCCATAGCAGCCACATCGCGACTATCCTCTAGCACCAAGATCGTTGTCTGGTCTCGAGTCGGATCTGTGCAGATAGAGCAGGGATCATCATCGGTCAAGCGACCACAAATGGAACAATAGGTCAATTCCCGCTTGGCAGATAGGAGATTTTTTGCAAATTCATTGACATCGTCATCAGACATTCCAATGGTATAGAAGGCGAGACGAGTAGCCGTTTTGATCCCGATACCTGGAAGCTTCGAATAGCTATCAATTAACTTGGCAATAGGTGTTGGATACAGCATAAGTTCCTTTCTAATTCATTGGATGTTGTTGGTTATAAAGATTGATGATATCACGCGCAATTGAAGGTCCGACACCATTTGTTAGGTTGGTGTTATGAGGAAAGACGACTGCGACCGCGATTTGAGGATTATCGGACGGAGCATAAGCAACTGCGTTGGTATTATTGGCCTTTTGGCCGCCATTAACATAACTTTCGGCCGTCCCCGTTTTCCCGCTTATGGAAACGGCTGCGCCATTTGAAAAGGCACGACCAGTTGTCAGAGCGCTCGTTCCATGCGAAACTTGATAGAAACCTTGGTGCAAGAGGGCCATATCCGCTTCTGAGATATTGATCTTGTTCAATTCCTTAGTGGCTGTTTCTTGAACTAGATTACCTAAGCCACCTTGTTCATTGTTTCCATAAACTCCCTCAACGATGTGAGGAGCCAATCGTACGCCATTGTTTGCAATGGTTGCGACATACTGGGCTAACTGCATAGGTGTGTAGTTATCAAACTGGCCAAAGGCGTTATTAATATAGTTGGCTAAATCAAATTCTTTTGGTGTAAATCCTGTAGATTCATCTGGGAGGTCAATCTCCGTTGAAGCTCCGAGTCCATATTCCCCAAAAGTTGATCGCAATTTGCCCATTGCAGTCTCTAACTGATCAGTTGCGACTATCATATTTGGCTGGTAGGACTGTCCCATGATCCCTAGCGCAGTCTGAACCATGTAGGTATTAGAAGAGTACTCCAAAGCTTCAACTGCTGTGATAGGGAAGGAGCCATAGGATAAGGTATACCATGAATTGATCGGAGCCGAACCTTGGAAAACAATCGGCTGATCTGTCAAGGTTTGATTGCCTGACAAGACCCCATTTTCCCAACCAGAGCTAAGGGTTGCCGCCTTAACGACAGACCCCGGTACAAAGACATTGGTTATCGTTCCAAGCGAATCTGAACTTAATTCACCGGATTCGACATCATGCTTGACACCTGACATAGCTAGAACTGCACCGGTTTTAGGATTGAGGGCTACAGCGTAGACTCCTTCAGAGTATTTGGCTCCACCGTTACCCAACTCCGAGTTGAAGTAGCTCTTGAGTAGATCATCCACACCATTCTGGAAAGCTAGGTCAACCGTTAACTTGATATTGTTTCCTTTGCTTCCTTCTTCGATATTTTCCACACTTTCCATATTTCCGTGTTTGTCGAGGTGGATTTCCTTGACGGAGCGTTTGCCTTGGAGAACATCTTCATATTGCTTTTCAAGATAGGAAGTTCCCACTCGGTCATTGAGAGAATACCCTTTTTTGAGATAAGAGTCCACTTCCTCTGCTGGAAGACCCGATTTTTCACTTGATACACTACCTACAATTGAAGACAAAGAAGTGTCTAGGACTTTTCTATCCCATGAGGTTGAAATACTGATACCTGGTAATTCCTTGGACGCTGATGCAACGAGAGCAACTTGGGTATCATCTAAGGCATCCGTAGAAATGGTTCCTGTCGCAAAATTTTCAACGGCATTGAGCTGACTAAAGAGATAGATTTCCTTTTTCTGGTCATCTGTATAATTGAGTTGACTCGCGTCAATACTTTCAACCGCATTATTGTAGAGAGTCGCTTCAGATAAGCGGTTCCCATCTGAATCTAGGCGTTTATCACTTGGCAAGGATTCGACTGTTTTTTTGTAAACGTCCTGGTCCGCCAAGTAGTAGTCTGCAATCTGACGGTCTGTCAAATTAGGGGAGGTTACATTCACATATGTGAGAAGTTTCTTGGCTGTCTCCTTCAATTCTGCTGCCGTCATTTTATTGTTTCGGGTGAAAGAAACAACTTGCTTGACAGTGTTTTCTACCAAGGGTTTCCCTGCTGCATCATAGATTTGCCCACGAGCTGAACTGGTTGTTACCCTTGTCTGGCTGGCTGAAGCCAATTTTGTTTCATAGAAATCTTTATTGAGCACCTGCATATATAACAATCGACCAATAATGGCCATAAACAACAGGATAACAATGGCAAACAGTAAATTAAGCCGAATAGGAATCGAATGACTATTGAATTTTCTCATACAACTAAGACTCTTTTCTAGAAAAATTTCCAATTTTCACCTTTATTTACATATAAAATAATAGAGCAAACAGGTGAAGCTCAGTACTTTTCATTGTACCATATTTTACGGAGAAAGACTTGGAAAAGTCAAAGCATTTTTTGACTTTCAACTGAAAATGCCTTTTTATTTGGTTATCCTAACTTCTATGATATAATGATAGTAATAGTTAGGAAAGCGTTAACCTTTAAGACTTTGACTCATAAAAAGGAGCCTCATGAACAAGCCAGACATCGCAACCATAATCGACCTCCATTTTGAAGAATTAACCGAGCTTGAGCAAGAAATCGCTCGCTATTTTTTACAACCTGAAACGATCCAAGATGATCTTTCTTCTCAGCAAGTTACCCAGAAATTACATATCTCCCAAGCAGCGCTGACCCGCTTTGCTAAAAAGTGTGGTTTTACAGGTTACAGAGAATTTGTCTTTCAATACCAGCATCAGGCGAGTAAACAGGACACTCATTCGCACAAACATAGTCCTTTGACCAAACGTGTTTTGCGAAGCTACAGTATCATGCGAGAACAAACACAGGATTTGATTGACGAAGAACAACTGGAACGAGTCGCCCATTTAATCGAAGATGCTGAGCGTGTCTACTTCTTTGGAACAGGCAGTTCCGGTCTTGTCGCTCGTGAAATGAAATTGCGTTTCATGCGTCTGGGTGTGGTCTGTGAAGCCTTAACCGATCAGGACGGCTTTGCATGGACGACCAGCATCATGGATGAAAATTGTCTCGTACTCGGTTTCTCACTTTCTGGTACAACTCCTTCTATTTTAGACAGTCTATTAGACGCAAAAGAGATGGGGGCCAAGACCATCCTCTTTACCAGCGCTCCAAACAAAAATAGTCAGGCCTATACAGAGACCGTTCTTGTTGCTAGCCACAGCCAGCCTTCCTACATTCAACGGATATCCGCTCAACTACCCATGCTCTTCCTTATAGATTTGGTTTATGCCTACTTTTTGGAAATCAATCGTGAAAGCAAGGAGAAAATCTTTAATAGCTATTGGGAAAATAAAAAACTCAATGGCTATCGTAGACAAAAACGCGTTAGAAAATCCTAGTTTGGTTGAACCAAACTAGGATTGTTTTGTTTTGAAATGATAATAAGCTCCCAACATACCTGCTGTGTTTTGGTGATGGGCAAATTCTAATCGTGTTTTTTCGGCTAGACTTGGTACTAAGGCATCTTTTAAGGCTGTGCGGATCTTCGGTTTGAGGATAGCCTCTTGCCCCATAATACCGCCACCGAGAATGACTACTTCTGGATTGGCAACATAGCAAATATTTGCCAGACCTTTTCCTAGATAGTCTACCATACGGTCAATACCAGCCATACATATTTTGTTTCCTTCGGTAGCTTCCTTAAAGATGCGTCGGCCATTCCACTGATCAACTGAATCTCCATGAGCTGTTGCTACATACTCAACCAAGGCTGTCGTAGAAGCAAGATCCTGAAAAGCTCCATCCTGCATGTGCATGTAACCGACTTCGCAAGCTGAGTTGCTAAATCCATGGAAGACTTTCCCATCCATAATCAAGCAACCACCGATACCTGTTCCAATAGTCAAGCAAAGTGTGACACTCGCTCCCTTACCTGAACCAGATACTGCCTCAGCCAGACCTGCACAGTTGACATCATTTTCAATTTCACAAGGAATCCCAAAACTCGTCTCGATTTCCTTCTTGAACTGGGTTCCTGCATAGTTGGGAATCTGAGGACCAGCGTAGAAAATTTCACCCTTATCAGGATCCACCATTCCTGCTGAAGAAATGGCAACACCTGCTACTGGGCCTTTTTCTAAATAGCTGGCTACGATATCTTTTGTCTTTTGTAAGATATGGGGTCCACCCTTATGCGCCTCAGTTGGCATTTCATGCGATTCAACAAGTTGACCTTCTTGGTCAATCAAACCATATTTGATGTTGGTTCCACCGATATCAATTGCAACGTAGTGTGTCATAAATACCTCCTTATGGATTAGAGGAAGCGCTCCTTGGTTTCACGAATCAATTGCGCTGCTGCTTCTACAACTGGTCGATCTTCTTCAGTCACTGGTGTCAATGGTGAACGAACTGAACCAATGTTCAAACCTTCATTGATTTTCAATACTTCTTTGATGACACCGTACATATTTCCATGTGCAGAAGTGAGTTTGCCAATGATTGCATTGATAGCGTATTGCAATTCACGCGCTGTTTCCAAATCTTTCTCTGCAATCAACTGATTGAGTTTCAAGAAGAGTTCTGGCATCGCGCCATAAGTACCACCAATACCAGCTTTGGCACCCATGAGGCGACCACCTAGTAACTGTTCATCTGGGCCATTGAATACGATGTGGTCTTCTCCACCAAGGCTGACAAAGGTTTGGATATCTTGAACTGGCATAGAAGAGTTCTTAACACCGATAACACGAGGATTCTTCAACATTTCAGTGTAAAGGCTTGGAGTCAAAGCAACACCTGCCAATTGAGGAATGTTATAAATCACGTAGTCTGTGTTTGGTGCTGCAGCACTGATATCGTTCCAGTATTTGGCAACTGAGTATTCTGGCAAACGGAAGTAAATCGGCGGAATCGTTGCAATGGCATCTACTCCCAAGCTTTCTGCGTGTCGAGCAAGTTCCATACTATCTTTGGTATTGTTGCAAGCTACGTGAGCGATGATAGTCAATTTCCCTTTGGCAACTGCCATGACTTCTTCCAAAATCAATTTGCGGTCTGCCACACTTTGGTAGATACATTCACCAGAAGAGCCGTTGACATAGAGACCTTGAACTCCCTTATCAATGAAGTATTGAACCAAGGCACGCGTACGCTCTGGACTGACTTCTCCTTGATCATCATAACATGCGTAGAAGGCTGGAATGACACCTTCGTATTTTTTCAAATCTGACATAGATTTTCTCCTAAGATTTCTTTTTTTTCTGCTGAGAGCAGTTCTATTTTTTACAAGTTTAGTATACACCTTGTGAAAATCGCTTTCAATATCTTGTATACACTTAGATTTTAGTTTCTACTTGTATTTTAGAAACTGTAACGATTGAAAGTAGTTTCAGAAACGAGCCATCCTACTGGTATTTGGCGAAGATTTTCTCCATCAATCCTGCTTGGAGAAAGACCAGCAAACCAAAACCAAAGAGGATAAAGGCCGATCCACCCAAAAGGAGAGTGAAGGCGGATAGATAAAGAACCATCACTATGAGAAAGAGAATGGCTAACATGAGGAAGAACCATGGAAAGTTAAAACTTGCCAAGATAAGCCCTTTTTGCAACACTTCTTTCCAAGACAAATCATAGCGCGCAGCAATGGGATAACTAGCCAACATCACGAGAGTGAGGAAGATGAGAATCCCCAAACAAATAGCTTTCACAATCTGGAAAGGCAAAGCAGTCTGTCCCCAGAAGAGATAGAGATCTAGAAGGCTTAATGACACAATGCCTAACTCCAGCAAACCTAACTGGAAACCCAGTTTCAGATTTTGCTTGAAGGCTCTTAGATAAGTTCTAAAGACTGGTACCCGTCTGCTTCTCTTAATCTCAAACATGGTTTCATAGAGGCTGATTTTCGCCACTCCAATCGTCACAATGGGCAAACAAGAGACGACAAAAAGAAGATTGACTGTGACGATATCCAAGACCTTCTCACTGAAACGCATGAGAAAATTATCTGTATCAAATGCTGCCTTGATAGGGCTTACTCCTTTTTGTGCCATGTTTGCTCCTCCTGATTCTTTTAATCAATCAAAATTTTAAAGAGATATTTGCGAACCTTTTCTTCCATACCCGCGTAGCCATTTGGCTGGTGTGGTTCTCCGGGGAAGAAAATCGCAAAATTGTGATAGCCCAGCAAGAGTGGGTATTTTTCATGACAATGGACAAAACCAATGTCACTCGCTTCTTCGAATGCTACTGCTTCATCTTTGATACGTGAACCGTAGCTCGAATATTCATGTCCTTCTACCAGCAAATGCAAGTCTGCATAGTTCTTATGATGCTCAAATTGATCATTTTCAGCTTGATTGAGGACATTTTCCTGAACAACTAGAAAGACCTTGTCCCCGTCAATCTCATACTTACCGAGTTCGAAAGAATCTTTACGGTGCTGATAGAGATAGTCGATAACCTTGTCAAGATTGGGATGGATTCCCTTGTAAAAGGCGATGTTTTTCAAATCGTCAAAAATCATTCTGTTTCCTTCGTTTCTAATAGTTAACTAAAATCATAAATTAAGTTGATAAGTGTCTGACAAAACTTCACGAAGTAACTGCATACTCTCCATTTTGTAGACACTTATGAAACTATATTTCTCTTAGTCTATAACATATTCTTCTGAATTTTGATAGACAGTTTTTCCTATACTCAATGAAAATCGAAGAACAAACTAGGAAGCTAGCCGCAGGCAATACTTAAGTATGGCAAGGTGATGCTGACGTAGTTTGAATTCGATTTTCGCAGAGTATTATCCTTTAACAGCTCCCATAGTAATACCCTGAGTGAAGGATTTTTGGAAGACAAGGAAGACTGTTACGATTGGCACTGCTGCAAGAGCTGCACCCGCCATGATCAAACCGTAGTTGGTTGCCATTTCGGCCTGCATGGTCGCAACCCCGAGTGAGATGGTCAAGTTTTGACGTGAAGTCAACATAACCAACTGCATGAAGTAGTCGTTCCAAGTATTGATGAAGGTAAAGATTGCAAGGGCTGCAAATCCTGGTTTCACAATAGGGAAGGCTACGCTCCAGAAGGTACGAATTTCACCACAACCGTCGATTTTAGCTGATTCAAGCAATTCTGTCGGGATATTTTCACTGAATTGTTTCATAAGGAAGACCCCGAATGGCCATCCGATCAAAGGCAAGATAACTGCCCAGAGAGTATCATGAATTCCCATGAAGTTGACGATACGTACCAATGGGACAAGAACAACTTGTTTTGGAAGAGCCATGGCAGCGATAAAGATTGCAAAGAGGATGCGTTGACCATAGAAACGTTTTTTAGCCAAGACATAGCCTGCTAGAGAAGAGGTTGCACAGACTAGGAACATGGTTACTAGCGAGATAAATACAGAGTTCCACATCCACTGCATAGCAGGGTTTTGCACCATGAGTTGTTGGAAGTTTTCCATGGTTGGCATTTTAGGGAACCACTGTGGCGGAATCATAATGGTATCAGGCTGTGATTTGAAGGCCCCTGTCAAGATCCAGTAGAATGGAAAGATGAACAGTACGGTCAACAAGAGCAAGATAATCGTTGAAATAACAGTGAAAGCTGTTAAGGGTTTCTTTTGTGTAGGTTGCATAACTGTCTCCTTTCTTTAGTATTCTACGTCGTTTCCGAGGATCTTGAATTGAGCAAAGCTGACAATGGCAATCATCACTGCCAAGAAGACACCGATGGTATTTGCATAGCCGTATTCTGTCAATTGGAAGGCTTTTTCGTAAAGGTAGTACATCAAGGTACTTGTTGAATAGTTTGGACCACCAGAAGTCAAGAGCTGAATCAAAGCGAAACATTGGAATGAGTTGATGGTTGTGATGATCGCGATGTAAAGAGTTGTTGGAAGAAGGCTAGGCCATTTGATCTTCCAGAAGACTTGAAATTCAGTCGCACCGTCAACACGCGCTGCTTCAACAAGTGAGTTGTCAATATTCCCCATAGCAGCGATATAAAGGATAATCGGTTGACCAACAGATGTTGTCAAAAGGATAATCATAATCGCTAGCAAGGCCCAGTTTTTGTCACCCAACCAAGAAATATTTTGGCTGATGATGTGGCTTGACTTAAGGACAAAGTTTAGAATCCCTGATAGGGGGTCATAGATCCATTTCCATACAACCGTTACGGCAACACTACCTGTAACTACAGGCAGGAAGAAGACGAAACGATAGAAAGAACGGGCAATGGCATTTTGATGATAGGTTTGAGATGCTACAAAGAGCGAGAAGAGAACCACAATCGGAACAGATCCAATAACCAGGATAACGGTATTGATTAAAGACTTCATAAAGACAGGGTCTTTAAACATGCGAATGTAGTTGTCCAAGCCCACAAACTCAAATTTAGTCATGGAGTAGTTAAAGAAACTTGTAATGAATCCCATAATCATAGGAGCCAAGACAAAGATGACAAAGAAGAATAACACTGGTGCTAGGAAAGCGTAGGAAATCACTGTTTCCCGCATACGAATTTTATTGACTTTCACAGTCGGCACCTCTCTTTCAAATAGAATAGTTTTTGATTTTCTTGAACTGTTTTAAAACCAAAATGAAATTTTTTAAGATTCGCTTATGTAAGAACTTCATTTTAATTTCGTGACAGTTCCTACCATTTCAAACAAAAGTCCCCCTTTTCTTACACCGTGGTGCTCAGGGAAAAGGGGGGAATCAATCTGACTTAGTGCTTATTGTTTTGTAGCTTTTTTGATGGTTTCGTTAGCTTTTTCAGTGAAGGCTTTCAAAGCATCCGCTGGTTTTTCATCACCATTTGATACAGATTGCAACATTGGGAACCAAAGAGTTCTCATTTCAGCAAATCCATCGATAGTGTTGTAGTATGGTGAGTAGTATTTAGTCCAGCTGCTGATTGTTTCCATACGTTTGTCATCATAAAGTTTGCCAAATGATGTACGAACTGGGAAGGCACCTGTACGAACTACGTCTTTAGGACCCCATTCTTTGTCATCTGCGATGAATTGAACGAATTTCTTAGCAGCTGCGACTTTCTTATCGTCTTTGTTATTAAATACTGCAAATCCGTTTACAAGGTATTCAAGAGATGGTTTACCAGAGTCTGATGGGAATGGTACTTCTACCACGTCTACCTTACTTGCTTCCAAGAGTTTCGCTTGAATACCGTTTTGAGCTGGTGCCCAAAGGATTGTATATGAAGTTTGACCGTTGGCAAAGTTTTGGATGTCTGCTCCACCATCAAATTGTGAACCGTTGTTCAACAAACCGTCTTTAATCCAGCTAGCAGCTTTTTCAAGACCTTTGACGAATTTAGGATCGTCTGTTGTATATTTGGTTACGTCTTTATCTGTTACAGAACCGCCATAAAGGTTTGCAACGAAGGCACGTGTTCCTTGGTCTCCCCCTTGACCAGAACTGAACAATGAACCTGGTGTATAGCCTTTATCTTTAAGCGCTTTCAAAACTTTTTCAAAGTCATCAGTTGTCCAACCTTCTTTTACAAGGTTTGCAACTCCAGCATCTTCCAACATTTTCTTGTTCATAGCCATGTAGAATGGAGCTGAACTGATTGGATACATGTAAGCTTTGTCTCCAGCCTTACTTGCTTGTACGATGTTTTCGTTGTTGACATCTTTGACGAATTCGTCTGTGAAGAGGTCGTTCAACTCAGCCAATTTACCATTTTTACCGTATTGGATGATACGCCCTGGTGCGTCAAAGAGTACGTCTGGCGCTGTCCCTGCTTCGATGGCTGTTGTGATCTTTTCAGGACCTGACTTGAAGTCGATGGTTTCCAATTTCACTTTTACATCTGGATTTGCTTTTTCAAACGCTTCGATGATTGATTTTTCATAAGTTCCAACACCGTCACCCGTTTTTTCTTGTGTGAAGACTGGGAATGCCCACCAAGTGATTTCTGTTTTTCCGCTATCGCTACCAGAATTTCCAGCATCTTTACTTCCACCAGAGTTACCACAAGCAGCAAGGCCAATAATCGCAGCACCCGCAAGTACTGTACAAGCTAGTTTTCTAAATTTCATTTGTATTCTCCTAATTGATAAGCGTATCCATATTGGATAATGAGCAAGTTTATATTTGTATACGTTTTCATTTTATCCGACGCATCGACCACTCTCCTCTGTTTTGAGATTGTGTTATTTAAGACCGGCAACAAAGCGTTCCGTAATCTCTTTTGGTCTAGTAATCGCTCCACCAACAACGATACCTCGCACTCCATATTCAAGGATTTGCTTGGCTTGTTCTGGTGTGTGAATCTTCCCTTCAGCGATGACATCCACACCTGCTTCACACAGTTTTTTGATCAGTTCAAAGTCTGGACCATCTACTTTCGGACTATAAGAGGTATAACCTGATAGGGTTGTTCCAACAAAATCAACACCTGCTTCAACCGCTGCTATTCCCTCTTCAAAGGTACTGGTATCAGCCATTAAGAGTTGATGTGGATACTTTTCTTTGACTTGTCGGATAAAGTCTTGGATTTCCAAACCGTCGTAACGTTCACGTTTGGTACAATCCAGAGCAATGACCTCGATGTCGAGTTCAGCCAGTTCATCCACTTCTTTCATCGTAGCTGTAATGAAAGGCTCCTGTGGCGGATAGTCACGTTTGATAATCCCGATAATCGGGAGTTTCGTAACCTCCTTAATCTCCTTGATATCGCGAACACTGTTTGCTCGGATACCGACTGCTCCACCTTGCTCAGCCGCTTTGACTAGCAAGGGAATGACTCCTCCCGCTTCTGTATAAAGCGGTTCGTGAGGAAGTGCCTGGCAAGAGACAATGATTCCATCTTTGATTTGTTCAATCAAGGCTTCTTTGCTGATCTGTGGCATCCTCTTTCCTCCCTTTCTTGTTCTTATGGGCTTATTATATATTATTCGTTAAGCGCTTTCAATAGCTTGTAGTAGAATAGATTTCAGTTTCAAAAGTATTTTATAGAACAGCCGTTCCTGAAAGTAGTTTCAGGCCTCTTATGATTTCGAATCAACCTGAATGTCATCAAAAAAGATAGCAGGCTTGAAAACCTGCTATCTCTTCCGAGACCTACTCAAATAGCTTTTGCTTATTATTCTTTTCTCTTCTTTCCAAATGCAAAAAGTGATAAGAGGACGCCCGCAAGGCCAAGGGAAATTAGTGAGCTTGTTTCCTTGCTTCCCGTATTTGGAAGTTCATCTTGTTTAGCTGCTGGCGCTTGATAGGTCACATCTTGGCCTAGAGACAGTTTGTTGTCTGCAGCTGCTAATACTAGATTGGTGTCTCCCTTGTACTCTGGCACTTCATGGACTGCTGCCTCAGCGCCATTGACTCCACCCTTATACTCTGGCAGGTCATTTGAAGCTGCCAAGACAAAGTTAGCACCTCCGCTATATTCTGAAATCTCGTTTGAGGCTGCTTGAACTGCATTCACTCCTCCTTTAAACTCAGGAATCTCATGGACTGCTGCCTCAACTGCATTGACACCACCTGTGAATTCTGGTTTTTCTACCGTTGGAGCCGGTTCTTCACCTACCGTTGCCAATGGACCGGTGTACTCTGGTACCTCTGCTACAGCCGCTTCTTCTGCATTGACACCACCTGTGAATTCCGGTTTTTCTACTGTTGGAGCTGGTTCTTCACCTGCTGTTGCCAATGGTCCAGTGTACTCTGGTACCTCTGCCACAGCGGCTTCTTCTGCATTTACACCTCCCGTGAACTCTGGAACTTCATGGATAGCAGCTTCACTGCCATTAATACCATCGCTTAGTTTAGAGCCAGCTAAAGAAACTGGTAAATTGTGCATGCTTTCAATTGCACCCTCTGCAAGACCTGTAATCCTTTGTCCCATATCCTCTGGATCTATTGTGAATAGGAGAGTTTTTGTATCGTACTGGGTCATAAAGGTTGCTGTCTTGCCATTTGCCAATTGAAGGGTCGGAGCCTTGTTTACCAATACTTCCGAATCGAACTCCATAGCAATGATACCTGGCCATTTTTGGATAGCATATTTCACTTTTGCTTCTTTAGGAGAAATTCTTTCCTTGGTCAAGAAATCCCAGTTGAATTTCTTGAAGGAAAGTGTGTATGGAACACCTCCAGGAGCATGGTGTTCGTATAAAAGTCCAAATTCATCTGGCCCGATTTGTTGGAGTGAGTTATAAGCATACTCACCTTCTTGAATCAAATGGTGGTGCAACCAAGTTAGCTGACCATCTTCTTCTACACGAGCCACTCGAATATAACCATTTTTACGACCAGGACCATTTGCATTTGCCAAGAGAATATACTCTTTGCCATTTTGAACCGTGTGAGTCGCAGCCATTTGAACATAAACGTCTGGCACATCGTAGCGTTCAACGTTATTGTCCCAAGTTAGACCACCATCATGACTGGTTGCAACCTGTAGATCTTCTGTCAACCCACGCATAAAGAGTTTGAGGTCCCCATTGTTTAACTGAACAACTGAAGCTTCCGTATTTTGAGCATAATAATTACTCATGGTACTTGAATCGACTACTGTACCATCATAAAGTGTACGATTGTCGTTGACACCACCACCCATATGCCAAGTCTTACCATGGTCGTCTGAGTAGATGATTCGAGATGATTGAGAACCATTGAGGTGGTTAGCCCGGTTGGTCGTATAGACAGGAACGACGATTCGACCTTTATGTGGTCCAGTACGAAGGGTAATCCCCACTCCAGGACCTACTCCTAGGAATTTCATCCAATCGGCTTTGACCATCGGAGTAATATCTTGAGGCGCTGACCAGGTCTTCCCGTCGTCATCGCTGTAAGACATCCATAGGTAGCTATCCTTGGCAATTCTAAATGGAGAAGTTTTGTTTGTTGTGAAGTAGATATTGCCCAGTAGCTGGTCACCCTTGTATAGATCACCCTTGTCGCTATAGGCCGGTTTAACAGGTTCTACAACAACACGGTAGTCTGTTGCTTTACCATCTGGAGTGTAAACTGTACCATTTTCTCGAATAGTATAAGCTTCCTGTTCACCTTCTCGATAGAGGAGTTGATAGGTTTTACCATTGATTTCTTTGTAGGCTTCTTCTTTTTGCGAAGACATTCCAAAGATTCCTTTTCCTTCTGGGAACATGTCATAAATGGCAAAGATGCGTTTGGTTTCAGGATCTTGAGTCAGGGTCATATCGATATTCACTGGTGAACCGATTGATGGGTCAGAAGCTTTTGGATTGTCACGTAAGTTGGTAATGGTTACTCGGTCACCCCAAGTTTTACCATTATCTTCACTACGTCTGATGACCATACCGATATCTCCCCAGTCACTCGAATGGAGACGGCGTTCATCTGCACCAGCGATTAAAGTTCCTTTATCTGTCTTGAGCAGAGCTGGAATACGATAACTCTTGATTCCGTCTTTATTTGGTTGATTGTTCCTACCACCTTCAAAGACGTCTTCTTTCTCAGTAACTTTTGCTCCCTCAGGAAGTTTCTGTTCCAATTCACCTCTTTCAAATAATTGACTCCGTGTTTGAACTTCATCTGGGCTTAAAGCACGATCGTAAACAGTTAGGTTTCGAACTTGTAGGTTTGATGCCCAAACTGTTTTATTGCCCCGTTTGGTTGCTCCAAGTTGAGCTTGATTAACATCTGGCATATCTTTGATGAAGTTACCAGATTTGAGACTTGTTCGAGATAAGACACCGTTCACATAGAGACGAACTCGACCATGAGGTAACTCTGCTGTCGGTTGTTCGACAGTAAAGGTCACTGAATTCCATTGTCCAGGGCGAACTTTCAATGGAGCATCTGTATACTTATCGTAGAACTGCTCCCCGTTAGCGCCACGCCCTTCAATAAGAGCTGTATTATCAAGGACAGACATAGTAAAGTACTCATTTTCCTTGGTGTCACTGGATACAGAGAAGAGATTATAAAAGCGTGGAGCTGATGCATCTGGTTTGAACTCCATGTGAACTGTAGCATTTTTTAGTTGCTTTAGTTTATTTAGTTCACTTGATAAATCAACTCTCTGACCATTTGCTGCATTGGTTTCAACATCTTCTTTTTCAAGGACAGGATTAGCATTTTTTAAATCTCTTGAGTAATAGTCACGAGGAATAGCACCCTGATCCTCTGATTCCTCTTCCTTATTTGCTTCTTCTGCAGGGGTTTCGGTAGAGGATGGGGTTTCTGATTCTGCACTCTCATTTTTTTTCAAGTGATCTTGGTCCACCTCAACGCCGTTGTCTTGAGCTGCTGCCAATTTACCAGCCAAATCCTTATCCAAATGAGCAAGATCTCCCGAGGACGCTTCTTTTGGCAATTCTGATAAACCTTGACCAGGTTTGACAGTTTCTGTATTGGCCCCTGCTGCATTGGCTTGCTCTTGAGCTAAGACTGGATTTGCTCCAAATACCACTGTAACAATCACTACCGATGCTGCACCAACTGCAAATTTTCGAATTCCGTATCGCTGTTTCCGATCTAAAGATTTGTAATTCATGTTTGTCCTTTCACTTTTCATAAAATAAAGCGCTTTCTTTTTCTTTAAAAATTTTTATTGTCTCTCAAGAGACAAGTTTTTACAAGAAAGTATCCAACTTAATGAGAGCTCCCAATCCTCTCCCATTTTCTGCTGAGCTCGAGTTTTTAATCACCCAGCAGCCTTTTTCCTCCTTTCACAAGTGACTTTTCCTTTATTATACAATAAAGTCTTATATTTATATCTGTGTTCCCACAGAATAGATTTTACTTTTAAGGATATTTTAATATTTTAATTTTTCTAAAAGTACTTTCAGGTTTTGGACATAAAAAAGAGAGCTCCTGGGCTCTCTCATTCATTATCTTACGTACTTAAAAGGAATCTCGCTGCCACAGAGCCAGTTATAAACTTGGTCATTGACAAAAACATTCATGGCTTCGTGAGCATACTCTGGCATGATACGATAGGCCTTGTCACAGGTCAGACGGTTGTATGTCGCAAACTGAGTAATAGGATAGCAAACATCGTCATCCAAGCCCGTAATCATCTTGACCTCACCTTGAATGCGATGGGCAAGATTTTTCACATCGATATAGGCAAGGGTCGCCATGATTTCCTCTTCTGTTTCATGGAAGGGATCGTGGAACTTGAAATATCGGAAAAGTTCATCATAGGCCTCGCTGGTATTGCCAATCTCGAGCACCCGTCTAAAGTCTGACAAGAAAGGATAGATGGCAACTGTTTTCTGAATCCGAGGATTAAGCGCTGCTGCAACCAGAGCTAAGGCCCCTCCTTGTGACGCACCATAGCTGGAAAGCCGATTCTCATCTACCTGAGGCAGACTAGCAATAATTTCGATCAACTGATAAATATCCAGATAGACATCCTTATAAAAGAGATGATCCCGACCTTCCACAGCACCACGAATGATATGCCCCTTAACGGTATTCCCTAGAGGAGAACGCAAGCCATCTTGCGAATAACCTGACTGGCCCCGGACATCCATGGAAACAACACCGTAACCAGACACAGTATAGGCTAGCATGTCAGCCCAATCCCAACCACGGCCCATATAGCCATGGAAATGGAAAATTAACGGAACTTTCTCCTCACTCTTTGGCAGGACGACGCGTGCGTAGACCTTGCCTTCATTGCTTCCTTCAAAGGTTAGCTCATAGCACTTGACTTGAGGAATATGGAAATCTCTTTCCTCCAACTGGTAGGCTGGAAGAGATGAAACTTTTTTGACCTCTTTATCCCAAAAAGCATCAAAGTCTTCTGGAACCTCATCCCTTCCTTTATAAGTCTTGATTTCTTCTAACAAAGCTGGATTTTTCATAGCATGCTCCTTTTGATTTGTAATCGCTATCATAACTCTAGCATATCTAGGAAAGCAATGCAAGAAAGAATGCTAAATAGAAAGTGATTTTAGATTCTCTTTCCTCAAACCTATCGCCTGAAAGTAGTTTTAAAATCTTAAACTTCTAATCTTCCGTTTTACATATGATCCTTCACAGCAACTGCTACCATTTTGGCTTTGGCACGGACTTTAGTAGCCACTGTCATCTCCATAGCAATAATTGCTTTTCTTTCCCCTAATTCCTCCAGAGTAGAAGTGACCACAATTTCATCTTCAATTGGACTAGGACTAAGGTAATCAATCTCCAAGCGAGCTGTAATAAAACGTCCTATCACAGTTGATTCCGTCAGTTCCAACCCTTTTTGATGATGGGCAAACCAAGCTGCTGAGGCCGTGCCATGGCAATCAAAAATAGTCGCTATCATTCCTCCAAAGACATTTGATGGAACTCCACCAGTATAAGCATTTTCAAGCTTTATCCGACTAATACAACTCTTTCCATCTATACTTGGATAGGTTTTTAAATGTAAGCCTAAATCATTCTTGGGACCACATCCCCAACAATGCTGAAATCGTTCTCCATACCTATCTTGGATAGCAATCGTTCTTGTTTCTAACATTCTTTTCACTCCTCTTTACTCATATGGGGCAATTATATCAAGCTTCAGTCAAAGAGTAAATAGGCTTGGAGACTAATATATTTTTATCACTCGACTAAGTTTGATTTATAGTCGACTATTTTATAAAAATAAAAAGAGCGTTTCCGCTCTTTTTGTATCAATAGGTGCTAGCTCCTTTCTCAAGTTTGAAAGTCTGATATTTCTTTTGGTAGGTTACTTTAATAGTCATGTGAGAGTCCTCGTTTCTTTTTGATGACTCTAGTATAAGACCCAAACCTAAAAGCTAGCTTATAGATTTCTTAGAAAAGGCTTAATCCAGATGTTCTCTCTTCTCTAAGTGGAGAGCAATCATGCGCCACTCCGGATCCTCTTTCCAACCTTCTATCGAACTAATGTAGCTGGCAACCTTCCTGGCTTCTTCCAAAATCGGGAAATCTTCGATAATATCAGCCACTTGAAACTCTGGAAGTCCTGACTGTCTGGTTCCAAAAATCTCACCAGCACCACGCATTTTCAAATCTTCCTCCGCAAGGACAAATCCATTGGTCGTTTCTGTCATGATGCGCATGCGGTCCTTCCCAGAATCAGTTTTTGGATTGGCCACTAGAACTGCGTAGGACTGCTTGTCCCCACGACCAACACGACCTCTGAGCTGATGGAGCTGACTAAGTCCGAAACGGTCAGCATCCATGATAATCATGACGGTCGCATTTGGAACATTGACCCCAACTTCGATAACCGTTGTAGAGACTAGGATATCTATCTTTCTCTCTTTGAAATCCTGCATAATCTGGTCTTTTTCATCACTCTTCATCTTCCCATGTAGTAGAGCAACCTCTGCCTTGCCAGGAAAATGAGCTGTCAACTCTTCTGATAAGGCAATGGCATTTTTCAGATCCAGAGCTTCAGATTCTTCAATCAAGGGAGAGATGACATAGGCTTGCGAACCTTTTTGGATTTCCCCCTCTAACCAAGTCAAGACCTGAGGCAGCTGCTCATGCTTAATCCAGCGCGTCACAATGGGCTTCCGCCCTGCTGGCATCTGGTCGATAATGGAAACATCCATATCGCCAAAGGCTGTGATAGCCAGCGTCCGTGGAATGGGCGTCGCCGTCATCATGAGAACGTCAGGATTATCTCCTTTTTCTCGTAAAATACGCCTTTGGCCCACACCAAAACGGTGCTGCTCATCGATGATAATCAAACCAAGACGAGCATACTGCACCCCATCCTGTATCAGAGCGTGAGTTCCGATAATAAAGTCAGCCTCACCCTTGGCAATGGTCTCTAAAACTTCTCTTTTTTCTGCAGCTTTTAAGGAACCTGTCAAGAGAGCCAGTTTCAAGTCTGGAAAAAGGTTCTGTAAACTCTCAAAGTGTTGCTCTGCTAGGATTTCTGTCGGCACCATGAGAGCCGCCTGGTAGCCAGCCGTCACCGCTGCAAACATGGCCAAGCCAGCAACCACCGTTTTTCCGCTCCCCACATCTCCTTGCAGGAGACGATTCATGTGGTGGTCGGACTGCATGTCGGCCAAAATTTCCTGCAAACTCTTTTCCTGAGCTTGGGTTAGGGCAAAAGGCAGATTTTCTTTAACGGCTGTCACTTTTTCCTGGGACCAATTCAGAACCAGACCGCTTCCCTGAACTCTATTTTCAGACTTGAGTGACTGCAACTGCATTTGGAAGTAAAAAAGTTCCTCAAATTTGATCCGACGAAGGGCCTGCTTGTATTCTGCTAAATCCTTAGGAAAATGCATGGCACGAACGGCCTGACAACGGGACATGAGTTTGTATTTATCAAGTAAAGGCTGGGGAAGATTTTCCTCTATCAAGAGGTCCAACCCCTGATCAAAGGCTGTCTTGATGACCTTGACCAGACTGGCCTGACTGATTCCTTGAGCCAGACGATAGACAGGTTGGAGGTCATCCTCAACCTGAGCCAGGACCTTCATCCCAGTCAGACTGGCCTTGGCACGGTCCCATTTCCCAAAGACAGCAAGAGTTGCACCCAACTCTATCTTATCAGCCAGATAGGGTTGGTTAAAGAAATTCACCGCAAAAACAACTTCTCCCTGCTTGAGACTAAAACGCAAGCGATTACGCTTGAAACCATAATACTGGACACTAGCAGGAGTCACGACTTGACCAGACAGAACTGCCTTTTCCCCATCTTCCAGATCTAGGACCTGCTTGGTCTTGAAATCTTCATAACGGAAAGGAAAGTAGAGCAAGAGGTCTTGCAAGTTTTCAATTCCTAGTTTGGCGTATTTCTCTGCTGACTTTGGCCCCACACCAGGCAAGACATGCAAGGGTTGATGTAGGTTCATGCTCCACTCCTTTCTTTTTAATAATATTCTCTAGGAATGCGGTCACTGAGGAGACAAACCACCTCATAGTTAATGGTTCCACGGTAGGTCGCTACCTGAGTTGCTGTGATTTCCTGGTCACCATTGCTACCGATCAGGGTTACTTTTGTTCCGAGCGGATAAATCTTAGGCAGACGAATGGTGATTTGGTCCATAGATACTCGTCCGACAATTGGGCAAGCTTGTCCATCTACCAAGACAGTGAAATTTTGCATATCTCGTGTCCAACCATCCGCATAGCCGATTGGCACGGTCGCGATGACTTGCTCGCTATCCGCCTGATAGGTGGCTCCATAGCCCATGCAAGCTCCAGCTGGAACTGTCTTGACATGAACCAGAGCAGACTCCAAGGTCAAGGCTGGAGTCAAGTCATAAGGCAAGTTCAGAACCTCTCCACTTGGATTGAGACCATACATGGAATCTCCCATACGAACTGCATTGAAAATAGTCTCTGCATGCCAGAGGGTCGTTGCTGAGTTGCTGGCATGAACCAGCTCTGGAACTTCCTTCATACTTGCCAAAATAGCTTTAAAGCATTCTAACTGCTGATTAAAGTAGGTATCTGATTCCTCATCTGCAGTCGCAAAGTGGGTAAAAATTCCTTCAACGCGAGCACCATGTTGCTTGAGCAAGTCTTGAGCCAGATCAGCTTCACTGGCCTCTCTAAAACCAATTCGTCCCATTCCTGAATCAATCTTGAGATGGACAGTCAAGTCAGTTAAATCTGCTTTCTTGTCTAACAGCGCTTGAATCCACTCCAATCCTGCCACTGTCAAGGTGATGTCGTATTCTTTAGCTAGAGCAACAGCTTCTATTTCAGAAACTCCTAAAATGAGGATTTTCTTGTTTATACCTGCTTGACGCAACTCGATAGCTTCATCGATATTGGAAACGCAAAATCCATCAACAACATCCTGGATCTCCGTTGCAACAGCTACCGCCCCATGTCCATAAGCATTAGCCTTGACTACTGCAAATTTGAGCGTACCATTAGGGATATGACTTCCCATTTGTTGTATATTTTGTCGAATGGCTCCCAGATATATCAGAGCCTTGGTTGGTCTATGTGGACTAGCTTTCATGATTTTCCTCCAAAATGACACTGGCTGTCACAAACTGATCTGTATGGCTGATCGACAGCCAAATCTTTCCTGAAAATGGCGACTGACTAAAATAAGGAGCCCCTCGTTCATTGTTCAAAACTTCCAAATCCTGAAAGGTCAGTTTTCCAATACCAGTTCCCATAGCCTTGGAAAAGGCCTCCTTAGCCGACCAGCGACCAGCCAAGTATTCGATTTGTCTGCGCCCTTTGAGACTGGTAAAGCGCTCCATTTCTTTAGCAGTCAGCACGCGCTTGGCAAAGCCCTCACGTCGTGTAACTGCATTTTCTATCGAAGCCAATTCTTCGATGTCAATTCCGTGTCCAACTATCATACTCACAAAAGGAGCTGAGATTCCCCCAACTCCATCCTTTTCACTTATTTTGTTAAGGTAGTATAAATTTCTTCTACCAAGGCTACTGTATTTTCCCAACCTAGACAAGGGTCAGTTATAGAGCAACCGAAGACCTCTGGTTGATTTTGGCGACCATCAGCTAGGTAAGATTCGATCATAAAGCCTCGAACCGTCTTTTTAATCTTTTCATTCCAGTCACGATTCAGCAAGGCTTGACGAACAATGCGAATTTGTTCCATATACTGCTTGCCTGAATTATCATGATTGGTATCGATGATAATGAAGGGATTTTCAAGCCCCATAGTCTCATAGCGATTGATGGCATTTAAGAGGGTTTCATAGTAGAAGTTGGGTTCATTTTTACCATATTCGTTCATGGCGCCACGAAGGATAACGTGGGCCAAGGGATTTCCTGAAGTTTCCACTTCTTGACCGTGGTAAAGGAAGGTTTGCTTGTTTTGAGCTGCATAGATAGCATTAAACATGACCCCAAGGTTCCCAGATGTCGGATTTTTCATCCCAACCGGAGCATCAATCCCAGAGGCTACAAAGCGGTGTTCCTGGTCTTCCACCGAACGAGCCCCTACAGCATGGTAGCTGACCAGGTCATCAACCAAAACGAGGTTTGACGGATAGAGCATCTCATCAGCTGTTGTCAAGCCAGTTTCGGTAATCACACGGTAGTGGAGCTGACGAACAGCCTGCAAACCATTGATGAGACTAGGCGCTTCGCTGGTATTTGGTTGATGAATCATGCCCTTATAGCCATCTCCATTAGTACGAGGTTTAGCCGTATAGACACGCATCACGATAAAGATTTTATCCGCAACTTTTTTCTGCAAGTCTGCTAAGCGATGAGCATATTCGAGCACTGCTTCTTCATTGTCAGAAGAGCAAGGTCCCATCACCAAAAAGATTCGGTCGTCCTCACCAGAGATGATGGCTGCCAACTCTCTATCACGGGCTTCTTTTTTTCGCAAGGCTTCAGGTGACAGCTGGGTCGCAGCCTTGATTGCTTCAATATCAATTTCTTGACCTTTTTCGATAAATGCCATCTTACTCTCCTAGCGTTTGGTAAATTTCTCGAACAAGTGCTTCTGTGTTGTCCCATCCGAGACACGGATCTGTAATGGACTTACCAAAAACTTCTGGCTCATTTTGACGTCCATCTTCTAGATAGGACTCAATCATAAAACCACGAACATATTTCTTGATTTTCTCATTCCAGTCACGGTTAATCAAGGTCTGACGAACGATACGGATTTGCTCCATGTACTGCTTGCCTGAATTGTCATGATTGGTATCGATGATGATAAAGGGATTTTCCAAGCCCATCTTTTCATACTGGGCAATGGTATCTATCAAATTGTCATAGTAGTAGTTGGGAATATTCTTGCCATATTCATTCAAGGCACCACGAAGAATGGCATGGGACAATGGATTCCCAGTCGTTTCCACCTCTTTACCAAGGAAGAGGAAACTCTGCTTATTTTGCGCTGCGTAAATCCCGTTAAACATAACATTGAGATTTCCAGATGTTGGATTTTTAAATCCTGTTGAAAAATCTGCTCCGCTCGCTACAAAACGGTGCTGTTGATCCTCTACAGAACGAGCTCCAACAGCCATATAAGAAATCAAATCATCCACCAGCGGAAGATTTTCAGGATAAAGCATCTCATCCGCTGTTGTCATGCCAGTCTCAGAAATAACGCGGTAATGTAAATGACGAACAGCCTTGATTCCATTGATCAAGCTAGGTGCTTCTTTAGCATTTGGTTGATGAATCAAGCCCTTATAGCCATCTCCATTGGTACGAGGTTTAGCCGTATAGACTCGCATGACCATAAAAATGCGGTCTTTGACCTCTTCTTGCAAAGCAGATAGACGCTTGGCATACTCGAGAACCGCCTCTTCATTATCAGATGAACATGGTCCAATCACCAAGAGAATACGCTGGTCTTCCCCACGGATGATGGCTTCCAATTCCTGATCACGTTGATTTTTTCTCGCAAGAGCCGCTCCCTCTAATTTAGACAAGGCGCGAACTTCTTCAATGTTAATTTTAGGACTTTTAGCTGTAAATACCATGATTCATCTCCTTATAAAGCAAACGGACACCAAGCAAAAAATGACTTTTACCAGGTATCCGCCTGTATCTTATCTCGTATTATTGTCTCTTACCATGACAGTTCTTGAATTTCTTACCAGATCCACATGGGCATTGATCATTTCGTCCGACTTGGCTCAAGTCCACATCTTTTGGAAGCTGAGTCTGCTGCGCTGCGATATTACGAGTCGCAGTTGTACTGATATTGTGTTCAGTTTGAGGACGTTCCTGTTCGTGGATTTGTGCTTTCATCATCAAGCGAGTTACATCGAATTCAATTGATCCAATCATGTCATTAAACATGCGGAAACCTTCTGCTTGATATTCTACAACAGGGTTGTTTTGGGCATATCCACGAAGACCAACAGCATTTCGCAACTGATCAAGAGCATCGATATGGTCTGTCCACTTGTTGTCTACAACACGTAGGATCAAGACCTTCTGGAACTCTTTCACTGCTTCTTCATCACGAAGTTTGGCAACTTGGCTATCATAAACTTTCAAGGCACGTTGGAAAAGCTCATCTTTGATAGCTTGGTCTGACAAACCTGCAAGGTCTGAACGGCTGATTGAATCTTCTGGAAGCAAGTTATACTTAGCAAAGTTCAGGATTGCTTCCAGTTTTTCATCTTCTTTCGAACGAGCATGTGCATCTACGATTCGGCCAATGGTACGACGAATCATAGCATGGATTTCAGGTGCCAAGTCACGATCTGCAGTAATGACATCATAACGTTGTGCATAGATGATTTCACGTTGTTCACGCATAACGTCATCGTATTGGAGGACTTGTTTACGAGTATCGTAGTTGTTCCCTTCGACACGTTTTTGAGCTGCTTCAACTTGACGCGTTAACATGCGAGATTCGATGGCTTCATCAGACATGTTAAGACGTTCAAAGACACCTTTCAAACGTTCTGAACCAAAACGTTTCATCAAATCATCTTCAAGAGACAAGTAGAATTGTGACTCACCTGGGTCTCCTTGACGCCCTGAACGTCCACGAAGCTGATTATCAATACGGCGACTTTCATGGCGTTCTGTACCAATGACACAAAGTCCACCAAGTTCACGAACCCCTTCACCAAGCTTGATGTCGGTACCACGGCCGGCCATGTTGGTTGCGATAGTAACTGCACCACGCTGACCAGCGTTCATGATGATTTGCGCTTCTCTATAGTGGTTCTTCGCATTCAAGACTTCGTGAGGAACACCTGCCTCTACCAGTTTTTTAGAAAGAAAGTCACTCGTTTCAACTGCAACTGTACCTACCAAGACCGGCTGACCTTTTTGGTGACGAGCTTTTACATCTTCAACTACAGCCTTAAACTTCGCATCAAGACTGGCATAGAGAAGGTCTGAGTGGTCGATACGTTGGATTGGACGGTTGGTTGGGATTGGGATAACACGAATATTGTAGATTTCTCGGAATTCTTCTTCTTCTGTTTTACCAGTACCCGTCATACCTGCCAATTTCTTATACATACGGAAGAGGTTTTGGTAGGTGATAGAAGCTGAAGTCTTGGTCTCATCTTGGATTGGCACACCTTCTTTTGCTTCAATTGCTTGATGCAAGCCGTCAGAGTAACGACGACCTTCCATGGTACGACCTGTAAATTGGTCGACGATTAAGATTTCTTGCTCTTCACTAACCACATAATCGATATCGAGAATCATGATATAGTTGGCACGGAGGGCATTGTCGATAAAGTGGGTAAGAGCCACATTTTCGACATCATAGAGATTCTCCAGTTTGAAATAGCTCTCAGCCTTGTCAATCCCAGAATCAGACAAACCAATCGTCTTAGACTGAATGTCAATAATATAGTCATCCTTGTCCAAAGACTTCACAAAGTGATCCGCCATGTGGTAGAGTTGGCTAGTCTCAACTGCATTGGCACCTGAAACGATCAAAGGAGTACGGGCTTCGTCGATCAAGATTGAGTCAACCTCATCGACCAAGGCATAGTTAAGCGGACGCTGTACCATGTTTTCTGCACGAACGACCATATTGTCACGAAGGTAGTCAAAACCAATCTCTGAGTTGGTTGAATAGGTAATATCACAGAGGTACGCTTCTTTTTTCTCCATTGGAGATTTGGCTGCCAAGTTGATCCCTACTGACAGACCAAGCCATGAGTACAATTCACCCATCTCAGTCGCGTCACGTTCTGTCAGGTATTCGTTGACAGTAACTACGTGAACCCCTTTACCTGCAAGGGCATTGAGGTACACTGGCATGGTCGCCGTCAAGGTTTTCCCTTCACCAGTACGCATCTCTGGAACGTCACCATGGTGAAGAACAATCCCACCCATGACCTGAACTTTATAAGGGAAAAGTCCAAGGACACGTTTTGCAGCTTCACGGACTACCGCAAAAGCCTCATATAACAGCGAATCAAGTGATTCCCCCTTATTGTAGCGTTCTTTAAATTCGTCAGTTTTTGCTTTTAGTTCTTCGTCCGACATTGCGGCCATTTGGCTCTCATAGTTAAGAACCTTATCAGCCATCTTTTCTAGACGACGAAGTTCTCCTTTATCATTTTCGATAATTGTTTTTAAAATATTAGCCATGATTTTCCTTACTTTAGATTCTGAATATTTTAGAATGTTCTTTTAATTTTAGCATATTTACCATTATTTTTCAAGAAAGAATCCTTGTTTTACAAGGGGAAAAAAGGACTAGAAGCTAGTCTAGTCCTTCATTTTTTAATGTTTAATTTCCCAAGAATATAGGCAATATCCCAAAATACCAAAAGAGATTGATCCAGAAGGCCAAGCAAAAGATAATTCCAAAGATGAGAAGACTGATTTTTTTAATCAGCACCGAGTATAGGATAGATAAAACGCCAAAAACCACAAAGAGTTTTTTCATAACAAAATAATATACTGAAACTCCTCCTATTTGCCAATCCCAAGGAAGGAAAAACATGAGGAACCAGAGAAGGCAAATCGTAAGAATATATCTCTTGTAGTGCGCTTCAAGAAAGGCTTTTGTTTTCTCCATAGCAAATCTCCATTTGAGTCACTGTCTCTTCCCTTTTATTATACCAAAAAAACCTGGAAAAAGCTTTCCAGGTTCGGGTTTAAAATCACTAGTCATACTAGAGAAATTCCTTTGTTCATAGGCTGATTCACTTTATTGACTGGATGAAGATGTTCCAAAATCGACCTTAGGAACTGTCTTGGCTTCTTCTGTTTCTTTAAAGGTTTCAGCTTCTTTAAAGTTCATCATATTTGCAAAAAGCACGGTTGGAAAACTTCTCAACTTTTGATTGTACTCGGCTGCGACTTTATTATAATCCTTGCGTGCTACAAAGATTCGATTTTCACTGCCTGAAAGTTCGACCATTAGTTGCTCAACATTTTGATTGCTCTTGAGTTCTGGATAATTCTCCGTCAAGGAAATCAAGCGGGAAAGAGCAGAGCTCAATTCTCCCTGAGCCTTTTGGTTTTCTTCCGATGTCACTGAGCTACTACCGATTTTAGCTCTAGCATCCGCAATCTTGGTAAAGACTTCGGTTTCATGATTCATTTGTCCTTTAACGGACTCCACCAAGTTACCAATCAAGTCCGAACGACGTTGGAGGGCTGTCGAGACATCGGCCTGAGCCTGCTCCACCTTAGTCTGTTCACCAACCAGACCATTATAGGTCGTCACTGCGGAACAACTTCCCAGAACTAGTAGTCCAAAGAAGATCGCTACTATTGAGAGAATTACTTTATTTTGTTTCATATCAAAACCTTAACACTTTCTTTTATCAACTTTTCTGAGAAAATACTCAGATTATAAATCAATTTCCCAAACTTTATTTTTATTTTTAATTAAGGAGTGAACTGTTGCAAAGGAGTCACCTTACTGCATGGAGAAATTGGTTTGAGCAATATATGATCACTCACCAGTCATCAGACGAACCACCGCCATCAAAGCCACCGCCGTCCCAGCCACCAGATGAGTCGGAGCCTGAGTCAGACCAAGAGGATCCTGAATCTGATGAGTCACCGCCCCACCAGCCACTGCCAGAATCATCTCCACGTGAACCGCCACCACGACCACCAAATAGAAATCCGATAATCATCACGATGAAGTAAATGAGAACTCCAAATCCGATAACTCCGTCGCTCGAACTGCTTTTTCGGTTCCGTTTTGAAGATCGACTCTCAGCTGTATACTTTTCAATTTCTCTTAGACGACTAGAATTAGTAGCATAGTCGTAACTACTTCTAGAACTTGAAGAAGTCGTACTCGATCCACTATAAAACATGTAGTTGAGATTGTTTGCTATAGAAAGAACTCCATTGCTGTAGTCTCCCTTTTGAAAGTAAGGTCGTGCTGTTGTCAAGAACCTGTGAGTCTGATAGTCAGTGATCTTACTGGCCACATTATTACTGGTTTCAATCCGTGATTTTCTATCTTGGACCGCTACCACAATCAAGACACCGTGATTATCTCCCGAGTAGCCAATCTTCCAAGCCCTAGCTGTTTCATTGGCTACAGTCTCGATTGTTTCTCCATCTAGGCTTTTCACAACGTAAACACCCATCTGGAATTTTTCTGATTTTTTACTATTTGCATTATTCAATTCCCGAATCTGACTTATAGTCTCATCCGTTAGATAGTGATCCGGGTCATAGATCCCGTACTCAGGTTTTTCAGGTGCTGTGAATGCTGACAAGAAGAGAAAGGCCATCAGCAACCCAAGCAAGCGAACCAACAAACTATGTTTAAATAATCTGCTTCTTTTCATAATAACCTCCCTGATAAAGGAAAATTGATTTAAGGAATTATAGCATTTTGATTTTTACAAAGAAAGTGCATTTTCATTACAAATAGATTACAAAAGCTAGGAAAATGATTGAAATTTGATGACAGATTCTCCTCCAATTTGATAGGTTCTTTTCTCCCCTTTTAGTATAGAAAAAAGAAGACTATGAAGTCTTCTTTTAGTTTATTTTTGTAGAAAAACAAGCAAGGTTTATTTCCGTTTTCTCGCGATCAAGTGAATCGGTGTTCCCTCAAAGACGAAGGCCTTGCGGATTTGATTTTCCAAGAAACGCAGGTAAGAGAAGTGCATGAGTTCTTCTTCATTGACAAAGATGACAAAGGTTGGTGGCTTGGTTGCCACTTGGGTTGCGTAGAAAATCTTGAGGCGTTTTCCTTTGTCTGTCGGTGTTGGATTGATAGCAATGGCATCCATAATCACATCGTTCAAGACTGCTGATGGAATCCGGGTGTTTTGACTCTCGCTAATTTGCTTGATCATCTCAGGCAATTTATGAAGACGTTGCTTGGTAAGAGCGGATACAAAGACAATCGGTGCATAAGGCAGATATTGGAACTGCTCACGGATATCTTCTTCCCATTTTTTCATGGTGCGGTTGTCTTTCTCAAGAGTATCCCACTTGTTGACCACGATAATCATCCCTTTACCGGCTTCGTGGGCAAAACCAGCGATACGCTTATCATACTCACGAATACCTTCCTCGGCATTGAGGACCATCAAGACTACGTCAGAACGGTCAATAGCACGCATGGCACGCATGACAGAGTATTTCTCCGTATTTTCGTAGACTTTACCAGACTTGCGCATACCAGCTGTATCAATCATGGTAAATTCTTGTCCATCCGTATCTGTAAAGTGGGTATCAATGGCATCACGCGTTGTTCCAGCTACTGGGCTGGCAATCACACGGTCTTCTCCCAAAATAGCGTTGATTAAACTTGACTTTCCAACGTTAGGACGGCCAATCAAGCTGAATTTGATCACGTCTGGATTTTCTTCTTCAACTTCATTTGGTAGATTTTCCACGATGGCATCGAGCACATCCCCTGTCCCGATACCGTGGACAGACGAGATTGGCAGAGGTTCACCCAAGCCCAGAGCATAGAAATCATAGATATCATTTCGCATCTCAGGATTATCAACCTTGTTAACCGCAAGGATAACAGGTTTATGGGTTTTATAGAGTTTACGGGCTACGTACTCATCTGCATCCGTGATTCCTTCTTTCCCAGACACCACAAAGACGATGACATCAGCTTCTTCCATAGCGATTTCTGCTTGGTGCTTGATTTGCTCCATGAAGGGAGCATCGACATCGTCAATCCCTCCAGTATCAATCATACTAAAGGAACGATTGAGCCACTCACCCGTTGCATAGATACGGTCACGTGTCACACCCTCGACATCTTCTACGATTGAAATTCGCTCACCAGCGATCCGATTAAATAGGGTCGATTTTCCAACATTGGGACGTCCCACAATGGCAATAGTTGGTAAGGCCATGTTTTCTCACTTTCTACAATAACTTTTTCTGTTCTAGATTCTTCCGAGTTGAACTTGGTTCGGCTTGACCAAACTGCTCTGCCAAACGCTGACTCCAAGAGGTCGTCGCACGCGCACCAGCATAGTCTGCCTGAACTTTGTCATAGTCCAAAATCGCTGCTACTGGCTGTTCTTGGTATTCTTCTTCAAAAACCACTTGGTTCAAAGGCAGTCTTGGTTTGACCTCTTGTTGTTGATTTGGCACGCCAAGGGCAATCCCAAAAACAGGGTAGGTATAGTCAGGTAGGTTAAAAAGCGCTGCCACTTCTTCTGACTTGTAGCGGACCAAACCGATGATAACACCACCATATCCCAGACTCTCAGCCGCAAGCAAGGTATTTTGCCCAGCAAGCGCCGCGTCTACAGACGTGATAAGGAGACCTTCTACCCCTTGAGGTTGGAAACTGTCCGTGTGAAGGTTTGCTCCCTTTTCCGCTCGGTTCAAGTCACCAACAAAGAGCAAAATGGCAGCTGACTGGCGAATGGCTTCCTGGGGAACTAATTCATAAAGAGCATCTTTCTTCTCTTGACTGCGCACAAGAATCACAGAGTAGGATTGGAAATTTTTCCAAGATGACGCCATTTGCCCAGCAGTCAAAATCTCTTCCAAGTCTGCCTGAGGAATCTCTTGCTCCTTAAAGCGACGAACTGAAGTATGAGCTTTCATCAGTTTAATGGTTTCTGTCATCGGCGATTTTCTCCTTCTAGTCTTGTCTCCTCAGCCAAATAACGGATTCGTTCCATGACCCGTCTAGCTTCCCAAGTCTCGTCATTTCCATTCTTTCCTTTGGCAAAATGTTTTTCTAAATCTTGGAAATTAAAGTTTGAAGTAAAGAAGGTCGGCAAATCTTCCTGCATGCGATACTGAAGAATGACTTGGAGAATCTCATCACGTACCCAAGGAGTCGACTGCTCTGCACCAATATCATCCAATACTAAGACCTCTGCTAACTTGATGTCATCCACCAAGGTCTTCACAGATCCTTCACCGATGGCATTTTTCACATCAATAACAAAACTTGGATAATGGAGAATAGTCGTTGATGCCCCACGTTTTTCAGATAGGTCGTGAGCTAAGGCTGCCATCATGAAACTCTTACCAACACCAAAATCTCCGTAAAGATAGAGGCCTTTTCGAATGCTTGGGTAAAGGTCAACAAAGGAATAGAGTCTCTCAAAAATCGGCAAGCGCCCTAGATCATCCAGGTCAATCTGAGCCAATTTCGCTTTCTTGAGACTTGCTGGTAGATTGATCAACTTGAGACGATTCTTAATCGCAGCCTCTTTTTCTGCCACGATTAGTTCTGGTGTTTCTTCATAAGACACATCCGCATAGCCCTGATTCATAACCAAGATAGGCTTGTAGCCACGCGCTATATAGTCCGCATCCCCACGAAGAAACTTGTCCCGTTCTGTGATATATTGGTTGAACTTGGAGATGCTGCGATTTAACTCCTCTTGGCTGAGGGATTCTTTCTGGATAAAAGCCGCTACATCGGGATCCTTCATGATCTGCTGGACTAGGTCCTGATACTGAAAACGACTTGTCTGACGTTTGATAACGTCACCCACACTTTCCATCTAGTCTCCTCCTTCTTCTAATCGGGCTAACATTTCTTGTTTTTTACGTTCTAGTTCCAGACGAGTCTCCTCGCTGGTTTGATTTTTATATTCTGGATTACTCCACTTAGGAACATTTGTCTTAGTCGAGCTAGTTTTCGATTTCTGGTCTTCTTGCCCTTTTTGCTGACGCTCTCGAATCCGAAGCACAGCTTCTTCTGCTGTCCGAATTTTTTGATAAGCATAGTCATTGGCGACCTTCATGGCATATTTCTCATTGACATTTGCCGAATCAACCTTGTTAAAGGTTAGAAGCAAGATGATATTGATGACTTCATCCAACAAGCCTAAAGACGCCATCTGGTGAAGGAGTTCTCGCTCACTCTGGGTGATATTCCCCTTACGAGTCTGCTTGATTTCCGCTAAAAAATGCAAGGGAGTTTTATTTTTGGCTTCCCTGATAATGGTCATTTCTTTGGGGCTAAAGTCAGAAGATGCTGGTTTTTGTGCTATCTTTTCACGCATGCGTTTGACTGAAATAACCTGAGCCACCGCTGTCGCCTTGGCTAATTGATAGGTTTCAAACCAGGTCCACTTTTTTTCATCTGCGATGGCAAACAATTCCAAAACATCCGTTTGCTCGTCTTCAAAACGCAAGCCATCTCGAGCCATCAGGCGCTGGAAATGTTCCAAGTCAAAATCATTTTTTAACTTGCTTTTAGACTCACTTGGTGTCACTTCTTCAGTCAGGGTTGGAAAGACTTGGCTCAAAGAAACAGAGAGTGCTTCTCCCTCACTTGGAGCCTGCTTCATAGCAGAAACAGCTGTATCCCCAATCTTTTTCTCTAATAATCTGCTATAGACAGAATGACTTAGAAATTCTTGACTGGAGAGGGGAGAATGAAGTTGCAATTCATAAGTTTCCCCCTTCTGATAAAGGGTCAACAAATCCAAAGCAGATAAGATTTTAAAAGACTGGAGGAGCGTATTCATCCCGAAATTCAAATGATTAAGAATATTGGCAAAAAGGTGTTCCTTTTGCCCACCATCCCAAAAGGTAATGGTATATAGATAGAGGCTCAGTGCCTCCTGACCGATAATCGGGAGGTAGCACTGCACCAGAGAAGAGGTATCTTGCGACACCCGATTATTCTTTAGAAAAGAAAAACGGTCATTTGGCTTCATCTATTTTTCCTTTTTCTTTTTTGAGGACTGGGTGATCTGCTGGAGCAGACTCTCCAACTCACTCACATCCTTAAAGCTACGATAAACACTGGCAAAACGAACATAGGTAATCTCATCCAGTTCTGCCAATTCCTCCATGACTAAAGAGCCAATATATTCACTTTGGATCTCATTCTCACTACGACTACGGAGTTTTTGCTCAATACGATTGACCACCATGTTGATTTCATCACTTGACACAGGACGCTTCTGGGCTGAGCGGATAATCCCATTAAAGATTTTATCTCTCGAAAATTGTTCTCGCGTACCGTCTTTTTTGACGACAACCAACGTTCTTTCTTCTACTCGTTCATAGGTTGTAAAACGATGCTGGCACTCGTCGCACTCACGTCTTCGACGGATGGTGTTTCCTTCTTCGGCTTGTCGACTATCAACAACACTAGACTTGGTAGCCCCACATTTTGGACAACGCATGCATTTCCCTCCTTGTCGTTTTCTTTTCATTATACCATTTTTTGAGCAATTCCCAAAACAATTCTTATTTTTACTTGACAAGTTTTTTGTTTTATTGTATTATTTTATTAGAACAATAAAGGCAAAGAAAGGAGACTATGATGTCCTGGTCATTTGATAATACAAAACCGATTTATTTACAGATTATGGAAAAAATCAAACTACAGATTGTTTCCCATGAACTGGAACCCAACCAACAGCTCCCTACCGTAAGAGAACTGGCGAGCGAGGCTGGGGTTAATCCCAATACCATTCAGCGCGCCTTGTCTGACCTTGAACGTGAAGGATTCGTTTATAGCAAGCGAACAACTGGTCGTTTTGTCACCGAGGATTTGGACCTCATCCTTCAGTCCCGCAAACAACTTTCCGAAGAGCAACTGCAACACTTCGTCTCTTGCATGCTTCAATTTGGCTACAAAAAAGAAGAACTGCCAAATGTATTAAGCGACTATATCAAAGGAGTTTAAGACTATGACACTACTAGCACTTGAAAATGTATCAAAATCATATGGAGCAACTGCGGCACTTGACAATATCTCACTAGAGATTTTAGCTGGAAAAATTGTCGGGCTCCTTGGACCAAATGGATCCGGAAAAACAACCTTGATCAAACTGATCAATGGTCTTCTTCAGCCAGACAAAGGACGTGTTCTCATTAACGGACAGGATCCAAGTCCCGCTACCAAGGCAATCGTCTCTTATCTACCAGATACGACCTATCTCAATGAGCAAATGAAGGTTAAAGAAGCCCTGACTTACTTTAAAACCTTCTATCAGGATTTCGATCTTGAACGCGCCCAACATCTGCTTGCAGACCTTGGCATTGATGAAAATAGTCGCTTAAAGAAATTATCAAAAGGAAACAAGGAAAAGGTCCAACTAATCCTCGTTATGAGCCGTGAAGCCCGCCTCTACGTTCTCGACGAACCAATCGGAGGTGTGGATCCAGCTGCTCGTGATTATATCCTCAATACCATCATCAACAACTACTCACCAACCTCTACGGTCCTGATTTCAACCCACTTGATTTCAGATATTGAGCCAATCTTGGATGAGATTATCTTCCTCAAAGACGGAAAAGTCGTTCGCCAAGGAAATGTTGATGATATTCGTTACGAGTCAGGTGAATCAATTGACCAGCTCTTCCGCCAGGAATTTAAAGCCTAAGCAAAGGAGATTATTATGTTTTGGAATTTAGTTCGCTACGAATTTAAGAATGTCAATAAATGGTATTTAGCGCTCTACGGAGCTGTGCTTGCAATTTCAGTTTTGATTGGAGCTTTTCTTGGTAGCCTTAGCCAGAGTTACAATTCTAACAATGCTGTTTATTTCATCTTCTTTTTGGTACTAGTCTTTGGAGGACTCAGCGTCACTCTTTGGATTGCAACAATCTTTTTAATCATCCGAAGATTCAAGGGGAGTGTTTATGACCGCCAAGGGTATTTGACCCTGACCCTACCTGTCTCTGAGCACCAAATCATCATCGCAAAACTCTTAGGAGGTCTTGTCTGGTCCATCTTAAGCTATATCGTCTTTATCTTGAGTGTACTGATTATCTTCTTCTTAACACCAATAGAAAAAGACTTCACTGTCCTCTATAACTTCATTTCCCCTTACCTCAGCTACGGCTGGCTGTATGCCCTATCACTATTTGTCAGTTCGATTACATGGATTTTATCCATTTACCTCTCCATCTCAATCGGACAACTCTTTAATGAGTATCGAACAGCTATGGGGATTCTATCCTATATCGTCATTGCCATCGTCATTGGTTATGTTTCTCTCTTTTTCCGAATTGAAAATGACTTTAACATGATGATTGGTACAGAAATTCTGCGCGATCTCTTTTTATCAGCTATCTACTATCTCGGTACCTACTATATCTTGAAAAACAAGGTTAATTTGCAATAGTTTAAACGTCAAAAAAGGATAACATCTCATCACTGAGAGGCTATCCTTTTCTTTATCTCATTTTTTAACTAGATTAAAAAAATGAATCCATCTAGCAATTAAAATATAAAATCTGATCTAAATATCTCGTTTAATTTCTCTATTGTGTCACTATCATTATATTCCTTAAATATTCTCATAGCTTTAGAACATTCTTTCTTACCTATCTCTACTCGATTAGTTTTAATATGATAAACACCTCTTAAAAAAAGCAAATAATTTTTTTCAAAATAATATCCTTGTCTCGTAAGTAAATTTTCTAAATCATCTATAAAAAATTGAGCGCTATCTAACAAATTATTTTTTAACAGTAATTCCAAGTTAAATAAATATAAAGGAATTACCCTGCGAGCTCCCGTTTCCGTTTTTAGAAAGTGTCGTGTTTTCTTGATTACTATTCTATATAGTAAGCTAATGGTTTTTGTATTCATAAAAAACACCGAATTATAGAAAATTTTTAGTTCATACTCCATCCAAGTATCTACAGAAAGCAGATATTTTATTAATTCATTGCATTTAGATGAATTATAAGGAAGGTTTGCAAGACGGTTGATCTGTTGCTCAGTAATCAATTTTATATGGTAATTGCATAAACTTTTTTCTTGCTTTTGTCTTAACTCTATTTTCTGGACTAATTCTTGAAGTAAAAATATATCTGAAGAATTTACAGCATTTTCTAACTCTCCCCAAAAACATACCTTTTGGGAGTAATAACAGTGAACTAACTCTTCAAATTCTGAAAATGAGGTTCCAAGGCGATCTAACAGAATATAAAAATGATTAATAGATAACTTCGTAACTCCATTCTCGAACCGAGAAATTGTTGATTCACTAATTTCATTACACGCTAAATCTTTCAGACGAAAATTTTTTGAAATACGGATATCTTTTAAAACGGCTCCAAAATTTTCCATATCAATTCTCTTCCATTTCTGCAATAAATAAAACGAGCTTTTTTTATTCTGATATGATTATATCAAAATAAAAAAAAAGGAAAATATTATTATGAAAGTTTTGAAGAAAATTTCATTATCAGCAGTTGCTTTACTTAGCTTGGGAGCATCCCTGCCAACCAATAATCCAGTTTCTGCTCAAGAATCCTCCACTCAAACGACTTATAGTAAGTCAAGTGGAAGTTGGATAAAATCTGATAGCCGTTGGTGGTATGAGCATTATGATGGTTCTTATACTACAAATGGATGGGAAAAAATAAATGACACCTGGTACTATTTTGATAGTGAAGGTTGGATGAAGACAGGTTGGATTAAAGAATATGGAAAATGGTATTTTCTAGATGATAGTGGAGCCATGAAAACTGGATGGTGTTGGGATTCGGGTAGTTGGTATTATTTAGATACTAGTGGTGTCATGCAAACAGGGCTACAGACTATCGAAGGTGAACAATATTATTTAGATACTAGCGGAGCTATGCAGACGGGTTGGCACAATATCGGAGATGATACCTATTTCTTTGCTAATAGTGGCGAAAGCCGAAATATCAATCGTCGGGCTTTAGTTCTTGGTGAAACATCTACTCCAGCAGTACCTATCGCAGATGTTAATGCGATGGAAAAGATATTTAGCAACCAAAATTTCAGTGAAGTTGTTCGTTTCCCAGATAGAACTAAGTCTGAGATTATTGCAAAAATGCAAGAACTATTTGAATCTTCTACCGAAAGTGATGTGAACTATCTTTACTTTATTTGTCATGGAGGAAGAGATGGAAGAATCTATATTGGGAGTGATAAAACAGCATTTTCTGGTTGGGAATTGGCGTCCATTTTAAAACAATACAAAGGTAAGTTTGTTGTTATGCTGGATTGTTGTCATGCTGGAACAATTATCTCTAAAGATAATACGGAGGCATCCAATGAAGAAGCCTCTACAGAATATTTTGATTTGAACGAGTTTGTATCAGGATTTTATAATATGAATGGTAACGAAAAATCAGGTGAGATGATTGACTCTAAATTTTTAGTACTATGCTCATCAAGAGGTGCAGAATACTCTAGTGGTGGATCATTAAGTTTAGCGACTAAATATTGGTCTTTAGGTTCAGGATGGAATCCTCTACAGAATTCACAAGTATCTTTAATAGCAGACCAAAATTATAATCATAGAATCACGTTAAATGAACTGTATACATACTCTCGTGAACAAGTTTTGAAACAAAATTCTAACCAGCATATTGAAGTTTATCCAGACAACAGTCAATTTGTTTTATTCAAAAAATAAGGAGTTCATAAAATGAAAGTATCAAAAAAAATTACACTACTTAGTTTGTCATTGGCAGGTTTCGTTTTATTGACTCTACCTCAAGCAGGAAAGGCATTTGAACTTAAAGAAGACTGGGCTTTTAAAGGCGGCATTCGATACGAGAATGGGAAAGTCAGTAAGATTAATAATGGATATGAAGTAAATATTAAAGTGTTAGATTTACCTAGTACTAGCAAAATCGAATGGACAGTTAGTTTAAATGGAGAAAAGCAAAATACTAGCTTTTTAGCGGAGGAACGAACGGTATCTAAAACTGAAGATAAGGGACGTTTTTTACACTTTTATATCCCTTATGGATATCGTGGGGATATTGTAGTAGAGGCTAAGAGTGGTACTGAAGTAAAAACTTGGTCTACTAAGGTAGTTGACGATGTTGATTCAGATACTGCTAAGAGTGGCTACTTTGTTTTAGATGGTGACCAAATCTTAGAAAGTTCATGGGATTCTGTAAATGAGTCTTATGTTACAACGCTTCCAACCGTAATATCAGGAAAATCTGTTGTTGCTTGGCGTGAAGAAGGAACTCTTAATTTAATTAAACCAGGAAGAATTGCTCGGCAATATAATAGCAGTGGATTATATGTAAAACTTTCTCCAATCTTTGAAACTGCTAGCTGGCTACAATCAAACCAAAATTGGTACTATCAAAAACAAGGTCAACTAGTTAAAGATGCTTGGATCAATAATCAGGGAACATGGTACTTTATGGATGATGAAGGGGTTATGTTTAATCAAACATGGCTATACCGAGGTGGTAGCTGGTATGCCTTTAAATCATCAGGAGCTATGATTTCAGCTGATTGGCTATATGATAATGGCTCTTGGTATTACCTAAAAGATTCAGGTTCTATGGCGACAGGCTGGATTAAAGATGGTGGCTCTTGGTACTACCTAAATGATTCAGGTTCTATGGCAACAGGTTGGATTAAAGATAGTGGAACTTGGTATTACCTAAAAGACTCAGGTTCTATGGCAACAGGTTGGATTAAAGATAGTGGAACTTGGTATTACCTAAAAGACTCAGGTTCTATGGCGACAGGTTGGGTCAAAGATAATGGTAAGTGGTACTATCTCGCATCATCTGGTAATATGCTTCGTAATACCTATACACCTGATGGCTATTATGTAGATGATAGTGGAGCTTGGTAATAATCTAGAGTATAAATCTTATTCTATTAACTATTAGTTATAGATTCACAGGCTAAATGATATAAAAGCTACATGACAATACAAAAAGCAAGGAACTTAAATTCCTTGCTTTTTAACTCAATATCAAACTGGCTACTATTGGACTGACAAAGACGTAGAGAATACCGGTGACACCGATAGCCAAGCCACCCATGGCTCCTGCTACAGAACCGTATCGAAAGGCTATTCCCGTTCCAACTGCGTGGCCTGTTCCTCCAAGGGAAAGGCCTACAGCTACTGGATCATCAATCTTCAACCACTTCAAAAGGGTTGGTCCAATCACACTGGTCAAAATCCCAGTGGCCACTACGACGACCAAGGTCACAGTCGTCAAACCTTGCAATTTTTCTGTGATTCCCACTGCCATGGCGGTTGTCACTGACTTGGGAAAGAGAGAAATGGCTAGGAAAAAGTCCATACCAAATATTTTCGCTACTATGGCAGTGAAGCTAGTATTGACAACTACTGCTAGCAAACTACCAAAGAGAATACTCCGAGCATGGTGCTTCATCAGATGAAAACTCTTATAAAGAGGAATCCCTAAAGCCACTGTCGATGGGACAATCAAATTATTCAGATAAACCCCACCTTGGTAGTAATCTTGGTAAGAAATACCCGTCGCCTTAAGAAGGATGATAATAAAAATTGCTGACAACAGCAAGGGTGTTGTCAAAGGATGGGGAAAACGTCTGTAAACCAGCATTCCCACTAGATAAGCTAGGATAGATAATGCAATCCCAAACAGAGGATTGGATACAAATTCGCTCATTTGGCATCTCCTTTCTCATAATCTCCCTCAAACCGTCTCTTGATAAACTGAACCACTAGGGCGATGAGGATAATGTTGATGACAGCCGCAAAAAAGACAATCAAGACAATGGGCAAAAGATAGGGAGCAATCACATCGAACTTTTCCATGATTCCCACTGCTGGCGGCAAAAAGAGAATGGTCATATTGGCCAGCAAGAAATTCCCGACCATGTTGACATGTCTGGTCCTTAGCCACTTGAACTGTAAGGCTAGAAAGAGAATAATCAAACCGATAATACTGCCTGGGATAGGCAGATGAAAGAAACTGGAGATTCCCTCACCGATTAGAGAAATCACAAAGAGAATCATTAATTGAACATATAATTTCATCCTAAACTCCACGAAATAGACTTCTTGCATACCAGTTTACTCTTTTTTCAGAAAATTTCAAGGAAATATTGAAATTCTTCTTTCTTGCAAGGATTAGTTAAAAGTAGTATAATAGTTGCATGCGCAATCATCTTGTGTTATAAAGATACTCAGTAATGATTTTGTGATTTTTACTTTGAAAAGAAAGGAGAAAGTAATGACCTACTTAGAAAAATGGTTTGACTACAATCGCCGTCAAAAAGAAATGGAAGCCTTGTTGGAAGAAACTATTGCCCAGCAGAGTGAACAAAGGCTGAATTTGAAAGAGTTTTACCTGCTCTACTATCTGAATCTAGCCCAAGAAAAATCTCTACGACAAATTGACCTACCAGATAAACTCCATCTCAGCCCAAGCGCTGTTTCTCGAATGGTGGCTAGATTAGAAGAGAAAAACTGCGGTTTGCTTAGTCGCAGATGTTGCGATCAGGATAGACGGGCCAGTTTTATCTGTCTGACTGACGAGGGACAAACAACCTTGGCTTATCTACAAAAGGCCGTCGAAGAAAGATTAGAAACCAGTCTTGATTTCTTGCCTTAATGAGTATTTTTAAAAAAGTTGCGTGCGCAATCATTTTTCTTGACATTCCTCTTTTCAAGGAGTACAATAAAGTCAAGATCGAACAAAGGAGTTTAATATGATCGAAATTACCTATCTAGACACCAGCAAACAAGAGAGAACCATGACGTTCGAGTCTTACCAAGACTTTGAACGTTCTCAACAAGCTTGCCTTATCGGTGTCGCAGACTATTACCCCGTTCAAAAATTGACCTATAATGGTCATGATTTGGACTACCATGGGACTTATGGAGATGTCTTCTTCTATCTCATGAAACAAGATTTAAGCCAATATAATTAAAAAAGGAGAAATACAATGGCAAAAGCAATCACAGATGCAACATTCGAACAAGAAACAAAAGACGGTTTGGTCTTGGTAGACTTCTGGGCAACTTGGTGTGGTCCATGTCGTATGCAAGGTCCAATCTTGGACAAATTGTCTGAAGAACTTTCAGAAGATGTCTTGAAAATCGTTAAAATGGACGTTGATGAAAATCCAAACACAGCTCGTGCCTTTGGAATCATGTCTATCCCAACTCTTCTCTTCAAAAAAGACGGCCAAGTTGTGAAACAAGTTGCTGGTGTTCACACAGCAGAACAAATCAAGGCTATCGTTGCTGAATTGAGCTAATCAAACGAGAGACCAAGTACTTTATTTGGTCTCTTTTTTCTTGTCCTTTGCCATTTTTCAAAAAATATGCTAGACTGTAGGTAGAATATTACGATGTTTGGGACATGCCATCGCTAAAAAAAACCTCTACTTGGTATTTTTTAGCTCCCCTCAAGGGAGCTTTTTGCGTGCTCTGAACATTTCCCGTTTTGGAAGGAGTACTATGAAACGTCAATCAGCCTTGGTCGTCTTTAGTGGCGGTCAAGATTCCACAACCTGCCTCTTTTGGGCTAAAGAACACTATGAAACAGTCGAAGCCGTCACCTTTGCCTACGGCCAACGCCATCATCTTGAAATTCAAGTTGCTGAAGAAATCGCTAAGGAACAAGGCGTTCGTCATCACATCTTAGATATGTCTCTGCTGGGACAAATCACTGAAAATGCCTTGACCTCTGATATGGAAATCGAGCAAAAAGAGGGAGAGCTTCCCAATACTTTTGTTGATGGTCGCAACCACCTCTTTCTATCCTTTGCAGCAGTTCTTGCCAAGCAACGAGGCATTCAAGATATCGTGACAGGTGTCTGCGAGACAGACTTCTCAGGCTACCCTGACTGCCGGGATGTCTTTGTCAAATCTCTTAATGTCACCCTCAACCTTGCCATGGATTACGACTTTGTTATCCAAACACCTCTCATGTGGCTAGACAAGGCTGAAACTTGGAAGTTAGCCGACCAACTCGGTGCCTTTGACTATGTTCGTGAAAAGACCTTGACATGTTACAATGGAATTATCGGAAGTGGCTGTGGAGATTGTCCATCCTGCCACCTACGTCAGCATGGTTTAGATGTTTATCTTTCACAGAAAGGAGAGGGCTAATGTTTTTTGCTCCCAAAGAAATCAGACAGGAAACTGGGGAATCTCTTGTCTACAATCCTCACAGAACCTTAGTTTCAAAAGAGTTTACCTTCGACGCTGCCCACCACCTCTTTCACTATGAAGGAAAATGCAAGTCCCTGCACGGTCACACTTATCATCTGCAGATTGCTGTCAGTGGATTTTTAGATGAACGGGGCATGAGCTACGACTTTGGAGACATCAAAGCTATCTACAAGAACTACTTAGAACCCCACTTGGATCATCGCTATCTCAATGAAACCCTGCCTTATATGAACACGACTGCTGAAAATATGGTTTACTGGATTTTCCAAACTATGAGTCAAGAGTTGCCAGACGAGCGCGGTCTCCGTTTGGAATACGTTCGCCTCTATGAGACTCCGACCGCCTTTGCAGAGTTTAGACGGGAGTGGTTAGATGACTAGGGAACGTGTCCTCAAACTACCAGTTCTGGAAATTTTTGGTCCAACCTTTCAAGGTGAAGGCCGTGCTATTGGGCAGAAAACCATGTTTGTCCGCACTGCAGGTTGCGACTACCACTGCGACTGGTGCGACTCTGCCTTTACTTGGGATGGTTCTGAAAAACCAACTCGTATGACAGCTGACGAGGTCATTGCTGCCTTGGATAAATTGGGGACCTACGACTATGTAACTCTATCTGGGGGAAATCCTGCTATCCTAGCAGCCAACATGGCCGAGCTGGTCACCAAACTCAAGGAACGTGGTGTCACTCTGGCTGTTGAGACCCAAGGCTCCCGCTGGCAAAATTGGTTAAAAGATATCGACCAAGTCACTCTGAGTCCCAAACCTCCTTCATCCAAGATGGAAGTCAACTTCGAAACCTTAGACTTTATCGTTTCCCAACTAGATCCAGACAAGGTCACCTTTAAAATCCCTGTCTTTGATGATGCCGATTTAGCCTTTGCCAAAGGGATCCAAGAACGTTACCAGCCAGATGTCCTCTTCTTATCAGCAGGAAATCCTGAGCCCAAGGCTACGGGTAATATTGTCCAAGACCAACTAGATCGCCTCAAAGAACTCTGGGAACGTGTCGCTGCTGACGATAGCTGGGGCAATGTCCGCGTCCTTCCTCAACTCCATACCCTCCTCTACGACAACCAACGTGGTGTTTAAAATTAGAAAGAAAAAATCATGTCACAACAAGAAGAAATGAAAAACCTAAGCCTACTGGGCAACAAAGAAACTACCTACATTTTTGACTATCAACCAGAAGTCCTCGAATCCTTTGACAATCGTCATGTGGAAAATGACTATTTCATCAAATTCAACTGTCCTGAATTTACTTCCCTGTGCCCAATCACCGCTCAGCCAGACTTTGCGACCATTTATATTTCCTACATTCCTGACAAGCTCTGCGTCGAGTCAAAATCCCTCAAACTCTATCTCTTTAGCTATCGAAATCATGGGGATTTTCACGAAAACTGTATCAACACTATCGGGAAAGACTTGGTTAACTTGCTCGACCCTCGCTATTTAGAAGTCTGGGGAAAATTCACTCCGCGCGGGGGCATTTCAATCGACCCTTACTACAATTACGGTAGACCTGGAACTAAGTATGAAGGATTGGCAGAACAACGCCTCTTTCAACACGACCTTTATCCAGAGAAAATTGACAACCGCTAAACAGATACGAAAAAGCCCTGTTCCTCAAACTGAGGAGCAAGGCTTTTTGAATTTCAATTATTCTTCTGTTCCAAGGAAGTTTTTAGCAACAAGGGCTGCAAGAATACCACCAACGATTGGGGCAAGGATGAAAATCCATACTTGTTGAAGGGCTGCGCCACCTACCAAGACAGCAGGAGCCAAGCTACGAGCTGGGTTTACTGAAAGTCCAGTGATGTTCAATCCCACAAGGATCAAGGCTGTCAATGACAAACCGATTACCAAACCAGCGATTGCGCCATTACCTTTGCTTGCTGAAGTGACAGTCATAATAACTAGGACAAACAAGAAAGTTGCGATGACTTCAAACAAGAATCCACCAAAGACAGTGACACCGTTTGCCAAGGCATTTTCACCAAGACTAGCAGTTGACATGCCTGAGTTAGACAAGAGGAAGAATACTGCAGCTGACGCAAGGAAAGCTCCAACTACTTGTCCAAGTATGTAGTTTACAAGCTCAGAAGATGACAAACGTTTGTTTACAAACATAGCGATCGAAACCGCTGGGTTCAAGTGAGCACCTGAAATCGTCCCAATTGAGTAAGCTGCAACTACGATTGCCAAACCAAAAGCAAGAGCAATCCCAAGGTGCCCAACACCTTCAACACCATTCCCAAAAACAACAGCTCCTGTTCCGATGAACACAAGCATAAATGTACCGATTAATTCAGCAACAAATTTTTTCATGATAAGTCTCCTTTTTTCAAACTAAGTATTAGTCTATCAAAAGAAGCAAAGGGTTTCAAGAAAATTGACTGGAAAGTTATTTAAAAATCATGAAACGACTCGCTTGGACTTAGTATTGAAAGGATTGAATCGCTTCTTTCAAGGCATCTTGTAAACTATTTTTCTGATCAAGTTGGATATACACTTCCAACAGACTGGATCTGAAATTGGAAAATTTATAAAAATCTTCCCTCTCTTCTATTGGAAAATCAACCGTTTTTATCCAAGAAGCTACTTGTTCTTGCCCTAATTTCACTTGCAAAATGGGTTCATAAAGTACTCTCGCTAACCGCCAATCCTCATCATTTGTAAAACGAATGGTAATTCTTTTAAATAGTTGACCCAGTACATCAAATGCTTCAGAAACTCTGTTACTAGGAGAATCTGGATGACAAACGACTTCAGTCAAGAGATCCGCTCCATGTGCAAAAGCGTGAACCCAACCATACTGACTTGAAAAACCTGTCGTATCCTTTTCTTTTTTAAGGTAATACAAACCTTGAGATAGCATAGCATTTCTTATATCAGTTTTTAAACCTTTATAGAAAAGAGAGTGTTCGTTACCATCTGCAGACAAAAGATTGGCATAAATAAGCGCCCTAAAAGAACGTTTAAGAGTCGAAACTCCTCTACTATCAATCTCTTTGTATAGACCTTCATCAGAGGAGACCTCTTCTGAGATAAACTGAAACTGCTCAAGGGAAAACAACTCTTCTTGAATCCCCCTAGCCAAACTCGTAAAAACAAGTTCATCTCGAATTTCTGGAGAGGGATCTCCCAAGTGCTCAAGCAGCCACTGAATTTCTTCTCGACTATAGCTTGGTTTTTCTTCTATCACTTTTCTTTGTAATTTTTTACGCATCTCTAGCACCTCTACATTTCTAGTAACTTATCAAAAAGTCATCCGAAGATGACTTTCTTTCTTATTCTGTTTTTGATGGACGTTTTCCTGCAGCAATTGCATCTGCCTCTGTCATCTCAACAACGTTGGCTTTATTCGTTTTTGAAGGCATTCTATCCTTACTATACCAATAAACTTTTGATTTCCCATGGTCTGCAACATAGACAATTCTATCTTGCTGTTGAGCTTTGGTTTCAGCTTCACGCGCAGCTCTTTTTTCTTCTTCTTTTTGAGAAATTAACGACTCAACTGCACCTATTCTATCAAGCAACTCTGTCTTTTTATCATTATTTTCAATCTGATTAACTGTTTCTTTAGCAGACTTCACTTGACTCGCATCTTGACTGTCTTCTAATTGTTTGACTAAGGTTTCACCTTTTTCTTGCAACTCCTTTGCAGCTTTTTCTTTGGCAATTCTCTCTTCTTCTGCTTTTTCTTTAGCTTTTTTCTCTTCTTCGATTCGTTTTGCTTCCTCTATACTAGATGAAGTATCCGTGGTTGAAGCTGTCGAAGTAGTAGATGTCGCAGTCTGCTTAGTTTCTGACTGAGAAGATGAAGTTTTCTTTGTGACTGTCGGAGTTTGAATAGCAACTGCAACAAAACTGACAATGAAAATCCCAATCATTAGATTTCTTTTTCGAATATCTGGTGCTTTCTTTACAAAATACCAAATACCAACTCCGCTCAAAACAAGATAGAGAGTAGGCAAAGCAATCAATAAAATGATTCCCAACAAAACTAGACCAATTTTGATAAAATGCATTCTTTGGGGATCCTGCTCCAGCCATTTTTTAATTCTGTTCATATCCTTATCCTAAATCCCCTTACTCGCCCAACTCAGCACTGTAGGCGATAATCTGGTCAACTGTGTCTGACAGGAATTGGATGGTATCACGGAGTGGTTTGTCTGTTGAGATATCCGCTCCGATAATCATGGCTGACTCAAGCGGTGTCTTGCTGCCACCTGATTTAAGAAGATTGAGCCAATCTTCAGCTCCGGTTTCTGAATGTTTCAGATGGAGGTAACCCGCAGTCGAGATAACAAGTCCAGCTGAGTAAGTGTAACTATACAAGCCCATGTAGTAGTGAGCTTGGCGCATCCAAGTCAAGGCTGCATCGTCATCAATCTCAATAGCATCTCCCCAGAAATCTGTCAAGACTTCCTTCATAATGCTGTTGAGCTTGCTTGCTCCAAAGGTTTCCCCTTCCTCAATCAATGTATAAACCTTACGCTGGAAGGCTGCTTCCAAGAGGTGGGTGATGAAATTATGGAAGTAGGTGTCTGTCAAGCGGTGGGCAAGGGCAAAGCGTTTTTGACGTGGGTCATCAGACTGGTGCTCCAAGTAGTCACTGAGAAGCAATTCATTGAAGGTTGATGGCGCTTCGACATAGTAGGTTGACATGTGGGCATTGAAGTAACTTTGATGATTGTCAGAAAAGATAAATTGACCAGAATGCCCGATCTCATGAATCAAAGTATAGACATCGCTCAAACGGCCTGTCCAACTCATGAGGACATAAGGGTGCACGCGATATGGGTCCGCCGCATATCCACCAGAATCCTTGCCACTGTTAGCAGCAAAGTCCACCCAGCGTTCTTCTTGATAGCGAGCAACTTCCTGACAATATTCTTGACCCAAAGGTTCTACTGACTTCATAACCAAATCATAGGCGTCGTCAATAGTCACTTCAGGATTAAGAGCACTATCCAAGTCCAATTTCCAGTCTGCAAAAGTCATCTTTTCAAGACCATTAACCTTGGCAACATGCTTGAGGTATCTCTGAGCAACTGGCGCAAAATCCTTCATGATGAGGTCAATTTGACGGTCAAACATGGCACGATCTACTTCTTGCTCAGCTAGGAGATAATCAAAGACTGAGTCATACCCCTTCATATCTGCCAACAATTTCTCAGACTTGACCTGAGCTAAGTAGGCTGCCGCAGCTGTATTCTGGTGCTTACGAAGTCCTTCTGAAAAAGAACGGAAGGATTTTTCACGCACCTCTGCATCCTCATGATTTTGGTAGAAATTCTCATAAGTTACAAAGCTGTTTTTGTAGGTCTTGCCATGGGCTTCAAAGTCAGCCATTTCAAAGTCTCCGGCTCGCATCTTAGTATAGATGTCCTGTGGACTATAGAAAACTTCACCGAGATTGGTCAAGGCCTTCTCCACATCAGCACCTAGATAGTGGGCTTTTTTGATTTTTGCCTGACGAATAGCTGCTGTCAAATGTGGCAATTCACCCAAACGATCCAAGACTTCCTCGTCTGCTGCCACCAAGGCATCATCAAAGAAGGTAAGAGCTACACTGGCATCTGTTTCAAAGTCCATTCCAGCTTGGGCGATATTAGCAAAATCCTCATTGCTATAGTCTGTCGTCTGAGGCATAAAGGCATAATTGCCGATATGGCTCATCTGGATATAGATTTGTTCCAATTCTGCAAAGGCCTTTTCAAACTCCTCAAACGTATGAAGATTGCCCTTGTAGTCACGGCTAAATTGGTTGATATCTTCGCGAGTCTTTTCAATCGCACGCAAGAAATCCTCACGGTCTTGGTAGAGGGCGGTTAAATCCCAGAGTTCCTTTTCTGGAAATTCTGAACGGTGTTTTTGTTCCATTTTCTTCCTCTTATCTCTCTAATTCTAATAATACGCTAAGAGCTGATAAAGCGTAAAGTGGTGCTGTTTCTGCTCTTAATATACGAGGTCCAAGGCCTGCCAAGACAGCTCTTTTGGCTTCAAAACTTTCAATTTCCGCAGGTGACAGACCACCTTCTGGACCAAAGATGAAGAGCAATTTTGCTCCTTTTTCAATGTCACTAACTGCTTGTAAAAGAGCAGCTGATTCACCTTCTTTGGCCGACTCTTCATAGGCCACTACGATAGAGTCAAACTGGTCCAGCTGCGCTAGAAATTCTGATTTCTTCTCAAAAAGAGTGATACTTGGGACCAGATTACGCTTGCTTTGCTCGGCTGCTCCAAGGGCGATTTTTTCTAGTTTTTCAACCTTTTTGCCCAATTTCTTGCCGTCCCATTTGGCGACCGACCAGTCGGCAGGAAATGCCCAAATCTGGCTGGCACCCAGTTCCGTCACTTTTTGAGTGATGAACTCCAGCTTGTCTCCCTTGGGAAAGCCTGATGCGATGGTCACTTGGACGGGCAGTTCGACATTTTCAGCTAATTCTTCGAGCAATTCAAACTGACGAGTTTCCACATCTAGCACGCGCGCCAAGCGCTTGATACCATCCTCAAAGACCAAGGTAACCTTATTACCTTCTTTCAAGCGCATGACCTGAAACATGTGCTTGCTGGTTTCCTTGTCCTCGATGGTGATAGGGGAGATAGGACTGCCTTTGACAAAATACTGCTGCATGCTAACCTCCAATCACACCTGAAATATCCTTGGTCTTCTTAAAGACGCAGGCATTCCATTCCCCTTGCATCATGTGGGTTTCAAGGAAAAAACCTGCCGACTCAGCTGACTCACGCACCATATCCCACTTGTCCTTAATAATGCCACTCATGATGAGATAACCTTCGTCCTTTACCAAACGATAGGCATCGTCCGTCAGATGGATGAGAATATCCGCCAAGATATTAGCCACAATGACATCTGCCTCAATCTCAACCCCCTTAAGCAAATCTCCTGCCGCTACATGGATATTTTCCATGCCAGGATTGAGCTCGATATTTTCCTGAGCCACACGAACTGCCACATCATCTAGGTCGTAGGCGAAGATTTCCTTGGCACCCAGAAGCGAGCTAGCAATAGAAAGGACACCTGAACCAGTACCCACATCTAGCACTGTCTCTCCGCCACGAAGAACCTGCTCCAAGGCAAAGAGGCTCATCTTGGTCGTCGGATGGGTTCCTGTCCCAAAGGCCATACCAGGATCCAGCTTGATAATCTTTTCTCCATCAGTCGCCTCGTAGTCTGTCCAAGACGGCACAATAGTCAAATCATGAGTAATGCGAGCTGGTTCATAGTATTTCTTCCAGTTGTCAGCCCAGTCTTCCTCAGCCAAGGCAGTCATCCCCATCTTGACTTCTCCTAGATCCATAAAATCTGTTAATTCTAGGAGACGAGCCTGTAAATCTGCCTCAACTGCCGCTACATCAACCGTTTCGGGATAGTAGGCTGTCACCACGATTTCTTCTTGCTGTTCCACCTCAGGGAAAATCTCACCGAAGCGATCCACATTCCCCACATAGTCCATACTGTCTTCGATCGCAACACCTTGTGCCCCCAGCTCAATCAAGAGATTGGAAACCAATTCCTCTCCCTCACGCTTAACCGTTACTTTTAACTCTTGCCATGTTTCCATAATTAAGATACCAAGCCCGTAAAACACAAAGCCAAAATAGGAAATTCTCTGAAGACGCTTGTGTCTAAGAGAAGTTTATCTTTTTGGCACAGTGTTTAGGGCGGGTTCAGTTTAGAAATTTAACCGACCCATCCTTTCTATTTCTCTATCCATTTTTTCATGTAGACCATATCCATGCCTTCTTTTTCAGGCTCGATATGGGTCTGACAATAGCCGTTTTTCTCGTAAAAAGCAACCATGCCTGCATCCTGTAATACCGTACACAAATCCCATTGTGTGGTGGTTGGAAATTCTTTTTCCAGCAAGCTTAAACCTTTAGATCCATACCCTTTTCCTTGATACGGAGGTAAAATCGCTGCTGTTCCCAACCAAGCTTCTGTCAACTCTTCATTGGTCTGAACTCGTAAAAAACCAATCTTTTCTTCATCTTCTTTCACAAAGTAGTAATAGCTATTAGGACGTTCTGCTAGTTTCCACTTGATTCGTTCGCGGTCCTCCAGATAAGGATCATACTCATCTTGGTATTTCTCATAAACCGCCTCAAAACTGGCTCTTTGAATGGCAATAATCTTTTCTAAATCTTCCGCCCCTGATCTCTCAATTGTTATCATTCTTCTCCTCCAAATAATCCCTCACTCGCTCCTGCAACTGGGGCACGACCTTATCTGAGCCAAGAAATTCCTCAATGCCCATCAGTTTGTAGCCCTGCCCTTCATCTCCAAAGACAATCTGGTCAAACTGTTCCTGTGTCAACTTGCCAACTAGAAATACGGATTTCTTATCCGCAAAAAGCATACTTGGGTAAACCTTCGCCCAAAGCAGACAATCTTCAGTCAGATGAATTCCCAGTTCTTCATAAACTTCACGCGCCGCGCACTCAAAAGGACTTTCATCGCCTTCTCGCCCACCACCAGGCAGTTCCCAGGTATTAGGGTATGGAATGTTTGATTTGTCATCACGTAAGATAGTTAAGAGCTTATCACCACAAAAGAGGGCAATTTTGCAGCCTGTGAAATCAGAAATTTCTACTTCCATATCAGACTCCTAATATCTCGGATAAGGGTAAAATTCTCCTTCTTCCAAGCCGACTTTTCCTTCTTCAAAGACTTCTTGGTTCCATTCCATGACAAACTCTTCTGCTTCCGGGTCTTCCAAAAAGTCCATAAGGGCATCTAGTCCAACCTCGGCAGTATCTTTAAGGAAAAGGGCAAAATAAGCTAAAAACTCACGTGAAAAACCTTTTTTAGGAAGATAAGGGATGACAGTCAGATAGTCTTCTGCGTTAACCGTTGACTTGGTCGGATTGTAAAAAAGGACCGCTTCTTCAAAAAGGATATCATCTGACGAAACCTCTCCATCCTCATCCAGCATCTCTATTCCTGCAGCATTTTGTGCTTCTAGAAGAAAACTCACTTCAACCGCATGATTGCGCTTGTCCCAACTAATCTCATAGTCAAATGGAAAGTTCTTGTCCAATTCTTCCTCTAAAACATCTAAAAATCCATATGTTGCCATTTTATCCTCTTTCTATGCGACTCTTTAATCGCCCCGATTGCTCGGAAATATGCTAAAATAGATACTACCATCTTACCACATATACATCAGAAAATCCATGTTAGAAAGGACTGCTATGCCAGACAATCTCGCGCTTCGCATGCGCCCAAAAACCATCGACCAGGTCATCGGTCAGGAGCATCTGGTCGGACCTGGAAAAATTATCCGTCGTATGGTGGAAGCCAATCGTCTGTCCTCCATGATTCTCTACGGACCTCCAGGAATCGGCAAGACCAGTATCGCCTCAGCCATCGCTGGAACGACCAAGTATGCCTTTCGGACCTTTAATGCGACAGTTGATAGTAAAAAACGGCTACAAGAAATCGCGGAAGAGGCTAAATTTTCAGGTGGACTAGTTCTGCTACTGGACGAGATTCACCGTCTTGACAAAACCAAGCAAGATTTTCTACTTCCCCTCTTGGAAAGTGGTCTGGTCATCATGATTGGGGCGACGACTGAAAATCCTTTCTTTTCTGTCACTCCAGCCATTCGTAGTCGTGTTCAAATTTTTGAGTTGGAGCCTCTGTCTAACCAAGATGTCAAAGAGGCTCTTCAGATAGCTCTAAGTAACCCTGAGCGTGGTTTTGATTTTCCAGTAGAGCTAGATGAGGAGGCGCTGGATTTCATCGCAACTTCTACCAATGGAGACCTGCGTTCTGCCTTTAATTCTCTGGACTTGGCTGTTCTCTCTACCCCTGAGAATGACAATGGCATCCGCCATATCACTCTTGATATTATGGAGAATAGTCTGCAAAGGAGCTATATTACCATGGATAAGGATGGGGACGGTCACTACGATGTCCTCTCAGCCCTGCAAAAGTCCATCCGTGGCTCGGATGTAGATGCCAGTCTCCACTACGCTGCCCGCTTGATTGAAGCAGGTGATCTGCCCAGTCTCGCTCGTCGCTTGACTGTTATCGCTTATGAAGATATCGGCTTGGCCAATCCTGAAGCTCAGATTCATACCGTAACTGCTCTAGATGCTGCTCAAAAGATTGGCTTCCCAGAAGCTCGCATCCTCATTTCCAATGTGGTGATTGACTTGGCCCTCTCTCCAAAATCCAACTCAGCCTATGTGGCTATGGACAAGGCCCTTGCTGATCTCAAAACATCAGGGCATTTGCCTATCCCTCGACACCTGCGCGATGGCCACTACAGTGGGAGCAAGGAATTGGGCAACGCCCAAGATTATCTCTATCCACACAACTATCCTGGAAATTGGGTTAATCAAGACTATCTGCCAGAAAAAATCCAAAATCACCACTATTTTACTCCAGAAGATACCGGCAAATACGAACGAGCCTTGGCGCAACGTAAGGAAACCATTGATAAATTACGAAACTTGTGAAATCCTTTTCAAATAATTGCATTTTCCTCTTGATTTTTTTTGAAAAAGTGGTATCATATAAACATAGAAACGCTGTGGTGTACGACTTCACACTTAAGTGTTGACCGACTATTTTTTGTATTATTAGGGAAACAAAAGTCTTCTAACAGCATGTAGACCGTCTCACACGGAAACAGCTTCAGTTAGAGCGAGTTGCCCACCTGCTTAATTGCGCGGGTTCAATACAAACCGTGAAGTTTCGGCACCAATACAGCTTTTTCTTTGCCTCCTTAGCTCAGTTGGTAGAGCAGTAGACTCTTAATCTATGGGTCGCAGGTTCGAGCCCTGCAGGGGGCATCTAAACAACAGGAAAAGCCTTGATTGCAAGGCTTTTTTGCTTGTCTATAACTGATTTGCCCCATCATTTGCCCCACATTTTTTTATGAGCAATCTTTCCAGACATCTCTAATTTGATTAAATTCCTCAAAAATTTTCTCTTCTAAAGTGTGTCCATATACTTCTACTAACATTGAAATATCTCTATGCCCTAGAATTTTTGCAATAACTCCAAGGTCAAATCCTTTGTGCCAGAGGTAGCTTCCATAGGTATGACGTGCTCCTTTTGTCGTGATAATTGGATAAATATCTAATTCATTTAAAAGAACACTCAAAGCTTTATTGACACTTGCAATGTCTGGTACCAAGTGAATATATCCATAATGCTGAAAAATCATTTTATACCTATTCTTGATTCCTAGCTCTTTATTAGCCTTCTCTTGTTCAATTTTTAGGACTTGTAATATCTTGATACATTCTTCGTCTATCGGTACCACCCGAATAGACGTTTTGTTTTTTGGAGGGACAAATTTATGAGTAAGGGTATTAAACCTCCTATATGTTTTTAGCAGTCCTCTGTCAAAGTCAACTTCATTCCAAGTTAACGCTATTAACTCTCCAAACCTCATACCTGTTTTTAATAGAAAATAGACGATATAAGGAACAATTGAATGTTGGTAATCAAATTTTCTCTTTACTGCTAAAAGTAAATCCAGATAGTCCTTTTCTGTATGTAAATATTTCTCTTCTGTCATCTGTTGTTCTTTGGATGAAAATAACTCGACATGTTGTGTAAAATCATCTATTAGAACTTTATCGGCAATGGCCATTTGGATGCTCTGATGAATCCCAGTATTCAATCTACCTAGAAAATTTCTACCAACTGTTTGTCCATACTTATTCATAATTCTTTGGTATTCACTCGCACGAATTTGAGTGACTTTTTTATTTCCAAATAATCTTTCAATTGTGTTTTTACGGAGAAGATATTTTTTCTTTGTTTCTTCCGACCTACTACTCGGTAGAATTTTTAATTCAAGCCATTCTTGATATAGATCTACAAGAGAAATATCTCTAGAAATTCTTTTCCCTAAACGGAGTTCTTGCAGAATCGGTTCAGCTTCTGACTCTGCAAGTTTTTTTGTTTTAAAACCGCTATTATGAGCAACAGTTTTTCCTTCGCTACGAATTTCATAGGTCCATAAATTACTATCTCCTCGCTTTCGGTAACGAACACTTGCCATATTACGCCACCTCTGTTCCTAGAATCTCATTTACAACACTTTTTGGAACAACCATCAAACGTTTGCGATTATAAAATGTATGGCCTCGTGATACAAGTAATTCTCTTGCCTGATGAATGATATCATTCGCTGTATGAGGGCGATAGCCCATTTCAATTAATTCTTTGTTACTAATTAAGTTATGATCCATAGTTATCCTCCTTATTTATTTTCTAAATTCAGAAACTCACCTACAAGTAGTTGTAATTCTGCATTTAATTTAGGGAGATTCTGTATTAATACTTCTTTTAATTCTTCCGCAAATTGGTTCGTTTCTTCTCTCAATAGTTTGCGGACTCTTGTTTTTTTCTTTTTGATGCTGTCTGATTTTAAATTTGGAAAAGCCAATGACAACAGTTCAGGATTGTTGAGAAAGATAATTGTAAATGCTCTTTGATCCACTCGAATATGTTCTAGCTTATAAAATCCGAAATTATCAAGTCGATTCATAATATCTTGGACCATCTCCTCACCAATCGCTTTGGTTCTAAGTTGGAACTCCAGTCTCCACCAAAACGGATTTACAGCCAAATCTAGCTTCTCTTCGCGCTTGTGAGCAATGATTTCTTTATTCTTATCATACAACCTAACTTGTACATTACTACCGCTAGAACCCCAATATTTCGTCTCTAATTCACCCCCTCTACCATAAAAGACCTTATGGGTAACACCACCTTTAATATGTTGCAAATTAACGATTGCAGGCCTGTTGAAAATGTCAAATGCCAAATCAAAACGAGACAAACGTACTGTCAATGAATTCAATCTAGCAAAGTACATTAATTGTCTCCATACTTTCATTCCATCAAATTCTTTTAAAGTATTAGGATTGAAATCAATTCGAATCAATTGTTCACCTCCATAAATGGATAATTGGAAAAATATAATATTGATCGAATCATACTCATTAAAAACTTTAGCTAAAGTAAAGACATCATCTCGTACGTTATCATATAGTTCAAATGAATCAACTCTTGTACTTGTTGCCTGTTTCAGATTTTTGAAAATTCGTCTTAGGGAGCCAGTGTCTGTATCCCAGATAACTGTTAATCTATCAATACTGACATCTAACCGCTGTACTAATTCTCCTACATCACATCGTTCTTGAATGCTTCTTAAATCTTGTATAGAAACCAACAAAATTGTCCCCCCTTCTTTTAGATTTTTTAGTCCTCAGAAACACCGTCAAATCAACGTTTGCTCGTTCCGTCGTTCTTTGGGCGTTGCCCTAAGTGTCCCTTTTTGCTGGCTGTTAGAATAGCCAGCTTTTGCTTGGCTAGAAATTGTCTGGACGGCAGTCTGCAGGACTTCGCCTGACTTCCCGTCAGGCTCGTCCCTTGTCCTTGTCCACACAATTTCTAGCTCCAAGGCTTCGAATAGTCATAAGTCATAGTCTCGTCCTCAACTTCCTCCCCACTCACCAATCCTAAACTTACGAGCTATTTTGTATTATTTATAACTTATTTATAAGTTATAAATATATTTTATAAAAAATATTTTAATTAGTCAACTAAAAACTTGATTTGTAAGTTTATAGGTGATAAAATAAGTTAAAAATAAAAATAGGAGTTTCCCATGACCTTTATTATTCAAAATTTTGGACCCAATTTGGCACGACTACGCATAGAAAAAGGAGTAAGCCAAACTCAACTAGCTGAAGATTTAGGAATCGGTAAACAGTCCATCTCTGATTACGAAAAACAAAAAAGCTATCCTACCTTTGCAAATTTGGATAAGATAGCAGAATATTTTAATGCAACTCCAACCCAACTCTTTGGAACGAGTAAAGAGATTGAGTTAGAAAAGAGTGTTCTTGAATCTAATGAATACTCTGATAAAGTAAGTGAAATCTTAAAAGCTGTTAAATACATCGAGCATTTCCTACATACTGATGGACAGTACTTAGAGGATTTACTTTACCTAACAAGAGGCAACCAACTATACACAGAAGATGGAAAAGAGTTGTATATTGATCCAACTTCTCAGAAAAGAACACTTCATAACCAATATGAACCTGGTTTTATTGTAGCAAGGGATAAATCTCCACTAGAACTCTTAATTGAAAATAAGGAATTGTTTGATAAATAGAAAAAGCGAGGATAACCTCGCTTCAGATTGAAGTTAAAATCTTTAGAAGACACTTTTATAAGGACTTTGTCTTCAATCTGTGAAAAGGAGTGAAAACTCCTTTTCTTTTTGTAAGTCAGACTGAAACTTCCAAATTGTTTATTTATTTTATTGACATTTTCTATAAAAATAAGTACAATAGTCTTATTACCAAACTATACTATACTATATAGGGGGTATTGAAATGAAATTTTCTAATCGTTTACTGCTATTCCTTGCAGGAGTTGTTTTTGTCCTTTTAGGACTTTTCCTATTTACAAACCCAGTAGCTAATCTTGTTGCTTACAGCTGGTGGATTGCATTTGGTTTACTGGTTTCTTCTATAGCAGCTATTTTAGGCTATTTCTCTGCACCAAAAGAGCTTCGCTCACCTGTTTATCTTTTCCAAGGATTTGTTAGTCTTCTCTTAGCTCTTTACCTCGTTGCTTATGGCTTTGTGACCCTGCCGGTCGTCATTCCGACCATTGTAGGAATTTGGTTAATTGTAGAAGCCATTATTGCTTTCTTTAAAGGCAATCGTCTAGGATTGATTTTCCCTATTATTGGTAGCAATATCACGTGGGTAGCCTTGCTTGCATTTTTACTAGGTCTAGTGATTCTGTTCAATCCAGTGGCTACAGGTGTCTTTGTCGTTTATGTCATTGCCTTTTCATTTTTAGTTACTGGCTTCACCTACATTATTGAGGCCTTTCGTAAATAGTCTAGTTGCTATTTCTATCGCATTCAAAAAAGCTGGGAAATCATATTCTCAGCTTTTTCGTCTCTTTAATTATCACTTTTTCGCATTCCATTCTGCGTAGAATTGCTCTAAGTATTCTTCCAAAAAGTGATGGCATAGTGCTCTAGCATTCGATAAGTTGCAATAATAACCGGTCGAGAACGGGGCATCGACTCAATCATACCGAAAATAAAAGAGCGAATGTTATCTGCAAAAAGAAAGCTTAGATTCTTTGCGATTTCAACAAAAAAAGCACTGTTTGTACTGACCCCAAAAAGTTAGACAAGTAATTTAAGTGAAGGATTTAGTTCTGTATTTCACAGGACTAATGTAAGTGGCTCATTTGGACTATCCTCCTGTTTTGTTTTGTCACTTACAGTATAGTCCTTTTAGGCTTTTCTTGTATTTTGAGTTTAACTAGCACCACGGGTATTATTTTTCCTTTTACTTACCAGATAGAAGTTAAAACTTAATTGAAAAGAACCATTTAATTTAACTAATGCATGTTCTTAAAATTTCCTAAGTCTACCAACAGCTCTATCTAAATCTTTCTTTTTAATCAAAATTTTAAAATTGCCTAATTTATAGAATATAAGTTTTTAAATAAAAATTTAATCTTTTTGTAATATATTGTATATTGCATAAAAGATTATTGTATGCTACAATTCACCTTGTGTAGCAGTAGTTTGTACTACTAAATATAGGAGATTTTATTCTATCTCTATAAAGTAATAAAGGAGTGTAAGCCCATGGAAAATGTTGTTGTCTCAATTTTTCATATTGAAAGTGAAGCCTTTCAGGCCTTTTCAGAATTAAAACAGTTTGTTCAAACTGAAAATACCAAATTAGCTCAGGCTTCAATTGTAAAAACTGAAAATGGTGTTGTTAACGTCAAAGATAGCTTTGATTTGATGAATTCCCTAGGAGATGATTATTTCGAAGGCGGATTAATTGGTAGTTTAATCGGAATTTTAGGTGGACCATTAGGTGTTCTCTTTGGTTTTGCTACTGGTGGAGCAATTGGCGCCTCCGTTGGTTCAGACAAAGAATTGATCAATTCGGCATTAATTACAACCGTTAGTAAAAAGTTGACTAATGGCGAAGTAGCTATTATTGCACTTGTACAAGAAAATGATGAATCTGTTTTAAATGCTATTTTTGAAAAGTATCAGGTTGACATTGCTAGATGGGATGTCGCTACTGTTGCGGCAGAGATAGAGTCAGCTCTCAAAATTCAAGAAGATTTAGAGCATCAAGCTAAAGCTCGCTTAATTGCGGATAAAAAAGAAGCTCGTCGTGAAAAATTTGATAAATTGAAAGCTAATATTAAAGAGAAATTTTCGAAAAAAAATTAACAGACTGAAGAGACTGAGGTAAAAAGATTTCGATTTTTGAAAATCTTTACTATTAAGCTATTTAAATAAATGGTTTAAATTAATAAAAAAGCGACCAAACGGAGTTTTCTGGCACTTAAACTTCTGTTTGTTCGCTTTTTATGTTAGTCATGTAAATTTGTAGCTAATTTACATGACTTTTCTATATTCTCTAATAATAGGCACTGATGATTTATCATAGGTACACTGGTCTCCTGAATCAAAGCTTATAGAGTTATGGTTCGTCTGGCTACGAGGGTCAACATATATAGGTATTATAGGTTTTCTAACCAAATGTGAGTCATTCGTTTTTGCCCCACTTTTGCCCCATTTTTAAATCATGACATTGAAAATACCTAAAAGTACCTTCCGAAAATCATCTATATTTCAATATTTTTGATTACTTTCAATATGAAAATTTCATACAAATTCATGCAGGGGGCATCTAAATACAACAGGAAAAGCCTTGGAATCAGGGCTTTTTTTGTGTCCTCCCTACTTATGTCCCATCAACAGATGCTCAAGATATATTTTGTGTGTAAAAAAATTCTTTTGCTCCTCTACGAAAAACAAAAAAGCTATCCTACCTTTGCAAATTTGGATAAGATAGCAGAATATTTTAATGCAACTCCAACCCAACTCTTTGGAACGAGTAAAGAGATTGAGTTAGAAAAGAGTGTTCTTGAATCTAATGAATACTCTGATAAAGTAAGTGAAATCTTAAAGGCTGTCAAATACATCGAGCATTTCCTACATACTGATGGACAGTACTTAGAGGATTTACTTTACCTAACAAGAGGCAACCAACTATACACAGAAGATGGAAAAGAGTTGTATATTGATCCAACTTCTCAGAAAAGAACACTTCATACCCAATATGAACCTGGTTTTATTGAAGCAAGAGATAAATCTCCACTAGAACTCTTAATTGAAAATAAGGAGCTATTAGATTAAATAAAAAAAGCGAGTTTTAGGCTCGCTTTTTCTATTGTATAATCTTATTCTTCAGTTCTTCCGGTTGCTTAGTTGCATTGAACTCAACTCGTTTTGTTGTTCCATCTTTCTCAGTATGATAATAACTTGAATGTTTCAACACCCATTCTTTATTACCAATCATCAAACACTCCGCCTGTAAGTTGGTACATGAGGTAAATGTGTCCAAGGTTTTTACAATTCGCGCCACATAAAGTTATTTAAGCATCTCCTTTTCTCTCATTACCATTTTCTGTTATAATAAATTGTACTTCTAAAATAGAAAGGTCTTAAGATGACAACTCTTATTAAACATAAACGTGTAGAATTTTCAGAACTTTTTTATGACTTAGTTTTTGTTTTTGCAATTTCAAAAGTAACTACTTTAATTGACCATCTTCATAACGGTATTTTGACATGGAATTCTTTCCTTGATTTTTTCATTGCTACTTTGGTTCTCATCGATTCCTGGATGATTCAAACCGATTATACCAATCGCTATGGAAAGAACTCTTTATTTAACATAGTAATCATGTTTATCAAAATGGGAATTTTACTCTTTATAGCCAATATGATTGGACCTGATTGGCAACAATATTTTCATTATCTCTGTTGGGCTATTGGTACATTAACCCTTACCTTATTTTTTCAATATTTGGTTGAATTTTTTAGAAAATCAACCGATGATGTTAATCGGGAAAGTATCAAAGGTTTTCTATGGATAACAGGTCTAGGAAGTTTAGGAGTCTACCTAGCAGCTCTTCTTCCTATTTACGTTAGAGTCTATATCTTATTTGCTAGTATTCTGCTAACATTTATTATGCCAAGTATCTTGCTTAATAAAGATAAGCATTACCAGGTAAATCTCCCCCATTTAATCGAGCGCATCTCCCTTCTTGTCATTATTACGTTTGGAGAGATGATTACGGAGCTAGCTAACCTCTTTACAATCGAGAATTTCTCGATTTATTCGGTTCTTTATTTCATTATTATGATTTCTCTGTTCTTGTTTTATTTTGGTCAATTCGACCATGCTATTGATCAAAAATCTAATCAAAAGGGGCTATTTCTAATTTACAGTCACTATCCTATTTTCATTGGACTTATGATGATGACTGTATCGATGGGCTTTCTTCAGAATCCTGAAGCTAATCGTCTCTTTGCAACCAGCTTCTCTTATATCGGATTTGGCCTCTTTCAAGCTGCTGTCCTAGTAAATGGGCCCCATAACAAACACTATCTTCGCTATTCGAAAAGTTACTACTGTGTCCAAGCGACACTCTATCTGGCTGCCTTGATTCTCTCTTTAATCTTTGCTTCTAATCCTATAATAGTAGTGAGTATAACAACCATTTTAGCTCTAGCTATAGCCATTCATTTTATTTATTTTTATGTGACACAGAATAAAAAATATTCCAAATCTAACTGGGGATTATTTTAATGAGTTTATAACATTAAAAAGCCTTGGGAACCAAGGCTTTTTTTCATTAATTTGTTTTTCCATTTTATCCTCCAATTTGATCTCGCACTGACATTTATTTATAACAAAACTATATATCTAGAATAGCATAATCATTAGGTATTATAGGTTTTCAAACAAAATACGAGTCATTCGTTTTTGCCCCACTTTTGCCCCATTTTTAAATCCTGACATTGAAAACACCTAAAAGTATTTCCCTAAAATCAGCTATATTTCAACATTTTTGTTTATTTTCAATATGAAAAGTTCTTACAAATCCATGCAGGGGGCATCTAAATACAACAGGAAAAGCCTTGAATTCAAGGCTTTTTTGTATCCTCCCTACTTCTATTCCATCAATAGATACTCAAGATATATTTGGTGTGTAAAAAAAATTCTTTTGCCCCTCAGTGATACAATCATTTTACTCAATTACAAACAGATCGAAAGCAAAAGACTTAGCTCTATTTCATACAGAACTAAGTCTTTTATTTAAACAATCTAATGTTTCCTCTTCATCTCGATCAACTCCAGACATTTATCTAGATCTACATCTCGTTCAAAATGTGCAGGAGTCCAAGGGACTTCTATATCAGGAAGAACACCTTTGTCCGTCATCCCTTTGCCTTTATCTATAGCCAACCAGCGAGAAGTTGGGAACATCAAAAAGTAATCATCATAATCCACCTTGCAACAATTTGAGTAGTCTAAAATACCAAGCGTTGGACGCCCGATAACTGTTACTTTCTTAAAATCCTTCATCATCTTGACAAAATTATCTCCTGATGATGCACAATAAATATCTGACAAAACAAAAATCTGCTCTGGATAGTGACCACCCTTAACACCTGGAAAAAGCGCGTCCTGATCATCCTGATACCGAACATAGCCTTTCCCTCGATTTTGGAGTAAATTATTACGAAAATCTTCAAGCAGTTTCACCGTATCAGGACTGATATTTTCTTGTTGAAGCCATAATTCAAAGTCTTTTAAGCGTCGATCGACATTTCCTTCTGTATAGAGAATTTCCATTCCATCATCCTGTAAATCAAGAGTGTCATAGCCTTTCCCTTCCTCCAAGCCAAGGTGTAAGAGCGGAAAATACAAAGAATCCGTGCCCCCATTGTTGTAACGGATATCTATAATAAGAGTTTCTATCTCAGCAATCTTCTGCAAGCACTCTTGGTATAAACGGTTAATCGCTTCTTCATCCATAAAATTATCTAAGCGTAGATAGAGGATATCTGACTCCAACTCTTTCCAAAAGAGCTGAGCTTTTTGAGCTTGCTGGCTAGCACGAACTGTAATAGACATTTCCTGCCCATCTCGCAAGACGGTCACTTGCTCTGCCATCAGTAGCAAATCTGCCCATTCTCGGTATCGTCTTTCTGGAGTCAGACTAATAAAGTAATTTGGGTGTTGCAAAGCTACTTGCTCCAAGCTCATTCCATCCAGACCGAGGATTCGATCCCCCACTCGGAGGCCTGTATCTTGGTTTGCTTCCTCGACAAACATTTCCTGCTCACTTATCCTCAAAAGAAAACCTTTCGGACCTGATTTTTTATCATGAAAAGAAACATGCCCAATAATCCCAAAACTAGCAAGATAAGTCCTGACTTGATAGAGAAATTCTTGCTCAGTCATATCATCTGTAATCTTTTCTAGAAAAGGCTGAGAGTTGCACCCTTTGCGATCTTTTACTGTAGATGAATCATGTGTCATAATCCAAACAATGTCTTTAAAAATATCTGTTTTTTTCATACGAGCCATCCCTTCTACCGTTAAAATAGTATAGCCTTCTTCACAGCGAAAAAGGAGTTTTTACTACAAAGTCAATCTGCTATCCGCCCTTTTTCATGATGTATTTTCGTATAGGTGTTTCAACCATTTGAACGATTTCAAATCCTTCTTTTTGATACAGATGCTTTGCTGCTTGATTTGACTCAAAGACTGTTAGAGAAATACTGGCAATTTCTTCATTTTCAAACATTAATTGAATAAAGTCCTTAAAAGCCTGGCTACCTAATCCTTGCCCCTGTTTCTGAGGGTTGATAAAAAATCTCCCGATATGAAGATTCCTGTCTTCTAGCCTGATTTTCTGGATAAGCCCCACAAATTCTTGTTCATCAAATATTGAAAAGATTCCTTCCAAATCTTGCAAGACTTGAATTGTTAAGGGAAAAGGAATCATTGATCCCATCCATTGTTCTTGAAAGGATTTGCCAAGGGAATTAGACCATTGGCATACGAGCTGTGCATTTTCTGTGCTCACATTTTCTTCAAAACGAATTGTCATCTTGACCTCACTATCTTGTTTATGTTTCTCCATTATACTACTTCTCCTATTTTTTACGAATAAATAAGTATGATTGATATTTATTTTTTTCTTGTCGGGAGCATTCTCGCTTCTTTCTTGGGTTTGGTCATTGACCGTTTTCCTGAGCAATCCATTATTCGACCAGCTAGCCACTGCGATTCCTGTCAGACTCGCTTGCGTCCCTTAGATTTGATTCCGATTATCTCTCAAGTAATTGGTCGCTTTCGCTGTCGCTACTGCAAGGCTCGCTATCCATTCTGGTATGCCCTCTTTGAACTCGGCTTAGGAATCCTCTTTCTAGCTTGGTCTTGGGGCTGGCTTTCCTTGGGTCAAATCATCCTCATCACTGCTGGCTCAACCTTGGGCATCTACGACTTTCGCCATCAGGAATATCCCTTAATGGTTTGGCTAACTTTCCACCTAATCCTCATGGCTTGCTCTGGTTGGAATCTGGTTATGGTCTTCTTTCTTGCCCTTGGAATCATGGCTCATTTTATCGATATCCGCATGGGCGCAGGGGATTTTCTCTTTCTGGCTTCTTGTTCGCTCGTCTTTAGCGTGACCGAATTACTCATCTTGATTCAGTTCGCTTCTGCGGCAGGGATTTTAGCCTTTCTTTCGAAAAAGAAAAAGGAAAGACTTCCTTTTGTGCCTTTCCTCTTACTTGCTGCTTGTTTGGTTATTTTTGGTAAGCTACTGCTTGTTTGATAAATTCCTGAATCGGCTCTCCTTGATGGAGGGCTTTTACAATTTTCGAACCAACGATAACGCCATCTGACACTGCATTAAAACGTTCCACATCATCCTGACTAGATACGCCAAAACCTGTCAAGACTGGGATGTCTGCTACTTGATGCAATTGTTCCAAGTGCTTGTCCAAGTCTGCATGGTAATTTCCTGATTTCCCTGTCACCCCATTGATGGCAACGGCATAGACAAAGCCTTCAGCTCCCTTGATCAACTCTTTCTGACGTTCAAGTCCTGTTGTTAAACTAACTAGGGGAATTAAAGCCATATCTGTGTCTGCCAAAAAAGGATCCACAAAATTGGTATGTTCATGAGGCAGGTCTGGGATAATCAATCCCTTAACGGCTGTATCTGTCAGATCTTTGACAAATTTCTCCACACCGTACTGAAAAAGGGGGTTAAAGTAGGTCATAATGACCAGCGGAATCTCTGTTTCAATGGTTTTCAAGGTTTCAACCAAAGTCTGGGTAGAAGTCCCATGGGCTAGACTGCGCAAGCCTGCTTCTTCGATCACAGGTCCATCTGCAACTGGGTCTGAAAAGGGAATGCCCACTTCAATAGCAGAAACACCCAAATCTTCTAGAAAGTGGATTGTTTCTCCTAGTCCATCCAAACCTTTCTCGTGGTCTCCAGCCATGATATAGGGAACGAAAATTCCTTTTCCAGCTGCTTTTATAGCATTCAATTTTTCTGTTAAAGTCTTAGGCATGCGCTTCTCCCTTCTTTGCTACATCTGCTTCCAAGCGGTCTTTAACTTGAACCACATCCTTGTCCCCACGTCCAGATAGGCAGACAATCATAGACTTGTCTGGTCCAAGTTCTTTGGCCAACTTCACTGCAAAAGCGATAGCATGGCTAGATTCCAAGGCTGGGATAATCCCTTCCACACGAGACAAGAGTTGGAATCCTTCCAAGGCTTCATCGTCTGTCACAGGAACATAGCTGGCACGTTTAATATCGTGGTAGTGAGAATGTTCTGGACCGATACCAGGATAGTCCAAACCTGCTGAGATAGAGAAGGCTTCAAGAATTTGACCATGCGCATCTTGGAGCACATCCATAAGAGAACCATGGAGAACACCTGGACGTCCCTTGGTCAAGGTCGCTGCGTGATGCTCTGTATCTACACCAAGTCCAGCTGCTTCAGCACCATACATGGCTACTGACTCATCTTCTACAAAGGGATGGAAGAGTCCGATAGCATTAGAACCACCACCAACACAAGCTACTAGGGCATCTGGTAAATCTTGGCCGGTCAAGTCACGGTACTGTTGTTTAGCCTCTCGCCCGATGACACTTTGGAAGTCACGAACAATTTCTGGGAAAGGATGAGGCCCCAAGGCAGAACCAAGGATATAGTGGGTATCATCGATATTTGTCACCCATGAACGAAGGGCTGCATTGACCGCATCCTTAAGCACGCGCGAACCATCTGTCACGGCCTCAACCTTAGCTCCCAAAAGCTCCATTCGGAACACATTAAGGGCTTGACGTTTAACATCCTCTTCACCCATATAGATGGTACATTCCATGTTGAAGAGTGCCGCAGCTGTTGCAGTTGCTACACCGTGCTGACCAGCACCTGTTTCTGCGATAATTTTCTTTTTACCCATGCGTTTAGCAAGCAAAACTTGTCCCAAGGCATTGTTAATCTTGTGGGCCCCTGTATGGTTAAGGTCTTCCCGTTTGAGGTAAATCTTGGCTCCGCCGATATGTTGGGTCAAGTTTTTTGCGTAGTAAAGAGGCGTTTCACGACCTACATACTGGCGCAAGAGTTGGTTTAATTCCTCTTGGAAACTGGGGTCTGCCTGACTTTCACGGTAGGCTTTTTCCAACTCCAAAACTGCTGTCATCAATGTTTCTGGGACGAAACGTCCGCCGAATTTTCCGTAAAATCCATCTTTATTTGGTTCTTGATATGCCATGCTTTACCCTCTCTATAAATCTTCTAATCTTTTCATGATCCTTTTGTCCATCTGTCTCCACTCCGCTTGATACATCTACTGCATAGGGAGTAAAGTGTTGAATTGCTTGTACTACATTGTCTTCATTAAGGCCACCTGCGATAAAGAAGGGCTGCGCTAGTCCTGTCGTATCCAGTTGACCCCAATCAAAGGTCTGGCCACTCCCTGCTACAGGGGCATCAAAGAGTAGATAGTCTGCCTGAGAATTGGGTACATGACCCTCTCCATCGACTTGAACAGCCTGAATGCTGGCACAAGGCAAATCCTCAAACAAACCATCTGCTACCTGACCATGAACTTGTACCAAGTCCAAGCCAACTTTGTCAATCGCTTCTAGCAGTTGAGCCCGACTTGGTGAAACAAATACGCCAACCTTTTGTACATCTGCAGGAATGAGCTTTGCCAGCTCTGTAGCCTCTTCCAAGGTCACCTGTCTTTTACTAGGTGCAAAGACAAAACCGATGTAGTCTGCCCCTGCTGATACAGCTGTTTTTACCGCTTCTTTGGTCAATAGTCCACAAATTTTAACCTTTGTCAATCTGCAACTCCTTGATTCTCTGGGCTACATCTTCTACCTGCATGAGCGCTGTTCCCACCAAAATTCCGTTAAAGTATGGTGCTACTCGTTCCGCATCCTGCCCTGTGAAAATGGCTGATTCAGAAATGTAATAGTTACCTTCCTCAAAGTGCTGGGCCAAGTCTACACTGGTCTGCAAATCGACCTCAAAGGTGGTCAAGTTGCGGTTATTAACCCCAATAATCTGAGCACCAAGTCTATGAGCCACTTCTAGTTCAGCTAGATTGTGAGTTTCCACCAAGACTTCCAGACCAAGCTCTGTCGCGTGGTCATACAGTTCCTTGAGTCGTTCTTCTGACAAGGCAGCCACGATGAGCAGGATAACTGTTGCACCGGCATTGCGAGCACGGATGATTTGCTTTTCATCGATGATAAAGTCCTTGTTGAGCGTCGGAATTCCTACCTGACTGGAAATCTCACGCAAATAATCCAAATGTCCTTTAAAGAAAACCTCATCTGTCAAAACTGAAATCATCACTGCTCCATTTGCTTCATAAGTCTGGGCCTGTTGCACAATATCCACATCGAGATTGATATCTCCCAGACTAGGGCTAGCCTTCTTGACCTCAGCGATTACCTGCAAACGGTCTTGATGTTTTTTTAAATAGTCAGCTAAGCTATAGGTCTTGCGCAAGGGCTGGACTTCCTCCAGCTCCATTTGCTCGACTTCACGCGCCTTCTGCTCTAAGATTCGTGCTAAAAATTCCTGACTCATTTTTGGTACTCCTGTAACAGTCTGAGTTTTTCAAGGGCCTGGCCACTAGCAATCACTTGACGGGCCAAGGCAACTCCTTCCTTGATACTATCAACCTTACCATTAGCATAGAAACCAAGACCAGCATTCAAGATTGTCGTTTCCAAGAATGGACTTGGTTCGTTTTGAAGAACGCTAAGCAAGATTTCTGCATTTTCCTGAGCATTTCCTCCTCGAATGTCTTCGATAGCGTAGCGTTCCATCCCCAAATCCTCTGGAGTGAAGCTTGACAAGGTGATTTCGCCATTTTCAAGAAGAGCAATCTTGGTTGTTCCGTTCAAGCCAGCTTCATCTAGCCCTTCTGGTCCAGCAACCACGATGGCACGTTTGCGGCCCATATTTTTCAAAACCTGAGCGGTACTTTCTAGCAGTTCTGGACGACTAATGCCAAGCAACTGTGTTTCCAAGGCCATTGGGTGAATCAGTGGACCAGTCAAGTTCATGATTGTTGGAATTCCCAATTCCAAACGTGCTGGCATGATGTATTTCATAGCTGGGTGCATATTTTTAGCAAAGAGAAAGACGATGCCAGTTTTATCAAAGACCTTACCTAGTTCAGCTGGTTTGAGGTCAAGATTGATGCCCAAGGCTTGAAGGACATCTGCAGAACCCGATTTAGAAGAAATCGAGCGGTTACCGTGCTTGGCCATATGAATGCCACCACCAGCCAAGACAAAGGCTGCAGTTGTCGAAATGTTAAAGCTGAAGGACTTGTCTCCACCAGTACCACAGTTGTCCATGGCATCATGTATCTCAGTTGGAATGTGTTGGGCATGTCCTCTCATGACTTGTGCAATGGCTGTGCGTTCTTCCGGTGTTTCCCCCTTCATCTTAAGGGCTAAAAGAAGAGAAGCAATCTGCGCTTCGGTTACACGTCCAGTCACGATACGCTCGATGACATCCGTCATTTCCACTCCTGATAAATGTTCAAATTTTGCTAGTTTTTCAATAATCTCTTTCATCCTAGTTTCCTCACTTTACAACCTTCTCGATAAAATTCCGAATAGAAGACAAGCCGTCTGGCGTTCCGATACTCTCTGGATGGTACTGGAAGCCATAAATTGGAAGGGTTTTATGTTGAATCCCCATGATGGCTTGGTCATCAGTCGAACGAGCTGTCACTTCAAAGTCTTCTGGCATTTCTTCAATCAAAATACTGTGATAACGCATGACTGGACGACCATCCTCAATGCCTTGATAGAGAACAGATGGCGCTTCAAAGCTGATATGGCTCTGTTTCCCATGCATGACTTTGGGAGCCAAGCCTAACTGTCCACCAAAGACCTCTGCGATGGCTTGATGCCCCAAACAAATTCCAAGAATCGGCTTCTTGCCAGCAAAGTCACGAATCATATCTTCCATCATTCCCGCATCCACTGGCCAACCTGGACCAGGAGAAAAGACCAGACCATCTGCTTTTTCAGCTTCTTCATATAGCTTGGGATCATCATTTCTCAAGACCTGCACTTCTGCAAAATTCCCAATGTATTGAGCCAAGTTATAGGTAAAGGAATCATAGTTGTCAATCAATAAAATCATGGTCTTAGTTCTCCAATTCTAGTCATAGATTTTGCTTTGTTAATGGTTTCTTGGTATTCGTTTTGGGTGATGGAATCGTAGACAATCCCTGCTCCAGCCTGCACATAGGCTGTTTGATTTTTAAGAATCATAGTTCGGATGGCAATGGCCAAATCCATATCACCCGTCGCAGACAAGTAGCCGATTGCTCCTGCGTATAAGCCCCGTTTTTCTGTTTCCAGTTCATAGATCCGTCTCATGGCCCGAATCTTTGGTGCTCCTGAAACTGTTCCAGCTGGAAGTGTTGCTTTCAAGGCATCCATGGCAGTGAGTTCGGGAAGCAAACGCCCTCTCACAACACTGGTTAAATGCATGACATAGCGGAAGAGCTCCACTTCCATATACTTGGTAACTTGAACACTGGATGTTTCAGAGATGCGGCCAATATCGTTACGCCCCAAGTCTACCAACATCAGATGTTCTGCTGTTTCCTTCTCATCAGCAAGCAGGTCTGTCGCCAAGGCCTTGTCTTCTTCATCCGTAGCTCCTCTTGGTCGTGTACCGGCAATCGGATTGGTTGTCACGATGCCGTTTTTGACAGAAACCAAATTTTCTGGACTAGCACCAATGATTTGATAATCTCCAAAGTCATAGAAATAAAGGTAATTAGAAGGATTGGTCACGCGGAGATTTCTGTAGAAGTCAAATGGATTTCCAGTAACTTCTGCTGAGAAACGTTGACTGAGCACGCATTGGAACATATCGCCATTACGAATCAAGTCACGAGCTGTTTCGACCATTTGCTCAAACTTCTGAGGAGCGATATGGGGTTTGAAATCGAGCGGAGATAGATCCAAATCTTCAAATTCATTTGAAACAGGAATGCGTAATTCCTCCAGCACTTGCTTCAAGGCTTCTTCCAAATCTTCTTGACTGCGTTCACCATAGAGAGCATCCTCGATGACATGGATTTTTTCCTTCTTGTGGTCAAAGACCATGTAGCTCTCATAGACAAAGAAATGCATGTCTGGCGTCCCAATCGTATCTTCAGGGATTTGTCCAATTTCTTCATATAGAGAAATCATATCGTAACCCACAAAGCCAATGGCTCCCCCACCAAAAGGGAGGTCTGAATGGTGCTGGCTCTTATGAGTCACTTCATAAAGAAAATCCAAGGGATCACGATCAATCACTTGTCCATTTTGATAAAGGACTCCATTTTCAAACTGAATCTCAAAAACTGGATTATAGGCTAGGATAGAAAAACGAGCGGTTTCCTTGTCTCTCGGAATACTCTCTAAAATAACCTTGTGTTGCCCCTTTAGGCGCATATAAGCCAAGATTGGTGATAAGACATCTCCATGAATGATTCGTTCCATTGTAATTTTCCTTTCAGTTCTAATTCTAGTCCGTGGCGATTGTATGAAAAATCCCCACGCAAAATAACTTGCGTGAGGACGAAATTCGCGGTGCCACCTCAATTATAGGATTTCTCCTATCTCTCATTCCTGTCTCAGAACCTTCCTGTAACAGGCTGTGCGATAAAGGGCACTCCCTTGAGAATTATGTTTTCTTCTCTCGTTTCAGATGGACCCAACCTTACAGTTTTCTCTGCTTGTTTCCAGCAACCACAAGCTCTCTGGGAGAGAAAAGACTGTAATTTTTCCATCTCTTATTTTTTAGCTTCTAGGTAGTCTGCAATCGCAGCTACGTCCTTGTCTCCACGACCAGAGACATTGATGATGATAATCTCATCTTTACTGAGTTTCGGCGCACGTTTAACTGCTTCTGCGATAGCATGCGAACTTTCAATCGCTGGGATAATCCCTTCTGTCTTACTAAGAAGGAGCAAGGCTTGAACAGCTTCTTCATCTGTCGCTGCCACGTATTCCACGCGGCCTGAATCTTTAAAGTAGGCGTGTTCTGGACCAACCCCTGGATAGTCCAAACCAGCTGAGATAGAGTAAACTGGCGCCAGCTCTCCATCTTCCTTAAAGACTGCATAAGTCTTCATGCCATCGACAATTCCGATACTACCTTTTGTCATAGTAGCTGCGTGTTTATCTGTGTCAAGTCCGTGACCAGCAGCTTCAACCCCAACCAATTTGACTTCTTCATCAGCCACATACTGAGAAAAAGCACCGATGGCATTGGAACCACCACCTACACAGGCAATAACGTAGTCTGGCAAACGGCCTTCTTTTTCTAAAATTTGACGGCGAGATTCCTCACTAATGACCTTTTGGAACTCATGGACAATGGTAGGATATGGGTGAGGTCCTACAGCAGATCCCAACACATAGAAGGCTTCAAGATCATTCATCCATGCTCCAAAGGCTGCATCAACCGCATCTTTGAGGGTACGAGTGCCTGTTTTAACTGCATGAACAGTTGCTCCCATCATCTCCATACGGAAAACATTGAGACGTTGGCGTTCCACGTCTTCTGCCCCCATGTAGACATCACAAGCCATACCAAACTTAGCTGCAGCAGCTGCTGTCGCAACACCGTGCTGACCAGCTCCTGTTTCTGCGATCACTCGTTTTTTGCCCATACGTTTGGCAAGAAGGATTTGTCCTAAAACGTTATTGAGTTTGTGAGAACCAAGGTGGTTCAGGTCTTCGCGCTTGAGATAAATCTTAGCGCCACCTAAGTGATCTGTCAAACTTTCCGCAAAATAAAGCGGTGTTTCACGACCTGAATAATCCTTCAAGTAATGGCGAAATTCTGCCAAAAATTCTGGATCATCCTTGTACTTGTCAAATGTCACTTCCAACTCATCCAACAAAGCCTGAATAGGCTCCGGTACAAAACTACCACCAAATTGTCCAAAATAACCTTTAGTTGTCATAAAATTTTTCCTCTTTCAGTATTAATTTAAAGATATGAAAAAAGCCCACACACAGAAATCAATCCGTGTGAGGGCGTTGGTAACGCGGTGCCACCTCAATTGTAAAGGGACTATCCCCTTTACATCTCTGCCTTGTCTAACAACAAGTTGCACTGTAAGGTGTGCGCACCGAATTTTCATTGTTTCAAATTCATTTTTAAAATCAGCCCACTTTCACTACTTCCAACCACCTGTTCACAATCACCACAGGCTCCCTGAAGATCGAATATAGTTACTTTTCTGATTTATTGAGAATATTATATGTTATTGTTCTATCTTTGTCAAGATTTTTTATGATTTTTTTCCTGAACCGAGTATTTCTTCGGAAATTCTCACTAAAGTCTGAACGATATAATCAACCTCATCATCACTTAATTTTGTATGAAGAGGGAGCGTAATTTCATTTTCAAAGAAGGCATAGGCTCTTGGATAATCTGCCATATCAAAACCAAGATTCTTATAGGCTGTCAAGAGAGGAAGCGGTTTGTAGTGTACATTACTTGCAATTCCTGCTTTGGCCAATTCTTGGATAATACGATTACGATCTTCTAGACTAGCACCTTCTACATGGGTGATGTAGAGGTGACGACAAGATTCGACAGTATCAGTCTTGTGTGCCAGTGGGTGAATACGAGTACCCGCAAAGCCACGATTATAGCGATCCACGATGTCCTTACGACGTTGTAGCAAACCAGGGTATCGATTCAATTGTACCAAACCTATTGAAGCCATGATATCCGTCATGTTGCACTTATAGGCTGGTGTTACGATATCGTACTCCCATGAACCCAATTGCATCTTGGCAAGAGCATCCTTAGTCTGACCATGAAGGGAAAGGATTTGGAATTCCTTGTACATTTCTTCGTCGTCAATCGCTGGATTGGCCTTCCAAGTCGCACTTCCTCCCTCAGCCGTTGTAAAGTTTTTAACGGCATGGAATGAGAAGGAAGTAAAGTCAGCGATAGAGCCAGCAGGGTGTCCTTTATAAGTTGATCCCAAAGCATGGGCACTATCAGAGACAAGCACAATACGGTTAAAGACCTTTTGCCACTTGCTTGAAGCAGTAAAGAGGTCGCGTTTCTTCTCCACAATTTGGAATAAACGGTCATAGTTGCAAACAATCCCTGCAAGGTCTACTGGGATGATGACCTTAGTCTTTTCAGTAATGGCTTGCTCAAGCAAGTCATAGTCCATCTCAAACGTATCTGCTTGGATATCCACCATTACAGGTGTTGCTCCTACGTGAGTGATAACACTACATGAAGCTGTGTAAGTCATAGCTGGAACGATGACTTCATCACCTGGTCCCACTTCAAGCACACGCAAAATCAACTCAAGAGCGGCGGTCGCAGAGTTGAGGCAGACAGTCTTAGGTGTCTGTGTGTATTGAGACAAGCGACGCTCAAGTTCTTTTGTCTTAGGACCTGTTGTGATCCAACCAGAACGAAGGGTATCTGCTACTTCAGCAATTTCAGCTTCGGTAATATCAGGTGGTGAAAATGGAATGTTGTAATTTGGCATTGATTTGCTCCTTTTATCTGTACTCATTTTCTCATGACTACTTTATTTTAGTACCTCAAACACGGTTTGAAACATGATTTTGATGTCTCCAAGGAAACTAAATTCTCTGAGATAGGCGAGATTATAGCGCATCTTTTCAGGGAGGACATGTTCGACATAGGCCTGGTCAACTGACAAACCTTTCTCCGTCATTTGACTGATGATGGTGTCCTCATCCTTGTAGTTGATACTAGCTGGAGAGGTAATCCCTGCTGGCAAGAGCAAGGTCGCCATCATTTCAGGACTATACTGCTCGGTGTAGCGTGGCACCTCAGGTCTTGTACCGACAAAGGACATTTCGCCTTTAAGGACATTGACCAGCTGAGGCAGTTCGTCCAAGCGCACACGGCGAATGAAATTTCCCACTTTGGTAATACGGCTATCGTTAGCTGAAGTCACTAGACTTCCTTTTTTATCCGCATCCGTTACCATGGTACGGAACTTCCAAATCTTGAATGGACGATTGTACTGGGTCACGCGCTCTTGCTTGTAAATGACAGGTCCCTTGCTATCCAACTTGATCCAAATGCTCAAGATGAGAAAGATGGGAGAAGTCAAAAGTAGCAAAAACAAGGCCAGAATCCAATCCAGGCAACGCTTGAAAACCAGCGAGCCCTTCCTTTTAGAGACAAGCTGGTAGTAAGACTCAACCTCGCTTGATTGCATTTCCACGGGTAGGTCTTCCCATTTCCGCATGCTGTTTCTCCTTTGTTTTTATTATACTATTTGTCAACATTTTTCATTATACCACAAAATGGAAAAGGCGGTGCAAGAAATCTGTTATTTAGAGGAATTCTTCTTTATGACATGGCACCTGCCTGCAAGCTATACATCTTGTGATAGGTTCCTTCCAAGGCCAAGAGTTCCTCATGGGTTCCACTCTCAATGATGCGCCCCTTGTCCAAAACGTAGATACAGTTGGCATCTTGAATAGTTGAAAGACGATGAGCGATGGCAATGGTCGTCCGCCCCTGTCTCATCTTAGCTAGGGAATCTTGGACCAAACTTTCTGTTTCAGAGTCAATATTGGCTGTCGCTTCATCCAAAATCAGGATTTTAGGCTGACTGGCGACTGTTCTGGCAAAGGCAAGAAGCTGGCGCTGACCAGTAGAGAAGCTCGAACCACGCTCAGATACAGGTGCATTATAACCCTGCGGAAGCTCCTGAATAAAGGAATCTGCATCCACAAAGGCAGCCGCAGCCTGGACCTCTTCATCACTAAGATCTTGGTACATGGCGATATTGGACTTGATAGTTCCGTGATATAGGAAGGGATCCTGCAAGACCAGACCGATGTTCTTTCTCAGCTCTTCCTGACTGTAGTCCCTAATATCCACACCATCCAAGAGAACTCGGCCTGACTGAAATTCATAAAAACGCATGAGGACATTGATAATCGAAGATTTCCCCGAACCTGTATGACCTACAAAGGCAATGGTTTCGCCCTTGTTAACAGAAAAGGAAATATCATCCAGAATCTGGTGTTTGCCGTCATATGAGAAACACACATGTTCAAAACGGATATTGCCCTCTTTGATTTTGGCTTGCCCATTTTCTTGAAGAGGCTCATAGGTCCTCTCATCAATCAAGGCAAAAACACGACTTGCAGACACCATGGACGTTTGAAGGGTTGAAAAGTTTTGCGTCACCTCAATCAGAGGATCAAAGAGACGGTTGATGTACTGGATAAAGGCATACATGGTTCCTGCTGTTATTCCCAGATAAAGCCCCCGGTAGCCAAAATAAGCCATCAAAACAGCGTAGCCTAGGAGTTTCAGCAAACTCATGGCAGGACGTAAAAAGAGGGCGTCCAAGGCTACAGAACGGTTGACGTAGACCAAGTGTTCTTGGTTGATTTCATCAAATTCTGCCTGCAGGCGCTTCTCTTGATTGAAGGCTTGGATAATTCTGATCCCTTCAATACTTTCTGCTAGCTTGCTATTGATATCCGACAAGAGACTCCTAGTTTTTTCGATGATTTTCACTGACTTTTTCCGATAGAGATTGACCAAAAGGAAAATCAGGGGAAGAAAGAGCAAGACTAAAGCTGTCAAACGAAAATCCAGCACCAACATGGTATACAGAGTTGTCAGAAAGATAAAAACTGCTGAAATAAAGCTGGATAAAATCCCTGAAAACATATCACTGATGGTCTCGGTATCATTTGTCAAACGAGAGACGATGGAACCTGCTGGCGTCTTGTCAAAATAAGACATTCCCAGCTTCTCCATATTGGCAAAGGCATCGCGACGAATATCTCTGACAATACTGTAGGACACCCGCGCAAAGAGAAGATTGCCAACATACTGAACCAGAGTTTGCAGGATGTAAAGACCATAGTAGACCAGCAAAACGGTCACGGCAAGTTGGTTGAGATTGCTGAGATACTGGTCGATAAAGTTGGAAGCCACGAGGGGAATCACGCTTTTAATGACCGTAGTAGCTAGAAGAAAGGTCAGGGCCAAAAAGGTAAGGAGTACATAAGGCTTGAGATAAGACATTAAGCGCTTCAATACAGTCCATTGTTCTTTCTTATTCTGCATCTTCTTCTCCCTTCATTTCCAACTGCTGAGACTGATAGGTTTGGGCATACCAGCCATTCAGGGCTAGCAAGTCTTCGTGCCTGCCCCGTTCGATAATTTGACCATTTTGCAGAACCAAGATCAGATCTGCATGGACAACCGCACTGAGGCGATGGGCCGTAATAATGGTTGTCTTGTCCTTCCGCGTCTCCTTGAGATTGTCAATAATCGCATACTCTGTCTTAGCATCCACGGCTGACAAAGAATCATCTAAAATTAAAATATCAGGGTCTAAAATCATAGCCCGACTCATGGCCAGACGTTGCTTTTGACCACCTGAGAGACTAACTCCTTTTTCACCAATAAGCGTATCAAATCCCCGAGGCATAGCTACAATATCTTGGTAAACTTGGGCTAGCTTAGTCGCTTCCTCAACCGTTGAAAGGGGCAAATTAGGATTTCCAAAGCGGATATTGTCTAAGATAGAGGCCGCAAAGAGAAACTGATCCTGAGGAACATAGCCCATGAGACTGCGAAGGTCTGTCAGGCGATAGCTCCGAATATCGTGACCGTTTAGGTAAATAGCTCCCTTATCCACATCGTACTCACGCAAGAGGAGCTTGATCAAGGACGTTTTACCAGAACCTGTCTGCCCGACCAAGCCTAGAGTTTGCCCTTTTTCCAGACTAAAGTGAATATCCGTCAGTGTCTCCTCATTTTCAAAGGCAAAGCTGTCAATGGCGTACTCCAAACGTCCATTTTCGATACCGTCCAGAGGAAATTCAGGGTCTTTTACAGGTGATTCCTGAGACAAAAGATCCTCAATCCGCTGATAGGACACCTTCCCTCGCTGAGTAATATTAAAGAGGAAACCAATAGCCATAAGAGGCCAAACCAACATATCTAGGTAGCTGATAAAGGTAACCAGATTCCCAACGGTGATTTGCCCTTTCTGAACCATCAAAGAACCGACCAAAAGAGTTAAAACGTAGGACGAACCAACAAACAATAGAACCATAGGGTCAAAGAGACTATCGTATTTCATGGTTTGGAGATTCTTTTGGAAGGTCAATTCATTAACTGCCTGAAAGGACTTCAGCTCGTCCGCCTGATAACCGAAAGACTTGGTTACTTTGATACCTGATACAGACTCCTGTACCTTATTATTGAGTTCAGAAAAGGCTGCTTGGGATTCTCCGAAAGCCTTATGAGTCTTTCTCCCTAGACGACTGGTCGAATAAGCCATGAAAGGCAGGGGAAGAATGGCAACTAGCGTCATCTGCCACGAAATGCTACAAAGCATGGTCAGCAAGGTTACTAAAGCCGTGATAGAGGCATCGACCGCAGACATGACGCCGCCACCTGCGAGACGAGTTAAGGCATTGATATCGTTGGTGGCGTGTGCCATCAAGTCCCCCGTTCGATAGGTCTGATAAAAGGCTGGCGACATCTTGGTAAAGTGCTCAAACAAGCGAGAGCGCATAATCTGACCGAGTCGGTAGGAAGTCCCAAGGATATACATGCGCCAAACATAGCGCAGATAGTACATACCCAAGGCCGCAAGAAGCAGATAAAGAAGGTTCAAAAGCAGTTCCTGCTGATTTAATTGTCCCCCAGTGATGGCATCAATGACTCTCCCCATGACCATGGGAGGGATGAGATTAAGAACAGCGACTAAAATCAGCGCTAAGATTCCTAGGAGATAACGGCGCTTTTCTAACTTGAAAAACCACCAGAGTTTTTGAATAATGGACATAAAATCCCTTTCTGATTGCAAATGGAAACCTGAGGCAGAGACCTCAGGTTTTTCTTATTCATAGGTTACGACTGAGACGACACCCTTGTCATACTCAGCGATAAAGATATTGGCAACATTGTCATACCCTTGTTTGCTGAGGTTATCAAGTAGCCACTCTTCGCTCCGACCAATGGTCTCCAAAATTTCGACTTGGACGACACCGTCTGTGACAACAGGATACTTGGGATTCTCATCTCCCATTTGGACCACGATGAGTTGACCGTTTTGCTCCTGCATAGCGCGTTTGACTTGTTTCATTTGGAAAATTCCCTGACTACGGAGCTTAAGAGCTACGTCCGCTGCTGATAAACCAACCGAACGGCAGGCTTCTGGATCAATCTTCCCATTTTTGATGAGCAGGGTTGGCTTCCCATCAATCAAACGTTTCACAAAGTGAACATTGTTGTTGAGCCATTTGAGAGTCAAGACCAGAATGGTCCATATAATCAGGATAACTGCATACTGAAGGATACTGATAGCGCTATTGTATATCACCCCACCGATGATCCCCCCGAGCACATAGTTCTGAATTTGATCTATCGCTGAGTTAGGCGCTAGGTTGCCCTTTCCTGTCACATTAATCACGAAAACCAGAGAAAAGAGACCCAGGGCTAGTTTGATTAAAATTTCGATATAATTGAGTGTCATTTGTTCACCTCCACCAGTTCAATTGCATCTGTTTTATACAATTCCACTTTCTCTAGCAGGTACTTGTCTGGCTCACTTCCGTTCAAGGCACGATAATAGCGATTTCCCACCTTGATAAGTGCTCCATCCGTGTCCGCAGAAGTATTGACATAGACCTCTGACTTGTCTACTCCCAAGTCTTTGGAAACAAGCTCGATGAAATGAAGTGAAGCCTGAAATTTATTGTTAGAAACTTGATTGTTTTGATAAGTAGAGATACTAATCAAAAGGAGAGCCAGTAAGGTCAAGGCTGAAATCATGACCAACTCACGAAACTTGGTGCCCTTTTTATCATGGTAAGCCTTAAAAGCAAAAAATCCTGTAACAGCTAATAAGACGATTCCAAAGCCAATCATGATCCCATTTTGCTGACTGATTTGGCTGAGTACATAGTCGTAAGAATAGAATTTCATCTATTTTCATCTCCCTTTCATAAAATCATTCTTACATTATAAACAAAAGAGGGTGATTTTTCAAACCATACGTTGGGGAAATAGAGCTTTTTTTGGTATAATATAGTCTATAATCTCAATGAAAAAGGTAACTTTATGAAACTCATCTCATGGAATATTGATTCCCTCAATGCAGCCCTAACGAGCGACTCAGCTCGTGCAAAATTGTCCCAAGAAGTCCTACAAACCCTGGTAGCCGAAAATGCTGATATTATCGCTATCCAGGAAACCAAACTTTCTGCCAAGGGGCCTACAAAAAAACACTTGGAAATTTTAGAAGAACTCTTCCCAGGTTATGAAAACACTTGGCGTTCTTCCCAAGAACCTGCTCGTAAAGGCTATGCTGGAACCATGTTCCTTTATAAGAAAGAACTCACACCAACGATCAGCTTCCCAGAAATCGGTGCCCCTTCTACCATGGACTTGGAAGGCCGCATTATCACCTTGGAATTTGACACATTTTTCGTGACCCAAGTTTACACTCCAAACGCTGGCGATGGCCTCAAACGCTTGGAAGAACGCCAAGTCTGGGATGTCAAATACGCTGAGTATTTGGCGCAACTAGACAAAGAAAAACCAGTCCTTGCGACTGGAGACTACAACGTAGCTCACAAGGAAATCGACCTTGCAAATCCTGCTAGCAATCGCCGTTCACCTGGATTTACAGACGAGGAACGTGATGGTTTTACCAACCTTTTGGCAACTGGATTTACCGACACCTTCCGCCACATTCACGGCGATGTCCCAGAACGTTACACTTGGTGGGCGCAACGCAGCAAGACTTCTAAAATCAACAATACAGGCTGGAGAATCGACTACTGGCTCACTAGCAACCGCGTGGCTGACAAGGTGACCAAGTCTGACATGATTGACTCGGGTGCGCGTCAAGACCATACGCCGATTGTATTGGAAATTGAACTCTAAGGAGAAAGCTAATGGACTATCAAGCTGTCATTCCTGAATTTGTAGTATCTGACCTCGAAAAGTCACGCCACTTCTACTGCGACTTACTCGGTTTTAGAATCGAATACGAGCGTCTAGAGGAGAAATTTCTCCTCCTCTCGCTTGAAGACTGCCAACTTATGCTAGAAGAAGGCAGCACAGAAGAATTAGCCCAACTGACCTATCCTTTCGGGCGCGGTGTCAATATTTCCTTTGGCATTGAAGATGTCCCTCAGCTCCACCAAAAACTGCTGGAAGCTGACTATCCTATCCATCGTCCGCTGACCAAAAGAGAATTTCGAGTGGGAGATAGCTTTATTCACCCTCATGAATTTGCGATTTTAGATCCTGATGGCTATTTTTTAAGATTTAGCGAATAGAAGAATAAAAGGCTACAATACTTTCTAGCGTTGCAGCCTTTTATTCGTTCGCTTTTATGATCTATTTACTAACAAAATATTTGATTTCTAAAGCTATTTAGTGTAAAATAATAACATTAACGCTATTGCGTTTGATAATAGTATCATTTTACTTGTTTATGTCGTGAATTGGCACGACGTTTCTACAAGGTGCCGGAACACCTAACAATGAGTATGTCAGCTGAAGGTATGGTTTTGACCATGCCTATTTTGGGGATTTACTTAGGGGATTAAGTAGGTTCTTTTTCTATTTCTTGCTAGAAACTCTAAACAAGTAAATGAAGCATCTTTTAGACTTTAGGAGGTCTTATGAAATTATTAGAAGAGCGCATCCTTCAGGATGGGCATATCTTGGGTGACAACATCCTTAAGGTGGATTCCTTTTTAACCCACCAAGTTGATTTTAGCTTGATGCGAGAGATCGGTAAGGTATTTGCGGAAAAATTTTCTTCTGCTGGCATTACCAAGGTCGTGACTATTGAAGCGTCAGGTATTGCCCCAGCCGTTTTTACAGCTGAAGCCCTAAACATTCCCATGATTTTCGCCAAAAAAGCTAAAAACATCACCATGAACGAAGGCATCTTAACTGCTGAGGTTTACTCCTTTACCAAGCAGGTGACGAGCACGGTTTCCATCGCTGGAAAATTCCTCTCACCAGAGGACAAGGTCTTGATTATCGATGATTTCCTAGCCAATGGACAAGCTGCCAAAGGCTTGATTCAAATCATCGAACAGGCCGGAGCAAAAGTTGAAGCGATTGGTATTGTGATTGAAAAATCCTTCCAAGATGGTCGTGATTTGCTTGAAAAAGCAGGATATCCCGTCCTATCACTGGCCCGTTTGGATCGTTTTGAAAATGGTCAGGTCGTATTTAAGGAGGCAGATCTCTAATGCAAAAACAAGAAAAACACTCGCAAGCAGCCGTTCTTGGCTTGCAGCACTTACTAGCCATGTACTCAGGTTCTATCCTGGTTCCCATCATGATTGCGACAGCTCTTGGCTATTCGGCTGAGCAGTTGACCTACCTAATCTCCACAGATATCTTCATGTGTGGGGTGGCCACCTTCCTTCAACTCCAACTCAACAAATACTTTGGGATTGGACTACCAGTCGTTCTCGGAGTTGCCTTCCAATCCGTCGCTCCTTTAATTATGATTGGACAAAGTCACGGTAGCGGAGCTATGTTTGGTGCCCTTATCGTTTCTGGGATTTATGTAGTTCTGATTTCAGGCATTTTCTCAAAAGTTGCCAATCTCTTCCCATCTATCGTAACAGGCTCTGTCATTACCACGATTGGATTGACCCTGATTCCTGTCGCTATTGGAAATATGGGAAATAACGTCCCAGAACCAACTGGGCAAAGTCTTTTGCTTGCAGCCATCACTGTTCTAATCATCCTCTTGATCAACATCTTTGCCAAAGGATTTATCAAGTCTATCTCCATTTTGATTGGTCTGGTTGTTGGAACTGCCATTGCTGCTACCATGGGCTTGGTTGATTTCTCCCCTGTTGCAGCAGCACCGCTTGTCCATGTCCCAACTCCCCTCTACTTTGGGGTGCCAACCTTTGAAATCTCCTCTATTGTCATGATGTGTATCATCGCAACGGTGTCTATGGTTGAATCCACTGGTGTTTACCTGGCCTTGTCTGATATTACCAATGACCCAATCGACAGCATGCGCCTGCGCAACGGTTACCGCGCAGAAGGTTTAGCTGTCCTTCTCGGAGGAATCTTTAACACCTTCCCTTACACAGGATTTTCACAAAACGTTGGTTTGGTTAAATTGTCAGGTATCAAGACTCGCCTACCAATCTACTACGCAGCTGGTTTCCTAGTTCTCCTTGGACTCCTTCCTAAGTTTGGCGCCCTCGCCCAAATCATTCCAAGCCCTGTCCTTGGAGGGGCCATGCTGGTGATGTTTGGTTTTGTTTCCCTTCAAGGGATGCAAATCCTCGCCCGTGTTGACTTTGCTAACAATGAACACAACTTCCTTATCGCAGCTGTTTCCATCGCTGCTGGTGTAGGTCTAAACAACAGTAATCTCTTCGTCAGCATGCCGACAGCTTTCCAAATGTTCTTCTCAAACGGAATCGTCGTAGCCAGCATACTGGCCATTGTCCTCAATGCAGTATTAAACAGGAAGAAGAAATAAGAAAAAGAGGTGTGAGCCTCTTTTTTGTTTCTTATATCCTTACCTGTCTTTCTTCTGACCTTTGTCCTGTGACAAACATGGTAAAGGTGGCTTTGCAGACATTTCTGCCTTCTTGATTGGTGATATCAACATCTACCACACAGGTTGTGCGTCCATGATGGACACATTCTCCTTTAATGGTCAGCACATCGTCGAGTTTTCCTGCCTTGAGGTAGTTGATAGAGGATTGGAGCGTCACTCCATCAAGCCCCAACGAGATAACCACCAGACCACTAATCTGGTCACAAAGGGTAAAGAGATAGCCACCATGGGCATTGCCATAGTAGTTGAGCGACGAGTCCACTACTTTTGTCGTCACCACAACATGACCATCTCTCATTTTTTCTATTTCGTAATTTTCAAAGGCAGATATAGCGTCAAAATGCAAATCTTTCATCGTTTCCTCCTGATATTTCAAACGACACTATGATACTACTTTTTATAGGACTGTGCAAGGAGAAAGCTCCTAGTCTGGCAAAATTCCGACCTGTTCTACAAAGCGCATAAAGGCTGCTTGTCCTTGTTCTGTCTGCTTGTAAACCCCTGCGTCCTCCAAAACACGCGCAAAGATAGCACCCACAGAGTCCTTGACGATTTCAAGGGCTTTTTCTTTATCTGCTAGATCTGGATGTTGGGCTTTGAGCTGGTCTGCCCATTCCTGATGATAGTCTGCAACTGCTTCACCATCTCCTACAAGATAGCTGGCGACTTGCTCCACTTCTGCTTTCAAACGAGGTGGCAAGATAGCCAAGCCCATGACCTCAATCAAGCCGATATTTTCCTTCTTGATATGTTGAACATCCTTGTGGGGATGATAGATGCCATCAGGATGCTCTGGCGATGTCTGATTGTCTCGCAAGACCAAGTCCAACTCAAACTGTCCATCGCGTTTACGAGCAATGGGTGTAATGGTGTGATGCGGTGTCCCGTCTGTCTCTGCTAAAATCTGCACTTCAGGGTCTGAATACTGTCGCCATTCCTGCAAAATCTTATCAGCCAAGTTGATCAAATCCTCTTTAGAATCCGAGGTCAAACGAAGCACTGACATAGGCCACTTGACAATCCCAGCCTTGACCTGCTCAAAACCAGCAAATCGGAAAGTCTTTTGCAAAGGAGCCAATTCCATAGGAAATACGTGACGACCTCCCTGATAGTGGTCATGGGTCAGGATAGACCCCCCCACAATCGGCAGGTCGGCATTCGAACCTGCAAAATAGCCTGGAAATTGCTCTACGATCGCCAGCAGACGCTCAAAGCTCTGACGACTAATGGCCATGGGACGATGCTGGCCGTCTAAGAAGATACAGTGCTCATTAAAATAAGCATAGGGTGAATACTGGAAGCCCCACTCCTGACCCGCCATTTCGAAACGGATAATGCGGTGATTGCTGCGAGCTGGATGATTAACCCGACCATGGTAGCCCTCGTTCTCTATACAAAGCTGACACTGGGGATAATTGCTAGCTTGCACCAACTTGGCCGCCGCAATCTCCTTTGGATCCTTTTCAGGCTTAGAGAGGTTGATGGTAATCTCAAGTTCTCCATAGTCAGATGGAACACGATAAGCAATATTTTTAGCAATGGCCTTGAGTTTGATGTAGTCATTTTTCTGGCTAAGTTGGTAGAAATCTGCTATTGCCTGTTCAGGAGAGTGGGCGTAGGTTGTCCAAAAGTCACGATTGACCTGACTTGGACAAGGAGTCACAAAGTCCATCAGTTCAGCACCGAGGATTTCACGCGCAGTCTGACTATCTTCAATCGTCTCTAAACGAACCGCTTCCTCGACCAGCTGGTCCTTGAGGTCAATCACTTTATCCAGATCCGTCTCAACTTCCAAAACACCTTCTCCCACTCGTGCCAAGACACGATTGGTCAGGTAGATTCGATCCATTTCCTCAAATGAACTTTCAGCAATAACGTGTGTTACAAATTTATCTACTAAGGTCACGATAGAGCCTCCTTTTAACTAGTCAAGGACGCGAGTGCCACCTGCAACTTCAGCGATATAGAAGCTTGGAGCGTATCCAACGACTTCCTCGTAGTGCTTGCCAACAGCTTCCTTAAAGGTCTCAACAGCGTCTTTTTGCACCAAGGCAATGGCACAGCCACCAAAACCTGCCCCTGTCATACGAGCACCAAGAACACCTTCTTGATTCCAAGCTGTGTGAACAAGAGTATCCAATTCCAAGCCAGTTACTTCATAGTCATGTTCTAGAGAGACGTGAGAAGCATTCATCAAGCGACCAAATGTTTCCAAATCACCTGCTTGAAGAGCTGCTTGAGCTTTAAGGGTACGTTGGTTTTCAAGCACAGCATGGCGTGCACGTTTCAAACGATTTTCGTCTTTAATCAGATAGCTGTATTGGTCAAAGGCCCACTCGTCCAATTCACCCAAGGTCTGAATATCTAAGGCAGCTTGCAATTCTTCCACTGCTTTTTCACACTCAGCACGGCGTTCATTGTACTTAGAGTCTGCTAGTTCACGACGTTTATTGGTGTTCATGATAACAACAACATTGTCCTTCAAATCAAGTGGCACCAAGTCGTACTCCAAGGTGTTGGTATCTAGGTAAATAGCACGTTGGTCAGCTCCCATACCGATGGCAAACTGGTCCATGATACCAGAGTTGACTCCGATAAAGTTGTTTTCTGTTTGTTTTCCGATTTTAACCAAATCCAAACGGTCCAGTTTTAAACCAAAGAGATGCTCTGCCACAACCCCTGTCAAAAGTTCCAAAGATGCTGATGAAGACAAGCCTGCACCATTTGGGATATTCCCATAAACATAAAAATCAAACCCTTTGTCAATCACATGTTCAGCTTCTTGCAAGAAATAAAGAACCCCTTTTGGATAGTTGGTCCAGCTGTGCTCTTTTTCAAATTTGAGGTCAGCAAGAGGCACTTCGATGATACCATTGTCCTCAAAGTTGGCTGAGTAGAAACGCAAAACTTGGTCGTCACGCTTGCGAGCCGCCCCATAAGTTCCCAAGGAAATAGCCGCCGGAAAAACGTGCCCACCGTTGTAGTCTGTGTGTTCACCAATCAGATTGATACGACCTGGTGAAAAGAAAGTTTGGTCTGCTTCTTGACCAAAAACGGCAAGAAAGTCTTTGCGAAGGGCTTCAGCAGTAAGATGTTGTGTCATATGAATTCTCCTTTGACTGTCCGTTAAGTCACCTTAACGTGTAATCGTTTTCTTCTATTGTATCCAAGGCTTTTGCCAAGGTCAATCCTTTTTACTAAAGTTTTACTAAATAACCGGTAAAAAGAAGAAAAACATGATATACTAACCTAAAAGGAGGAGGATTTATGGCTACATTAAAAGACATTGCACAGCTAGCCTCTGTCTCTATCGCGACCGTATCTCGTGTCCTCAATCGCGACCAGAGTCTATCTGTCACAGAAGAGACCAGACATCGTATTTTAACCGTTGCTGAAGAGCTGGGCTATACCAAGCACCTCAAGACAGGCGAATCCCACAAACCCAAGCAAAAGATTGCCATTATCCAATGGGTCAGCGAGCAGGGGGAGCTAGACGACCTCTACTACTACCAGATTCGTCTCGGTATTGAAAAAAGAGCCCAAGAGTTGGACTATGATATCTTGCGCTATTTTAATGACCATCCTTTTACACTGAGCGAGGAAGTGATTGGCATTCTCTGCATCGGAAAGTTCAGCCGATCACAGATTTCTGCCTTTGAAGAATACCAAAAGCCCCTGGTCTTTCTAGACAGCGACACCCTCTCACTAGGTCATACCTGTATTATCACTGACTTTTACACTGCTGTGAAACAAGTTGTAGATCACTTCCTCAGCCAAGGGCTGGATCGTATCGGGATTCTTACCGGACTTGAAGAAACAACCGACCAAGAAGAAATCATTGAGGATAAACGTCTCGAACATTTTAAAAACTATTCTCTATCAAAAGGTATCTACAATGACAAACTGGTCTTTCAAGGTAGCTTTACTGCCCAGTCAGGCTATGACTTGATGAAGGAGGCTATTCACAAGTTGGAGGATCAGCTCCCTCCAGCATTTTTCGCAGCCAGCGATAGTTTAACTATCGGTGCCCTTCGTGCCCTCCAAGAAGCTGGAATCAGCCTACCAGACCGCGTCAGCCTCATTTCTTTTAACGACACTAGCCTGACCAAGCAGGTCTATCCTCCCCTATCTAGCATCACAGTCTATACTGAGGAGATGGGCCGAGCAGGTATGGATATTCTTAACAAGGAAGTTCTCCATGGTCGGAAAATTCCTAGCCTAACCATGCTGGGAACCAGACTGACTCTGAGAGAAAGTACAAGGAATGAATAGAAAAAGTGAATAAAGAAATATTCCTTTATCCACCTTTTTGGGATTTAATTGTTATTCGCTACGAAGCGATTCGACTGGGTCTTTCTTAGCAGCGATGCGTGAAGGGATTAGACCGGCTAACATGGTAAGGACAATCGAAATACCGATAAGGATTAGAGCTACTTCTATTGGTAATTGCGCTACATTTCCCACATTTGTCATTTTCGCAACAATCGCATTGATTGGGAATGTCGCAAGAAAGGTAATCGCGATACCGAGCACCCCAGAGATCAATCCTTCAATGGCTGTTTCAGCAGTGAAGATACGACGAATATCTTTCTTCGAAGCCCCCATTGCACGTAGGATTCCGATTTCTTTTGTACGTTCGAGAACTGAAATGTACGTGATAATCGAAATCATTATAGAAGATACAATGAGTGAGATGGCCACAAAGCCAACGAGTACTGTTGTCACTACGCCAACCAATGTCGTAATTGAAGACATGATAGTTTGGATATCATCTGAATAAGCGAGTACCTTATCGTCTTCTCCAGCTTCTTTTTTCGCTGTGTTATAGGCGTTTATGAACTCTTTTAAGTCTTGTTTTTGTTGGAACGAAGAGGTGTAGAGCTCAATGGCAGCTGGTTTGGATTTGTTGATGACGCCCATTTTTGCGAGGTTTTCCTCGTAAGTTGAAGCCGAATTGTCGTTATATTGTTGGACATACTGCGCTTGTTCTTCAGGCGTCATTTTGGCCAACTGAATTTTTTCTTCTTCGGTTAAATTCTCCGAACTGAATGGTTTAGGATCTTTGGCAAATTCTTTACCCGTAAATACATTTAGATTTTGATTGGATTCCTGTTCCTTAACGATATCACTATTTTGAATGTATTCGGAAGTGTAATCAATGAGGGTGCTTGTGTAGGCGATTCCTCCTGAAGGAGCATTCACTCCTGAACTTGTGCCGTCTTTTTGGCGAAGGACACCCACAATTTTAAGTTCGATCCCATTCTCGATTTGAGTTTTCATATAAGAAGCATTATCAATCTTATTGACCCATAAGTTATTTTCTTTCACAAAACGGTTTGTATTAACAACTGCTTTGAAAGTTTTTCCGATAAAATCACTATATTGATACGTTTGAGAAGAGAGTTCGTCGAGCTTCTTCGTATCGTTCAATTCACTGGGATCTTTGATACGCAAACTATAGAGCAACAAGTCGCTAATTTGATTGTTTTCATCTACGATAAGGACGATCTCGGACTTATCTTGTGGGAAGCGTCCTTCCAACACGTCGTACTTGCTTTCTAGCATTGAAGAATCACTAGAAAGTTCACTCCAGTAGTTGAGGTTTTGTAAGTATCCCTTCATCGTTTGATTCGCTGTTTCTACTTCATCAGCTAAGGTTGAAGGCAGAATACTTTTGGGTCCGTTGGAAGTATCACTTGCATAGATAAACGGTTGTAAATTGTATCGGTAACGAATGTCTTTTGTGAGAGATTCGACCTTCGAAGCGTGTTCCTCCAAGTAAGTCTTAAAGGAAGCTAAGTCGTTCTTTCCGATTTGTTTTTTCAATAAATTAGTTAAAACCGTATTGATACCGAGCTCATGATTATCCTTGTAAGGCTTCTCGCTCAAATCTGGAGAGGTCGCCAACAAGTTACTCTGGTTCTGCTCGCTAATCGTCAGTGGAAGAGAGACGAGGGTATCTTCCTGCACCTTTTTAACGTAGTCACTCACACCATTGGAAAGGGCTAAGATAAGAGCAATCCCGATAATCCCGATAGAACCCGCAAAAGCTGTTAGTAAGGTACGACCTTTCTTCGTCAATAGGTTATTAAAGGAAAGTACAAGGGCGGTTATAAAGCTCATCTTCGTCTTCGTGAACTGGATGTCGACTTGCTTTGTCTCCTCTGTTGGTTCGCATGGATTTGAGTCGCTCAAGATGTTTCCATCTAATACTTGTACGATACGTGTGGAGTACTTCTGCGCCAGCTTTGGGTTATGCGTCACCATGATAACCAAACGTTCCTTAGCGATGTCTTTTAATAAATCCATGATTTGAACAGAAGTCTCAGAATCAAGCGCTCCTGTCGGTTCGTCGGCTAAAACAACTTTTGGATTATTAACAAGAGCACGCGCAATCGCGATTCGTTGCATTTGTCCCCCAGACATTTGACTTGGTTTCTTATATAAATGGTCTTTTAGGCCTACGCGTTCGAGCACTTCGATAGCACGTTTCTTACGTTCTGCTTTTGAAACGCCCGAAAGAGTCATTGCAATTTCTACGTTAGAGAGTGCAGTTTGGTGCCCGATGAGATTATAAGACTGAAAGACGAAACCGATGGTGTGGTTTCTGTAGCTATCCCAATCGCGGTCTTTAAATTGCTTTGTTGATTTTCCTTGGATGAGTAAATCACCAGATGTGTATTGATCGAGTCCCCCGATGATATTTAATAGGGTGGTTTTCCCAGAACCCGATTGCCCGAGAATGGAGACAAACTCATTCTCACGGAAGCGAATCGAGATATCCTTTAGCGCGTGGAACTCTTGATCGCCCGTATGATAGACTTTTGAAATGTGTTGTAGCTGTAACATCGCCTATCTCCTTTCAGTGATATATGTAGTCTATCACAATTTCATAATGGAGTAAATATGTTACATTTACAATTCATCAAAAATAATCAACAAATAGAAAATCGACTTCTTATGCATGATAATGTCCATGACTTTGACCTACTTCCAACTCCTCAATTTTTCGCTTATGGGTTTGGTGACTTGCCAGGTTTGCATCAACTTCAATGGTAACATTTTGAAAGCCATAATCTTTAAGTAAATTACGAATGGATTCTTTACAATACTCTATATGTTCAATCTCTTCTAGGCAAACATGAACAATGGCATTTTTTTCCAAACCATCCATAGTCCAGAGATTGAGCTGATTAACACTGGCCACATGGTCTAATTGCTCCAAGTCTTTCTTCACTTGTTTGATATCTACTCCTTCTGGCACAGCATCCAAGAAAATCTTGAGTGCGCTCCAAAAGCGAGGAATGGCTTTTGTTAGAATGAAGATGGAAATGACAAGCGATAAGAGCGGATCAAGAATATACCAATCTGTATACCGAAGGATAATCGCCATTAGAATGACAGCCAACCAACCAAGAGTGTCTTCCAAAAAATGCAAGCTAAGAATAGACTCGTTCTTTGTCTTTCCTTTACGGACTACTAGACTAGCTAGCACATTAATACTGACGGCAATGATTCCTAGCCAGAGGACGCCTTCCTCATTGACAGGTTGTGGGTGAACGATCTTTGTGATATTTTCCAATATCACTAGGACAGACCCTATCATAAGAATCACAGCAGTTAGCATAGCCCCTAAAAGGCTGAAACGCTTGTAACCCAAGGTATACTGCCTATCTTCTTCACGATTGGAGATCGTTTCTAAAAGGGCAGATAGGCCAATAGCCATAGCATCTCCCAAGTCATGAACTGAATCAGCAAGAACTGCACTTGAACCAAAGATTCCTCCTGCGATAAACTCTACTATAGCATAGCTTAAATTTAAGAAAAAAGCTAACCAGATAGATGTTTTAGAACTCATTTCTCTCCCTCCTTTGGTATAATGGGTATATACATACTTCTTTCATTTGTATTATCTAATAAAATCCAAAGAAAGGATAGAAGCAAACTGTCAGCCATGTTCAGTTCTGAACAGTTTGTCTCAAGTGTCTACATGCCAAAAAGAGACCGTCGAGTCAGTAAAACTAAAAAAGCCATCTATCAAGCTTTTTTACAACTTTTGAACGACAAAGGCTATGATGCCACTACCGTTCAGGATATCATTGACCTAGCAGATGTTGGACGTTCTACTTTTTATTGTCACTATGAAAGCAAGGAACTCCTTTTAGATGAGCTCTGTCGCTACCTCTTTCATCATCTCTTTGAAAGGGAAGGACACTTTACTACCGAGGACTACCTCGCACATATCTTTTTACATTTTCAGAAAAACCAGGACCGTGTCACCAGTCTCCTTTTTTCCAAAAACGACTACTTCCTCCGCCAACTACACAAGGAACTCGAACACCACGTCTATCCCATGGTGGCGGATGACTTGCAAGAGGCCTATCCAAACATTCCGGCCTCCTACCTCCAACATTTTGTTGTGACGAACTTTATCGAGACTCTAACTTGGTGGCTAAAAAAAGGAAAATCTTATACCGAAGACCAAGTGGTGAGATTTTATCTTGATGTAGTGGAGATGACCTCTACAACTCCACTTGATAACTAAGCCTGTAACTCAGAAAGGAACCAACTATGTTAACTTCGATGATTCTAGGAATACTAACAATCGTACTAGCTCTCGCCTTCTCACTCCTTCACCTTGCTGCTGCTTTTTCAGCCATGAAACAAAAGGACTACAGTCTGGGAAACAAGTGCATCTTGGTCGGCAGTTGCCTCACTTCTCTGGCTCTAGCCATCTTTTACTTCGTCCCACTTGCAACGGTCATCTTATGGATTGTGGGTGCGAGTATTGTCTGCTATGGAGCCTACTGGAATGGGCAACAGCAAGAAAGTCAACATATATCGCACCACATTATTCGTATAACGAGTGCTATTGTCATTACGGTATTATTCATTTTGCTCTAACACAAAAAAAGGATCATCTGATCCTTTTTTACTTTTTTAAGCGCTTTTTGCTGCCTTGCTCCACTGATACCACCCAACTAGACTATTGATCAGGTAAATCAGGTATTTCCCTTGAATTTGCAGGCTTTCTCCCCACCAGAGATAGATAGAAAAGACATTGGTAGCTGCCCAGAATATCCATTGTTCACGGTAAACAGCTGTCATGAGAATTTGCCCAACCCCATTGGTTGCATCGGTGATAGAATCACGATAAGGACGATTGGCTCCGATAGACTGATAAATGAACCCAAATACCAACCACCAAAGAACACTAATAGAAAGATACTTTGTCCAACCCTTGCCGTCCAGTTTACGTGCGACAAACTCCTGCTTTTCCTTCTTAAACTGTGCCTGGTAAATCCACACTAGAAGTCCAATCGGTTGCATGATCGTAAAGTAGAGTGTCGTCAACACCTCACCATAGAAGCCTTTTTGAAGGGCAAGCACCAGATAAATGATGGAGTTAATCAAACCAAATAGGTAGTTACTAGCACGACCTTCAGCTTCTCAAAGAGCAGAAAAAAGGTTAGTAAGGCTTGAGAGATGAATCATTTTAAAGGCAAACAATTCCAACAAGACGTCATCATTGTCGCTGTTGGTTATTACCTACGTTACAATCTGAGCTATCGTGAAGTTCAGGAATTGCTTTATGACCGTGGAATAAATGTTTGTCACACTACGATTTATCGGTGGGTTCAAGAATACAGTAAAATCCTCTATTATCTCTGGAAAAAGAAAAATAAACAGTCCTTCTATTCGTGGAAAATGGATGAAACCTATATCAAAATTAAGGGGCGTTAGCATTATCTCTATCGAGCGATTGATGCGGACGGTTTAACATTGGATATCTGGTTATGAAAGAAACGTCGAGCAGACGATAACAGCTATAAGTTAGAAGATACCGCCTATCAAGAAGATAAAGCACGCAAAGCAGAAACCGAAGATAAGCTAGCTATTGAAGCAATGAAAAGCAAGTACACCACGCTATTGCTAGAAAATATGTTGCTAAGTCCGTTTGAAATGCAAGATACAAAAATCATGGCAGGATTGCAAGTCCATGTTTACCCCCTCTATGACGAACTGAAAGAATTAAGAGGGCTAAATAGTGTCAAAGACCACTTGTCTTATGTTGCCAGCAGACGTGAAGAATATTCTAAGCATAATATCGCACGCTACCTCAAAAAAGCCATTGAACAATATCTACCAACGGTTAAAAGGCAGGACTTAAACCATGAGTGAAGACTTAAAAACGATCAAAGAGCTGGCGGATGAGTTGAGTGTTACAAAACAAAATATTCAATATCACTACCAAAGGTTACCAAAAGAATTACAGCTTAAAAGTTCCAATGGGTCTAATCTAATAAATTCTAAAGCAGAAAAAATAATTTTAGGTAAAGTAGAAAGTAGTAGCAAATCAAATACCAAAGACCAACAAATAGAAAAACTAACTAATTTGTTAGACTAGTAACAACGATTAGCCTTGCAAGATAAAAAGTTGCTAGAAGAATACAAGGCGGAAAATGATAACTTAAAAGCCCTCAAAATGCCCTCACAGGAAACAGAATTCAAACACTTAGACAATCAATATAAAGATGAAGTGAACGCTCTTAAAGAGAAGTTGGAAAATTTGCAGGAACAAATCAAAGATCAAAAAAGGATAGAAGAACAAGAAAAACCAATAAAATGGTGGGGATTATGGCGAAAATAGATGATTCAGTTAAAAAGAAAGTTCCAGAATTGCGATTTAAAGGATTCACGGATGAATGGGAACAGCGTAAGTTGGGAGACGAAGTTCGAATAGTGATGGGACAGTCTCCTAATTCAGAAAATTATACTGATGATCCTAATGGGCGCTAAAAATGCGAAGACCTATGAAGACCTATTTTGTATTAGTCAAACAAAAAATCCAAAAGAAATGGTATATGATTATGACCATGAAACAAAGTAAAATCAAACCGAGTGATCTGAGGAAGCACCCGATGATCATGAAACGTTATTAAACACAAAAGTCACCCATGTGAGTTCTTGCCAGAAGCTGAAGTTAATCCTTCAACCTGGAAAACCCGCAGAGGTGACTTTTTCTATACATCTCGATTTTTCTGGCAATAATCATTAACCGATAAATATGTCTGTGAATCACCCAGCGACTCCGCTATGTCCATAATCCGCGGTGGTAGTAATCCCACTCGCTGGACAAGTTCGTGATTGCTGAACAATTCCCGTGGACTGCCGGCGAAGCCAAACTTCCCGTGTTCCATAACATACACCGACTCAAACTCGGCGGCGACCCAATCCATGTCATGGGTGATGGTCACAACTTGGTGGCCCGAATCAGCCAACTGATGGAAAATTGCGGTCAACTTGCGCCGGCTTTCCCAATCAAGCGACATCATCGGCTCATCAAATAAATAAATCGCCGGATCCACTGCCAAAACTGTGGCAACGCTCAACAGCTTGCGTTCCGACAATGACAGGTCATATGGACTTTCAGCTGTTTTATCATCCAAGCCAACTCTTTTTAGAGCCGCTAAAGCCCGCCTCGTAATCGTGTCGTGGTCATCCATGACCTGCGCGACATTCCACTCCACCTCTCGTTGAACGGTCGGGTTGAAAAGCTGATCGTCAGGATTCTGAAAAGTAATCCCAACCTTCAGTAACTTTTCGACTGGTTTAAGATCATTAAAATTTTCTCCATCGATCTTAATCACACCGGTTTGTGGTGTCAGCAAGCCCGTCAACAATTTGAAGAGCGTTGATTTGCCGGCACCATTTTGGCCGACAATCGCCACCATCGGATCGGCGAAGTGTTTGTCTTCAACATCCAAGCTAAAGGACCGTTCCGGATAAGTGAACGTCAGGTGGCTCAGTTCAATTGTGGACATAACGAACCTCCTTCAGATCAGCGTAATTCACCGGATACCGGCCATCAGCCAAGTGCCAATCCATTTTTTGAGCAAGTTGCTGGATTGTCGGGGCTGGAATCTGCCAGTCAGCTGCCAAATGATTAAACACCTCACCCGGCCTGCCCTGGGCTACCATTTGACCCTCGTGCAGCACCCACACAACGTCAGCGACTTCGCACAAATCGTCAATTTCACTGGTGACAATGAAGACAGTCGTCTCTTTGACTTGGGCCAGCCATTGGAAAAATTGCCGGCGGCCAAGGGGATCCATCTCACTGGTCGGATCATCCATAATCAAAACAGCCGGATTAGCCACAATCGCCGTGGCAATTGCCAACCGCTGGATCTGACCACCGGAAAGGCTCTCGGGACGCAAATTCAGCTGTTCAATCAGCCCCATTTGCGTGGCAACTTCTTCAACCCGTTTTTGAATCAGTCCTTCAGCCATTCCCTGATTAATCAAGTCAAAGGCGATTTCATCGGCAACCGTGTCTGCCAACCCGCTTAGTTGGCCAGCTGGATTTTGCAGTACAACTCCATTCATGGCATTATAAACGGGCCAATTGTCAGACACTCGCTGGCCAAACATGTGCCAATCGCCCTCAATCTCAGCAGACACAATTTTGGGAATGACCCCTGCCAGCACACGGCACAAAGTCGATTTGCCGGAGTGGCTATTCCCGATAATCCCAACCACCTGGCCGGTATGAACCTCCGCGTTAATCTGACGCAGTTGTGGTTGCTCAGTACCCGGATAACGGGTGGTCAAATTTTCAATTACAATCCGTTTATCTTCGTCCATATCTTCCACCCAATCAATAAAATTGCCAATCCAGTCAGACCAATGTGCAGCGTCCGCGACAGGCGATACACGCGCTGGGAGGTTCTGACAGTCCGGTTGAGATTATCAAAACCTCTCAGTTGGAGAGAAATCGACCGCGTCATCGATTGATCCAAGGTCTTAATCACCAATGGAATTAGAACCGGCAGGACTGACTTTAATTTCTGAATCAACGTTTTTTGCGGATTGGTTCCGCGAACTTTTTGTGCCTGCTGGATTTTCCGCATATTGCGCATCATTTCCGGCAAAATATAACACACCGACATCAGAACGTAGACGGTTTTATAAGACAATCCGGACAGTTCCAAATAGGCCGCGTTTTCTGAAATACTCGTGGTCACCATAAAAAAGCCACTGGTCAAAATAATCACCAATACTCGACAACCCAGAGTGGTGGCGTAAATCAGGCCCTCTTTGTAGAACGACACCCCAAGCACAGAAAACAGCACAGTTTGATTCCGACTGTAAAATAACCCTTGGATGATCAGCATGGTGCAAATCAGAAACAGGCTGAATCCCAGCGCCTTAAAGGTGGTAGAACTCAATTTGGAAAATAACAATAGCAGTGTTGCGACAAGAATTAATCCGGCCTGAAGCAATAAATTCATACTGGCAAAGCTCAACAACGTCATGTCCAAGATGAACAAGAGCTTAGTAATCGGATCGATCACCTGGTACCACTTGAGCTTGACCCGTGGCGCTCCAGAAATCAATGTTTTATCAGTCATCATTTATCATCGCTAAAGAAGTGCACCATCCGCTTCGGCAGCTGACGATAGATGAAGAATGCCAGGTAGGCCACGCAGACTTTATCCAAAATATCCAAGACAAACTCATCGGTAAATGAGGCCAGCCACACTGGTGCATGATTGGCGACCATTACCGCAAACAATGAGTCACCCCAAGCGATACCGGTCTGACCACCCCAAAAGATGACGTTGAGTGGCGTTGAAATGACAGCTGAAACGATGGCAATAATAATAGCAGAAACAAATACTCGTCGCGCTGACGAGAACCACCCATTGGCGTGCAAAACTCCGACAGCAATCCCAATTCCGATGCTGGTAATCGCATACACGGTTGAAATTGGCGATAAGGTCAGCCCATAGATCACGTTGTTGATGAAACCACTAATGGCACCGGCAACCGGCCCAGCCAACATGCTGGTAAGAAAGGTTCCCAAAGACCCCAGCCAAACGGGCAACTTTAACCCCTCCGCCAAGGCTTTGGCAACATAGTTAATCCCCACGGCAGCGGGAATCAAAGTCATGGTAGCAGCACTTAACTTAAATTTCCACATACTGGTACGATGAATCGGTTCTGTTTTCATAATCTTCTCCTTTTGTTTTTAAAGAGCCGTGTCTGGATAGACTTTCGGACGCAACGCTCTATTATATATCTACTGAACTGTCTATACACAAGATTTCCATCCTTAGTCGACATGAGCTGGAAATCTTTATTTGTTAAGTAGTTCACAACACATTATACACCTATTTTGTGAATAGTCAAGTGTATTTACAGTAAAATTTTAGAAAATCCTAAAAATTTCCTCTTATACTCTTCGAAAACCAAATTCAAACTACGTCAGCGTCGCCTTACCGTACTCAAGTACAGCCTGCGGCTAGCTTCCTAGTTTGCTCTTTGATTTTCATTGAGTATTATTTTCCATTTTAAATGACATTTAGTAGCTCTAATATCAAAAATGCTCAGACAAGATTGTCTGAGCATTTTTCTATATGGTCGTTTAACCAAGTTGAGTTTGACATTTTCAAACTATTTCTTCAACAAACCTTGTTCTTGTAGAAATTCTTTGGCTACTTGTTCTGCTGACTTGCCTTCAACACCGACTTGATAGTTGAGCTGGCTCATCTGGCTTTCCGTGATTTTACCAGCCAATTTATTGAGAACTGTCTCCAACTCAGGATGTTTCTTGAGAAGAGCTTCTTTCATAAGTGGTGCCCCTTGATAAGGTGGGAAGAGTTGCTTGTCATCTTCTAAGACCTGTAAATCATAACGCGCTAATTCTGCATCGGTCGAATAGGCATCCGTGATTTGAATATCGCCTGACTGAATTGCCTGATAGCGAAGGGCTGGCTCCATGGTCGCTACGTTGAGATTGAGACCATACATTGATTGCAAGCCCTTATTGCCATCCTCACGATCATTAAATTCGAGTGTAAAACCGGCCTTCAGCTGTCCTTCCACTTTTTTCAAGTCCGAAATGGTCTTCAAGCCATATTCTTGAGCAATTTTTTTCGGAACAGCTACAGCGTAGGTATTTTGATAAGACATGGGTTTGAGATAGGCTAGATGATCCTGTTTAGCAATGCCATCACGCGCCACCTGATAAACCTGATCTGGCTCATGACCCACTTTAGGTGATGGCTGAAGCAAACTTTCAGTTACCGTACCGGTAAATTCAGGATAGATATCAATATCCCCTTTTTTCAGAGCTTCATAGAGGAAGCTTGTTTTCCCAAAATTCGGTTTAACAGTCGCAGTCATACTGGTATTTTCTTCAATCAGCAATTTATACATATTGGCCAAAATTTCGGGTTCCGGTCCCAATTTCCCAGCAATCACCAAGTTTTCTTTCTCTTTTTGAGCTAAGAGGGCTGGACTATAAGACAGACCCAGCAATATGGTCACCAAGGCAAAACCAGAGAAAATCGTCCGCAATTTTGCTTTTTCCATCACTTTTAGTAGGAAGTTAAAGGCAATGGCCAGCACTGCAGAAGAAAGGGCCCCAATCAAAATCAGACTAGTATTATTGCGGTCAATTCCCAAAAGGATAAAGGAACCCAGTCCCCCTGCACCAATCAAGGCAGCCAAGGTTGCCGTACCGATAATCAAGACCGCTGCCGTCCGAATACCAGACATTATGACAGGCATGGCAAGTGGAATTTCAAACTTCTTGAGACGCTCCCACCTGGTCATCCCAAAGGCAATCCCAGCCTCTTGTAGACTTGGATCAATTCCCTTTAGCCCAGTGATGGTATTTTGCAAAATTGGGAAAATCGCATAAATCACTAGAGCCGTCAAAGCAGGCAAGGTTCCAATTCCCATCAAGGGGATAAAGAGTCCTAACAAGGCCAGAGACGGGATAGTCTGGAAAATTCCTGCAATCTGTAAAACCCAGTCCGCCAATTTCTCATGATAGCGAAGATAAACAGCCAAGGGAATCGCAATAAAAATAGCTAGTAATAAGGTCAAAAGTGACAACTGCAAATGTTGAGATAGAGCTGTTACCCAATCACCAAAACGCTCCTGAAAAGTTGATATCAAATTAGTCATGAACACTACCTCCAAACAAGTCTGCTACAAAGTCTGTTGCAGGAGCCTTTAAAATCGTCTCGGGATTCGCCACCTGACGAATCTCTCCATCCTGCAAGACAGCAATACGGTCCGCCAATTTCAAAGCTTCATCCGTATCGTGGGTCACAAAAATCGTTGTCATACCAAACTCTTTATGCAATTCTTTCGTCAGAACCTGCAACTGTTTTCTCGAAATAGCATCCAAGGCTGAAAAGGGCTCATCCATGAGGAGAATCTTAGGCTGACCAATCATGGCACGGACAATGCCCACTCGTTGCTGTTCCCCACCAGATAATTCATTAGGTAAACGATGCCCATACTCAGCTACCGGTAAACCAACCTTAGCTAAAAGCTCTTCTGTTTTCTGAGCAATTTCTTCCTTAGTCCAGCCCTTCATCTCAGGAATGAGAGCAATATTTTCTGCAACCGTTAGATTGGGAAACAGTGCAATGGCCTGTAAAACATAACCAGTAGAAAGACGCAGTTCCCGCTCATCATAATCTTTGATGCGCTTGCTATCCATGTAAATATTTCCATCAGTCGGTTCCAAAAGACGGTTAATCATCTTGACCATGGTCGTCTTACCGGACCCAGAAGGTCCAACTAAAACCATAAATTCCCCATTCTTAATCCGTAAATTAACATCTCTCAAAACATCTTTTTCTGTGTAGCGTAGCGCTACATTTTTGTATTCAATCATTCTGTATCCTCAATTTAAAACTTCCCTCGGTTGGTCAAGTCTTCTACCTTAGGCATAACTTCCTTATTATCCCAATGCTCCACAATCAAGCCATTCTCCAAACGGAAGATGTCATACTGAGCATAAGGCACCCCATCTATCTGAGTCTGTCCATAGCTGACCACATAATTTCCTTGTCCCAAAAGCTGGAAAACAAAGTCAAAAGTGACACCATGTTCAGCCACATAGTTTTTATAAGCAGCACTTCCTTGGCCAATCTCATGATTATGCTGAATCAAATCGTCCGCCACATAATCACTCCACTGCTCCAGCTCCCCATTTTGGAAAATTTCTGTCAAGAAACGACGAACCAACTTTTTATTTTCTGCTGTTTTGTCCAAATCCGTGATTTCAAAATCTCCAAAAATCTGATCTAACTGTCCATTTTCTGGAGCACGATAGTAGTCAATGACATCCCAATGCTCCACGATACGGCCGTCCTCATCCGCACGGAAAGTATCCGTCGTCACCCATTGAGCTTCCCCGCCATTGAGATATTGATGGACATGGACAAAGACTAGATTACCGTCTTCAATAGTGCGAACAATCTTCATCTCACGCTCGGGATGGCGCTCAAAGAAATTTGCAAAGAAAGCCGCAAACCCTTCTTTCCCATCTGGCACTCCTGTCGAGTGTTGAATGTAGGTATCTCCTACAGACTGAGCTTGAGCCTCCGCAACACGTCCGTCTTGAATGGCGTGAATATATAGATTTTGTGCATTTTCAACTTGTTTTGACATGATTTATGCCTCACTTTCCTTCTCTTTCAGATTGTCTAAAATGCGTTCCTGATAGCTTTCAAACTGGCGAATTTCTTCCTCTGAGAAACCTTTATAAAAAATAGCATCCAGTCTTTGACTAACACGATGGCCAACTTCTTTCTGGGACAAACCTTTCTCCGTTAGTTTGACATATTTTTTTCGCTTGTCTATTCCACATGGACTGATGGTAACCAGATTTTGCTCCTCAAGTTTCTTAATCATGGTTGTGAGCGTATTGTTAGCAAGTCCAGTCGCAAGCGCAATATCTGTCGCCGTAGCGCAACCTGTCTCACTATTCCATAACACCGTGAGAATCTTGCCCTGTTCACTCCGATAAAGAGCTTCAGGATCCTGACTCAGTAACTTTTGAAAAATTCGCCCATTCAGCAAACGAATATGATAGGCAACTAAATGACTATCTTTCATGACTTCTCCAATTTATTTCTATATAGAATTTTCTCTATTGTAACACCTGCCATTCCATCTGTCAACTATTTCGGCTTAGAAATAATTTCCACCAACAAAAAAGACCTCCTACCTAAAGTAGAAGATCTCTAATCTTGATCAACTTAATCTGTCATTTCGGACACCAGGGTTCGATGTTCCAGTGGTAGACTGCACATAATTAGCAAGAAGATGAATCCTGACTGTATCCAGAAGAGAGCCAAGTCAAAAATTCCATGTACAGCGACTACTGTAAGGAAGGAGAGATAAAGACCGATAATTGGTCGTTTACCAGATTCCTGACTCATATCCATCATCATGTGAACCGGGATCACCGAAGAAATGGATAAGAGTATGGTTCCAATCAAACCATAACTTAAAATAGTATCGATGTAAAGACTATGCGCGTGTTCGTGGTAAGGTGCATGGATTCTCGGATAGGAATTCATATAGGTCAGTGGACCCTCACCCCAGATCGGATTTTGTTTAAACAAAGTCATACCCGCATTCCAAATTGAAACACGCTCTTCCATTGAAGAATCTAGGGTTCCCATACGGACACCCAAATCGCTTGAGAAGAGGAAACAAAGGCCAATCCCAAAAACTCCAATACTGAGCCAGAAGGCGCGCCAGTTTTTAATGGTTGTAAAGAGATAAATGATGGCACCAGCAATGATGGCAGGAAAGGCTGTTCTATTTTGCGTAAAATTCAAACCAAATAGATTCACAAAACCTGCTAGCACACAAAAGATTTTCAGCCATCTTAACTTCGTCGTTGTAAAGAGATAAAAAGCTATCATAATACAGAAGCAACAAATAATCCCATAGTAGTTAGGATTAAAGAAGGTCACCTCTGCACGGTTCTGGTGCCATACTTGCATATTGGGCGAAAGAAAGGCGTAGTTAAATTTCTTTACAATCTGGAAATGCTCCAAGGTAGCAAAAGCCGCAGAGAGCACACTACCAAACAAGATTGTCTGCAGTATCAGTCGAAAGAAAGCATGTGTCAGACGTTTCTGGTAATAACTAAAGAAAATGAGGAAGAGAAACATCAGTAAAGATGCAACCAATCCAAGCCAGTTCTTGGCAACGATAGAGATGATACTACTATAGGCAATAAAAAAGAGAAGTACAGGATGTTTGATTAATCCTTTGATAATTCCCTTCATCTCCCCTGTAACAAGTAAACCTATCAAATATAAAGCAAAGAGCGCTAAGAACAAATAAAAAGGTAAAAAGATACTTATGATCATCAAATACAAAAAGAAATCTTTTTTCGAAAGCCCTCTTATCTTATCCAGTAATCCAATTGATTTCAAAACGGATCCTTTCTGTTCTGGATTTCTCCAGAAGATAAATGCTAAACTATCTTTATATTCTACCATTTTTTCCGTCATTTGGGAACAATGAACACGTTTTCGCCACAAAAAAACTGTTTCATTAATATAGCACTAGAACTGAATTTTTCTGCCGTTTTCTAATACTTGATAGGTCTGACTTTGCAAATCAATTTCTGCTACTGCTGTTACGGACTTGTCTTTATTTTGACGTTTGATTACAATGCTGTGAGCTGTTGGTGTTTCAATGTCAATAGTCCCTTCTAGGTCAAAGGCCTCTGACCGATTACGGAAAGAAAATAGATTGAGAAGAGACTTCACCACAGGACGTTGAACTTCTTCTGCTATTTCCTCATTGCTATAGTAATGACGATTAATATTTCGACCTTCTTTGGTTTCTTCTAATAATTTCAAGTCATTTTTTCCTGCTAATAGACCCACATAGTAAACCTGAGGAATGCCTGGCGCAAAAGCTTGAATCAGACGAGCTAGGAAGTACTTGACATCATCATCTCCAAGCGCAGAATAGTAGGTTGAATTGATTTGGTAGATATCTAGATTGTTATACTCTGCACTAGAGTACTTACGTTTGACATTCGCTCCAACCTTATAGAGCTCATTTGAAGCATAGTCAATTTCCTCATCGGTCAGGATATCCTTGACATCCACCACTCCAATTCCATCATGAGTATCTAGTGTCGTAAATTGCTTCATCGGGCTCATCTTTAACCACTTAGCCAAGCGCTCTGTTCTGGAACTGTAAAGAGTATAAAGGGTCACCATTGGAAGGGCAAAATCGTAAACATAGTAATCATGGTCCGCTATTTTAAACTGAATCGAATAGTGTTCATGAATCTCAGGTAAGAGCTCTGTCCCATACTCAGCAGCGATATCTCGAACTTTGTCCAATAAATCCCAAATATCTGGTTCCACAAAGAAATCATTGGTATCCAATTTCTTCACTGCATAAGCAAAGGCATCTAGACGAATCAAATCACAACCATTACTTGCCAGGTGCTGAATGGTCTTACGGATGAATGCCATCGTTACTTCTTTGGTCACATCAAGATCAATTTGTTCCTCACCAAAAGTATTCCACAAATGTTCTACTGAACCATCTGCAAAAACAATCTCTTGCTTTGGTGCACGATCCTTACGCTTGTAGATTAAATCTACGTCAGACTGTGTCGGACGGTTCTCTGGCCAAAACTTATCCCAGTTTAAAAAGAGATCTTTAAATTCACTGGCTTCATGTTTTTCTTGATAGTCCCTATAATACTTAGATTGACGAGAAATATGATTAATCATAAAGTCAAACATAAGATAATATTTCTCACCTAAACGCTTAACGTCCTCCCAATCACCAAAAGCTGAATCCACTTCATCATAGTCAACTGGCGCAAATCCACGATCACCTGTTGATGGGAAAAATGGTAGAAGGTGAACTCCTCCAATAGCATCACCAAAATGCTCTTCCAAATTCTCATATAAGTCTTTAAGATTATTTCCAAGACTATCTGAGTAAGTAATCAACATAGTTTTATTTTGAATGGTCATAGATGTTCTCCTTTTTCTGATGAAAGCCAAGTCTTATATGACCTGGCTTCGTAAATGAAAGATATTTTTAGATTTTTGTTCACATTGAACTCGTACTAAACTGCAAGCAACTAAGTACGACTTTCTTGTTTTCTACATAGAATTGTCAACAAGCTGAACCGTTCGTCTATGTATGGAATTATAAATTCCCTAAGCACTTTCTTACTTCACTGCCCCGTTACTCATTCCTGAAATGATATGTTTTTGGAAGATGAGGTAGACAATGGTTATCGTTACAATTCCCACAATATAAGATGCAAAACTTGGGCCATAGTCATTGAAGTACTGACCTTGATAGTTGTATTGGAAGAGAGGTAAAGTCCACATCTTTGAATCCTTATTCAGAATCAACAATGGCAACATAAAGTCATTCCAGAACCATAGTGCATTGATAATCAAAGTTGTAGCATGCATGGGTTTCAGCATTGGAAAAATGATTCGACGATAAATTGTAAAACGATCAGCCCCATCGATTTCCGCAGCTTCATCCAAACTATCTGGTACACTGATTTTTATATAACCAACATACAAGAAGAGAGTCTGTGGAATAGCATAAGTTAGGTAGAGTATTACTAGCCCCCACATATTTGCTAGACCGAGTTTACTCATCATAACTGTGATAGGAATCATAATCACCTGAAAGGGAACAAATATCCCTAAGATCAAGAGCGAATACATAATTGCAAAGGCTTTTTTCTTGGACATATTTCGAGCAATGGAATAAGCTGCAGCTGGTATAAAGAAAGCTACTACAATCAATGATAACACCGTAATAACTGCTGAATTCCAGAAATAGCCTCCAATTCCATCCGAAATTAATCGTTCATAATTACTTAAGGTAAAAGGATTGGGCAAACTAAAGAAATGATTCATGATATCCTTAGTTGTTTTGAAAGAACTAAATACTGTTACCAACAAAGGAACAAGTATAAGAATACCACCAACTATCAAGAGGACATATTTCCAAAACTGATTCAATTTTTCTTCTTTTTTCATGTGTAGGACTCATCTGTTAGATTTCAAATTTCTTTGATAGTTTGATTTGGATAAGAGAAACAATTCCAATAATTAAGAATAAAATCAAGGCAATTGCATTCGCATATCCATATTGATTACTCTTGAAAGCATAGTTGTAGACTAAAAGTCCAAGAGACGTTGTAGCATTATTTGGACCACCACTCGTCAAGGCAAAAATCTGGTCAAAGGCTGTCAGGCCGGACTTAAGAGCCAGAATAAAAACCATAGAAATCGTTGGCAATAAATATGGCAATTCAATCTTCCAAAAGGTTTGTTTACTTGTTGCACCATCAATTGATGCCGCCTCCAAAATATCAGATGGAATACTCTGAAGACCAGCAAGAAAGAGAATAATTGGCATTGCTACTCCTTGCCATAGAAGAACAAAAATAGTTGCCACTACCGCTCCGACAGGTGTTCCTAATAGACTCTCTTGTAAAAAACCAATCCCTAAAATTCTTCCAATCGTTGGAAGACCATAGTTGAAAAATTGTTTAAAAATCAAGGAAACTGTCAAACCAGATAAAACAGCCGGGAAAAAGAACCAAGCTCTAAAGAAGGTCTGACCCTTCATCTTAGAATTCAAGGCTCGTGCCACAACCATCCCAATCGTAATCTCTCCAACAACCAATGCCAGAGTTAAAATCAAAGTAAAGGCTATGGCTGTGAAGAATTTCCCATCAATAATCAGCAATTTGTAGTTATTCAAACCAACAAATTTATAATTATAGGTCAATCCAGTCCAGTTAGTCAAACTATAGAAAGCACCTTGTACCATTGGAAAGTAAAAGAAGATAGCTTGTAAAGCAAGCGGGATGAGTAAAAATGTCCAACCCCAGTATTTATTTAAAAATTTTCGAATAGCCATATCATCTTAACTCCTATTCTAGTCCAAATCTGCCTTCATTGGATTAAAGAAAGCATTGAGATTGTTTGCCATATTTTTCAGATTCTTATCCATCAGATAACCTGCACTTAGATTAAAAAAGTCTTCTTCAGAGTTCCAGCGTTGGCCCAACCAAACATAATGTTTATCCGTAAACGCCAGTTTAGAAATAGCTGCAAGCGCTGAATCTTCTTTTTCCTGTATACCCTTCACCGCAACTGGTGACCCATCTACATCATAGTATGACTGCATAGCTTTTGGACTAGTCATATAGTTAATAAATTCTTCGGTTTCTTTCGGATGTTTGGTAGTAGCTGAAGTTGATAATGCCATGTCTCCTGCACCAACAGTGACTTCTTTTCCTACTTCTTCTCCTGGGAAGGCAAACATCCCCACCTCAAATTTTGGATCCTGTTGATTAATTGCCGCTAATGCCCATGATCCTTGTGGCATCAGGAGAGCATTTCCACTTGAAAAAGCCACCACCGCATCATTATATGAAGCGCCGCGCCAGCCGTCTTGGGCATTGTCTGCTAGTAGATTCAACCGTTCTGCATCTGCCTTCAAAACAGCATCGTCTGCAGAGATAGCGTTTGGTTTTGAAAAGCGAAGGTAGTTATTAGCCGCATCTCCACTACCTGTAATAGTAATGAGAGAAAGTTGGTGGTAACCATTTAATGTCCAGCCTTCATTGCCTGCAACTGCAAATGGAGAATTTCCACTATCTTTTATCTTTTTAACAATCTCTTGAAATTCTTTAAAAGTCTTCGGTTCCTCAAGTCCTAATTCTTTAAATTTTGTTTTATTGTAATAGATTCCATAAAGGTTGGCCGTTAAAGGCACACTATAAACTTTGTCATTAATCGCATACTTTTTAGCATAGTCATTCTTAACGTTCTCAAGATAAGATTTCCCTGTCATATCTGCAAAATAACCTGCTTTTGCCCACTCCTGAAAATCCATATTTTGAGGATAGATATTAATAATATCTGGAACATCTCCTGATAAAATCCGAGTCTTCAGAACAATTCCAGCTGCGGGAACAGTCGTCAGTTTTACATCAATATTAGGGTGTTCCTTTTCAAAATCATCCACTATCCTTTGCAAGGTATCTGCCATCTCGGTCTTCTGGTTAAAAAACTCAATCGTTACCTTGCCATCAGTTGACTCCTCTTGACTACTACAAGCTGACAGTCCCAAAAGGCAGAGTCCTGTAGCAGCAATTAAGCTTATCTTTTTATACCATCTCATGATCTTGTCTCCTTATCTTCTAATGAAATGTAACTGCCTGCTGAGATAATCTCCCTGCGGAAGCTCCATAGTAATACCCGCATACATGAGTTCTGCACCTGAGTAAACTACACCATTTTCCTGTAATTCATACCGTCCCTCTTCATCCAAATCTTTTAACTTTAAAGTTGTTTCCATTGTTTCCACAACTGATAGGACTCGGACGTAGGTTACAATCGTTTGATTTCCATAGTTAAATTGTACAGCTGCTTCATTGGATGCAGCATCGGGATTGATTAACCTATACTGGTTTCCCAACTGGACTACTGGCCGCACTTCTTTATACAAGTTCACCTGATTAGCAATCTCAGACTTCTCTTCATCTGATAAACTTGTCAAATCAAGCTCATAACCCAGATTCCCCATCATTGCCACATGACCACGAGTTTCCAATGGTGTCATTCGTCCCATCTGATGATTTGGTACTGCTGACACATGAGCCCCCATAGAAATGGTTGGATAGAGATAGGATGAACCGTATTGAATTGGTAAACGTGCAATAGCATCAGTATTATCACTAGCCCAGACTTGTGGGAAATAACGCATCATACCAAGATCATTTCGTCCACCACCACCAGAGCAGGACTCAAAGAGAATATGGCTATGCTTCTCAGTCAGATAAGAAACGAGTTCGTAAAGCCCCAACATATACTGATGAGACTGCATCTGGGTATCCAAGTAGGCTGAACCATTCCCCAGATTAGTGATATTGCGGTTCATATCCCATTTGATGTAGTCAATCTTATGATGAGAGAGGAGTTCATCTAAGACATTTTTCAAATATTCTACTACCTGAGAATTGGCAAGATTAAGCACTAATTGATTTCGAGAGTAAGTATGCTCATATCCTTTAACCTGAATGGCCCAGTCAGGGTGTTTTCGATACAAATCGCTATCTACAGAAATCATTTCAGGTTCTAACCAAAGTCCAAACTGCAAACCTCTTTCATGGATAGCTGAAATCAGACTTTCTAGACTTCCACCCAGTTTTTTCTCATTAACAACCCAATCACCTAAAGCACGATTATCATCAAAGCGATTGCCAAACCACCCATCATCTAATACAAAAAGTTCAATTCCAACTTTCTTAGCCTCATCTGCCAATTCTAACAGTTTTTCTCTCTGAAAGTCAAAGTAGGTAGCTTCCCAGTTATTGATTAGAATTGGACGCTCTTTTTTAGAAAAGTTACTTGGCATAATGTGCTTAAGTACAAAATTCTGACTTTCATGACTGATACCGGTTAATCCCTTATCTGAATAAGTCACTAAAGCTACCGGTGTTTCAAAGTTTTCCTTAGGATCTAACTTCCAAGAAAAGTTTTCTGGATTAATGCCAATAGCCACCCGAACTTCATTCAGTTGATTCTTTTGAACAAAAGCTTCGAAGTTTCCACTATACAGTAGTTGTAGAGCAAACACATTCCCAGCATCCTCTGTAACTCCTTGATCACATAATAGAAGAGCTGGTGTTTGAGCATGCCCAGAAGCTCCACGGTTCGAACTAATCGAAAAGATTCCTTGCTCTACCTGTTGACGTCGGACAGTCTTTTCACGAGCATAAGCTCCCTGTAAAGTCACTATTTCGTAAGCTGCAGCAGGAAAATCAGCCATGAAAGAAAAGTCCTTATGAATGACAACTTCCTGATTGCTATTATTCTCCAATTTGCTGTAACTAGCAATTGTCGCATCATTATCAAAAGCTGTATAATACAAAGTCAGATTAAGCTTAGCTTGAGGATCTTTTAAAATCAAGACAAGCGTCTCTGTACCATCCATGCTGTGTGGAGAAGGTAAGCCCTGTGGACCATTCTGACCTTTTAAAATCTTTGCTTCTACAAATCGAAAGTCTGTTACTTCAGTTGCATCATGTTGAACCTGTAAAGTTGGTTTTCTAAAGTCACCCAAACCATGTTGTCCAAAAATTTGACGTTGCGTATCCAAACTAAAGGTTCGATTAGTAGCTATGGGATTACCAGAAAAAGCATGATCGCGTTCATAAACACTATTAGCCCCTCTATAGTTCTTAATAGTCTTTCCTAAATGTTTTAATAATAAGAACCCATCCCTATTTTCAATAATCAAACTTAAACCTTTACTCTCAACGTAAAAAAGATTATTCTCTATCCGAATTCCCATAAATTGTACCTCATCGATTTCCTGATAAAATTTTAGCAAATAAAAGCGCTTTCTAAAATAGAAAAATGTCTCAAGAATATGGTAAAATGTTAGGTAGGAGGTAGCACATGCTCGTTTTTTCAGAATACCAGACTGGAACAATTGACCTTTCCCTAAGCTTTTATGGCTATGAAGAATGCACGCCTAACTACTCTTTTGGCCCAGCTATTCGAGATACCTATGTACTACATTACATTACTAAAGGAAAAGGTCAATTCCATTATAAGGGGAAAATTGTTGATTTAAAGGCAGGAGATTTCTTTTTACTAAAACCAGATGAATTAACATTCTATCAAGCAGATAGCCAGGATCCTTGGGCTTACTACTGGTTGGGGATTACTGGAGGGAGGGCACCTGACTACTTTGCTCTATCTCAAATTTCTGACCAATCCTACCTCATCCAGTCAAATAACTGTCATACACAAACAACTGCAAAACTCGTTGAAAATATTGTCCGCTTCGCTCAGATTACAAAATCAAATGAATTGGCTCAACTCCATATCATGGGACAACTCCATGAACTAATGTTTCATATAGGAACGATTGCTCCCAATCAGAAAAAAGAGAATATTTCATCAACCCACCAGCTCTATCTTGACTGCAAACGATTAATTGATAGTCACTATCCACAATCGCTCACCATTCAAGATTTAGCAAAAGAGCTATCGGTTCATAGAAGTTACTTAACTAGTGTGTTTAAAGAATTTCACCAACTCTCTCCAAAAGAATATTTACTTTTCGTTCGAATGAACCGTGCGCAACAGTTACTAGAACACACCAATGAAACGATTAAAGTCATTGCGTATTCTGTGGGTTTTTCAGATCCATTACATTTCTCAAAAGCCTTCAAGCATTTTTTTCATAAAACACCTAGTCAAACTCGAAAGGAATACTCTCACTCCCTCTTAGCTAGAAAGGAAAATCAATGAAATCACACCAACTAGTCTACCAAATATTAGCTAGAGAAAACAATTATGTTAGCGGAGAAAAAATCGGAGAAGAACTGAATTTAAGCCGTACATCTATATGGAAAGCGATCCAACGTCTTCAACAAGAAGGCCTAGAAATTGATAGTATCAAAAATAGAGGCTACAAGCTTATTCAAGGAGATCTGATATTGCCTGATTTGATTCAAGAGAACACCAACTTAACCATTCGCTACAAACCTAAGACTAAATCAACCCAAACAGATGCAAAAGAAGGGATTGAGGCTGGAAACAATGGAAATACACTCTATCTTTCAACCTGTCAAACAGCAGGTCGTGGCCGCTTTCAGCGTCCCTACTATTCTCCATCTCAGGGTGGGATCTATATGTCCCTGCATATTCAACCAAACCTTCCCTATGAAAAGCTCCCATCCTATACTCTCCTTGTAGCTGCTGCAGTCTACAAAGCCATTAAAAACCTAACTATGATAGAAGTAGATATCAAATGGGTAAATGACATCTACTTTAAAAATAAAAAAATAGCAGGTATCCTCACCGAAGCCATGACGTCCGTGGAAACAGGCCTAGTAACAGACGTCATTATCGGCGTTGGAATCAACTTTGCCATCAGCGATTTTCCCAAAGAGATAAAAGAAAAAGCTGGAAGTCTCTTTACACCACCAGCTCCTATCACACGAAACGAACTAATCTCAGAAATTTGGCGTTGTTTCTACCAAACAGCACCCGAAGAACTACTCTATCTTTATAAAGAACACTCTCTTGTTCTAGGAAGAGAGGTCAGTTTTATCCAAGATCAGACTAAAAAAAAAGGAGTCGCCAAGGACATCTCCGACAAAGGACAACTCCTTATCCAGCTTGATGACCAGACAGAAATCTGGCTCAATAGTGGTGAAATCTCACTCACTAGCTGGACTTAATAACAGCACTATATGGTGTCTAGAACCTCAACTAGTAACATATAGTGCTTTTTGAATGTAGAAAGTAACAGATATATAAATAGCTAGCTTCCTGTCAACAATTTACAGGTTAATAGCTTTCGAAGCATTCTTTTTATATGCCGTGCTATGTACCAAAGAAACTCCATAGCAGTGATTTTCGTGTCCAAGCATGACCAATGGAAGTGCAAAAACTTTAACAGCATACAAAAGCAGCCAAAACATAAAGACTTCAGCTTTTATATTCACCAAATTTTTACTAAACATCTCGTACAAGAAGAATGCATTTAAAGCCATATTGAAGAGACTTGCCAACGTTGCTAAGACTATATTGGTTTTCAATTTTGGATAATACCATTTAGCCACATATAAGGCCAATAATGAAATATTATAAAGACAAATCGGCTGGTAATTTTTCCTATAAATAATCAGCGTCTTACGATTATAGAACAGGAAACCATGAGGTCCACGATGATATTCATTGATCCAGAGATGGCTAAGACCTCTAATCTCATCCCAAGCTACAAATAAATCAATTTTTCTTAGATAAATCCCTTTTTTATGAATTGAACATTTCCATTTAAACAAGAAAGATAGAAGAAAAGTGAGGAGCAAAACTACAACTGTAACAATCCTCAACTCCTCTTGCCCAACAATCAAGGATAGATTTAAAAAGCGAATTTGAGCTTCTGTTGTATCTAAGATCATCGAAATCCCAGTTAGAATCACTACAAATATAAATAGTATAAATCTATAAAAAATACTATGAAATTTTACTCCATTTTCCATCTCGATTATCCCCCAGCCACTTAAAGTCCCTAACCTTAGTATACCACTAAATCTAGTCTATTTATGATTTTTTCTAATATGAAAGTTACTGAAACAGCATTAGATAATAGAGCTCTATAATTCGGTAGTGGGTAAATCCACTATGGAGATTATGTAGCCTAGAAAAAAAGTCCCATATGACCTATAATGAAAAGCGACTAAACAACTCATTAGAAAGATTCATATGGAACAATTACATTTTATCACAAAATTACTAGACATTAAAGACCCAAATATCCAAATTATAGATGTCATTAATAGGGATACACACAAGGAAATCATCGCTAAACTGGACTACTACGCTCCATCTTGTCCTAAGTGTGGAAATCAAATGAAGAAATATGACTTCCAAAAACCGTCGAAAATTCCTTACCTCGAAACAACTGGTATGCCTACTAGAATTCTCCTTAAAAAGCGACGTTTCAAATGCTATCAGTACTCTAAAATGATGGTCGCTGATACTCCTATCGTCAAGAAAAATCATCAAATCCCTCGTATCATCAACCAAAAGATTGCTCAGAAACTGATTGAGAAGACTTCTATAACCGACATTGCCCGCCAGCTTGCCATTTCAACTTCAACCGTCATTCGAAAGCTCAATGACTTCCGTTTTAAACATGATTTTTCTCGTCTTCCCGAGATTATGTCTTGGGATGAGTATGCCTTCACTAAGGGAAAGATGAGTTTCATTGCGCAAGATTTTGACAATCTCAATATCATCACTGTTCTTGAGGGCAGAACACAAGCTATCATAAGAAATCACTTTCTTAAATATGATAGAGCTGTTCATTGTCAGGTGAAAATCATTACGATGGATATGTCTAGTCCCTACTATGGACTTGGCTAAACAGCTTCGCTTTCGAATTTCTAGGCTCAGGCTGAAACAGCCTCCCAGACTGTTTCACTCCCAAACGCTAAAATCGTTCTAGATCGCTTTCACATTGTACAACATCTTAGCCGTGCTATGAGTCGTTTGCGTGTCCAAATCATAAACCAATTCGATAGAACATCCCATGAATACAAGGCAATCAAACGTTACTGGAAACTCATTCAACAAGATAGTCGTAAACTCAGCGATAAGCGATTTTATCGCCCTACTTTTCGTATGCATCTAACCAACAAAGAAATTCTAGACAAACTATTGAGCTATTCAGAAGACTTGAAACACCACTATAAAGCTCTATCCGCTCTTGCTTTTTCACTTTCAGAACAAGGACCCTGAGAAATTTTTGGACTTATAGAGGAGAAACTAAAGCAGATTCATCCTCTTTTTCAGACGGTATTTAAAACCTTCCTCAAGGATAAAGAGAAGATTGTCAACGCCCTTCAACTACCCTATTCCAACGCAAAATTGGAAGCCACTAATAATCTCATCAAACTTATCAAGCGGAATGCATTTGGTTTTCGGAACTTTGAAAACTTCAAAAAACGAATTTTTATCGCCCTAAATATCAAAAAAGAAAGAACGAAATTTGTCCTTTCTCGATCTTAGCTGACTTCAACCCACTACAATTGACAAAGAGCCAAAAAAAGAGCCTAGCAGCTCTTAACGTACGGAGAATGGGGGATTCGAACCCCCGCGCCGGTTAACCGACCTAACGATTTAGCAAACCGTCCTCTTCAGCCTCTTGAGTAATTCTCCTATTAATGGGCACGAGTGGACTCGAACCACCGACCTCACGCTTATCAGGCGTGCGCTCTAACCACCTGAGCTACGCGCCCAAGTTAAAAAACTTGGTATTTGAACAAAGTTCAAAGCGGGTGACGAGAATCGAACTCGCGACAACAGCTTGGAAGGCTGTAGTTTTACCACTAAACTACACCCGCTTAATAAAACAAAATATGGCGCGAGACGGAATCGAACCGCCGACACATGGAGCTTCAATCCATTGCTCTACCAACTGAGCTACCGAGCCAAATTGCGGGAGCAGGATTTGAACCTACGACCTTCGGGTTATGAGCCCGACGAGCTACCGAGCTGCTCCATCCCGCGTTAATATAAAAGGAGGATGTGGGATTCGAACCCACGCACGCTTTTACACGCCTGACGGTTTTCAAGACCGTTCCCTTCAGCCGGACTTGGGTAATCCTCCATTATTTACAATGGACCTTGTAGGACTTGAACCTACGACCACTCGGTTATGAGCCGAGAGCTCTAACCAGCTGAGCTAAAGGTCCAACAAGATCATTATAGCGGCGAAGGGGATCGAACCCCCGACCTCCCGGGTATGAACCGGACGCTCTAGCCAGCTGAGCTACACCGCCATGAATCGGGAAGACAGGATTCGA